>CAUJDF010000036.1 GCA_963169045.1 Myxococcota bacterium
GTTCCAGGGGCAGCACGCGCCAGGCGGCGGGCGGTTCCAGGGACAGTACGCGCCGGGCGGCGACCCGCGGCTCCGAGGCGGGGACGCACCGGGCGCGGCGGGACAATTCGAGGGCCAGCACGCGCCGGGCGGCGACGGGCGGTTCCAGGGGCAGCACGCGCCGGGCGGCGACGGGCGGTTCCAGGGTGTAGATGCGCCGGGCGGCGGCGGGGGGGTCCAGGGGCAGCACGCGCCGGGCGGCGACCCACGGCTCCGGGGCGGGTTCGCACCGGGCGCGGCGGGACAATTCGAGGGCCAGCACGCGCCGGGCGGCGACCCGCGGTTCCGGGGCGGGTTCGCACCGGGCGCGGCGGGACAATTCGAGGGCCAGCACGCGCCGGGCGGCGACCCGCGGTTCCTGGGACAGCACGCGCCGGGCGGCGATCCGCGGTTCCTGGGACAGCACGTACCGGGTGGCGACCCGCGGTTCCAGGGACAGCACGCACCGGGCGGCGACGGGCGGATGCGGGGCGGGTACGCGCCGGACGGCGACCCGCGGTTCCAGGGGCGGCACGCGCCGACGCAAGGCCAGGATCTGGCGGGAGTCGAGGGGCAGCACCCGCCCGACGCCGCGCCCCGTCACCCGTCGGCCTCCGGCGGCTACGCGCCCGACATGGGTGGCGGGTTCGCGCCCGGCTTCGCCCCCCCCGGCGGACCACCCGCGCCCGGGGCATCCGACGGGGAGCGTGGCGTCGATCCGCGCGCGCCGCGAGGGCGGCGGGCCCCCGTCGCCGATCCGGAGCTCGGGCCGGTCGGGCCGCCGCTGCGCGCGGACGGCGCCGCGGGGATGCCCGCCGCGCCCATGCCGACGGCGGGCCGCGGGCGGCGGCCGCCGACGGACGCGGTGACGCCCGACGCGGCGCTGCCGACGGCGGGCCGCGGACGGCGGCCGCCGACGGACGCGGTGGCGCCCGACGCGGCGCTGCCGGACCGCGGCCGTCGCGAGGCGGTCGCAGCAACCGAGGCCGAGCCGCCGCGCGGACGCAGCGAGCCCGCCGAAGCCGCTCCGCCGACGGACGCGCCGGCGCCGACCGCCGAGGCGGCCGCCGCCGAGCCCACCCCCGCCGCGCGCCGCCGCCGCCCACCCGCGGCGCCCGCCGACGACCACCCGGCCACCGAGTCGGCGGCGAACGCCCCCGACGACGCGCGGTAGGCCGCCAGCCCAGCGACCTCCTCCCCCCGGCGAACGCCTGCCGCCGCTCCCGGGGCGGCGATGTCTCGTGTCGCGCGACATTGCCGCCGCGGACCGCCGTACCGCTATTCAGAGCGGCGAAGGAGGCCCGAGGCATGAGGACGATGGCCAGGTGGCTGGTGGCGCTGGTGGCGCTGGGGACGGGCGCGTGCGCCGTGGACAACGAGGCGGCGACCGCGGATGCGGACGCGGACGCGGCCGCCCAGGGCGGCGCCGGCGGGCAGTCCGGCGAGCAGCCCGGACCCGACGCGGCCCCGCAAGGCGGCGCGGGCGGTGCCGGCGGCGAAGGCGGCGAAGGCGGTGCGGGCGGGGCCGGCGGCGAGGGCGGCGCGGGCGGCGCGGGCGGCGCGGGTGGCGAAGGCGGCGCCGGCGGCGCTCCGGCAGCGCCCTGCGTCGAGGCGTGCGCGCGCATCTCCGCCTGCTCGCTCGAGGTGTGCGCCGGCCTCGACGCCGACGACGCCGCCGCCCTCGGCGCCGACTGCGCCGCGGCCTGTGCCCCCAACCCGGCGTTCGCCACCGTGGTGCGCGGCGCCGAAGGCTGCGAGACGGTCGTCGAGTTCGGCCGCTCGGTCTTCGACGACGCCTACCGCGACGCCTGCGCCGCCGACGAGCCCGAGCCCGATCCGGACGACCCGTCGACGTGCCGCTACCCGTGCGCCGCCGAGGGCGAGGCCTGCCGCGAGGGCCACTGCGTGCGCGCGGACGGCTCCTGCGTGACCGACTACCACTGCCGCACCGGCGTCGAGACCTGCTTTGACGGCCGCTGCGTGCCCGCGCAGTTCGCCGAGTGCCGCAGCTCCCAGGACTGCCACGAGCCGGCGCAGAGCTGTCGCTTCTTCGACCCAGACCCGCTGGCCAACGGCAGCTGCGTCTTCACCTGCGAGACCGACGACCAGTGCCCGATGAGCGAGATGTGCATCCCCGAGTACGGGAACGTCTGCTACTACGCGTTCTGCGGCGCCGGTCAGAACAACGGCCAGGTCCGCGGCGCCTGCACCCTCGGGGGCGACGGGCAGTGGGGCGGGCTCTGTTATCCGCTCGCCCGCGGCAGCCAGCCGCCGGGCGGCGGCGAGATCGGCCTGTGCCTCGAGGGCGGCGACGCCGCGAAGGGCGCCCCGTGCGACTCCCAGGCCGAGGGCCGCGACGGGGCCGCCCGCGCCCTGCAGTGCGGTCCGGGTCTCATCTGCTTCGGCGACAACGACGATCCCGAGAACCCGGTCGACCCGCCGATGCTGCAGGGCACGTGCGTCCCGCTCTGTGATCCGCGCGCGCCGGCCTGCGGCGAGGACGAGACCTGCCTCGACTTCTCGTCGACCGACGACCCGGAGACGCCGGGTTACGACGACACGCTCGCCATCGGCGTGTGTTACCCGAGCGACTGCGAGGTGCTCGAGCCCGACGCGTGCGCCGAGGGCGAGGCCTGCCGCGCGTTCGTCCTGACGACCCGCGCCGGCCAGTGCCAGCCGGCGGGGCAGGGGGGCGCCCTCGAAGCCTGCGCGACCAGCGACGACTGCGCCGGCGGTGCCATCTGCGGCGATGCCGAGGGAGGTACCGTCTGCTACCTGCCTTGCGACGTCGAGGGCGATCCCTGCCCCGAGGGCCTCGTGTGCTACGCCGATCCCACCTGGGCCGTCGGCCTCTGCGTCGACCCGGGCATGTGATCCCCGCGACGCCGCGTTGCGTCGCGGCGCGATTTCGCGCAGATTCCCGCCGCCGCACACGGAGGGGGAGCGCGTGGAGACCACCACCGGCGAGCGACCCGAGCCGACGCGCCACGAGGAGGCGAAGCGCCTCGGCACGGCGCTCGCCGCGCTCGGCATCGTCTTCGGCGACATCGGCACGAGCCCGCTCTACGCCCTGCGCGAGTGCTTCTCGGGAGACCACGCCGTCCGCGCCGCCCCCGAGAACGTCCTCGGCGTGCTCTCGCTGATCGTCTGGGCCCTGCTCTTCACCGTCTCGCTCAAGTACCTCGTCTTCGTGATGCGCGCCGACAACCGTGGCGAGGGCGGCATCATGGCGCTGATGGCCCTGGTCCGCCCCGAGGGCCCGACGCGCGCCCGCCGCCGCACGCTCATCGCCATCGGCCTGTTCGGCGCGGCCCTCCTCTACGGCGACGGCATGATCACCCCCGCGATCTCGGTCCTCAGCGCGATGGAGGGCCTCGAGGTGGCGGCCCCGGGGATGCACGCGTACGTCCTGCCGCTCACGATCACCGTGCTGGTGGTCTTCTTCTCCTTCCAGCGCCGCGGCACCTCGGGCCTCGGCGCCGTCTTCGGGCCGGTGCTGCTCCTCTGGTTCGGATCGCTCGGCGTCCTCGGCGCCGTCAGCCTCGTGCAGAGCCCGGGCGTCCTCGCGGCGCTGAACCCGCTCTATGCCGTCGGGTTCTTCGCCCACAACGGCTGGCATGGCTTCCTCGTGCTGGGCGCGGTCTTCCTGGCGGTCACCGGCGGCGAGGCGCTCTACGCCGACATGGGACATTTCGGCCGCCGTCCCATCCGCAGGGTGTGGGCCGCCGTCGTGCTGCCGGCTCTGTTGCTCAACTACTTCGGCCAGGGCGCGCTCATCCTGCGCGACGCCGGCGCGGCCCGGAACCCGTTCTACCTGCTCGTGCCGTCGTGGGGGCTCTACCCGATGATCGGCCTCGCCACCGCCGCCACCATCACCGCCTCCCAGGCGGTCATCTCCGGCGCGTTCTCGCTCACGCGCCAGGCCGTCCAGCTCGGCTACAGCCCCCGCCTGCACATCGAGCACACGTCCGGCCAGATCATGGGCCAGATCTACATCCCCCTCATCAACTGGGGGCTCATGCTCTCCACGATCGGTCTGGTCGTCGGCTTCGGCTCCTCGAGCCACCTCGCGGCGGCCTACGGCGTGGCCGTCTCGACCACGATGATCATCACGACGCTGCTGTTCTACGTCGTCGCGCGCTGGGTCTGGCGCTGGCGGCGCGTCACCGCGATCGGGCTGACGCTGGCCTTCCTCGCCGTCGACCTCGCGTTCTTCGTGGCCAACGCGATCAAGATCCCGCACGGCGGGTGGTTCCCGCTGGCGATCGCCCTTTTCGCCTGGCTCGCGATGAGCACCTGGAACATCGGCCGCCGCCTCGTCTACGGCAACCTGCAGGCCCAGGCGCTGCCCTTCGACGTCTTCTTGCAGGACGTGCTCACGAGCGGCCTCGCGCGCGTCCCCGGCACCGCGATCTTCATGACGCGGCGTTTGGAAGGCACGCCCGGCGCCCTGTTGCACAACGTCAAGCACAACAAGGTCCTCCACGAGCGGGTCGTGCTGTTGACGGTCCTGACGGAAGAGGTCCCGCGCGTCCACCCCGGCGACCGGGTGCAGATCGAGGACCTGGGACACGGCTTCCATCGCATCACCGCCCGCTATGGCTTCATGGAGCAGCCGGACGTGCCCGAGATCCTGCAGCGTGTGCGGCGCGAAGGGCTGACGTTCGAGCCGATGCGGACCAGCTTCTTCCTCGGCCGGCAGACGCTGGTGCCGAGCCGCCGCCGGGGCATGTCGCGATGGCGGCAGCGTCTGTTCATGTTCCTCTATCGCAACGAACAGAGCGCCACGAGCTACTACCGCATCCCGCCGAACCGCGTCGTCGAGCTCGGCGCACAGCTCGAGCTGGCCGATTCCACGGATTGACGGAACGGCGTGGAGTCGCGTGCCATGCGCAGGTTCATGGCACTGCTTGTCTTCGTGGCGGCCTGTGGCGACGGCGAGGGCGGCGGCTCGGCCGCGCGCGACGCCGGGGGCGACGCGGCGCCCGCGGTGCATCTGATCGAGGACGGCGCGTTGCGTCAAGCCATGCACCGCTCGCGCCTCTGCCAGGAGGACGTTTACGAGAGCGTCGAGCGCACCGTCCGCGAGAGTTACAGCGTCGGCGCGGGTGGCGGCAGCGGCAGAACGGCGATCGAGCGACCATTGAACCACGATCGCAGCTGGATGGCCCGAATCCCTGTCTGCCACAGCCAGGTCGCCACGGGCCGCATGAAGAGCACCTCGACGTGGTCGTCGGCACCCAACTCGAACCCCACGTACTCATCAAGGTCCTGGGTCGCGAGCTCGCCTTCGCGCCCGTCGAACAGGCGCTCCGCGGGCAGCTCCAACACCGCGAGCAGGCTCACCAGCTCGGCCTCCGGCCATCCCTCGTCGCCGCCGACGCTCGCCGCCGCCTCGACGGGCATCTGCCCCGCGCGCTCGAGCAGCGCATCGCGGTGGCGTCCGCGGAGGATGCGGCGGTGGGCCAGCTGCGATGCTGCGAGCTTTCGTTCGCGGATCGCGAGCTTTCGTTCCGTGATCGCGAGCTCGCCCCGCCGGCGTCGATGGACGGGCCATGCGGGGCCCAGCGCCGCCGCGCGGCGCGCGTGTCGACCGCGACCGGCGGCTGTCTTCACCCGCGCAGCGAGGTGGCTCGATCCTCCCACGGCCAGGCTGTGGCGAGCCCGGGCGTCCCGGGGGGACTCGGACCAGGGGGTGACAGATGCGCGACGTGCAAGGACGATGAAGGGGGCGGCCCTGCGCGGGCCGCTCGTGATCGGCGTGGCCACGGGGTGCAACTCGGGGCCGGCGGCGGGCGACGACCCGGGGTCGGTCAGGGCGCGAACGTCACCACGAGGCCGGCGGAGAGGAAGCGGCGGTCGTTCTGGCCGAGCGCGCCGCCGCGGTCGGTGAAGACCTGCACCTGCGCGGCCTCGAGGCCGAAGGACCAGACGCCGTCGGGCGTCCAGGCGAGGCCGCCGCCGGCCTCGAGCGCGAGGCCGGACTCGGAGGCGAGCCGGCCGTGGCCCACGTGCAGGTGCACGTCGAAGAGGACGGGCGGCTGGTCGAGGACGAGGCGCAGGCCGCCGCCGAGCACGAGCGCGCCGACGTCGTCGGGCATGCGTCCCCAGGTCACGGCGGCCTCGGGCACGATGCGGAAGTCCTCGCGGTCGAAGCGCCAGCCGGCGCGCGCGGCGAGGCCGGCGCCGAGCGACGCCTCGTCGGCGAGGCGCCCGACGGGGACGAGCGCGCGCGGTCCCGCGTCGAGCTGCACGCCGTCGGCCCACGCGGCCGCCGGGAGCGCCAGCCACGCCGCGCCGGCCGCCGCCCGCAGGCGCGCGCGCCACACGGCGCAGGCCGCCGGGCGCGGGCTCACGGCGCCACCCGCAGGACGCCGAGCAGGCGCGGGGCCGCGCCGCCGCGGTAGTGCACCTGCATCGGCGGCCGCGCCGCCTCGCCGCGCACCACGCGCAGGCGCGCCACCGCGTAGTCATCCGACGAGACGGGGAGACACACGCGCCCGTCCGATGCCACGGCGTGGCGACCCACCACCTCGCCGTCCTCGTCGAGGCGCTCGACCGCGCCCGCCGCGCCGGTGCCGTACACCACGCCGAGGTCGCGCGCGCACAACCCCTCGGCCTCGAAGGCGAAGTCGTCGAGCGGCGAGACGCGCTCGAGATATGCCCGCGTGATGGCGTCGCGGCGCGCGAGCAGCGCGTCGACGAAGTATCGAGCCGCCGCGGGGTCCGAGTACCGGCCTTCGGCGACGATGGCTTCGAGCACGGGGCGGTCGAAGCGCGCCACGAGCTTCGCGGCCCAGTAGCGGTCGGCGTCGTCGCACTCCCAGAACGCGGGGTAGGGCTCGTTGGCGTTCCAGTCGTCGGGGTCGAACGGCGCCGGCGTGAACCAGCCGAGGGCCGGGTACGGCGCCGGCGCGCGGTCCTCCCAGGCGCGCCGCCACAGGCCGAACGAGAACCAGCCGCGAAAGACGACGGGCCAGTCGACGCGGCCCTCGTAGCCGTTCCAGCCGCCCCAGGTGCCGATGCGGGTGAAGTCGATGAGATGGTGTCTCAAGAAGCGGCGACCGTCCTCCTCCACATACATGTCGAGGACGCTGTCCTCTTTCATGTCGGTGTGATTGACCCAGGCGCCGAACACACGGAGGGCGCGCAGCGAGCGGCGGTGCGGGTGGGGGATGGTGTCGTTGGGGTCGTCGGCGCGCACGCCCCAGGCCGGCGCCGGTCCCTTGGGCTTGCCGGGGAGGAGCTCGCTGGCGATGCCGCGGTAGCGGCCGTCGGGCAGGGGGACGGTGCGGACGAGCACGGCGTCGACGTCCGACGGGGTGACGTCGCGGGCGAGCGCGAGGTCCTCGCGGCGGAAGAAGACCACCTGGTCGTTCGCCACGTGGTAGCCGAGCGCGTGGAAGATGCGGTTCACGACCACCCCCGCGCCGGTGTCGCGCTCGGGCACGCCCCGGTCGTCGAACTTCACGAGGAAGCGGCGCTTCGTGGCGTCTTCGAGCAGGAAGCCGGGCGTCGCGCCGCCGCGCTTGGCGCCGGCGACGGTGAGCGGCGGGCGCGGCGGTCCCTCGTTCGGGCGGCCGCGCGCGGCCTCCTCGGGCGACATCGCGCGCACGCCGATGCGGTTCTCGAACCAGGACGAGTCCGGCACCTCGTCGAGCGCGTTCACGTCGCGGGCGGGCGTGGTGCGCGGCAGGGAGAGCCCGTGGGGGACGACCCGCGTGAAGTTCACCTTCAGGCGGTAGACGCGCAAGAGCGGCTCGTGTTCCGCCGGCTCGGGGATGTCGCGCGTGTCGTCGGCGCGCCAGACGATGGGGCGGTCCTCGAAGCGCGGCGCCGCGCCGCAGCCCAGGAGCAGCAGGGCGGCGAGCCACCTCACGGGGCCGCGCCCCGCAGGCGCACGAGCCCGCCGAAGTCCGCGCTGAGGTAGAAGCGCAGGCCATCGCCGTAAGCCACGAGCCCGCGGAAGAGCGACTCGTCGCCGTCGCCGAGCAGCACGCCGAAGCCACCGGACGGATGCCATCGCCCGCCGCCGAAGGGATCGGCGGCGACGCGGCCCGCTTCGACGAAGGCGAGGCCCTGGACGTGGGCGCCCACGTACCACTGGTAGTCGAGCGTGGCGAGGACGGCGGTGGTGTCGCGGAAGCGGTCCGTCAGGTAGCCGCGCAGGCGGTCGGCGCCACCGAGCGCCGGCAGGGCGAAGAAGGGCGCGTCGTCGCTCACCCCGGCGACGCCGACGCCGAGCCGCAAGAGGCGCATCTCGTTCGAGAGGTCGAGACGCAGGCTGGTCTCGGCGCCCCATCGCCAGTACTCGAAGTCGCCCGGCGCGAGCGCGCGGCCGCCGAAGCCCTCGAGCGTGAAGCGGCCGGGACCGTCGCCGAGGGCGGACTGCAACGACAGCGAGCCGCTGGCCTCGAGGACGCGGGCGGTGCGCTCGAATCCGCGGAGCGCCGTGACGTCGTACACCCCCTCGATCGACGGACCGTCGCTCTCGGCGGCGCCGAACGAGTGCCGCGCGAAGCGGACGTGGGCGCCGGGCCGGAGGGTGAACGGTCCGCTCTCGACCAGCGGACCGGCGCCGGCCGCGACGGAGAAAGTGTCGCGGGCGAAGCGCGTGTCGACGGAGCCGGCGGTCGGGGCGAGGCCGCCGGCGGCCGGGCGTTCGGCGCGCTCCGGATCGCCGAGGCCGCTGAACGGCTCGTTGGGCTCCTCCTCGTACTCGAGGCGCGTGCGCAACCAGACCGGCGCGTGCGCGATGTGCTCGGCGCCGAACGTGAGCGTGTATTGCTGACGCGTGCTGTCGCCGAGCTCGAGCGACAGGCCGAGCCGCTCCCCGTGGCCGAAGGCGTCGCGGTGGAAGGCGCGCACGCCGACCGTGGCGCCGAAGTCGGTGATGAACGAGCCGGTGGGGACGATGCCCGCATCCCCGTCGTCGGTGTGCAGGGCGGCGTCGACGCGGGGCTTGAGGCGGTAGCGCTCGTTGAGGGCGACGGCGCCCTCCACCGGGGGCACGAGCAGAAGCAACAGCGCGCGCACGGGCAGGAGCGCGAGGCGCGGGACCGCCAGGGCGACGTCGGTGGCGTCCACGCCCTCGACCTCGTCGGCGGCGAGGGCGCGGGCCGCCCCGGGCGACCCGGCGGCCGGCGCGGCGGGGTAGGCGCGCAGCGGCGTGCCGGGATCGGAGGCGCCGCGCGGGTACGGCGGGGCGGTCTCGATCGGCGCCGCCTTCGCCGGGAGCGGCGGCGTCCACACGGAACCGAGGAGCGCGGCGAGCGCCGCGAGCGAGCGCAGCATCACTTACGGCGGACGCGACGGCGCGGGTCCGCGTCGCAGCAGGTCGAGGAAGCGGCGCGCGTCCGGGGCCATGCGGTCGTTGTTGAACATGACCCAGGTGGGGCCCGCGAGGCGCGCCCGCAGCGCGGCGAGCTCCTCGTCGGCGTACCGGTAGGCATAGTGGTAGGCGGGGCGGCCGTGCAGGCGCCAGTAGCGGGGGCCGGGGCCGACCGCGTCGCGCAGGAAGGGGTCGACGCCGTGCAGCAGGTGGTGCTCGCGGACGAGCATCTCGACTGTCGCGTCGTCCCAGGTGTCGCCGCGCGGCTCGAAGACGATCGCGCGGCCGCGCCGATCGATGGCGGCGAAGAAGCGATGCGCGCGGTCGAGCGTCTCGGGCGTGTTGCGAAAGCTCGCCGGGAGCTGCACGACGACGGCGTCGGCGCGGAGGGCGTCGGCCACGTCCTGCGTGCGCGTCCAGGCCATGCGCGTCGTGTCGTTCCAGCGCAGACCGCCGCACTCGCCGAGCGCGACGTCCTCGCGCAGGCGCCGGTAGGTGGGGCTGCGCGGCTCGTGGGTGCAGAGCTGCCAGGCCTTCACCGTGAAGCGGAAGGCAGGCGGCGCGTCGGCCCGCCAGCGCTCGGCGGTGGCCACGCGCGGCGGCTGGTAGAACGTGTGCTGCACCTCGAGCGCGTCGAAGTCGGCGAAGACGCGCGCCTGCCGCTCGGCGAAGCCGCACAGGCCCACGATCACGTCAGAACTCGAGGTGGGACTCGACACCGAACGTCCGCACGCGCTCGAGGACGAAGAACTGCCCGAACGGCGTGTATCCGGTGAGGTACACGCCGAGCAGCCGGAAGCGGTGGCGTGCGTCGGTGACCGCCACCTCCATGCCGCCCTTGATGCTCGTCGTGACGCCCCAGTCCCGGGCCTCGAAGCTGGTCATGTCGACGCCGAGGACCGGCACGTGCTCCACGTCGGGCAGCACGAGGCCGAGCTCGGTGGGGCCGCGCAGCTCGAGGCCCCATTGGAAGGCGAAGCGGTCGAGCCAGGGCCGCGAGTGGACGAGGAACGCGCCGCCGCCGTACAGCCGCCACCAGCCGCCGTCGTACGACCCGAGCAGGTCGATCATCTCGTAGCCGAGGTTGACCGGCGTGAAGTCCGGGATCTGATAGAGGAATTCGTCGCCGAGGTGGCTGCTCATGTGCAGCAGGCTCAGGCGCGCCGACAGGTTGCCCGACCGCCACATGATCGGGACGTCGATGAAGTAGTCCGAGTTCATGACGGTCGTCGCGCGGATGGCGTGGTTGAGATAGGAGAAGACGCCGCCGGCGACGTTCACCTGCAAGCCGTCGCAGCCGCCCCGCCGCCGCCAGCTCCAGAGGCCGAAGCTGCCGCCCGCCGAGATCGCCGTCGCGTCGATGGCGTCGGGCTCGACGCGCTCCGTGGCGAGCGGCGGCCCGTCGAAGTCCATGCGCCGATAGCCGGCGGTGAAGCGGTGCTCCGTGTTGTCCGCGAGCAGCGGACGGAACAGATCGTCCTCGGGGAACAGCTTGGAGCGGAACGGCTGGTCCACCGGCTCGTCGAGGCCGTTGTAGCTGCAGTCGGCCCGGGCGGGCGTCGTGATCAGGGCTCCGAGGAGCCCGCCGAAGATGACCTGTCGGAGCATGGCATCCCCACTGTCCCGGCCGCCCTATTCACGACTGCGGCCGGGACGCGGCGGATGCACAAGATCAACGCACGGTCAAGACAGAAAGTCCGGGGTGCTCGGTGCGGACGTCGACGACGGCGTCCGGGGCGGCGAGGCGGGCGATGAGCGCGAGCTCGGGCTCGGAGTAGAAGCGGCGGCCGCTCGTGACGGCGTCGTGCAGGAAGTGCTTCGAGCCCATGGCGACGCTGGCGGCGGTGCCGGCGCCGGCGAGGACGCCGAGCAGCCACAGGCTGCGGTAGCCGTCGACGAGGACGAACGCCTCGGACGCGACGCGGTGCGCGCCGCGAATCATGCGGGCGAGCTGCCCCGGCGTGAAGTGGTGCGCGCTCTGGGCGATGAAGACGACGTCGTGGGACTTCTCGGGCAGCTCGTCGAGGCGGAAGGCGTTCACGCGCGCGAACTTCACCGGGAGGTTGCGCTTGCGGGCCTCCTCGTTGCCGCGCTCGACGTGCTCGGGGACGACGTCGGACCCGGTCACCTCGACGGCGAGGCCGCGCGGGGCGGCGAGGCGCGCCAGCTCGAGGGCGAACTCGCCGGAGCCGGACGCCAGCTCGAGCACGCGCGCCGGCCGCTCGTCCTTCTTGCTCGCCGCCTCGAGGTGCGGCCGCAGGATCTGGAGGAAGCGGTGGTAGCTGAGCAGCGTGCGGTTGAGCTTGTCGAGGGCCTGCACGAGCCGGCCCTTGAGCGCGGGCGGCACGTCGTCGCGGTCCATGTATTCGGCCTCGTCGGTGCGCACGGCGCGGTCGAGGCGCGCCGCGAGCTTGCCGAGCGGGCCCGCCTGGCGGCCGCGCTCCCAGCGCAGGCGGTCGACGAGGGCGTCGGCGGTGGCCTCGAGCGCGTCGAGGTCGCCGTCCGGCGCGACGGTGGCGCGGCCGAGCGCCTGCAGCGCCCGGTCGTTGAGTCCACGCATCTGCAGCAGCATCACGTCACTCCGGACAGTCGGTGCCGCGGAAGTCCTGCGTCTCCACGGTGAACGGAATGCACGTGCTCGGGTCGAGGCAGTTGCCGCCGTCCCGGGGCATGTCCGTCGAGGGCAGGTTGTAGGGGATGCCGTGCGACGTGACCGCCAGGTCGTATTGCAGGACCTCCCCGTCGACCATGTTGTGGTTCAGGTTCTCGTTGATCGCCTCGGAGGGCGCGGTGGTGATGCACGCCTCGCCGTCGGCGTCCGTCCACGTCTCCGCCTGGAACGCCAGGTCGTGCCCGACCACCTTGAACGAGGCGAACGGGATCGGCGTGCCGCAGCGGTCGGCGACCTCGACGCGCAGGCAGCCGGTGCGGGCGATCGGCACGCCGAACGCGATCCAGCCGCTGCCGGGGAGGGGCCCGCAGGCCCAGATCTGCTGGGTGATGAAGCCGGAGCGGATGTCGCCGAGCTCCTCGGCGCGCGCCTCGCGGATGATGTCGAAGCCGTCGGGCGTCGAGCCCTCGGAGATGCCGACGTAGCCGTCGTCGGTGATCTTGCGCCAGCGCCCGGTCTGCGGGTCGAACACGTGCACGGGCATCTCGATGCGCGGCCCGGCGCCGACGTCGGCCAGCTGGCTCTTGGCCTCGAAGTCGATGCCGACGCAGTTGGCGCCGCCCTCGGGCAGCGTGGCGAGGACGTTGCCGCCCTGGTCGCGCAGGTCGAAGTAGGCGAACGCGGGGATGAAGAGCACCTGCCCGTCGGTGTTGCGGAACTCGCCGGCGACGAACGGCAACGACTGCGGGCCGCTGAACACGCCGACGAAGCCGCGCGCGATGGGGTTGGCCTTCATGACGATCTTGCGGTCGTTCTCGGTGATGCAGACCTGCTCGCCGCAGATGAGCTCCTTGAGCTCGGCCAGCGCCACGTCGAGGGTGAGCTCGTCGGCGGGCAGGGGGTTGAGCGCGATCGTCTTGAGGACGGGGAGGTGCGCCTCCTTCGTGAACTCGACGGCGAAGCGGTTGCACTGGCCCTCGATGTCGACGGTGAGGCGGTAGGTGCCGTCGTCGCCGGTCGATGTCTCCACGGTGCGCGCGTCGCAATAGGCGACGACCTTCACGCGGGGCGCGGGCGCGCTCGTGTAGCCGACCGAGACGCGGCCGGACACGATCACGCGGTCCGCCAGGGCGATGCTGCCGTCGGGGTTCTCGTCGGGCAGCCCGCCGTCCCTCGAGCCGGCGTCGCTCCCCGGCTCGACGACCTCGCCGCAGGCCACCCCGCACAGCGCGACGAGCGCCGCCCACCATGGTTTCGCGCCCATGCTCTCCCTCCCGCCAGGACTTGCGGCGCCGAGTATCGCAGAGATCCCCCGAATCGGGGAACCGAGCGGAGATCATTGCGCTTGAAGGCCCTTCCTGGTCAGACTTCCGCCGAACACGGGAGGCGGGGCCATGCGACGGAAGCGTTCGACGAGCGTCTGCGGGGCAGCGATCTGGCTGGCGTGCGCGCCGGCCATCGCGGCCGAGACGAAGGCGCCCGACGCGGCCAAGGCGCCCGACGCGGCGAAGGCGGCCGATGCGGCGACCAAGGCCGCGACGTCGGCGGCGGCGAAGGCGGGCGCGGCGGCGGGGAAAGCGGCGGCGGCCGCGGTCAAGGCGGCCACGGCGGTGGCGCCCGCCGAGGAGAAACCCGCGGCGAAGGCGGCGCCCGCGCGCGAGGGCAGCGTGCAGGCGGGCATCGGCAACCTGACGCAGCAGCTCGCGGCGCGCCTGCGCGACGGCAGCGGCGAGACGTACCCGCGCGTGGCCGTGCTGCCCTTCGAGGCGCTCGACGACGACGCCCGCGACAAGGAGCTCGGCCGGCTCAGCTCCGAGCTGCTCGCCTCGCGCCTCGCGCTCGAGCCGAAGATCCTGCAGGTCGAGCGCTCGCGCCTCGGCCCGGTCGTCGAGGAGCTCAAGCGCACCGAGCAGGGCGAGATCTCCGCCGACGGCGCCGCCTCGCTCGGCAAGCTGCTCGGCGCCAACGCGGTCGTGCTCGGCAGCGTCTCGGGCGCCGGCGCCGAGTACGTCCTCACCGCCCGCGTGGTCGACACCGAGACGGCGCGGGTGCTCACCGCGGCCGACACCGCCGTGCCGCGCGAGGGCCTCGTGGCGCTCAGCGAGGACATGGTCGAGGTGAAGTCGCGCACCGGCGCGGCCATCCGGTCGGCCGTCATGCCGGGCTGGGGCCAGATCTACAACGGCGACACCGGCCGCGGCGTGGCCTACGTCAGCCTCTTCGGGGCGGCCGCCGCCGGCGCGCTCGGCTCCGTCTACTTCGGCAAGCAGGCCGAGGACGACTACCACGGCAACACGCCGGACAGCGTCGGCCGCCGCGCCGACGCCAACGACCACTACGACCGGGCCAACCTGCTGCTGATCGGCCTGGGGGTGGTGTGGGCGGCGGCGGTGACCGACGCCTGGCTCACGGGTGAGGACGCGCGCGTGGTCAAGTCCGCGGCGCAGGAGGGGGACCAGTGAAGACTCGCTTGATGCTGGCGTTCGCCGGCGCCGCGCTCGCCGGGTGCGGCGGCGCCGCGCCCACGCCGACCCAGGCCGAGGTGCAGCAGGCGCGCATCCAGGTGGCCGAGGCCGGGCCGAAGCTGCGCGTCGCCGTCGGGCAGTTCGGTGAGATGGAGGGCATGAAGACCCTGCTCGAGTCGATGGGCTGGAAGGGCATGGCCCCCCTCATCTCGGAGCAGGTCGTCACCGGCCTCACCCAGAGCCAGCGGGTCACGGTGCTCGAGCGGTCCCAGATCGACAAGGTGATCGGCAACATCAAGCTCGAGAAGGAGTCCGCCGACGCGCGCTTCTTCGACCAGGGCACGACGACCGAGATCGGCAAGTTCGAGGGCGCGCAGCTCGTCTTCGTCGGCGCGATCACGGAGTTCGAGCCGAACGTGGGCGGCGGCGACGCCGGCATCAGCGTCGGGTCGCTCGGCGGCCTCAAGTACCACAACGACAAGGCGGCGGTGGGCATCGACGTGCGCCTCGTCGACCAGCAGACCGGCAAGGTGATGTACGCCGCGCACGCCCGCAGCGAGGTGCAGACCGACGAGGCCGGCGGCGCGGTCGGCTACAAAGGCATCCAGGTCGGCGGATCGGCCTGGTCGCGCACGCCGCTCGGCGAAGCCACCCGCCGCGCCGCCGACGATGCCATCCGCCAGCTCGTCGAAGCGCTGCGCGCCATCCCATTCGAGGCGCCGGTGGTCGACGTGCGCGACGGCGGCAAGGTGTTCGTCGGCGCCGGCCGCAACGCCAACCTCAAGGCCGGCGATCGCTTCCAGGTGGTCCACCGCGGCGAAGCGATCACCGACGCCGAAGGCAAGGTCGTCGGCCACGACGAGACTGCCGGCGGTTGGGTGGAGATCCAGTCCGTCCAGGAACAGATGGCGATCGCGAAGCTCGTCGAAGGCGAAGCGCCGAAGAAGGGCGATCTCGTCCGTCTCCCCCTGCAGTGAACACCCCCCCGCCGAGAGGCATCGCGATGCATCGGTCACTTGCTCTCCTGTGTCTCGTCCTCGGGGTGGCGTGCTCCGAGGTGCCGGCCACCAATCCGTTCGATCCGTCGACCCCGGCGGCGCAACAGGCGACCGGGCGCGTCTCGGGTCGGCTCGTGTTGCCCGACGGCTTCGCCTGGGACGGCCCGCGCGCCGGGGCGACGATCGAGCTGCGCGCGGCCGAAAACCCGAACGAAGTCGCATACTCCGCCGTGGTGGACGCCGAGGGCGCGTTCGCGATCGCCGACGTCGGCGCGGGGGCCTACACGGCGGCCTTCGTGGTGCCGACGATGAGCGCGGACGCGGTGGCGCTGGTGGTGCCCCGCGGCGGCGCCGTCGACCTCGGCGAGATCCCGCTGCGCGCGGTCGCCGAGTCGAGCCTGCAGGGCAAGGCGCGGCGCGCGGGCGAGGCCGACGACGCCCACGGCGGCATCTTCGTGCAGGTCGTGGGCACGCCGTACAACGCGCTCACGAGCGCCGACGGGACGTTCCGCATCGCGCTGACCGCGGGCACGTTCACCGTCCGGGCGAGCGCCGCCGGCTACGGCACCGTCGACCGCCAGGTCGAGCTGGGCGGGGGCCAGGCGCTGGTGCTCGACGAGCCGCTCGAGCTGTCGGGCGCCCCGGCGGCGGTGCGCGGCACGATCGTGCTGCCGTCCGGCTTCGACGAGCGCGGGCTCGAGGCGCTGTCGGTGCGCCTGTTCGCGGGCGGCGCCGACATGCCGCAGGCGACGGCGGCGCTGCAGCGGACGAGCGCCCCCGAGGAGCGCCCGATCGTCGCCGCCTTCGACTTCGGCGACCTCGCCGCCGGCCCGTGGCGCCTGCGCATCGACAGCGACAGCTTCCACCCGTTCCAGCGCGACTTCCGGCTGGCGGTCGGCGAGCAGGCGGACCTCGGCGCCATCGCGCTGTTCGACGTCGCCGCCGAGGCCCCCGGCTACCTGACCGGCAAGGCGCTGCTCGCCGGCCAGCCCGACGACGGGCACGGCGGCACACGCGTCGAGGTGCTCGGCACGCCCTTCGTCGCGCTGACGGTGGCCGACGGCAGCTACCGCGTCGCGGTCGGCCCCGGCCGCTACCGCGTGCGCTTCGTGCACGACGGCTACGGCACCGGCGAGGCCGAGGCGCCCGAGGTGGGCGTCGGCGGCGAGGCGATCCTGCCCGACGTCACGCTGGTCGGGACGCCGGGGCGGTTGCGCGGCAGCATCGCGCTCGAGGCCGGCTTCGCCGCGCCCGAGGCGGTGGCCGACGTCGACCTGCGCCTCATGCGCGACGGGGAGGAGCACGCCCAGACGCGGCCCGACATGCGCGGCGTCTTCGTCTTCGACGCGGTGCCGCCGGGCGAGTATCTGCTCGTCGCCGATCGCGACGGGTTCGTCACCCGCGAGGTGCCCGTGGACGTCGCCTTCGGGCGGCTCACCGACGTGGGCCAGATCGTGCTCGACGCGGTCACGCTGCGGGTGCGCCTCGCCGGGCACGCGCGGCTCGCCGGGAGAGCGGTCCACGACGAGATCCAGGTCGCGCTCGAGGGCACCGACCTGCGCGCGACGACGGACGCCGACGGCGCGTACGCCATCGAGGCGCCGCTGCGGCAGGCGGCGTACGCGCTGCGCTTCACGCGCGCCGGTTACAACGCCGAAGAGGCGCAGGCGACGCCGCCGTCGTCCGAGCAGGTGGCCGCGCACCTCGCCGCGCACGCGGGCGAGGCCGCGCCGCCGCCGATCACCGTCGCGCCCGATCCCGCCGAGGTCACGCTGGCGGCGCGTCCGGGCAGCATCCGCGGCCGCGTCACGCTCGCCGCCGGCTTCGAGGACGCCGACCTGCTCGGCCGCGTCGTCGTCCGCCTCGTCGACTTCGACCGCCCCGACGACCCGCCGCGCGGCGAGACGTCGCCCGACGCGCGGGGCACGTACCTGTTTTCCAACGTGCAACCGGGCACTTACGGCATCGAGTTCGAGCTCGAGGGCTTCTTCGGCCAGCCGCTGCAGGCGACGCTGCAGCCGGGCGAGGACGTGGTCGTCGCCGGGCGCGTGCTCTCGCCGGACGCCCAGGGCGACCGCGCGTTCATCGAGGGCATGGCGCGCCGCGCCTGCGAGGGCCAGTGCGACCACGGCGGCATCCGCGTCGAGGCGCTGAACTACCCGTTCGTCACGTTCACCGGTCGCGACGGCCAGTACCGCCTCGAGGTGATCGCGCTCGACGACTACACGCTCGTGTTCAGCGCGCCGGGTTACGAGAGCGCGCAGGTCCTCGGCGTCGACGCGGTGGCCGACGAGACGACGCCGCTCGAGGACGTGACGCTGCCGGCGCGGCCCGGCGAGGTGCGCGCGCTCGTGGCGCTGCGGCAGTACGGGACCGAGGCCCGGCTGCAGGGCGTCGACGCGACGCTCTGGACGGATCCGCCCGGCGACGCGCCGCTGCGCTCGGTGAACCCGGACGCGCGCGGCGAGGTGGTGTTCGCCGGCGTGCTGCCGGGGCGCTACGAGGTCCGCGCCGACGCCGCCGGCTACCTGCCGCAGACGCGGCGCGTGGCGGTGGGCCCCGGCGAGACGGCGCTCGCCGGCGCCTTCGACCTCGCCCACGACGCCACCGCCCCCGACGCGCCGCGCCTCGGCGGCGCCGTGCGCCTCGACGACGCCGCGGAGCACGCGGGGACCGACGTCCGCGTGCGCATCGCCGGCGACGACCTCGCGTTCGGCGATCCGCTGCGGACGGCGGCCGACGGACGCTTCGAGCTCCCGGCGTCGCCCGACGAGCGCTACACGGTCACCGTCGCCCGCGCCGGCTACGACGCAGTCGCGCGCATCGGCCCGCTGTCGTACGACGCCGCCGACGGCCGCTTCGAGGACGAGGCCGGCCGCCCCGTCGACGTGACGCTGCGCCGCACGCCGGTCCCCGGCAGCATCCGCGGCCTCGTCTCGCTGCGCAGCTACTCGTCGGCGGCGCGCCTGCAGGCGGTCGACGTCGCGCTGTGGGCCGATCCGCCGGGCGCGGCGGCGGTGCGCACCGTGCGCCCCGACGGCCGCGGCGAGTTCGTGTTCGCCGACGTGCCGCCCGGTCGCTACGAGGTGCGCCTGAGCGCCATCGGCTACGACCCGCAGGCGCGGCGCGTCGCGCTCGCCCCCGCCGGCGACGTGCTCGCCGGCGTGTTCGAGCTGGTGCACGCGTCGGAGGGGCCGAACGCGGTGCTGCTCGCCGGCCGCGTCACGCTCTCCGGCGCGGCGGACCACGGCGGCACGACGGTCCGCGCGCGCATCGCCGGTCCGGACCTCGCGTTCGCCGCGCCGCTCGTGACCGACGCCGACGGCCGCTTCGAGGTGCGCGCGGCGCGCGACGAGCGCTACACGCTGCAGGTCTCGCACCCCGGCTACACGGCGCCGGGCGCCATCGGCCCGCTGAGCTGGGTCCAGGCCCGCAACCGATTCGAGGACGACGGCGGCCAGCCTGCCGAGCGCCTGCTCGCCCGCACGCCGATCCAGGGCCGGATCCAGCTGGCTGTCGACGTGCAGCCGGCCTGGCTGCCCGCCGCGGAGCGCTACGCGCGGGTGCGCCTCGTCGGCCCGGTCTCCGACACGGAGGAGCCGGTCTTCCCGGGCGGTGGCGGCGTGACGTTCACCGACCTGCCCGAGGGCACGTACACGGTGCGCGTCGAGCGGGCGGGTTTCAGCGTCGTCGACCGGCAGGTGCAGCTCACGCTCGCGTCGCCGACCGCCGACCTCGGCACGCTCGCGATCTCGCTCGCGAACCTGGCGGAGGCGCGGATCGACCTGCGCGGCCAGCAGGTGACGGCGTGCAACCTGCGCGCGAGCAACATCTCGCTGCGCAACGCCTATCTCGGCGGCGTCACGCTGACAGGCGACCTCGGCCAGGCGGTCGGCTGCCCGGCCGGCGCGCGGCAGGGCCCGCTCGACCTCACCGGCGCCGATCTCAGCGGCGCGAACCTCACCGGCGCCCGCCTCGCGCGCACGGCCGCCGGCCCGGTCGTGCTCGCCTCGGCGCGCCTGGCGAACGCCGCGCTCGCGGGCGTCGACCTCACCGGCGTCGACGCGCGTGGCGCGGACTTCTTCGCCGCCGACCTGACCGATGCGACGCTGGCGACGGCCAACCTCGAGCACGCCAACTTCACCGAGGCGACCCTGCGGCGCGTGCGCTTCGCCCGCCCGCGGCTCGACGCCGGCGGCCAGCCCGACGAGGACCCGCAGAGTCCCTGGCCGACCCTGTGGGGCACGCTCGAGGGCCTGCCGGCGCGGCCGTGCGAGGACGCGAACCGGGCGGCGGTGAACCTGAACGGCGCCGTGCTCTCGCGCGCCGATCTCAACGAGGCCTTCATGCCCGGCGTGATGATGCGCGGCCTCGTGCTCGCCGGCGCGCAGATCGCCGACGCCGACCTGCGCCACACGTGCCTCGACGGCGCCCAGCTGACGCTTCTCGACCTCTCGGGCACCGTGCTCGACGGCGCGGACCTGCGCCGCTCGGAGTTCACGAGCAGCCTCCTGCGCAAGACCTCGCTGCGCGGGGCGACGCTGTCCGAGGCCTCGCTCGTGGGCACGGTGCTCGACCGCGCCGACCTGCGGCCGTCGCCGCGCGCCGAGTGCGCCCAGCTCGTGCCCTGGGAGGAGTACCGCCCGCGCGGCGACTGCGTGCCCGAACCCGACGCGGCCTGCCGCTGCCGCACGCTGCTGAACGGCGCGTCGCTCGACGGCGCCAACCTGGTGGGCACCTCGTTCGAGGGCGTCGACCTCGCCGGCGCCTCGCTGCTCGGCGTCACCCTCGGCCAGGTGCCCGGCGCGGCGTTCGCGCAGCCGCAGCGCTGCCAGCCGGAGGAGTACTGGAACTGCCAGCGCGTCTACGAGGTGCTCGCGGAGTGCGAGTTCTCGGGCATGGACCCGCGGACGGCCGAGGCGACCTGCCAGGACGACCCCGAGACGCTGGAGTTCGGCGTCGACGCCTTCAGCGCGAACAAACGCACGTGCGTCCTCATCCAGGCGCGCAACGGCGCGAACTGCAACACGATCCGGACGAACTGCATCGACGGGAATCCCGGGGCCGCCCAGCCACCGGCGAACAACTGCACCTGGGCCTCGCTCCGCGCCGACGAGGACGCCGGCGACCCGCTCGGCAGCCAGTGCCGGTGGCCGCTGCCGGACGGCGAAGTTCGGCTGCACGAGGCGTGCAAGTACGCGCCGACGGTTCTCAACGATGTCCGCCTCGACGGCGCCCAGATGACCGCGGTGGTGATGAACGGCATTCAGCTCGACGGCGTGTCGATGCGGACGGCGCTCGTCCGGTCGGCGACGTTCCACGACAACGCGTTCGGCGAGATCGACTTCACGAGCGCCGACCTGCGCAACGTGACGCTCGCCGGCGCCGCGCTCGAGGGCGTGAACTTCAACAACGCCGATCTCACCGGGGCGGACCTGGCCGGCGCCGTCCTCGACGGCTCGAACCTCGAGGACGCCGACTTCAGCGACGCGGACCTCTCCGGCGCGAGCCTGCAGTTCGATCCGCGGGACGGATCGCGGCCGGAGAGCTTCGCGCGCGCCGACCTGCGCGACACGACGATCACCGGCGCGCGGTGGACCAGCGACCCCGGGAACGGGATGAACCTGACGGGCGCCGACCTCTCCGGCGCGCAGCTGCTCGATACGTGGATCGAGTACGGCTACTTCTCGCGCGGCACGTTCCGCGGCACGAACTTCCAGGAGGACGGCAAGTTCAACGGCGCCACCTTCATCGGCGCGTCGTTCGTCGGCAGCACGCTCACGGCGGACTTCTCGAACGCGAGCTTCAACAACGCGCACATCAGCGGCGGGTTCATGTCGATCGGGAGCCTCGGCGTGCTCATGCAGGCCGCCGACTTCACCGACGCGACGATCGTCGGCGTGAACGCGCAGTTCGTGCGGTGGGAAGACGCGCGCCTCTCCGGGGCGACGATCACCGACACGAACCTCGACCGGGTGCGCGCCCAGCGCGTCGACGGCCGCGAGCTGCAGGTCTCGGGCAGCAACCTGCGCGGCGCCGAGTTCCAGAACGCGAACCTGCGCGACGCCCGAATGGCCGACAACAACCTCTCGCGGTGGCTGAACGCGCCGGTGACGCCCACCCGCTTCCAGTCGGCGTGCCTGCGGCGCGTCGACTTCCGCCGCAGCAACCTCGAGTACGCCGAGTTCACGAACGCCGACGTGCAGGCGGCGAACTTCCAGGGCGCCTTCATGCGCAACGCCGACCTGACGAACGCGTGTCAGCTCACGTTCTTCTTCGGCGCGTTCAACGGCGCCGACCTGCACAACGCGCGCATCTGCACGCGCGACCAGGCGACCTTCAACCAGCGCAACACGTACGCCGGCACGCCGGTCTGGGTGAACTGCGCCGCGCAGCCCGTCTGCCCCGCCGGCTGCAACTGACGGAGGGCGCGCCCGTCGGCGCGGTGACTGCGCGGTCCGCGCGCGCGCCCGCGGAAGGGCGCGTCCTTCGGCGCGGCTACTGCGCGGTCCGCACGCGCGCCGACGCGACGGTCGCCACGCCGTTGCGGCGCCGGCACCGCGCCTCGATGCGGTCGAAGGAGGTCGCGTCGAGGCCGAGCCCGTGGGCGAACGCCCGGGCCTGCCCGAGCGCGTCGTCGTCGACGCGCCCGCCGGCGAACGCCACGGCGAGCGCCTGGTCGACGACGAAGTCGAGCGCGATGCGCGCCAGCTCGTCGGCGCGGTCGCCGTCGATGCCCAGCCCCTCGCGGAACCGCTCGGCGCGCAGGTCCTCGATGAAGTCGACCTCGCCGTCGGAGAACGCCTGCGCGTAGACCAGCGCCAGCATCGAGTCGCGGGCCTCGGGCGAGGTGGCGGCCAGCTCGTCGGCGGTGAGCGGCGGGTGCTCCTGGAGCGCCTCGAGGTCGAGCGTGCCCACGTCGGTGAAGGCGGCGAAGAGCACGCGCTCGGCGGCGTTCATCTCGTCGTCGGCCGCCGCCATCTCGGCGAGCATGCGCGCGAGCGTCACGCGGTCGGCCCGCTCGCGCACCGGGTGCGCGCTCAGCAGCTCGGCGAGCGGGCTACGGTCTCGGAACAGCGCGCCCATGGCGACGTAACGACCCGCGCCCGCGTCCCAGGCGAAATGATGTTCGACGGCGCTGAAGGCGAGCAGGACGGCCTGCTCGATCTCCTCGCCCTGCGGCGTGGCGACCCGGCCGATCGACCGGCCGATCGGCTGCGGGACGGCCACTGGAATTTCCAGGCCGCTGACGGGACAGCGAAACAGGATTTCGTAGCGCCCGTCCTCGCGGGACAGGCCTGCGACCAGCGGGCGCACCCGCTGAAACCGCGGATCCAACATCCGGACCTCCAAGGGACGCTTCGCTGTCGAGCAGTTTTCGTGCCACCCGTTATCGTGCGTGGAAGCACACCCCGGCGGATGGGACGCGCGGCGGCGCGTTCCGGCTTCGGGGAGAGGGGCGCCGCCGTCAGGGCGGGACGAGGGCGACGCGGACCGGCCGGTGGTCCGAGACGCGGTAGAGGTTCTCGACGGGCTGGCGGTCGGCGCCCGGCAACGGGACGGCCTCGAACCCGGTGACGCGGCGGAGCCATCCCGGGCCTTCGGGCGGGGGCCGGTCGAGGGCGGGGTCGAGGTCGAATGCGTAGGCCGCCGCGGGGCCGGCGGCGCGGGCGCTCAGCGTCGGCGACGTGAGGAGGTGGTCGATGGTCTGGCGCTGCATCCACGACGTCCACGACTCGCCGGGCGCGTCGGGGAAGACGACGGGCTGCCACGTCCAGGGGGCGAGCGGGCCCGACGTCAGCGGCGCGAGCGAGAAGTGGTCCCGTGGCGCGTTGAAGTCGCCGCCCACGAGCACGTCGGGCGTCGGGGGCGGGGGCGTGTCCCCGCCGCCCGACAGCCAGGCCGCGAGGTGGGCGCATTCGGCGCGGCGCTTCTCGGCCTCGCTGTCGCCCGGCGCGGCGTCGAGCGGCCCCGACTTGAGGTGCACGCCGACCAGCGTGAGCGACCAGTCGCTGGCCACGTGCCGGACGCGCGCGACGAGGGGCCGCCGCGTGCCCTGCGGCTGGTTGCGGTTGCGCAGCGCGCCGAACTCCTCGAGCGCCACCGTCGCGGGATCCCAGGCCAGGACGACCTTGAGGTCGCGGTCGAAGTCCTTCGCGCGGGGATCGGCGGACGTGACCCAGCGCCCCTCCGGATCACGCAGGCACCAGCGGCGGCGGGTGCGCGCGAACACCGCCTCGAGGCGCTCGAGCGAGACGATCTCCGAGAGCAGCACCGCGTCGGCGTCGAGGCGGTCGAAGACACGCGCGAGGAAGGCCTCGTCATCCGGCGTGCGCGCGATGCGCTCCGTCTCGCCGGTACCGAACCAGAACACGTTGAAGGCGGCCACGTTCATCTGGGGTACGATGCGTGGGCGCGCGGGTGGGGGTCAGGCGGGGTTCAGAACTTCCACTTCAGGCCGAACATGACCTGGTTGCCGAGCTCGGAGTGCATGCGGCCGCGCAGCTCGATGGCGAGGTTCTCCTTCGGCCACCTGCGCTCGATGAAGCCGTCGAGGCTCTCGCCGGTCTGGTCCTTGCCGGCGCCGATGCCCACCACCCAGCGGCCGTCGGGCGCCTGGAAGCGGATCTCGCCCTTGATGCTGTCGCCCTTCTCCTTGTTGTGGACGAACTCGAGCTTCGCGCGCACGTGCGCGTTGTCGAACTCCTTGCGCGCCTCGAGCTGGGCCGAGATCTGTTCGAGCGAGATGTTCTGGAAGCGACCGAGCTTCGCCTCGACCGAAGCCTCGAGCCCCGGCGTGATCGTGTACTTCGCCTTGAGCGCGGGGATGAGGCCGTTGCTCGCGACGTAGCCGACGGCGGCGAGGATGGCCAGGGCGGCGACCGCACGCGGATTGGCGTCGACCCACTCCTGGAGCTGGGCGGTGAGCTCCTGGCCGGGGCCCTCCATGAAGGCGTCGACGTAGGGCGCGAGCGCCTGCGTGAGCGCCTGGTCGAAGACCTGCGTGGCCTTGGCGTCGAACTGCGGGCCGGAGAGGTCGGCGATCTCGGCGACGAGCTTGTCGATCGCGCCGTCCATCGCGCTGTGGGCGTAGCCCTTGACCTTGTCGAACTTCACCGCGTCGGCGACGGCGCCGTAGAGCTTGCCGCCGAGGAACTTGCCGAGGCTGGCTTCGTAGTTGACGAGCCCGGCCGGCTTGGGCGCCTCCTCGGCCTTCTTCTCGCCGTTGCCGGCCTCGGGGCCGCCCTGGCCTTCGCCCGCGGCCTCGCGCTGGACCTGCTGGTTGTAATCCTGTTGGGGGTTCTTGACCGGGGCCACCGGCTTCGCCGCTTCGGCCTTGGGGGCCGCCGCCGGCTGCGCCGTCGTCTTCGTGTCCTTCTTCTCGGTCGTCGCGCCCATGATGCGCTCCCCCCGGAACGAGCGGTTTCGCGGGATGGTAGTCGATTCCGGCCGGGCGGGGCAGGGCAAGTTCGCGGGCGCGGGGCGAAATGCCGCGAAACGCTTTTTGGAACGGGCACTTGCGAGGACGGCGGCCCGCGGCACGTCCGATGCTTCGGTGTGGCAGCGCCGATGCGTTGAACACCGGCAGAACACCAGGCACGGACGAGGGAGATCATGACGACCACGATGTTGAAGTGGCTGTGTGCGGCGGCGGTGGCGATCAGCGGCGGCTCCGCCCTGGCACAGGGCGCCGGCGACGTCGAGACGGATCCGGGCATGCAGCCGCCGGGCGGCGGCTCGACGACCCCGGGTCAGATGGGCACGCAGGGCGCCGGAAAGACGGGCCAGCAGGGACAGCTCGGGCAGCAGGCCCAGATGCAGGGCCAGCACGTCCGTCTGTCGAGCCTGAACAAGGAGGAGATCAAGCAGGTGCAGCAGGCGCTGCAGCAGCAGGGCATCTATCAGGGGCCGATCGACGGCGTGGCCGGCCCCGAGACGTACGCCGCGGTCGGCGCCTTCCAGCAGAAGCAGGGCGGCCGCGTGAGCGGGCACCTCGACCAGCAGACCGCGCAGGCGCTGGGCGTGAGCTTCGGTGACATCCAGCCGGTCCGCGGCGGCGACGAGCCGGAGCCGATGCAGCAGCCGCAGCCGCTGCCCGGCGGTGGTACCGAGGGGGGCGGCTCCATCGAGCAGCCCGGCAGCGGCTCGACGGGCGGCGGCGCCACGACCGGCGGCAGCGAGGGCTCGACGGGCGGCGGCAGCACCGGCGGCGGCGGGCAGTGAGGCCGGGCCGCCCCGCGCGGGTCAGCGCGGGGCGGCGGCTGCCGTCGCGCAGGCCTGGGCCAGGCCGAGCTGGCAGGCCTTCGACCGGAGGCGCTGCGCGGCCGCGGCGTCGGCGGGGATGCCGTCGCCGCGCTCGTGCATCAGGCCGAGGTTCGCGCAGGCGGTGGCCGCACCCGCGTCGCAGGCCCGTTCCAGGGCCGCCGCCGCGCGGGCGGGATCGCGCGGCACCGGACGATCGGCGAAGCGGCCGGCGAGGTGGATGGCCGCGGCCTGCTCGCAAAGCTGCGGCGCGCCCGATCGGTCGCAGGCCTTCGCCACGAAGCTGGCGGCGCGCGCCGGGTCCGCGGGGGCGCCGTCGCCGTGGAGCAGCTGGGCGCTGACGTTCGTGCAGGCGTCGGCGAGGCCGAGCTCGCACGCGGTCGCCGACAGCGCCAGCGCGTCGGCCCGGTCCCGCTCGACGCCGCGCCCCTCGTAGCGCATCGACGCCAGGTTCGCGCAGGCCTCCGGGTGCCCGGCGGCGCAGGCCGTCTGGTAGTGCCGCGCCGCCTCCACCGGGTTCGGGGGGGCGGCCCGGCCCTCTTCGAGCGCGACCGCCAGCTCGTTGCACATCGCGGTGCTGCCGTCGGCGCATTGGACGCTGAGCACCCTCAGCCACGTCTGGCATGCGTTGCGCCGATCCTCGCCGCACGCCGTCTCCCAGAAGCGCGGCGATGTGCCCGGATGCTTCGCGCCGATGGCGTCGGTGCCCCACATGGCGAAGAAGACCACCGACCAGGCCGCCATGTGCAGCGCGTTGGCACCCTTGGGCGACAGGGCGATGGGGAGCTTCCAGGCGGGCGTCCAGCGCTCGATGGCGCGCACCGACAGGTTCAAGAGGGGCACGCACAGCAGCTTGTCGTAGTGCGTGGGCACGCCGAGCGCGCCCAGCAGCCAGTACAGCACGTAGACGCCGATCGCGTAGATGCCGCCGAAGACGAAGCGCCCGAGGCTCGTCCGCGGCGACGTGGCGGGGTCGGTGAAGAGCAGGTGCAGGCCCAGGAACACCGCGATGGGGATGGACGTGTCGATGAAGAAGTAGACACCGGTCGCGAGGTGGTAGGCGATGCCGAGCAGCCAGAGCATCAACGCCGCGCCGAACGTCATCAGCGTGACGTGGAAGAGCCACTGGACCACCAGGCCGAGCAGGAAGATCTCCTGGTAGATGTATTCGGGCCGGCCGATCGTGTAGGCGACCTCCGGGCCCCACGTGATGTGTGTCGTCCCGGTTGCCAGAAGCACCAGCGAGACGACGCTGAGCGAGAACCCGGAGGGGTTGAAGATGTGCGTCTTGCGGCCGTGGCGCTCCCAGCGGATCAGCTCCTTGCCGAGGAAGCCGACGATGAGCATCACGAACTGCAGGGCATACCAGTCGTCCTTGAACCACATGAACAGGTTCGTGCTGAAGACGATCGGGAAGACACCGAAGCCGAAGGACCAGGTCTGGCGGCGCTGCCATGCCAGCAGCGCCGTGAAGGCATAGCCGAAGGCGACCTGACCGAGCAGGAGCGGGATCTCGGCGTACACCGGCTCCCAGTACCAGCCCCAGTACGCGTACACGGAGCTGTGCATGAAGAGCTGGACCCAGTGCGGCTTGCGGATCTCCACCGCGTACTTCATCTCGAGGCGACTGCGCAGGACGAGCAGGTACCAGACCAGCAGGCCCAGCGCAGCGCCACGGAACGACCACGCCACGGCCGGGGCGGCGGTGGCGCGGGGGAGGAAGCTGAGCGCGGTGAGGACGACGATGGCGGCGGCCGGCACGAGCCGCGCGCCCGACAGGCGGGATCTCTCTGTCATGCCCTCTCTAGTGGACGCCCTTCTTGGGGCGCAGCGCCGCGCCTTCGCCCACGTGCTGGTTCCACGTGGCGGGCGTGAAGCCATTGTCGACCGGTGCCATGGTGATGCATCCCTCGACGGGACAGACGATCTGGCAGAGGTTGCAGCCGACGCACTCCGACTCGTCGACCACCGGCACCCGCAGCTCGCCCGTGGGCGGGTGGATGCACTGGTGGGCGCCGTCGTGACACGCGACCATGCACTTGTAGCAGCCGATGCACTTGCTGGCGTCGATCTTCGCGACCGTCTCGTAGTTGAGGTTGAGGTCGCCCCACTCCGAGTACTGCGACACCGCCTTGCCGACCATCTGGTCGACGGTCTCGAAGCCATGCGTGCGCATGTACTCCTCGAGCCCTTCGATCATGTCCTCGACGATGCGATAGCCCTCGAGCATCACGGCGGTGCAGACCTGCACCGACGTCGAGCCGAGCAGGATGAACTCGACGGCGTCGCGCCAGTTGGACACGCCGCCGATGCCGCTGATCGGGAGGTTGAACTCGTGGTCGCGGGCGAGCTGGGCGACCATGTGCATCGCGATCGGCTTCACGGCCGCGCCGCAGTAGCCGCCGTTCGTCGACAGGCCGCCGACCCGGGGCTCGGGCACGAAGCGGTCGATGTCGACGCCGATGATGCTCTTGATGGTGTTGATCAGCGAGACGCCGTGGGCGCCGCCGCGCTGGGCCGCCCGGCCGTGCGGCAGGATGTCGCTGACGTTCGGCGTGAGCTTCACGAGCACGGGCACCGTCGAAAACTCGACGGCCCACGAGGTGATGCGCTCGTTGATCTTCGGCTCCTGCCCGACCGCGGATCCCATGCCGCGCTCGCACATGCCGTGCGGGCAGCCGAAGTTGAGCTCGAGCCCGTCGGCGCCGGCATCGATCGAGCGCTTGATGATGTCCTGCCACTCGTCGCGGCTCTCCACCATCAGCGACACGATGACCGCGTGGTTCGGGTACTGCTTCTTGACGTCGTAGATCTCGCGGAAGTTCGTCTCGAGCGGGCGGTCGGTGATGAGCTCGATGTTGTTGAAGCCGACGCCGCGCTTGCCGCCGTAGTTCAGCCCGCCGAAGCGCGAGGACACGTTCTGGATGGGCTGCCCCAGCGTCTTCCAGACGGCGCCGCCCCAGCCGTGATCGAAGGCGCGCTTGATCTGGTCGCCGGAGTTCGTCGGCGGGGCCGACGCCAGCCAGAAGGGATTCGGCGAAAGGATGCCCGCCGTGTTCGTGCGGAGATCAGGCATGGAGCGGAGCCTCCGTCTTGCGAGCGGGCGCGCTGGCCAGCCACGCGTCGATCGCGCGCGCGGCGGCCTTGCCTTCGGCCGCGGCGTTGACCACTTCCTTGCCGCCGTTGGCGCAGTCGCCGCCGGCGTACCAGCCCGGGCGCCCCGTGAAGCCGTCGGCATCGGTGACGATGCGGCCGCCGTCGAGCGTGATGCCGTCGAGGCCGGCGAGCAGGTCGCCGAGCTTCGACTGGCCGACGGCCAGCAGCGCCAGGTCGATCTCGAGCGTCGTCCACTCGCCGGTGGGCTTCTTGTCGGCCCCGAGCCGCGCGAGCCGGACGCGCTGCAGCTTGCCGTCGCCCTCGTACGCCAGCGGGAGCGCGCGCCAGATGGCGCGGGCGCCCTCGACGCGCGCGGCGTGCCACTCGTGGTGGTAGCCGCTCATGCCCGGCTCGTCGCCGCGGTAGAGCATGTAGACCTCGGGCACGCCGAGGCCGATGAGCTCGCGCACCGCGTCGATGGCGGTGTTGCCGCCGCCGACGACCGCCGCTCGGCGCACGTCGGCGAGGTCGACGGTGCCGAGCTTGAACTTCTCGATGAACTCGACGGCGCCCGACACGCCGGGCAACTGCTCGCCGGGCGTGCGCAGGAACTTGTCGGGCCCGAGACCGAGGCCGACGAAGACGGCGTCGTGCTTCGCCTCGAGGTCGGCCCAGGCGACGTCGCGGCCGATCTCGACGCCGAGGCGGACGTCGATGCCGCCGATGCCGAGCACCCACTCGACCTCGTCGAGCGCGCGGTCCGCCCGCATCTTGTAAGGCGCGACGCCGTTGGTGTTCAGGCCGCCGAGGTACGTGCGCTTCTCGTAGATCGTGACCGCGTGGCCGAGCCGGCGCAGCTCGTGGGCCGCGGCGAGCGAGGCCGGGCCGCCGCCGACCAGGGCGACGCTGCGCCCGGTGTCGGAGCCGGCCTGGAAGAAGCGCCAGCCGTTCTCGAACGCCTCGTCGGTGCTGAACCGCTGCAGTCGCCCGATGTTGATCGGGGGGATGCCCATGGCGTTGTAGACGCAGGACCCGACGCAGAGCACCTCGACCGGGCAGACGCGGGCGCAGCTCATCCCGAGGATGTTGCTGGCGAAGATCGTCTTCGCCGAGCCCTTCACGTTGCCGGTGGCGATCTTGCGGATGAACGACGGGATGTCGATCCCGGTCGGACAGGCCGTGATGCACGGCGCGTCGTGACAGTGCAGGCAGCGGTTGGCCTCGGCGACGGCCTGGTCCTTCGTGTAGGCCGGCTTGTAGTCGTCGAAGGCGCTCTCGCTCCGCCGGTTCGGTACCTCGGACATTCCCCCCTCCCGGCCGGTCCCGGCCACGGAGGGCGAGCATAGACCCTCACCCATCCGGGTGCAAAGCAGGGCGGCGAGCGACCGGCAAACTCAGTTGCCGGTGGGGCTTCGGGCTTCGATGGCGGCGGGGAAGGCGGCGGCGGGGCGGCTCTCGTTGCCGATGGCGAAGCCGCCGTTGCGGCTGGCCTCGGGCGCGGGGGCGGGCAGCGGGCCGGTGCTCGGGCGGGACGCGGGCGCGGCGTCGGCCCAGCCGCTGACGATGATGCCATCGTAGACGACGTTCCCGGAGGGATGCCGCTTCATCATCGGCTTGACGACGAGCCCCTCGGCGGTCAGACGGCGCTCGATGGCCTGCCGCTGCGCGAACTGGAACTCCTCGCTGAACGGGAGGAGGACGTCGCGTTCGCCGTTACGGGCGGCCTCTTTCAGGCGCTCGATGACGGCCGCGTAGGCTTCTTCGGGAAATGACTGCTGGTAGATGGACTTCAGCGCTTCCTTCAGACTCACGACGCCCCCCCCGGAGTTGAGCGGCCCACGTCGGTCCATGACGTCGGGGCCCGCACAATTCACCTGCCTGCCTGCTGGCGCGTCGTCCATGACTGCCGAGTGCGCCCCTCAACGTGCCGGAATCGTCGACCCGCTGCAACGGGGTTTCATGAAAATTTCTGGTGGCAGTGTAATTGAGTGTAGGTCAATCGGAGGATATCGGGGCTCGGGTGTCAGGCGATCCGACGATCGACCCGCTGCACCCAGGTCCGGTCCGGCTCGTAGCCGAGGCGCACCAGCATGTCGCCGTGGAGGTGGTCGAAGGTCTCCGCCGTCTCGCGGGTGAAGTGGTTCCGCCAGTCGCCGGCGATGCCCTTGCGCTTGAAGTCGCCGCGGTCCTCCTGTCCGGGCCGGCGGCCGGTCTGCTTCTGGAAGCTGAACTTCGCGACGCTGGCCCGCAGGCGGTCGGCGTCGATGGGCGCGCCGGTGTGGGCGGGGAGCGCCGTCGCCAGCGTGCCCGCGGTGTCGGCGAGCAGCGCCTCGTAGCTCAACGTCACCACGCCGGGCCGGTCGAACGCCCACTCGGCGCAGTGCACGTGCCATGGGACGCGCGTGCCGGTCGGATGCCTCGCCTCGTGCTCGATGAAGCGCGGCAGCAGGCCCGCGGCGTCGGCCGGATCGAAGCGCGGGCCGAAGAGGCGGCGGTAGGTGCGCTCGTGCGGGTCGACCTCGCCGCGCCGGCGTGCCAGGTCGATCTGCCGCATGCGGTAGAAGAACAGCGAGACCATCACGTCCCGCCCGTCGCGGTAGAGGTAGAAGACGCGGCGCAGCCGCGGGGAGTACCGCCAGTGGCCGTGCACCACGCACGAGCAGCCCATCGGCATCACGGTGTGCTGCGGAAAAGGGATCTGCAGGTAGTCGGCGATCAGGGAGCCCAGCCAGGTGCCTCCGGACTTCTGGTACTCCATCACATAGTAGAAGGGGAACTGCTCGCCCCAGACCGCGCCCAGCAGCCGCGTGCCGTGGGTGCCGAAGCGCTGCAGGTTCCGCCGGATCAGGCCCATCGTCTTCGCCTCCGAGGTCGGCGCCAGCATGCCGCAGGCGTGTACAGGAATCGACCCCGGGCGCGATGGGGCTGCTTCGGTCGGGGTCTGCTGGAAACGGCGCGCGCGGTCGCCACAATGGCGGAGCGGCGGGGAGCGAATGGAGGGAAGATGAAGAGGCTTGCACGCGGGGCGGCGTGGTCGGTCCTGCTGCTCGCGCTGGCGCCCGAGGCGCGCGCCTGGCCCGTTCCTGGGGGCGACGCTGCCCGCTCGCGCATCGTCCAAGGCACCGCCGGGCTCAAGGCGCCGGCCGTCCGGTGGCGGCGCCAGATCGGCGACCGCGCGCCCGAGGGCACGGTGCTCGCCGCCGACGTGAACGGCGACGGCACCGTCGAGCTGGTGACCACGCGCGGCGGCCGCGTCGACGTCTTCGGGCTCGACGGCCGCCTCGGCTGGAGCACGCCGCCGCTCGGCGTCGACCGCATCGGCGGCCTCTTCGATTTCGACGGCGACGGGCGGCGCGAGGTCCTGGCGCAGAGCGCGCGCGGCGTCCAGATCGTCGACGCCACCACCGGCCGCCTGCGCTGGGCGTCGCCCGAGGGCCGCTACGAGCGCGTCGGCGCCGTCCTCGTCGGCGACGTGGACGGCGATCGGCTCCCTGACCTCTTCGTGGCCGAGACGAGCTGCGGCGCCAGCCGGCGCGGGCCCGCCCACGTCTACGGCTTCGCCGGCGGCTTCGACGGCGAGCGGCAACGCGCGGAGATCGGTGCGCCGCGGTCGTACTGGTGCGGGCTGTGGCACACGCTCGCCGATCTCGACGGCGACGGGCTGCCCGAGGTGGTGGTGCCCGACCGCGACCAGTTCCGGGCGTTCGATCCGCGCACCGGCGCGCAGGCCTTCGCCGGCGACGACCTCGAGCCGGAGCCGAACCACGTGGCGCCCCACCGCAACGTCGACGTCCTGCCCGAGGGGGACGGCGGCCGCGCCGACGAGATCCTGGCCATCGTCGACACCGGCTTCGGCGACGACGCGCGCCGCGAGCTCATGCTGCTCGACGTGGCCGACCGCGGCGACTCGCGGCGGCTGGCCCCGGTCTGGCGCGCGCCGCTGCCCGCCGCCGTCGAGCTCGACGCCGAGCGCGCCGAGGTGGTGCGGGTCGGCGACGAGGCGACGCTGCTGATCTCCGTCTACGAGGGCGAGGGCTGGAGCCTCCGCTTCGTCGACGCGGCGACGGGCGAGGAGCGACGGCGCGTGCCGGATGCGCGGCTGCTCGGCGCGGTCGACGTCGACGGCGACGGCGTGCCGGAGCTCGTGACGCGCGACGGCGACGCGCGGGCGCCCGCCGTGTTCGGGCGCGTCGCGCTGCGCGGCTTCGACGGCGCGGAGCGCTGGGCGGTCGACCGCGCGCGCGCGCTCTCGCGGAGCCGCCTGCCGGCAGAGGTGGGTGTCTCGTCCGAGCGCGACGCGCTGCGCACCGTGGCCACGCCCGAGGGGCCGCGCCTCGCGCTCCTGCGCGACGACGACGGCGACGAGGCCGCCGACGCGCTCGAGATCTACGACGCGGGCGGCGACGCCGCGGCGCGCCGCGCGCTCACCGGCACCCCGGGCGTCGTCCCGCGGGACGGGGCGCTCGACGGCCTGCCGCTCGTGCTCTCGCTGGCCGACGGTGAGCTGGCCGCGTTCGACGCCGGCCTGAACCTCGTCATCGACGCCGACGGCAACGGCGTCCCGGACGTCGCGGCGCCCTCGGGCCTGGCGAAGGTCATCGCCGCGGACGTGCTCGGCGACGGGACGCCCGATCCCATCGTGCTCACGCCGAGCGGGCGCCTGCTCGTCCTCGACGACGAGGGCATGCCCGTGTGGACGCGGCGCCTGCGCGCCGGCAGCGAGCACCCCCAGGCGGGGCAGCTCGTGCCCGGCGGCGCGCTCGAGATCGTGGCCCCCGACGGCCGCACGGCGGGCGAGCTCGGCTGGGTCATGCTCGACGGCGCCACCGGCGAGCCGCGCTGGCGCCACGGCCTCTCGTCGAGCGACTACCGGCAGCTCGGCGCGGTCGTGCTGGCCGACCTGAACGCCGATGGCGCCGACGACGTGGTGCGGCTCGAGCAGCGCCGGGCCGACGACTTCCTCGTGGTGACGGCGCTCTCCGGACCGGACGGCCGCGTGCTCTGGCAGAATACGTTCGCCCGCGCCGGCGACAGCTGGGTGGGCCGCGGCCTCACCGCGATCTCGGTCCCCGAAGGGACGCTGCGCCTGCTGCTCGCCGACAGCGCCTCGCTGCACGTCATCGACGCCGCGACGGGCGGCATCCGCGGCAGCGCCACCACGGTCAACGCCGGCGGCCGCGTGCAGCAGACGGGCGGCGACCCGCCGCTGGCGCGCACCGGCGCCAACGGACCCATCGAGCTGCTCGACGAGGACCTGCGCGTCGTCTGGACGGCGCCCGAAGAGGGTCCGAACCGCGCCTGGCTCAACCAGGTGGCCACGGTCGTCGGCGGCGACGAGGTCTGGGCGGTGCCGGGCGGCGGGCAGCCGCTCGTCCGCTACCGGCTGCAGGACGGCACGGTGATCGATCGCGTCGGCCTCGCCAACGGCGCGCTGCAGACGCCGCCGTTCACGAACCTCGCCGATCCCGGCTTCGTGACCGCCATCGACGATCTCTTCGGACAGAGCACGCCGGGCGCGCTGGTCGCCGCCGGCGACGGGTTTCTCTACGCGTTCGCCGCCAACGGCACGCTGCGCTGGCAGCTGCCGCTCCTGGCGGGGCTCGGCGATCCGGCGGTGGCCGACGTCGACGGCGACGGCGAGCTCGAGGTGATCGTGCCGGCGGGCGACGCGACGGTGTCCCGAGTCGACAAGCCGGGCGTCGAGGCGCCCGCGGCGGTCTGGGACGACGACGGCACGACCCCGGCCGGCAGCGCCGAGGCGGACCTCGACGAGACGCGGCAATACACGGTGCTCGGCGCCGACTGGCCGGCGGTCGACGGCGTCGACGGCTACGAGGCGCGCGTCGTCGGGCCCGGCGCGATGGAGGTCGCGCCCTGGACGGACGCGCTCGAGCCGAGGGTCCGCTTCGAGGGGCTCCCCCTCGTCCCCGGCCTGACCTACGCCGTCGAGGTCCGCGCGTGGCGGGTCGACGGCGCGCAGCGCTCGCGCTCGGCCGTCGTCGCCTCGGACGGGGTGCGCGTCACCGACGCGCGCGCGCCGCAGGTGCAGGTCACGGCGACGCCCGATCCGTTCGTCGCCGCCGCAGGGCCGCTCTCGGTGCGCGTGGTCGCGACCGACGACGACCGCGTCGCCGGGCTGCGCCTGCTCGTCCGCGGACCGGACGACGCGGAAGTCTCCGTGATCTTTGCGGATCCCGTGGGCGATGCCGCCCTCGACCGCGCCTGGGAGTGGAACGGCCTCGGGCTCGACGGTCGGCTGCCGCCCTCGGGTCGCTACGTCGTCGAGGCGACGGTCACCGACCGCGTCGACAACGAGGCGACGGCGCGCGTCGAGATCCTCCTGTGCGGCGTGGAGGCCGATCCCGCCTGCCCGATGGCGCCCGACGGCGGCCTCGCGCCCGACGCTGGCGGTCCGGAGCCCGACGGCGGCGGCCCCGAGCCCGACGGCGGCGCCGAGGGCGACGGCGGGCCGGTCGCGGCCGACGGGGGCGGCGAGGTCGCCGCCGATCCCGGCGGCTGCGAGTGCGACTCGAGCGGCGGCGCGCCCGGCGCGCTCGTATGGCTGCTCAGCCTCGCCCTGCCCCTGCGCCGCCGGCGCCGCTGATTGCCCGCCCCCGGCCGCCGTGTCACCCTGCGCCCCATGCGGCCGTCCACGGTAGGTGCACGACCCGGCCCATGAAGATCTTCGCGTTCCTCCCCGACCTCCGCTCGTACCGCGACCGCTTCGTGATGTTGCAGCGCGCCGCCGAGCGCGTCGGGCACATGCGCCTCCTCACCGACTTCGTGCCGCCGGACTGGCCGGGCCTCGCCGGCGTCTCGCCGGCGCTGACGCTCGAGCCGCTCGTCGGGCGCCGCGTACCGCGCCCGGCGTTCGTGCCGCTGCTGTGGCGCGCCGCCCGCGCGCGCCTCGCCGCCGAGCCGTTCGACGTGGTCCACGACCACTCCGGCTACCTCTGGCCGCTCTTCGCCGAGCTGCGCCTCCGGGGCGGCCGGCGCCCGCGGCTCCTCTCGTCGAGCTTCGCGTCGATCCACGAGTGGTTCCGAGTACTTCGCCACGCGGAGCGCAGCGGCTGGGCCACGCGCGAGCGCCGCTACTGGCAGGCGCTGACCTACGAGATGGCGATGGCGCGGCTGGCGGACGGCTTCACCGTGTTCGGCGAGGGCCACCGCCTGCCGTGCGCCGAGACCTACCGCGTGCCCGCCGAGCGCATCCACGCGCTGCCGAACTGCGTGGACCCGGCGCTCTTCGCGCCGCAGCCGCCGGACCCGGCGCTGCACGGCTTCGGGCCCGACGCGCAGGTGCTGCTCTTCGTCGGGCAGGTGTTCCGCTACAAGGGCTGCTACGAGCTGCTCGACGCGTTCGCGCGCATCGGGCCGCGGCATCCGCGGGCGCGGCTGCTCTTCGTGGGCGACGTGCCGCCGGGCGAGGCCGACGCCGTGCGCGCCGCCGCCCGGCCCCTCGGCGACCGCGTGCGCCTGGCCGGACCCGTGCCGCGCGCGCGGCTGCCGGCGCTCATGGCCGCCTCGACGGCGTTCGTGCTGCCCTCCCACGCCGAGGGCACGCCGCGGGTGATGATCGAGGCGATGTCGGTCGGCCTGCCGCTCGTCGGCTCGCGCATCCCCGGCATCCGCGCGCTCGACCCCGAGGAGCGCTTCATCCGGTTCCACGACCGCGGCGACGCCCGCGGCCTCGCGGCGGCCCTCGACGCGCTGCTCGCCGATCCGGACGACGCGCGGGCGCGCGGCGAGGCCGGACGCGCGCGCTTCGTCGGCCACCACACGCCCGAGGCGGCGGCGGATGCGCTGTCCGCGCTCTACGAGCGCCTGACGTCCGGCTGACGCGGGGCGGGCACCGCGACCATCGAGGCGGCGGTCAGCAGGCCGACCGGCACCCAGAAGCGTGCCTTGCCGTCGTCCTTCGTGATGAGGCTGATGGCCATGAACAGGCCGATGCCCTGGAAGGTGCGGAGAAGCCGCCCCCACTCGACGCCGTCGGGCCCGAGCGCGTCCGCGGCCCGCTTGCGCCGCCACAGCCGCCGTGCGATCAGCGCGAGGAAGCCGAGCAGCGCGCACAGCGCGGGCAGGCCCGCCGACGAGGCCACGCTCAGGTAGAAGCTGTGGGCGCTGCGGTCGAACTGCTCCGTCAGCTCCATCGCCTCGTCGAGATCGCGGAACTGGCCGAACCCGACGCCCAGCAGCGGGTGGTGCTCCACGGCGCGCACGGCGTTCTGCGCCGTCCCCAGTCGGTTGAGCGCGCTGTGGCCGTCCTCGCCGCGGAAGCGCGCCTCGATGCGCTCGAGGTGCGCGCGGTCGGCGCCCTCGGTCACGAACGCCACCGTCCCGAGCGCCAGCGCGGCGATCGCCAGCTGCAGGCGGCTGCGCCGCGCCCACCACAGCAACGTCGCGCCCAGCGCGATGTACGAGCCGCGCGAGATCGTCAACGCCAGGATGACGAGCATCAGGCCGGTGCCGCCGAGCAGGAACACGCGCCGCCAGCCGCGCTTCTCGATCTCCGACAGGCCGAGGGCGGCGACGATGCTGATCCCGAGGAAGTGCGCGAGGATGTTCGACTGCCCGACGATGCCCTCGACGCGCACGCCGCGCCCGATCTCGGGGAGGGCGAACGTGGCGTTGAGGATGCCGGTGCACGCGAGGATCCAGAGCGCGCGGCGCAGGAAGTCGCGGCTCGAGCCGAGGTCGACGATCGCGCACAGCGCCAGCACGTAGATGATCAGGCGCACGTAGGCGCCGTGCGCGCGTCCCGGGTTCACGCCGAGCGTCATGCTCGCGAAGCACAACGTCAGGTAGGCGAGCAGCAGCAGCCAGCCCTGCGGCAGGCGCACGCCGTCGGGGCGCGCCAGCCGGTAGACGAGCCAGACCGGCACCACCGCCATGCACATCAGGTCGTCGGGGCCGAGCTTCGCGAAGCCGGTGGCGATGAACAGCGAGTTGAACGGGTAGGCAACGAGGAGCGCGTAGGCGCCGAGCCGCGGCCAGCGGAAGAGCACCAGGCCGCCCGCCAGGGCGAACGCGCCGAGCAGCGCGAACTTCGGCTGCAACGTCGCCGCCCACGCCACGAGCGGCGCGAGCAGCAGGCCGGCCACCGCGACCAGCGCAGCGGGGCGGTCCATCGTGAGCCGGGCGATGCGGGCCAGCGGTCGTCTCCTCGCGGGAACGCGGAAGTCTAGCTCAAGGTCGACCCCGGAGGCCGCTTTCCGGTCCCGCGGACTCTCATCGGTCCGGGCGGCGCCTTGCGTTAGGATGCCCGGAAGGCCGGGCGCCCGGCGCACATCGGACGGAGGCGGGAGCGGTCATGAAGAAGGCAGTGCTCGCGGCGGGGCTGGTCGCGGCGTGCGGGGGCGCGCCGGCCACCGACACGCCGTCCTCGGCGCTGGCGCGCCTGGGCGAAGAGTTCTGGGCCGAGCAGATGCACGCCTCGCCCGTGTGGGCGACGTTCATCGGCGACCGGTCGCGCGAGGGCGAGCTCGACGACGTGTCGTCGGCGGCCGTGCAGCGCCACCTCGACGTGTTCGCGGGCCTCGCCGCGCGGCTCGAGACGCTCGACCGCGCCGCGCTCGCGCCGGGCGAGGGCGTGACCGCCGACGTGCTCGGCGCCGAGCTCCGCGGCGCGCTCGACACGGCGCGCTGCAAGACGTGGCTGTGGCAGGTGGACCAGCTCTCCGGGCCGCAGGTCTGGCTCGGCGAGCTGCCGAACGCGCACGTCCTGACCGAGGAGCGCAGCGGCGGGGGCCTCGTGGCGCGCTACGGCCAGGTGCCGCGCCTGCTGCGCGACCACGTCGCCAACCTGCGCGCCGGCCTCGCCGCCGGCTACGTCGCGCCGCGCATCAACGTCGAGCGCGTCGTCCGCCAGCTCGACGAGATGTTGGCGCAGCCGCCGGAGGGGAGCCCGTTCGCCGCCGTGCCCGAGCAGGCGCAGGGCGCGTGGCGCGCCGCGCTGCTGCCCGCCGTCCGCGACGCCGTCTACCCCGCGCTGCGCGCGTACCGCGCGTTCCTCGCCGACGAGGTCCTGCCGAAGGCCCGCGAGGCGGTGGGCGTGGGCAGCATCCCCGACGGCGCCGCGTGCTACGAGGCGCTCATCCGCGCCCACACCGGCCTCGACGGCAAGCCCGAGGACATCCACGCGCTCGGCCTCGCCGAGGTGGAGCGCATCGGCGCCGAGATGCGGGCGCTCCTCGCGGAGACGGGCCGCGAGGGCGACGTCGCCGCGTGGCTCGCGGCGCTCGAGCGCGACCCGCAGCAGTACCTCGCCACCGAAGGCGCGCTGCTCGAGCACAACACGGCGCTCGTGGCGCGGGCGCAGGCGGCGCTCCCGCAGGTGTTCGGCCGGCTGCCGCAGGGCGAGGTGAAGGTGAAGGCGATCGAGGCCTTCCGCGCCAAGGACGCGCCGGCGGCCTACTACTACTCGGCGCCGCGCGACGGCTCGCGGCCCGCCTACTACTACGTCAACACGTTCCAGCCGGAGACGCGCCTCCTCTACAAGATGGCGGCGCTCGCCTTCCACGAGGCGGTGCCGGGCCACCACCTGCAGATCGCGCTCGCCAACGAGAACGCGGGGCTGCCCGAGTTCCAGCGCCACGTCGGCCAGACGGCCTTCGTCGAGGGCTGGGCCCTGTACGCCGAGCGGCTTTCCGGCGAGCTCGGCCTCTACGGCACCGCCGAGGAGAAGCTCGGCGCGCTGACCTACGAGATGTGGCGCGCCGTGCGCCTCGTCGTCGACACCGGCCTGCACGCCAAGGGGTGGAGCCGCGACCAGGCCGTCGACTATCTCATCTCGAACACGGGCCATCGCCGCGAGGAGGCGGTCAACGAGATCGACCGCTACATCATCTGGCCGGGGCAGGCCCTCGCCTACAAGATGGGCGAGCTCGAGATCCGGCGGCTGCGCGACGAGGCGCGGCAGGCGCTCGGCGACCGGTTCGACCTGCGCGAGTTCCACGACCGGGTGCTGCGGCACGGCGCCGTGCCGCTCCCCACGCTGCGACGCGAGATCCGGGCCTGGATCGCCGCGCCGCCCGGGTGATCGATGCGACTGTTCGCCCTCTGCCACCGCGTCCCGTACCCGCCCGACAAGGGCGAGAAGATCCGCGCGTGGCACCTGTTGCGGCACCTCGCCGAGTCGGCCGAGGTGCACCTCTTCGCCACCGCCGATCCGCCGGAGGACACCGCCCACGCCGGCTTCCTCGGCACGAAGTTCGCGTCGGTGACCCTCGATCCGATCCACCTTGCAGTCCGCAAGGTGGCGTCGTTGGCGCTCGCGGCGACGCCGCTGCCGCTGACGCTGCCGTCGTTCTTCTCGCCGAAGGTCGCGCTCTCGCTGCGCGCGGCGGCGCGGCGCTCGCCGCCGGACGCGGTGCTGATCGAGTCGAGCGCGATGGCGCCGTACCTGCTGGCGCTGCCCGGCGTGCCGGCGGTCGTGGACTTCGTCGACGTGGACAGCGAGAAGTGGGCGTCGTACGCGCAGCGCCTCGAGGGGCCGGGCCGCCTCGTCTACGGCCGCGAGGCGTGGACGCTCCGCCACGTGGAGCGCTGGCTCGCCCGCCGGTGCCGGTCCAGCGTCGTCACGACGGAGCGCGAGGCCGAGTCGCTGCGCGCGATCGCGCCCGGCGCCGACGTGCAGGTCGTGCGCAACGGCGTCGACACCGAGTTCTTCCGGCCCGATCCGGCCGCGGCCCGCGAGGACACGGTCGTGTTCTTCGGCGCCATGAGCTACGAGGCCAACGTCGACGCGGTGGTGTGGTTCCACGACGAGGTGCTGCCGATCCTGCGCCGCCGGCGGCCGGACCTGCGCTTCGTGATCGCCGGCTCGAAGCCGGCGCCGGCGGTGCAGGCGCTCGCGGCGAAGCCCGGGGTCGTCGTGACCGGCTTCGTCGAGGACATCCGCCCGGTCGTCCGGCAGGCGGCGGTCTGCGTGGCGCCGCTGCGCATCGCGCGCGGCGTGCAGAACAAGGTGCTCGAGGCGCTGGCGATGGGCGTACCCGTGGTGGCGACGCCGGCCGCGGCCGCCGGCATCGACGGGCGCACCGGCGACGAGATGCGCGTGGCCGACGGCGCCGGACCGTTCGCGGTCTCGGTCGAGACGCTGCTCGACGATCCGGCGCAGCGCGCCGCGCTCGCCGACGCCGGCCGCCGGTTCGTCGAGGCGCGCTACGCGTGGCAGCCGCAGGCGGCGCGCCTCTTCGAGTTGCTCCGCGCCGCCGCCCGCTGACTCACTCCAGCTTCGCGAGCAGCTTCTTCCCGAAGAGCCACGCGTCGCCGGGCCAGCGCGCCGACACGTAGCGGCCGTCCTCGACGACGAACGCGGGGCGGTCGTCGGTCTCGGTGCCGCGCCGGCCGAGGTTGATGGGGCCGCGCTCGAAGCGCGCCGCCGCGCGCCGCACCTCGTCCTGCACGTACTCCGGGTAGGTGCGGTAGTAGCGGCCGAGCTTCCAGAACGTCAGGAGGTAGGCGAGGCGCTCCATGTACCGGGGCAGGCACGTCGTGCGCACGCCGCCGAGGACGCCGGCGCGCGCCGCCACCACGACGCCGTGGCAGATGGCGGCGACGGGGCGCTCGAGCGCCCAGAAGTCGCGCACGTGCGCGTGCAGGACCTCGCTCGCCAGGTACTGCTTCATGCCGGGCGCGTGGCCGCCGGGCAGGAGCAGCGCGTCGAACTCGGCCATGCGCAGGTCGCCCCAGCGCAGCGGCGCGCGGAACGCCGCGTCCTGTTCGAGCGCGCGGTACAGGGCCAGCGCGTCCGGCGCCGCGCCGAGCTTTCCGAACAGCGGCCCTTTCACGAGCAGCGGATCGCCCGCCGGCACGGCGCCGGCCTCGGTGGCGAAGACGACGCGGTGCCCGGCGCGCGTCAGCAGGTGCCACGGCACGGACACCTCGGTCAGGTCGAAGTCGCGATCGGGCAGGGGGACGAGGACGCTTCGGCTCATGCGCGCATCTTACGAAGGAGCGAGGCGGGGGAAAGGAGGCCGAGCGATGCCGTCGTGGACGAACAAGGACGAGCGCAAGTACGAGCACATCAAGGAGAGCGCCCTCGAGCGCGGGGCGTCCGAGAAGCGCGCCAAGGAGATCGCGGGTCGCACCGTGAACAAGGGGCGGCGGCAGGAGGGCCGCACCCCGAACCGGACGACGCAGGGGACGGGCAACCCGAACCGCCGCCTCGAGGAGCGTACGGTCCAGGAGCTGCGCAACCTCGCGAACCAGAAGCACATTCGCGGCCGCAGCCGGATGCGCAAGGCCGAGCTGGTGCAGGCGCTGCGCAAGGCCGGCTGACGATCAGCGCGCGCGGGCGCAGAGCAGCTCGGGCCGGTACTCGAAGTGCATCGTGTCGAAGTGCGCCCAGCGCCCGCCCCAGATGAAGCCGTGCCGCTCGAAGGCGTCGACCACCTCGCGCGGGAACTGGTTGCGGTAGGGCGGCGGCGCCGCGGCGGTGGTGGCGCCCCGCACCCAGCGCCAGTAGTCGCTGTGTTTCACGCCCACGTCGATGGCGATGGCGTAGCTGTGCAGGCTGCGCATCGGGCTGCCGGCGATCGGGCGCCACGCGAACGTGCCCGCCGTCTCGACGAAGAAGCGGCGGTGGCGCGCCGGCAGCTTCTCGAGGTCGCGCGCGACGAGGCGCAGCTTTTCGGCGACGCCGTTCACCTTCGTCACGCGCACCGTCGTCCCGAACCAGCGCACGGGGACGAGCTTCTCGCGCACCGCCTCCGGCGTCGCGCCGTACATGAGCTCGAAGAGCGGCTCGTAGCGGACGCGCCCCGGATCGGTGGTCGGCGCGGGCGGCCACGCGTCGGCGGCCGGATACCGCTCGTAGAACATGTCCTCGAGATCGGGCGCGGTGAAGCGCGTCCAGTCGTCCTTCTCGCGGCCGTCGTCCCACGGGATCGCCGCGCCGTCGCAGCGGTGCACGGCGGTGGCGTCGGCGCGGCACAGGAAGTCGGGGTACGCCTCGACGAGGCAGCGCGCTTCGGCGGCGGGCTCTGCGGCGAGGGCGGGCGACGCGAGGAGGAGACATGCAAGCAGCGACCGCATCGCGCCCACTGTAGGGCGAACGCCGAAGGCGCGGCCGGAAAATCGGAGCGCGCCGGTCTCCGCGGTGTGCACCACGTCCGCACCGCCGCGGGCCGGAGCGCTCCGCCACAATCGATTATCTCCGCGCACTCGTCTGCACTCTCCGCGCGGTGATGAGGACTCTCCTCGCTGTGATCACCGTACTCCGGGCGTGACCGATCATTCTCCGCGCGCCGTCGAATCCTCTCCGCGCGCCGCCGAGCAGACTCCGAGCGCTCGTCGCAGATCTCCGTGCATCATCACGCACGCTCCGCGCAACGACCATGACTCTCCGGCCGCCCGCGAGACGTTTCATGCGCCTCCGCCTGCGTCCGCGAGCGCCGAAAGAGGCCTCCGCCGGGCGCGCAGAGTGTGCGACGTCGCGTGGAGAGCTGTTCCCCTCGTCCGGTTTCTGTTAGGACGAGCGCGGAGGAGCGCCGATGTCGATCGCACCATCCGCGCGTATGCTCGAGACATTGCCCGAGCGCGCGTTCCGCTTCCTGATGGGCGCGGGCACCATCCCGCACATCCGCTTGACGCTGCGCCGTCTCGGGTTGAGCGATGCGGAGCTCGACGAAGGCTGGCGACTGCTGCGCGAGGTCGGCACGACGCCGCTCGAGCGCCCGTCCTACGATCCGACCAACCGGGAGCGGCCGGAGGCCATGGCGCGCCTCGAGACCGAGGGCCCGGTGTTCCTCCGTCGCGTCGCCGCCGCCGCCCAGCGCTTCGCCCCCGAGCGCGCAGAGGCCCTGGTCGGCGGGCTGGCCGAGAACGAGGTCATCGTCGCGCTCCGGGTGCTGTTCGCGCGGCTCGAGGCGCTCGCCGCGGATCCCGCGCCCGACGCTCGGGCGCTCCTGGCGGCGCTCGACGCGCGGCGCCTCGGGCCCGACGGCCGGGCCGGGCTCGTCGGCGCGCTCGCACTGCTGATGAGCAATTGGGACGCCGCCGCGGCCCCGTCGCTCCCCGAGGGCGACCGCGACGCCGCCCTGCTCGCCCTCCACCACTGGTTCACCGAGTGGTCGGAGACGGCGCGCGCCGCCCTGCCGCGCCGGATCGACCTGATTCGGGTGGGACTCGCGCGCATGCGCCGGAGCGGACGCACGGAGTGACGGCCCGGCGGCCGCGCGTCCCACTCGAAGTGATCGATTTCGTGCGCACTTCGGGCGAAAATTTCCATATCTTCCGTGCAGCCGATCGCGGCAGGAGAGCGCAGGATGACATCAAGCGCCGCCGGATCTGAGCGGGCGGGCCCATGACGCGCGTCTCCGTCCCTCCGACCTACCGGGTGCACCGCAGACCGTGGGGGCTCTCGCTCCTCGCCGACATCGTCCGATCGCGCGCCGACCACCTCGCCTTCCTCGAACGGTGCACGCGCCTCGACGCGGACTTCGTCGAGGCGAACATCCTGACCCATCGCCTGTTCGTCGTCGCCAACGCCGACGCGGCGCGCGCGGTGCTCGTCGAGGACACGAAGTCCTTCGTGCGCGAGGGCAACCTCGAGAGCGCGGGGATCAAGTCGTTCCTCGGCGAGGGGATGCTGACGACCGACGGCGAGGAGTGGCTGCGGTGGCGGCGGCTGAACGCGCCGGCGTTCACGCGGGCGGCGGTCGCCGGGGTGCAGCCGATCGTCGACGACTCGCTCGAGCGCAGCTTCGCGACGCTCCCTCGGGGGCGCATCCGGCTGTTCGACGCTTTCTTGCGGGTCGCGGTGACGGCGACGACGGCGGGCTTCCTGTCGGCGCGCCCCGAGCCCGACGAGCAGGACGCGCTCGTGGACGCGATGCTCGGCGGCCCCGAGATGGTCTTCGCCATCGCCTGCGCGCGGACGACGTTGATCCGGCACCTGCCGCTCCCGTTGCCGCGCCGCGTGCAGCGCGCCACCGCGGCGGTCGATCGGCTGCTCGCGCGCAGCGCCGCGCGTCGGCGGGCCGAAGGGGCGCACGCACGCCCCGATCTGCTCGACCTCGTCCTGCAGCACCGCGATCCGACGACCGGGCAGCCGCTCTCCGACGCCGAGGTCCGCGACCAGCTCGTCACCGTGGTGATCGCCGCGCCCGAGAACATCGCGACGACGCTCTCGTGGGCCGCCTACGCGCTCGCCTCGAACCCGCGCGTGCTCGCCACCCTCCGGGCGGAGCTCGCAACGGGCGACGAACGCTATCTGCGCGCGGTGATCGACGAGACGTTCCGCCGCTTCGCCGCGACGCCGATGGTCGATCGCGTGGCCGCCGTCGACGTCGAGCTCGGCGGCGTGCGCATCCCGCGGGGCTCGCTCGTCGTCGTGCCGATCGCCGCGCTGCACAACCACCCGCGCTTCTGGGACGCGCCGGGCGAGTTCCGCCCCGAGCGCTTCCTCGTGGCCTCGGCGCCGAGCGCCTGGCTGCCGTTCGGTCACGGGCCGCGCAAGTGCGTCGGCGAGCGCCTCGCGCGCCTCGTCCTCGAGTCGGCCCTCAAGCGCTTCGTGCTCGGCTTCGAGTGGTCGCGCGGCACGAACGCCGAGCCCGGCTTCGCCGCGCTCATCAACCTGCGCCCCGCCGATCGCATGCGGATGTGGGTGGAGCGCCGCGCGGCCACGGCGCAGACGGCGCGCCTGTCGGCCGCCGGTTAGGCTACGGGTCGCTGCCGTTGGCGCAGACGCGAAGCTCGGGCGCCGCAACGCGGCACTCGGCGAAGAACGCGCGGATGGCTTCCGGGGCGAGGCGATCGCCCTCGAGCACGCGGCGCCACGCGACCGCGGCGACGGCGCTGTCGAGCGCCGGATCGGCCGTGAGCAGGACGCGGTGGAAACCCGGGCAGTCCGGGTCGTCGGGCAGCGATCCCATCGCCTCACGCAGGTCGTCGACGGCGGCGGGGTCGGCGTCGGGGCGGTAGAGCAGCACGAGCCAGCCGTGCTCGAGGTTGTGGACCCAGTAGCGCCGGTCGAGCGGCTGCGGGTACTCGCGGGCCGGCGCCCAGCGGCCGTAGTGCGGCCCCGACGAGGGCGGGTTGTCGGCGTAGATCACGCAGGTGCCCACGTCGATGTGGCCGGCGCCGCGGTCCTCGCGGAGCGCGCCGCACACGTCCGGCATGGCGGCGTCGGGCAGGCTCGCCGCCGCAGAGTCTTCCGCTTCGCCTGCGTCGGAGGTGGCCGCGTCGGGCAGGCTCGCCGCCGCAGAGTCTGCGGCTTCGCCTGCGTCGGGCGCGGCGGCGTCGGGCCGGCTCGTCGCCGCAGAGTCTGCGGCTTCGCCCGCGTCGGGCGCGGCGCCGTCGGGCCGGATCGCCGCGGCGTCCGCGTCCTCGCCTGCGTCCGGCGTCGGCGCGACGGGACACATCGCGTCCGGTGCCGGCGCCCCGTCGGGGTCGGCGCCGGCGTCGAGGGCGCGCTCCTCGGGGTCGGGCGCGCAGGCGACGATGAGCAGGGCGGCCAGCGACAAGCGACGGAGCACGGGACCTCCAAGGCAGAGACGGGGCGCAGTATCGGACAGAACCGCGGTCCGGCGCGAAGAGCCGCTACGGCGCGAGCACGAAGTCGGCGGGGAGGGGCGCGCGCACCTCGACGGGGCGGCCGTCGACGGCGAACCGGATCCAGTCGGCGTGCAGCTGCGTTCGCTCCGCGCTCGCCGGCGCCTCCGGGCGCCACGGCGGACCGTAGATCGTGTCGCCGACGATGGGCGCGCCGCTCGCCGCGAGGTGGACGCGCAGCTGGTGCGTGCGCCCGGTCAGCGGCCGGGCGCGGACGACGGCGCGCGGGCCCGCCGTCCGGAGGACCTCGAACTCGCTGTGGCTCTCGACGCCGGCGCCGTCGTCGACCAGCCCCCACCGCGAGTACTGGACCTGCTGCACGCGGACCATGGCGCCGCGCACGGTGAAGCGCGGCGCGCGCGGCGGCGGGCTGACGACGGCGACATACGTCTTGTCGACGGCGCGCGCCCGGAACTGGTCGTGCAGCTTCGCGGCGGTCTTGCCGTCGGCGGCGACGAGCAGGACGCCGCTCGTCTGCTTGTCGAGGCGGTGCGCGGCCACGAGGCGCGGCAGGCCGAGGCGCGTCCGCAGCGCGGCCTCGAGGCACAGGCGCTCGCTGGCGCGCGTCGGCACCGTCGACCACCACGCCGGCTTCGCCACGGCGACGACGCCGCCGCCCTCGAACAGCACGAGGTCGTCGCCGAGCGGCGGCAGGTCGGGCTCGGCGCGGAGGCGGTACACACGCACGAACGCGCCGCGCGGCACCGGGCCGGCGGTGGCGCGCCGGCTGTCGACGAAGATGCCGCCGTGGGCCAGCACCCGCGCCCAGTCGGCCTCGCCGAGCCCCACGTGGCGCCGCAGGTCGTCGACGTCGCAGTCGCGCGCCGCGACCCACTCGTAGCGGTCGGCGATCGGGTCGAAGCGTTCGGCGGCCGGGGAGCGGCGCTGCGGTTCGGCGTACACGCGCGACAGGGTAGCGCGCGACTGGACCCGCGGGCGCGGATCGAGTAATCAGGCCCGCATGTCCACGCAAGTAGTCGAAGCGAATGGTCGCCTGTTCTGCCGGCGTCTCGCCGGCGACGGCAGCGTCGCGGAGTGGCTCGAGCTCCCGACGACGCTCAAGCAGCCCCTGATGGCGCTCGTCGCCGAGGTGGCCGCCGGCAGGCGCGAGCAGTCCGACTTCCCGGTGCCCGGCGGCGACAAGCTCGTCGTGCGGCGCGCGGGCGGCGGCCTGCGCCTCGAGCGCCTGCCCGTCGGCTTCCCGAACGAGGGCCGCGAGCTCGACGTGTCGCCCGACGCGTTGCCTCTCTTCCTGAGCCAGGTCCGCGGCGTGTGATCGGAGACGCACTCGGGCGCCTGCCCGCGTGCGCTCGCTCCGGGGAACAGAGCCCCCCTTCGCTCCGCCTTCCGCGACGGGGCTCCCGGCCCCGTCCCGTCGTCGTCGATGGCGTTCCGTCCGCGTTCCTCGTATCGTCGCGCGCGACACGGGGGAGCGAGATGTCGAGACGGCTCGTGGCCGCGCTCGTCGCGGTCATCGGCGCGGCGGGATGCCAGGACATCGGCGGCGAAGGCATGCCGGGAGACGCCGGCGCGGATGCCGGCGCGACTTGCAGGAAGGACACGGACTGCAAGGGCGCGCGCATCTGCGAGGACGGGCAGTGCGTCGAGCCGCCCGGCAAGGACGCCGCGACGTCCGACGGCGGAGCGCCGGCCGACGGCGGCGGCCCTCGGTCCGACGGCGCCGCGCCCCTCGCCGACGGCGCGACCCGCGCCGACGCCGCGACCGTCACCGACAGCGCGACCCCCGCCGACGGCGCAGCTTCTGTCGACGGGGCCGCGCCCGTCGCCGACCTGGGACCGGGCGACGCGGCGACCGCCGACGCCGCCGACGCGGGGCCGGGCGACGCGACGACCGCCGACGCCGCGTCCGGTGGCGATGCCGGCGCCGTCGACGCGGGGCCGGGCGACGCGGCGACCGCCGACGCCGCGCCCGGTGGCGATGCCGGCGCCGTCGACGCGGGCGACGCCTCCGAGCCGCCCGCCGACGCTGCCGAGGCGGACGCCTGCCCGCCGCCGGCCTTCGAGCTGTGCGACGGCGCCGACAACGACTGCGACGGCGAGGTCGACGAGGGCGATCCCGGCGGTGGCCGCGACTGCGACACCGGCACGCCCGGCGTCTGCGCCATCGGCGTGAGCGTCTGCCGCGAGGGCGTCCTCGAGTGCCAGCCGCTCGTCGCCCCCGCCGCCGAGGTCTGTGACGGCCGCGACAACGACTGCAACGGCCTCACCGACGAGCTGCCGGTCCTCGCCGGGCCGGCGGTGCGCGTCACGCAGACGCCCTTCCACGCCCGCGCCCCCGACCTCGCCTGGAACGGCGCCGGCTACGGCATCGCCTGGTCGGGCATCCCCGCCGCCGGCATCGCGCCCGACGTGTTCCTGCGGCGCGTCGACGCCGCCGGCGCGCCCGTCGGCGATCCCCTGCGCCTGAGCGACGACAACGCCGACTCGAAGGGCGCGCGCCTCGCCCTGGCGGGCGGGCGCTACTTCACGACCTGGATCGACTCGCGCGGCGACAACATGCAGAAGGCGCTCATGGCGCGCGCGTCCGCCGACGCCGTCCGGCAGGGCGAGGACGTCGGCCTCTCCGGCTCGACCGCGTCCGGCACCGACGCCGCGCCGCTCGGCGACCAGGCGGCGTTCGCCTGGATCGTCGGCGACACCGTCTGGACGTCGCGGTATCACGCCGACGGGCAGCTGGCGGTCGGCGCCCGCGGCGCCGCCGGCGCGCAGTACGGTCAGTATCCGGCCGTCGCCGCCGGTCCCGACGGCGAGCTCGGCGTCGCCTGGCGCGACGGACGCACGCTCGATCGCGGCAACCCCGTCTACCAGATCTACTTCGCGCGCATCGGCCCGGACGGCGCGCAGATCGGCCAGACCGTCGCCGTCAGCGGCAACGGCCGCGACGTGCAGCCGCCGGCCATCGCCTGGTCCGGCGACCGCTGGGGCATCGTGTGGAGCGACACGCGCAGCGGCCGCGCCGAGGTCTACTTCGCCGCCGTCGATGCCGCGCCCGCGCTCGTCGCCGGTCCGTCGCTCGTCAGCGAGCACGCCTCGTCGAAGGGCGGCCTCGCCCCCGCGGCCGACGGCATCGCCCCGCCGGCCATCGCCTGGAACGGCCGCACCTTCGGCGTCGCCTGGTGGGACGACCGCGACGGCAGCACCGAGATCTACTTCGCCCACCTCAACCGCGACGGCGTCAACGGGAGCGGCGACCGGCGGATCAGCGACGCGCCCGGCATGTCGGTCTTTCCGCAGCTCGTCTGGACGGGCACCGAGTTCGGCGTCGTCTGGCAGGACCACCGCGACGGGCACGCCCAGGTCTACTTCGTCCACGGTCCGATGGGATGCCCGTGATCAGTTGAAGCAGGCGGCCATCGCGTCGCAGCCGACGTTGCGCGACGCGCACCGGAAGCTGTGCTCGTAGTCGGGGAGCACGGCGCAGTAGAAGTGGCAGAGGTCGAAGTCGCCGAGGGCGCTGTCGGGCGCGGCGCAGCGGTTCACGTTGCGACAGGCGGCGGCGCAGACGTCGTCGGACAGCACCGGACCGTTGACACACAGGTCGGTGACCGCGCCCGCGCTCACCTGCGTGACGAGGTCGGCGACGCCGGGATCGTCGCACGGCGTGTCTGCCGACGGTAACAGACGCGCGAAGGTGGAGGGCGGCGTGCCGTCGAGCAGGCTCGCCACGCAGCTCTCGCGCAGCCACGCCGCGACGCCGGGCGCGAAGGGCGCGACCTGGGCGCAGCCTTCGGCGACGCAGCGCGCGAGGCTGGCGCCGAAGGTCAGGCACTCCGGCGGGTCGCCGTTCGGCGCGCAGGCGACGGCGAGCGGCGGGATGGCTTCGCGGGCGAGGCCGAAGAGCGCGGCGCATTCCGCCGTGCCGATCACTGTCACCGCCGCCTCGGCGTCGGCGAGACACGCGGACACGCAGGGCTCGACCACGCCCTCGGCGCGGTTCTCGGCGGTCACGGCGGGGCACTCGGCCTCGAGCGCGTCGGCGCACTCGGCGAGGCGCTCGCAGGCGGTGCGGCACTCCGGCTCCGTCGCGAAGGGGGCCGCGTCGACCTCGGGCGCCGCGTCGAAGAGCGGCACGGGCGGACCGATGTCGCGCGTCCCGGCGTCGGCGGGCGGCGGATCGGCGGGCGCCGCCGGATCGCACGCGGCGAGCAGCAGCGCGAGAGGCGCGAGGCGATTCAACTCTCGCTGCTCCGGACCACGTTGTAGACCGCCTGCCCGGTCGCGATGGCCGCGGCCTCCTTCGCGTCGTGGTCCGCCAGGATCTCGCCGGCGAACACCGCCATGCGCGCCACGGCGACGCGGTTGCCCATGCGGACGACCCGCCCCTCGCAGCGCAGATCCTGGCCGTGCGCCGGCCGCAGGTAGTCGATGCGCAGGTCGACCGTGCTCACCCGGTCCTTGCGGCTCGTCAGCTTGCTGAAGCAGGCGAGCCCGCCGGCGGTGTCGACGAGCATCGACAGCACGCCGCCGTGCACGGCCGGCCGGAAGGGGTCGCCGGTGAGCTCGTCGCGCCACGGCACCCGCAGCACGCAGTGCCCCTCGGCGAGCAGCTCGACCTTCAACCCGAGCAGGCGGTTGAAGGGGATGAGCTCCTCCATGAAGCGGATGAGCATGGACTTCTGGTCGGTGGGGCTCATGGGCGCCATCATCGCCGCCGGACCCGGCCGCGTCCATCGGGCTTGACCTCGCGCCGCGTTCCGGGGGAACTACCGGGCTTCCACCACGTGGCCGGATCGAGATGCGCAGGGCGATCATCGTCGGAGCGCTGGCGGCGGGCGTGCCGGGCCTGGCGCGCGCGAGTGTGCTCGACCTGTTCGGCTACGGCGCGCGCGGCGGCGCGATGGCCGGCGCCGTCGCCTCCACGGCACAGGGCCACGAGACCGTCTACTACAACCCCGCGGGGACGGTCTTCGACGAGCGCCCGTCGGTCGCGTTCGGCTACCAGTACGCCGACCTCTTCCTCTCGGTGAACGGCGAGGACGCCGACACGCTCTCCGCCCCGTCGGCGCTCATCGGCTTCGCCATCCCGCTGCCGCTCGGCGGCTTCCTGAAGCGGCGGCTCGCCATCGCCAACGGCTTCGTCATCCCGCAGCGCTCGGTGCTGCTCGCCGACCTGCCGCGCCCGTCGACGCCCCACTTCCCGGTGGTCGCGAACCGCGCGCAGACGGTGAGCCTGCAGGGCTCGATGGCGCTGCGCATCGCCGACTGGATGGCCGTCGGCGCCGGCTTCCTCGCGCTCGCCGAGCTCAGCGGCGACGTCGACGTGGCGCCCAACGACTCGGGCCGCATCGGCTCGAAGGTGAGCGACGAGCTGCTCGCCGACTTCGCGCCGGTGTTCGGGCTGCTCGTGCGCCCGGGCGGCGACGTGGCGGTCGGCGCCGTCTATCACGGCGAGTCCAAGGCGGGCTTCTCGCTGCCGATCTCGGCGGACCTCGGCGATCGCTTCCCGCTGCCCATCCCCGTGCTCGACATCACGGGCACGGCGCAGTTCGACCCGGCGCAGGCGACGCTCGAGGTGTCGGGGCGCCCGCCGGGCCTGCCGCTGCTCGTGGCCGGCGGCGTGACCTGGAAGCAATGGAGCACGTTCCCGGTGCCCGTCGTCTTCACGGCGGTCCCCGAGGACTACCCCGCCCAGCCCGAGCCCGAGTTCGACGACACGTTCGTGTGGCGGGCCGGCGCCGAGCTCGAGCTCGAGGCGGGCGACTTCACGCTGCTGCCGCGCGCCGGCTACGCCTACGAGCCGACACCCGTGCCCGAGCAGCGCGGCTTCCACAACTTCCTCGACGCGGACCGCCACGTCGCCAGCGCCGGCCTCGGGCTGCGCACCGGCCCGTTCCGCCTCGACCTCGCCGCGCAGTGGCACCACCTCGCCGACCGCACGCACACGAAGGACGCGGCGCTGCTCACGCCCTTCGGCGAGCCCGAGGCGAACGCCGGTTTCCCGAAGGTGCGGCACGGCGGCGACCTGCTGGCGCTGTCGATCGAGCTGGGGCTCGAGCTGTGAGGGCGGCGCTCCTCCTCCTGCTGCTCGCGGCGCCGGCGGCGGCCAACCCGCTCGACGCGTTCGGCTTCGGCGCGCGCTCCATCGCGCTCGGCGGCGCCGTGACGGCGAGCGTCGACGACTTCTCGGCCAACTACTACAACCCGGCGGCGCTCGCGTCGTTCGACGACCTGCGCATGGAGCTCGGCTACCTCGCCGTCCAGCCGACGCTGACCCTGAACGACGGCGACCTCGACGTGGACGCGCCGCGCGGCTTCCAGGGCGGGCTGAGCCTGCCGGGACGCCTCTTCGGGCACCGCGTCGGCGTCTCGCTCGGCCTGTACCTGCCCGACGAGCGCATCACGCGCGTCCGCGCGCTCCCGCAGGCGCAGCCGCGCTTCGAGCTGTTCGACAATCGGCCGCAGCGCATCGTCATCACGTCCGGTTTCGCTTTCGAGATCGTCGAGGATGTGTATGTGGGCGCGGCGCTCACGTACCTGTCGAACACCGGCGGCGTGCTCGACATCCAGGGCACCGTGCACCTCACCGACGCCGAGCGCACGAAGCTGACGAGCGCCGTCGACGTCGATCTGGCCGCCATCCGCTACCCGAGCGCGGGCGTGCTGTGGGCGCCAGAGCGTGGCCTGCAGCTGGGGGCGACCTTCCGCGACGAGTTCAGCCTCGCGCTCGATCTGGACGTCCGCGTGACGGGCCAGGTGGTCAGCGGGGCGAACGAGACGGTGGTCGTGCCCGACGGCAAGTTCATCCTGAGCTCGATCAACCACAACCTGTTCTCGCCGCGACAGGTGGTGGCCGGCGCCGCGTGGAGGGCGCGCGACTGGCTGGTCGGGCTCGACGTCGCCTGGCTGCAGTGGAGCCGCTTCCCGTCGCCCACCGCGCGCGTCGGCATCGAGCTGGCGCTCGACCCGTTCAAGTTCGACGTGCCGACGCCCGACCCGCCCGAGGACCCCGACTTCCACGACATCGTCGTGCCGCGCGTCGGCGCCGAGTACCGCGTGATCGACGGGCCGCGCTTCGGCCTGACGGCGCGCGCCGGCTACTTCTACGAGCCGTCGCCGGCGCCGGACCAGCCCGGGCGGACGAACTACGTCGACAGCGACAAGCACGGCGCGTCGGCGGGCGTCGGCCTGCGCTTCAGCGAGTGGACCGAGGTGTTCCCCAAGCCCATCCTGCTGGACCTGGCGGCGCAGGGGGTCTTTCTGCACTCCCGCCGCTATGTGAAGGACGATCCGGCCGATCCCATCGGGGATTACGTCGCGGAGGGCCACACGGTGGGCGCCGCCGCGACCCTGTCCTTCTTGTTCTGAGCATGGGCGATCGACGACTCCAGCGACTGAAGGCAGCCGGCCAGGAGGCCGAGCTGCGGCTGCGGACGCCCCCGGCGCCCACGCCCGCCCCCGAGGCGCCGGCGTCGCCGCGCACCGGCGACGTCGAGCGCTTCGCCGTCTGGTTCCGGCTGCGCTTTCCGTCGCTGGCCTTCCTCGGCCCGATCCCGATCGTCCTCACTGGCGCGCTGGTCCTCGGTCTGCTGGCGGCGGCGGCCGACGACGCCGCCAACCGCCCGATCTACCTCGTGTTCTCGGTCGTGGCCCTCGCTCCGGTGATCCTGCCGATCGTTCTCTCCTACGGCCCGTTCCGCCGCTGGCGCGCGGGCGTTCCGTTCCGGGTGCACGGCTGGGAGCGGGTCGTCGACCGCGAGCTGCTGCTCGAAGGATGGTTCCGCTGCCGCCTGAAGGTCGACGCGACCGGCGACGCGCCGTCCGACGTGCCCGAGCTCGTCCGCGCCGCCCTCCACGTCTTCGCCGAGCGGGCCAACGCCCGCTTCTACTCCACCGACGGGGACGACGAACGGAAGCGCTGGCGCGTCGAGGGCACGACGGTCAGCGGGCACGCCAACCCGGCCGTGGCCTGGCGTCTGTACCTCCTGTGCGCCGGCGACCTCGCCCTCGTCGCGCGCGAGCGCGGCGGCATCGCGTCCGTCACCTTCGGCGCCTCGCCCGGGAACGAGTACGTCTCCTCGCCGAGCATCGATGAGCGCGCCTGACAAAACCGCCTGAGCGGGACGCGACTGCGACGCCGGTCGTGGACGTGGACGTGGACGTGTACGTGGACGTGAACCTTGACGGTGACGCGCCACGCGCCACGCGCACGAATTCTGCGACAAGCCTCCGCGCTGTCCGAGGGATGGAGTGCAGCGCCATCGTCGACAGCTGCGCCCTCCTTGGCGCCATGAGCGCGCACGACGCGACGAAGGCGGAAGAGCTGCTCGAACGCATCGTCGCC
>CAUJDF010000037.1 GCA_963169045.1 Myxococcota bacterium
TCGGTGACCAGGGTCCCCTTCCACTGCTTCGTCACGGCGGAAATGGTGTACCGGCTGTAGACGGGAACCACAGGGACGAGATCCGAGAGAAGCTTCTGGGCCTCCGAGGCCGCCGCCCGGGCCGCCGTCTCGTCGGGGGCGAAGCGGAGACGGTCCAGCACTTTGTCGAGTTCGGGCTCTGAGATGCCGGGCATGTTGTATCCGCCCCGGATGTCCATCTTCGAGGAGTAAAAAACGTAGAGGGAGTCGGGATCCCGGGTCATCTGCCATGCCAGGACGTACATCTGGAAATCCCGCTCGTCCAGCCTGGAGATCATGGTGGAGAAGTCCATGGGCTCCGCTTCGACCGGTATGCCGACTGCGGTCAGGGCTTCGGCCATGCGCACCGCGATCTCGGCGGTGGTGGGGGCGGTGGATGCTGTTGGGCAGAGGAGCTTCTGGGGAGGGATCTTCCGCGTCGCGCTCGACGACGTCGGCGCCGGTTACAACTCGCTCGGCGCGGTCGCCGCCGTGAAACCGGATGTCATCAAGCTCGACATCTCGCTCGTGAGCGGCGTCCACCGCGACCCGCGGCGCGCCGAGCTCGTCCGCCTGCTCTGCGCCTACGCCGCGGGGCAGGGGATGGGCACCGTCGCCGAAGGCATCGAGGAGGCCGCCGAGGCCGACGTCTGCACCGACCTCGGCGTCCGCTGGCTGCAGGGCTACCACCTCGGGCGCCCGATGCCGCTCGACGACCTCTCTTCGCGCTGCGGCGTCACCCTCCGTCCGTGAGCGCGTCCGATCGCCAGACGCCGAGCAGGTGCTCCACCGGACGGAAGCCGACCGACTCGTAGATCCGGGCGGCGTGGTATGCCTCGTCGGCGACCATGACCAGCGTCTCGACGCCGAAGCGCGCGAAGGCATGCCGCGCGGCGGCGTACACGAGCGCGCCGCAGACGCCCTGGCGCCGGTGGGCGGGGTGGGTGGCGACGAGCTGGAAGCGACCCAGCGTGCCTTCGTGGAACACGCCCAGGCTCGCGACGAGGCGTCCGTCGAGGAAGCCGCCGAACCACACCCCGCGGCCGGCCTCGGTCATGCGCCGATAGCGCGCCAGCTGGGCGCGAAAGAACGTGGCCATCGCCTCCGCCGGCAGCGGCCCGTCGACGCCGGCGAGGTGCACGGCGGTGGCGGCGTCCCAATCCGCGTCGCCGGCGATCGGGCGGACCTCGAGGCCGTCGTGGTGCTTCGGGGCGCGCCGGATGTCGGCGGCGCGCGCGGTCAACACGACGTCGCGGTCCAGGCGGAAGCCCGCGGCGACGAACTCGGCCGCCGCGCCCTCGTCGTCCTCGTCCCAGGCGAACGTCATGTGACGGACGCGTGGATCGGTGTGCGCCGCCGCGAACAGCGACGTCCAGACCGGCCGGTCGCCGGGCCGCGGCGCGCGCGGGAACACCAGCAGGTTGCCCCAGAAGAACGTCGGGTTCGTCGGCGTGCGCACGACGAGGTGGTCGCCGCGGTCGGCGACCTCGCCGTCGAAGCGGATGAGCATCAGGTCGGAGCGGAGGCCGAGGCCGCGCAGCTGCATCGTGGCGAAGGCTAACAGATTGCGTATCCTGCCCGGCATGAAGCAGCTCCCGAACTGGTCCTCGCGCGCCATGAGCGCGGACGAAGTGGTGGCCTCGATCCGCAGCGGCGATCGCGTGTTCGTGCACGGCGCCGCGGCGACGCCGACGACGCTGTTGCAGGCGCTCTGCCGGCGCACCGACCTCGAGGACGTGCGCCTCTACCACCTGCACCTCGAAGGCGACTGCGGGTTCGCCGCGCCGGAGCACGCCGGCCGCTTCCTGTCGACGTCGCTCTTCACCGGGCCGGGCCTGCGCGCGGCGATCGCCGAGGGGCGCGCGGACTTCATCCCCGTGTTTCTCAAGGACATTCCGCGCCTCTTCCGCGATCGGCACATCCCGCTCGACGTGGCGATCGTGCAGTGCTCGCCGCCCGACGCCCATGGCATGGTCACGCTGGGGACGTCGATCGACGCGGCGATGGCCGCGGTGGAGTCGGCCACGCGCGTCGTCGCCGAGATCAACGAGCGCATGCCGCGCACGCACGGCCGCACGTCGTTCCCGCTCTCGCGCATCGACGCGTTCGTCCATACCGACCGGCCGCTGCCCCAGCACGCGCCTCCGGCGACCACCCCCGTCGAGGAGCGCATCGGCGAGATCGTCGCCGGGCTCGTCGAGGACGGCGCCACGCTGCAGATGGGCATCGGCGCGATCCCCGACGCCGTGCTGCGCCGACTCGGCGACAAACACGACCTCGGGGTGCACACCGAGATGTTCTCCGACGGCCTCGTGCCCCTCGTCGAGGCCGGCGTCATCACCAACCGCAAGAAGAACGTCCACCACGGCCGCATCGTCACCAGCTTCGTCAACGGCACGCAGCGCACGTACGACTTCGTCGACGACAACGCCCTCGTCGAGTTCCACCCGTGCGACCGCACCAACGACACGGCGCTCATCCGCAAGAACGAGCGCGTGACCGCCATCAACTCCGCGCTCGAGATCGACCTGAGCGGACAGGTGAGCGCCGACTCGATCGGGCACCGCATCTTCTCGGGCATCGGCGGCCAGATGGACTTCATCCACGGCGCCTCGCTGTCGGCGGGGGGCAAGCCGATCATCGCGCTCCCGTCCACCGCCGCCGGCGGCCAGGTCTCCCGCATCGCCGCGGAGCTGAAACCCGGCGCCGGCGTCGTCACCACGCGCGGCCACGTGCACTGGGTCGTGACGGAGCACGGCGCCGTGAACCTGCACGGCCGCTCCCTGCGCGAGCGCGCGGACCTGCTCGTCGGCATCGCGCACCCCGACTTCCGCGCCGAGCTGCGCCGCGCCTTCGCGCAGATCCGCCACTTCACCCTGCCGGGCTGAAGCGCCGGCTGCTCGGCACCGACTAACCCTCGATGACCCGCTTGCGCTCGCGGAAGCGGGCCACGGGGTGCGGACCCTCGGTCTCGAGGCGGTGGTCCTCGCCGAACTCGTCGATGTGTCGACGGATGACCTGCTGGCTCGGCGTCTGTCCGTTGACGTTGACCGCCTTCTGGTACGCGAAGAAGCGGTGGTCCTTCGGCAGCTCGGCGAGCGGCACGAACTCCGGGCCGTCGGCGGTCAGGTCGACCTGCGTCGCGAGCACCTGGCGCAGGTAGTCCTTGTTGGACTCGAACTTGATCGGCGGCGGCAGCGCCTTCGGCAGGAACTCGCGCGGGTCCTTGCGCGCGTACTGCTTCATGGCTTCGCAGGCCAGCCGCAGGTGCTCGATCTCCATCGCCAGGTGTGTCTCCCAGACCTGCTTGATGCGACGGTCCACCTCGTCCGACATCGCGGCGAAGTAGTTGTAGCACTCGTTGTACTCGTGCAGGACGAGCATCTCCCACCACGTCGCCCGCGGATCCATCAGCGACTCGTAGTGGGTGACGTGCTGCTCCTCGATCTGTCCGATCTCGAGGTACAGACCGCGCGCCACCGGCTCCTGGAAGCGATTGCCGATGGTCATGTAGTAGTTCATGGTCTGTTGCTCAGCCGCCATCACCGTCATCACGTGCAGCAGCGAGAGCGGGTCGGCCTTCTTGCGATCGGCGAAGTTGCGCACGTCGTCGAAGGGGTGCCGGTGCTCGACCACCGTCGGTCGTCCCATCGTGATCTCGGTGAAGGAGCCGGTCACCTCCTCGGCGCGCGGCAGCTTCAACAGATCGGCCAGGTTGGCATAGCGGTACAGATGGTCGAAGTCCTCGAGCAGGCCGAAGTCGAAGGCCTGCTTGAGGTACGGATCGGGCTCGCTCTGGGCGACCCAGGCGGTGAGATCGACGGCCACCTGCTCGTAGCCGAGCGTGACCTCGAGCGTCGACTCGTCGCCGGGGATGAGCCAGTTGACCGCCTTCTGCTGCTGCTGCTCGACGCGCCGGATCAGGGCGAGCGCGCGCTTGACCTCGATGTCGTCGCAGTGGCGGGCGAACTGGTGCGAGAAGAGGACGCTCTCCACCTCGATGCCGTTCAGCGCGATGATGCGAGTGCGGGTGTAGGGATGCACCTCGCGCTTGTCGTAGGGCTTGACGTTCAGCTCCTGCCAGTTGCGGAACTGCCGGTCGATGGGGATGCCTTTTTCTTCGAGCGGGTTGAAAGCCATGGGCTCCCTCCGGGTGGGCTTCAGGGGGTCACCGATGTCGGGTGCAAGGCATGCACCAGCCCGAAGCCATGATCGCGGGCGAGGGGGTGGGGCGAATCGACCCGGCGGGCGTCAGTCGTCGGGGGAACCGGCCGCGATCCAGTCGCGCAGGCGCGCGACGAGGGCGGGGTCGAGCAGCGTGGGGTTGTTGAGCGGCATGTGCGACTCGCCGTCGGCGGGCACGCAGCGCGAGACCTTGCGGTAGAGCCAGCTGCCTTCGGGGTCGCCGGGGGCCACGAGCGGGAGGTCCGTGCGCCCGGTCGGTCGGTGGGCGAGCAGACGCTCGCGCAGGCCCGCGGAGGCCAGGTCGAGGCCGGCGGCGGGTGTTTCGGGGCCGTGACAGGCGTTGAACGAGCAGCTCGGGAGGAACATGTCGCGCCGCAGCAGGCCGAGCGCCGGCGAGGCGTCGGCCACCGCGTCCGGCGGCGTGTCGGCGCAGGGCGGGGGACCGGCGAGCTCTCCGGGCTCGAGCGGCGACGGCGGCACGTTGAGCGGCGCCGCGTCCTCGTCCGGCGTCGGCATCGTCTGTGCGGCGTTCTTCGGCAGCGTCACCACCGTGCACGGCCCGGTCGCGTAGGTGATGCCCTCCTGCGTGCCGACCACCCGTGGGTTGAGGTAGACGCCGGCGTCCATGAGCACCGCCGAGTCGGCGAAGCCGAGCAGGTCGCACATCTCCCCGTCGCCGTAGCCCCACTCGACGCGCTCGTCCCGCGGGTTGCGGTAGCCGCACGTCAGCCGCAGGCCGCGCGCGCCCGTCAGATCCACCGCCGGCCGGAACGCCTTGCCGCTGGCCTCGCCGTCGAACTCGCCGACGTCGAGCAGCACCTCGCCGTCGCGCGGGCCGCCGACGACCTCGACCCGGAAGTGGTTCCCGAGCGAGTGGTAGTGCGGCAGGAGCCAGTAGAGCTTCAGGTCGAACGGCCGCCGCGCCATGCGCTCGTAGCTCGCGGCCATGTCGCACTCGGACGTGACGCGCGCCTCGGATCGCGGTGGCACGTCGATCGGCTGGTAGGTCATGCGGAACGGCGTGACCACCGTGCGCACCGCCGTCGGGTGGACGGCCTCGAGGCCGAGCCGCAGGCGCGTCTCGCGGGCCGATCCGGCGAGGTTGAGCAGGTGCACCTGCACGACGACCTTGTGCCGCGGCGGGATCTTCACCACGACGCCCTCGCCGAGGTCCTGCTCTTCGTAGGCGGCCTGGGTCGACTGCGCGAACAGCACGGTGCCCCGCATGGCGGCCCGCACCTCGTCGAAGTCACGCGACGAGCAGCGGAACAGGCCGTCGGGACCGGCGTACTCGGCCTCGGGCACGACGAACCAGTTGGAGTGGTGCAGCGCGCCGTCGTTCGCGAGCCGCACGCGCTGGACGTAGAGCGGCGCCTCGTTGTGGAGCGTCCAGGCGGCGCACAGCTGCGTCTCTTCGAACGGCCGCAGCGCGAAGCGCCCGATCTCGCTCGCGATCAGCGCGCGGTCCGGGCGCGGCGGGGGGCGCGACGCGTCAGGCGTGGCGTCGGGAAACGCGGCATCGGGAGACGCGGCATCGGGAACTGCGGCGTCCGCGATCGGCGGCGCGGCGGCATCGGACGCGGCGGCGTCCGCGAGCGGCGGCGCGGCGTCGTCCGATGTCGCGGGCGCTTCGTCGTCACCACCACAGGCGGCCAGGAGGAGCGCGAAGGCGAGGAGGGCTCGGCGCATCCGCCGAGCATCGCCGCGCCGCCCCGCGGACGGCAAGCGCCGCCGCCGACCGCCGCGCGCCTTCAGTGCTTCTGCCGCACGTAGTCGATCGCCACCATCATCCGGGCGCACGTCCGCCGCTCCTTCTCGGAGACGTCGCTCGCGAGCCGTCGGGCCGCGGTGCACTCCGGTGAGTCGGGTCCCAAGACGCCGCACGCCTTCTCGGCCAGCTGCTCGCACTCGTTCTTCGTGCAGCCGCCGAGCGCCAGCACGGCCAGCAGGACGCATCCCATGCGCATCGGCCACCCCCTCGCGGGAGCTTGCGACACGCCGGTGCGGATGTCTACGGCGAGGTCAGTGCGCGTTTGCGACGAGGCGCAGCAGGTCGGTCTCGGGCAGGTCCGACGTATAGGCGTAGGTGAGCGCGCCCTTGCGGTAGACCGCCACGTTGTAGCCGTGGTGGTCGTGGTGGATCGACAGGCGGCGCCCGTTCACTTCGCGGATGGCGCTGTCGTCCTCGATCTCGAGGTCCTTGCCGTCGAACACGAGGACGGTGAGCTTGTGCGGGCCGACCCCGTAGAGGAGGTAGGCCGCGCGGCGGCTGCGCATGCCGCTGTCGCCACCGCCGACCTTGCTCAGGCGGCCGCCGAGCAGCATGACCTGCTCGTCGTCGAAGCGCGGCGCGGCCAGCTCGAAGGGGAGCTTGTCGCGGAACCACTCGTCGACCTCGCGCGCCTCGGGCGTCGGCACCTCGATGGGCACGCGCTCGCAGTGCTGGCCGACCGCGTCGTCGACCACCGGCGCGAACCCGGTCATGGGGATGTAGAAGAGCGCCACCGCGCCGACGGCGGCCACCGCGGGCAACGGCGCGGCCACGCGGCTGAGCCAGCGGGCGGCGCGGTCGGGGCGCGACACCGTGCGCATGCGCGCCTGGATGCGCGCGCGCGCGTCCGCCGGCATGTCGCGCTTCTGCTGCATGTGGGACCGGATGCAGCGGCGGAACGACAGGTGGTCCTCCACCCGGCGCCGGCAGCACCCGCAGAGGGCGACGTGCGCGTCGAAGTCCGCCCGATCGCGTGCGTCGAACTCGTCGTCGAGGTACGCGTCGATGAACTTCCTGAAGTCGTCGCAGGTCACACGGCCCACGCTCACTCCTCCCCGCCGTTCGCAACCTTGCGCCGCCGCCGGAAGGCATCGAGGTCGGCGACGTTCTCGGACGTGACCCCCTCCGGCGCGTCGATGACGCCCCGCTCCACTGCATAGTCGAACAGGCGCGCCTGCAATAGCTTGCGCGCCCGGTGGAGCCTACTCATGACCGTGCCGACGGGGCAGTCGAGCACGTCGGCGATCTCCTTGTAGGAGAAGTCGTGCATGTCGGCGAGCAGCACCGTCATGCGGAACTCGAAGGGCAGGTCGTCGAGCGCGCGCATCACGTCGTCGGAGAGCACCTTCTTGAAGAAGTCGTCCCGCGTATCGGGCGGGATGAAGGTGTTCTCCTCGGCTGCATACCGGCCGAGCAGGTCGTCGATCTCGCGATCGTCGATGACGGCCTGCTCCGTCTGCCGCTTGCGATACTTGTTGATGAAGATGTTCGTCTGGATCCGGAAGAGCCACGCCTTGATGTTCGTGCCCTTCTCGAACTTGTGCCAGAAACGGTACGAGCGAAGGAGCGTCTCCTGGACGAGGTCCTCGGCTCGGCTCGGGTCGCGGGTCATGCGCAAGGCCGCCCCGTAGAGGGCGTCCATGTGCGGCATCGCGATCTCCTCGAACTCGAGGTGATCATCGCGCTTGCGGAAAAGGCCTCCGAGCATGGATGGCGACCCCCTTCGGGCAATTTCGTCCAGCAGTCGCTGATCTAGACGAACGAACAGGGCGATCGGATTCATTCCGCCTGGGCGATTCCCCGAAGAACAATCGGGAATCGCCCAGTAGTTCCAATTACTTGGACGCGCTCCACACGCGGCCCGCGGGCACGTGCTCGAGTCCCAGCGACTCGGCGACGGCGCGGTGGGTGCACACGCCGCCGAGCGTGTTGAGGCCGCGGGCGAGGGCGGGGTCGGCCTCGCAGGCGGCCCGGAGGCCCTGCTCGGCAATACGGACGCCGTAGGGCATCGTCACGTTGTTCAGTGCGAACGTGCTCGTGTGCGCCACCGCGCCCGGCATGTTGGCCACGCAGTAGTGCAGCACGCCGTCGACGACGAACGTGGGATCGTCGTGGGTGGTGGGGTGCACGGTCTCGATGCAGCCGCCCTGGTCGACGGCGACGTCGACGATGACCGAGCCCGGCTCCATCTTCGACACGAGCTCCTTCGTGACGAGCGTGGGGGCGCGGGCGCCGGTGACGAGCACCGCGCCGACGAGCAGGTCGGCGTGCGGCACGAGGCTCGCGATGGTGTCGGTGTCGCTGTAGAGCGTCTGCACGCGGCCGAGGAACACGTCGTCGAGGTACGTGAGCCGGTTCACGTTGGTGTCGAGGATGGTGACGCTGGCGCCGAGGCCGAGGGCGACCTTCGCCGCGTTGATGCCGACGACGCCGCCGCCGATGATCACCACCTGGCCGCGCTTCACGCCGGGCACGCCGCCGAGCAGCAGGCCCTTGCCGCCGGCCTCCTTCTCGAGGCAGCGCGCGCCGACCTGCGGGGCCATCTTGCCGGCCACCTCGGACATGGGTTTGAGCAGCGGCAGGCTGCCGTCGGCGAGCTCGATCGTCTCGTAGGCGACGGCGGCCACGCGTTTCGCAAGCAACACCCGAGCGAGCTCGGGCACGGCCGCGAGGTGGAAGTACGTGTAGATGATCTGCCCTTCGCGAATGAGGTCGTACTCCTTCGGGATGGGCTCCTTCACCTTCACGATCATGTCGGCCTGGCCCCAGACGGAGGCCGCGTCGTCGACGAGCGTCGCGCCGGCGTCGGTGTAGCGCTCGTCGGGGATGCCGCTGCCCTCGCCGGCGCTGCGCTGCACGAGCACGCTGTGGCCGCGCGCCACCATGGCGCGAACGCCCGCCGGAATCATGCCTACGCGGTACTCCTGGCTCTTGACCTCTCTCGGAACGCCGACGATCACGGGCAACCTCCAAGTCCCTTCGGGGAAAACGCCGCGCAGGATACTCCAGCGGCTCGGGCGGAGGGAATGCCGCCGCGGACGGGCGTTCGCCGTCGCGGATGCGTATCATCGGACGGGTGGGCGGGGTCCTGGCCGTGATGCTGGCGGCGGGCGTGGCGTCGGGCGACGTCGCGGCGCTCGTCTCGCGTCTGCTCGAGGCGCACGGCTGGGGCGCGCCGGCGCGCGAGGCGGTGCTCGACGACGCCGCGGCCCGGGTGGCGGCGCGGCTCGCGGACCGACCCGAGGCGCCGGCGCCCGAGGCCCCCGACGCGCACGTGCGCTTCGTGTTGCAGGCGCTGGCGGTGGGCGACGCCGAGGTGCGGCCGTTCACCCTGCGTCACGCGGCGCCCGCCGATTTCGAGGCGCGGTTGCCGGCGTTGCTGACCCGGCTCGACCGGCGCTTCCCGCCGACGCACTTCGGCGTGGCGACCGCGGTGCGGCACGGCGCGTACACGACGACGATCGTGACGATCCACCGCGGCGTGACGCTCGACGAGCCGCTCCCGGTGACGGCGGCGCCGGGCGACCTCGTGCGGGTGGCGGGCGCGCTGCGGCGCGGCTACTTCGCGCCGCGGGTGCTCTACGAGCCGCCGGGGCGGCCGGTCTCGGAGCTCGACGCCACCGCCGAGGATAGGCGGGTGCACGCCGCGCTCTCGTTCGACGCGGGGCCCGGGGCATACGGGATCGAGCTGTTGGCGGACAGCCGCCACGGTCCGGTGGTGCTGCTCAACCACCGCGTCTGGGTGGGCACGGCGCCGCCGGCGCTGCCGACGGTGCGCATCGCGCCGCCGCCCGCCGAGGGCACGCCGCCCGACCGGGGTCTGTTCGAGCTCGTGAACCAGGAACGCTTGCGGTCGGGGGCAAGGCCGCTCGAGTGGGATCCGCGCCTCGCGCAGGTCGCCGCCGCGTACGCGGGCACGCTGCGGCGGCTGTCGACGCTGGCGCACCACTCGAGCGACGAGGGCACGTTGGCTTCGCGGCTGCGCCTCGCGGGGCTGAGGTTCGAACGGCTGGCGGAGAACCTGGCCGAGGCGGACGGTCCCGCCGCGGCGCTCGATGCCTTCCGGGCGAGCCCGGGGCACAAGCGCAACGTCGTCGATCCGGGGTTGACCCACGTCGGCGTCGGCGTGGCGGGGCGCTACTTCGTCGTCGCCTTCGCCACCTGGCCGAAGCCGCCGGCGGTCACTCCGACGCGCCCCCCGCGCCGCCCATCCCCCCGGCGCCGCCGCCGCCGTCGTCACCGCCGCCCACCAGCGTGCGAACGCCGGTGACCTGCAGGTCGGCGGAGCAGTCGACGACGCCGAAGGCGTAGTAGCGGCGCTTCGCGGTGGCCGTCATCGTGGCCTCGACCGCGTTCACGTCGGGCTGCTTCAGCGTGCCGGTGACGATCTCGATGCGGCTGAGGCCGTCGACGCCGTAGTACAGGCCGTACTCGAAGGTGCCTTCGAGGCCGCTGCCGCTGATGCCGCCGTGGAACGTGCGGCCCGGCAGGTCGTCGAGGCCCTGGGTGAGCTTGCCGTCGGTGTGGACGAAGATCTTCGTCTCGTCGGCCTTCTCGCCCTTCTTCGGCAGCACGAAGTTGCCGAGCGGCAGGCAGTTCGTGTCGGTGACGGTGGTCTTCAGCTCCCACGTCCCCGAGAAGTTCGTGCCGCCGTTCCACTGGCCTTCGCCGATGGCGTCGACGTCTGCCTCGGTGATGGCCGGATTGCCGGACGCGTCGGTGGCGTCGGCGCCGCAGCCGGCCAAGAGCAGGACCGCTGCCGCGAGCTTGATGCGCATGGTGCTCCCCCCGCGGGCGCCGCCTCCGTCGGCCGCGCCCGAGCGACCGCAGGTCGCCGTGTCGAAAGTGCGCGCACACTAACACGAACGCGCGCTCTGTCTGAATTCCCCTTTGCCGAGGACACCACCACGAGTCGCCGGCTTCGCGCGGGCTCGACCGCCACCGGCGCGATCGGCTATGGAGAGGGGGTGAATCCCCGACTGACGACGAGGGCGCTCTGCGGCGCCATGTGCCTGCTGTGGGCCGGCGCCGCCGTCGCCGGTCCGTGGCCCGACCTCGACGCGCCGCCGCCGACGCTCGGCGGAGGCGAGCACGACGCGGCGGTGGTCGTCGGCGTCGAGGACTACGCCTTCCTGGCCGACGTGCCGGGGGCCGGGCGCAACGCGCGGGCCTGGTACGAGTACCTCGTGCGCACGCGAAAGGTGCCCGTGGGCCACGTGTCGCTGTTGCTCGACCGCGCGGGGACCAACACCAAGGTGCGCCGGGCGGTCGCCGAGGCCGCCGCGCAGGTGAGACCGGGCGGGACGCTCTGGTTCGTGTTCATCGGCCACGGCGCGCCGGCGAAGGACGGCGGCGACGGTCTGCTCGTGGGCGTCGACGCCCAGGTCGACGACGTCGACTTCAGCAGCCGGAGCGTGTCGCGGCGCGATCTCCTCGCCGAGATGGCGAGGGCGCGCGGCGCCCGGCCCGTGGCGGTCCTCGACACCTGCTTCAGCGGGCTCGACGGCGAGAGCCGTCCGCTCGTGCCGGGGACGCAGCTCGTCGTGAACCCCGAGGCGCTGCGCGCCGGCCTGGCGGGCGTGGCCGGCGTGACGGTCCTGTCCGCGGGGCGCGCCGACGAGATCGCCGGACCGTTGCCGGGCGAGGCGCGGCCCGCGTTCAGCTACCTCGTGCTCGGGGCGCTCCGCGGGTGGGGCGACGCCGACGGCGACGGCCGCGTGACGGCGCGCGAGGCGGCGGACTACGCGGGGACGGCGCTCCGGCTGTTGGCGAAGGGGCGCAGTCAGCGGCCGGGGGTGAGCGGCGAAGACGCGCCGCTCACGCCGAAGCTGGCGACGGCCGAGGCGGGGCCGGACCTCGCGGGGCTGGTGGTGGCGCTGGCAGGCGCGACGTCGCGCGGCGAGGGGTTTGCGAACGAGCTGGCCGAGCTCGAGCGCGCGGCACGGGCCCGCGAGGCGGCCGAGAAGCTCGAGCTCGAGGCGCGCGGGCGGGCGGTCGAGGCGCACCGGCGGCGGGTCGACGACGACTGGGCGCTGCTCGAGCGGTTCGTCGCCGCGTCGAAGGGACCGGAGGCGGTCCGCGCCGTCGAGGCGTTCCTGGCGAAGCACGCGGCGCACCCGCTCGGCAATCCGCGCGCGAAGGACGCCGAGGAGCTGCTGCGCCGCATGCAGGCCCGCAACGTGTCGCGCGTCCTCGTGCGCATCGCGCCGGGGGCCATCACGATGGGCTCGCCGGCCGACGAGCCGGGGCGCGACGGCGACGAGGAGGCGCGCCGCGTCCGGATCACCCGCCCGTTCTGGCTGCAGGCGTCCGAGGTCACCCAGCGCGAGTGGAAGACGCTGATGGGCAACAATCCCGCGTACTTCCGAGAGTGCGGCGACGACTGTCCCGTCGAGAGCGTGACCTGGTACGACGCCGTGGCCTACCTCAACGCGCTCTCGCGCCGCGAGGGGCTGCCCGAGTGTTACGCGCTGTCCGAGTGCAAGGGGACGCCCGGCACCGGCTGCTGGCCCGGCCAGGACGCCCCCAACGCGTGCTGGGGCGAGTACCGGTGCGAGGGGGTGCGCTTCGCCGGGCTGGACTGCCCCGGCTACCGGCTGCCGACGGAGGCCGAGTGGGAGTACGCGGCGCGCGCCGGCGCGACGACGGCCACCTACGCCGGGGCGATGCCCATCCTCGGGGCGAAGAACGCGCCGGCGCTCGATCCCATCGCCTGGTACGGCGGCAACAGCGGGGCCACGTACGCCGGCGCCGTCGACTGCAGCGGCTGGGCGCAGCGGCAGGTCGCCGCCGCGACGTGCGGCCCGCAGCCCGTCGGCCGCAAGCGGGCCAACGCGTGGGGGCTGGCCGACATGCTCGGCAACGTCGCGGAGTGGACGGCCGACGACTCCCTCGACGTCGGGCTCGGCGCGGACGACCCGTTCAGCGTGGGCGACGAGGCGCGGCCGGACGACGACTGGCGACGCATCCGCGGCGGCGACTGGCGCCTCGACGCGAAGGGCGTGCGGCTGGCGTATCGCAACCGGTTTCGCGCCGACGCCGCTTCGTTCTCCGTCGGCTTTCGCGCCGCGAGGACGATCCGATGAGGCGCGCGGCGCTCGCCCTCTTGCTGCCGACGTTCGCCGCCGCCGCCGAGCTTCCGGCGCTCGCGCCGCCGCGCACCGGGCGGGCGGCCCCGAACGACGCGGCGGTGGTCGTCGGCATCGAGACGTACGCGTTCGGGCTGCCGCCGGCGCCGTACGCGGTGCGCGACGCGCGCGTCTTCGCCGACTTCCTGCGCGACACGGTGGGCGTCCCGCGGCAGCGCGTGAAGGAGCTCACGGGGGACTTCGCGATCAGCGACGCCATCGTCGACGAGGTGCGCGACAAGGCGAAGCTCGTCGGCCCCGGCGGCACGTTGTGGATCTACTTCAGCGGCCATGGCGCGCCGGCGCCGGACGGCGACGCGTTCCTGTACGGCGCCGCCGTCAATCCGGATGGACGGTACGTCGAGAAGCAGGCGGTGCGGCGCAGCGCGCTCCAGCAGCTGGCAGGCACCGTGCCCTCCGGCGCGCGGGCGGTCATCGTGCTCGACGCGTGCTTCAGCGGGAAGGGCCGCGACGGCGCGGCGCTCGGGAACACGCGGTTCGCCGCGCCGTCGTCGCTGCTGGCGGCGCCCAAGGTGGCGGTGTGGTCGGCGGCGCAGGGGAGCGAGTACGCGGGGCCGCTCGAGCCGGCGCGGCACGGCCTGTTCACGTACTTCGCGGTCGGGGCGCTCTCCGGGTGGGCCGACGCGAACGCCGACGGCGCGGTCGACCTGCGCGAGGCCGAGCGCTACGTGCGCGACGGGATGGCGGCCGCGCTCGAGCGCGCCGGCCGTGCGCAGGCGCCGGAGCTGACCGCGCCGGACGACGCCGACCGCTGGGTCGTGGCCGCGCTCGGGACGAGCGGGGCGCGGGCGCCCGACCTGCGCACGTTCCTCGACGACGCCCCCGCGCCGGTGGCCGTGCGTCCCGACGCGTTCGTGCCGGTGACGGTGACGAGCGATCCGGCGGGCGCGACGCTGCGCGTCGACGGCAAGGAGGTGGGGCATACGCCGTGGACCGACTTCCTGCCGCCCGGATCCCATGACTTCGAGGCGTCGCTCGCAGGCCACGACGGGGCGAAGTCGACGGTGCACGTTGCGCCGCAGGCGGCGGGGCAGGCGCGGCTCGTGAGCTTGCGGCTCGCGGCGCGCAAGGGGTTCGTGCAGGTGCTCGTGCGCGGTCCCGACGGGGCGGCGATCCCGGCGCAGGTCAAGGTCGACGGCGGCGAGGCGGTGGCGGCCCCGGCGACGTTCGAGGCGCTCGAGGGGCGGCGCACCGTGGCGGCCACCGCCGCGTCCAGCACGGCGACGGCGCAGGTCGACGTGGTCGCCGGGCAGACGGCGCGGGTGGTGCTGGAGCTCGGCGTCGTCCGGGGCAAGGCGGGCATCGAGTGGGTGGCGTTCCCGGGCGCCCCCTTCACGATGGGCGCGAACGACGGCTTCCACGACGAGCGCCCGCCGCACCGCGTCACGGTGCCGCCGTTCCAGATCGCGAAGACCGAGGTCACCGTCGCGCAGTACCGCGCCTGCGTCGAGGCGGGGGCGTGCACCGCGCCCGGCACCGAGGCCGGCTGCAACTGGCACGTCGCCGGCCGCGAGCAGCACCCTGTGAACTGCGTCGACTGGGCACAGGCGCGGGCCTTCTCGACCTGGGTCGGCGGGCGTCTGCCCACCGAAGCGGAGTGGGAGCATGCGGCGCGCGGCGGCGGGGCGGTGGGGCCGTGGCCCTGGGGCGCCGAGGAGGCCACCTGCGCCCGGGCGGTGATGGAGGACCCGAGCAACGATGGCTGCGGACGCAACGCGACGTGGCCGGTCTGCTCGAAGCCGGCGGGCAACTCGCGGCAGGGGCTCTGCGACCTCGCCGGCAACGTCAAGGAGTGGGTCGAGGACTGCTTCGGCGACTACGCCGGGGCGCCGGTGGACGGCAGCGCGCGGACGGAGGGGGAATGCAAGGAGCGGGCGGTGCGCGGCGGCTCCTGGGCGGAGACCAAGGGCATCGTGCGCGTCTCCAACCGCACCGGCTACAGCCCGCGGTCGGGCAACTTCCTCTTCGGCTTCCGGCCGGCGCGGTGAGGCCGGCGGATTGCCTGCCGCGCCTGGCCGGCCCGGGCGGCACGTTGTGGGTCGACTTCAGCGGGCACGGGGCGCCGGCGCCCGACGGCGACGCGTGGCCGTTCGGCGTGGCGACGAACCCGATGCCGTCCGACCTCGAAGAGGGGTCCGTGCGACGTCGGACGCTGCAGCGGATCGCGGCGGACGCGCCCACCATCCTCGTGCTCGACGCCTGCTTCAGCGGCAAGGGGCGCGACGGCGACGCGGTGATGGGCGTGCGCTTCGCCGTGCCCGCCTCGCTCGCCGCGGCGCCGCGCGTCGTCGTCCGGACGGCGGCGAGCGGCGCCGCGTACGCCGGGCCGCCCGAGGGCGCCCGGCACGGTCTGTTCACCGACTTCGCGGTCGGCGCGCTCTCCGGTTGGGCCGACGACGACGGCGACGGGCAGGTGCGGCTGCGCGAGGCCGAGCGGTCCGTGCGCGACCACATGAGCCTCGCGCTCGAGCGGGCCGGGCGGCGGCAGTCGCCGGAGCTCGCCGCGCCCGACGAGGCGGACCGGTGGGTCGTCGCGGCGCCGGGCGCGCGCCGCGGTCCCGAGGAGGCGATGCTGCGGGCGGCGCTCGGGGGCGTCGGTCCGGCGCCGGCGCCGGTGCGCGAGGCGGCGGCGCCCGCCGGTGCGCGACACGCCGACGCCAACGGCCTGCGCGACACTGGCCGCGTCCCGGCGCGGCGCGTGAAGATGCTCGAGGGCGCGCGGACGTTCGCTTCGTCTTCCCGGTTGGGAGGTGGGCCCGCATGACACGCCACGCCACGATGCTCGCGCTCCTCCTCGCCACCACGGTCCAGGCCGCCCCCGCCACCTGGACCGGCCCGTGCGAGGCCCCGCGCCCGCCCGAGGGCGCCTGGCGCGTCGAGCGCGGCTACGCCCGCGCCGCCACCGCCAGCGCCGCCGAGGAGGAGGCGCAGGCCAAGGCACGCCGCCAGCTCGTCGACGCCGTGGCCGCGCCGCTCACGCCGCAGGAGCGCGCCGAGGTCGAGGCCCACGTCGACACGTCGTGGCAGCCGGTGCGCGTCCGCGAGGCCGCCGGCGGCTTCGAGGCCTGCGCCGTCGCGATCGTGCGCCAGCGCGACGTGAGCGAGCGCCTGCGCCGCCTGAGCGGTGACCTCGACGCGCAGTTGAAGGAGCGCGCCGCGTCCCTTGCCGCGGGGCTCGGCGCCAAGGGGCTCGTGCGCGCCGACATCCCGCTCTGGGACGACGGCACGCCCGCCGACGCGCTCGGCCGCGAGATGCACCTGCGCTGGCTCGGCGCCGTCGGCCTGCCGGTCGCCGGGCCCACCGACACGGCGTGGACGGCGCAGGTCCGCGGGCAGCTCGGCCGCGGCGGCGGCGACACGTGCCGCCTCCAGCTCTTCTGGCAGCGGCGCGGCAAGCCCGGCTGGCTGCCCCTCGAGCCGGTGAGCTTCAACCCGATGGCGGTCGGCCTGCAGAGCTGCGCCCCGCCCGCGGAGGGCGCGCTCTCCGACGCGCGCCTCGGCCTCGACGCCGGCAGCCGCCCCGGCAGCGGCGGCCTCGAGCTGCGCCTCGAGAGCCCGCCGCGCCACGACCTGCTCTGCGACGGCGAGCGCTTCTCCGTCGTCGCCGAGGCCAGCGCCGACGCCTGGGTGCGCGTCTACAGCGTCGCCGAGGACGGCCGCGTCCTGCTCGGCTGGGCGTCGGATAAGCCCGTGCGCCGCTTCGCCCCGGCCGATCCGGCGGTCGGCGTCCGCCTGCCCGGCAACCAGCGCGACCGCATGATCGCCGTCGCCATCCCGGCGAACCTCGGCCCCGGCGCGTTCGCCGGCCTGCCCACCGAGCCCACCTGCTTCGGCACCGGCTTCGACGCGCGCCACCTGCCGCCCGAGGCCGCCGTCGCGAGCCTCGCCCACAGCGTCGCCGCGCCGGGCGCCGCCGGCTGTCCGAGCGACCCGGCGAAGCGCGCCGAAGGCGACGCGATGCGCGCCGCGATCGCCGCCCTCCCGCGTTGCGCCGCCCGCTGAATCGTCTTCAGCGCTGCCGCCCCGCCCGCTCCACGTGGTCCATGTAGAGGCGCAGGCACGCGTTCTCGAACGCCCGCTGCGCCGCGAGCGCGGTGTCGGCGGCGCGCTGCGCCAGCTGCTCCTGCCGGAAGCCTTCGTCCTGCTCCTCGAGCGCCAGCTCCGTGGCGGCACGCTCGATCTCGGCGTGCTCGGCGAGCAGCGACGCCACCTCGTCGACGGCGCGCAGCTCCGCGTCGCGGGCGGCGGCGAGCTGCTGGTCCGCCTCGTTGCGCGCCGCCAGCAGCTCGCGGATCGACGTGGCGACCGGCGGAAAGTGGCGGGGCTCCGCCTGCGTGCCGAGCGCGCGCAGCTCGTCGACGGCGGCGCGATACGTCTCGTCGATCTCGGAGCGCTTCGCCTCCGCCTTCTCCACCTCGTCGGTGGCGGCCCGCAGCGCGTCGCGGGCGCCCTTCAGCGCCGCCTGCACCTGGCGGAACTGCCCGTCGAGCCTCGACTGCGCCGCGATGCGCTGTCGCGCCCGCAGGTCGGCGCGCTCGCGGCGGACAGCGGCGTCGGCGGCGGCCTGCCGCAGCGTCTCGCGCGCCGCGCCCACCCACTCCATCGCCGCGTCGATCTCGACCGGCCGCTTGAGGCCCTGCCAAGACGTTGCCACCGCGGCCTCGATCACCTCGGCGAAGCGCGCCCACTCCGCGGCGATGCCGGGCCGCGGCACCACCGGGATCGCCGACCGCCGCATGGCCGGCATCGGCCCCGTGCCCCAGGTCAGGTCGTGCGAACACGAGTCGAGCGCCGCCATCACCACCGCCGCGTCGCCGGGACGCGCCGCCGGGTCCTTCTCGAGGCAGGCGTGCACGAGGTCGACGAGCGACGGCGTCAGCCCCTCGACCAGGCGGTCGAGCGGTACGAGCCGTTCGTGGACGTGGCGCGCCACGACCTCCGTCGGGTCCTCGCCGTCGAAGGGCGGGCGGCCGGCGACGAGGTGGTAGAGCACCGCGCCGACCGCGTACAGGTCGGCCCGCGGCCCCGGTCGCTCGCCGCGCGCCAGCTCCGGCGCGAGGTAGAGCGGCGTCCCCATGATGAACTCGCCCGTGGGCTCGTGGAACCGGTTGGGGTCGTCGGTGGGGACGGCGAGCACGCCGAGGTCGATCAGCTTGACGTGGTCGGCGTGGTGGCCGCCCTGGCACAGGAAGATGTTCTCGGGCTTGACGTCGCGGTGGACGGCGCCGCGGCGGTGCAGGACGAGCAGGGCCTCGCAGACCTGCCGCATGATGTGGACGGCGCGCGGCGGCGGCAGGAACGTGACGGCGTCGAGCTCGGCCTGCAGGTCGCGGCCGACGAGGCGCTCCATCGCCATCCAGGCGCGGCCGTCGGGCAGGGCGCCGCCGTCGAGCGTGGTGACGAGGTGCGGGTGGCGCAGGCCGCGGCCGACGTTCCACGCCGTGCGGAAGCGCGCCGCGATGGCCTCGGCCTCTTGAATGTCGCCGCGGCTGATCTTCAGCGCCACGCGGCGCCCGCTCGCGGGATGCCGGGCCTCGAAGACCTCGGCCGAGGCGCCCTCGCCCAGGCGGGTGAGCAGCACGTAGCCCAGGCGCATCATCTCGGCGGGCAGGTTCAGGCGGAGCGGGGTGACCGACATCGGCGTCATCAAGCGCCAACGTCTCCACCGGCGCAACCCTCGAGAACGCCCAATGCTTCGAGCCGCGCGCGCAGGCCCGCCGCGGACTCGAAGACGACGCCGGTCATGCCGAGCGCCTCGGCGGCCTCGACGTTGTCGGCGCGATCGTCCACGAACACGCAGCGCGCCGCGTCGACGCCGAGGACGGCGGCGGCGCCGGCGTAGGCGCGCGGGTCCGGCTTGCGCACGCCGGTGCGGCACGAGACGAAGCGCCACGACAGGTAGCGCGACAGGCCGGTGACCTGCTCGATGAGCTCGTACCAGACCGGGTAGTTCGAGAGCGCGTGCATCGGCACCCCGGCGGCGCTCAGGTCGCGCAGGAGCGGCTCGATGCCGTCCAGCAGCCGGTAGGCGCCGCGCAGGCACCCGCGCAGCGCCTCCGGCTCGAAGGGGAGGGGGTCGCGCATCCAGCGCGCGAAGAATTGCGCCTCGTCGAGCTCGCCGCGCTCGAAGGCGTACCAGACCTCGGGGTCGAGCCGGCGGAAGAGCCCGCGCACGTCGCAACCGAAGAACGCGGGCACGGCATCGAAGATCGGATCGTGGACGAGCGTGCCCATCACGTCGAGCAGCAGCACCGGTTGACGCTCATTGCGCACGTCGAACATCCTGCGCGGGTTCAAGCCCAAGGGTGGTGATGATTTCTGAGATTCGGGCCGGCCGCTACACCGTCCGCGGCCTGTCGCTCGGCGGCGTCTACACGGCGATCCACGTGCCCGAGCTCGACGCGCTGTTCGACGTCGGCATCGCGCCGCGCTCCGCCGCGTCGGTGAGCCGCCTCTTTCTGAGCCACGGCCACGTGGACCACATGGGCGCGCTGCCGGCGATGATGGGCATCCGCGGCCTCGTCGGCGTGCGCCAGAGGCTGCAGGTGTACGCGCCGGTGGCCGTCGCGCCGGTGCTCCAGGAGATGCTCACCGTCATCAGCAAGATGCACCGGTGGCCGCTCGAGGTGGATCTGTACCCCATGGAGCCGGGACAGGAGATCCGCCTGCAGAACGACCTGTGGGTGCGCGCCTTCAAGACGTTCCACCCCGTGCCGTCGCTCGGCTACCTGTTCTTCCGGCGCGTGAACAAGCTGCGCGCCGAGTTCCAGGACCTGCCCGGCGAGGAGATCGGCCGCCGCCGCAAGGCCGGCGAGGACCTCTTCGACCCGGTCGACCGCCTCGAGCTCGCCTATGCCACCGACACGCTGCCCAAGGTGCTCGACCGCGCGCCCGAGCTGTACAAGGTCGCGACGCTCATCCTCGAGTGCACCTTCCTCGACGACCGCAAGAGCGTCGCGGCGGCGCGCGCCGGCGCCCACATCCACCTCGACGAGCTGTTGGCGCACGCGCACCGCTTCCAGAACGAGGCGCTGGTCCTGATGCACTTCAGCCAGCTCTACAAGCCGCGCGAGGTCGGCCACATCCTCGACCGGCGCCTGCCGCCCGACCTGCGCGCCCGCGTCGTGCCGCTCGTCCCCGACGCCGACGACTGGCCCGGATGAGCAAGGCCTTCACGAAGGAGGACGACGCGCGCGACGAGGCGCTGCCCGAGGGCGGCCCCGCGCTGCCCGACGGCGCGCCGAACTACATGACACCCGGCGGCTACGAGCGCCTGCAGGCGGAGCTGCGCGCGCTCCAGGCCAGCGGCGAGCGGCCGCGTCGGGCGCGGTACCTCGCGCGCAGCCTCGAGATCGCGCAGGTCGTCGCGCCGGCGCCGCGCGACCAGGTGTTCTTCGGCGCGACGGTGACGTACGCCGACGCGCAGGGCGACGAGCACACCGTCACGATCGTGGGCCTCGACGAGGCGGCGCCGGAGCAGGGCCGGGTGAGCTGGATCGCACCGCTGGCGAAGGCGCTGCTCGGCAAGCGCGAGGGCGACGCCGCGGAGCTGCGGACGCCCGCCGGCCGAGAGACGCTCGAGATCCTCGCGATCACCTACGAGTAGGCGCGCGCCCGCGGACGCGCGCTCAGGCGCGCCTGCGCCGCAGCTGCGCCAGCCCCGCGAGCAGGATGAGCGCCCACGGCGCCGCGACCGCCGCGTCCGCCGCTTCGCACCCGCCATCCTCCGCCGGCACCGCCTCGGGCTCGCCCGGCTCGCAGCGGTTGCACTCGTCGAACGACGTCTCCGGCCGGTCCGTGCACGTCTCCACCGGCTGCCGCGCGCACACGCCGTGGGTCTTGTCGCGGCGCAGGCAGCTCTCGCCCTCGTCGAGCGCGCCGCAGCCGTCGCGGCACAGCAGGCACTCGTTCTGCTCGGGTACGGGCTGGTCGACGCACAGCGTGTCGAGGACGCAGTTGCCGTGGCGCGGCCCCACGGTCTGGCACGGATCGCCGGGCGCCGCGCCCTCGCAGGCGACGTACTCGGCGGGGATGTTGGCCGCCGCCGGCGAAGCCACGAGCAGGACGGCGAGCGGCCAGCGCATCAGGTCTCCAGGAGCGAGGGCGGCAGCAGCGGCGAGGGCGTGGCCGACGACACGAGCCAGAGCTGGTGCGCCGCGCGGGTGGCGCCGACGTGCAACAGATGCCGCGATTCCAGCTCCTCGGGATAACAGTCCGCCGTCGTCTCGAGCAACACCACGTAGTCGTACTCGAGGCCCTTCACCTGGTAGACGTCGGTCACGTCGATGCCCGGCGAGAAGTCGAACTCCTGCTCGCGGATGCGCCGCATGCCCGGCACCTCGGCGCGAATGAGGCCGTCGTAGTACGAGTCCGCGATCTCGGGCGTGCGCGCGATCAGCGCCACCGTCGCCCGTCGCTCGCGCGCCCGCAGGCTCTTGAGCGAGTCGGCCATGAAGGCCACCGCCTCGCCCACCTCGTGGAAGCGCAAGAGCTCCACCGGCGCCCCATCGCGCGCGTCGCGCGTCGTCTGGTCGCCGGCGAGCGGCCCGAGGACGTGCCGCGCGAGCTCCATGACCTGCTGCGTCGACCGGTAGCTCACGGACAAGGGCGGCAACACGTGCGCCTCGACGCCGAGCGCGCCGATGAGCGTGCCCCAGTCGTCGAAGCCGCTGTCGAAGCGCACACGCTGGTTCGTGTCGCCGGCCAGCGTGATCGGCGCCCCCGGCACCGCCGAGTCGACCACGATCTTGATGTGCAGCGGCGCCAGGTCCTGCGCCTCGTCGACCACCACGTGCTCGTAGCGCGTCGGCTGCCCCGCCGGACCGCGCAGCGCCCCGCCGCCGTACTGCAGTTGGCAGATCCGCAAGAGAATCGCGAGATCGTCGACGTCGAGCCGCCCGCGTAGATCGCCTTCGTCGAGGTCGCGGCCGTCGACGGCGGTGCGGCGCTCCTCGTCGATGCCGCTGTAGTCCGGCGGGTCGTCCGCCTGCCGCGCCGCGGTCTCGACGAGCTGGTCGAGCTCCCACACGCGCGGACCGGCGCCGCCCTTCAGCAGGCCGCGCGCCAGCCGCTCGCGGTCCGTCAGCAGCGTCGACCAGATCTCGATGGGATCGCCGAGCACCGAGCGCGCGAGCTCGATGACCTGCCGCACACGGTGCGAGCGCTCGAGCTCCTTGCCGCGCACCCACCGGGCCAGCTGGTCCACGCGCTGCGCCGGCGGCAGGTTGCGCCGCTGCACCCACGCCTTGAGCAGCGCCGGACCGCCGGCCTCCTCGATCGGCGCGTCGAAGGCGCGCGCCGCGTCGCGCACCGCCTCCTCGAGCATCGGCAGCAGGGCAGGGTGCCGCTTCAGCCGGCGCGCGCCCATCGGCGTGTCGCTCGTCAGCGGCCGCTTCTTGAGCGCCGGGATCAGCCGCTTCACGTGCCGGTGCGCCCACTTCTCGAACGTCTCGATGGCGACGCCGTTCACGTCGAGCGCCGGCAGCACCCGCCCCACGTAGCGCGCGAGCGCGTCGCCGGGCGTCAGCACCAGCATCTTCTTCGCCGCGAACCGCTTCGCGTCCTGGAAGTGCAGCCACGCCGCGCGGTGCAGCGCGATCGTCGTCTTGCCGGTGCCCGCGCCGCCGTTGATGACCACCACGCCGGACTTGTCGGTCGTGATGGCGTGGAACTGGTCCGGGTCGATCAGCGCCGTGATCTCGGGCAGGCGCGTGTCGGGGCCGGTGCGGCCGAGCCGCTCCGACGGCGCACGCAGCGCCGCGCCCTGGCCGCCCTCGAGGCGCACGAACGTCGGCGCGAGGCGCCGCCAGCTCTCGCCGTCGCGCACCATCACGCACTCGCCGCTGCGCACGCGCGTCAGCCGGCCGTCCTCGATGGTCACCGTCCGGCGCAGCTCCACCACGCCGCGGCGCACGCCGCCCGGGAACGACTCCTCGTACTCGTCGCCCTCTTCGTAGCGGTAATAGATGCGTGAGATCGGGGAGTTGCGCCAATCGACGATGTGCACGTTGCGCTGGCGGTCGATGAACGAGCGCCGGCCGATGAGGATGTCCTGCACCTCGTCGCCCTCGCGCAGCCGCAGGTGGGCGAAGTACGGGCTCGCCGGGTTGACCGGGACGGAGCGGCCGCGCCCCGACACCTGGCGCAGCGCCGACAGGCGCAGCAGGTGCTCGACGAGCGCGGCGTGGTCCTCGGCGCGCGACTCGGCGAGCTGGTCGCGCAGCGAGACCATCTCGCGGTCGTAGTCGGCGGTGCCGGCCTCGCCGTCGTCCTGGCCGGTGACGAGCCGCTGCACCTTCAGCAGCATCACCAGCTCTTCTTCGACGATGCGGGCCTCGTCGGGCGCGAGGCGTTCAGCGGCCATGGGGACTCCGGGGCTCCGCGACGACCAGATCGACCCGCAGCCCGCCGTTGGTGAGCGGGTGAAGATGCGCCGCCGGCCGGCCCAGTCGCGGGACCCAGGCCGGCTCCGGCACCAGCACTGCGGCGCGCCAGCCCGCGAACGGCCCGGCCAGCGCCGCCGCCAGGCGGTCGAACGCGTGCAGGGCCGCCGGCGACCGTTTGCCGTAAGGCGGGTTGCACACGAGCAGCCCCGTCCCGGCCGGCGGCCGCGCGCGCCCGACCTCGATCTCGGTCACCGTCAATACGATGCCGGCGCGCTCGGCATTGCGTCGCGCCGCCTCCACCGAGGCGCGCGAACGATCGCTGCCCCCGAAGACCGTCGGCACCGCGTCCCAGGCGGGCACCGGCGAGGGCGGACACCACCGCTCGCAGGCGAAGGCCCGGCCCGCGCCCGGCGCCCGGCCGGCGGCCCACGTCGCCGCCTCGATCAGGAACGTCCCGGACCCGCACATCGGGTCGTACAGCGCCTCGCCGGGCCGCCACCCGGCCAGCCGCAGGATGCCCGCCGCCAGCGTCTCCCGCAGCGGCGCCGCGCCGGTCTCGAGCCGCCACCCGCGCCGGTGCAGCGGCTCGCCCGACGTGTCGACGCTCAGCTCGCACGTGTCGTGGTCAAGCCGCGCCAGCAGCTCCACCGGTCCTGCCGGCACCACCTGCGCCAGCCGCTCGGCGATCGCGCCGGTGTGGTAGAGCCGCGACTTGTGGGCGACGGCGCGCGGCGTCAGGCCGCCGAACGGCGCCCACTCCACCTTCGTCGCCCCGGCCAGGAGCTCATCGAACGTGCGCGCCCGGAACCGCGCCACGCGCTGCAGGACGCGCGTCGGGATCGCCAGCGCCCGGTTCGCGCGCAGCGGATCGCCCTCGAAGGCCACGCCGCCGGGCTCGGCGCGCGCGCCCGCGAAGCCGCGCTCGAGAGCCTCGGCCGCCGCGGCCGCCTCGAGGCCCGGCGGGACCACCGCGAAGAGGGGGTACGAGGTCATGTGCCTGGGGAAGATGGGGCGCTCCGGTCGGAGCGCAACGCGATTGGCGTGGAATTACAAAGGAATACAGATGTTGACCTGACCGCCGCCGGCCCGGTTCTGACGGCGGCAGCCGTAGCCCTGGCGGCACTCGCCGTCGTTCGCGCACTCGTCGCCGCAGTGGTTGCCGCCCCCGAAGGTGGCGCACACGCCGCCGGCGTCGCAGTCCGCGTCGCGGCCGCACTCGCGCGTGCAGTAGCCGCCGGGCACGCCCACCGCGTTCAGGCAGTCGTAGCTGCCCGCGCAGTCGGTGAAGTCGATGCACGACTCGCCGACGCCCGCGGGCCCCTCGATGCCGCAGGTCTCGATGCCCTGCAGCAGCTTGCACGCGTAGTCGGCGCGGCCGCACGTGAGGTCGTCGTTGCACAGCTCGACGCACCACGTCTGGTGGCAGAGGTAGTCGCCCGGACACGCGTCCGGATCCGCCGAGCAGTCGCTCACGACGCACTGTTCGGTGTCGTAGTCGCACACGTACACGGTGTCGCAGGTCTGGTTGTTCGGGCTGCACGCGCCGCCGGCGCCGGCGCGCTGCTGCACGCGCACCGACGCGTCGTACTGCATGCCCACCGTGCCCTGTGTCACCGACCAGAACACGAAGCCGGGCGCCGCCGGACGCGCCACGAGCCGCCGGCACCCCTCGCGTCCCGCCTGGCAGCCGTCGCCCTGCGCCACCTCGAAGCTCTGCCCCGGGACGCGCACGCCGTCCGCGTTCGTCGCCTCGACCACCGGCGCGCGGTTGCCGGTGTAGCTGATGAACACCACCAACTCCTGGTTCGCGGGCACGTCGGTCTTGTACCAGTCGGTGTCGCCGCACCACGTCAGGTTGCGGTACAGCTCCGGCCGGAACGGCTCCGCATCCGGGCGCGTGTCGTTCGGTTCCACCCGGTCCCGCTCGCAGGGCGTGCCGGCGTCCTCCTCGAGCTCGACGACGTACTCGTTCTCGGCGCCCTGGTAGCCGTACACACGCAGGACGTACGTGCCGGTGACCGGCACCGCCTCGATGGCGATCTCCTCGTCGTCGTTGGACGACGTCCCCTGCCGGCGGAAGCCCTCCGGACCCGTCAGTTCCAGGTCGATGTCGCCCTGCGCGTGCGAGAACAGTACCCGCAGCGTCACCCGCGCGCCCGCCGTCAGATCGACCGAGTAGAAATCGTCATCGTTCGGACAGATCTTCAGGTTCACCCCGGTGAAGTCGCGCAGATCGGCGGCGCGGCCCGCGTCGTCGTTGCCCGTCTCGTCGGCGGCGTCGTCGGCGCACATGTCCGGCCCCTGGCCCATGCTGTCGAAGCGGATGCGGTAGTCCGGGTTGACGCTCTGGAAGCCGTAGACGCGCGCCTGGTACGCCCCGCCGGCCACGTTGGCGCCGACCACGCTCTCGAGGTCCGTGACGCTGTCGGACGTCGCGCGGTAGCCGCCGGGCCCGGTGACCTCGAGGTCGATGTCGCCCCGGGCGTGCTGGAAGGTCACGTCGACGCGGAACGAGCCGCCGGCGGGCACCTCGAACGGGTACACGTCCTCGTCGCCGACCGGGCAGATGCTGCGGCCCTCGACGGCGCGGCCGGACTCGAGCGCCTCGGGCCCGGGCTCGGCGGCGTCGGCGGGGCAGTCCATCGGCGTCTCCCCGCCGGCGACCACCTGGATCGTCGTGCGGCGCACCGCGCGGAACTCGCCGTCGGAGGCCTCGAAGACGACGCGGAACGCCTGGCCGGCGTGCTTTTCGCGGGGCGTCCACGTGAAGAGGCCCTGCGTCGTGTCGAAGGATGCGCCGTCCGGCGGCGAGCCGACGATGCCGTAGACGAGGCTCTCCGGGCGGTCGTCCTCGGCGACCACCTGGATGCGCACCTCTTCGCCCACGCGCGCCTCGACGTCGTCGATCTGGGCGATGCGCGGGGGCAGGTTGCCGCCGTCGCCCACGACGAGCCGGACGTCGGCGGTCGTCTCGACCTGCCCATCGCCGACCACGAACGTCACGTTGAAGCTGCGGCCGTTGGCCTCGGCGGGCGGCGTCCAGCGGAACTGGCCGGTCGCCGCGTCCAGCGTCGCCCCGTCGAGCGTGTCGCCGCGCATGCTGAAGGTGAGCGGGTCGCCGTTGGGGTCGGTCGCCTCGAGCTGCAGCGTGAACGGCCGCCCCGCCGCCAGCACCAGGTCGCCCGGATCGTCCAGCTCGGGTGGCTTGTTGCCGGCCTGGTCGGCGCCGACCACCGTGATCTGGATGGTCTCCTGGTCCTTCAGCGTGCCGTCGGACACCTCGAAGGTGATGAGGACGATGGTGCCCTCTTCCTCGGGCGTCCAGGTGAAGCGGCCCTGCTCCTTGTCGAACTTGGCCCCCTGGGGGAGCGTCGAACGGACGCTGTAGGTGAGCGGATCGCCATCGGAATCGCTCGCCGACAGCGTGATCTCGAGCGTCTGGCCGACCGGCGCCTCGCGGTCGCCGATGCGCATGAGCTCCGGGCGCGTGTTGTCGCCGCCGAAGCCGCCGCCGCCGCCGAAGCCGCCGCCTCCACCACCCCCGCCGGCGCCACCGGCGCCGCCTCCGAAGCCGCCGGCGCCGCCGGCCCCGTCGTCGTCGTCGCCGCCGCTGCCGCTGCCCGCGCACCCCGCGAAGAGCAGCGTGGCCGCCAGCAGAACCGTCGCGCGTGCTCGCATCGAGACTCCCCCCCGAGACACGGAAGGGCCGATTATAGGGGCGCTTCCGGATCCGCTTCCATCTTCGGCAGTTCCACGTCGGCGGGCAGATCGCCGCCGCCGATGCGGAGGCGATCGCCGAGCGCGGTCGCGCGGTAGCGCAGAGGCGGACCGCCCTCCGGCTGCAGGACGAGCGCGCTCTCGTCGCCGGACCAGCGCCCGCGCGTCACCACCGGCTCGCCGGCGCCGAGCGACGCCTGCCGCATCTCGAACGTGCCGTCGACCGCCAGGCGGAGCGAGAGCGTGCCGCCCGACGCCGTGTAGGCCCAGGTCCCCACGAGCGCCGCGGGCAGGGGCGCCGGCGCCGGCACCTGCTCCGCCGGATGCGCGACGGCGCGCAGCCGCAGCGTCCCGAAGGGCGGCCCCGTCAGCACCACGGCCGCGCCTTCGCGGCGCCCGCGGAGGACGTAGGTCGTCGCGCCGCACACGAGCGTCAGCGCCGCGTCGTCGCTCGTATAGCGGCACTCGGCGCCGGCGAAGCGCGCCGTCCCGTCGTCGCCCAGCGTCAGGCGCACGCGCCCGCTCTCGGACACGCCGTCGTACGTGCCCGCCGTCAGCAGCGCGGCGAAGAGGGAGATCCACATGCGACCACCGTACGTTCGCGATAGCATGCGCGCCCGTCATGGCTCGTGCAAACGCGCGATTCTTGGTGCTTCTCGGGGCGCTCGCCGCGTGCGAGGACGCGTTCGACGAGCCGCGCGCGCCGTCGATCGCCGAGGTCCGGCCGGCGAGCGCGCGGCCCGGTCAGACGGTCACGCTGATCGGCGAACGGTTCGGGCTGCGCGGCGCGTCCGACGGCGTGTGGCTCGGCGGCGCCGCGGCGCCGGTGGAATCTTGGAGCGACGACACCGTGTTGGTGCGCGTGCCCGAGGCCGCTGGCGCGGGCGTGCACGACTTCGTGCTGCGGAGCGGCGTTCGGGTCAGCGCGCCCTTCCCGTTCGAGGTCCGGTTCGGGCCTGTCGCACGTTGACTTACATCTGACCCGCATGCTAGTTGCGTCCGGTCGCGGACTTCGACGGCGATGGACTGAACGATGGAATCGATCCTGGTGAACCTGGTCACGCTGGCGGGCGACGAAGAGGTCAGCATCGTCGGGCTCATCGCGAAGGCGTCGCCCATCGTGAAGGGCGTGCTCGTCGTGCTCGTCCTGCTCTCGCTCTTCAGCTGGTACGTCATCGTCTACAAGTGGCTGTCGATCCGCCGCGCGCAGAAGGAGAGCCAGCTCTTCCTCGAGACGTTCTGGCAGTCGAAGCGGCTCGACGAGATCTACCAGACGAGCCAGGCGCTGCAGCGCAGCCCGATCAGCCAGATCTTCCGCGCCGGCTACGTCGAGCTCAGCAAGCTGCGCGGCGGGGCGAGCCCCACCGACACCATGCGCGAGCAGCTCGGCGACATCGAGAACATCACCCGCGCCCTGCGCCGCGCCCAGAACAACGAGGTCGTGCACCTCGAGTCGATGACGCAGTTCCTCGCGACCACCGCCAGCGCCGCCCCGTTCGTCGGCCTGTTCGGCACGGTGTGGGGCATCATGAACTCGTTCATCAACATCGCGCACGAGGGCAACGCCACGCTGCCCACGGTGGCCCCGGGCATCGCCGAGGCGCTCGTCGCCACCGCCATCGGCCTCGTCGCCGCCATCCCCGCGGTCGCGGCCTACAACTTCTTCATCAACCGCATCCGCGTCCTCGTGACCGACATGGAGAACTTCGGCCACGACTTCCTGAACATCGTCAAGCGCCACTTCTTCAAGTAAGGGCGGGAGCAGCGCCATGGCGATGGGTGGAGGAAACGGCAACGACCGGCGCGGATCTCTCAGCGAGATCAACGTCACGCCGCTGGTCGACGTGATGCTCGTGCTGCTCGTCGTGTTCATGGTGACGGTGCCCGTGATCGTCGAGCAGCAGAATCAGCGCAAGGTCGAGGTCGAGCTGCCGAAGACGAGTGCCGAGCCGGTGAAGGCCGAGGACTTCCAGAACATGATCCTCACGCTGCACGCCGACTACCGCACCACGTGGAACATGGACGGCGAGGAGATGCCGCTCCCCGGCGTCGACTGCACCGGGGTGAAGGACGGCGACTTCGGCACCTGCCTGGCGCCGCTCGAGAGCCTGATCAAGGCGAACGAGAAGGTCCAGAAGGAGCAGAAGATCTTCCTACAGGCCGACCGGCGCCTGCCGTACGGCTTCGTGGTGGACGTGATGGCCCGCATCCGCAAGGCGGGCGTGCCGCACCTCGGCATGGTCACGAACCCGCCTGAAGGGGCGCCCAAGGCGGAGGCGGCGCCCAAGTGAACGGCGAGCCCCGCGACCTCGGCCTGCGGGTCGCCTCGACGATCGTCGCCGTCGTGATCAACGGCGGCCTGTTCGTCGGCATGGCGCTCGCGGGCGTGATCGGCCGCGGCGAGCCCGACGAGGCGGCGCCCGAGATCCTCGAGTTCGAGTCCATCGAGATCCTGCAGAAGGGCAAGCCGCGCGATCCGAAGCTGCTGCCCCGCATCCCGACCTCGCCGGCGCCGATGCCGCAGGAGGAGCAGGTCGTCAAGACCGGCCCCACCGAGCCCGAGGCGCCCAAGCCCCCGGATCCCAACGAGATCCGGCTGCAGCAGGAGCGCGAGGAGAAGGAGCGCCAGAAGAAGGAGGCCGAGCTCCGCAAGCTGCAGGAGGACGAGAAGAAGAAGCGCCAGGCGGCCATCGCCAAGGCGCTCGAGCGCGTGGGCGACGAGGACGAGCCGCCCGAAGGCGCCGAGGACGGCTTCGACGGCGGCAACACCACCGATCCGACGAAGGGCTCGGCGTTCCTCGGCTACATCTCGCAGCTCTCGCTGATCCTGAGCCGCAACCTCGAGCCGCCGGCGACGATCGCGCCCGACGTGCTGAAGCGCCTGACGTGCGAGGTGCGCTTCCAGCTCGGCGCCGACGGCAAGGTCAAGGGCGAGCCGATCATCGCGCGCAGCAGCGGCAACCAGTTCTTCGACGACGCCGCGCTCCGCGCCGTGAAGAAGTTCGGCGCCGGGACGCCCGAGAAGCTGCCGCTGCCGACCGAGCCGAAGCTGCGCCAGGCCGTGCTGACCCGTCCGATGGAACCCGTCATGCGCGGGGATCGATGAGGAGCCGATGTTGAAGAGATTCGCCTTTCTCCTGACGTTCCTCGCCGCGGTCGCGGCCCACGCCCAGCCCAAGCCGGGCGCCAAGGACGCGATCAAGTTCGACGTCGCGGTCGGCGGCCAGTCGATGGTCAACGTCGCCGTCCCCGACGCGGTCAACATCGGCGGCTCGCCCGACACGCGCGGCGTCACCGAGGCGCTCTCCGGCACCGTGCAGCGCGACCTCACGCTGGCGGGCTACTTCAACCTGATCGACAAGGCATCCTTCTTGATCGACCCCAAGGTCGAAGGCATGGACCCGCAGTACAAGGCGTGGTTCAACGTCGGCGCCCAGGGGCTCGTCAAGATCGGCTTCCAGATCGTCGGCACGACCGTGAAGGCCGACCTGCGCCTGTACTCGGTCGATCGCTCCCAGCGGGTGGCCCTGCCCGCGCCCTACGACGCCGTCGCCGACGTCGAGCTCGACCCCGACAAGCTGCGGCGCCACGCGCACGGCTTCGTCGACCAGGTGATCAAGTACTACACGGGCACCGAGGGCTTCTTCCGCACGCGCATCGTGTTCGTGAAGCGCATCCAGGGCGGCAAGGAGCTCTTCATGCTCGCCCCCGACGGCAGCGACGAGATGCAGCTGACGAAGAACGGCAGCATCAACATGCTGCCCAGCTTCAACGCCGGGAAGATCATCTTCACCAGCTTCAAGGACGGAAACCCCGACCTCTTCACTCTCGAGAAGGGCGCGTCGAGCAAGCTGTCGAGCTACCCGGGCTTGAACACCGGCGGCGTGCTCAGCCCCGACGGCACCCGCGTGGCGGCGACCATCTCGAAGGACGGCAACCCCGAGATCTATCTGCTCGAGGCCGGCACCGGGAAGGTGATCAAGCGCCTGACCAACACCGATGGCATCGACGCGAGCCCCACGTGGTCCCCCGACGGCTCCCAGATCGCGTTCGTCAGCGACCGGCACGGCACGCCCCAGATCTGGGTCATGGGCGCCGACGGCGGCAACGCGCGGCGTCTGACGTACCAGGGCGACTACAACCAGACGCCCGACTGGAGCCCTCGCGGCGATCTCATCGCCTTCACCGCCCGCGACGAGCGCTACAAGTTCGACGTATTCACCGTGAACGTCAGCACGGGCGAGGTCGCGCGCGTCACCCAGGACCAGGGCAACAACGAGGAGCCCAGCTTCTCGCCCGACGGCCGCTACCTCATCTTCAGCAGCACGCGCAGCGGCGAGGCGAAGCTGTTCCTGTCGACGCTCGACGGGCGCGTGCAGCACCCGGTCAGCCAGGGGAAGGGCGAGTACCTGACCCCGGCCTGGCAGCGGTGAGACGCGTGCTGGCCCTGGCCGCGCTCGTCGGCGCCTGCGACGCCGGAAAGCCGCCGCCGCGCGTGATCCGTCCGGCCCCGGAGCCGACGCTCTCGGGCGCCGCACAGACCCAGGCGGCGCCGCTGTTCGCCCCGCCCGCGGCGCCGTCGACGCCGGCGCTGCCGACCGGCGGCCCGCCGCCGTCGTTGCCCGTCGGCGGCCCGCCGCCGTCGTTGTACACCGCGCGCCTGGCCGTGCTGCTGTCGAAGGCGGTCCCGGTCGAGGCCGAGGTGCGCGTGCGCCTCGACGCTGAAGGCCACATCATCGAGCACCGCGTGGTGCGCGCGACCGACCCCGGCGCGGAGCCATCTCTCGCCGCGGGACTGCGCCGCTACGCGCCCGGGGGCGGGGCCACGTTGCCCGTCCCCACCGACGAACGCATCCGCGAGGCCGCCCTGGGGGACGGCGTGGTGGTCCACGTCCGACCGGCGGCCGCGCACCGAGGAGCCCCATGAAGACTGTCGCCCTGGCGCGCACCTGCGCGCTCGCCCTGCTGCTGGCCGCCTGCGGTGGTCGGCCGACGAAGGTCCTCTCCGAGGCCGACGGCGCGCTCGCCGACGCGAAGCTCGCCGAGAAATGCGCGCCCGAGGAGTACGCGGCCGCGAAGAAGATGCTCGAGAAGGCCAACAAGCTGGCCGACGAGGGCAAGAACGACGAGGCCGAGAAGGCGGCGAAGGCCGCCAAGAAGCTGGCGCTCGCCGCGCGCAACAAGGCGATGCTGCGCAAGGAAGAGTGCGAGAAGCCGGCGCAGCAGACCACCGGCGTCGATCCCAACGAGTTCATCGACCAGAACACGACGCCGGCGGTCGAGGCCGAGAACCTCGAAGGCCTGAAGACGATCTACTTCGACTACGACGCCTTCGACCTCTCGCCCGAGGCGCGCGACGTGCTCGCGCGCAACGTGGCGTGGCTCAAGAAGAATCCGGGACAGCATCTCGTGATCGCGGGCCACTGCGACAAGCGCGGCAGCACCGAGTACAACCTGGCGCTCGGCGAGAAGCGCGCGCAGGTCGTGCGCCGCTACCTCGAGTCGCTCGGCATCGACGCGAGCCGCATGTCGATCATCAGCTACGGCGAGGAGCAGCCCGCCGACTACGGCGAGAGCGACGAGTCGCTCCGCCTCAATCGCCGCGCCGAGTTCAAGGCGTCGAAGTGAGCCGCTACGCGGCCGTCGACATCGGCAGCAACTCGCTGAAGCTGCTGATCGGCTCGTTCGGGCCCGACGGTCGCGTCGCCTCCCTCCACGACGAAGCGGTGGTCACGCGGTTGGCCCGCGGCGTCGACGCCGCCGGCCGCCTGCACCCCGAGTCGCGCGCCCGCGCCCTCGCGGTGCTGCGCGGCTTCGTCGCGACGTGCCGCGCCCACGACGTGACGCGCATCGCCGCCATCGGCACCTCCGCGCTGCGCGACGCGGCGGACCGCGACGAATTCATCAACGAATGCGCGGGCTTCGGTCTGCACGTCGAGGTGGTCGGCGGCGACGTCGAGGCGCAGATCGTGCGCCTCGCCGCCGTCCGCGAGCTGCCCGGCCTCGACCCCGGCGCCTGGGTCGTCGACGTCGGCGGCGGCAGCGCCGAGGTCGTCTGGACGGGCGGCCGCGTCAGCACCGAGCTCGGCGTCGTCCGCCTGACCGAGCGCCACGTCGCCGCCGATCCGCCGGGCGCCGAGACGCTCGAGGCCCTGCGGACGGCCGTCCGGGCGCGCCTCGCCGCGCTCCCGCTGCCGCGCCCGGCGCCGGCCCTCGTCGCCAGCGGCTCGAGCGGCCCGCTGCTCGCCCGCCTGCACCTCGGCCTGGCGACGCACGACAGCGCCCGAATCCACAGCACCTCGCTCCCGCTCGCCGCCGTCACCGACATGGCCACCCGCTTCGCCACGTCGACGCACGCCGAGCGCCTCGCCCTTCCGGGCATGGACGCGTCCCGCGCGGACGTCGCGCTCGCCGGCGCCGTCGTCCTCGAGCAGGCGGCCGCCGCCGCCGGCGTCGACGCGTTGGTGGTGAACGAGCGGTCGACGCGCTACGGCGTCTTCCACCGCGCCTTCGGGCCGGGCTGACCCCGCCTCAGGGGGGACCCGGCGGCCCGGGCGGGCCCGGCGGGAGGCACTGCTCGAGGCCCGCCGTCGCGAGCTGCTCGATCGCCGCCCGGGGCAGCGCCGTGACTCTCGCCGACTCCATCTCCGCGTAGTCGCCCGGCGAGTAGCTGGCCACCATGGCTTCGGCGAAGCGGCACTGCTCGTCGTCTTCGAAGCAGCCGGCGTTGGAGGTGACACAGGCGCCGGTGGCGTCGACCCTCCCCATCAGGCACAGGCAGTCTCGATCGTCCGGCCGACAGACCTCGACGAGCTCCATCATGCCTTCGTCCTCGTGGGTGAGCTTGTGGCAGTGCTGCACGAAGGCGCCGGTGAACGCCTCGGCGTGCCGCAGGAGGAACCGGCGCGGGCGGTTGTCGTCGGCGATGAGATCGCTGAACTCCACGAAGTACGTGTCGCGCCAGTGCGCGAACGGCGGGTCGCGCTTCGAGGCGGCGGGACAGACGACGAACGGGTTGATGTGCAGGTGGAAGGGGTGCCCGTCCGAGGCGCTGACCTCCCAGAGCTCGCTGCTGCCCGCGACGAACACACGGTCGCTGCGGTAGCGATGCTCGGCGCCCGCGGCGTCCGTGTGCCGGAACATCCGGCGCGGGTGGAAGATCCGGCAGTTCAGGTTCGGCAGCGGGCAGCTGCACACCGAGTCGAACGCCGAGTCGCCGTGGTGGTGCTCGGGGTCGCAGTGGCCGCCGCTGCTCGGCGTGGCCTCCTCCTGCTCGTCGTCGGTGGGATCGATGAGCGCGGGGTGCACCATCACCACCTTCTGGTCGGGCTCGAGCGACCAGTCGGCGCCCTGCTCGTCGCAGCTCACGCGCACGCCGTCGCGCCCCTGGAAGCGCCCCGTCCAGCTCACGGGCGGCGCCACCGTCGCGAGCTCCGCGTCGGTCAGCAGGCGCGTGCTCGTCGCCTGTCCGGCGCCCGGATGCACGCGGATGATGGCCAGCAGGTCCTCCGCCGGGAACATGCCGATCTCCGGCTCCTGGATCTTCGTCAGGTCCGCCAGGCTGTCGGAGCGATAGGCCTGCACGCACAGCGTGGTCTCTTCCGCGGGCATCTTCACGAGCAGGTCGATGCGATAGCCCGGCGACATGAACCACCAGTTGCGCTCGAACGTCTTCGGCAGCGCGATGCCATCGGCGGCGAACTGCTGGACCGCCACCGGCTTCGAGGCGTCGATGCCGCTGCACTTCTCGTCCGTGCCGGGGAAGATGCCGATCCACATCTCCTCGAGCTGCCCCGCGTGCACCATGCGCCAGCGCTCGACCTGACCCGGCGCCGTGACCATCACCGGCGAGATCTTGCCGTTCAGCGTGGTGTTCGTCGTCGCGGCGTGGTGCGCGGCGAGGAAGTTGTCGACGGAGAGGTGGTCCTCGTCACAGGGCTCGCCCTCGGCCAGCGGCTCGACGAGGGGCTCGCCGTCCACGTTCTTGTCTTCGACGTCGTATGGGATCTGGCTGAACACCATCACGCGCTCGCGCGCCGCGCTCACGGCCGGGAGCCGGTCGACGTCGCCCTCCACGATGAGCATGCCCGCCGCGCCGTTCATCAGCTGGACCGTCGTCGAGCCGTGGATGTGCGGGTGGTACCAGTGTGTCCCCGGCCAGTGTCGCCCGCCGGGACGGTCGGGATCGGCGTCGTCCTGGTCGAGGTCCCAGCGGTACTTCGCGCGCCCGCCCGGCGGCACCTCGTTCAACACATTGTCCGCGAAATACACCGCGTCTTCGCGGCCGTCGCCGTCCGCGTCCGCGCAGCCCGGCGGCGCGCAGGCCTCGCCGCCCGCGGCGTACTGCGGCTGCACGTGCAGGCCGTGGGCGTGCAGGTTCGTCAGCCCGAAGTCATAGCAGTGCTCCTCGCCGTTGCCATCCTGCGAAGCCACCGTGCGATGTGTCGACTTCGTGAACGCGTTGTGCAGGTCCACGCGCACGCTGCGCTCTTCGCCCTCGGGCACGCGGATCGTGGGGCCCGGCAGCTCGCCGTAGGCCCGCAGGCAGAGCCGGCGCCCGCCGATCGTCACCTCGGTCGGCTTCATCGTCAGCGAGACCACGCCGTCCGAGGCAGAGATCTCGCGGGGCTGGGTGAAGGTCTCTTCGGGCGCGGGCGACGAAGTCGCGCCCTGCTCGTTCGCGCCACAGGCCGCGAGCAGCACGCCCGCGAGCAGTGTTCGTTTCATGGCTCCCCCCTCCGAAGGAGCCTATCGCCCGTGCGCGCGGCGGCAAAGTCGCGTTTCGAGCGCGTCCGGAGCCCCGTCGCTGGCCGTCCGGAGACGGTCGGCGGGTGTGACGTTCATGTTTCACCGACCCGGAATCGGGTTACCTTCGCCGGCATGACCACGTCGCGCGTCCCCCCGTCTCGCCGCGCGCCCCGGCAGGAGCGCAGCCGCGCCCTCGTCGAAGCCATCCTCGATGCCACCGCCGACGTCCTGCGCGTCCACGGCCTGCCCGGCGCCACCGTGGCCCGCATCGCGGCGCGCGCGGGCGTCAGCACGGGCTCGCTCTACCAGTACTTCCCCGACAAGACGGCGCTGTACCGCGCCCTGGGCGAGCGCTTCTTCCGGCGGATCGAAGCGGCCTCCGACCAGCTCTGGCCCCACCTGCAGGTCCTGCCGCTGCCCGATGCCATCGAGGTCGCGGTGCGTGGCATCGCCGCGGCGGCGTTCGTCGATCCGGTGCTCGACCGCATCCTCCACCAGGTGGCCATCTCGCGGATGGAAGGCGAGCCGGTCGCGAGCTTCGAGGCGGGGCAGGAAGCCCGCGTCGCCACGTTCCTGGCCGCGCGGCGCGCGGAGCTGCCCGACCCTTCGCTGGACGTCGAGATGACCGCGCGCCTGCTCTCACGCGCCCTGGGCGGCATCGTGGGCTCGACCTGCGCGCGCGAGCCGGCCCTGGCCGCCGATCCGCGGTTCGTGGACGCGCTCGTGCGCTTCGCCCTGCGCACGTTGGGTTTCCCGCCGCCCGCGGTACAAACCGGGCGCCTCGCTGACACTTCAGACCGGGCGCCTCGTTGACACTTTCCGCGGGGGTCGTCGGCAGTCGCCGGGGGGGTCGTCGGAAGTCGCGGGGGGGTCGACGGGCGTCTCGGGGATCAGGCGGCGGCCTCTTCCTCGGCCAGCGCCTCGTCCTCGCCGGCGGCGTCGGGCTGCGGTGGGAACACGAGGCACCAGCCGAGGCCGACCACCAGGTAGACGAGCGCGATCGCCAGCAGGTACTCGGGATACATCCGCAGCGGCGCCAGGATGTATGCGGCGAGCACGTTGCCGAACTGGAACACGTTGAAGAGCAGGTTCTTGCGCGGCTTCAGCTTCGGCAGCTTGAGGCTGCTGACCATGGCGACGGCGGCGACGAGCAGCACGAACGGGAACGCCTTCAGCGACTGGTCGACCAGGCCGTGGCCGTCGAGCGTGAGGTACGCGGAGGCGATGACGGCGCCGCACAACGTCGTCGGCACGCCGTAGAAGTAGCGGTCGCCCATCGGCGGCGAGCTGATGTTGAAGCGCGCGAGGCGCGCCGCCACCGCGACGACGTACAGGCCGGCGCACGCGAGCACGAGGTAATTGTCGGCGCTCTGCCAGGGCGAAGCCCCGGACCCCGCGACGCGGAAGAAGACCAGCGCCGCCGGCGAGACGCCGAACACCACGAAGTCGGCGAACGAGTCGAACTGCACGCCGAACTCGGACGTCGCCTTCAGTAGCCGCGCGAACGTGCCGTCGAGCTTGTCGAGCAGGACGCCCCACAGGATCATCCACGCCGCCAGCTCGAACTGGCCGGCCACCGAAGCGGCCACCGACGCCAACCCGAACAGCATCGACAGCGCGGTGCAGCCATTCGGGACGAAGTACTTGGGATGGATCATGCCGGCGACGGTAGCGAGCGCGCGCACGCCCGGCAAGCATCACGTGGCTGCTCGACCTTGGGGTCGGCGCACCCCGACGCCGGGGACGACAGACCCCAGCGCCACCCCCCCGCAGGGCCGTCGCACGGTGCGTCACGAAGATTTTCCGTTTGGCGTGTACTTTGCTGTATCGTTGCCGTGCATCCGGGGGGCGCCGCTTCCCGGGGGACGCCCGAACAAGGAGATTCGAGATGCGTGACCTGCTCAAGCGCCTCCGCCACGAGGAAGACGCCGCCGCCGCCGTCGAGTACGGCATCATCGCCGCCATCGTGGGTGTCGCGCTGATCGGCACCCTCATCTTCTTCCGCGACAGCATCGCCGGCATGCTGCGCCGCGCCGGCGGCATCATCTCGAACCAGTAGCGGACGCCGATTGCCGCTCCTCGCCGACCCGGTCTTCGGTCCGATCTTCGGCCTGGGCCTGGTGGCCGCCGGTCTCAGCGACCTGTTCCGGCGGAAGGTGGCGAACGGCCTCAACGGGGCGATCGCCGCGACGGGGCTGGGGTGGCAGGTCTGGCAGGCCGGCCTCTCCGGCCTGGGCGACGGCGCCCTGGGCATGTTGACCGGCTTCGGGCTGGTGATCGTGCCGTTCGCCGTGCGGCTGTACAAAGGGGGCGACGCCAAGCTGGTGATCGCCCTCGGCGCCTGGCTCGGGCCCGCGCTCACGGCGTGGGCGTTCGTGTGGGGGGTCGCGCTCGGCGGCCTCGTCGCGCTGGGGGTGCTCGCGGCGGCCGACCGCGAGTCGCGCACGCGCATCGTGCGCAACCTGCGGACGGCGGCGGCGACCGTCTCGCTGCCCGCCGTCGAGGCCGGACGACCGGCCCGGCTGCACGTTCCGATGGCGCTGGCGTTCGGCGCCGGCGCCATCGTCGCGCTCGTCAGGGGGTAGTCATGCGCGCGCCACCGTCTCCGAAGCTCCGCAGAAGGAAGGCTCAGCGAGGCGCCGTCGTCGCCGAGACCGCGTATTCGCTCATCATTTTGGCCTTCGTCATGACGGCGGGTATACAATTCGGCGACGCCATGGTCGTACGGCACCGCCTGACGAACGCCGCCAACCGCGCCGCCCGCATCTGCTCCGTCGGCGCCGTGGGCAACCCCAACGCCTGCGCCCAGCAGAACGCGGTGCGCGCGGTCGACACGCTCGCCGCCCGCTGCCAGCCGCTCCGCATCGAGGGCGGCGTCGAGGACCTCGGCGGCGTGCGCGCCCTGCGCGTCGAGCTGCGGTGCGCGTACGCGGGGAGCATCTGGTCCGGACTCTACGACCGCTTCGTCGGTCAGCCGCTCACGCTGCGCGCGCAAGCGATGATGCCGATCCAGTGAACACCAGCGCCGCGGCGCGGGGAGGACGGTTCCGATGACTGCTCGCAAGGGAGGCGGAGCCCGCGCCTCCCGCCTGGGTGCCCTGGGGTTCACGGCGGTGGCGCTCGTCCTGACGCTGCTCACGGCCTTCCTGCTCGCCCGCGTCATGGGCGACAGCAAGTACGCGAGCGAGCCCATGCGCGACGTGGTGGTCGCCAGCCAGGACATCCCCCCGTCCGAGGTGATCACCGAAGAGCACCTCAAGATCGTGCAGTGGCCGGTGTCGTCGGTGCCCGAGGGCGCCTTCACCCGCGAGCGCATGCACGAGATCCTCGCCCCGCAGTCGCGCGTGCCGGTGACGACCATCCTCGCCGGCGAGGCGGTGCTCGAGGCGCGCCTCGCGTCGCCGAAGGCCGGCACCGGCATGGCGTCGCTCGTCGAGGAGAACCAGCGCGCGTTCCCCATCCCGGTCGACCACTGGGTCACCGAGGCCCGCCTCGTCTATCCCGGCGCCTACGTCGACGTGCTCGCCACGCTGCGCAACGCGATGGACCGCAAGCCGAGCACGAAGCTCGTGCTGCAGCGCATCCGGGTGCTGGCGGTCGACGGCGCGGTCGACGCGGTGTCGGCGGCGGCCAACCAGCAGCGCAAGGGGAGCGGCGGCGTCGAGCGCAAGTCGGTCGTGACGCTGCTCGTCACCCCGGAGCAGGCCGAGCTGCTGGCGCTGTCGTCGCGCGAGGGCACGGTCGACCTGATGCTGCGCAACGCCGGCGACGAGGGCCAGGTCGAGACGATGGGCGTCACGCCCAGCGAGCTGCTCGGCATCCCCGATCCCGAGGAGCTCGAGCAGGCGGCCAGCGTGGTGGCCACCGACGCCAAGGTCCGCGAGGACGCCCGCCGTTCGACCCCGCCGCCGTCGCGCCGCAGCGCCGCGACCGGCCGCCGCAGCGCCGCCGAGGAGGCCGCCGCGCGCGAGGCCGAGGAGAACATCGGCCGCGGCGGCAGCAAGACGATCCGACTGGGAGCTCAATGATGCGCCGTGCGCTCTTCGCCCTGCTGGTCGCGACGGCGGCCCTCGCGACCGCTCCGCCCGTGCTCGCCCAGGATGACGCGGGCGAAGAGAACTGGACCGGCCGCAACGTCATCGAGGTGACGCTCGGCGGCTCGACCACCGTCACCCTCACCGGCTCGGTGGGCAAGGTGACGCTCACCGATCCCAAGGTCGCCGAGGTCTCCGCCACCGGGCGCGGCCTGCTCATCGTCGGCCGCCAGATCGGCGAGACGAACCTGATCATGTTCGGTGGCGGCGGCCAGAGCAGCAGCTACCTGATCAAAGTGACGCTGCCCGCGCGCGCCATCCAGAGCGAGCTCGAGCGCCTCTTCCCCGGTCAGCAGATCAGCGCGCGCGCGGTCGGCGGCTCCCTCGTGCTCACGGGCACGGTGAGCGATACGTCGATGGTCCAGCAGGCCGAGGACGTGGCGATCGGCTATCTGCGCAGCCCGTCGTTCGCCGCGCTCGGCGTGCAGCCGCACGTGATCAACCTGCTGCACGTGCGCAGCCGCGACCAGGTGATGCTCGAGGTGAAGTTCGCGGAGGTGAAGCGCACGTCGCTCCGCGAGATGGGCGTGCACACCGCCGGGCACTACGCGGGCTCGGACCTCGGCGTCGGCGTGGCCACCGGATCGACGGCGGTCAACGCCGCCGGCTCGGGCATCATCGGCCGGCCGCTCCCGACGTTCGGCGCCGACGAGGGGGCCGCCGGCGCGCTGTTCATCAGCAAGCCCGACGGCAAGTTCCCGTTCGCGGCGACCCTCAGCATCCTCGCCCAGCGCGCCCTCGCGCGCACGCTCGCGGAGCCCACGCTCATCGCGATGAGCGGCCAGAAGGCCAACTTCCTCGCCGGCGGCGAGGTGCCGTTCACCGTCACGAGCCTCGACGGCCCCAACGTGCAGTTCAAGCCGTTCGGCGTCGAGCTCGAGTTCACGCCCGACGTGCAGGCCGACGACACGGTGCAGCTGCGCATGCGCACGTCGGTCAGCGCGCTCGATCGCACCATCAGCAGCGGCGGCACGTTCGGCTTCAAGACGCGCTCGAGCGAGACGACGATCCGCCTGCGCGACGGGCAGAGCTTCGCCATCGCCGGTCTGCTCAACGACGAGATCAACAACACGGTCGACAAGGTCCCCGGCCTCGGCGACCTGCCGGTGCTCGGCCTCCTGTTCAGCAGCAAGTCCTTCCAGCGCGAGGAGACGGAGCTGCTCGTGATCGTGACGGCGCGGCTGGTGCAGCCGATCGACGGCGACAACCTGCCGCCGCTGCCCGGCCAGAACCAGACGTCCGATCCGACCGACCTCGAGCTGTTCCTCGGCAACATCCACGAGCCGACGAAGCGGTCCGCGCCGAAGCGGCCCGCGGGCGGCGACGACCTCTCGGGGTTGCTCCCCGATCGCCGGCCGGCGGGCAAGGTCGGCTTCTGGCGATGAAGAAGCCGTTCGTCCGACCGGCGAGCCGCGCCGGCATCCGCGACCCGCGGAATGCCACCTACATCACGAACCTCGCCGACATCGACCGCCAGAAGCGCCGGCCGCGCCAGCTCACGTCGCACACCAGCATCCTGCGCCTGGAAGACCTCGAAGAGGTGCAGGAGCTGCCCTCCGAGGAGCCGCTCGGCGAAGCGCCGGCGCCGACGACCGTCGCCTCGCGCATGATCTGCTTCTTCGGGCCGAAGGGCGGCACGGGCGCGACGACGCTGGCGATCAACACCGCCGGTTACCTCGTGCAGCAGAACCGCGGCGTCGTCCTCGTCGACATGGACCTGCAGCTCGGCTCGATCCCGGTGGCGCTGAACACGCGGCCGGAGCGCAGCGTGGCCGAGGTGATGCGCGAGGCGGTGCGCGCGGGGCAGGGGCCCCTGCAGAGCGGCCTCGACCGCCACCCGTCCGGCATCAGCTTCGTCGCCCAGGGCGACCGCATCGAGGAGCTGGCCGAGGTCACGACCGACAAGCTGCCGCGCTTCTTCGACGCCCTCGGCCAGAGCTTCCAGTACGTGGTGGTCGACGGCCTGAGCGACTTCAGCGACCACGCCGTCGCCACGATGGACCTGGCCCACGTCATCGCGCTGACGGTCACCCAGGACGTGCCGGCGGTGCGCGCCGCGTCGCGCTCGCTCCGCCTCTTCCGGCGCCTGGGCTACGGGCCCGACCGCCTCAAGGTCGTGCTCAACCGCTACCACCGCAAGGCGCCGGTGTCGCTCGAGGCGATCCAGAACGCGCTCGGGCAGCAGGTCGACGCGGTCGTGCACAACGACTTCCCCCTGGTCGAGGAGTCGCTCAACCTGGGGCGGCTGCTCTGGGAGGTGAAGCCCCGCGCGCGAACCACCAAGGATCTCGAGGGGTTGGCGACGCTGATGGCCGGCCTGCCCGTGGCGCCGCCGAGCGGCGGGGTGTTGTCGCGCCTCTTCGGGCGAAAGGGGTAGCCGATGGCGATGCGCATCATCGACCGGCTCACGACCGGTCAGGACGGCGCCGGGGGACCGGCGGGCCGCAACCTCGACGACCTGCGCCGGCGCCTGCACCAGCAGGTCATCGACCGCATCGACGTGGCGGCGGTGGCGGCGCTCCCCCGCGAGCAGCTGCGCGCGCGCCTGCGCGAGATCGTCGAGCGCCTGGTGCAGCAGGAGGGCCTGAACCTGTCGGGCCCCGAGGCGGAGTCGGTGATCGTCGGCATCCTCGACGAGATCACCGGCCTCGGCCCGCTCGAGGTCATCCTGGCCGACTCGACGGTGAGCGACATCCTCGTCAACGGCCCGGCCACGATCTACGTCGAGCGCCATGGCCGCCTCGAGCAGGTCGACGCCCGCTTCCGCGACGACGCGCACCTCATCAACACGATCAGCCGCATCGTGGGGCGTGTCGGCCGCCGCATCGACGAGTCGTCGCCGATGGTCGACGCGCGCCTGCCCGACGGCTCGCGCGTCAACGCGATCATCCCGCCGCTGGCGCTCGACGGCCCGGCGCTGTCGATCCGCCGCTTCGGCGCCAACCCGCTCAACCACAAGGACCTGACGCGTCTCGGGGCGCTGACGCCCGAGATGATGAACTACCTGAAGGCGGCGGTCCGCTCGAAGTGCAACGTCCTCATCAGCGGCGGCACCGGCGCCGGCAAGACGACGCTGCTCAACGCGCTGTCGAACTTCATCCCGTCGTCCGAACGCATCATCACGCTCGAGGACTCCGCCGAGCTGAAGTTGCAGCAGCCGCACTGCGTCCGGCTCGAGAGCCGGCCCCCGAACATCGAGGGCCGCGGGTCGGTCACCATCGGCGACCTCATGAAGAACGCGCTGCGCATGCGTCCCGACCGCATCGTGGTGGGCGAGGTCCGCGGCGGCGAGGCGCTCGACATGCTGCAGGCGATGAACACGGGCCACGAGGGCTCGATGGGCACGCTGCACGCGAACACGCCCGACGACGCGCTCCAGCGCCTGATGACGATGATCACGATGAGCGGCGTGAAGCTCTCGAACGAGGCGCTCGTGCAGATCATCGGGCGCTCGCTGCACGTCATCGTGCAGGCGTCGCGTCTGCCCGACGGCCAGCGCAAGATCACGAGCATCACCGAGGTGACCGGCTACGAGGACGGCCGCATCGGCACCAACGAGGTGTTCACCTACGACCAGCACGGCATGGACGCGGACGGCCGCATCCTCGGTGAGCACCGCTATACGCGCGAGAGCGTCCTGCTCGAACGGTTCTATCGGGCGGGCGCGCTCAAGCGGCCCGGCTGACCATGCAACTGCTCATCATCTGCGCGTCGCTGTCGGTCTTCTTCATCCTCCAGGCGGTCTACTGGATCGTCGTGAGCCGGCGCACGGCGCGCACGGCGGTGCTGGCGGACCGTCTGGGCGCCGGCGACGTCGGCGTGCAGACCGACACGCTCCTGAAGGTCGACGAGGAGAACCAGAGCTGGATCGAGCAGTTCGCGCTCGGCGCGACCCTGCGCAATCTGCTCGAGCAGGCCGGCGAGGACGGCGCCGTCGGCGCGTTCGTCAGCCGCTGCTCGTTGTACTTCCTCGGCGCCTTCGCGCTCGTCCTGGTGATCACCGGCGAGCCGGCCGGCGCCTTCGTGCTCTCGTTCGGCGCGCTGCTGATCCCGTACCTGCTGCTGATGCGCAAGAAGCGCCTGCGCATCTCGCGCATCGAGGAGCAGCTGCCCGAGGCGCTCGAGGTGATGACGATCTCGCTGCGCGCGGGTCAGTCGCTGGCGCAGACGGTGCGCCTCACCTCCACCGAGATCCAGGCGCCGCTCGGCGACGAGATGCGGCGCGTGGCCGAGGAGACCGAGCTCGGGCGCCCGCTCGACGAGGCGCTCGTGGCGATGAGCCAGCGCCTGAAGGAGGCGCGCACGGTCCGCACCTTCGTGGTGTCGGTGCTCGTGCTGCGCCAGACGGGCGGCAACCTCATCGAGGTGCTCGAGAGCATCATCGACACGATGCGGCAGCAGTCGCAGTACGAGCGCAAGCTCAAGGCGATGACCGCCGAGGGGCGCTCGAGCTCGCGCCTGCTGGCGCTGCTGCCGCCGGGCTTCATGGCGATGGCCTGGATGGCGGACCCGGGCTACGTCGGCAAGCTGCTGTCGGACCCGGTGGGCCGCATCCTGCTGACGGTCAGCTTCTGTCTGTACATGATCGGACTGTTCTGGGTCCGCAAGCTGGTGAATCCGAAGGTCTGAGGCATGGATCGCGACACCCTGCTGATGGCGACGCTCGCGTCGACGGTGGCCATGTGCCTGAGCGTCGTGCTCGCCGCGCGGGCGCACTTCCGCGCGAAGGCGGCGGCGGCGCGCGAAGCTGCCGAGGCCGCGGAGCGCATCCAGCAGGCCGACGCGAACGCCGCGAGGGGGCCGGCGCGGTTCTCCGGCCTCGCCGGCGTCCTGCGGCCGAAGACGCTCGAGGAGCTCTCCGAGCTGCGCCGCCGCCTGGCGCGCGCCGGCATGCGCAGCCAGGAGGCGGTCGACCTCTTCAGCACGTGGCGCGTGCTGTTGCTCTTCGGCAGCCTCGTCCTCTTCGTGCTCGTGCTGATGGCCACCAACTTCGGCCCCGACGGCATGATGATCGGGTCGCTCGTCCTCGGCTTCGGCTTCCTGGCGCCCCAGTTCTGGCTGAACCTGCGCATCTCCACGCGGCAGCAGAAGCTCGAGGCCTCGCTGCCGCCGACGCTCGACCTGCTCGTGACCTGCATGGAGGCCGGCCTGGGTCTCGAGCAGGCGCTGGCGCGCGTGGCGGGCGAGATCGGCTTCAGCGACCCGGAGATGGCCGAGGAGCTGTCGGTCGTCGTCGGCGAGATGCGCGCCGGCCTCAGCGTGGGCGACGCGTTCCGCAAGCTGGCCGACCGCGTGACCGCCGACGAGGTGCGCAACCTGACGAACGTGATCGTGCAGTCGGCGACCCTCGGCGCGGCGCTCGGCCGCACGCTGCGCGAGTACTCGGCGAGCGCCCGGCGCCGCCGCGTCCTGGCGCTCGAGGAGAGCGCGGGCAAGGTGGCCGCCGGCCTCACGCTGCCGCTGACGATGTGCCTTCTGCCTTCGGCCATCCTCGCGATGCTCGGGCCGGCGGTGGTCATCATCATCCGCACCCTCTTCGAGAACGACGGGGCCTTCTGATGCGCGCCGCCTGGCTCGCGCTCCTGCTCGCCGCGTGCGGCGGCGCGCAGGGCGGTCCGCGGGAGCGGCGCGCCGCCGACGAGGTCGCCCCGGACGCCGCCCGCGATCCCCTGGCGGGCGAGGTGGACGACGAGGTGCGGCTGCAGCTCGCCGAGACGCTGATCGACGGCGGCGCGCACGCCGAGGCGATGCGCATGCTGCGCGAGCTGCAGGCGACGCGGCCGAAGGACGCCCGCGTGCACTACCTGCTCGGCGCGGTGCTGCGCGACCGCGGCGTCTACGACCAGGCGGAGCGCTCGCTGAGCCTGGCCGTCGAGCTGCAGCCCGACCTGGCGATGGCCCACGGCGCGCTCGGCGTGCTGGCCGACCTGAAGGGCGACCACGCGCGGGCGCTCGCCTCGCACACGAAGGCGATCGAGCTTGCGCCGCTCGAGGCGCGCTTCCGCAACAACCTCGGCTTCTCGCGCGCCCTGGCGGGCGACCACGCGGCGGCGATCGCGGCCTACGGCGAGGCGCTGCGGCTCGATCCCACGGCGCGCGTCGTCTACGTGAACCTCGGCTTCGCGCTGGCGGCGGCCGGCCGCGACGACGAGGCGAAGCGCATGTTCCGGCAGGCCGGCACCGAGGCCGAGACGCTGAACAACCTGGCGCTGGCACACGAGTTGCGAGGAGATCCGGGACGGGCGCGTCGCCTGTACCGGGAGGCGCTGCAGAAGGACCCGAACCTCGGCGTCGCCGCCGAGAACCTGCGGGGCCTCGAGCAGGGCGAAGCGAAGGCGGAACCCCGGTGACGGCAGGGAGAAACGCGATGGCGAAGCTCTTGTGGATCGCGCTCGCGGCGACGCTGGCGGCGTGCAGCGGCCGGCAGAGCCTGAGCGATGACAGCGGCGTGGCCTTCCGGCGCGTCATGCAGGCGCAGGCCCAGTCGCGGCCGAGCAAGTCGCTGCCGCCTCTGTCGGCGGACGCCGCCAAGACGATGCTCGCCAACCGCGACGCCACGTTCCGCCGCGGCGGCGGCATGACCGGCGCCACCGGCGGCGGGGACATGGGGTTGGGGTCGTTCGTCACCGGCATCGGGGGTCAGCAGACCCCAGTCTCGTCGTCCGCGTCGTTCGGCGAGCCGCAGGGGACGGGCGGCTATGAGAACAACGCGCCCATCCGGCTCCAGGCCAAGTGACGTGAGCTGACGCCGCGGAGGTCGCCATGGGGGGCACGCAGGGGAGACGCCGGCAGCGCGGCATCATGGTGGTGGTCGCCGCCGAGTGGATCATCATCCTGGTGATGCTCCTCGTGGCGGGCTACGCGATCGCGCGGCTGGCCGTGCAGCGTGACGAGCATCAGGCCCAGGCCGACGCGTACGCCGTCGGTGCGGCGCAGGTGGCGATGCGCGACGGCATCGACGCCGTCTGCAACCACCCGGGCCTGCGCCAGCTCGTGGCGGCCAACAGCCAGACGCGCGCCGTGGTCGACTGTCCGCGCCCCATCGAGCGCGTGATGCCCGACGGCAGCAAGGTCATCACCTACCAGTCGAACGTCCGCGGCACGATGGAGACCGGCTTCTTCGGCGAGGACATGGCCTGGAACCTGCGCACGACGGCGTCGTCGTCGTTCCAGCAGATCGAGTTCGACGAGGCCGAGCGCCGCTACCCGAAGTTCGTGCTGGTGCTCGACTACTCGGGCTCGATGGGCGGCGAGAAGATCCGGGCGCTGCGGTCGGCGGTCACCGGCCTGCTCGACGCGCAGCTCCGCGTCGAGTACGGCCTCGTGATGTTCAACTCCGACGTCATCCGCACGATCGGCGTCGACTTCGACAACCGGCAGGAGGACATCCGCAACGCCATCCGGCGGAACGAGGGCGGCGGCACGAACTTCGTCTCGCCGATGCGTGCCGCGATCGACCTGCTCACGCGCGAAGAGAACACCGGCTACTACATCCTCTTCATCAGCGACGGGCAGCCCAACGAGGGCAGGCAGCCCGGCATCGATCAGTCGGACCGCGCCCGCGCCCGCGACATCACGGTGTTCACGCTCGCGATCGGCGGCGACGCCGACGGCGCCACGCTGCAGCGCATGGCCGGCCCGCCGGGCGCGCCGGGCGACCGCCGCTACTACTACCCGGCGCGCGACGCGAACGACCTGCAGCGCACCTTCCGCGAGATCGTCGCCAGCATCCTCTGCACGGTGGGCCCGCTGCGGCCGCAGCCGGCGGCCAACCAGGAGGTCCACGCTTTCCTGCGCCCGCGCGGCGGCGGCGGCGAGCAGCGCCTCCCCGTCACCAACGACCTCGACCGCGACGCCGGCCGCCTCGGCTATCAGTACGTGCGGGCCGAGAACAAGATCCGCCTCACCGAGCGCACCTGCGACCAGGTCATCGACAACGGCGCCGAGGTCGTCGCCCGCTTCGGATCGCCGAAGCTGGTCCAGTAAGTCGCCCCCCGGCCACTCCGGTCGCCACCGTCTCCCCCCGGCAATTCTGGATTCGCACGCTGGCACGGCCCATGCTCATGGGCCGCGACATCGAGACACGCCGGCGAGACGCCGGGGGAGCGGGGGCGATGCGGGGGATGGACCTTCTGAAGCGGTTCGGCATGGGCGCGGCGGCGCTCGCCATGTGCGCCTGCGGCGCCGAGAGCACCGAGAGCGAGGGCGGCGAGGGCGCGGCCGAGCCCGAGGTCATCGGCAAGGGCAGCGGCAAGGAAGACGCCTGGGACTATCGCAACAACCCCCAGGCCTTCTCGAGCTTCGCCAACAAGAACTTCGAGTACGACTTCGCCAAGCTGCCGAAGACCGGCAAGGCCGCAAGCGCGCCCTGGCCCGACACCTACTGGCCGACCTACCAGGACAGCACCAACGTGCGCTGGCGGCAGGGCGACCTCTCGGCGCTCGAGAAGTACGACCTCGTCTTCAACGACTGGACGATGCCCGAGGGCTTCCGCGACCTGAAGCCCTTCGACCCGAGCAACTGCCAGGCGGGCTTCAGCCCCGACTACTACCGCAAGCTCGGCCCCGCCGCGAAGTGGATGAGCGAGAACAAGGGCAACAAGGCGGCCCGCGACCTCGTGTATCGCGACGGCGCCGAGACGCCGGTCTGCGACGAGAAGGTGCGCGAGGCGGTCGAGACGTGGTGGGGCCTGTGCCATGCGTGGGCGCCCGCGGCGATCAACGAGCCGGAGCCCATCCACCCGGTCACGATCGACGGCGTCACCTTCTACGCCGCCGACATCAAGGCGCTCGTCCAGACGGTCTACGACTCGTCGAAGTCGATGATCCTCGGCGGCCGCTGCAACACGAAGCAGGTCGAGCGCGACGAGACCGGCCGCATCAAGGAGGACGCCTGCCGCGACGCCAACGCCGGCGCCTTCCACGTCGTGATGGCGAACATGCTCGGCCGCTACAGCATGCCCATCCTCGAGGACCGCACCTTCGACTACCAGGTGTGGAACCAGCCCGTGTACAGCTTCACCGTCGAGCAGGCGACCGAGGTCGACCTGAAGAAGGCGCACGAGCTGCTCCGCGTGGATCCGACGCTGACGACCTACAAGTACAACGCCGCCGCGAAGCGCTTCGTCGAGGTCTTCGCCAAGGTCCAGTACGTGACCGAGTCGCACGCGACCGAGGAGCCGGTCATCCCGGAGATCGAGTCGTACCTGCGCACCGACAACTACCACTACCTCCTCGAGCTCGACGACGCCGGCAAGATCCTCGGCGGCGAGTGGCTGCAGGGCCGCGCGGCGCACCCGACCTGGGGCGTCAGCGAGCAGCCCGACTTCCTGTGGTACTCGATCGGCCCGAACACGCAGAGCTTCGGCCGCTCCAACCCCTACGTCGACTACCGCAAGGTCAAGGAGCTGCTCGAGAAGTCCCGCACGGTCCAGCCGGAGGACCCGGCCGATCCCGCGGCGCGGTTCTCGACGCAGATCGAGCCGGGCGCGGCCATCCCCGACAACGACCCGGCCGGCGTGTCGAGCCAGATCTCGGTCGACGACGCGCGCGTCGCCACCCGCGTCTTCATCAACGTCGACATCACCCACACCTACGTGGGCGACCTCGAGATCGAGCTGAAGAAGGGCGACTTCGCGAAGGTGCTCCGCCGCAAGGAGGGCGGCTCGGCCGACGACCTGCACACGCAGTTCGAGGTGCCCGAGCTCGCCGGCCAGTCGCTGCAGGGCGGCTACACGCTCATCGTCCGCGACCTCGCGCGCATCGACACCGGCAAGGTGGTGCGCTGGGGCGTGACCGCCGACGTTCAGTAGCTCGACCGCACCCTCGCCAGCTCCGCCCGCCACCGCTCCACGTCGTCCACGTCGCGTCCCTCCAGCCGGGCGCGGCGATGGGCATACGCCAGCGCCGTCGCCACCGCCGTGAAACGCAGCGTCCGGCGCGTCGGCTTCGTCACCGCGTCGAGCTCGGCGCTGGTCAGTCGACCCGCCACCACCTCGAGCGCCAGCTCGTCGCGCAGCACGGCGGCGTCGAGACGCAGCGCCACCGACAGCAGCAAGATGAGGGCGACGAGCGTCGCCGGCAGCAGCGACAGCGCCAGCGTGTGGTAGAGCGGCTCGCCGGTGACGGCGGCGGCCATCACGAGGCCGTTCCAGGCGCCGTGCATGAGGCTCGCGAGCGCGAGGCCGAGGACGGGCGCGGCGAAGACGACGAGCAGACGGCGCTCCCAGCGCACGGCGCCGAGGAACGCCCCGACCGCGGCCGTCGCGCCGCCGTGCACGATGAGCGAGGGCACGAGCCGGACGAGCACCGTCGTGCGCCAGCCCTCCGCGCCGGCGTTGGCGAACGCGTCGAGGAAGAACAGGAAGTTCTCGGCGGCCGCGAAGCCGACGCCGGCGACGAGGCCGTAGAGCAGGCCGTCGAGCGTCGAGCGGAACCAGCGCGTGGGCACGAACGCCAGCAGGATCAGGGCCTTGCCGAGCTCCTCCGCCGAGGCGCCGACGATGGCGTCGAAGAAGGGCGGGCGCAGCGGCGACTCGGCGACGGGCGCGAGGAGCCACTCGATCTGGCCGATGGCCGTGAGCGGCATGGCGACGCCGCCGAGCGCGCCGAGGACGACGAGCGTGGGGAACATCCACGCCGGCACGACCGGGCCGCGCGCGAGGCGCCAGCGCAGCGCGTAGCAGAGCGCGAGCGGCAGGAGCGCGATCGCGGCGGAGGGGAGCAGGACCGATCGGAGGTCGTCCATCATGCCACTCCAGGGTATCCGAGAGGTCGATGCGCGGTGGAGCGGCGCGGCGTCGCGCGGCGATCGCGCCGGAGATCGTCGCCGAGCCACCGGGTCGGGACTCCGGCCGCACCTTGCGCGGCGAGGCGCCGACGGGACGCCCGTCGCGGACGCGGCGGGCGAACACGCGGCGTTCCGAACGGCCTCCGAGCGCCCGGCCCGGCGCGTCCACGGGTTGAACCGCGCCCGCGGAGTGAGACACAGTGCGCGGCATGGAAACGAACGGACGCATCGCGCTCGTCACCGGCGCGTCGCGCGGCATCGGCGCGGCGATCGGCGCGGCGCTCGCCGCGGACGGCCACCGCGTGGCGTGGGCGGCCCGCGATCGCATCGCGCTCGAGCGGCTGGTCGACGCGCACGGCGGGCTGGCCGTCCCGATGGACGTGACCGACGAGGCGTCGGTGCAGGGGGGGCTCGACCTGGTCGCCGCCGAGCTCGGCCCCGTCGACGTCCTCGTCAACAACGCCGGCGTCGCCGAGAGCGCGCCGCTCGCCCGGGTCACCGACGAGAGCTGGGAACGGACGCTGGCGGTCAACCTGACGGCGCCGTTCCGGCTCACGCGCGCCGTCGTCCCGGGCATGGTCGCGCGCGGCTTCGGGCGCGTCGTGTTCGTCGCCAGCAACGCCGGCCTCACCGGCTACCGCTACACCGCGGCGTACTGCGCCTCGAAGCACGGCGTGGTCGGCCTGATGCGCGCCCTCGCCGCCGAGCTGGCGACGACCGGCGTCACCGTCAACGCGGTGTGCCCCGGCTTCGTCGACACCGACATGAGCGCCGCGGCCATCGCGCGCATCCAGCGGGCGACGGGGCGCTCCGCCGAGGCGGCGCGCGGCCTGCTCGAAGATCTCAACCCGCAGAAGCGCCTCATCCAGCCGGACGAGGTGGCGCACGCGGTCCGCATGCTCCTCGGCGACGCGGCGCGCGGCATCCACGGGCAGGCGATCGCCGTCGACGGCGGGCAGGTGATGAAGTGAAGGCGGTGCTCCCCGAGGGCTGGCCGCGGCCGCGCGGCTACAGCAACGGCGTGGTGGCGACGGGCACGGTCCTGGCGATCGCGGGGCAGATCGGCTGGAACGCCGAGGGCCGCTTCGAGCATCGGGACTTCGTCGGCCAGTTCGACCAGGCGCTGGCGAACGTCGTGGCGGTGGTCGAGGCGGCGGGCGGGCGGCCCGGCGACCTCGTGAAGATGACGGTGTACGTGACGGACCTCGACGCGTATCGCGCGGCGCTCGGCGCGCTCGGCGCCGTGTGGAAGCGGCGCGTCGGGCGCCACTTCCCGGCGATGGCGCTCGTGGGCGTGACGGGGCTGGTGGAGCGCGAGGCGCTCGTCGAGATCGAGGCGCTGGCGGTGCTGGAGGGGGCATGAACTTCGAGGTCGTCGACCAGGTGGGGACGCTCACGCTCGATCGTCCCGAGCGGCTGAACGCGCTGACGTTCGCCATCTACGAAGAGCTGCGCGACTTCTTCGTGGCGCTCGAGCGACGCGACGACGTGCGCGCCGTGGTGATCACGGGCGCGGGGCGCGCGTTCTGCTCCGGCGGCGACGTCGAGGACATCATCGGCGAGCTGTTCGCGCGCGACATGAAGGGCCTGCTCGCGTTCACGCGCACGACGGGCGAGCTGATCAAGAACATCCGGCGCCTGCGCAAGCCGGTGATCGCGGCGGTCAACGGCACGGCGGTCGGCGCCGGCGCGGTGATCGCGCTGGCGTGCGACATGCGCCTCGCCAGCGAGAAGGCGAAGTTCGGGTTCATCTTCCCGCAGGTGGGGCTGTGCGGCGCCGACATGGGCGCGGCGTCCCTGCTGCCGCGGGTGGTCGGGCTGGGGCACGCGTCCGAGCTGCTCTTCACCGGCGACATCGTCGACGCGCAGCACGCGCTGCGCATCGGGCTCGTCAACCGCGTCGTCGCCCCGGAGGCGCTGGCCGGCGAGGCGGCGGCGCTCGCGCGCAAGCTCGCGAAGGGCCCGGCGTTCGCCCACGCCATGACGAAGCAGATGATCGAGAGCGAGGCGACGATGGGCCTCGAGGCGGCGATCGAGGCCGAGGCGCAGGCCCAGGCGATCTGCATGCAGCACCCCGACTTCCGCGAGGCCTACGAGGCGTGGCGGGCGAAGCGCGAGCGGCGCTTCGAGGGGACGTGATGCCGGGCTCCTCGTTCGACGACCTGCCCTGGTTCTTCGACCGCGCCCACCTGCACGTCGTGGAGCGGGCGCGCGCGTTCGCCGCGGATCTGGCGGTCGACGAGCGCGCCGACGAGCGCGCCCGAACGCGCTCGGCCGCAGCGGCGCTGGGCGCGGCGGGCCTGCTCGCGTGGTGCGTCCCGGAGCGCTTCGGCGGCGCCCCCGTCGGCCGCCCGGACGACGTGGACGTGCGCGCGCTGACGCTCGTCCGCGAGGCGCTCGGCCAGGTCGACGGCCTCGTCGACACCGCGTTCGCGATGCAGGGGCTCGGCAGCTATCCGATCACGCTGGCGGGCAGCGAGGCGCAGAAGGCGCGCTACCTGCCGGGCATCCTCGACGGCACGCGCCTCGGCGCCTTCGCGCTCACCGAGCCGGAGGCGGGCAGCGACGTCGCCAACCTGCAGTGCCGGGCCGTGCGCGACGGCGACGGCTACGTGCTCGACGGCACGAAGACGTTCATCAGCAACGCCGGCGTCGCGGGGCAGTACGTGGTCTTCGCGACGGTCGATCCGGCGGCGGGCCGCGAGGGCATCAGCGCCTTCGTCGTCGAGCCGGAGGACGCCGGCCTCTCCGTCGAGGCGCTCGAGGTGATCGCGCCGCACCCCATCGGCACGCTGCGCTTCGACGGGTGCCGCATCCCCGCCGGGCGGCGCCTGGGGGACGAGGGCGCCGGCTTCAAGCTGGCGATGGGCACGCTCGACGTCTTCCGCACGACGGTGGCGGGCGCGGCGCTCGGCATGGCGCGGCGCGCGCTCGACGAGTCGGTGGCGCGGGCGGGCGCGCGCGTGCAGTTCGGGCGCCCCATCGCGCGCCACCAGATCATCGGCGCGTACCTGGCCGAGATGGCGACCGACCTCGACGCGGCGCGCCTGCTCGTCTTCCGCGCGGCGGCGCTGCGCGACGTGCAGGGCGCGCCGGTCACGCGCGAGGTGGCGATGGGCAAGCTGTTCGCGACCGAGGCGGCGTCGCGCATCATCGACCACGCCGTCCAGATCCACGGCGGGCAGGGGGTCACGCGCGGCAGCGTCGTCGAGCGCCTGTACCGCGAGATCCGCGCGCTGCGGATCTACGAGGGCACGAGCGAGATCCAGAAGCTCATCATCTCGGCGGCGTTGCTCCGCGCCTGACGGCAGTCCGGTCTGGCCCGGAGCGCGCCTCTCTACTCGGCCGCGCGACGACTCGAGCCGTTGGCCTTCCGCGCGATCACGGTGACGGTGCGCTGATCGGCGGACGCCGGCGCGCGTCGGGTTCCGCGGGCGGCCGCGAGCGTGATCGTGGCTCGACGCGGTCGGGTCGAGGCGCGTCGCGCTCAGCGGGCGGCGCGCGCCCGGAAGCCCAGGCCGGCGGCTCGGTGCGCGGGAGGCGCGTCGGGCGACTCGAGGGCGGCGAGCGCCGCGGCGTCGAGCTTTGGGAGCAGCCGGGCGACGGCGAAGGCGGCCGTCTCGGCGACGCCGGGCGCGGGTCGTCGAGGGCGGCGAGCGCGTCGGGCCGGACGGCGAGGGCGCGCAGCGCGGCCGCGGCGAGCGCGGGCGGATCGGCCGCGAAGGACATGCGCGGTCGCTCGAGCAGGGGGCCTGCGCGCAACCGGAGGCGCGCCCGTTCGACGGGATGTCGTATCGTGGCCGTCGTCTTGCGACGCCAGGCGACGGGAGGACGCACATGACGGGAACGAGAGCGGGCCTCGCGGCCCTGTGGCTCGCCCTGGCGGCGCCGGCGGGCGCCCAGGCGCCGTGTCCGGACGGCGCCCAGGTCTGCGGCGCCGCCGCGTGTTGCGGACGCGACGAGGTCTGTCGCTTCGGCGGCTGCCACGCGCCCGGTGTGGACTGCGCACACCAGGAGGACTGCCCCCAGGACGCCTTCTGCGACCCCCTGACGCGGCGCTGCCTGCCGCGCGACGCGCTGCCCCCCTGCGAGTACCGCCCCCCCGAGGGCCGCTTCGATCCGGCCCCGCTCTGGGGGTGGACCGAAAGCCCCGTCCTGCCCGCGTTCCGCAACGTGATGATGACGCCCGTCGTGGTGGGGCTCACCGACGACGACGGGAACGGGCGCGTCGACCACCGCGACGTGCCCGACGTGGTCTTCACGACCTACGTCGCCGGCGGCAGCCAAGCCGAGGAGGGCGTGCTGCGCGCCGTCTCCGGGGCGGACGGGCGCGAGCTCTTCACCGCCGCCGCCCCCGCCGACCGCGTGAACGGCCTCGGGGCCATCGCCGCCGGCGACCTCGACGGCGACGGCCTCGTGGAGATCGTCACGAGCCGGTTCCGCGGGCAGGACGTCTGGGCGTCGGGCGTGCAGGCGTTCGAGCACGACGGCACGCCGAAGTGGAAGACGGTCGAGCCCTGGACCATCGGCTGGGGCGGCCCCGCGCTCGCCGACCTCGAGGGCGACGGCACCGTGGAGGTCGTCGTCGGCCGCGTCGTCCTCAACGGCGCCGACGGCACGCTGAAGTGCGAGGCACAGGGCCCCGGCGGCCTCGGCGCCCACGACGTGCGCCGCCCGCTCTCGTTCCCCGCCGACCTCGACGGCGACGGCCGCCAGGAGCTCGTCGCCGGCAACGCGGTCTACGAGGCCGACTGCCGCACCCGCTGGGTGCAGGAGGGCGAGGCCGACGGCCTCCCGGCGGTGGCCGACCTCGACCTCGACGGCGACCCCGAGATCGTCGTGGTCTACTCGGGCGGCGTGCGCATCCAGGACGCTTCGGGCCGCGTGCTCGCGCGGAACACCGAGGTGGTGGGGGCGACCGATCCCGGCGGCGCGCCGACCATCGCCGACTTCGACGGCGACGGCCGCCGCGAGATCGCCACCGCCGGCTCGACGAACTACGTCGTCTTCAAGCCGTCCGCCGACCTGCGCCGCCTGGACGTGTTGTGGACGGTGCCCACGCAGGACGCCTCGTCGCGCGTCACCGGCTCGTCTGTCTTCGACTTCGAGGGCGACGGCCGCGCCGAGGTCGTCTACAACGACGAGTGTTACATCCGGGTGCTGCGCGGGCGCGACGGCGCGGTGCTCTTCGAGACCGAGAACTCGTCGGGCACGACGTACGAGTACCCCGTCATCGTCGACGTGAACAACGACGGCGGCGCCGAGATCGTCAGCATCGCCAATGGCGCCGGCCGGCAATGCCCGTGGGCGGACCGTGGCGCGCCGCCGACCGGCATCCGCGTGTTCGGCGACCGCGCCGGCAACTGGGTGGGCACGCGGCGGATCTGGAACCAGCACGCCTACTCGGTGACCAACGTCTGCGAGGGCGTCGGCGGCGGGTGCCGCCCCGAAGACGATCGCTACGGCGCCATCCCGCGGCGGCCGCTCGTGAACTGGCAGCAGCCCTGGCTGAACAACTTCCGCCAGAACGTGCAGGGGGACGACCTCTTCGCCGCGCCCGACCTCGTGGTCACCGCCGCCGAGGCCCGGCTCGAGGGCTGCCCCGCGCACCTCGCCGTGCGCGCGCGGCTGTTCAACCAGGGCAGCGCGGCGGTCGAGGACGGCGTCACCGTCGCGCTCTACGCCGGCGAGGCGCGCGTGGCCGAGGCGCGGGTCGCCGGGGCCTTGCCGCCGGGCGGCGACGCCGAGGTGGACTTCGACTGGGACGAGGCCGGCCGCGAGGCGGCGGGCGAGCGCCTGCGCGTCCTGGTCGTGGTCGACGACGACGGCCGCCACAACGAGTGCGGCGAGGAGAACAACGGCTTCGTCCTGCAGGTCGACGTGCCCGCGGATGGCGGCGCCGCCGCGGGCGAGCGCTGCGCGACCGGCGATCCCGGCGCGTGCGCCGCCGGCCGGCGCACGTGCGTCGGCGCCGAGGAGGTGTGCGTCCCCGACGCCGTCCCCGAGGACGAGGCCTGCAACGCCGTCGACGACGACTGCGACGGGCGGGTCGACGAGGGCCTGCTGAACGATTGCGGCGGCTGCGGTCCGGTGCCCGACGAGGTCTGCGACGGCGAGGACGACGACTGCGACGGCGAGACCGACGAAGGCGAGGCGCTCTGCCCCGACGGCGTCTGCGCCGCGGGCGCCTGTCGCGACCGCTGCGCGGGCAACGAGTGCACCGGGGCCGGCAAGGTGTGCGACGCGCGCTTCGACGCCTGCGTCGAGCCGTGCGACGTCGTCGAGTGCCCGTGGGGTCAGGTCTGCGACGGCGCGAGCGGCCAGTGCGAGGACCGATGCGCCGACGTGGCCTGCGGCGACGCCGAGCGCTGCTGGCTCGGCGAGTGCGTGCCGCCGGGGTGCCGTCACACGGGCTGCCCCGACGGGTCGCTGTGCGCGGGCGACGAGTGCGTGCCCGATCCGTGCGCGAGCGCTCGGTGCGGGGCCGGCGAGTTCTGCCGCGGCGGGCAGTGCGTGCCCTCCTGCGCGCACGTGAGCTGCCGCCTCGACGAGCGTTGCGTCGACGGCGTCTGCGCCCACGACCCCTGCGCGCTCGCCGGGTGCCCCGACGGGCAGCGCTGCGACGACGGCCTGTGCGGTCCCGATCCGTGCGCCGGCATCCGCTGCCCCGCGGGCGAGCGCTGCGACGACGGCCTGTGCCTGGCCGACCCGTGCCGTGGCGTCCGGTGTCCGCCGGGCGAGGCCTGCGCCGTCCACGGCGACGCCGCGCAGTGCGTGCGCGAGGTCGCCTCCGAGCCACCCGCGGATGCGGGCGCCGACGCCGGGATGGACGCCGCGCCGGACGCGGACGCCTCGACGTTCGACGGCGCCGCGGATCCTCCGGACGGCGGCGGTCCCGGCCGGGGCGACGACCCGCCGGTCGCCTCGGGCTGCGCCTGCGACCTCACGGGCACAGGCGCAGCCCCCTGGCTGCTGCTGCTCGCCCCGCTCGCCCGCCGCCGCCGGCGCTGAGGCGGTCCTCCGCCTGGCCATCGCCAGGTGGAGACCCGCCGGCCACCGGGTCTCCCCGTCGGGCCGCCGCTCCGGCGCCGCAATCACCAGAACGACGGGCGTCCCGGCACCGACATGCGGCGTCGCGCCTGAGCGCGCCTACGTCCTCGTCAGCGGCAGTTCCCGCAAGGACAGCCAGTCCGCCAAGGTCACGCGATACTTCGCCGCGCAGATCGCCGCGGCCGATCCCGGCGCGATCGTCGACGTCGTCGATCTGTCGGTCGACCAGCCGGAGATGTGGCACGAAGGCTTCTGGAGCGACGGCCCGCCGCCGTGCCCGGTCTGGGCCCGCCTGTCGCCGCTCTTCGCGCGCAGCGACGCAGTCGTCCTCGTTGTGCCGGAGTGGAACGGCATCGTCCCGCCGGCGGTGACGAACCTGTTCCTGCTCGCGAGCCGCGGCGAGCTCGCCCACAAGCCGGCGCTGCTCGTGGGCGTGTCGGCCACCCAGGGCGGCTCGTACCCGGTGGCGAGCCTGCGCGCGTCGTCCCAGAAGAACACGCAGATCTGTTACATCCCCGATCAGATCGTCGTCCACGACGCGCGCAACGTGCTCGAGGGGCCGGAGCCGCAGAGCGACCAGGACGCGATCCTGCGCGAGCGCATCGCCTACAGCGCGCGGGTGCTGCGCGAGTATGCCACCGCCTTCCGACACATCCGCGCGAGCGGCGTCGTCGACCTTGCCAGCTGGCCCTATGGGATGTGACGTGGAGCGAGATCCGGCGCGATACCTCGGCGTGCTCCGGCACGCCTTCGAGAAGCACGACGGCGAGCGGTCCGACGTGTGGACGGAGGACCGCGAGATGCGCGCCTTCCCGTCCATCATCCAGGGGCGCCTGAAGCTGCCGGCGACGGCGCGCGCGCTCGACCTCGGCTGCGGCGCGGGGCGCGACGTCGAGTACTTCGCGGCGCTGTACGCCTCGGCCGACGGCGTCGACCTCGTGCCGCACGCCGACTGGGCCGACATCCAGGCGCGCCGACCGAACGCGTGCTTCCACTGCGCCGACGTGCTGGGGCACACCTGGGAGGCGCCGTACGACCTCGTCTTCGACAACGGCTGCTTCCACCACCAGCACCCCGAGCACTACCGCGCCTATCTCGATCGCGTGGTCGAGATGGGCGGCGGGCACGGGTACTACGTCCTGTCGACGTTCAAGAACCCGTCGCTCGAGGCGCGCGTCGACGACAACGGGCGCCTGCACCGCTACTTCTCCGACGCGGATCTCCACCGCGAGCTCGCCGCGGCCGGCCTGCGCGTGTTCGACGAGCTCGACGCCTTTCGCGTGCGCCACAGCGACTTCTACCGGCTCACGTTCGCTCGTCCGGCCTGACCGCGACCGTCGACCGCAGCGGGCCGGCGCAGGGATGGGGAGGCCGAGGAAGCCCGCGGCAGCGTGATCCTGCGGCATGGCGCGGACGTCGTCGCGACGCCGCGCCCGCCGCCGTCACTCCGGATTGTTGTCGTAGCGCCGCAGGTAGATCTCGCCGGGCGCGGCGCTCGCGTCGAGCGACTCGACGAGCGCGGTGTGGGTGCCCGCCGGCAGGTTGGCGGCGTAGTTGAGGCAGCCGCGGTCGGCGGTGTTGTTCACGTCGGCGTACTCGACGCGCGCTCCGTTCACCGTGCGGAACAGGCGCATGCGCATGTGCGGCACGTCGACGCACGTGCCGTTGTTCCGGCGCACCATGACGCCCTGGTTGCTCGCGCCGTCGAGCGTGAAGGTGTATGCGCGGAAACCGCCGGCGTCGGGGAAGGCCTCCACCTGGTCGGAGTTGCCGCCGGTGAACGACAGGCCGCGCGTGCGCACGCAGACGCCGAGGCCGTCGTTCTCGTGATGGTCGTTGCCGGTCTTGAACGCGTCGGCCTCGTCGAAGCAGGTGTTGCCGCTCGCGCACCCGGGGAAGTAGGGGCGGAACGGATCGGTGGGCGGCGCCGTCGGCGTCTCGCCGCACGGCCCGTTCGTCTGGGAGAGGCGGCGGCGCACGACGAGACGGCCGCGGCCCTCCACGTCGCGGCCGTCGCCGCGGAAGCCGATCACCTGCACGCGGTACTCGCCGGCGGCCAGGCCCGCGTAGCCGGCGCTCTTCGTGTCGAAGGCGTTGATGAGCGAGCAGGTGTCGGGCCCGCTGTCGCAGTCCGCGGCGATCTCCTGCCAGCTGTTGCCGCTGCGACGGTACAGGTAGATGCACGTCGCCAGGGGGCAGCGGGCGGCGGGGCGGCCGGCTTCGATCAGCGCCTCGACCGAGGCGCCCTCGACGGACGCGCTCGCCTGGAGGTCGTCCGTCCACCAGCCCGCCGGCGGCACCGTCTCGATGCGCACCGGCGCGGCCTCGGACAGCGTGAAGCCGAAGTAGTCGCGGTCGAAGCGGACGCTGCTCTCGTGCCACAGGTCGAAGCTCGCCTCGGCGCGGCCCAGGTCGTCGAAGTACGGGTCGAGGTCGAGCGCCGTGTCGATGCTGTTGTTGTCCGGCTCGACGGCCTCGTGGTCCGCCTCGGCGGGCAGGGTGCGCACGAGGCGCACGCCGTGGTCGCCGCCGTCAAAGGTGTCGCCGGTGCGGTCGCCGAGCGAGCAGGCCGCCTCGTCGCCGCCCGCCGCGCCGCCGCGCACCTCGCGCCGGTCGCCGGCGTCGCCGTCGTTCTGCAGGCGGCGGATGAGGCCGCCCGGGCCGGTGGCGTCGGTCTCCGCGGTGAGCGTGACGGCGTCGCCGTCGACGACCTGCCGCGCCGCCGGCGGGCTGGCGTACTCGTCCCAGGCCCACTCGTCGACGTTGCCGACCACGTCGCACAGGCCCCACGGGTTCTCGCCGGCCGCGCACACGGCGGCGACGTTCGCCCCCGGACCGCACGCCCCGGCGTCGTCGCCGTCCCACGCGCCGCCGGCCCGCGCCGCGTACTCCCACTCGGCGCTGGTCGGCAGGCGGTAGCCGCTGCACTTCGGGCCGAGCGGCCACATCGCGGCGCTCGTCGAGACGCCGGTGGCGGTCAGGTAGTAGCAGGGGTCGTAGCCCTCGAAGACCGAGGCGATGTTGGCGTACAGCAGCGCCTCCTCGAACTCGGTGCGGATGGGGCAGCTCGCGTCGTCGCACGCTCGCGCGTAGGTGGCGTAGTTCGTGACGTCCATCCAGCCGCGCGTCACCTCGTGGCGGGCGACGGCGAGGTCGCGGGTGATCGTCGCCGTGCGCTCCGCCTCGATGATCGAGGCGGCGTCGCCGACCGCGCCCGGGCCGTTGCCGATCGTCGCCGATCCGGCGGGGACGCAGACGAAGCCGACGCCGGCGTGCTCGTCCGTCTCGCCGTCGCAGTCGTCGTCGATGCCGTCGCAGACCTCGGCGACCGCCTCCTCGGCCTCGCCGTCGCAGTCCTCGTCGACGCCGTTGCACGGGACGGGCTCGCCGACCGGCGGCTCGCCGAGCGCGCCGTCGGTGCAGACGAGCAGGTTGCCGGCGCACGCGCCCGTCTGGTTCGTGGCGAGCGGCAGCTCGAAGCCGGGGTCGTCGCAGTCGCAGACCACGCGGCCGAACTGCGTCGGGTTGCCGAAGCCGAGCGCCGCGTTGCCGCCGCCGGGGCAGATGTCGCGGTTCTCGACCCACTCGTTCACGCAGCCGCCGGCGTACTCGGCGGCGTCGTCGTACGCGACGTAGCGGCGCGCCGTCCACACGACCTCGCCGGCGAGCGTGGCGGTGTCGCCGCCGCGCTGCGCCTCGGTCAGGGTGGCGGCGGGGTCGGACGCGCACGCCGGACCCTCGCCCGACCACGCGCACCGGTTGATCTGCAGCGGCGCGTCGTTGGCGCCGGTGTACACGTCGTCCGGCGAAATCTGCCATGTCTCCGCGGGGTTGGCGGCGACCTGCGCGCAGCGGAACTGGCTCGCGTGGTTCATGCCGCGCCACTCGACGGGGTCCGCGTCGAGCCCCTCGGCGCACAGGCCGTGGGCCGGCGTCCCGCCGGGGCCGAGCGCGCCGGTGCGCGCGACGATGGGGTCGCAGGCGCCCTGCGCCGCGTCGCAGCTCGTGTCGGCGAAGTCCCAGCCGGGGGCGGCCGGCGCGTAGGCGGCGGGGCGGCGCCGCGTGCAGCTGCGCCACCAGTCGTCGGCGTCCCCGCCGTAGCCGAGCGGGAAGCCGTCGTCGCAGCGGGAGCGCTCGGCGACGACCCACGTGCCGAGCTCGCCGGCGGCGGCGCCCTCGTAGCGCCCGGCGTGCAGCTCGAGGAAGTGCGTGAACGGGGTGAACGACGCGAGCCACGCGCGGTCGTCGGGCACCGCGCTGTCGTGGTGCTCGGCGATGTCCTCGACGCCGTTGCCGTTCACGTCGGCCAGGCGGCTCACGCAGGCCTTGGTGAGCGGGTTGACGGCGGCGGCGGGCCAGCCGGTGGCGCCGGCGGGCAGCGCCTGCTGGGCGGCGAGGGCGTCGCCGTCCTCGTCCATGACGTCGGGCTCGTACAGCTCGAGGCGCTGCAGGCCGTCGGGGAGGTCCTGCTCGCGGCGCTGGCCCCACTCGTTCTCGAGCGCGAAGGCGCGGACGGCGCGCAGCGCGCACCGCGCGTTGCCGGCGCGCGCCAGATCCTCCTCGCCGATCTCGCTCGACGCGGTGCGGCGCACCCAGCCGTCGCCGTCGGCGTCGCAGGGCTTCACGCGGCGCTCGCCCGGCGAGGTGTCGAAGAAGTAGCCATCGGCGGTATGGCAGATGGGGTTGCCATCGAAATCGGTGACCGGCCACACGCCGAGGCCGCCCTCTTCGGCGCAGCGCGCGACGAAGCCGGCGTTGACCGCGGCGCACTCGCCGGCGGTCGTGTCCCAGACCTCGCCGTCGCCGCAGGGCGCGGTGGCGCAGACGCCGTCGGGGACGACGGCGCCGGCGTTCGGGGCCTCCATCTGCAGGCAGAGCAGGCCGCCGCCGCAGTCGGCGGGCGCGTCGCAGGGATCGCCCGCGATGCGGCAGGCGCCGTCGGGGTCGGCCATGTCCTCGGCCCAGCCGCCGAGGCAGTCGCCGCAGGCCGCGTCGCCGCGGTCGTCGTCGCAGGCGCGGTGGAGCGCGGCGCACGCCTCGCCGACGCCCTCGGGGCCGTCACAGCGGATGGCGGGCTCGCAGGCCCCCTCGCGCTCGACGAAACCGTCGAGGCAGGCGTCGCAGCGCGCCGCGCCGCCTTCGACGGCGCAGACGCGGTTCTCCTCGGCGCACCGCGCGGCGATCTGCTCGCAGAGCGTGGCGTCGACGCACTGCCGATCGGCCGGGCTCCAGACGAAGCCGGGCGCGCACTCTTCGACGCATTCGCCGTCGTAGCCCGCGGCCTCGACGCACTGGAAGCCGTCGCCGCAGAGGATCTCGTCGCAGCCGATGGCCGGGCGGCAGGCGCCGTCGTCGCAGGCCATCTCGCCGGCGCAGGCCGCGTCGCAGCTGCAACCCGCCTCGTCGAGGCAGGAGGCGCAGGCGCCGTCGCGGCAGGCGAGGCCGGTGCCGCACGTCTCGCCGGCGTCGCACGGGCAGCCGGCGGTGCCCGGCGGGCAGGCGTTCGCGTCCGGCGGCGGCGGCGCGGCGTCGACCGCGCCGTCGGCAACAGGGCGCGCGTCCGGCGTGGGCACGCGCGCGTCGGGCGGCGCTGCGTCGGCCGCCGCGTCGGGCGTCGGTGGCGCCGCGTCGGGGAGGGCCGCGTCGCCGCCGCCCCCGCTGGCGCCGTCGTCGCCGCCGCACGCGGCGAGGAACAGCGCGATCCCCCAGATCCCGCTCTTGAATCGCATCGGGCTGCTCCGCTCAGAACTCGACGAAATCGGTGTAGTAGAAGTACAGGCGCACGTCGGTGAGGTTCTCGAGGGCGAAGTCGTCGTTCGCCGGCTCGTCGACCATGTTGAGGATCATCTCCCACTGCGTGTTCAGCAGCGGCCGCGAGGTGAGCGTCCGCGAGCGGTAGACCTCCTCGTCGTCGATCTGCGTCGCGTTCTTGCGCTCGCCCTGATAGGCGTCGATCACCGCCAGGCGCTCGGGGAACCGGTAGTGCGCGGGCGTGGCGTCGTCGCCGAGCGGCAGGATGCTCGAGGTGCCCGCCATGCGCAGGTAGACGCGGCTGAAGATGTCGTTCAGCTCGTTGCCGACGAACTGCGCCGACACGTACTTGATCTGGTGGTTGCGGGTGAGCGGCGAGAGCATGTCCGACGTCGTGTCGAAGGGCACGACGACGTGGCCGTTCTCGTCGAGCAGGCCGCGATCGGTCAGGCGCTGCACGAACAGCGCGTTGCGCTCGTCGGCGTCGAGCGCGCGCCCCGCCTCGTCGAGCAGCGGGATGCCGAAGAGGTCGTCCTTGAGCGACAGCCGCAGCACGCGCGAGTTGGGCTGGCCGTAGTGGTCCTCGAACTCGCGGAAGGCGTCCTCGAGCTCGATCAGGTAGTTCTGCAGGTTGAAGTCGCCGCGCGTCGCCATGCGCACGAGGAAGAGGTCGGCGAGGCCGGCGTAGCTCTGGCTCGTGTAGAACTCGAGGACGCGCGTCGCCGCGTACGCCTGGCGCAGCGCCGACTGGAACGTGTAGTCGGCGTTGATCACCGCGTCGCTGCGGTAGATGCGCACGTTCGGGTTGTTCTTCGCGGCCTCGACGTTGATCGCGTTCTCGAGCGTCTCCTCGAGCTCCTGCTGGACGCGGCGCGCCTGCAGGCGCAGTTGGCGCAGCCGCGCCGAGGCCTGCTCGAGGCTCAGCGTCGCCTGCAGCGCCTCGAGCTTCAGCTCGGCGGCGCGCAGCAGGATGCGCTGCACGTTGGCCATGCCGTCGATGCGCACCTGGTCGCACTGCGCGTCGAACTGCGCGCGCTGCAGGCTCTGCTGCAGGTCGGCCACGTACTCGCGCCCCTCGCGGATGTCCTCCTCGACGTCGGCGATATATCCCTTGTAGACCGCGTAGATGCCGGCCTCGGCGCCCACGGCGACGGCGCCGGTGAGGCAGCTGAAGCCCTCGCACGCCACGTGGCCGGCCTGCTGCAGGTTCACCTGCATCTCGCGCTGGATCTTCTGGTTCTCCTGCTCGAGCTCGAGGATCAGCGACTCGGCGTCGTTGATCGCGCCCTGCATCGTCCACGTGTAGTCGCGCAGGCCGCGGATGCCGGCGCACTGCTGCTTCCAGCGGTTCTCCTCGATGCGCGCCTCGCTCGTCACGTTGTCGATCTGCGTGCGCACCTGCCGGAGTTGCGCGCCCGCCTTCCGCTCCTCGAGCACGGCGTCGTGGATCGACCCCGACCCGGTGAGCCCGCACGGATCGCCCATCAGCAGCGTCCGCTCGGTGAGGTCGGCGTACTGCGGGATGGCCGGGTACACCACGCCCTCGACCTCGATGCCGCCGCACAGCTCCAGCAGCTGGCCCTCGTAGGTGTTGCGGATGCGCGTCAGCTCGTTCTCGAAGCTCGCCTGGTCGGTGTTGAAGGAGCGGTCGCTCTCGATGGCGAGCTGCTCGGCCTGGGCGGCGATCGTCAGGCGGTCGCGCGCCCGGAACAGCGCGACTTCGAAGGGGTTGTCGCGCCCGAGCTCCACGGTGGGGAAGGGCACGTAGTCGGGCGAGAAGCCGAAGCGGCTCTGCGCGGTGCCGAGCCGCAGATACGCCTCGCGCATCTGCGCCAGCGCGCCGCGGTAGGTCGTCTGCGCCTTGCGGACGAGGCTGCGGATCTGGTCGCGGTCGGCGCGGTCGCTCACCTCGACGAGCCGGTTCATCAGGTGTCCGAACAGGCTCGACTCGAGGTAGGCGGCCGTATAGGCGCGCTCGATGACGCGCCGCGACAGGTCGCTGCGGTCGAACTTCTCGTAGCGGTCGGCGATCTGGCTCTCGGCGCGCGCCTTCTGCGTCGACGCGCGCACCAGGCGGTCGACGTAGGTGGTCAGCGTGCGCGCGTCGACGACCGAGGCCCGCGCGTTCGGCGCCGCGGCGCGCGCGATGTCGCGCTCGAGCGCCGGCAGCAGCGTGGTGAAGCGGTCGAGTGCGAGCTGGTAGTGCTGCACGGCGGTGTGCAGCGCGACCATCTCGGCGCCGGCGATGCCCGACAGGCGCATGCCGTCGACCTCGAACAGGTCGCCGGCGAAGCTCTTCACGCGGGCGCCGGCCAGGTCGAAGCGCGAGGTGAGCGCCTCGGTGTAGGCCTCGTCGCCGAGCATGATCAGCAGCTCGGCGTACAGCGGCTCGAAGCCGCGCACCGTCAGGGAGCGGCCGAAGGCGTCGGTCTCCTCGACGTAGCCGAAGTGCTCCTCGAGGTAGGTGGCGAGCGCCTCGCGGCCGCCCTCGCTCATGCCGGCGCCGAAGCGGGTGTAGACCTCGACGGCGCAGTCCGCGCGCTCGGCGAGCGCCTCGATGGCGGCCGGCTCGTAGCAGTACGAGATGCCGTCGCCGCGCCCCTCGCAGATCGTCGGGGCGAAGCCCAGCTCGTCGCCGGTGCGCGAGGCGAAGCGCGTGCGATACCGGAACGCGTCGCGCACCGCGCTGCGGAACGGCGGCAGCGGCAGGTCGACGGCCTCGAAGAACGTCTTGCCGGCGCGCAGGTCGTTGCGGTCGTCGTCGCACGTCGACGGGTGGCCACCGTCGGCGCACCGCCAGAACGGGTCGACCTCGATGCCGTAGGCGCCGGTGCGCAGCCACTCCTCGAGCGTCGCGCCGCACGTCCCGCGCAGGTCGGCGCCGGTCGCCTGGCACGCGCGCCGCGCCATCCACTCCTGGTGGTCGCGCGCGTCGTGGCCCGCGGCGATCTCGTCCGCCCGCAGCGTGAAGAACGTCACGCGGCTGCCCTCGGGGCACTCGACGGTGAGCGCGTCGGGGCTGCCGTCGTCGGCGGGCCCGCCGTCGAAGTAGCCGCTGTCCTCGCAGTAGTAGTGGACGGCCCGCGGCCAGGCGAGCTCGGGCAGGCGGCCGCCCCCGTCGGCGGGCAGGCCGACGAGCTTCGCGCCGAGCGCGTCGAGGAACGCCTCGTCGTCGGCGCCGCCTTCGTGGGCGGCGCGCGACGTGCCGAGCGCGCTCAGCACCGCGTCGCCGCAGCGCGCCTCGACGAGGCGGCTGTCGTCCTCGGCGACCGCGGGGACCTCGCCGCGCGTGTCGTCGGCCCCGACCTCGGTGTCCATGCGATGCAGCACGAGGAAGCCGTAGGCGACGAGGTCCTCTGCACCGGCCTCGTCGGCGGTGCTCGTCTCGCGGAACAGCACGATCAGGTCGGTGCGGTTGCGCAGGAAGCCGTCGACGAGCTCGAGGCGGCGCCGGCGCTGGCGTCCGTCGGGCAGCGGGTTGGCGCGGGCGAGGTTGGTGTCGGTGGCGGCGGTGCCCGTGGGCGCGCGCGCGTCCCGGCACTCGTCGACGATGCGTCCGCCGGTGGCGGCGTCGAGACGCGAGCGGCCGGCGAACCCGGGCACCAGCCACGGCAGCGTCGCCGCCTCGAAGCCGTCTGCGCAGGCCTGGCGCTCGGGGAAGTAGCGCCCGCCGACCACCGTCTCCGCCTCGAGGCCCGCGAGGTGCACCGTGCAGTCGCCGCCCCCGTCGCACGTGGCCGGGTTGTCCTCGAACGTCAATTGAATCGCGGGGTTGCCGGCGTACTGCAGCGTGGACGTGCTCTCGATGCGGCCGACGAGCCGGCGCGGGTCGTCGCCGTCGGCGCGCACCGTGATGGCGAACGGCAGCTCCACGGGACCCGACGGGACCTCGATGTTCGGGTTGTTGGAGAACACGAGGAAGCCGTCGCGGTTGTCGTACGGGAAGCACACGCTGCCCGCCGCGCAGAGCGCCTGCACGGCCGGGCTGCGCCACGTCTCCTCGCGGGCGGCGATCAGCGCGGCGGTGAGCTCCTCGAGGCGCACCGTGCCGGCGCGGAACTGGGCGAAGTAGCGGACGAGCGCGTTGCGGATGCCCTGGGTCGCGCCGCGGTCGGCCACCCACGCGTCGACGCCGTCGGCCTCGAAGTCGCCGAAGTAGAGCATCGTGCCCGCCCAGCGGCCGGCCGGCTCCTGGGCATAGGCCAGCTGGATGCGCTTCGTGTCCGCCGACTCGTGGTGGATCTCGAGCGCGCCCGACCACCGCGACACGCCGGCGGCGGCGCGGACGACGATCTCGGTGGAGGCGCCGCCCTCGAGCTCGACGACGTAGCGGAAGCCGGCGCGGAACTCGCGGCCGTCGCCGATCTCGAGGAAGGGCAGCGGGCAGGCCTCGCCGCAGTCGTCGACGGTCAGCGGGTCGACGCCCGGCGCGACGAGGCGCACCGTCTCCTCGCCGTCGAGCCGGTGCTCGGCCTTGAGCAGGATGAAGCGCGCGCGCGAGCGGCCGAGGTTGGTGAGCGTGAAGCGCGCCTCGTCCTCGGCGCTGAGGTCGAGCGTGTCGGCGCTGACGGCGTACTCGACCGGCGTGCCGCGCACGTCGTGGTCGGTGGCGGTGGGCAGCGGCATGCAGTGGCCGCTCTGGCCGTCGGGGGCGTCGCAGAACGTCGAGGGCGGGCACGTGTCGGCGTCGGCGTGCGCGCACGGCAGCCGGCAGACGCGGCGGTGGCACACGGCGCCGCCGGTGCACTGGTCGTCGCCCTCGCAGTCGGACAGGCAGCGGAAGCCGCCGTCCGCGGCGGGGCGGCAGGCCTGGAACTCGGGGCAGTCGGCGTCGACGGCGCAGGCGTGCGGCGCGTCGCCGTCGACGAGGCACTGGCCCTCGACGCAGACGGTGCTGCCGTAGCAGCCGTCGAGCAGGCGGCTCTCGGGGCACTCGAGCCACGCGCCGTCGGCCTGCGTGAAGCCGCGCGTGCACGGCGTGGCGCAGGTGGACAGGCCGCCCTCGTTCAGCGACAGGCCCGAGACGCACACGCCGTCGCCATCGCAGGCGAGCCCGGCGTTGCAGCTGTCGTCGTCCTTGCAACCGCACGACTGCGATCCGAGGCGGCAGGGCAGGCAGACGCCGTCCTGGCAGCGGTTGCCGCGCCGGCAGCGGTCGCCCTCGAGGCAGGCCTCGCCGGCGCCGCCGCCCATCTCGCCCTCGTCGACGCAGCGATCCTCGACGCAGCGCAGCGGCTCGGCGCACGCGCCGGCGTCGCACGGGCATCCCGCCGTGCCGTCGACGCACGCCGCCGGCGCGCACACGCCGTCGGTGCAGGTCCCCTCGTCGCAGCCCGCGTCGCCTTCGCAGCGACAGCCGAGCGTCCGACACGGCGCCGCCGCGTCGGGATCGGGCGCCGCCGCGTCCGCGACGGGCGCCGCGTCGGGCATCGGCGCCGCGTCCGGTGTCGTCGCGCCGTCGGGCGCGTCGCCGCCGCCCCCGCCCCCGCTCTCGCCGCAGCCGACCAGCGCGGCGCAGAGCGCCGCCCACCGCCACATCTTCGAAACCATCGGGAATTCCTGTGCTTTCAGCGGCTGACCACGTCCGCGCCCTCGAGGGCGCGGCCGTCGGCGTCGTAGCAGCGGACGAGCTCGGGCTTCAGATCGGCGACGCCGCCGACCGCGAAGGCGCCGGGCGCGAACGGCGCGTCGGCGCCGCTGACGAGGGTGATGGCGACGCGATCCTCGCGCCGGCGCCACGAGCCCTTCACGTCGGGGCCGAACCGGACGGCCACCTCGGCGCCGGGATCGGCGACGAAGCGCAGCTCGCAGGCGCGCGCCGCCTCGCTCGTGATCGTCAGCCCGGTCGTCGGCACCCCGGCGTCGCCGCCGCCGCCCGCGCCGCCGGCACCGCCGCCGCCGCCGCCGCCGTCGCAGGCCGCGAGCGCGACGGCCGCCGCGAGCGCGGCGGGTCGAAACTTCGAAATCATGGATTTCCCCCCCGGAGGCATCGTACGTCACCGGGCGAACGCGATGAAGCGGCTGGTACTCCGCAGCACTTATGGAAATCAACTTTCCGGGTGCGGAGTCGGCGCGCGGACGTCGCGTCCACTTCGATTCGTCCAGGCAGGAGCGGGGGATGCGGCGTCTGGCATGGGGGGCGGTGCTGTTCGCGGGGGTGGCTTCGGCGCAGACCGGGGTCTCGGAGGATCGGGTGAGCCTGCCCGACGGGCCCGGCTCGCTCGAGGGGGTGGGCGACAACGTCGGCATCGACGCCAACATGGCCGCGATGCGGCACTCGGTGTCCTTCACGCTGCCGCAGGGCCACCCGGGCGCGACGCCGTCCCTGTCGCTGAGATACGGCTCCGGCGGCGGCGGCTCGGTGGCTGGCATCGGCTGGTCGCTGGCGGTGCCTTCGATCGAGCGCATGACGTCGCGCGGCCTGCCCGAGTACGACCGGGACGATCTGTTCGCCGCCGACGGCAGCGACGAGCTCGTGCGCCTGCCCGACACCGATCCGCCGCGGTACCGCGCGCGTTACGAGGGCGGCTTCGTCCGCTACACGTGGATGGACGCCGGCGACGGCCGCGACGGCTGGTGGCTCGCCGAGTACCCGGACGGGGCGAAGGGCTACTTCGGCGCCGACGCGTCGGGCCGCGTGGTCGCCGACGCGCGCCTCGCCGACGCCGGGCGCGGCACGTTCCGCTACATGCTGGTCGATCGCGTCGACGTGCACGACCACGCCGTCCGCTACAGCTACACCAAGGACGGCGTCGTCCCGCTGCTGTCCCGCGTCGAGTGGGCGCGGTACGCGGTGGCGCTCGGCTACGAGGCGCGCCGCGACGCGAGCGGCCTCGACCACCTCTCGGACGCGACGCCGGGGTTCGAGACGGTGCTCTCGCAGCGCCTCGCCACCGTCGACGTCTTCAGCGGCGCCGAGCGCATCCGCCGCTACCGCGCCACCTACGAGCCGTACGCCACCTCCGGCGGCGCCACGCGCCTCACCGGCGTGCGCATGGAGGGTCTCGACGGCGGGGCGTACCCGATCGCCGAGACGTACACGTACTCGAAGGCGCTCGGCGGCGTGTGCGCCGACGCGGAGGGCTGCGCCCGGCCGTTCCTCGTCGACATGGGCACGCTCGGCGACGTCGTCCTCGGCGCCGACAGCGCGACGCTCGTCGACATCAACGGCGACGCGCTGCCCGACGTCGTCGACACGCGCGAGGGCGCGCACCGCTTCTTCCTCAACGAGCCGACGATCGACGGCGAGGGCGCATTCGGCCGCACCGTGACGAGCCGCGTGGGCACGTCGAGCGGCCACCGCGTGGGCTCGACCGAGACGCAGGTCATGGACGTCAACGGCGACGGCTTCTCGGACCTCGTCAACCTGGCCGAGGGCACCGTCCTCTACAACCGCGGCGCCGGCGACTGGCTCGACGCCGCGGCCATGCGGGCCGCCGGCCTCGAGACGGTCGCGCCGCGCTTCGACGTCTCGCTCGTGCCGCGCGTCGCCTACCTCGACTTCGACCACGACAAGCGCATTGACTTTCTCGTCAGCGACGCCGACGCGACGACCGTCTACCGCAACGACGGCGCGGGCGCCTTCGTGGTCGCCCCCGGCGTGCAGGCCCTCGGCGACGGCACCTCGGGCGGCGATCTCGACTTCGCCGACGTGAACGGCGACGGGCTGCTCGACGCGACCATCCGCCGGCCCGGCGTGCTCCGCCACCGGCTCAACCTCGGCCACGGCCGCTGGGCCGAGTGGCGCGAGATGAGCCATCCGTTCGAGGACGGCCTCGAGCTCGAGCGCGCCGACCTCAAGGATCTCAACGGCGACGGCCTCGACGACCTCGTCGTGGTCGAGCCCGGCGCCGTCCGCTACGTGCTCAACGTCTCCGGGATCACCTTCGCCGAGGAGGCGAGCATCGACGGCGGCGACCTCGACGCCGGCGCGCTGCCCGAGCGCGGCGACGACGTCCAGGTGCTCTTCGCCGACATGAACGGCAACGGCTCCACCGACGTGGTGTGGGTCGAGCGGACGGGCGGCGTGCGCTACCTCGAGCTCTTCCCGGTGCGGCCCAACCTGCTGAGCCGCGTCGAGAACGGCATCGGCAAGGTCACCGACGTGACCTACGGCACCTCGGTGCGGCACATGGCCCGCGACGCCTTCGACGGCCGCGCGTGGGCCCACCGGCTGCCGCACCCGATGATCGTCGTCGACTCGATCGACGACTGGGATCCGCTGACCGGGAACCACGAGCGGGTCGAGTACCGCTACCACGACGGCTTTTACGACGGGGTCGAGAAGCAGTTCCGCGGCTACGCCGACGTCGAGACCGCCAGCGGCGAGGACGAGACGCAGGAGCGCGGCCGCACGACGATGCGCTACGACGTCGGCGCCGAGGACACGTACCGCAAGGGCCTGCTGCTCGAGCAGACGGAGTCCAGCGGCGAGCGGCTCCTCTCGATCGAGCGCTTCGAGTTCGAGGACTGCCCGGTCGCCGAGGTGCCCGACCTCGAGCGGCCGGTCCGCCACGTGTGCGAGGTGTCCCGCACGGCGGTGGTCGTCGAGGGCGCCGAGGCCGCGGCGCAGGCCACCATCGAGACCCGCACCACCTGGGACGGCTACGGCAACGCCGTCCGCGTCGCGTCGCTCGGCGTGACGAAGATCGGCGGTGGCGCGTGCGCGCCCTGCGACGGCGACGAGTTCGGCGCGCCCTGCGGAGCCGAGTGCCGGGGCGACGAGGTCTACACCGAGACGGAGTACGTGCCGCCGTCGCGCACCGGCGGCCGCTGGATCCTGCACGCGCCGTTCCGCGCGCGCACGCGGGGCACGGCCGACGGGGACCTCTACACCGAGACGCTGACCTACTACGACGGCGAGGCGTTCGTCGGCGCCGAGCTCGGGACGCTGACGCGCGGCGACGTCACCCGCGCCACGCAGAAGGTCGACGGCCAGAAGACGATCACCACGCTGCGCCAGCGCTTCGACGCGCACGGCAACGTCATCGAGACCATCGACCCGCTCGGCGCGCCCGGCGGGAACACGCACCGCCGCCTCTACACGTACGACGACGACGGCCTGCGCATCGTGCGCACCGAGTACCTGCTGGAGGACGCGGCCGGCCCGTACCGCCTGCGCCGCGACCTCGCCTGGGACCCGGCCTTCGACCGCATCGTCGAGGGCACCGGCTTCCTGCTCGTCGTCGACGGCGAGGTGACGTCACCGCGGCGCAGCAGCTTCTTCGGCTACGACGAGTTCGGGCGCCTGTTGTGGCGCGCCAACCCCGGCGACACGCCCGAGGCGCCGACGCAGGTCTTCGCGTACGACCTGCGCAGCCCGGCGAGCCGCATCGTCACCCGCACGCGCAGCCGGCGCGGCGCCGACTACGACCTCGAGAGCGTCAGCTGCCTCGACGGCCGCGGCCGGGTCTTCCAGTCGCGCACGAAGCTGGCCGGGGACCGGTGGTTCGTCGACGGCTTCGCCGAGTACAACACGCGCGGCAGCGTCGTCCGCACGTTCCAGTCGTACACCGCGGCGTCGGGCGCCTGCGACACGGCGCCCCCCGCCGACGTGCGCGCCATCGTCTATCGACGCGACGCCACCGAGCGCCTGCTCGAGATGGTCCACCCGGACGCCGACGAGCGGGGCGGGACGCCGTCGGTCGTGCGCGCGACCTACGGCCCGCTGTGGAGCCGCGCGTTCGACGAGGAAGACACCGACGCGGCGAGCCCGCACCGCGACACGCCGGCGACGACGCGCACCGACGGGCAGGGCCGCACCGTCGCGCTCGAGCGCGCGCTCGCCGACGGGATGACCGCCGTCACCCGCCTGCACTATGACGCGCTCGGCCGGCTGGCCGGCTACACCGACGCCGCGGGCCACCGCAAGCGCCAGACGTACGACCTGATGGGCCGCCTGCTGCGCGTCGACGACCCGAACGCCGGCGCCAACCTCTGGACCTACGACGACGCGGGCAACGTGCTCACCCACACCGACGGCCGCGGCGCCGTCACCACGAACGCGTACGACGGCCTGAACCGCCTCGTCGGCCAGTGGGACGCCGCGGCCGCGGACGCGACGCGCATCACGTACGTCTACGACCGGCCCGAGACGTGCCCCGCCGACGAGTGCACCCACGCCGAGGGCCATCTGGCCGAGGTGCGCTTCCCCGCGGGCGCCGACTTCTTCGGTCGCGACGACCGCGGCCAGGTCGTCTTCAGCCGCCGCACCGTCGGCGACGCCAGCTACGCCATCGAGCGGGCGTTCGACAACGCGGGCCGCGCGGTCGCCTCGACCTACCCGGGCGGCCGCCGCGTCGTGCTCGAGCTCGACGGGCTGTCGCGTGTCGTCCGCATCCCGGGCGTCGTCGAGGCCGCCGAGTACGACGACCGCGGCCTGCTCGTGCGCCGCGCGCTCGCCGACGGCACCGTTCACACCCGCACCTGGGACGCCCGCATGCGTCCGGCCACGATGCGCACCACCGGCCGCGCCGGCGACGTGCTGCAGGGCTTCGACTTCGGCCGCGACCGCGTCGGCAACCTGCTCGAGGTCGAGGACGCGAACCCGGGCGACGGCCCGCGCCACGACGCGCAGGTGACCTACGACGCCTGGTACCGTCCGACGACGATGACGCTCGCCGAGGGCGCGCTCGACCTCGGCTACGACGCGCTCGACAACATCGTCTCGCACTCGGATCTCGGCGGATTCACTTACGATTCCGAGCGTCCCAACGCGCTCGCCGCTGCGGGGGCGATCGCGTTCGCCTACGACGACGGCGGCCACGTCGTCGAGCGCGACGGGCGGCGCCTCGAGCGCGACTTCCTGCGCCGCGTCACCGCCATCGACGGCATCGGGACCTACACCTTCGGCGCGGGCGCCGGCCGCGTGGCCAAGGTGGAGGGCGACGCCCGCGCGATCTACGTGGACGCCGACTTCGAGGTCCGCGACGGCGTCGGCGTCGTGTACGTGTCGCAGGCCGGCGAGCGCGTCGCGCGCCTCGAGAGCGTCCTCGAGCCGGTGACGGCGGCCGACGCGTGGCGCGCGCAGCAGGCGGGCGGGGACCCGGCGGCGAAGCTCGCGGCGGCGGCGACGGCGCTGCTCGTCGAGGGGCGCGAGACGACCTTCCTGCACGAGGACTGGCTGCGCGGCGTCACCCTCGCGACGCGCGACGGCGCGGCGACGGGGCGCCAGGTGTTCTCGCCGACGGGCGTCGCGGCGCGGCCCGCGTCGATCGATCCCCACGGGTTCGCCGGCGTCGAGGCCGACGCGAGCGGCCTCGCCCACTTCGGCCTGCGCGAGTACGACCCGCGCGTCGCGCGCTGGCTGAGCCCCGATCCCGCCTTCCTCGTCGCCACCGAGGAGAACGTGTCCATGCCCGGCGAGTCGACGACGGGCTACGCGTACGCCGGCAACCAGTTCCTGAACGCCTGGGACGTCGGCGGCGCGGTGAAGCACATGGCGTACCTGCCCGCCGGCCACGCCGAGAGCGACGCGGACGACCACATCAAGTACTCGTTCATCGAGTCCGAGTACGTGCACGGCGGCGTCTCGTACGTCAGCGAGGCGAACCGCATCGAGCCGAACCAGGGCGGCCTGCACCAGCTCGACGACGGCGGCACCATCCACGTGGTCGGCCACGGCAACTGGGGCACCGGCATCGGCTCGAAGAAGAACAAGATGACGCCGGACCAGCTCCTCGCCGGCCTCCTGAGCGACGGTCTCGACCCCAACAAGCGGGTCACGATCGAGCTGTACGCCTGCAACAGCGGCGCGTCGGTCGAGGGCGCGCTGCACCAGCAGGGGATGAAGACGCAGGCCTCGTACGCCGAGCGCTTCGCCAAGGCGATCAAGGCCGACGGCCGCTTCAAGAACGTGAAGGTCATCGGCTACGGCGGCATCGTCGGCTCCGACGGCACGACGAAGCCCCGCTACCACATGTCGCGCTCGGGCCACTGGTACAGCCGACGCTACGAGTACACGGGCACCGACAACTCGGACAAGCAGGCGACCGGCGTGACCCACCGCATGAACTACATGAACATCTGGGAGGTCCAGGGCGGCATGGCGAAGCGCGCCTACGGCCAGAAGATGACCGCGAAGTACGACAGCGCGAACGGCCGCATGTACATCGACCGCGCCGCCGCGCCCCGCCCGCGCCGCAACGCCCAGACGACTCGGTAGCTCCTGCGCTTCTTGCCCGTCTCGTCCTGTCGCTGCGAGACTCCGCCCACATCGTCGAGCGAGGCGAGGGGGGGAGACACGATGACGGCGAACGTCTGGGGACGCCTGCTGCTGGGCGCCGGCCTGCTTTCGGCCTGCGGCGAGAACGCGGGCGGCGGCGGCGGCACCGAGATCGCCGACGGCGCGCTGCCGGCGGCCGACGGCGGCCCGGGCGACGGCGCGCCGGCGGACACGGGCGTGCCCGAGGGACCGTGCGGCAACACGCCGGAGTCGCTGCGCGGCTGCGTGCAGACGGAGCGCTACGCAACGGAGCTGCAGGGCCTCGCGACGACGCCGCGCGAGGTCGACACGGCGCAGTGGCAGGCGGCGCAGGACCGCTGCGCGTCGGAGCTCGAGCGCCTGGGCTTCCGCGTCGAGCGGCACGACTACGGCACGGGCATCAACGTGATCGGCGTGCTGCCGGGCGTCGAGAAGCCCGACGAACACGTGATCGTCGCCGCCCACTACGACAGCGTGATCGGCTGCGGCGGCGCCGACGACAACGCCAGCGGTGTGGCGGGCGCGCTCGAGGCGGCGCGCGTCCTCTCGACGCAGCGGTACGCGCGCACCCTCGTCGTCGCCTGCTGGGACGAAGAGGAGCAGGGCCTCATCGGCTCGACCGCGTACGCGCGGCGGGCGAAGGCGCGCGAGACGAAGATCGTCGCCAACTACACGCTCGAGATGATCGGCTACGCGAGTGATGAGCCGCACTCGCAGCGCCTGCCGGCCGGGCTCGACCTGGTCTTCCCGACGCAGGCGCGGCAGATCGCCGACAACGAGTTCCGCGGCGACTTCATCACCGTCGTCGGCGACGACATCAACCCGGCGGCGCCGGCGGCCATGGAGGCGCACGGCACGGCGGTCGGCCTGCCCGTCGTGCGGCTCGAGCTCGTGGAAGGCTTCCGCGGCGCGCCGGAGTTCGGCGATCTGCGCCGCTCCGACCACGCGCCGTTCTGGGACCTCGGCTACCCCGGCATCATGGTCACCGACACCTCCGAGTTCCGGAACCCGAACTACCACTGCGCGTGGGCGCCCGACGCGGTCGACGACATCGACATCGCGTTCGCGTCCAAGGTCGTGCAGGCGGTGGTCGGCTCCGCCGCGGAGCAGCTCGAGGTGCGTCCCGGCGCGCCGGCGCCGACGAGCGACGCGGGCGTGCCCTCCGACGCGGGCACTCCGCCCGCGCCGGTTCCTGCCTGCGACGCCGTCACCGGCGCGTGCGACGGCGGGCGCAAGTGCGCGCTCGTGCTCGACGACGAGGGCATCCGCTGCGTCGACGCGGCGGGCGACGTCGCGGCGGGTCAGTCGTGCACGCGCACCGGCGCGCCGGGCATCGACGACTGCGGACCGGGCCTCTTCTGCGCGCTGTTCGGCCTGCCGCTCTCGACGCCGCAGCAGCGGCAGTGCCTCCCCGTCTGTCGCACGACCGCCGAATGCGGCGAAGGCGCCTTCTGCGCCGCGCTCACGGACGCAGCCGGCGTCTGCGTCCCGCGCTGCGATCCGTTCGGCGACGCCTGCGCCGCGGGCACCCGGTGCGCGCTCTACCAGGAGACCGGCAACACCTACGACTACAGCTGCGCGTTCGCCGGCGCCGTCTCCGAGGGCGGCGATTGCAGCCGCGACGCCTGCGCGCCGGGCCTCGAGTGCGATCGCATCGCGCACACGCTCACGCCGACGTGCCGCGCCTACTGCGACGCCGCCCACCCCTGCCCCGACGGCAAGACCTGCGTGCGCCGCACCGACTACGGCCGCCCCACCGTCGGGCTCTGCGCCACCCCCGGCGAGTAACGCGCGACGGATTTCAGCGCCGGGGCGGCACGACGCCGATGTCCGAGCTCCACGGGTCGTGGGCGGGGTCGACCTCGGGGTGATCGAGCGTCAGCGTGGCCTCTGCGCCCTCGCCGCCGGCGCGCAGCTCGACGAAGTAGCGGCGGGCGCAGTCGGGCTTGAAGCGCAGTCCGCGCACGTCGCCGTCGCCGCCGAGGCGGGCGACGACGGTGCCCAAGTCGTCGAGGATGCGGGCGTCGAGCGGGCCGCCGGTCAGGGTCAGCTCGACGCGCTCGTTCGGGGAGAGCGACAGCTCGCCGTCGCAAAGGGCGAGCGGCAGCCGGGCGGCGCCGGCGCCCTGCAGGACGACCTCGTGGCCGCTGCCGTCGGCCTTCGGCGGGTTCAGCGGGTGGAAGAACGAGCCGTCGATGAACACCGCGGTCCGGTCGAACGCCGAGGGGTCGCAGGCGTCGGGCGTGCCGTCGCCGTCGCTGTCGGGCTGGAGCGGCTTCGGATCCTGGCCCTCGAGCGGGAAGGTGTAGGCGCCGTCCCAGTCCGCGAGCAGCGGGCACAGGTCGCAGGCGTCGCCGAGGCCGTCGCCGTCGCTGTCGAGCTGGTCGACGTTGGCCTCGAAGGCGCAGTTGTCGTCCTTGCCGGCGTGCACGTCGCCGTCGAAGTCGGGATTGCAGGCGTCGCCCTCGCCGTCGCCGTTCGCGTCGAGCTGGTCGGGGTTGGGCTCGGCGTCGCAGTTGTCCTCGACGTCGAGGACGCCGTCGCCGTCGTCGTCCGGATCGCAGACGTCGGCGGTGCCGTCGCCGTCGAGATCGGCGAGCGGCGGCGGGGCGCAGCTGCCGCCGCACGTCTCGAGGTAATCGTGCACGCCGCTGCCGTCGGCGTCGCAGTCGCAAGCGTCGCCCACGCCGTCGCCGTCGGCGTCCGCCTGATCGTCGTTGGGCGTGTGCAGGCAGTTGTCCCATGCGTTCGCGACGAGGTCGGCGTCGTCGTCCTGCTCGTCGTCCTCCACGCCGTCGCAGTCGGCGTCCCCGCCGCCGAGGATCGGCGCGACCGCGTGCCATGCCTGGCGCACCTGGCACGCGTCGTACGCGGTGAAGAGGTGCGTCCCGTCCTCGGCCCAGGTCTCGGCGGTGCTCACCGCCAGGTCCCGCGCGTCGGCGAACTGGGCGCCGGGCGCGAGGAAGCGCAGCAGGTGGTATGTCAGCCACTTCAGCTTGCCGCGCCCGATGCCTTGCACGGTGACGCCCTGGAAGGTCCCGCCGTCGGCGATGAGATAGGCGACCTTGTTCGGGATGCCGCTGTTGGTGTGGACGCCGCCGTTGTCGGCCATCGTCGTCACGTAGCCGCCCGCCGTGTCCGGCTGTCCGTACTTCGGCGGCTCGGCCAGCGAGCGGATGGGCGGGGAAGGCTTCTCGGTGCGGTCCTCGGCGATGAGCCAGTCACCGTCGACGAGCGCCGCCATGACGTCCGCGAAGCTCTCGTTCAGGGCGCCGGACTGGTTCAGGTAGAGCAGGTTCGACGTCTCCGAGATGACCGCGTGGGTGAACTCGTGGGCGGCGACGTCGAGGTCCACCCACCCGTAGCCGAACTCGATGCCGCAGCCGGCGAGGAACGTGCCGTTGACGTCGAAACCGGCGTTCACGTAGGCCACGACCTGGCCGTCGTCGTCGTCGAACGAGTGACGGCCGAGCTCCTTCCGGAAGTACAGCCACGTGTTGCGCAGGTGGTGCCAGGCGTAGGCGGGGTCGGTGGCCGTGTCGTACGGCGGGACGAGCCCCGTCTCGTCGCCGATGAAGACCTCCGTGGCGCTCTCCTCGAAGCAGTCGGTGATCTCCATCGACAGGCCCTTGACGTCCATCATCTTCAGGTCGAAGTCCGCGAGCAGCTCGGCGTCGGTGAGGTCGTGGCCCAGGCCGTAGGCGAGGACGACGGCGCCGGTGCGCGCGTCGACGAGGACCTCGCGCGCGTGGGGCCCGCCGGTGCGGACGCGCCAGACGAGGCGGGCCGCGCCCTCCTCGCCGACGAGGCGCGGGTCGTACACCATCAGCGTCGTGTCGCCGACGACCGGCGCCGGGACGCGCTCCGCCTCGGCGGTGGCGACCGACTCGGCCTGGGCGGCGGTGAGACGCGGCGGCGCGCCGTCGAGGTCGACGCCGTTCGAGACGGCGCCGTGCACGAGGCGGACGCGCCCGTGACCGCGCGCCGGCCACACCTCCACGTCGAGCGCGCTCGCGAACACCGGCAGGCCGCGCCACGTCTGCGCGAACGAGACGAGCGTCGCGCCGCCCTCGCCGGGCGAGGCGCGGCGCGTGACGAGCGCCAGGTCCGGCCGCCCCGCCTGGAACGCGACGTCGTGCTGCGCGACGAACGCCTCCGCCTGCCGCACGGCGTCCGCACCGGGCGCCTCCACGTCGAGCCGCAGCGTGCGCGGCAGGCCCGACCGCATCTTCACTTCGGGCGCGGTGCGCGACCGCGCGCGCAGCTCGTCGATCGCCGCCGTCTGGGCATCGATCGGCGCCGCCTGCGCCGTGCCGCCTGCCATCGCCACCACCGCCAGCGTCTTCAGGATTCGTGTCTTCATGGGTCCGCTCCTCCCTTGCGCGGAGGGCGGATTGCAGCGCCCGTGCCGCGGCGCGAAGCCCGGAAATACGCGATCCGGCGAGGGTTTTCGGCGCCGCGCGCGGGGCACGTGCCAGGCACGTGCCAGTGGTCCCCCGGAACCGGGGGCGTCTCGCCGTCCGGCGCTGTCGACGCTCGCGTGTTCAGTATCTTTTCCGATGTCTCGGCGGCACACTCCGTCGTCGGGAGGAACGGGCATGAGCGGCAAGCCGCGCGCCTTCGTCGCGATCGACTTCGAGACGGCCGACTACGCGCCCGACTCGGCGTGCGCGGTCGCGCTCGTGCGCGTCGAGGGCGACCGGATCGTCCGCACGGAGAGCCGGCTCGTCCGTCCGCCGCGCCGCGAGTTCGTGTTCACGCACATCCACGGCATCGAGTGGGCGCACGTCGAGCAGGCGCCGTCCTTCGGCGACGTCTGGCCCGAGCTCGCGCCGCTCCTCGAAGGCGTAGACTTCGTCGCCGCGCACAACGCCAGCTTCGACCGCGGCGTGCTCGACGCCTGCTGCGAGGCGGCGGGCCTCCCCGCCCCGGCCCAGCGCTTCGTGTGCACGGTCCAGCTGGCGCGCCGGGCGTGGGTGCTGCCGAGCGCCCGGCTCAACGTGGTGTGTGAACATCTCGGCATCCCACTGAAGCACCACGACGCGTCGTCCGACGCGCAGGCGTGCGCGCGCATCATTCTGCGCGCCCGCGAAGAAGGCCACGTCGTCGACTGAAGGCCGCGCCGTCCCCGCCGCAAGGAGATTCCGCATGTCGTCCGAGATGAGCACGTACGATCCATTCGACCGCCATTTCCGCCCCCTCGGCCTCGGTCTCGTCCTCGCGCTGCTCGCGGGGTTGTTCGGGATCGCGCTCGGCGTCGCCTTCGGGGCCGCCGAGGACTCGCTCAAGGGCGGTCTCGAGGCGAGCGGCCGCGCCGTCCTGGCCGAGGCCTACAAGGGCGACGACGGCGCGCTGAAGGCCGTGCTCGCGAAGAGCTGGACCTACTACAAGCGCGCGCACCTGCACGCGGGGGCGATGGGCGCCGGCGCCCTCACGGCGATCTTCGTGCTCGCCTTCGCCGGCGGCCCGCGCCGTCTGCTGCAGGCGGCGGCGATCGGCCTCGGGTTCGGCGCGCTCGGCTACGGTCTGTTCTGGTTCCTGGCCGGATGGATGGCGCCCGGCCGCGGCGGCACCGACGCGGCGAAGGCGGCGCTCGAGTGGCTCGCGCTGCCCTCCGCGGGCGCCTACGGGCTCGGCATGTTGCTGACCCTCGTGATGCTCGTGCGGCGGCTCGCCGCGCGGCCGTAGGGCGCGCTACAGCGCCCTTCGCGGCGGGACGAGCGCGTTGGCGGCCAACATGCCGGCGACGAGGCTCGCCGCCACGATGCTCATCGACACGAGCGCGTCGATGCCCGCCGTCACGTCGTTGTCCATGAGCGACGACAGGCTGCGGAAGCCGATGCTCCCCGGCACGAGCATGATGATGCCCGGCACGATGACCGTGGCCGAAGGGCGCTTGAAGCGGCGCGCGTACACGTTGCCCGCGGTGGCGACGGCGAGCGCGCCGAAGGCCGCGCCGAGCTCCGGGCCGAGCAGCGCCGAGCCGCCGCGCGAGCCCGCGTAGCCGAGCCCGCAGACGATCAGCTGCCACGGAAAGGCCCGCGCCGGCGCTTTCGACAGCACCGCCAGCGCCGGCGCGGCGAGAACGAGCGCGATCAGCGCGCTCCACGAAGGCAGCGCGAGCGGTGGCAGGAGCGCGGCGTGTCCCGGCACGTACATCGCGAGGCGCTCGCCGATGGCCGTCCCCACCGCGATCTTGAGGAACGTCATCGCCGCGCTCGTCAGCCGCGCCGTCCCCGACGCCAGGTGGCGCATCGCCACCTCGTTCAGCCCGATGGTGAGCGTGAAGCCGGGCATCAGCACGATGAGCCCCGCGACCGTCGCCACGTGGATCGAGACCGGCCCGAGGCGCGCCGCGAGGCCGGCGACGAAGGCGCCGAGCAACGACGCCACGAGGTCGAACACCTGCGCGCCGACGGCCTTCGACGGCACGACGGTCGCCAGCACGCCGATGAGCAGGCCGATGGCCGTGCCCACGAAGAGGTCGGGGACGCCGCCGCCGAGGAACACGGCGGCCGTCCCCGAGGCGACGCCGTAGGCGAGCAGCGTGATCGGGCGGCCGTAGGGGGGCGGCGCGCGCTCGATGGCCTCGAGGCGCCGGAGCGCCTCGCCGGGCGGCAGCGCGCCCTCGACGACCGCGAGCGCCACCGCGTCGACGCGCCCGAGCTTCTCGAGGTCCGTCTCGCCCGGCTCGGTGCGCAGCACGCTCGTGCGCGCGTCCTCGGGGTGGCCGAACGCGATCATGAGGAACGTCGGCGACGCGAAGAACTGCGCCTCGACGCCGAGGGCCTCGGCCACCTGCGCCAGCGCGCCCTCGAGCCGGTGCGAAGGCGCCCCGTAGCGGTGCATGCCGCGGGCGAGCGCCAGCAGCAGCGCCTCCCGCTCGCTCGTCGCCCGCCGCTCCTTCGCCGCGCCTCGCATGCCGCCTCCGTGCGCGGCGCACTCTACGGGCGGGGACCGGGCCGCCGCCACTCGCCCTTGACGCCGACGCCGCGGCGGCGCACACCGGGCGGATGCGCAGCCTGATCGCGACCGTCTTCGTGCTGGCCCTCGGCGGCTGCTCCGCGTGCGCGCCCCGCGAGGCCGCCGTCGCGCCGGCGCCCGCCAGCGCGCCGGCCGCCTCCGCTTCGTCGGCGAAGAAGCACCCGCCGGCCCCGCCGATCGCGTCCGGCACCCGCGTCCAGGTCGACTGGGTCAGCGACGGCGACACCGTCCTCGTGCGGTTGCCCGACGGCGCCAAGGCCGCCATCCGCGTCCTCGGCATCGACTGCCCCGAGTCCAAGCGCAACGCGAAGTGCGCGCGCGACGGCCGCGAGGGCCGCCTCGACTGCGACGCCCAGGTCCCGCTCGGCAAGGCCGCCACGAAGTATGCGATTTCGTTGGTGAAGGGACGCTCCGTCACGGTCGAGACCCGCGACGGGACCGGCGCCACCGAGAATGACGCGTACGGCCGCGCGCTCGCCTACCTGCGCCTCGAGGACGGCCGCGACTTCGGTCTGCTGATGGTGCGGGAGGCGAAGTGCAGCGACTTCGGCTGGCGCTACCCGCACCCGCGCATGGACGAGTACGGCGGACGGCGCTGAACGACGGCGCTCGCCGGCGATCAGGGCTCGGACGGCCGTACGCGGGCGTCGAGCATCGCGGCGAGGCGGGCGTTACGGCGGGCCGCTTCGCGGAGGGCCGTCGAGGCGCGCGCGTGGCGGAGCGCCTCGTGCGGGGACGGGGCCTGCTGCAGGGCGCGCTGGAGCTCGAGGGCCGCCCGGGTGTCGTCGCCCGTGGCGGCGCTCTGCTGGGCGCGGGTCAGCGCCAGCTCCCACGAGGGCGGCGGCTCGGGATCCTGGGAGCGGGCGCGCCGCGCGGCGCTCGGCGGCGCGGTCCGCGCGGTGGGCGCCGCCGGGTCGGAGGGCGTAGACGCACCGGGCAACGCCGCCGCACCGGCCGACGCCGCCGCACCGGGCGACGCCGCCGCACCGGGCGACGCCGCCGGGTCGGAGGGCGTAGACGCACCGGGCGACGCCGCCGCGCCAGGCGACGCTGCTTCACCGGGCGACGCTGCTTCACCGGGCGACGCCGCGGCACCGGGCGACGCCGCGGCACCGGGCGACGCCGCCGCGCCAGGCGACGCCACCGCGCCGGCAAGCGCCGCCGCGTCGGAAGGCGCCGCCGTGGGCGTCGTGCCCGGGGGCTGCGCGGGATCGGGGGCGGAGGCCGCCGTCCCGGCCGCCGGCCGCGCCACCGTCACCGCCGCCCCGTCGCCCTCGGCAGGCCGCGCGTCGCTCGGGGACGCCTGGCGCATCGCGGCGCGCTCGGCGTTCGACGCCGCCTCCGCGGCGCGCGAGGGGCTCTCCGGCCGCGGGACCGCCGACCGCGCCACCGGCGGCCGGGCGTCGCCGAGCGGCTCGAGCGAGACCTCCGCATCGGCGAAGTACGCGCGCCAGAGCCAGACGCCGCTGCCCGCGAGGACGGCCAGGACCAGCAGCGCGGCAGGCACGCCCCGGCGACGTCTGGGCCCCGCCGGCGTCAGCGAGGACTCCGGCCCGTCCCAGCTCAGGAGCGGCACACCCCACGCCACGGGGCCGTCCTGCGTCGCGAGCGGCGGCGTCAGGTCGACGCGGGTCTGCAGGTCGGGGGGCGGCGCCGGCCGCGCGCGCGGCGACGCCGCCGTGACGCGCCGGTCGCCGCCCGCCGCCGCGAGCAGCGCCGCGGCCATGGCGCGCGCGTTGGCGTGTCGGTCCTCGGGCCGCTTGGCGAGCGCCTTGCGGACGACCGCCTCGAGCGGCGCCGGAATGGCCAGCGACGGAGGCAGCGGCGGCACCGGCAGCTCGACGTGCGCGCGCACGGTGGCCAGCGGCGTCCGGCCGCGGAAGGGCGGCGCGCCGCCGAGCATCTCGTAGAGCAGGACACCGACGGCGTACAGGTCGGAGGCGGGGCCCACCGGGAGCGAGTCGGCCTGCTCCGGCGAGATGTACGACGGCGTGCCGAGGATGGCGCGCGTGCCCGTGAGCGGCTCGTCGCCGGCGTCGAGGATCTTGGCGATGCCGAAGTCGAGGACCTTGATCCGCTCGCCGCCGAGCGGCCCGCGGACGCGCATCACGTTCTCCGGCTTCAGGTCGCGGTGGACCATGCCGAGCGCGTGCGCCTCGGCGAGCGCGCCGAGGATCTGCTCGCCGAAACGGACCACGCGCTCAGGCGCCATCGCGCCCTCGGCGTTGAGCACCTGGCGCAGCGACGCCCCCTCGATGAGCTCCATGACGATGTAGAGCAGCCCGTCGGATGCCTCCTCGCCGAACGCGAACACCTTGACCGTGCTGGGATCGGCGAGCTGGGCGACGACGCGCGCCTCGCGGAGGAACCGGGCCCGCATCTGCGGCACCGGCGCGTGCTGCGCCCCCATCACCTTGAGGGCGACGTGCCGGTTCAACGAGTACTGCACCGCGCGGTAGACCATGCCGAAGGCGCCGCCGCCCAGGGGCTCGACGACCCCCAGGTCGCCGGCCAGCACCCGGCCGAGCAAGGGATCCTGCGGATACGCGGCGGCGACGGCCGTCGCGACCATCGCCCGGCCGTCGTGCGCGCAGACCTGCCCCGGCGCGCCCGCGCGGGCGTGGCCGCACGCCCGGCAGACGAGCGACTGGTCAGGTCGTGGTCCGGACACGACGTCTCCCTCGCGCCGGCCCACCGTGAGCCATCGCCGGCGGCAAATCAAGACCAAGGTGCGCGGCGACACGGAGGGAGGCATTCGATGGGTCTGTGACTCGAGAGACACCGCTCGAGTCGACACACGGGGCGACGCGCGTCGTCCGAGGCGACGCCTACGCCGGAGCGGACATCGCGGCGGCTTCGGCGCGCCGCAGGCGGTCGTGGCGGAAGCGGCCCCACAGCGCGGCCCCCATGGCACCGGCGTAGATCGAGTCGGGGTGGCTGCGCGCGACGAGCGCCAGCTTCTCCCCGGCGAGCGCGTCGTTGAGCGCGGCGACGAGTCCGGTGTCGAGCGCGAGGCCGCCCGTGAGCAGCACGACGCCCTCGTCGGTGCCGATCGCCTTGAGCAGCTTGGCGAGGCGCGTCGCCATCGACTGGTGGATGCCGCGGAGGATGTCGGGCGGAGACACGCCGCGCGAGACCATGTTGATCACGTCGGTCTCGGCGAGGACGGCGCAGATGCCGCTGACCTTCTCCGGCGCCGTCGCGGTGACCGACAGCGCGCCGATCTCGTCCTGGGCGACGCCGAGGTAGCGCGCGATGTTCTCGAGGAACTGGCCGGATCCCGACGCGCACTGGCTCGTCATGCGGTAGGCGAGCACCTTGCCGCGCTCGTCCACGCGGATGGCGCGCCCGTGCAGCGCCCCGACGTCGAGCACCGCCCGCGCCTCGGGGTCGAGGTGCAGCGCGCCGCGCCCGTGGGTGGTCATCGAGTAGAAGTGGCCGGTGTGGAACTCGAGGCTCTCGCCCTCGCCGGTCGTCGCGCAGTAGGCCACGTCGCCGCGCGTCAGCCCCGCCTCCGCCAACAGCCGGTCGTAGGACTCGCCGGCGAGCGCGTACGGGTCGCGCTGCCGGATGCGGTCGGTGCGCTTGCCGAGCAGGCGCGTCTCGCCGCCCTCGAACCCGAACAGCACCGCCTTGACGGCGCCGGCGCCGACGTCGATCCCCGCCGTGATGATCACTTCAGGCCTCCACCGCCCGGCGCGCGAATTCCGCCGCGCCGAGCGCCCCGGTGTAGATCGACTCCGGGTCGATGTTGATCGCCACGTCGCCGTAGTTCTCGCGCACGAGCTTGCGCAGCTCGCGCACGGCCGCCTCGTTCTTCGCCACGCCGCCGGTGAACGTGAACTGGTCCTTCACGCCGCCGGAGCGCGACAGGATCGACATCGCGCGCAGGATGATCGCCCGGTGCAGGCCGGCGAGGATGTCCTCGCGCTTCTCGCCGAGCGCCAGCCGGTCGCGCAGCTCGGCGCCGGCGAAGACCGTGCACGTCGAGTTGATCCGCACCGCCTTGCTCGAGCGCATCGCCATCGGTCCGAGCTCGTGCAGGCCCATGTTCATCTCGTCGGCGATGTAGCCCAGGTAGCGCCCGCAGCCGGCGGCGCAGCGGTCGTTCATCTGGAAGTTCTCGACGATGCCCGCCCCGTCGACCTGGATGGCCTTCGTGTCCTGCCCGCCGATGTCGAGCACCGTGCGCGTGCCGGGATACTGCAGGTGCGCGCCGAGGCCGTGGCACAGGATCTCGGAGCGGATGTGCTCCTTCGAGAAGGGGAGGCGCACGCGGCCGTAGCCGGTGCCGACGACGTAGGCCTCGTCGAAGTCGACGTCGAGCGCGGCCTGGACGGCGGGGCCGAGCGCCGTGCCGCCGACGCGCTCGAACGCGGTGCGCAGCTTGCCCTTGATGTCGTCGGAGGGCACGCGGTTCTCGGCCTCGATGATCGACTTGTCGTAGACGTGCAGCAGCAGGTCGAAGTCGAGGCCGGCGTCGCGGGCGACGAGGTCGCCGTGGCGCATGAACAGCGAGCCGGCGAGGTCGCGGAAGAAGTCGGACTTGCGCGCCGCGCCCGGCTCGAACAGGGCGGGCGCCTCCGTCCGCAGCGCGGCGAACACCGCGTCGAGCGCGTCGGCCACGGCGCGCTCCCGCCCGGCGAAGCGCGGGCCGGCGGCGTTACGGCGGCAGGTGGCCTCGAGCTCGCCGAGCTGCTCCTGGAACTGCACCAGCCGGAACGCGCGCTCGAGCCGGTCGAGGAAGTCGCCGCCCTCGTCGCCGAGCGCCCGCCGGAACAGCGACAGCCGCGCCCCGACGTACGCCTCCAGCTTCGCGACGCGGCACGCCGTGTCGTAGTTCGACCGCGAGTTGGTGATGCCGCGCCCGAGCACGCGCCGCTCCGCGTCGATCAGCACCGCCTTCGTCGTCGTCGATCCCAGGTCGATGCCCACGTAACACTTCATGGCAGGCACCTCACGCGGCCGTCGGTCGGTTGCGGCGCTTCTGCTCGATCATCTGGAAGTAGCTGTCGAGCCGGTTCTTGACGTTGGCGGGCGAGAAGTAGCGCGGGTCGACGAGGTCCGTCTCGATGAACGCCGCCGGCTTGCCGGTGCGCTTCTCGAGCTCGCGCATCATCAGCAGCTGGCCCGCCGAGAAGCTGTTGCAGCTCTTGATCGAGTTGATCAACAGACCGTCGGCGTCGTAGTCGCGCATGTACTTCTCGAGCAGATCCACGCGCTGCGGCAGGTTGCGGTTCGTGTAGCAACCCATGCAGTAGTCGGCGAGCGTCTCGAGCGGCTTCGACGGGTCGTGGCGGAAGCCATCGTCGTACAGACCGCCGACCTTGGTGTAGGTGGAGGCGACGACGACCGCGCCCTCGTCGTAGAAGAGCTTCCAGAACTCGCGGAAGTGCGTCCAGTTGGGCGGCCCCTCGACCACCAGCCGGTAGCGCTGCTCGCCCATCTCTCCGTCGGGCGTGATCGGTCCCTGGCCGAGGGCGACGCGCTCCTCGATCTCGGCGCGCAACAGACGGTAGTACTCGGTGGCGTCGGGCGTGCCGCGGAACGCAGTGAAGATGGGTCCGATGTAATAGACGCCGCCGAACCAGGCGTCGATCGGCGAGGGCCGATGGCGAGCGCTCTCGAGCACGCGCACGAGGTCGTCCTCGGCGCGCGCCGACTCGGCGAGGTGCTCGCGCAGCCGGTCGATATCGAACTTCTTGCCGCTGATGCGCTCGAGCGCCGGGATCACGACCTCGCGGATCTGTTTGACGACGTAGCTGCGCATGTTCTCGGTGATGACGCCGTCGCCCGCGTAGGGCACGTGCAGCATCACCGTCTCGCAGTCGTATTGCTCGCGCAGCAGCTCGAACCACTTCATGAACGTGAAGCAGCCGGTGTACGAGAGCAGCAACAGATCGGGCGAAGGCAGCGGCTCGCCGTTGGGCGCGAGGTTGCCTTTCGCCATCATGCCGACGTCGGCCTTCACGTACGTGCAGACATCCTCGGAGTGGCCGAGCTTCTCGGCCTCGAGGATGTAGTTGCCGGTCTTCTTGCGCATGCCGTTCTGCAGCGCGTTGATCTCCGGCAGGTTGCTGACGACGTCGAAGCAGAGCAGCAGCTCGTTGAGGTTGCCGGGCACGAACGTCGACACGACCTTCTCGCCGTGCTGCGGCGCCCGGGTGAGACGATCGTAGTTCCGCGCGATCATCTCCTTCTGCTTGAGCATCGAGGGTTCTTTGACCGTCACGGGGCGCTCCAGAGCTTGATCGAGTCGGCGAAAGTGCCCGCCTGCTCGCGGATGGGCTGCATCTGGCCGGCGTTCTCGGCGTACTTGAACGAGGTGAAGGGGATGCCGGCGCGCTGCAGCGCCGAGTGCAGCATCGGGCGCTCGAGCAGCGCCGGATCGCAGAAGCTCGGCGCGGCGAAGACGACGCCCTCGGCCCCGGTGCGGCGCACCGAGTCGATCAGGAAGCGTCCCTTCTCGGCCTGGGTCGGCTCGTAGCGCATCGCCGTGCTGACCGAGCGGTGCAGGAAGGCGAGCGCGAGCTGCTCGAGCGGGTCGCCGTCGAGCGGCACGTCGCCCTGCAGCCAGCGCGAAACGAGCATGAAGTCGTCGTCGACGACGTAGCAGCCCGACAGCTCGATGCTCTTGATCAGGTTGAGCGGCGGCTGCTCGCAGAACGCGCCGGTCACCACCACGCGCGCGTTGTCGCGGCGCGGTCGCTCCTCGCGCGCCGCGGCGTCGAGGTATTCGCGCAGCAGGGCGCTGTGCTCCTCGACCGGGAGCACCATGCCGGCGCGCATCAGCAGGTAGACCTCAGTCGCCGGCGCCCGCCACGGCTCGCGCGCGCGCAGGTCGTAGACCGCCTGCACGAACCGCCGGTTCTCGTTGTAGATCGCGATCGAGGCCCGCAGCGCGTCGTCGGTGATCCGCACCTCGCCGAGCCGCTCGAGCCCCTCGCGCAGCTCCGCGAGCTCATGCGCGTAGTAGCTCCCCCCGATGGCATCCACGTAGTTCTGCGGCACGTCGAAGTACCGCACGTACGCCTTCGGGAACATGATCTTCCACATGCCCGACAGATTGCGGATGACATCGCACGTGCTCGGAAAGAGCATGCCGTCGAGGAAGTCGACGCGCCCCGTCACGCCGAGCTCGATCGTCGAACGCGGGATGCGACAGATGTAGCTCTGGTAGTACGCGTCGCCGTGGATGACCTCGAGCCCGTCGCCGCCGCCGAGGATGCCGACCGGCAGCATGCCCGCGGCGTGCACGATCTCGCGCGGCACGTAGACGGGCATGTAGCCGACGACCTTGCGGCCGGGGGCGGCGGCCTTCCAGGCGCGGACGGACGCGAAGTCGAGGTCCTCGTACAGCGCGAGGCAGCGGCGGGTGATCTCGGCGGTGGTGGTCATGCGGGCTCCCAGCGGGGCGGGCGCTTCTCGAGGAAGGCATGCAGACCCTCGACGGCGTCGCCGGTCTGCATCAGCTCGTCGAGGTAGAGGCGCTCGAGGGCGCGCAGACGCGGCACGAGCGTCTCGGCCAGCTCGTGGCGCGCGGCGCGCGTGGCGAAGCGCAGCGAGGTGGCGCTCAGGCCGGCGAGGTGCGCGTCGAACCAGGCCAGCGCCGCCGCTTCGGGATCGGCCGCCACGGCGTCGACGAGCCCGATCGAGGCGGCCTCGAGCGCGTCGATCGTCCGCCCGGAGAGCAGCAGCTCCTCGGCGGCGCCGCGTCCGATGCGCCAGGGCAGCAGCACCGAGGCGGCGGGCGCGAACACACCGAGGCGGATCTCCGGCTGTCCCAGGCGCGCGTCGGGCGCGGCGAACACCCGGTGCGCGGCGCTTACGACCTCCAGACCGCCGCCGAGGCACTGCCCGCGCACGACGGCCAGCACCGGCACGGGCGAGAGCGCGACGCGCGCGATCAGGCCGTGGAAGCGCTCGAGCATCGCCGCCACCCCCTGCGGGAGGTGCTCCCCGACGCTCGCGCCGAAGCTGAAGTGCGGGCCCACGTGGTCGAGCAGGATCGCGCGCACGGCGGGGCCGGCATCGAGCGCCGCCGCGAGCGCCGCGGTCATCGCCGCGTCGATCACGTTCGCCTTCGGGCGGGCGAGGCGGACGCGCAGCAGTCGCCCGTCGCGCTCCGTCCAGGTCGAGACGGGCGTCACCGCCGCTTCCCCGGCATGAGGCTCTCGGTCAGCTCGGGCGTCCACGGCGTGCCGCGCGCCAGCGCCTGCCGCAGCGTCACGAAGTCGATCTCGCGGTCGTCCTTCGTGCCCTCGTTGAACGCCCGGAAGCCGGCGCGCGCCTCGGTCATCATGTTCAGCGCCAGCCAGGCCCGGGATCCCTCGCGGTTGCGGTCCCAGGCCGCGAGCTTCGGCTTGCGGATCTCTTCGATCGTCTTCGTCGTGCAGTCGGGGAAGGTCAGCAGCAGCTTGCCGCACAGCGCCTCGACGCGCTCGTCGAGCGCCGTCAGGTCGACGGTGCCGCGCTTGAGCAGCGCCTTGCCTTCGTCGAGCGCCGCGCCCGTCTTCGCCTCGCCGTGCACGAAGCGGCCGTACTCGTCGAACAGACGGTCGGTGACGATGAGCGGGTTGGCGACGTAGCGGCCGTCGACCTTCAGCGCCGGGACGACGTCGGTGATCATGCCTTCGCGATACGCGCGGTGCGCCGACCAAGGCTCGCACAGCACGCCGGCCTCCATCGCGCGCTCGTTGCCGACGAGCAGGGGCAGAAAGTCGGTCGCGCCGCCGATCGGCGCCGACCCGTGCTTGGGGCCGGCCTGCCCGAAACGCGCGAGGTCCTGCGCGATCGAGAAGTCGCAGGCCATGCCGATCTCCTGCCCGCCGCCGATGCGCATGCCGTTGACACGACACACCACCGGCCGATCGCAGGTCAGGATCGACGTGACCATGTCGTTGAACAGACGCATGTATTGCCGGTACTCCTGCGGGTTGCCCGCGTAGTACTCGGCGTATTCCTTCGTGTTTCCGCCCGTGCAGAACGCCTTGTCGCCGCTGCCGGTGAACACGACGCAGGCCACGTCGCGCGCGTTCGACGCCGCCCGGAAGGCGAGGATGACCCCCTTGACCATCTCGGTCGTGTACGAGTTGTACTGCGCCGGATTGTCGAGCGTGATCCAGGCGTTGTAGAGGCCCTCGGCCAGCGTGCCGTCCGGGCGCTTCGCGGGGCGCTTCTCGAAGATCACGCCGGGGGCGGCGATCTCGGACACGAGCTCGTGGTTCTTCAGCATGGGACTCTGCCTCTCATGGGATCAGGACCGCGCGGCGCTCGAGGCGGTGGGCCCGGGCCGCGGCGAACACATCGGCGATGGCATCGAGCGGGTGCGCCTCGACGAACGGCGCCACCTGCACGCCGCCGTCGAGCACGAGGTCGAGCGCCGGCGGGTAGTGCTCGGGGGCGCAGCCCCAGTTGCCGAGCGCCCGCGCGTGGAACGCCATCAGGTTCGAGAGCCGCACCTCGACGCGTTCGAGCGTGAAGCCGACGACCACCAGCGTCGCGCCGTGCACGAGCAGGCCGTACGCCGCCTCCTGCCCGGCCTTCGCGCCGGAGCACTCGAAGATCTTCCACTCGGTCGGCCGCTTCGCGTGCCGCCCGACGGCCTTGCGCAGCTCCTTCGCCGGCACCTCGCGCGCGTCGACGACGTGCGCGCCGAGCCGCGCCGCGGCCTCGAGGCGGCGGGCGTCGACGTCGATCGCGACCACGTCCGCGCCGGCAGCGGCGGCGATCTGGGCGGCGTAGAGCCCGACCCCGCCGACACCGACGACGACGGCGAGATCGCCGGGCGCGACGCCCGCGAGGCACACCGCCTGGAAGGGCGTCGAGACGGCGTCGGCGACGACGGCGACCTGCCACAGCTCGAGACCGGCGGCGCCCAGGCGCGCCTCGTCGACGAGACACAGGTCGTCGGCGGGCACCGTGAGGTGCGTCGCGAAGCCGCCGTCGATGTCGTTGCCGGGCATCTTCTGCGCGCGGCACAGACTGCGGCGTCCGCGCCGGCACAGGTCGCAGTCGTTGCACGGCAGCACCGCCGGCACGATGACCGCGCGCCCGACGAGCGCCGCCGGACCCTCGACCACGCGGCCGCTCACCTCGTGTCCGAGGACGAGCGGCAGCGGGTGGTTCGTGCGCACCCCGTCGAAGTGGAAGCCGAGATCGGTGTGGCACACGCCGCAGCCGGCGACGGCGACGAGCGCCTCGCCGGGACCGGGCGCGCGCGGCTCGAAGCGCTCTCTCTCGGGCGGTTGTCCGACGACCTTCGTGACCCAGCGACGCGGCGTCTCGCTCATGGACCTCAGAGGTAGTCGGCCGATGCGTCCGAGCGCGTCAGCCGTTCGACCGAGGCACGGCGGAACGCCGCTCGGCCATGCTCCCGCCATGAAGCAACGCCCCCCGTTCCGCTGGGACGACCCGCTGCTCCTCGAGGAGCAGCTCGACGAACAGGAGCGCATGGTGCGCGACACCGCGCGCGCCTATGCGGCCTCGCGATTGCTGCCGCGCGTCGTGACCGCCGCTCGCGCCGAGGTCTTCGACCGCGAGATCCTCACCGAGATGGGCGGCCTCGGCCTGCTCGGCCCGACGATCGACGGCTACGGCTGCGCGGGACTCGGCTACGTCGCCTATGGCCTCGTCGCGCGCGAGATCGAGCGCGTCGACAGCGGCTATCGCTCGGCGATGAGCGTGCAGTCGAGCCTGGTGATGCACCCGATCCACGCCTACGGGACCGAGGCGCAGCGGCAGCGCTTCCTGCCGCGCCTCGCGACGGGCGAGCTCGTCGGCGCGTTCGGCCTCACCGAGCCCGACCACGGCTCCGATCCCGGCGGCATGCAGAGCCGAGCGCGCCGCGTCGACGGCGGCTTTCGTCTCTGCGGCACCAAGACGTGGATCACGAACGCCCCGATCGCCGACGTCTTCGTCGTCTGGGCGAAGGACGACGAGGGCGTGATCCGCGGCTTCCTGCTCGAGCGCGGGATGGCGGGCCTCTCGACGCCGCGCATCGAGGGCAAGTGCTCGCTGCGCGCGTCGATCACCGGCGAGATCGTGATGGACGACGTGTTCGTCCCCGACGACGCCTGGCTGCCGGAGGCGCGCGGGCTCGGCGGCCCGTTCGGCTGCCTCGACCGCGCGCGCTACGGCATCGCGTGGGGCGCGCTCGGCGCCGCCGAGGCCTGCTGGCTCGCGGCGCGCAGCTACACGCTCGAGCGCAAGCAGTTCGGGCGTCCGCTCGCCGCCACCCAGCTCGTGCAGCGCAAGCTCGCCGACATGCAGACCGAGATCACGCTCGGCCTGCAGGCCGTGCTGCGCGTCGGCCGTCTGATGGACGCCGGCCGCGCCGCCTCGGAGCTCGTCTCGCTCGTGAAGCGCAACTCGTGCGGCAAGGCGCTCGACATCGCGCGGACCGCCCGCGACATGCACGGCGGCAACGGGATCGTCGACACGTTCCATGTCATCCGCCACGTGATGAACCTCGAGGCGGTCAACACCTACGAAGGCACGCACGACATCCACGCGCTGATCCTCGGACGCGCGCAGACCGGGCTGTCGGCTTTCTGATGCTCATGAGAGGTGCCATGAAGATCACCGACGCGCTGCGCGGCGAGCACGCCCCGCTCTGCGATCTGTTGCGCCACGTCGACGGGGAGGCGCGCGCGCTCCCGACGCTCGAAGCCGTGCGGGCCGTGGCGGCGGTCGTGGTCGCGGCGCTCGTGCCCCACGCGCGCGCCGAGGACGAGCTGTTCTTCGCGCCGCTGCTCGCGTCGGGCGTCGACGCCGGCCCGCTGGCGTACATGCACGACGAGCACCTCGACATCGAGGGCGCGCTGCAGGGGGCGATGGTCGCCTCGGATCGCGCCACCGCGGTCGGCCATCTGCTGCGCGCCGTCTCGCTGGCGCTCGAGCACTTCGAGAAGGAGGAGGAGATCGTCTTTCCCGCCGCCGACGACGCGCTCGACGAGGCGACGCTCGAGCGCTACGGCGCGGACTGGGCGCGGGCGCGCCGGCGGTACTGACGGGCTCGTTCGACGGACGGCGCTGGTCGGGCAAAGGTGTGAACCGCTACGCGCACGGGAGGAGCTCGGGTGAGGCGGGCTCGGGGCCGGCGGGGTGCGGGCGGGCGCTACGCGGTGGGCGCGGCGGGGTCGTCGACCGGCGGGGCGGCCGGCTCGGCCGCCGGCTGCGTGCCGACGGCGCGGCGGCGGTGGGCGACGCCGACGTGGATGAGGTCGGCGCGGCGTGTCAGCACGGCGCGCGCGGCCGCGGCCCACTCGCGGTACCAGCGGTACAGCGCGACGAGCGTCAGTCGAGGACGACGGGGTTCAGCTGAAGGCCGCCGTAGAGGAGCCGGACGTTGCGCACGCGGGCCGGGTCGCGCGACTCGTCGGACCCCTGGCGGCAGGCGAGCTGCAGGCGGTCGCCGCGCTCGAGCTCGACGGTGCGGCGGTACGGTGCCCAGACGCCGCTGAAGTACTCGGACGTGTGGACGATCTGACCGTTCCTGCGCAGCTGCACGGTGGACGAGCCGCCGGCCGGGCTCCTGCCCATCCCATACTCCGCGGACACCTGATAGGTGCCGCGCACGCGAATCTCGAACTCCTTGACGACCTGGAACTCGGTGCCCAGGACCCCACGGTCCTGGTCGGCGCGGGCGGCGACCTCCGTGTCCCCGGGGGCGACGGAGAACAGATCCGCGATGCCTGCGACCGAAGTGCCGTCCGGCAGCACCAGCCCGCTGGCGTCGCCGAGCCGGAGCACGCCGTTGGCGACGACCTCCGCCGCGGCGAGGTACGCGATCGCCACCGTGAAGACATCGATCGTGCCGGCGCCTTCGTTGCCGTTGAGCAGGGCATCGCGGACGCGCAGGCGCCACGCGCCGGAGACGGCGCGACCCACGAGGCGGGCGCCGAGCGTCTCGCCGCCGGGAAGGGGGGCGTCGGGTCCGATCGAGAGCACGACCTCCTGACCGGCGGCCTCGCCCTGCGCGACGAGGACGATCGGGTCGCCGCCGTCCGGCGGCACGAGGTCGATCTGCAGCTCGGCGGCGAAGGGATGCGACACGACCGCGGTCAGCGTCACCGCGCGGAGCGTCCCCTCCGCGGGGAACGTCAGCGTGGCCTCGCCCGTCTCGGCGATGGCCACGGGCAGGTCGTCGGCGGACAGCGCCCGCTCGATCTCGTTCGTCAGCGTCCGATTCGAGACGTGGACGAGGCCGTCGGGCGACATCGGCGCGGGCGCGCCGGGCGGCCCCGCGGGCCCCCGGGGCCCCTCCGGGCCACGCTCCCCCGGCGGCCCCGGCTCCCCCGGCGGCCCCGGCTCGCCCCGCGCGCCCGGCTCGCCGACCGGTCCGGGGAGACCGGCCGCGCCTGCCGGTCCGGGCGGACCCGGCTCGCCGGCCGCGCCGCGCTCCCCCCGCGGGCCCTGCGCTCCCGGCTCGCCACGCAATCCCGGCTCCGCGAGCAACGCCATCGTCAGCTCGGCCCGGGCTGCGTCGCTGAGGGCCGCGGCGACGGCCGCCTCGCCCGCCAGCAGGGCGTACGGCGCGCCGCCGACGGGCTGCCGCGGCGCGAGCTCGTCGCCGGCGGCGATGCTCACCCCCAGCCACCGCTCGCCGTCCGCGAAGAGCGCCGGCTGAAGCGGCATGACCGCGCCGAGACGAACCGTGAAGGCGCCCTGCTCGACGGCGACGTCCTGCGCCTCGGTCCAGAGCGGCTCGCCGCCTTCGTCGCGGTCGTACAGGCGGAACGTGAATGCGACCACCTCGTCGACCGGCGTGCCATCACTCGTCTCGAGCTCGCCGCTGTATCGCAACGTGGCGGGCGGCGCGGCCGCCGCCGGCCACCCCAGGAAGAGCGCAAGGCTCGCCCGAAGCCATCTCCGTCTCATCGCGGCTCTCCGCTCAGGCGCAGTCGCCAGCGCCCGTCCGTCATCCACGTGCTCGGGCCGATGCGCCCGCGCGAGCGTCCGGCGGCGCTCTCCGACGGGCCCTCGCCGACGTAGACGATGTGTCCATTGCGGATGCGATGGCCGGGGGCGCCGCCACCGCCGTCGGGCGCTCGTCCATCCATCTCGACCGCGCCGTCGGCGCTGGTCGACCCGTCCGCGGGAGCGGGCCCACCGGTGTCGACGGGGCGCGCGGCGTCGAGGGCGACGGCGTCGGGATGCGGGCCGGCGTCGGCCTCGCGGCCTCGTGCGTCGACGGCGGCGTCGGCCGCCGCGTTCCGGCGATCGAAGCCCACCCCGCCCGTGTCCACGCAGCCGCCGCAGACGATGCCCACGAGGAGCCACGCCGGCGTCGGCCTCCACGGGCGCGCCGGCGGACGCCCCGGGCCCGCGGCGGACGCAGGCGCCGGACGTGCCCGCCGAAGCCACAGCGCGCGCCGCGAAGGCGACGAGGTGCGCGGGTGCATGGTGACGCCCACCGACAACTCTTCGTGCTCGTTCAAGGATCTGCGATGTTGCGACACGGGACGGCCAGCCCGCAAGGCTCGGTGCACGACCGCCTCAGGTGACGCATGGGATTCCTCGGTCCGACGACGGTGCGCTGCCCCGCCGGGCGATGGACCACGATCATCGCCACGTCCTTCGCCCAGATCCCGAAGAGCTGGGACGTCCACTTCGACGGCGAGGCCTACGGCGAGTTCGAGGAGAAGAAGTCCTCCTGGATCTTCCCGGGGGCGCCGAGACGGGGTCGCCTCACGGCCCGGATGACGTTCGACCGCGGCTACTGGAACACGTTCTACAGCGTGCGCGTGCGTCCCGACGCCGACGTGGTGGCGACCATCGAGTGATCGCTGGCGCGCCCGCCGCCGGTCGGCCCATGATGTCGGCGCCACTGGGGAGGAGGGGGACATGCGTGGACTCGGGAGGCTCGCCGTCGCGGCGCTCCTCGCCGTCGTGTGGGCGGGCTGCGGCGAAGGGGCCGGCGGCGCCGCCGGCGAGGCCCCGCCGCCCGCGCGCCCGTCCGCCCTGCGGCTGAGCTTCCCGGCGCCCGTCGGCGGCGTGGCCTGCAACGGCCGCCTGCTGCCCTGCGCGACCCGCGACGGCGCCTGCGTCGTCGACCTGGACGCCCGCGAGCAGGGCTGGCCCGACGCGGTCGTGCTGTGCCAGGGCGTGCGCGAGGGCGCGCTCTTCGCGCCGCTCGTGCCGCTCGTCTTCAAGGACGGCCTGCCCATCTTCACCCCGAACCTCGACGCGGCGGGCGTGGTCCGCGCGGACGCGCGCGCCACCGCCCTCGCGGCCGCGTTCCTGTCCCCGTACCTGACGGCGACGTACCCGGAGACGGCGCGGGCGCTGCTCGCCCAGGCCGCGCAGTCGCCGTACCTGCCCGACCTCGAGGCCGCCGTCGCCGCCGCCGACACCGACGCCGTCGCCGCGGCGCTGCCGCCGGTGGTCGCCGACGTCCTCGCCCAGGCCACCGCGGAGCAGCCGCTCACCGACGCCTCGCGCGCCCTGGGCATGGACGACATCGTCGTCGAGCAGACCAGCGGCTACGTCACCGTCGACAGCCGCCTGGGCACGCCGGTGGATCACATCTGCGTCGTGTCCGCGCTCGACGCGTGTCTGCCCGAGTCCGAGGCGGCGTTCTCGCAGGTCGGGCCGAGCGAGACCTTCGCGAAGACGCGCATCGGCCGGACGTTCGTGCCCGCGAAGAGCTTCTTCGACCTGCAGGCGCTGGCCATGGCGGCCCTCGGCGAGCTCTTCGAGGGGTGGGTGCCCGGGCCGGACCTCGAGACCTTCCGGCTCGAGCCGGGGCGCGTGCACGACATCCAGTGTTACAGCGGCGCGCTCGGCCTGCTCGACGAGGACGACGCCCGGTCCGACGCCATCCTCGTCGCCGCGGAGCCGGACGGCGCCGCGAACGTGGCGCTGGCGCGCGTGGCCAACCTCGTCTCGCTCAGCCTCGACACGCTGCGCCTGTTCGTCGACTTCGAGGCGTTCGGCGACAAGGGCGACCTCACCAAGGCGGTGGCGATCTGCGTCGAGCAGGCGCTCGGTCCCGGCCTGGAGCTGGCCGACGGCGCGACGCGCGAGGCGTGGTTCGACCTGCTGAAGACGATTCAGGGCTGCGCCATCAAGCAGCTCGGCATCGTGCTCGCGAAGCGCGGCGTGCACGCCCTCGCCGTGTGGATCTTCGACTTCGCCGCGGGCGGCGGCGGGGGGTGGGTCGGCAAGATCACGCGCAGCGGCATGGTGATCGACCGCGTCGTCGGCATGACGCTGCGCAGCTCGCCGGTGCAACGGATGCTGCTGGCCCACGAGGTCGACTTCGAGGCGTGCGCGCCGTGCGTGCCCGAGTGCGAGGCGGGGACGCGCGCGTGCGCCGACGACGGGCACCGCCGGACGTGCGTCGCGGGCGACGATGGCTGCGGGCGGTGGTCCGCGCCGGATGCCTGCCCGCGCGCCACGGCCTGCGCGGACGCGGGCGAGTGTGTCCCGTGCGGCGACGTCGGCGAGGGCTGCTGCGCCGACGGCGTGTGCGCCAGCGGCAACCGCTGCGAGCGCGGGGCCTGCGTGGCCGGCTGCCGCGACGAGTGCGCCGCCAACGGCCTGTCCGAGTGCGCGCACCACGGCGCCGTTCGGGTCTGCGGCGAGCACGACGGCGATCCGTGCCTGGAGTGGGGTCCCGCCGAGGACTGCCCGCGCGGGCAGGTCTGCGACGGCGACGCCTGCGGCGCGCCCGCGTGCGAGGACGCCTGCGACCGGGGCGAGCGGCGCTGCTCGGGAGGCGATGCCATCGAGGCTTGCGGCGAGTGTGACGGCGACGGCTGCCTCGAGTGGTGCGAGGAGGAGGTCTGCGCCGAAGACTTCGTCTGCGCCGACGCCGCGTGCGTGTGCGACGAGGCAGAGGCGGACCTGCCGGACGCGGCGCCCTTCGCGGCGCTCCCGCCGCTCGACGACAGCGGCGCCGCGCACGTCGTCCGAAGCAGCCTGTGGCCCGCGCGGGACGTGGACGTCGTCGAGGTCTACGTCGACGACGCCGCCGGCGACACGTTCCTGCCCCGGGTCGACGTCGGCGAGGTCGCCGCCGGCCTCACCTACGACGTGTGCATCGCCTTCGCCTGCGACCCGGAGGTGAACGGCGGCTCACCCACCCACGTCGACTGCGACGACGCCGTCCGCACCACGCGCGACGGCCTCCCCGCGTGCTGCAGGCTGGCGCAGCAGGGGCCGGCCAGCGTCGCGATCGACATCCACTGCACGCTGGGCGGCCTGCGGGACGACAGCGGCACCGCGCGCGTGTACCTCGAGGCGACGCGCGGCAGCCAGTGCGCGCCGCCCGTGCGGCTCACGCTGACCGGCGGGCGCGACTGAGCCCCCGAACCGGTCGAGACCCGATCGGCGTCGGTCCCGAGGGCGCTGCGGGCCGTCCGGGCGCCAAGCGCGCGCATCGACGTCGCCGGCACGCGCTGCCGGCCGACGATTGCTTCACAAGCGTTCAGCCCTCGTCGGCCTCGCGCAGCTGCTGCAGGACGCTGAGGTCCTCGAGGGTCGTGGTGTCGCCCCGCAGCTCGCGGTTGGCGGCCACGTCGGCGAGCAGGCGGCGCATGATCTTGCCGCTGCGCGTCTTGGGGAGGGCGTCGGTGAAGCGGATCTGGTCGGGGCGCGCGATGGCGCCGATCTCCTTGCTGACGTGGTCGCGCAGCTCGTCGACGAGGCCGTCGGTGGGCCGGCGGCCGCCCTCCAGCGTGACGAAGGCGACGATGCCCGAGCCCTTCAGCTCGTCGGGGCGGGGGACGACCGCGGCCTCGGCGACGGCGGGGTGCGAGACGAGCGCGCTCTCGATCTCCATGGTGCCGAGCCGGTGGCCCGCCACGTTGATGACGTCGTCGATGCGACCCATGATCCAGAAGTTCCCGTCGGCGTCGCGCCGCGCGCCGTCGCCGGCGAAGTAGAACGGCGGGATCTGGCTCCAGTACTGCTGCCGGTAGCGCTCGTCGTCGCCCCAGACCGTGCGCAGCATGCTCGGCCACGGCTGCTTGAGCACCAGGAAGCCGCCTTCGTCGGGGCCGCACGAGGTGCCGTCCCGGCGGACGACGTCCGCGTCCACGCCGAAGAAGGGCTTCGTGGCGCTGCCGGGCGTCGTCGGTGTCACCCCGGGCAGCGGCGAGATCATGATCGCGCCCGTCTCCGTCTGCCACCACGTGTCGACGATGGGACAGCGGTCGCCGCCGATCACCCGGCGGTACCACATCCACGCCTCGGGGTTGATCGGCTCGCCGACGGTGCCGAGCAGGCGCAGCGACGACAGGTCGTGCTTCTTCGGGTGCTCCTCGCCCCAGCGCACGAACGCCCGGATGGCCGTCGGCGCCGTGTAGAAGACCGACACCTGCCAGCGGTCGATCATCGCCCAGAAGCGGTCGACGTCGGGGTGGTTCGGCGCGCCCTCGTACATCAGCACGGTGGCGCCGTTGGCGAGCGGACCGTAGAGGACGTAGCTGTGCCCGGTGACCCAGCCGACGTCGGCGGTGCACCAGTAGACGTCGTCCTCGCGCAGGTCGAAGACGTACTTCGTCGTGAGGTACGTGCCCACCATGTAACCGCCGGTCGTGTGCACCACTCCCTTCGGCTTCCCGGTGGTGCCGCTCGTGTAGAGGATGTAGAGCGGGTGCTCGGCGTCGAGGGGCTCGGCGGGGCAGTCGTGCGAGACCTGGTCCATGCTGTCGGACCACCAGTGGTCGCGCCCCTCCTTCATGTGAACGTGCTGCTGCGTGCGCTTGAGCACGAACACGTGCGCCACCGTCGGGCAGCGCTCGAGCGCCTCGTCGACGTTGTCCTTGAGCGGCACGATGCGCCCGCGCCGCCAGCCGCCGTCGCACGTCACGACCACCTTGGCCTGCGCGTCGTTCACGCGGTCGACGATGGCGTTGGGCGAGAAGCCGCCGAAGATGACCGAGTGCGTCGCGCCGATGCGCGCGCAGGCGAGCACCGCCACGGCGAGCTCGGGCACCATGCCCATGTAGATCGCGACGCGGTCGCCGGCCGAGATCCCGTGGGACTTCAGCACGTTGGCGAAGCGGCACACCTCGCGGTGCAGCTCGAGGTAGGTGAGCGTGCGCGTCTCGCCCGGCTCGCCCTCCCAGATGAGCGCGGCCTTGGTGCGCCGGCCCGCCGTCAGGTGCCGGTCGAGGCAGTTGTAGGCGAGATTCGTCCTGCCGCCCACGAACCAGCGCACGTGCGGGTGGCTCCACTCGCGGACGGCCTGCCACGGCTCGAACCAGTGCAGCTCGGCGGCGACCTCGGCCCAGAAGGCCTCCGGCTCGTCCAGGCTGCGCCGGTACAGGCGCTCGTACTCGGCGGGATCGCCGAGGCGCGCCGCCGCCGCGAACGCCGTCGGCGGCGGGAACTTGCGGCCTTCCTGCAGGACGCTGTTGATCTCGACCATGGGCGACCTCCCGTGTTCCGGCGCAGACGACAACACAGCCTCCGGGGCGCCGCAACCGTGAACCGGCGGCGCCAGCGGCCGCCGACGCCGGTTCACGGCGGCGCTGGCAGACGCGTGCGGGGGCCGTGGTACGCTCCGTGCACCCGGCGGGTACGACACTCGAGAGGAGGGACGGGGTTCATGTCGCGGCGTTGGTCCCTGCTGCTGGCGCTGCTGTGCGGCGCGTGCGCCCCCAAGCTCTCGACGACCCGCATCGAGACGCACGCCGAGTCGATCGAGCAGCCGGCGCCGGGCATGTCGCTGCTCGCCGCCGCGCCGGTGCCGAAGAAGCGCATCCTGCAGCTCACGCTGGGCGGCGCCCACAGCTTCGCGGAGGCGCCGGGTCACGGCGTCGATGGGACGGCGCTCTACCAGGCGAAGACGTCGGCCACCGGCCACCTGATGTTCGGCGTCAGCGAGAACCTGGAGCTGGGCATCACCGCGCGCTGGTCGGCGTCGGCTCCGCAGGGCGCCCCGGGGGCGCCGCCGCCGCCCGCCGAGTCGCGGCCCGCACAGGGCGGCGTGCGTCTGCGCGGCCTGGTCGGCGAGGGGACGCTGCGCCTCGGCTGGGCCGCCGAGGCCGGCTTCCGCCGCGCGAACCTGGCCTACGGCGTCTCGGTGGCGTGCGACGTCGACGAGCCGCTGCCCGGCGAGTACGTGCCCATCGAGGGCACCTGCCGCGCCAGCCGCAAGCTCCAGGGCGAGACGTTCACCAGCGACGACCTCTACCTCGCCGGCTCGCTCTACCCCGTCCTGCGGCTGGCGGACGGCATCTACATGTACGCCGGCGTGTCCTTCGACCAGGTCACCACCGGCTACATGCGCGCCGACATCATCGAGTACTACGCCGACCGGACGACCATCACCATCGAGAAGGACGAAGAGGAGTTCGACACCGAAGGCGTGTTCGTGCCGGTGGCGGGCATCGACATCGACATCGACGGCGGCGTCGGGCTGCTCTTCATGGTGAAGGCGCCGCCGCTCGGCTCCATCGACCTGCCCGGCCCGGTGTACGAGGGGGCGCTCACCGTCGCGTTCTGACGGCCGTCGGGCTACCATGCGCGCGATCCCCGAGTCTGGAGGTGGACGTGGGCAAGGTGCTCGCTCTGTTGGGAGTGGTCGCGGCGGCGGCCTTGGGATGGGCGCTGTGGCCGTCTGCGCCGACGGGCGGCGCCCCGTCGTCCGCGTCGTCGAAGCCTGCGGCGGGCGAGGCCGCGCCCGCGGCGCCCGCCGAGCAGGCGCGGCCGGCGCGCGTGCCCAAGGCGCCGAACCCCGCCGAGGGCGTGGCGGTCGTGCCGGCCGTGCCCGATCCGTCGGTCGCGCCGCCATCCGCGGCGCCCGCGGAGGCGACGCCGGCGCGTCCGCTGCCCGTCGCGCCCGGCGCCGGGCAGTTCGCGGAGGGCGGCCCCGCGCGGCCGCACGACTCGCCGCTCCCCAAGGCCCGCTTCGGCGACGTCAAGGCGAGCGTGAAGCGCTTCTACGGCTCGCTGCCGGCCAGCGGCAAGGTGCCGCAGCCGCTCTACGTCGAGGACGTGCTGCCGCCGGGCCTGATCGCCGGCTTCAACCTGCCGCCGCGCACCACGGTGAAGATGGTCGCCCACTTCCCCTCGACCGACGCGCAGGGCCTCAAGTCCATCCTCGAGATGGGCGATCAGGGCGCGCAGGCGGTGGGCTTCACCTTCGTCACCCCCGACGGCCGCGAGATCCGCGACTACGCCTTCCTCGAGCCCTGAGAGCCCGTGAAGCCGCCCATCTACCTCGACCACCACGCCACGACCCCCGTGGATCCACGGGTGGTCGAGGCGATGCTGCCGTGGCTCGGCGAACGCTTCGGCAACGCGTCGAGCAGAAGTCACGCGTACGGCTGGCAGGCCGAGGAGGCCGTGGAGCAGGCGCGCGAGCAGGTGGCGGACCTCGTCGGCGCGACGCCCAGGGAGATCGTCTTCACGAGCGGGGCCACCGAGAGCGACAACCTGGCGCTCTTCGGGGTGGCCGAGGCGTATCGCGAGAAGGGACGCCACCTCGTCACCGCCACCACGGAGCACAAGGCCGTCGTCGATCCGTGCCGCGCCCTCGAGAAGCGCGGCTTTGCCGTGACGTGGCTCGCGCCCGATGGCGAAGGCCGCATCGCGGCGGCCGACGTGGCGGCGGCGCTGCGCGCGGACACCGTGCTCGTGTCGCTCATGCACGCCAACAACGAGATCGGCGTGCTGCACCCCGTGGGCGAGGTCGGCGCCGTCTGCAAGCGGCGCGGGGTGCTCTTCCACAGCGACGCGGCGCAGAGCGTGGGCAAGGTACCGGTCGACGTGCAGGCGATGGCCATCGATCTGCTCTCGATCTCGGCGCACAAGCTGTATGGCCCGAAGGGCATCGGCGCGCTGTACGTGCGGCGGCGCGATCCGCGCGTGCGCCTGACGCCGCTGATGTACGGGGGCGGGCACGAGCGTGGCCTGCGCCCCGGGACGCTGCCCGTCCACCAGATCGTGGGCTTCGGGGCGGCGTGCGCGATCGCCCGCGCCGAGATGGCGGGCGAGGCCGAGCGCTCGCGCGGGCTGCGCGAGCGCCTGCTGGCGCGGATCCGGGCGCAGCTGCCGGACGTGCGCGTCAACGGGGCGCTCGAGCCGCGACTGCCGAACAACCTGAACGTGAGTTTCGCCGGCGTGGAGGGCGAGGCGCTGCTCATGGCGCTGCGCGACGTGGCGCTGTCGAGCGGCGCGGCGTGCACGTCGGCGACGCTCGAGCCGAGCCACGTGCTGCGCGCGCTCGGGGTGGGCGACGACCTGGCCCACGCCAGCCTGCGCTTCGGCCTGGGGCGCGGCACGACCGAAGCCGAGATCGATCACGTGGCCGCGCGCGTCGTCGAGGCAGTGCGCGCGCTGCGCGGACTGGCCGCGGCCGGTTGACGCGCCGCGGCATCATGTAGAAAGAATCCACCGGAGGTTTACGGATGATCAGTCTCACCGAGACGGCCGCGACCAAGGTCCGCGAGATGATCGCGAAGCGCGCGACGCCCACCGAGGGGCTGCGGGTCGGCGTGCGCGGCGGCGGTTGCTCCGGCTTCACCTACTTCCTCGAGTTCGCCGAGGGCGCGAACAAGGGGGACCGCGAAGTCGACTCGCACGGGGTGAAGCTGTTCGTCGATCCCAAGAGCTACCTGTACCTGATGGGCACCGAGGTCGACTACGTCGACAGCCTGGCGGGCGCGGGCTTCAAGTTCCAGAACCCGAACGCCCGCCGGACCTGCGGGTGCGGCGAGTCCTTCTCCGTCTGACCGGCGTGCTCGATTACTTCGCGCGCCTCGGGCTCGAAGCGCGCTTCCACCTCGACCTCGACGACCTCGCCGCGCGCCACCGCGCGCTGCTGCGGCGCGTCCACCCCGACCGGTACGCGCTGGCGCCGCCCGCGGAGCGGGGGCGCGCGCTCGACGAGGCCGTCGCGCTCAACGACGCGCTCCGTACGCTGAGCGACCCGCTGCTGCGGCTCGAATCCCTGCTGGCGCTGCGGTCCGCGCCGGCCCCGGCGCCGGCGGTGGAGGCGCTCGCGGGCGACGCCGCCTTCCGCATGGAGCTCGTCGAGCTCGAGCAGGCGTTCGACGAGCTCGACCAGGTGGACGGGCGCGAGGAGCGCGACCGCATCGCGCGCGAGGTGGCGCTGCGCTACGAACACGGCCTGGCCGCGCTCGGCGCGCGTGTGGACGCGGGCGCTGCCGGTTTGGACGAGGCGGTGGAGGCGGCGCGCCTGCGGCGGCTCCGCGAGCTGCTGCTCCGCTGGAACCGGAGCGCCGCGTGACGATCGTCGGCATCGACCTCGGCACGACGACGAGCCTCGTGGCGGCGGTGCGCGACGGCGGGCCGCAGGTGCTGGCGGCGCTGCCGTCGGCGGTCGCGTGGCTCGGCGACGGCACGGCGCGGACCGGCGACGAGGCGCTGCTCGGCGAGGCGGTGCTCGGCGTGAAGCGGCACCTCGCCGATCCCGCCGAGCCGGGGCTCCCGGGGCCGGTCGAGGCGGCGGCGGAGATCCTGCGGGCGTTGCGCGAGCGGGCGCAGGCCGCGCTCGGCGAGCCGGTCGGGCAGGCGGTGCTGGCGGTGCCGGCCCACTTCCATCCGGGACAGCGCCAGGCCTTGCGCGAGGCGGCCCGACAGGCGGGGCTCGAGGTCGTCCGGATGCCGAGCGATCCGGTGGCTGCGGCCCTGGCCTACGCCCACGAGGCGCCGCTTCAGGGCACGTTCGCGGTGTTCGACCTCGGCGGCGGCACGTTCGATCTGAGCCTGCTGCGCGTCGACGGCGACATGATCGACGTGCTGGCGACGCTGGGCGACGACCGACTGGGCGGCGACGACCTCGACCGCGCGCTGGTGGCCGCGCTGGCGCACGACGCGGGCGCCGTCGTCGACCTGGCGCCGGCGCTCGTCCGGGCGCGGGCGGCGCGCGAGGCGCTCTCGCTCCGCCTCGACGCCGACGTGGACCTCCCGCTGGCGGGCGGCGGGCGGCTGAGACGGCGCGTCACGCGCGGGCAACTCGACCACATCGTGGCGCCGGCCCTCCAGCGCTGCCTCGCGATGTGCCGGCGCGCGCTGGCCCACGCCCGCCTGCGCCCGGCCGAGATCGAGGCGGTGGTGATGTCGGGCGGGGCGACGCGCTCGCCGACGGTGCAGCGCTTCGTGGGCGCGCTGTTCGAGCAGCGGCCGCGCGCGGCCATCGATCCGACGCGGGTGGTGGCGCTCGGCGCCGCCGCCCACGGCGCGATGCTGGCGCAGGGGGGTCCGCTGCTCGTCAACGACGCGCTGTCGCGGGCGATCGGCCTCGAGGTTGGCGAGGGCGTCGTGGTGCCGCTCCTGCCCCGCGGCAGCACCTTGCCCGCGAGCGCTCACGTCGCCGTGCCGGCGGGCGTCGCGCTGCACCTCGTGCACGGCGAGGACGAATTCCCCCGCCGTTTCGCCACGTTCGAGGCGTCGGGCGAGGTGCGCGTTTTGCTCGACGCCGACGGGGTCGCCCGGGTGACGGTCGGTGGCGAGGCGGTGGCGCTCCGCTGGCCCCACGCGGCGGAGGCGGGGCGCGACACCGTCCTGATGGCGCCGATCCCACGCGATGACGCCTGACGCGATCGTCGTCGGCTCGGGACCGAACGGCCTGGTCGCCGCGGTGGTCCTGGCGCAGGCGGGCCTGCGGGTGCTCGTCCTCGAGGGGCACCCGACCCGCGCCGGCGGGGCGCTCGGCTCCGATGCCGGCACGCTGCCGGGCTTCGTACACGACGTCGGCGCCGGCTTCTTCCCGTTCCACCGGGTGAGCCCGGCGTTCCGCGAGCTCGGCCTCGAGCGCGACGGCCTGCGCTGGGCCTACGGCGAGGTGGAGAGCAGCCACCCCGCGCCCGACGGGACCGTGGCCAGCATCTGCCGCGACGTGGAGGCGACCGTCGCCTCGTTCGGCGGCGAGGACGGCGCGACCTGGCGCAAGCTGATCGCGTGGCACGCCAAGGTCGAAGAGCGGCTCGTGGCCGCGCTGCTGCGACCCTTCCCGGCGATCGGGCCGGCGCTGCGGCTCGGCCCGCTGGACCTGCTGCGGTTCGCGCGGATCGCGCTCTCGACGCCGGCCGGGCTGTCGCGGCGGCTGTTCCGCAGCGAGGCGGCGCGGCGCGTGTTCCCCGGCCTGGGGCTGCACGTCGACATCGGGCCCGACGACCTCTTCGGCGCGGCGGTGGGCTACATGCTCGGGCTCAACGCGGGGCGGCACGGCAACGCGGTCCCCGTGGGCGGCGCCGGCGCGCTGACCGACGCGCTCGTCCGCCGGCTGCGGGCGCACGGCGGCGACGTCCGCCTCGGCGCGCGCGTGGAGCGCATCGTCGTCGCCGACGGACGCGGGCGCGCCGTGCGGCTCGCGGACGGCGAGGTGATCGAGGCGGGGCGCGCCATCTTGTGCGACACGTCGGCGCCGTCGCTGTTCCTCGAGCTGCTCGGCCCCGACCACGTGCCGGGCCACCTGGCGCGCCGCATGCGACGCTTCCGGCAGGGCTGGGGCACGTTCAAGGTCGACTGGGCGCTCGACGGCGCCGTGCCCTGGCGCGCCGACGAGGCACGGCGGGCGGCGGTCGTCCACGCCGGTGACAGCATCGACGACCTGCGCGCGTTCACCGACGAGGCGCGCGACGGCCGGCTGCCCTCGCATCCGTATCTGGTGATCGGCCAGCAGTCGCTGCTCGACCCGACGCGCGCGCCCGACGGTCGCCACACGCTCTGGGTCTACACCCGCGTGCCTTCGGCGCTCCCGGAGGGGTGGGCGGCGGCGCGCGAGGCGTTCACCGACCGGATCGAGGCGCGGATCGAAGCGCTCGCGCCGGGCTTCCGGCAGCGCATCCTGGCGCGGCGCAGCGTGGCGCCGCCCGACCTCGAGGCGATGGATCCCAACCTGGTGGGCGGCGATCTCGGCGGAGGCTCGGGGCAGTGGCACAACCAGCTGCTGTTCCGGCCGGCGTTCCCGTACTACCGCTACCGCACGCCCGTCCGCGGCGTGTACCTGTGCTCGAGCTACGCGCACCCCGGCGCCGGCGTGCACGGCATGTGCGGCTTCAACGCCGCGCGCGCCGCGCTGCGCGACCTTCAGTCGCTCGACCAGCCCAGCGACACCCAGGCGTTCCAGGCGGCGCGGCCGGAGTCGTCGGCGAGGGTGGGCGACCAGCCGCCGCGCAGGTCGAGCTGCCAGGGGCCGCGGCGGTAGTCGGCGAGCGCGCCGACGCCGAGGTGGCCGCCGAACGTGTCGTCGTCGCCGGTGCGGTCGGGATCGGCGAGGCCCGTCGCGGTGACGAGCGGCCCCACCTCGAAGTCGTCGAAGACGCGGACGTGGGCGCTGCCCTGGCCGGCCACGTAGCGCTCGGAGAGCCACGCCGGCCACGGCGCGCCGGCCATCGGCACGGCGTACGGCGTCAGGCCGCCGATGCGGTCGCGCGTCAGGTCGTCCTCGCCGACGCCGAAGGCCGCCGACTCCTGGAGCTGCAGGCGCACGCGGTCGTGGGCGCGAAAGCCCGCGAGCAGCCATTGCCGCGGCCGAAAGACGAGGAGTGACGGGCTGTTGCGCGGGTCGTCCGCGGCGCCCCACCGCGGCGCGTCGCTGCGCGCGTCCACGCCCGCTTCGACGCCGGCCGCGACGCCGCGCAGGCGCGGGAAGACGCGGTGGCGGTCGCGCCAGCCGGCGTCGTCGTCGAGGCGCCACCACGTGTAACGCAGGCGCGGCTCGAACACCCATGCCTCGGCGGGCAGCCGGAACCCGTCGCCCGTGCCGTCGCTCTCGCCGAAGAACCAGCGGCGCCCGGCGACGAGGACCTCGAAGTAGGTGCGATCGTCGATCTGTGCCTTCAGCGCGGCGTGGGCGAGCACGTAGTGGGCGAGGAACGTGCGCTCCTCGAGGTTGTGGCCCTGCTGCCAGTAGTCGCGCAGCACGCCCGCGGCGAACGCCTCGCCGGTGAGGCCGACGCCGACCTCCACCCGATCGCTGAGGCGCACGCCGTCGAAGGTCAGGCGCAGCGTCTCGGTGTTGTACTCGAGCCCGAGGTGGCCGGGCGACTGCGCCGCCGGGCCCCGGGCGTCCACGCCCAGCCACAGGTCGTAGGCCACGGCGAGCGCCCCGTGGAAGGGACGCTCGTCGGCGTTCCAGGCGCCGCCGCCGGCCCACGCCGTGAGGCGGTGCTGCTGCGCCGAGGCGGACGTCGCCGCCAGAAGAATCGGAAAAAGAAGTGCGCGCATGCGCCGGTACCTTACGCCCGATGTCTCGGCGTCGCCATGACTGCGATGGCACTTGCGCAGGGACCGCGAAAGGTGCAGTAGATGCGCCGGCAGAGGTGGGGCGGCGCGCCGTCCGGACGAATGCGGGAGAGGTGCGATGGGTGCACGCGTGGCGAGGCTCCTGGTCTCGATGCTCGGAGGTCTGCTCGCGCTGTCCGGCACGGCGCAGGCCCAGGTCATCGTCAGACCGCCGATCGAGATCCTGCTGCCGCAGGACATCCAGATCGGCGAGTTCTCGGCGACGATCCCGGCGGCGCCCGACGTGTTGCTGCCGGGTGACTCGCTGAACGTGAACGTCCGGCTCGTGTCGACGGTCAACTCGATCGGCGGCGGCTTCAAGCCGGCGTTCGACGCCCGAGTCGACCTCGTCGCGTGGCACTTCGGCGGCTTCTTCCCCGGCGCCTCCTATGAGGTGGGACGCCGCACGGTCGGCACCGTTCGGGTCGAGCCCCACGAGGTCCGTCTGCGCATCATCGGGCCGCAGCTGGAAGAGAAGAACTTCTCGCTGCCGGTCAACACGCCGGACCTGCGCGGGTTCATCGCCTCCACGCAGAACGGCGGCCAGACGAGCTGGTACCTCTGGGAGATCCGGGTCGACGCCGCCGACGAGGTCTGGGAGGGCGGCGGCGACGACGTCGAGGTCGCCAACAACGTCACCTCGGTCTTCGCCGCCGCGCTGCCGACGCCGATCAGCGGCGATTTGTATTTCGGCACGGCGCGCGCCGACCTCGACACCGCGGTCACCGCGCGTCCGGGCAGCTGCGCCGGCGGCATCGAGCTGTTGCCGGGCTCCACCGGCGCGTGGCTGCCCTCGCCGGCGGACTGGCTGCCGGTGAACCTGAACATCGACCAGTTGTGCGTCACGCCGGTCTACGACCCGGCCGACGCCGCGTTCGACCTGCGCACGACGAGCGGCGACGTGCGGCCGCTCGTGGCCGGCGGCACGCTCGGCGGCCGCGGGGCGCTGGTCGGCTTCGGCCTCGACGCGACCGGCGCGGTGCCGACGGTGCTCGCGGTGGCGCTCCCGCCGGGGCACAGCATCCACGGCGACGCGGGCGGGCGGCCGTTCACGCGCGGCATCGGCTTCGCGCTGTTCGAGTCGGTCGCGCCGAGCTCCACCGACGACTTCGCGCTGCTGACGGCGAGCACGGCCCTGCCGTGGTACCTGCAGGCGAAGGACCTGCCGTTCTCGCTCCGCCTCGAGTCGCTCGAGTTCGACGGGACGCGCCTGTTCGGCACCTACGCCGACGTCCATTACAACTACGATCTGCCCTACTTCGCGTTCGACGAGCGTCGCCTCACCTGGAAGGGCCCGAAGACCAACGACATCCGGTTCGCCCGCCCCGTGGAGCCCGGCGACCAGCCCGACCGCGACTTCGAGATCGAGCTCGACGGCCTCGACGCGCGGGTGGCGTTCGCCGGGAGCGAGGGGCGCACGCACTTCCCGCAGGTCCGGCACGCGTGGGCCGACTTCGGGCTGGGCATCGACCGGGGCGAGATCGCCTCGGGGCAGCTCCTGCCGGCGCCGGCGCGCTTCGCGTTCCGGCAGACGGGGCGCTGCGCGGACTGCGAGGCCGGGGTCGACACCGGGCGCGCCTTCGCGCTCGACGGCGTGGGCGGCGTCGGCATCGCCAGCGACGGCACCGTCGCGGCGCGGGTCGATGGCATCCCCGACGTGGCGTTCGGATCGCCCGCGTTCGACCCCGCGAGCGGCGCGGACGAGGCGGCGTTCCGGCGGCTCGACGACGCCGGCAGCCGGGGCGTGATCACGCTGCCCGGCTTCCGCGCCACGGGCACCGACGGCCTGGCCGGCGCGCCGGTGCCCGACTCGCTGCTCGGCATGCGCGAGGTGCGCGACGAGGCCGGCGGCTACGTGCCGCGTGACGCGCAGCACCTGCTCACCGCGCCGCAGAGCCGCCGCGGCAACCACTTCATGGCCGGCGTGACCGTCGGTCCCGAGCGGTACAGCGCGAACGTCGGCGGCTTCGACGGCCAGCCCGACGCCGGCATCGGCCAGGACATGAGCGGCAAGCGCATGCGGGTCGCGTTCGGCGGCGCGCCGAGCGCCGACTTCCGCACCTTCGCCACCAACGCCGGCGTGAAGTACGTCGTGCGGCCCGGCGGCATCACCGGCGTGTTCAACACCTCGCCGGACGAGACGCCCCAGCCGCGGATCTACGGTTACGACATGCGGTTCGACCGCTTCGCGTTCCGCATGGCCGCCAACCAGCTCGACAAGTTCTCGTGGATCGACGGCAACGTGCATGTGCCGGGGCGCGGCGACTTCGACGTCGCCTTCGAGTCGCTGGCGCTGGCGTGCACGGGTGCCGTCGGCGAGGGCCAGGTGGACGCCGGCGACGTCGCGCCCAAGCGGCTCAAGGCGTGGCGCGCGAACATGGGCGTCACCAGCCTCGCGTTCGAGCCGCCGCCGGGCGTCACGCTGTGCGACGCGGCCTCGCGCGAGCTGCGCGTCGGCCACAGCGTCGACGCGAAGGCCCTGCGGGACAAGCTGCACATGTCGGCGCGCTGGACGCCCGCCGGCGAGCCGAACGGCGAGAAGATCACCGGCAAGACGACCCATGTCCTCGACGCGCCCGCGGGCAAGAGCGGCTTCGCGCTGAGCGTGTCCGACGGCGTGCAGCTCTCCGGCGTGCCCGGCGACGCCGGCAAGGGCTGGTTCACGCTGCGCGGGACGTTGAACGTGCCGTTCTGGGAGGCGGTCAAGGCCGAGGTCCGCGTCGAGAACGAGACGACGTCCCAGGCCGAGCAGACCATCGTCGTCAACCAGGGCAACGCGCTGACGGCGGAGGCCGGCTGGGCGACGCTGGGCAACGCGGCGTTCACCGACCGGCTCAAGGACCACCCCTTCGACGTGCGCTACGACTGGGGCTCGTCGGGCTTCGTCGTCCAGCTGCCGGTGCGCTACGACGTGCGCCGCTTCGACGACGGCCTCGAGCCGCAGCTCTATGGCAAGGAGCAGTCGGCCGACCTCGCCGTCTTCTCGGTCAAGGGCGGCGTCGACTACGTCCAGCCCAAGAAGACGAAGGTGAGCTTCGGGGCCAGCGCCGACATCGACGCGCTGCGCGCCAAGGAGCTGAAGATCCAGATCGACCTGCGCGACCCGGACTCGCTGGCGCAGATCGACGCCTTCCTCGGCAGCCTGCCGGCGCCGTTCACGATCAACACCGGCAACGCGTTCCGCAACTTCGGCACGGCGATCGCCGAGCCGTTCACGTTCCTCACCGAGACGGCGCAGTCGCAGCTCGACCAGTACATCGAGCAGGGCGTGCGGACGGCGGTGCACGCCGGCGCGGACGCGGCGTTCTCGCTGCTGGCGCCGGCGCTGAACGCGGTTCAGTCCATCCCGGCGCGCGCCTCGCAGGTGGTGTTCGACGGGCTGCGCGCCACGGTCGATGCCGCGCTGACGCCGCTCACCGACCCGCTCGACGCGCAGGTGCTCACGCTCTACACCGAGCTGTCGGCAGCGCTCGCGGACGCGGCGGCGAAGAACCAGGCCGACGTCGACCTCGGTCCGACGCGCGCCAAGCTCGAGGAGCTGCTCGGCACGCTCGACCGGCTCAACGACGCGGTCGGCCTCGTCTCGGGACAACTGGCGACGGCGGCGGGCGCCATCAACACCGTGCGCGGTACGTTGACGAACCTGCGCACCGAGATCGACACGGTGGCCGGACAGGCGACGGGCGCGATCGACGACCTCAAGTCCGCGATCCACTCGAACCTGAACTTGCTGTCGTGCGAGGCGTTCGACAGCGTGTCGGCGCCGGCGAACCCGGTGCTGAAGCAGCTGTTCACGGTGCGCGACCAGCTCGTGTCGCTCGTCGGACAGATCAAGGACAACCAGCTCGTCGGCATCGCGATCACCATCGCCTCGCTGGCGGGCGCCGACACGACGGTGCTGCAGAACGCGCAGCGCGACCTGCGCGAGCTCGGCGAGGATCTCGAGCGCGACCTCAACGGGGCCATCCAGGACGTGAAGGTGGCGCTCGGCTGCGGCGGCGCCGGTCCGTTCGGCGGCGTGCTCGCGCAGGCCGACGGCTTCCTCGACGACCTGAAGACGCACATCGAGAGCGGCCGCGTGGCCGTGAAGGGCACGATCGACCTGCTGCTCGCCCCCGGCGGGGCGGTCGACGGCCTCGCGAACGTCATCAACGGTGTCAAGGGCGGCTTCGACCAGGTGCGGACGGGCCTCGCCACGCTGCGCGCCGACGTGCAGAAGGCGCTGGACGGTGTCGACGGCCTGTCGGTCGGCTTCGACGCCGGCGTCATCCAGGCGTCGATCGACGGGATCATGCCCGCCGGCCTGCGCTGGACCTACCCGGCCGCGGGACCGCCCACGCACACCTTCGTGAAGGAGCTCGCCACGGTGATGCGCGGCGGCTTCGACACGCTGATCGGCAACGTCGCCTCGATGACCGGCGCCGCGCTGAGCGGCCTGGCGGCCAAGGTCGTGTTCCCGACCCAGGCGGAGCTGGAAGAGCACGTGGTCAACCTGATCATGGACAGCCCGGTGATGGAGGCCGTCGACCAGGCGGTGCACCAGGGCCTGGTGTTCGTGATCAAGGGTGCCAACGACCTGACCCAGCAGTTCACGACGCAGCTCAACAAGTACCTGCAGGACGCGCTCGCCAAGGCGGTGGCGAAGATCAACGAGCTGCTCGCGAAGGCGACGAGCACGGTCAAGAACGCCATCCCGCTGCAGGCGGCGAAGATCGACGGCTACGCGACGATCAACGGCAACGAGCTGGAACGCCTCCACGTCCAGGCGGAGTGGACGATGAAGGGCAAGAAGCCCGAGGCCGAGAGCCAGTACGTGGCGGCGCTCGACGTCACGTCCTGGATCGCCAACGGGAAGGGCGCCTCGTGCACGTCGCCCCCGACCGACGGCGCCGGGATCTTCGACGCCACCGTCAGCGCCTACAACCTGCCCATCAAGATCGCCACGTCGAACGTGACGCTGAAGAAGGTGTACCTGGGCTTCACCCTGGTGGGCATGAACCCGGTGGCGGTGTTCGGCGGCATCGAGACGGCGGGCAAGCTCGCCTTCCAGAGCTTCAAGCTGTTCGACCTCGCGTTCATGGCCGGCCTGAGCTGGGACGGCGGCGGCGCGGTGCTCCCGCAGAACTATCTCGGCGCCAAGGGCGCAGCGCAGGTCGAGAACGTCTCGATGAAGGCCGCGTTCCTGGTCGGTCAGGTCTGCGATCCCGAGGTCTTCCAGACGATCGACCCGCAGGTGGCCGAGTTCGTGGGGTTGACCGAGCCGTTCCGCGGCGTGTTCGCTCGCGCCGGCGCCAGCTTCCCCATCTGGGACAACGGCTGTGCGCTCACGGTGGGCGTGGGCGGCAACATCGGCGTGTGGCTGCTGTTCAAGGCGGCCTCCGACGTCTGGGGCGGCGTCGTGGGCGGCGAGGCGTGGGGCCAGGCGCTCTGCATCGCGTCGCTCAAGGGCGCGGTGACCGCGCTCGGACAGTACGACGGGTCCTTCAAGTTCCAGGGTGAAGGCTGGGGCGGCGCCGGTGTCGGTTTCTGCAGCCCCGAGGACTGGCACAGCGTGGGCGACGTCCGCGACGACGACTGGTGCGGCACCGGCGACGCGCAGTTCAAGGCGACGTGGCAGGGCACCTGGCTCGTGAAAGACGTCCGCACGTCGGCGATCGACTGAGGCTGGGGGCGCACCATGAAGACGTTGAAGACGCTGCTGCTGCTGTTGCTGTGCCTCGCGCCCGCGGTCGCCTTCGCCGCCGGCGACCAGATCTACTTCTTCGGCTACGCGGCGCCGAAGGGCTCCATCTCGCAGGCGGGCGCCGGCGAGCGCGCGACGTGGCTGCGCTGGGACGTCGTCCAGGGCGAGCCGCCCGCCGACCTCGTCGCCTTCCGCCTCTACCGTGACGGCGCGCCGATCGTCGACATCCCCGTGTCGAGCACCGCGGAGGCCGACGAGATCGCGGCGCTGTACGCGCGGCCCGAGAACGCCCGGCGGCAGGCGGAGATGCTCGACCGCCTCCGGCGCTCGGACGCGTCGCTCGCCGGGCTGACCGCGGCCACGATGCCCGCCGAGATCGCGCGGCGGCTGAACGACGCCAACAGCCCCGATCCGAAGGTGCGCAAGGCGGCGATGGCCTGGGCGCACCTCGCCTCGCGCATGGATCCGCTGGTGGCGATCGCGCGCGGCCGGGCCTACCTCGACGACGCGCCCGGCGGCGGCCTGGCCACCTACCGGCTGGTGGCCGTCAACGGCGTCGGCGTCGAGGCCTCCCTCGGCGAGATGACGGTCGACCGCGGCGCCACGAAGTCGCCCGCGGCGGCGGCGGGCTTCCGCCAGGCGCTCGACATCGGTCGCTGCGACGCACCCGACGACGCGCGCAGCCACGGCGCGGTGGCGCTCGACTGGAACCACGCCGGCGCGTCCGCCGCCGAGCAGTACGCAAACAGCCTCAACATCGCCGGCTACGACCTCTACCGCACCACCGACGACTGCGCCGCGCCGACGCCGCGCGACCTGCGCGCCGAGGCGGCGGGCCGCGCGCACGACGCCGCGGGCCGCGTGAACCTGTCCGGGCTCGTGCGGGTCAACGACCAGCCGATCGCCATCTCGGGCCGGCCGGCCGACGGGCGGGAGCGGGGTGCCGTCGGCTACAACCCCGAGTTCTCGCAGTGGCTCGATGACCCCGAGACGCTGCGGAAGGCGGGCGTGGAGCCGGGCGACGGGCGCTGCTACTACCTCGTCGCCCGCGACCTCACCGGCAACTATGGCGCGACCGCCGTCGTCCGCGCGGTGGTCGGCGACACGCGGCGTCCGCCGGCGCCGGCCGCGGTCGAGCCGTTCCCGGTCAGCAAGCAGGCCGACGCCGACGACCGCATGGTGCTGCGCTTCGACCACCTCGACGTGCCGAACTTCCGGCGCGAGCACGACGACGGCCGCACGTGGTGCAACCTCGAGAGCGCGCTGGCCGACAGGCGCCTGACGTACACCATGGACGGGCGCTGCGACGCCCCGATCGAGGTGCCGCTCGACGTCGCCGGCTACATCGTCTACCGCTTCGACACCGAGCACGAGGCCAACACGTTCCTCGACACCGATGGCGACGGCCGCGCCGACGCCTCGGAGCGCGAGACGGCACAGGTGGCGCCCGACGACGCGCGGCGCAAGATCACGCGCCCCGGCACCGCCTGCGATCCGTTCTCGTTCCCCATCGCCGCGCGCAACTACCGGCGCGCCTCGTTCCCCGCGGACGCCGCGCACGTCGTCGCCGGGGAGGGTGGCCGCAAGGTGGTCGAGTGGGTCGACGACCGGCCGGACGCGCCGCAGCTGCACAAGGGCACGGCGTTCTGGTACCGCATCGCCGCGGTGTCGGCGACGGGCCGCGTCGGCGACCTGGGCCCGCCGGTGCGCGTTTCCTTCCCCGACGAGGCCAAGCCGGGGCGCCCCGCGGTGTCGTACGGCGTGTGCGACTACTACGCATACATCGGCGACACGGTGCAGAGCGTCCACGCCGTCGACTACACCCACGACGCATCGAAGGTGCGCTTCTACTGCGAGGTGCCGGCGGGGCGCGAGCAGGGCGGCGACGAGTTCCGCGGCGACGCGGCGCTCAGCCACAACCAGGCGGCGGTGCTGGGCATCGCGAGCGCGGTGGCGCCGGCCGGTGCGGTGCTCGCCGCCGCGGCGGGCGCGGGCGCGCTCGGCGCGCGACTGTACGTCCTCGAGATCCCGATCCTCGTGTTCAGCGACAAGGTGCCGGGCCTCGGCCAGATCAACGAGAGCCAGTGCGCGCAGCTCGCCCGGTTCGCGCCGAACTGCGAGCTGCACGCCGAGTTCGTCAATGAAGACGGGCGGGTGCTGGCCTCGGTGCCCGTGCCGTCCGACGACCGCCGCTTCGCCTGCGGCTTCACCGCCTATCTCGACAAGGATTGCGAGCGCGGCTTCCGCCCGGTGGACCACGGCGACGTGACCGAGGGACCGCTCGTGATCAAGGACCCGGGCGTCCCGGAGTGCGCGAGCATCTTCCAGGAGATCGACGGCGTCGACTACCGCCTCGGCACGGTGTGCCCCGGCCAGTGGCCCTTCACCTACGACCCACCCAACCTCGGCGGCGAGCTGCTCTGCCTCACGCTGACGCTGCACAGCAAGACGAACGTCACCAGCACCGACCTCGAGCTGCCCTGCGTGAAGATCCCGCCGAGCGGGCCGCCCGAGCCGCCGAAGCTGGCGAACCTCGCGTTCCCCGGCGGGCCGACGGCGTCGTTGAACTGGTTCGCCCCGGAGCGCCCGAGCGCCGGCATCATCGCCGAGTGGAAGAGCGACGCGCCGGCATTCCTCTCGTCGAGCTTCTACAGCGCGGCGGGGGTCTTCGGCACCGACCATCCCCACGTCGCCGCCCTGGCAATCACGCCGGATCCGGCGCCGGGCACGAGCGAGCAGTGGTGCGTGCGGGCGCGCACGGTGGGCATCGGCCTGCCGGGCACCACCGGCACGCTGTCGGAGTGGACGCCCTGGCGCTGCGCCACGCGCCACCCGCCGGGCGTCACCCCGCCCGAGTATCTGCCCTGGCCGGCGATCGCGTCGCCGGGGACGACCGGGGCGCCGCTGCCGGTGCAGCTGCTGCCGGGCGATCTCGTGCCGGGCATCCTGCTGGGCAGCATCAACGTGGCCGGGCTCGGCGGCGACGAGCGCTGCTCGGTCCTCAACGAGTCCGTGCCGGGCTGCGGCGAAGGGCTCTGCGTGCGCGACGACCCGTTCCTCTCGGCGTGCCCCGGCTTCTGCGGGGCGGTGCGCGGCGGCCTCGGCAACAACGTGCGCTTCATGGTGTACCGCCAGCTCCGGCAGGGGGCCGCCGAGCCCGGACCGTTCAGCCAGGTCACGCCCCTGCTCGACACCGCGTTCTGCGGCACCTACTGCGCCGGCAATCCCGTCCCGCCGCTGCTCGTCGCCGGCGGCGTCGGCCGCCCGCCGCGCGAGGCGGTCCTCGGTCACAACGCCAACATCGCCGGCGACGCGGCCTTCGCGGCCAACGACAACGGCGGGCTGGCCGCCGCGTCCATCGCCCTGCCGCCGCGCGGCTGCGTGCAGTACGTCGCCGATCCGCACATCAAGCTGCTCGACCTGGGCCCCCAAGGCTGGCCGTCGACGTCGCTGGTCTGGGTCGATCGGTTCCCGCTCATGGCGGGCGCCAGCTACCGCTACCAGCTCGTCTACTTCGACGAGCGCGGCGAGATCCTGGGCCGTCGCGAGACCGCCTGGATCGCGGTCCCCTGAGGTGAGGAGGAAGGCCATGAAGACGCGTCTCTCGATGGCAGTGGCGGCCTTCGTCCTCGGGGGCGTCGCGACGGCGTCGCCCGTGTTCGACGGCACCAACACCAACGTGTGGGTCTTCCCGAACGGGCAGCCCGAAGCGCAGACGTGGCGGGTCGGGGCCGCCGGGGACCGCACCGAGTCGGCGGCACCGGCGGGGGCGGACGTCGCGGTGACGTTCGGCGACGGGCTGTTCTCGGCGGTGATGGCCGGCGTGCGCGCCGCGACGAACAGCGTGCTCGTCAATTCGGCGGGCGGCAGCTGGGCGCCGTTCTCGCCCGACACGCCGGCGCTGCAGATCACCGGCCTCGACGAGCCGATGTTCGGACCCGGCGGCGCCGGCCGCCCGGCGGCGACGATCTCGCCGGCGGGCGGCGAGTTCCACGAGACGGTGCAGGTGACGATCCGCGGCATCCCCTCGCCGGCGCTCGCCGGCCCGGTGACGGCGATCCGGTGGCGGCTCGACGGCGGTGCGGCGCAGGACGTGCCGGGCGACCGCGCCGAGCTGCAGCTCGCCACGGGCGGCGACCACGTCGTCGAGGCCTGGTCGAGCCAGGCGGGTGTGCTGTCGCCCCCCGTCACGAAGGCGTTCCGGCTGAACCTCGTCGCCGCCGACAGCGCACGCGACGCCGACGGCGACGGCATCCCCGACGTGGTCGAGGCGGCGATCGGCCTCGACCCGCGCACGGCGGACCTCGACCGCGACAGCGATGGCGACGGCTGGAGCGACTTCGACGAGTGGCTGCGCTCGGAGCGCGCCAGCGGCGGCGCCCCCACCGACACCGATGGGGACGGCTGGTCCGACCTCGACGAGACGTGGCGCGGCACGAACCCCGAAGACGCGGACAGCAGGCCCGCCGCCCGCCGACTCTACGGCGTCGAGGCGGTGACGACGATCGCGCTCTTCGAGGACGCGGACGGGCGGACGCCCCTCGATGCGCGCGGCGCCATCGCCGTCCAGGACGTGTACTGGTCCGACCTCGAGTGCCGCGATGCGCGCGGCGACGCGGTGTCCTGCGGGCCGACGCTGGCCGTGGCCGAGCACTTCGACTTCGGGCATGACGTGACGCTGCGCACGGCGATCGACCAGCCGGCCGTCTTCCGCGCGCAGGTGTGGCGGGCGGGCGAGGCGACGTCGTTCGTCGAGAAGGCCTTCGCCCCCGGCGCGGCCGACGTGGCGCCGGCCGACGCGACGGCGGCGCTGAACGCGAGCAATCCCGAGTGGCGCGCCGCCGAGGAGTGGAAGGCGGCGTTCATCTCGCTGCTGGGCGACCGGCTCGTCGAGGAGCGCGCGCTCGAGCTCTCGCCGACGAGCGGCATCGTCGCGGCGCTGCTCGAAGAGGTCGTGGCGTGGCAGGCGGGGCTCGACGGCGACCTCGTGCTCTTCGGCCTCGACGCCGGCATCCAGCCGCTCGCGAACGTGCGCGCCGTCGACCGCTGGTACGCGCGCTTCTACGCCGACCCGCAGACGGGGGCGCTGCCGGCCCACGGCCTCAACCACCTCGCCGCGGACCTCGAGACGTTCCTCGCCCCGGGTGGTGCGCTCGAGTCGCTGAACGACGTGGCGGCGTGGCTCTACCCGCCCGAGGCCGGCGACGGTCCGACCGACGTCGAGCTGGCGCGCATGATCCAGATTGGCAACTTCATCGAGGTGAGCACGGCGCGGCACGTGGCGCGGCTGATCGCGTCGATGGGCCTGCCGGCGTTCCGGGCGCGGTCGGCGACGCAGCGCAACCGCCTGCTCGACCCGGCGAACGACTTCGACCGCGACGGGCTCGACAACGGGACGGAGCTGGCGAGCGCCGGCGGGCTGCTCGATCAGGTGGGGCCGGGCGCGTTCGCCTCGCCCGTCCTCACCGCCGACACCGATGGCGACGGCGTGCGCGACAACCTCGATCCGTGCGTGATCGAGGCGGCGAACACGTGCGCCACGGCGGCGTCCCTGCAGCGGGACTACGACGGCGACGGCACGATCGACGCGCTCGACAACTGCCTCAACTCCGCGAACCCCGACCAGGCGGACACCGACGGCGACGGCATCGGCGACGCCTGCCCGGGTCTCGCCGTCATCACGCGCCCCACGGGACACCTCACGATCACGACGGGCACCGTGGTGCGCTTCGAGTCGCAGGTCACGCCGGCGGGCGCCGGCCTGCCGATCCGCTATGCGTGGCGGTTCAAGGGCGCGACGTTCGACCGCACGGTCGCCTCGCCCGGCGACGTGTTCTTCCGCCGCGCCGGCACCTACCACATCGAGATGTGGGCCACGCTGCCCGACGGGACGAGCTCGAGCGACTACCGCGAGATCCGCGTGCTCGGGCCGACGCGGCCCGTGCCGACGGTGGTCGTGTCGGTGGCGGCGCCCGCCGTCGAGGGGCAGCCGGTGGCGCTGCACGCCGAGGCCGCGAGCGCGAACGGCGCCATCGCGCACATCGCGTGGAGCTTCGGCGACGGCGCGACGGGCATGGGCGCCGACGTCGTCCACACCTGGGCGACGAACCGCAACTACGCGGTCGAGGTGATCGTGACGGACGCGGCGGGCGCGCAGACGCGCGTCGTCGCGACGGTCCGCGTGGCCGACACGGCCCCGGTGGCGGCGTTCGACTTCGCGCCGGCGGCGACCGACATGACCATCGCCTTCACCGACGCCAGCACCGGCCACGACGTGGTCAACCGGTGGACGTGGAGCTTCGGCGACGGCACGTCCGCCAACGGGCGCAACGTGAGCCACGCGTATCTGCGGCCCGGCCGCTACGACGTGACGCTCACCGCGCGCGACGCCGACGGCTCGACGTCGCGCGTGACGCGGACGGTCGAGGTGACGGGAAGCGGCATGCAGCGCTTCGACGTGCGGGTCGACGACGGATGGCGCACGTTCGCGTTCCCGCGGGAGATGGCCGATCCGATCGTCATCCTCGGCGCCGTCAGCAGCGTCGAGGGCGACGCCGGCGTCGTGCAGGTGCGCAACGTCGGCCCGACGGGCTTCGACGCGCGCTTCGCCGAGTGGAGCAACCACGACGGCGCGCACGGCCTCGAGCTCGTGCCGGTGCTCGTCCTGGAGCGCGGCCGCCACGTCATGCCCGACGGCGCGGTCGCCGTCGCCGACACCGTGGCCCTGTCCGGCACCGGGACGCGCGCGGCCGTGCCCTTCGCGACCGCGTTCGCCGGCGTCCCGCGGGTGTTCGCGACACTCCAGACGGCCGAGGACGAGGCGCCCGCCGGCGTGCGGGTGAGCGACGTCGTCGCCGCGCAGTTCCAGGCCATCCTCGTCGAAGAGGAGAACACCAACGGCGGCGCCCACCTCTCCGAGGAGGTCGGTTACCTCGCCGTGTACCGCAGCAACTACCGCGGCGCCTTCCCGCTGAACGGCGTGCGCACGAACTACGTGATCAGCGCGACGAACCTGAGCAGCACGCCGGCGGCCGTCGGCCCATGCCGCCTCGTCCTCGCCGAGGACACGACCCGCGACGCCGAGACCGCGCACCTGCGCGAGGCGACGGCCGTCCTGCCCCTCGCCGGCCGCTGCTTCGCGCAGACCTACGGCCTGCGCGAGGGCGATCCGTTCACCGTCCGCGACCTCGTCGCCCCGCCACCCGCGAACTGAACGCCGGCGCCCCGCGGGCGGGGCGCGGCTCCCGATCCCCGTCAGTTGGGCGTGTGCTGGTTCCAGGCGAGGCGGCCGACGACGACGTCTCGGTCCGCGGCGCGCAGGTGCTGCTCGACGGCGAGGTGCGGATCGCCGGCGCGCTCGGCGGCCACGACGAGCCGCAGGGCGGCGCGCCAGCCGGTGGGGAAACGGCCCGCGAGCAGCGTGCGCGGACACTCGGCGGGCACCCGCACGAGGCGCCCCTCCACCTCGAGGTCCGCAGGCGGGGCGTCCTCGACCTCGAGCCCTTCGAGCAGGGCGGCGGGCACGTCGGCGGGCACCTCGAGCCACGCCTCGCCGTCGAACGCCGCGTCGAGCCGCACGGTCATGTCCTCGTCCCGCTCCGGGTCGCCGACGGCGAAGAAGCGCAGCTTCGCGAACCGCGACCCCGCCGGCTCCACCCCCTGGAACGGCGCGTCGCCGGCGAACGTCAGCAGCCGCGCCGCCACCGCCGGCTCGTCGGTCACGTGGCGCACGAAGTCGCGGTAGCTGCGCACGCGCGACAAGTCGGGGGCCGGCTCGGCGGCGCTCCACGCGGCGGCGACGAGCGCGTACTGGCCCGGCTCGGGGTGGTCGTCGGGATCCCATTCGAGCGGGCCGACGACGAGCGGCGCGTCGGGGCCGAGCCGGGCGCCCTCGACGCGCGTGCTGCCGACGTACCGCCAGCGCGCGAAGTCGGGCGCGCCATCGACTGGCACCGCCCAGACGCGCACCTGGACCGCATCGACGTGGTCGTTGCTGGCGACGCGCACGTACACGTCCAGGGCCCCGCCCGCGGCGACGCGCAGCGGCCGGCCGTCGTCGCCGACGACCGCCGGCCGGACCTCGTCCCGCGCGGCCACCCAGATGTCCGGGCTCGCGAACGGACGGCGCTTCTCGTCGTTCCGCGCGTGGTCGCGCAGGCTCAGCTTCGTCGCGAGCCCCAACGCGTCGCGGAGGATCCCGCGCAGGTCGGGCATGCGGTTGATCAGGTCGACGTCGGGCTCGGCGCACAGCGTGCCGGGGCCGTCGCGCAACAGCGCGCGCATCTCGAGCGCCTCGATCGGCGCCAGGTTGCGCGCGCGCCGGGCGCCGTTGATGACCGCGGCGGCGCCGGCGATGATCGCCGCCGCCGCCGATGTGCCGCCGAACATCGACAGGTACCCGTGCTCGCCACACGTGGTGACGTCCTCGCCCCAGGCGTAACAGTCGACGCGCCGGCCGTAGTTGCTGCCGTCGGTGCGGTCGGCGCCGAAGCGGTGGTGGACGCCGGTGGGCGGCCCGCCGTCGCGCGCGAGCCCCGAGGTGCCCGCGCCGACGAGGATGGCGCCGGAGTCGGCCACGTAGAGGTGCGCGAGGTCCTGGGCCTCGCCCTTGCGAGGGATCCGGGCGAACGGCGTCTCGTCCGTGTCGGGGTGCTTCCACGCGTCGAGCAGCGCGCTGCCGTTGCCGGCGGCCTCGACGACGATGATGCCGTGGGACGTGGCCTCCTCGATGGCCTGGAAGACGGAGGGTTCCACCTCGGCGGGCAGGTACATCGGCACGTCGGCGCCGTCCGGCGAGCGCACCTGCGCCTCGATGAGCAGCACGTCGCCGGGCCGCAGGACGTCGGCCGCCGCGTAGATGGCGTCGGCCAGCACGAATTCGAGGGAGGCTCCGTGCTCGTCGGTGTAGACGCGCAACGGCGAGAACACGTGGCCGGCGGCAGCGGGCGCGATGCCGGCGCCGCCGCGGCAGTTGTCGTGCACCGCGGCGATGACCCCGGCGACCGCCGTGCCGTGCTCGCGGTACGCGCCGGAGGCGATGCCGCCGCCCCAGGCGATGGGGGGCAGGTCCTCGTGGCCGAGGTTCCAGTCGTGCTCGACGTCGGCCCAGAGGACGCCGGCGCCCTCGGCGCCCGGCTGGGACCAGGCCCAGCGGGCGTCGATGCCGAGCGGCGCCGCTTCGAGGTGTCGCTGCTGCTCGACGAGCTGGTCGCGGCCCGCGTAGGCCGGCGGCGGCGCGGGCGGGGGCTCGACGTACAGGTACTCGTAGTCCCCGGCGGCGAACGTCTCGGCGAGCATGGCGCGCACGCGACGCGCGTCCACGCCCTCCGGCACGAGGACGCGCAGCCACGTGCGCAGGTCCGGCGCCTTGTACGGCTCGAGCGGGCCGACGGGCGCGTCGGCACCGAGCGCGCGCAGCAGGCGCTCGACCGCCTCGGCGGGGAAGCGGCGCCCGTCGGGCCGGCCGGGGGCGGGCACCTCGTCGGGCGGACGCCACCCGTCGGGCGGCTCGATGCCGAGCCGGCGCAGGCGCGCCTCCTCGTCGAGCACGCGCCTGCGGAAGTAGTGCTGCGCGGAGCGGCGCCGGGCCAGCCGGCGCTCGGCCATCCGCTGCGGCGAGGCGCTCGAGAACTGCGGCACGACGCGCAGCGGCACGCCGAGCGCCGCCTGGGCGCGTTGGAAGGCGGCGCCGACGCGTCGGACGTACGCGTCGTCGCCCTGGCCCGAGACGACGAGCTCGGGCGGCACGTAGCGGTTCAGCTTCAGGATGACGCGCGCCGTGAGGCGCGCCGGGTCGATCACAGGATCAGGCATGGCTCGGACCTCAGGGGGCGACGATGACTTCGGCGGCGGAGGCGACGTCGGCGTCCACCGCCTGCTCGAAGATGTGCAGGTCGGACCGCACGATGAACACCGCGTACCGCTGCCCGGTGACGACCTTGTCGTCGATGATCATGTTGGCGGTGTCCTCGATCGTGCCCGCGACCAGCTCCTTGTACGCGCCCTGGCGCTGGTAGGCATCGAGCGTGCTGTTGAGACTCGAGGCCGGCTTCATCGGCATCACCACCGCGAAGTGCCGCTTCGCGGCCGCCACGCTGCTCGTGAACTTGTACGTCACGCTGACCGACAGGCCGGGGGGCTTCCCGGCGCCGCGCGGGTGCGGCTTGGCGAGGATCGCGCCCATCTTCACCGGCCAGGCCTCGACCTTGATCGGTCGGTAGGCGCCGCCGGCGCTGCTCGTCAGCGAGGCGGTCAGGTCGCTCCACCCGGAGAGCGGCGCCACGCCGAACCCACGGAACAGCGCGAGCGATCGGCTGAACTCGGCGGGCGCCCAGACACCCAGCTCGCGGGAGTCGAGGACGCGCCTCACGCGGAACGACGACTGCCACTTCGACTGGTTCGCCCACGGCCAGATGCCGTTCACGTCGAGGCGGAAGGCCGTCCACGTGCTGTCGACGTCCCGCAGGATGCGCTCGCGCGGGAAGTCGGGGGAGGGGGGGCCGCTCGGCACGACCGTCGAGTCGGGCGGGGGCGTGAGATCGCCGAGGTCGATCCCACCGCCACCGCCGCAGCCGCACTTCACCTGCACGGTGATCGTCACGCCACAGTCGCTCTTCTCGACCGTCACGCCGCCCGGGCCGGTCTGCGTGCCGCCGTCGTTCTCGGTGCATGGGTCGGTCATGTCTCGCCCCCGCGCGCGATCAGGGGCGGTGATCGCCCGTCAGGGTGAAGGCCGCCCAGTAGTAGGGATGGTCCGGCGCGATGTCATGCGCCGGCGCGCCACATTCGACGACACCTCGCCGCGCCTCGCAAGCTTTGGCGTTCGCGCCGGCGCGGGCGGCGATGGCTTCCCCCGCGCCCCATGGCTCGCGGCGCTCGCGCAGCGCGCGCTGGGCCGCGTTCAGTGCGCCGACGCGGCTCGCGCCGGCGGCCAGCGCGTCGTAGAAGGCCTGCATGAACGCGCGGGTCGCCGCGTCGCTGATGCGCCAGCGCGCCGAGACGACGGTCTCCGCTCCGGCGCGCAGGAAGGCGCGGTCGAGCACCCCCACGAGCTCGTCACCGGCGTTCGCCTCGCCCCGCGCCGACTCGCACGCCGAGAGCACGACGAGCCGCGCGGAGAGCGGCAGGCCGGCCACCTCGTCGGCGGAGAGGCGCCCGTCGCCGTGGGCGTCGGGCAGCAGGTCGAGCCAGGCCGGCGTGCCGCGCCGCGCGGCGAAGCCGTGCACCGCGAAGTGCACAACGTCGCTCGGCCGCATCGCCTCGACGACCGCCGCCTCCGTCGCGCTCGATCCCAGCAGGGCGCGCGTGCCCGGGAAGCGGCGCGCGAGGTCGGCGATCTCGCCGCGCGCGCCCGCCAGGTCGCCGCGCGCGTCGCCGACGGCGAACACAGCGGCGAGCGGGCCGCGACCGGGCCGCGCGAGGACGCCCGCGAGCGCGGCCATGCTCGGCGCCTGGAACGTCTGCCAGCGATCGGCGACCAGGCCGTCGCGGAGCGGCAGCGCAGCGAACGGCACCTGGTGGAGCGGGCCCTGCGGCGCGATGGCCAGCGTGCGCTGCGTCGCCGCGGTCAGCTCCGACTCGATGGGCTGCAGGACGAACGCCGCCACGCGCGCGGCGGCGGCGGCGTGGTCGGGCGCCGCGTTCGCGATCGCATGGCTCAGGGCGCGCGCCGCCGCCTCGATCTCGCGCGGATCCGCCGGGACGCGCCGGACGCGCACCCGCTCGCGCGTCATCCACGTGACGACGAGCGCGTCGGGCAGCAGGAAGTAGTCGACCACCGCCAGATCGGCGGGCAGCGTCTCGCGCAGCGCCGCCGCGCCGGGCAGCGCCGGGGGCGCCGCGAGGTCCGCGGCCAGCCAGCGAGCGCCGGAGGCGAGACGCTGGCGCGCCTCGATCGCCGAGGCCGGCGGCTGCCGGGACTTCGACGCGGTCAGCGCCTCGGCGAGCGCCCGGCTCTTCAACCGCGCGATCACGTCGAGCGCCTCCGCCTCGCGCCCCGCATCCAGCAGCAGGCGCACGTAGGTCTGGTAGTGGCGCAGGGTGACGGCCGACATCGCCTCGGTGAGCGCGGTCGGCGCGAGGCCGGCGCGCTGGGCGTCCAGGCCGCGGTCCATTCGACGGAGGTGCTCGATCGCCTCGGCGCTCTCGCCGCCCGCGTCCGCCGCCATCCCTGCCAGCGCGTCGAGCGCCACCTCGGCCGCCGTGCCGGTCACGAGCGGCCGGGCGGCGCCGAGCGCGTCGCGCGCCGCGGCGTGGTCCTTGCGCGCCAGCGCGAGCTCCGCCCGCGTGAGCCAGACCGGCCCCAGGAGCGGCTCGGGCCGTCCCCCTGCGAGCAGCGGCGCGATCGCCGCCTCCGCGCACGGGACGTCGTCCTGGCGGAAGCAAGCGTACGCGATGACGAGACGCGCGCAGCGGTGGTCGAGCAGGTTGTGTCGCACCCAGGGCAGCGCGTCCTCGGCCACGCGCCGCGCGTCCGCGTACGCCTCGGCCCCCAGCAGCCCCACGGCCTCGTACACGCGCGCCTGCGCCGCCAGCGCCCACTGCTTGCGCCGCGCCTGGATGTCGGCCGCCTGCCGCGCGAGCCACGTCACCATGCCGAAGTCGCGCGTCGGCAGGATCGCCTGCGTCAGCCCGAGCAGCGCCACCGCCTCGAGGTGCTCGTCGTCCAGCGCGCGGGCCGACTCGACGGCGTCGGAGTACGTCTCGATCGCCTGCGCGTGCTGCGCCCGCAGGACCTGCACCGCGGCCAGCTCGAGCAGCACCGCCAGGCGGTCGCGCGGCGTCCCCGTCGCCCGCAGCGTCTCGAGCAGCGCCTGCCCGCGGTCCAGCTCGTTGCGATCGACGTACAGGCGCGCCAGGTAGCGGCGCGCCCGCGCGGCGACCAACGGATCGCCTTCGGCGATCGCCGCGTCGAGCCACCTCTCGGCGGCGGCGAGGTCGGTGCCGATCTTGCGCAGCGCGAGGCCGAGCCGCGCCTTGACCTCCGCCGGCGACACGCGCGCGCCCGTCCGCAGCGCCTGCTCGTACAGCGGGACGGCGCGCGCCAGGTCCGCCGCGGCGTGGGCCGTCTCCGCGTCCTCGTACGGGCCGGCCCACGCGAACCAGGGCAGCAGCAGAAGGAGCCACCTCATCGCACGTGGTCCAGCTCGGGGCCGGCCTCGAGGGCCCAGCCGCCGCGCTGCAGCCGGTCGTCGAGGGCCGCGCGCAGCGCCTCGCGGCGCGCCTCGCGGTCCGCGGCGACGTTGGCCGCGTCGACGATGGCCGCGGGATCGGGCAGCGCGCCGCGCGTGGCCAGCGCGAGGAACTGCTCGCGCCCCGGCGCGTCGTCGACCGTGAAGAAGGTCTGCCACAGCCCGTCGGCCGGGACCTGGCGGTTCACCGTGAGCGCCGGCAGGCCGACGTGGTCGCTGCTGTCGAGCACGAGCAGGGTCAGGTGCGCGCCGGGCTCGGCCTTCACCGTCACCCGCACGCCGTCGCCCGCGCGCACCGTCGGCCCGCGCGCCGCCTCGCCGGCGGGCTCCACCGTCACGAAGATCTCGAGCGCGGGCGGCGCCGGCGCGCGCCCCCCCAGCAGCCACCACGCGCCCACGCACGCGAGCGCCGCCCCCGCGATGCTCAGCGCCGCAATCCGACCGCGCATCGGACCTCCTCACCACCGCCGACATGGACGATCGCACGCTCGCCGTTTTTCGGGTGGCCCGAGTGGCGGGCGCGCGCGCCGAGGGGCAGCGCGCCTGCCGCGCCGATCGTCACCCGGAGCCCCGGGGACCGCCAGGCACCGCCTCCCGGTCACGATCAAGGGACCGGGGCGCGTCGCGAGCATGGGACCGACCGCGCGCCGCCGGCCGGCGGAACCGGGGCGCGTCCCGGCGGAGCCACGACGACGCATGCCGAACGCGCGCCGCCGCGCGCCGAACGCGCGGCGCCGCGCGCCGACCGAACGCCGCCGCCCTGCAGCTCTGCGCCGACGCGCGCCGACCGAACGCCGCCGCCCTGCAGCTCTGCGCCGACGCGCGCCGACCGAACGCCGCCGCCCTGCAGCTCTGCGCCGCCGCGCGCCGACCGAACGCCGCCGCCCTGCGGAACCGCGCCGACGCGCGCCGACCGAACGCCGCCGCCCTGCGGAACCACGCCGACGCGCGCCGACCGAACGCCGCCGCCCTGCGGAACCACGCCGCCGCCCTGCGGAACCGCGCCGCCGCGCGCCGACCGCACGCCGCCGCCCTGCGGAACCGCGCCGATGTGCGCCGACCGAACGCCGCCGCCCTGCAGCTCTGCGCCGCCGCGCGCCGACCGAACGCCGCCACCCTGCAGTTCTGCGCCGCCGCCCTGCGGAACCGCGCCGACGCGCGCCGACCGCGCGCCGCCGCCCTGCGGAACCGCGCCGATGTGCGCCGACCGCACGCCGCCGCCCTGCGGAACTGCGCCGCCGCCCTGCGGAGCCGCGCCGACGTGCGCCGGCCGCCTGCCCGCCGAGACGGCCGACGTCCTGGCGTACCTGGTCGCCGGCATCGAGCAGTGCAACGCCGACGTGCACACCGTGCAGGCGGCGGTGGACCTCATGGCGCGCGGCGGCCGACTGCTCGGCGATCTGCGCGCTGTCCTGAGCTACGACGCGACGCTCGAGCCCGCCTGCGCGCCGGCCGTGCGCTCGCTCGCCCGCGCGCACCGGCGCCCGACGACCCCCGGCAAGCTGGCGCTCGCGCTCGCGGAGTTCGCTGCGGTGGCTGCGAAGCGGGGCGACGCCCTCGTCGGCCTGGGCGACTTCGACCCGGCGTGGATCGCCGAAGCCGAGGCCCTCGCGGCGTCCCTGCGCCGCCTGCCCGACCAGCGCCGCCGCGGCGGCCGCCCCGCCCACGCCGCCATCACGCGCCGCAACCGCCTCGTCGCGGTGCTGCTCGACCGCATGAAGCGGGTCCGCGCCGCGGCACGGTTCGTCTTCCGCCATTCCCCCGAAGTGGCGCGCCTCGCCGCGCCCCCGTCCACCCCGCGCCGCGTCCGCCGCGAAGAGCCCGCCGCCCCCGTCGAGACCTGATCAGCCCGCCGGCGCCGCCCGCCAGCGCCGGAAGCGGTGGAAGAAGAGCCCGCCCGACAGCACGCCGTGCAGCATGAACGCCGCCGCCATCGCCCAGTAGGCGCCGGGCGGGCCGAAGCGCGCTGACAGGAACCGCGCCAGCGGGATCTGGACGAGCAGGTGCGCGATCGCCGCCACGACCATCGCCGGCACGGTGCTGCCGGCGCCGGCGAACGCGCGGCTCAGCGTCAGCGCCACGCCCAGCAGCGGGAAGCACAGCACCATGATCTGCAGCAGGCGCCGGCCCTCGTCGACGACCACCGGGTTGCCGTCGAAGAAGCCGACGAGGGGCCCGGCGAACCACCAGATCAGCACGCCCAGCGCCGTCATGAAGGCCGCGTACAGCCCCGCCGACGCCCAGGCCGTCCGCCACGCGCGGTCGGGGCGGCCGGCGCCGAGGTTCTGTCCGATCAGCGCCGCCGTGGCCTGACCCAGCGCGACCCCCGGAAAGATCAGCGTCATCGTGATCATGTTCGCGGAGGTGTACGCGGAGAGGACCGCCGGTCCGAAGCCGGTCAGGAGGACCACCAGCAGGAAGCCGGCGACGGTGCGCACGACGTGTTCGAGCGAGCCGGGGAAGCCTACGGCGATGATGCGCCCGAGGATGGCCGCCCGCGGCCGGAAGGCGTCGCGCTCGAGGCGCAGGCCCGTGCGTCCGCGCGAGATGATCCACAGGCCGGTGGCGAGGCCGAGCGCGCTCGAGAGCACCGACGCGACGGCGGCGCCGGGCACCCCCCAGCCGAAGCCGAAGATGAACAGCGGGTCGAGCGCGAGGTTCGCCACCGGCGCCACCGCGCTGATGCGGACCGAGGCGCGCGCCTCGCCGGCGCCCTGGAGGGCGTACGTCACCGCGAAGAGCGGCGCCTGCACGAGCATCCCGATCATGCCGATGCGCAAGTAGCCGGTGGCAGGACCGGCGACGTCGCCGGGCGCGCCCATCCACGCCATGAGCGGCGCCGGCAGGAACGCCGCCGACAGCGCGATCACGGCCCCGGTGAGCAGCGCCACGTTCAGGCCTTGGCCGAAGTAGCGCGCCGCCTGCGCCGGGTCGCGCTCGCCCGTGCTGCGCGCCACGCCCGCCAGCGTGCCGATCGCCATGCCCATCGCGCACACGATCAGCACCATCAGCGCCTGCGAGGCGACGCCGAGCGCCGCGAGCGCCTCCGTGCCGACGCGCCCGACCCACGCGCGGTTGATCGTCGTGCTGAGCAGGTGCAGCGCGCTGCCGAGCGCGAACGGGAGCGCCAGGCCGAGCAGCGGACGGACGATGCCGCCCTCGGTCAGCCCGCCCGGCCGCCGCGTCTCGGCGCCGGGGGGCCGTCGATTGCGCGGCGTCAATCGAGGGACCAGGTGGCGTTGAAGGGCCCGTAACCCAGGGCGAAGCGGCCGAGGACCGGCACGTCGAAGAAGAGGCTGCCGTCGGCACCGTAGGGGATGTCGAAGGTCAACTCGCGGCCCTCGAGCAGCTCGTCGGCGGACTGTTCGGCGACGGTGCCGAGGATCGACAGCATCGGGTCGATGCCGAGATCGAACCGGACGCGCGCCTCGACGTGGCCGTCGCAGGCGCGGCACCAGTTGCCGCCGCCGTCGCGGGCGGCGCTGCAGCCCTCGGGCAGCGCCGCGCACTCGCCGCCGCAGCAGAGCGCCGGCTGTCCGTCGACGTCGCCCGGCTCGCAGCCGGGGTCGCAGCCCTGCATCTCGCGGGCGGGGATCACCCGGAACTTCAGGTTGTCGTCGAGCGTGCCGTTCGCCGCTTTCACGGCGATGTTGATGAGGTCGTCGATCGTCGGGACGAAGTCCTCGATGTCGCGCACCGTCTTGCCGGGGTCGCGGCAGCCGAGGCCGGCGCCGCAGTCCTCGGCCTGCGGATCGCAGAACGACACGCAGACGGCGCCGAGCTCCGCCGCGTCGCGACCCTCGAACACCTTCAACCCGAGGAGCAGCTCGACGAGCGGCACCGGGAAGCTGTTCGGGTTGGCCATGTCGAAGACGAGCTCGAAGCCGAACTTCAGGTCGACCTTCGCCGGCGCCGCACCGAAGAACGCCTGGCAGGCGCCGACGCCGAGCACGTTGCCGGCGGCGAAGTCGGCGCAGAAGTAGGCCGCCAGGTTGCCGGTGGTCGGGCTCTCCGTCAGCGCCACGGTGCGCAGCGACGCCGACGGCGGCTCCGGCCCCTGGCCGGGGATGCCGGTGAAGCCGGTGTCGAGCAGCTCGCAGCCGCCGAGCACGACGGGGAGGACGAACAGAGCCTTGCGCATCGGGTTCACTCCGGATCGCGGGCGGCGGAACGGGTGGGATCCTTCACCGCGGAGCCCTTCGCGAGCTCGACGGGGTACTTCGCCTCGAGCGCGCGCAGCTTGTCCGCGGCGGCCGCGACGGGATCGACGCCGGCGACCCGCGCGAAGTTCAACAGGCACAGCACGACATCGCCGATCTCTTCGCGCACGCGCACCGGATCGGGCGGGCCGGCGCCGGGCGGGTGGGGTCCCTCGCCCTCGCGCGTCCACATGAACAGCTCGAGCAGCTCCGCGGCCTCCACCGACAGGCAGATCGCGAGGTTCTTGGCGCTGTGGAACTGGGACCAGTCGCGCGCGGCGACGAACTCGGCGAGGCGGCGGTCGAGCGCGTCCAGGTCGTTCATCGCGCCAAAAATACCCGCTCGCTCGTTTTTTCGTAAGAAGCGGATCCGGTCCGCGCACTGAAGAGCCAGAACGCAACGGGTGGGTCGCAAAGCCCCCTGGATGCCCCGGCGAAGGTCTCCCCACGGCTCAGCCGTCCTTCGTCGGGGTCCTGCCCGCTCGGACACCCCCCGGAACCCGGCGAGCAAACGCCGCTCCAGGGGGCTTTGGGGTCCACCGGTTGCGTCCGCGCCATCCCCCCCCGAGAACAGCAGTCGCCAAACGTTGTACCCCGCTTCCATCCCCGGGTGCCCCCGTGGTCGTGTCCGCACGGCCACGGGGGCCGCCATTTGGTGCTCTCCGGGTCGCGACGTATACTCGCGCATCGGTCAGACGACGGCGGGAGGAGTCCGGTGAGCCGACGGGTGGTGCTGGGCGCGCTGGCGCTGGCCGTGACGGTGGTCGGCTGCAGGGATGCCGGCGAGCGCGCGCCGGCGCCGGTCTCCGCGGCGGCGCCGGCCCCACCGGCTTCGCAGGCACAGGTCGCGTCGGCGCCGGCGAAGTCGCCCCGTCCCGACGATGCGTGCGCCGACTGCCATCCCGACGAGGTCGAGGGCTTTGCCAGGACCGGCATGGGCCGCGCCCTGTACACGCCCCGGAGCACCCCGCCCATCGAAGATTTCGCGCCCGAGAAGGCCACGGTCACCCACGCGCCGAGCGGCCTCGTCTACCGCGCCTTCGTCGACGAGCAGGGACGCTGGTGGCAGGCGGAGTCGATGCCCGGCACCTCGTACGAGCGCAAGGTCGAGGTCAGGTACGTCATCGGCTCGGGCAACCACACCCGTTCGTACATCGGTGAGGTCGAGGGCGAGCTGATCCAGCTGCCGCTCACCTGGTACAGCCGTCGCAAGATCTGGGACATGAGCCCGGGCTACGAGCGCGCCGACACCAACTACCGGTTCGCGCGCCCGGTCATCCCGCAGTGCCTCTTCTGCCACAACGGCCTCTCGCCGGCGCGTCCGGGCACGATGGCCGGCTACGACATGGCGAAGTTCGCCGAGGGCATCGGGTGCGACCGCTGCCACGGCGACGGCGCCGAGCACGTGAAGGCGCGCCTCGCTGGCGGCGGTCCGCCCGCGGGCCAGGCCGATCCGACCATCCTCAACCCGAAGCGTCTGCCGCCGCAGAAGCAGCACCGTGTGTGCGAGCAGTGTCACCTGCAGGGCGAAGCGCGCGTGCTGCTCGACGGGCAGCGTTGGGACGCCTACGACGTCCGCACGCCGCTCGAGGACTTCGTCTCCATCTGGTCGCCGAAGCAGGCCGGCGGCCCCGAATTCACGATCGCGAGCCACGGCCAGCGGCTCTCGCTCAGCGCCTGCGCGACGAAGAGCGACGGGCGGCTCGGCTGCACCACGTGCCACAACCCGCACCGCCCCGACGACGGCGCGTCGAAGCGGGCGGCCTGCCTCTCGTGCCACCAGCCGAAGGACTGCGGCGACGAACACGGGCTGGCCGCCGACGCCGACTGCGCCGGCTGCCACATGCGCAGCGGCGGCACGAGCGACATCCCGCACGTGACCTTCACCGACCACTTCATCCGCAAGAAGCCGAAGGCCGACGAGACGCGCACCGCGCCGTCGACCGAGCTCGTGGACATGCTGGCCGCCACCCGCGTCGGCCACGGGGAGAAGGCGAGCGTCCGCGAGGCCATCGCCCATTTCGAGGTCTTCCGCTTCGGCCACAGCCGGAACGGCAGGGCGCACCTCCCGCTGGCGCGGCAGCTGCTGACCGAGGTGACGGAGAAGTTCCCCGACGACGCCCGGGCGTGGCGGGCGCTCGGCGGCGCGTCGGCGTCGATGGGCAATGCGAAGGCCGCGGCCGAGGCCTACGCCCGGGCGACGGCGCTGGCGCCGGACGATCCGCTGGCGCTGACCGACCTCGCCGACGCGCTCGAGGCGCAGGGCAGGCTGAAGGAGGCCGAGGAGGCCCTGCGCAAGGCGATCGCGCTGCGGGAGGACTACCGCGTGGCCTGGGGCAACCTCGGCAACAACCTCCAGCGGCAGGGCCGACACGACGACGCCGAGCAGGCGTACGCCCGGGCCGACGCGCTGGCGCCGTTCCTGGCGCTGACGGCGAACAATCGCGGCCACAACTTCCTGAGCCAGGGTCGGCTCGACGAGGCGCGGCGCTGGTTCGAAGAGGCGCTCCGCCGCGATCCCAGCGAGTTCGTCAGCCACTTCAACGTGGCGTTCACGCTGATCGAGGGGGGCCACCCCGCCGAGGCGCTGGCGCCGCTCGACCGGGCCCTCGCCCGCTCGCCGGACTTCCCGCTCGGCCTGTGGTTGCGCGGCCGGGCGCGGCTCGCGACGGGCGACACCGCGGGCAGCCGTGACGACCTCGAGCGGCTGATCGCGGTCGAGCCGTCCAACCTCGCCGGTTACCTCGAGCTGTCGAAGGCGTACGCGGAGGCCGGCGACAGGCGCGCGGCGCAGGCCGTGCTGGCGCGGGCGATGGTGACGGTGGGCCCGCGGCCGGAGATCGCGACGGCGATCCAGCAGCTGAACCAGGCGCCGGCGTCGGCGCCGCCGTCAAAGTAGCTCGACGGGGCACCAGGCCAGCACCGGCTCGCGGCGCGCCGCGAGCGACAGCGACCACCACTCGCCGATCGCGCCCAGGTTCGGACGCAGCAGGGCGGCCACGCCGCTCCGGCGCCGACCGAGGCCCAGCAGGACGCGCGGCACGGGCACGCCGGCGCGCTCGGCCAGCAGGGCCAGGGCGTCGCGCTCGTCGCCGAGGCGGTCGACGAGGCCGTGGGCGAAGGCCTGGCGGCCCGTCCAGACGCGACCCTCGGCGACGGGGGCCACCGAATCGGCGGTGCGCTGGCGGCCCTCGGCCACGCGCTCGAGGAACAGCGTGTACATGCGCCGGATGGTGCCTTCGAGGGCGCCCCGCTCGTCGGCGGAGAACGGCCGGCTCGGCGAGTACATCGTGGCGCGCGGCCCGCGGGCGAAGCGGTGCTGGTGCACGCCGAAGCGCTCGAGGAGCTCGCCGACGACCGGCTTGGCGGCGATGACGCCGATGCTGCCGGTGAGCGTGCCCGGCGCGGCGACGATGGCGTGCGCGCCGCTGGCGATGTAGTAGCCGCCGCTGGCCGCCGCGTCGCCCATGACGGCGACGACGGGCTTCTCGGCGGCCAGGCGGCGCACGGCGCGCCACATGCGCTCGCTGGCCGTGGCGCTGCCGCCGCGGCTGTCGACGTGCAGCAGCACGCCGGCGAGGCGGCGGTCCTTGCGGGCGCGGTCGAGGGCCTCGACGACCTGGCGGGCGGTGGCCCCGGCGGCGTCCGGCTGGTCCTCGCGGCCCTCGCGGATGGTGCCGTGGACGTGCACCACCGCGAGCCGCGGGCGGCGCCAGCGGAAGCGCGGCCAGGGCACGAGCCGCCCGCCATAGGCGCGCAGGGAGAAGGCGACGCGCTCACCCTTGGGCCCGCAGCCGAGGTGCTCGCGCACGTCCTCCTCGGCGACCACCGCGTCGGCGAGGCCGGCGGCGAGGGCGTCCTCGGGCGCCATGGGGCCCGCCTCGAGGGCGGCACGGGCGGCGTCGCGATCGAGCCTGCGGCCCGCAGCGACGTCGCCGACGACCTGGTCGTAGAGGTCGTCGAGCATCGCTTCGATCGCCTCGCGGCTGGCGTCGGACGGCGCGGCGCGGGTGAGCGGCTCCATCGCCGACTTGTAGGCGCCGGCGGTGAGCACGTCGAAGCGGACGCCGGCGCGCTCGAGGCCTTCACCGAGGTAGGTCGCCTCGGCGCCGAGCCCGGTGCTGTCGACCGGCACGTGCGGCGGGAGCAGGACCTCGTCGGCGACGCTCGCCACCCAGAGCGAGCGCGTGTCGCCGTGGGCGACGAACGCCGTCACCCGCTTGCCCGACGCGCGGAACCGCGCCAGCGCGCTCCGCACGTCGTACAGCTCGCCCCAGGCGCCCTCGAGCGCGCCGATGCGGACCGAGACGCCGGCGACGCGCGGATCGGCCGCCGCCTCGCGCAGCCGCGCCGCCAGGGGGCGCCGCGCGATGCCCTGACCCTTGCGGCCCGGCATCCACGAGAGCGGCGGGGGATTGAGCGGGTGGCGGCCCTCGAGGGCGACCTCGAGCACGAAGCGCTTGCGCGCGAGCAGCGACGACAGCCAGCGCAGCGCGGTCCAGGGCAGGGCCGCGAGCCAGGCGACGGCGAGGAAGAGCAGGCGGAGCATCCGGATTCTCCCGACGGACGACCGGGAGAACGTGTGCACGCACGGCCCGCATGCCACCGCAATCAGACGGGCGTGTCCCGCTGGCGGAGCACCGTCAATCGATGTCGACGGGGAGGCGGCAGCGGAAGCCGACGTAGTCGAGGCGGGCGGCGGGCTGGACGCTGCGGCGATCGGTGATCCGCAGGCGCGCGGCGGGATCGGCGTGGCCGCCGCCGCGCGCGATGCCGGCGGTGCCGGCGCAGGCGTCCGTCCAGGCGGCGCCGCTGGCCGGCGCGCCCTCGTAGTCGGGGTGGGCGCAGTCGGCGACCCACTCGGCGACGTTGCCGGCCATGTCGTACAGGCCGAAGGGGCTCGCACCCGCGTCGCCGAGGAGGCCGGCGCGCTGGGGCGCCGCGCCGCACCCCTCGAAGCGTGCGCGCTGGCACGTGGCGGGCGCGTCGCCCCACGGGTAGGACCAGTCGGCGGCCTCGTCGGCCATCGGGCCGCGCGCCGCCGCCTCCCACTCCGCCTCGGACGGCAGCGCGCCGCCGAGCCACGCGCAGAACGCGGCGGCCATCGTGCGGTCCGCGCAGACGATGGGCTGGCCGCCCACGCCCACCTGGCCGTAGTTCGGGCGGCCGCCGAGGTCGCAGCGGTCGGCGGCGGTGCAGGCGCCGGCGGTCACGCAGGCGACGTAGTCGTTGACGGTCACCTCGCGGCGCATCAGCGCGAACGGCGCGGCGAAGTCGACGCGGTGGCGCGGCCGCTCGGTCGCGGCGCAGGTGTCGCCGGCGCAGCCCATCCAGAAGCCCTCGCCGACCGTGCACAGCTCGACGTCGAGGCCGGTCCCGTTCACGTCCGGCGCGGGCGCGCAGCGGACGCACACCGCGTCCTCGTCGGCGGCGCTGTCGCAGTCGTCGTCGCGGGCGTTGCAGACCTCGGCCGCGCCGGGGAAGACCTGCGCATCGCCGTCGTCGCAGTCGTCGCACGCGAGGACGCCGTCGGCGTCGGCGTCGACCGCCTCGCCGCCGCGCGGGCAGGGGTCGCACGCGTCACCCTCGCCGTCGGCGTCGGCATCGACCTGTCCGGGGTTGGGCGCGGACGGGCAGTTGTCGGCCTCGTCGGGCACGCCGTCGGCGTCGCCGTCGAAGGCCGCGTCGGGCGCGGCGTCGGCGGCCGCGTCGGCGGCGGCGTCCGTCGCCGCGTCGGGGGCCGCGTCGGGTGGGGGCGCGTCGGCGTCGGGCGCGCCGGCGTCCGCCTCGGCGCAGGACAACGCGCCGGCGTACGCGGGATCGCACGGGTTGTCGCGGGAGCCGTCGGGGATCGACAAGCACCCACCGAACGACAACCCCATGATCACGAAGGAGAAACGGTTCACCATCGCCCGGACCACCCCACGACCGCGCCGTCCCCGGAGGGCGCCACGCCGACCCCGCCGTCGTCGAGGAACGTCCAGGTCGCCGCGCCGGCCAGGGCCGCCGCCGCGCCGTAGAACACGAAGGACAGCGTGCGGCTCGTGCGCGCGTCGTCGCGGGCGTCCTCGGCGTCGCGCCAGGCGGCCTCGGCGTCGGCGGCCGTGCGGGCGTCGGCGTAGGCCGCGTCGGCCCGCTCCACCGAGTCGATGTGGTGCGAGGCCCGCAAGAAGAAGACCGTGCCGGCGATGGCCGTCGCCGTCGCGCCCGCCGCGAGCGCCAGCGGCAGGGGCCGCAGCTCGCTCTCGTCGGCGGGCGGCGTGGCGGCGTCGACGCGCGGCGGCGCCGCCGGACGCGCGACCGGCGCCGCCTCGAGCTCGAGGGGCGTCCCCGGTGTGATCTCGACCCGCTGCGTCCAGTCCTCGTAGCCCGGGGTGCGCACCGTGACGACATGGGTCCCCGGCGGCAGCGCGATGGGCTCGGTCGGCGTCTCGGAGATGATGACCTGCTCGTCGCCCTGGCCGAGGAAGACCTCGCCGCCGGCCACCCGCGAGCGGACGACGAGCGTCCCGTCGGACGGCACCAGCGGCACGTGGGTCGCCGCCTCCTCGCCAGCGCGCACCGTGAGGCGCGCGACCTGCGGCGCGTGGTGCGACGCGCTCACGCGGACCTCGTAGGCGCCGACCGGCACGCGGCGCAAGTGCAGCGGGCACGCCTGCTCGCCGAGCAGGCCGGCGACGGCGACGCGTGCGTCCGCCGGCGAGCAGGTGACCGCGAGGCGGCCGAGGGCGGTCGATTCGAGCTTCGCGATGGCCTCCCGCGCGCGCGCCTGCCGCGACGGCTCGTCGTCCAGCTTCAGGTAACGCTCGAAGGCGTCGACGGCCTCGCGCGCCCGGCCCAGCTCCTGGAGGCAGCGGGCGATGTTGAAGCGCACGATCGGCAGCTCGATCTGCCCGTCGACCGTCCGCAGCAGGGCGAGCGCGCCGGCGTGATCGCCGGCCTGGAACTTCGCCGCGGCCTCGTCCATCTGCCGTTGGATCGCCTCGGGCGTCTGGGCGGCGGCGGGCGTGGCCAGGGCGAGGGAGAGCGCGAGCGCGAGAGGTCGGAGACGCACCGGTCAGAACTCCGGCATCTGCAGGGTCGCGGGCGCCGGCGGGCGTCCACCCATCGACACGACGGGCGCGGCTTCGGGGGGCGGCGGCTTGGCGGCGACCTCGGCGCGGGGCGGCGGCGCGGCGGCGGACGGCGGCGCGGCGGCGGCGACCGGCGGTGGGGCCGTGGGCGGCGGCGCGACGACCGCCGGCTCGGGCGGCGACGCGACGACGGCCGGCTCGGGCGGCGACGGGATGGCCTCCACCTCGACGATCTCGGGCGCGAGCGTCACCTCCGGCGGCACCTCGAGCACCTGCGCCTCCCCGTGCGACGCCGAGAGGTGACGCACCGTCCACGCGCCCGAGAGCGTGACGATCGCCGCCGCCGCGGCGAGCCACGCCACCGGCGGCCGGCGGCGGGCCGGCGGGACCGAAGGCGGCGAAAGTCGAGTGGATTCGACGGGTTCCGGCTCCTCGGCGAGGGCGTCGCGCAGCGCGGCCACCGCGGCCACCGCCTCGGGCGCCGCGAGGCGCGGCGCCGGCTCGTCGGCGGCCAGATCGTCCATCGTCAGCGAGAAGAGGCGGTCCTCCTCGTCGTCGAACGCGGCGGGACGGCGCTCCGTCACGTCGTCCGCCTCGGCGGCCGGGGCGTCCTCCCGCTCGATCGCGGCGACCTCGTCGGCCTCGTCCGGTGCGTCCGCGGCGAGCGCGTCCCGCGCGTCCACCGGCTCGACCGCCGTGACGTCGCCGGCGGCGGCGGGCGTCTCATCGAGGTGCGCGCCGGCGTCCTCGAGCGACACGATCAGGGAGGCGCCGCGGTGGTCGTACGGATCGAAGTCGGCCAGCGACACGATCACGGGACCGCCGCCGAGCGCCTGCGCGCTGACGATGCTGAGGCCCGCCGACGCGTCGTCGGCGTCCGGCTCGTCGGCGATGTCGAGCATCAGCGAGATCGGGCTCTCCGACTCGGCGAGCACCGACTCGGGGCCCAGCGCGTCGCCGTCGCACTCCATCGGATCGGGCAGCGAGTCGTCGAGGCCCACGTCCTCGACCGGCACCGGCGGCGCCGGGTCGCCGACCGGGGGCGTCCAGCCGAAGTGCCGCGACACCGAAAAGCGCAGGGCCTCGGCCATCTCGGCGGCGCTCGCGAAGCGATCCTCGGGCTGCTTCGCCAGCGCGCGTGCAATCACCTCGGCGAGACGCTTCGGCGCGCCCGCGGCGGCCGGCAGCGGCGGTGGCGGCTGGCGGCGGTGCGCGGCCAGGACGGCGATCGGATCGCGGCCGGGGAAGGGCGTCCGCCCCGAGAGCATCTTGTAGAGCACGACGCCGAGCGAATACAGGTCGCTGGCCGGCCCGACGTTGCGGCCGGTCGCCTGCTCCGGCGACATGTACAGCGGCGTGCCGAGGATGAGCCCGCGCCGCGTGCGCATCGAGCCGGAGCCGTCCCCGAACGCCGCCTGGTCGCCGTACAGGATCTTCGCGAAGCCGAAGTCGAGCAGATGCGCCTGGTCCTCGCCCAGCACGCCCCGCGTGATCATGATGTTCGACGGTTTGATGTCGCGGTGCACGAGGCCCAGCGCGTGCGCCTCGGCCAGCAGCCCCAGCACCTGGACGGCGATGTCGACCGCGCGGCGGGGCGACATCGGCCCCTGCGCCTCGAGGACCTGCCGCAGCGGGCGCCCGTGCACGAACTCGAGGACGAGGTAGATGAGACCCGCGCCCTCGATGCCGTAGTCGATGATCGGCACGTGGGCGGGGTGCTGCAGGCGCGAGACGATGCGCGCCTCCCGCTCGAAGCGCGCGCGCATCTCGGCGTCGTTCTGGCCGTGCAGGACCTTGAGGGCGACGGCGCGCCCCATGGGCTCCTGCTGGGCGAGATAGACGGTGCCGGTGCCGCCGCGGCCGAGCACGTCGTACACGGCGAAGCGCCCGCCGACGACGCGGCCCAGCACCGGGTCCTTCGGCAGGGCCTCGAGGACGGCGCGCCGCAGCAGCGCCGATCCGTCGTTGGGACACCGGGAACCGGGCGCCCCGTCGCCGCTCGTGAAGCGGCAGAAGCGACAGGCCAGAGGCTCGGAGGTTCTCACGACGACGTCCTCCCGCCAGCCTCCCCGCCGGCGAGCACACAGTGTGCGACATTAGCCGCAATGTGCGACGTCACGCAAACTTTGCCGCGGCGCGCTCGCCCCCGAGCGCCCGCGACGCCGCTGCGCGCGCCGGCGCCGCCCGTCAGGAGACGCCGCGGCGCGTCCCGGCGATGCGCTCGCGGGGTGCACGGCCGCACGACGGGCGCGAGCCCGGCCCGCTTTCGTGCCATGATGCGGGCATGCACTCCGTGAGTCTCGACCGCGTTTCGCTTCCCCTGTTGGCGTCCGTCGAAGACACCGTCCTGCCCGGCGAAGAGCGCGCCGTCGGCGCCCCCGCCCTCGACGCAGCGTCGATCGACTGGCTCGCGGCGCTGCCGGTGAACACGCCGCTCGTCCTCTTGCCCGTGACCGCCGCCGCCGAGGTCCCGATGCTCGCCTCGGGCCGGTTCGCGAGCCGCGTCCTCTTCCTCGGGATGGACGCCGCGGGCGCCGCGCGGTTCGCCGGGGAGGCGCGCGTCCGCGTCGTCGCCGCGCGCGGCGCGAAGCCCCCCTACCAGGCCGAGGTCGACGCGACGCCGGCGGAGGCGCCGGCGGCCGCCGGCGAGGCGCGCGACGTCGTGCTGCGGGCCGCGCAGGCCCTCGCGACGTGCCCGCCGCCGCTCGTGCGCGCCGAGGACGTCGCCGGCGCGGCCGCGGCGCTGCTCCGCGCGATCGACGGCCCCGCCGCCGCCCGTGCCGCGCTCGCCGACGGCGACGTCCTGGCGGCGCTCGCCGAGCGGACGCGGGTGTTCGTGGCCGAGGGGGCTGGCCGCGAAGCCCTGCTCACCGTCGAGCGCGAGCTGCGCGCCCTCGCGGCCGCGCCCCAGCTGGGCCGCGCGCTGCGCCAGCGCCTGCACTCGGCCGTCGTCGAGATCGCGCGGCGCCTCGATCTGTACGACACGACGCGCGCGCGGGAGGACGAGGTCGACGAGCTCGAGCTCCTGCGGCGGCGCCTCGATCAGGGCGGGCTGCCCCTCGCCGTGCGGTCGGTCGTCGATCGCGAGCTCCGCCTGCTGCGCCAGATGAAGGCGGACCACCACGAGTACGCCACGCACCTGCGCCTGTTGCAGCTCATCGCCCGGCTCGCGTGGCACGCCGATCCGCTGCCCCCGATCGACCTCGACCGGGTGCGCCGCACGCTCGACCGCGACCACACCGGCCTCGAGAAGGCCAAGCGCCGCCTCCTCGAGTTCCTGGCCGTGCGGGCGCTCGGCGGGGAGGGGCGCTCCACCGTCCTGTGCCTCGCCGGCGCGCCGGGCGTCGGCAAGACGTCGATCGCGCGCGCGATGGCCGAGGCGCTGGGGCGGCCGTACGTGCGCATCGCGCTCGGCGGCGTGCACGACGAGTCGGAGCTGCGCGGTCACCGCATCACCTACACCGGCGCGCGGCCGGGCCGGCTCATCGACGGGCTGGCGCAGGTGGGCAGCCGCAGCGCCCTCGTGCTGCTCGACGAGATCGACAAGCTGGCCAACGACCGCCAGCGCAGCCCGCTCGGCGCGCTGCTCGAGATCCTCGATCCCGAACAGAATTCGACGTTCTCCGACAACTACCTGGCGGTTGCCTACGACCTGTCCGACTGCCTCTTCGTCGCGACGGCCAACGACCTCTCGTCGCTGCCGGCGTACCTCCGCGACCGGCTCGAGGTGATCGAGCTCGACGGGTACACGACGGCCGAGAAGGTGAGCATCGCGAAGAGCCACCTCTCGCCGTCGCTGGCGAAGGAGCACGGCATCCCGCCGCTCGCCGCCGACGACGCCACGCTCGCGGCGCTCGTCGAGGGCTGGACGCGCGAGGCGGGCGTGCGGCAGCTGCGTCGCGAGATGGCGGCGTTCTACCGGGAGCGGGCGGTGGAGCGGCTGCTGCCCCCGTCGCCCCCTGCGGATCCCGAGCGCCCGATCGGGGTCGCCGATCTCGCGCGCGTGCTCGGGCCGCCGCGCTTCCGGTCTCGGCGGCGCGCCGAGGCGCAGCCGCCGGGGGTCGCGACGGGCCTGTCGGTGTCGGCGTACGGCGGCGAGCTCCTCCCGCTCGAGCTGGTGCGCCTCGGGCCGGCGGAGCGCGTGCCCGGCCGGCTCGCGATGACCGGGTCGCTCGGCAACGTCATGCGCGAGTCCGCCGAGACGGTGCGCGCGCACCTGCTGGCGCGGCGCGAGACGTACGGTCTGCCGGCCGAGGCGTTCGCCTTCGACCTGCACCTGCACGCGCCCGAGGCGGCGGTGCCCAAGGACGGCCCGTCCGCCGGCGTCGCGCTCCTCGTGGCGATGGTGTCGCTGCTGAAGAACGTCCCGGTCCGCGCCGACGTGGCGATGACGGGCGAGGTCGATCTGTCGGGCAGCGTTCTCGCCGTCGGCGGCGTCCGTGCGAAGTGCCTGGCCGCGGAGCGCGCGGGCATGGCGCTCGTGCTGGTGCCGCGGGCGAACGAGGCCGACGTGCCGGCGGATCTCGCCATCCCCGTCGCCTTCGTCGAGCGCGCCGAGGAGGCGCTCGTCGCGCTGGAGACGACGAATTGAGCGACGATCTGCAGACGTTGCTCGCGACCCTGGGACGGCCGCTGTCGCTCTTCCGGCGACTGAACGAGGTCCGACGCAAGCAGGACGACGAGGACGAGGACGAGGACGTCGTCGACTGGGACTTCGACGAGGAGGCCCCGCCCGAGGTCGACGCGATCGCCGCCGGGTTCCGGTTCGCGTCGGCGGCGGCGGCGGCGCTCCGCGACACCACGGCCTTCGCCTGGGTCGCGTGGGCCTGCGCCTTCGTCGACGAGGAGGAGGTCGAGCGGACGGACGGCCCGGCGCTCTCCGCGCGCCTGCTGCGCCTCGCCCTCGAGCGGCGCGCCGAGCGCGACGGCGTGGCGAGCCTGGCCGGGCCCACGGCGAAGCTGGGCGCGCATCCGCACCCGCGGGTCCGCGCTGCGCTGGCCGGGGCCCTGGCGGCGCTCGGCGAGGTGCCGGCCGCGCTCGTCCACGATCCGGACCCGGACGTGCGCCGGGCGGCCCGGCGTCTCGGCGACGCGCCGGGCACCGGGCTGCTCCCGATCGACGCGCCGCCGGCGCTCTCCGAGGCGCTCGCCGATCTCGACCCGGCGCACCTCGCGGTGATCGATCCACCGCGGCGCGATCCCGCCGCGTGGGGCCCCGTCGCGCCCGCAGCGCCGCTCCCCGACGCCCTGTCGGCGCTGCCCGACGCGCTGGCGCTCGTCGTCCTGCCGCGCCTGCTGAGCACCGACACCGTGCCCACGTCGCGCGACCGGAGCGTCCTGCGAGCCCTCTTCGCGCGTCCGGGCGGCCTCGACGCCTTCCTGGCGCAGCTCCCGCGACTCGCGGCGGGCGACGCCTGCGAGCCGCTGTGGGAGCACCAGGCGACGGAGAGCCTGGCCCCGGTGGCCACGCCGGCGATGATCGAGCGCCTGCTGACCGCGATCGAGGCCGAGCTGCCGCCGGCCGGGACGCGCGACGACGACTTCCACGCCGGCCGCATGCTGGCGCGGATGGTCGAGGCGCTCGCGCCGACCGAGGTCGCGCCGATCTGCGCGTTGCTCGACCGGGCCGGCCCGCCCCCCGACGACTACGGCGTGCGCTGGTCGATCCTCTCGTCGCTGCGGCGCGCCGCGGCGCGCGAGGAGGCGCCCCGATGAGCGCCATCGTGGACGCGGCGGCGCTCGAGCTCGCCCCCGAGGACGTGCGCCGGTTCGCTGCGGCGCTGCTGGCCGCCATCGAAGCCGACGAGCTGCCCCTCGAGCTGTCGCCCGAGGACGCCACCGCGCTGTCGCACGCGCTCGAAGAGGGGCTGCGCTTCGCGACGGTGCTGCTGGCCGCCGATCCCGACGACGCGGCGCTCGACCTGCTGGCGGCGGCCGCCGCGCGGCGCGACGACGAGTGGGCGGAGACCGACGCGGAGTCGATCGCGCAGGCGCTGCAACACCTGGTGCCGGCGATGGATCCGGCGCAGGCCGAGGTGGTCGCCGCAGCGAAGTCGCCGACGGTGGGCGTGCGCCGGGCGCTCGCCAACGGGCTCGATCCGCGACGCGCCGAGGGCCGCGTCCTGTTGCGGCGGCTCGCCGGCGACACGTACACGGGCGTCCGCAACGCGGCGCGCCAGCGCCTGTCGGCCGCCGGCCACGACGTGCCGTGGTGGTCCGGGCTGTTCGACGACGATCCCTTCGCCGGCGCCGATCCCGAGGAGGCGGCGCGCGTGGCGGCGCCGCTCGCGACGCTGGCGCAGGTGCTCGTCGAGCCGCTGATCGACCTCCAGGCCCGGACGGCGACGCTCGCCTCTGCGCTCGGGGCGCTGCCCGACGCCCACGTCGTGACGCTGGTGCCGCGCATCCTGCCCGCCGAGGCCTGGACGGCCGAAGCGCTGGTGCCCGAGCTCCTGCGCCGGGCGGGCGGCGCCCGCGCCCTCGCCCGCATGCTGCCCGACCTCGACCGATCGCTGCAGTACCACGTCGGCCGCGTCGTCGAAGCGTGGTCCCCGAACGCCGCCGCGCTGCCGGCGGCGCGCCGCGACGAGATCCGGGTGGCGTTCGCCGACCGCCGGTGCGACGGGATCGAGCCGGCGGACCGCGCGCTGTACGGGCTGGCGGTCGCCTGCGTCGCGCCCGGCGAGGCGCTGTGGCCCCTTGCCGAGGCGGCGCTCGAGCGCAACGACCTCGGAGCGATCCATCGCCTCCTGTCCGGCGTCCCCGCACCCGGCTCGCGGCTGGCCGAGGCGGCGGCCGAGGCGCTCTGCGCGGGCTTTCCGGCCCCTTGGGCGCACTGCGGCCACCTCGTCGAGGCGTGGCTCTCGCGCGGACCGCTGGCCTGGCTGCGCCCGCTGGCGGAGCGGGCGACGCGCGTCGAAGGCGACCGCACGCGGCGCTGGGGCCTGGCGATGCTCACGCGCGAGGCGTTCGACCCGTCGCGCGACGGCGATCCGATCGAGCGGACGACGGCGCTCGCGCTCGATCCGCGCTTCGTCGCCGACTTCCGGGTCGACCACCGCCTGCGCGCGCGGGCGCAGCCGCTGTTCCGCGGGCGCCTGCGCCGCGGCGAGGCCACGCTCGACGAGGCGCTGGCGGCCTGCGAGCCGATCTGGACGGGCGACAAGGAGCCGGTGGATCCGCCCACGCCCGAGGATTGGGCGGCTTTGCGCCGGCTGCGCTTCGCGGCGATGCGCGAGGACGCCGCGCTCGCGCGGTCGAGGCAGTACTACCTGCAGGCCCGCGAGGAGGGCCACCCCGACGACGAGGCGCTCCTCGAGCGGCTCGTCGCGGAGGCCGGCGACGCCGCGGCCGCCATGGACGCGATGAGTGTGCTGCTGCATGGCCCGGCGACGGTCTTCGAGGAGCGGCTGGCCACCCTCCTCGCCGAGCGATTCCCCGACGAGTCGCGGCTACAGGCCGGCCGCCGCCTCTTCCAACACCGGATGGTCCGCTGATTCCTCAACGAATTCAGGGCAGTGGCAGGCCGGCGTCCTCGAAGTGCGCGCCGGCGAGCGGGGCGAGGCGGGTGGCGTAGTCCGCGGCGAAGGGCACGGCGGTCAGGTCCGGCGACGTCCACGCGTCGTCGGTGACGCGCGGCTCCGCGGCGAGCGCGGCGCCCGGCCCGGTGATCTCGAGCGACGCGGCGGCGGCGAGGAAGCCGGTCCAGCGGCGCAGGTCGGTGCCGCAGTCCGTGCACGAGATGCCGTGCTCGCGCCGGCTCATCTGGTCGAGGGCGGTCGCCCCCAGCCACGCGAGCTCGGCGCGCGCGGCGCGGGTCTCGGCCCGCGACGTCTTCTCGAGCATCCACGCGGCGACGAAGCGCGCGTCGGGGCCGCGGCTCGTCTGCGCCAGCCAGCGGAGCACCGGCGCGATCGCGCGCGGATCGGGATCGGTGACGCCGTCGAGCGCGCGGCGGGCGAGGGCGGGCGGCAGCGCCTGCACGCACTCGGGGCCGGCGCAGCCCATCCGGATGGGGAAGCGCGCGAGCGCCACCGGCATGGGGCACGCGTCATGGCGCCCCCCGAGCGGGTTGCAGAGGATCTGGTCGCAGGCGTCGCCGAGGCGGTCGCGGTCGGCGTCGAGCTGGTCCGGGTTGGGCACCCCCGGGCAGTTGTCGCAGGCGTCGCCGAGGCCGTCGGCATCCGTGTCCGCCTGGTCGGCGTTCGCGCGGCGCGGGCACACGTCGCAGGCGTCGCCGACGCGGTCCCCGTCGCGGTCCGCCTGGTCCGGGTTGGGGAGGAGCGGGCAGTTGTCGCGCGCGTCGACGATGCGGTCCTGGTCGTCGTCGGCGTCGCAGGCGTCGCCGCGGCCGTCGCGATCCGTGTCGGCGCCGCCCGCGTCGGGCACCGTCGGGCAGGCGTCGCAGGCGTCGCCGACGCCGTCGCCGTCGGTGTCGGTCTGGGCGGAATCGCGGACGAGCGGGCAGCGGTCGCGCGCGTCGGGGACACCGTCCCCGTCGTCGTCGGTGTCGCAGGCGTCGCCCTGGCCGTCGCGGTCGGTGTCGAGCTGGTCGCGGTTCGGCACGCCCTGGCAGTTGTCGCAGACGTCGGGGACGCCGTCGCCGGTCTCGAGGCAGCGCCGCACGCCGTCGGCGGGATCGACGAAGCAGTCGGGGTCGCGGTCCTCGGTCTCCGGGTCGTCCGGGCAGGCGTCGCAGGCGTCGCCGCGGCCGTCGCCGTCGCGGTCGAACTGGCGAGGATCGGCCACGCCGACGCAGACGTCCTCCGCCGAGCAGACGCCGTCGCGGTCGAAGTCGGTGCCGTTGTGGGGTTCGCCGTTCCGGTCGTAGTAGAGCTCGATCTGCACCCCCTCCTCGAGGACGCGCGCCGACGACACCATCAGCGGCGGCCAGTAGAGGTCGGTGCCGGCGGTGACGTCGAGCGTGGCGCCCGCCTGGTCGAGCCCTTCCTCGATCTGCTGCATCGTCACGAAATCGTTGAGATCTTCGGTCATGGACAGCGGGATGGGGAGCGGCACCCACACGACGCCTTCGATGTGCATCGCGGGCAGGTCGACGGCGACGTTGCTGAACTGAAGGCGGCTCAGCGCGACGTCGGCGCGGACGCGGTGGTCGCAGCACGCGTCGGTGCACGCCGGGTCCAGCGGCTCGCGATCGAAGGAGACGCGGACGCGGAACGAGAGGTCGGTGCGCGCGTCCAGCGGGGCGTCGAACGCGTCGACGTCGAAGCCGCCCTCGCACCACGCGTCGACGAAGCCGTCCCAGCGCGCGATGCCGTGCGGACGCACCTCGGCGAGCCGGACCTCGACGTCGACGGCCTGGCGGCCCGGCAGCATGCGCACCGTGACGGCGCCGATGCGCGCGGTGATCGCGTCGAGCGCGCGCAGGCGCATCTTCACCGTCGCCGAGACCTCGCAGATGTCGTCGAGCTCGTGGGGGATCAACTCGGTGCGCTCGAGGCGCAGGCCGTCGAAGCTCGCGTCGACGGCCTTCGCCAGCGCGTCGTGGATGGCCTGCGACGCTTCGGTCGCGACCTCGTCCGGCGCGACGCCGACGCCGCCGAGCAGGGCGCCCACGCCGCTCGCCTCGAGCAGGTCGACGATGCGGTCGTCGAGCGTCGACTCGCTCACCGTCATCGGCCCGAGCGCCGGGTTGCCCGGCGCGAAGCGCACCTCGAGCGGCTGGTCCCGCCAGACGGACAGGACGTCGTTCAGGCGCTCGGCGCCGAGCAGCTCGTTGGCCTGCCACTCGACGAGCGGCACGTAGGCGGGCGGTAGGGTCTCGGTCGCCGCGCAGCCGGTCGTCAACACGGCGGCGCACCACAGGGCTCTGGCCTTCGGGAACATCGACTCGCTCCTCGCGTCGTAGGGACCGGCACGGCGCCGGTTCGCGGGGGCCTTACAAGGGGCGGGTCGGGACCTTTTTTCCGGATGGGCGAAAACGGCGTGCGGCGCGCTCAGCGGAGGCCGAAGAGGCGCCAGGCGTCCCAGGCGGCGCGGCCTTCGGCGCGCATCGACCGCATGGCGAGGCGCAGGGCCTCGGCGGGGCGGCGGGCGCCGTCGGCGGCGAAGAAGCGGGTCGAGAAGGCGCGGGCGTCGTCGTCGGAGACGACGCGGTCGGCGGCGACGACGGCGGCGGCGCCCGCGGCCAGGAAGGCCTGCGGCAGGCCGACGCCGTCGTCGAGCATGGGCACGCCGGTGCGGCAGCCGCCGAGGACCACCAGCGGCCGTGCGAGGCGCAACGTGAGCACGTCGGCGAGATCGAGCGGCTCGCCGCCGGCGAGGCGCAGGTGCGCGCCCCACGGGTCGGTTTCGCGCAGCACGCCGTGGCCGGCGAAGTGGACGAGGCCCGCGCCGGGCAGCGCCTCGACGAGCGCGCGCCGCGTGGCGGCGTCGCCGAGCAGCAGGCGGGCGCCGAGCCTCGCGGCGATGTCGCGGCCGTCGGCGCGGGCGCCGGGCAGATCCGCTTCGGGATCGGCGACCACCAGCGCCGCCGCCGGGCGCTCGCCGCGCGGGCGCACCAGGAAGCCCGCGTGCGGCAGGAACGCCACGCTGGCGCGTTCGGCGAGGCGCGCGGGCAGGTCGAGCGCGTCCCGGCGGCCGCCGGCGATCACGTACACGTGGCGCACGCCCTCGGGGAGGCCGTCGAGCAGCCCGGGACCGAGCGGCGCGTGCTCGCCGCGTCCGGCGGCGACGCCTTCGAGCGCGGCCGGGCCGAGCGGCGCGTGCTCGACGCGCCCGGCGGCGACGCGGAAGAGCACATGGCCGCCGCGGTGGGGGGTGACGGCCAGCAGGGCCTCGTCGGGCGCCAGCGCCGCCGCCACCGCGTCGCCGGTCGGGGCGGGCGAGGCGCCGTCGCGATCGGCCTCGTCGAGGAAAGCGAGCGCGGCGTCGAACGCGCGCGTCCGCTCGGCGGCGAGGGCGGCGAGGGCGGCGTCGCGGGCGGCGCGGTGCTCGCCGGCGGCGGGGCCGGCGGCGGCCACGGCCTGTGCGTGGGCGTCGCGGGCCGCGCCGAAAGCGGCCAGGCGCGCGGCCCAGGTGGCGCGCTGCGCGGGCGTCGCCAGCCGCTCGACCCGGACCTCGGCCTCGAGCGCGCGCACGAGCCGCGCCCGCGCCGCGTCTCCCACCGCGAAGGCCTCGGACGCGCGCCCGAGCGACAGCAGCAGCGCCAGCGCGTCGTCGTAGAGCGGGCGCCGGTCGGCGAAGAACGGCGCCCGGCCGGACCGGAGCGGCGCGCTGCGTCCGAGCGCGTCGAGCGCGTCCATCGCCGCCCGGAACGCCGCCACCGCCCGCTCCGCGCGTCCCGCGGCCGCCGCTGCGCGCCCCTCGCCGTACCGCGCGCGCCACGCGGCCTCGCTCACCGGCCCGACCTCGGCGCGCGCCGCCTCCGCGACGGCGGCGAAGCGCGCCTCGGCCCCATCCAAGTGCCCGTCGCGCAACAGGATTTCAGCGTCGAGCAGATCGAGGAACAGCCGCACCGGCCCCGGCGACCCCCGCGGCTCGCGGGCCCGCGCCTCGTCGAGCAGCCGCCGCGCGCCGTCGCGATCGCCACGCAGCAGCTCGTTCCACGCCAGGTTGGCCAGCGCGTAGCGCTCCACCTCGCCGAGGCCGTGCGCCCGCGCCTCGGCCACCGCCTCCGCGAGCACCGCCCGCGGCGCGTCCCACGCGGGCGGGAGCGCCCCTTCGGCCATCGCGCGCAGCCGCGCGTATCCCTCGTTCAGACGGAAGCGCACGCGACGCTCCGGATCGGGGTCGACGAGCGCCGCCGGGCGCAGCGCCTCGAAGGTCGACAGCGCGTCGCCGTGCCGGCCCAGCTCGAGGTGCGCGAGCGCGAGCGCTTCGAGCGCGTTGCGCGCGCCCACGTCCTCGCCGAGCGCGCGCGACCGCCGCGCGGCGTCGCCCAGGGCCTCGAGCGCCCGGCGGAAGTCGCCGAGGTCGAACGCGAGCAGGCCGCGGTAGTAGCGCGTCCGGGCGGCGCCGACGACGTCGTCGAAGCGCTCGTCGGCGGCGGCGGCGCGGTCGAGCAGCGCGCCGGCCTCGTCGAAGCGTCGCGCCTGCAGCGCGTGGAACGCGGCGACGCGCAGGCAGCGCCCCGCCTCGGTGCTGTCCGGGGACGCGGCGGCGGCGTCGACCCACGCGTCCGGGCCACCGGCGAGGCGGGCGCGCTCGGCGGGCACCCAGCGGGCCGCGGGCGTGCCGGCGGGCACCGCGTCGAGCCGGGCGCGCGCGTCGGCCTCGCGGCCCGCCTTGCGCAGCGCCACCGCCTCGGCGAGCGCCGCCTCGGGCGTGGCCTCCCACCGCGCGGCCCAGCGCCGCTCGCGGCCGCCGGCCGTCCATCGCAGCGTCACGGGACCCACGCCCGGCGGATCGCCGTCGACGCGCCACAGCGCCCCGCCCTCGACCGCCTGCACGCGCGCGCTCGCCGGACGCGCGCCGTCGCCCGCGAGCCACACGAGGGTCCCTCCGTCCACCGCCCCGCGTACCTGGATCACCGGCCGCCGCTCCGCGTCGAACACCGGCACGACCGCCTCGCCCTCGCGGACGAGCGCGCGGTAGCCGACGAGGCGCATCGGCGGCGGCTCGGCGTCGCGGGCGCACCCCGCGAGCAGCGCCGCGGTCAAGAAGATCCGGACCGGGAAAAAACTCATCACGCCGGTCGAGTATGGAGTCAAATGCGGCCGATGCAGGACTCCGAACTCGAGACCACGCTCCGCCGGTTGCCCTTCGCGGCGGCCGACCCGCGCGGCTGCGACGACGGCCTGCTCGCGGCGTGGCTGGCCGGCCGTCTCGACGAGGCGGGGAGCGAGGCGGTCGAGGCGCACCTGGCCGAGTGCCGCCCGTGTCGCGACCTGGTCCTCGAGCTGCGGCGCGGCGCGCCGGGCGAGGCGGCGATGGCGCGCGCCTTGGCGCTGCTCCCTTCGCGGCGGCGCTGGCCGCTCTTCGCGGCGGCCCTGACGGCGGCCGCCGCGGTCCTGGCGCTCGTGCTGCTGCGCCCCGCGGCCGCCCCCGACTACACCATCGAAGGGCCGTTCGGCGGCGTCCAGGCCCACCGCGACGCCCCGGGGGTCGCCGCGACGTTCCTGCCGTACAGCCAGGTTCGCCTCGAGCTCGCCCCCGCGGGCGAGAGCGCGCCGCTCTCGGTCTACGTCTCGCGACCGGGCGGGGTCCTTCGCGCCGCGCCGCCGGACGTGATCGAGGCGGGGCCGGGCGGCGCGTATCGCGTGCGGTTCCGGGCGGACGCCCTGCTCGGTCCCGAGCCCGGCCCGTGGGTGATCCACCTCGTGCTCGGCGCGGCCGGCGCCGACCGCGACGGCGAGACGGCCCCTGAGACGCCCCCCCGCGGCGCCGCCTGGCACCGCGTCGCCGTCGAGTACCAGAATGCGCAGTAGTTTCAATGTCTTGGCGGTGATGCTGGCCGCATGCCAGCCGCTCGGAGGCGGGCCCTCGTCGCCCGGCCAGCCCGCGTTGCCGCCCGTCGTCGAGGCCGATCTGCGGCCCTTCCTGCCCGCCGCGCTCACCGGCGCCGACCTGCGCTACTTCGAGCTGCGCTTCCGCATCCGCCGCGCGCCGGCGCCGGGCGAGGCGCAACCGCTCGTCGGCGCGGCGGGGCCGCCGCTGGCCGGCGTCTGCCGCGACGACCGCCTCTTCGTGCACTTCGCCGCCGCCGAGTGGCCCGTACCCCCGCGCCCCGCCGAGACACTCGAAGCGCTGCTCGCCGCCGTCGAGGCCCGCCTCGAGCGCGCGCTCCGCCCCGGCTGGTTCGCCGAGGACGCGGCGGGGCGCGTGTCGCTGCGCCCCGAGGCCCGCTGCGTCGCCGTCCAGGCCCTGCGCGACGCCGTCGCCGCCGAGGTGGGCGGCGATCCGGCCCGCGTGCGCGTCGGCCGCGTCTGTACCTTCCAGGCGGCCCAGGCCGAGTGCGGCCCGCCGCCGCCGGTCATGGACACCGACGCGGCCTACGCGTGGCACCTCGACCAGCTCGACCCCCAGCGCGCCACGCCCCCCGCCGGACGCGCCCGCATCGCGCTCATCGACGGCGGCTTCGACGCGGCGGCCTTCTCCGGCGAAGAGCACCCCGTCGCGCTGCCCTTCGGCGACCGCCTCGACGACCAGCCGCGCATCGCCCACGGCGATCTCATGGCCGGCCTCATTCGCCAGATCGCGCCGGCCAACACCGCGGAACTACACGGCTTTCGTGTCCTCGACGGGCAGGGGCGCGGCACGACGCACGACCTGGCGGCGGCCATCGCGCAGGCGCTCGTCGACCTGCCCGACGACCCGCTCGTCGTCAACCTCAGCCTCGGCTGGACGCCCGAGCTGGGCCAGGACCGCGCGCTCACCGGGCCCGCCGAGGACGGCGGCGCGTGCGCCACCGTGGAGAACGGCGACGGCGAGGCGGTGCGCCACGTGCTCGACGCCGCCTGGCGCCGCGATCGCCAGGGCGCGCCGACGGCGGTCTTCGCGGCGACGGGCAACCGCGCCGGGCGCCCGGACCACACGCGCGCCGTGCTGCAGGCGGCGCTCGGCGACGCGGACGACTACGACGACGCGTGCTGGGGCGATCTCGCGCCGGGCGACGCGTGGTTCTACCCCGCGGAGTACGGCTTCACGCCCACGTGTGGCGGTGGCGACGCGCGCCACACGGTCGACGCGATCGGCGCCAGCGACGCCTCCGGGCGGCGCTCGTCGATCGACGGCACGACGCTCCGGCCGCCGGCGCTCGTCGCCCCCGGCGAGCACGTCTTCGCACCCGGACCGGTCGCGGTCACCGGGACGAGCGCGGCCACGGCCCTCACGAGCGCGATCGCCGCCGTCGTGCAGGCGATCCGCGCCGACGCGCCGCTGTCGCGCGACGTCCTGCTGCACGTGCTCTACGCCACCGGCGTGCCACTGCCCGGCGAGGAGCGCGGCCGCGTGATGCCCCACGAGGAGGGCACGACGGGCCTGTTGGCGCGCGAGCGCGGCCTGCTCGACGGCCCCGGGGCGAGCCGCGATCGACCGGCGACGGCCGTGCTCTCGCGGCGCCTCTCGCTGTGCCGCGCGCGGGCGGCGCTGACGTGCGCGCCCGGACCGGGCCGTTGCGCCGGCGGCCTCCCCCAGTGCGTCGCCGCGAACCTCACCGCGCCCTCCGGCTGGATCGATCCCGCCATCCTCGACGCCTGCGGCGCCTGCATCACCGCGTGCCTCGCGGCCGACGACTGCGTCGAGACGCCGGCGCCCCCGGCCTGGTCGTCGGCGTACGCCGACCACCTCGCCTGCGCCGCGGACGTGCGCACGACCGCCGCAGCCGCGACCGAGGCGTGCGACCTGTCCGCGACGACGTCCTGCGCGTTCGAGGACGACGCCGCGTCCGAAGCCTCCGTCCTCGGCTGGGTGCTGCCCCAGCCCGGCCTCCCCGGCTGCGAAGAGTGCAGCATCGTCGACGCCGGCGCGGCCGGCCTGAGCGTCCTGCTGAAGCTCAACCCCAAGCTGCCGTCGACCACGCGCTTCTCGAAGGCGTTCCTGCTCGTCACCCAGGACGCGAAGGTCTACGCCGTCGATCTGAAGCCGACGGCGGCCTGGCTGCCGGGCCGCTCGGTCGCGGTGACGGGCATCCGCCTGCCCGTCACGCCCGACTGGAGCCGCGCCAAGGCGACGCTCTACTCGGTCTACCGGACGAGCGCGTCGGCGCCGCTCGTCTCCGACTACTCCCCCCTGCTGGTGACGAAGGCGCTGTGATCGTCCTGCTCGTCCTGGCGGCGTTCGCCGTCGTCGATCCGGCGGCGGCGCGGGAGGCGGCGACGCTCGTGGCGCTGGCGCTGTCGGGCCGCGGCGCCGCCGCGCGCGTCCTGACGCGGCGTCTCTTGCCGGTGATCCGCGGCCGCGTGGCCGCGCACTTCGCGCGCCGCGCCGGCCAGCGCATCGGCGCCCACGACGCCGACGACATGGTCCAGGACATCTGGGCGACGCTCCTGCAGGACGGCGGCCGGCTGCTGCGCGCCTACGACCCCACGCGCGGCATGACCCTCGAGGGCTACGTGGGGCTGCTGTGTCGCCGCGAGCTCTGGCGACGCGGCGAGCAGGCGGCACGCCTCAAGCGCGGCGGCGGACAAGTATTCGAAACGCTTGATGATCCGCTCCCGGACGGCGGCGCGCTGCCCGAAGAGGAGGCGGTGGGCCGCGACCTGCTCGCCGGCCTGCTGGCGCACCTGCGCGCGACGCTCCCGGTGCGTGGCCGCGCCGTGCTCGCCTACGTCTACGAGGACGCCCGCGACCCGCAGGAGGCGGCGGAGGCGCTCGGCGTCAACCTCCAGGTCGTCTACAACTGGCAGCACCGCATCCGCCAGGAGAGCCGCGCCTTCCTCACCGCGAACGGCGTCGCCGTCGCCGACTGACAGCGGCGCGCGTCCAAGTGGACGAAGGATCGCGCCGGACAAGCGAGGCGTCGCCAACGTGGACGCCCGCCGCTGTGAATTCGCCGCGCCCGAAAAAAGCCCGCACGCCCGGCCTTGTAACGCCCTGCCACGACCGACCGAGGAGGAGCGTGACGATGAGAGGCAAGGCGTGTCTTCTGTGGATCCTGGCCTGGGCGGGGGCGGCGCACGCCGCCGACAGCGTGGCCGCCGACGCGTGGACGTGCCAGGCGGGCGACGCCTGGGGCATCGGCGCGACGGAGACCGAGGCCGCCGCCGACGCCCAGCGCCGGTGCGCCGGCGAGAACGCGTGCGGGCGCGCGTTCGGCTGCACGCCGTTCGGCTGCCGGCGGACCGTCGCGTGCCGGGCGTGGGCCTGCGCGGACCAGTTCGGGCAGACGTTCGTCGCCTCGAGCGCCGTCGAGGCGCGCGACGATGCCCGCCAGGCTTGTGCGGTGATGCAGGCCCAGCTGGGGTTCGCGCTGTGCACGCAGGTGCTGAACTGCCTGTGGGCGACGATCGAGTGCGCGTGCGCCGATCCGTGCGGCGCGCAGACCTGGTACCGCGACTCGGACGGCGACGGCTGGGGCGCCGCGCCGGTCACCGGAGACGCGTGCTCGCCGCCCGGCCCGGGCGTCTGGGTGCGGCGCGGCAGCGACTGCGACGACGGCGATCCCGCGGTGAACCCGGACGTGACCGTCGACTGGTGGCGCGACGAGGACGGCGACGGCTTCGGCGCCGGCGACGTCCTCACGCTCGATGTCTGCAACCCGCCGCAGGTGTCCGGCTGGGTCCGCAACGACGACGACTGCGACGACGCCCGCACCGACCACCACCCCGGCGCGGTCCTCACCTTCTACCGCGACGCCGACGGCGACGGGTTCGGCGATCCGGCGATGTCGGCGGCGCTTTACGCCTGCGACCGCGCCGGCTGGGTGGGGAACGCGCGCGACTGCGACGACGGCGACGCCACGCTCAACCCGCGCACGCTCTGGTACCCGGACGGCGACGGCGACGGCGAGGGCGCCCGGCTGTCGGACGCGACGCGGCAGTGCGCGCCGCCCGCGGCGACCGGCTGGGCCCGCGCGGCGACTGACTGCAACGACCAGAACCGCGCCATCAACAGCCGCTCCACCTGGTACCGCGACGCGGACGGCGACGGCGACGGCGATCCCGGGGCGACGGTGGTCGGCTGTGAGCCGCCCGCCGGCTACGTGTGGGAGGGCGCCGACTGCGACGACACGGACCCGGCGCTGCACGGCGACACCGCCTGGTACGTCGACGAGGACGGGGATGGCTTCGGCGGCGCGTACCTGGGCCGGGCCTGCGCGCCCATCGGCGACTTCTTCTGGGGGCTCTGTGCTGGGCCGGCGACGCCCGTGTTCGTGGCGTGCCCCGCCGCCGCCTTCCTCTACGACGAGTGCGTCACGCTCCCGCGGTCGACGTCCACCGCGCGGACGACCCTCTGCCCGCACCCCGCGGAGCGGGTCACGCGCGTCCCCGGCGACGCGGACGACCACGACGCGGCCGTGAACCTCGACCGCACACCGCCGAGCGACGCGGACGGCGACGGCGCGTTCTCGCTGCCCGGCGCCCGATTCGCCTTGCCTTTCACGATGTTCCGCAAGGTCGCCGGCCGCCTGCTCCCCGTCGCGGCGGACTGCGACGACCGCACGCGCGCGGTGGGCGCCGGCACCCGCGCCTGGCTCGACCTGGACCGCGACGGCCTCGGCGATCCGCGCCGGCCCGTCGTCCGCTGCGCCCACGATCGGCTGCCGGTCGCCGCCGCGCCGGACGACGCCGACGACGGGCGCGCCGACGTCTCGGCCGCGGCGTCGCTCCGGGCCGCGCCGGGCCGCGCCTTCCACGCCGGCGACCGCCTCTGCGCGCTCGGCGACGACGGCGGCGCCCACTGCCTCGCGCCCGCCCTCGCGCTCTACGTCGCCGACCGCGCGCTCCCGCTGCCCGCGGTCTCCCTCGACGGGCTGCGCCTGTCCGACGACCCGCGGGCCCGCGCCCGACTGGCCCTGAGCGCGCTCGTCGAGCGCCACGCCGGCGAGGCGCTCGGCCTCGTCCTCGACGTCGAAGGCCAGCGCTTCCTGGCGGCCTGGCCCGGCGTGCTCTACCGCGACCTGCCGGCGGACTGCGTCACCGCCCGGGGCGGGGTCGTCGTCGCGAACGCCACGCGGGCGCCGCTGCGCGCGATCTCCATGGACCGCGCCGCCTTCGGCGAGCTCCGCGCGGCCCTCGCGCGCACCGGCGCCGCCTGCAGCCTGCCGCGGCGCCCGACGCGTTGAACGTCAGCGTTTGCGCGCCGGCCGGCGCGCCGCGGCGCGGGGCGGGGGAGCGGCCCGCGGCGACCCGCCGGAGGCCGTGAACCGGATCGGCTTGCGGAACCGGATGTCGCTGTCCCAGCTCAGCCGCCACTGCGGCACCGCCGTGCGCTCGGCGGCCAGGTACCCGAGGCGCCCGCCGGCCTCCACGAGCACCACGTCGCGATCGAGCACGGCCAGGACGTGGGCGCCGGCGCCCAGGGCGTCGTCGACGCCCACCGCGTACAGCCCGTCGGCGCAGCCCAGCCGCTCGAGGCCCGTCACCCGCAGCACGGCGCGGGCGGCGCCGTCCCCGGCGCGTTCGGTGCCCACGAGCTCCAGCGCCCCGTACGTGAAGCGCCGCGGCCGCGTCCAGGGGCCGCGGAACTCGATCTCCACCGTCGGCCCCACGGCGCGCGTGCGGTAGAGCCGCCGCTCGCGCTGCTCGCGATTCGCCGCCACCCGCGCCCCGTCGCCGAACACCCGGGGGCAGGCCCGCGCGTCGCGCACGGCCGGCGGATCGGCGCTCGCCCCGTCGGGCGCGAGGCACAGGGTCAGGGCCAGCGACAGACGGGCCGTCCATCGGAGAGTTCGTCTCGGGGTATTGGGCGTTCTCATGTCCTTCGAGCGCAAACTACCAGCAACGGTCCCGCCGCGTCACGCCGGTGTGGGCGCGGGGGGCGGCCCAGTCGCCGCATGACGCGCCCGGGGGCGGCCCTCCGGGGCCCGGCGCCGCCAGGCCCGTCCGAGGGCGACGGCGACCACGAGCCAGCCGGCGGCGACCGCGATGTTCACCAGCGTGAACCCGCGCGCGCCGAGCCCGAGGTGGATGCCCGCCGCGACGAGCAGCGTCGATCCCAGGTCGCCGAAGCGCACCACGAAGGTGTCGATCGCCGCCTTCGCCTTGTACTTCGCCTCGCGCGACGTCCGCAGGAACAGCGCCTGCTGCGTCGTGCTCTGTAGCGAGTATTCGGCACTGTTCTCGATGATCTTCACGACCTGGGCCACGACGAGCACCGGCACGATCGAGAGGGCGCAGTATCCGACGAGCACCACGATCGGCAGCACGCGCACCGCGCCGGCGATGCCGATCCGTCGGAAGACGCGCGCCACGAAGAAGAACTGGAAGAGCGCGGTGAGCACCGTGACCGCGGTCTGGAAGTCGCCGTAGAAGGCGCCGACCCAGGCCTCGCGGTCGGCCGGCGCCGAGTGGCTCGCCGCCGCCGCGCCCTCGACGAACCGCGCGAGGACGAAGTCGCCCGTCGTGTTGACGAGGTTGAGCGCCAGCACGCCCAGCGCGATGAGGCGCAGGTACGGATCGGCGAGCATCAGCCGGAAGCCGCCATGGGTCGCCCCCGCGCCGAGGGGCGCCGCCGGTCCGCGCGCCGCGATCCGCGCGCGCACCCGTCCCGTGAGCGCGATGCAGGCGAGCAGGAGGGCGCCGGCGGCCAGCATCAGGTTCGCCGCGCCGAGCGGCGCGACGAGGCGCGCGGCGATCTGCGCCCCGGCGATGGCGCCGAGGGTGCCGCCGAACGCGACGAGCGGGAAGAGCCGGCGGCCCTCGTCCTCGCCGTGGAGGTCGTTCGCCAGCGACCAGAACTGCGCGATGGCCAGCGTGCTGAAGATGCCCAGCCACACGAAGAAGGCGAAGCCCACCGGCACGCCCGCCCGGGCGAGCAGCCAGAACGCGGCGAGGCACGCGGTGAAGAAGCCCGTCACCCAGGCGACGAGGCGGCTCGGCTCGACCCGGTCCGCGAGCAGCCCGTAGGCCGGCACCAGCGCAAGCAGCACCAGCGCCTCGACGCCGCGCGCATACTGCCGCAGCACGGCGCCGCCGCTCACGAGCAGCAGCGGCTCCCGGATGACCTTGAGCACGTAGTAGGCGGTGAGCAGCAGGAACAGGTTCGTGAAGAGAAGCGCCACGGTGCGCCCCTCGCCGGGGCGGATTTCAGCGCCGACCGCCCGCTCGAACCGCCGCCGCACCGCGCCCGGCATGGGCCCTCCGTGGTCGCCGCCGGTGCTTTGCATCGGCCGTTCCACGGCCGGGCCGCCGGGCTCAGGCGCGGGGCGCGGGGACGACCAGGACCGGCCGGTGGGCATGGCGGAGGACGCGCTCCGCCACGCTCCCGAGCAGCACGTGCTTCAGGCCCGTGCGCCCGCGCGTCCCCATCACGATCAGGTCGGGATCGCTCTCCTCGGCCACCTTCAGGATGCGATCCGATGCGTCGCCCGCGAGGACGCGGACCTCGCCGACCAGCGACTCGAGGCCCGAGATGTCCGCGATGAACCGCCGCAGCTGCGCCTCGGCCTCACCGCGCATGTAATCGCTGAGGCGCGCGCCGCCGAACGCCGGGCTCACGACGTCGCCGACGACCGCGGGTGACGAGAACACGTGGACGACGTCGACGCGCGCGCCGTAGCGTCCCGCGAGCTCCGCCGCGCTCGCGAGCGCCTGCCGGGAGTCCTCGGAGAAGTCGACCGGGACCAGGATCCTTCGCCACTCGTTCATCGCCGCCTCCTCGCGCGCACGAGGTCACCGCGCGCCTTCTCCCGCTCCGTGTTGCGACGGCCGTGCCAGCCCATCGCACGCAGTGTCGACACGGGCGACGTTCCCGTCTCACCACCACCTCGGGCCGTGATGTCACGCGCCGCGACGCGGCGGACCCTCCCGCATCCACCCTTCGAGGGCGAGGTCTCATGAGCGATCGTCGAGATGCCATCGGGGATGCCCTGTCGGACGACGCCGCGCTGTGCCGTCTGGTGCTCGATGGGATCGACGACCATGCCATCACCACCGTCGATCCCGATGGTGTGTTCACCGGCTGGAGCCTGGGGGCCGAGCGTATCTTCGGCCACCGGCGCTCGCAGGCCGTGGGACGGCCGATGGCGCTGGTGTTCGGGCCGGAGGACCGCGCGCGCGGCGCCCCTGCGTACGAGCTGGAGGCGGCCCGCGATCGGGCGCGCGTGGAGGTCGAGGGCTGGCAAGTCCGGCGCGACGGCAGCCGCTTCTGGGGTCGGTGCCTGACGGTGGCGCTGTACGACGACGCGGGCCGGCTGACGGCCTTCGCCCGCGTCGTCCGCGACGTCACCGAGGCGCTGCACGCCCGCCAGCGGCTGGCGCAGGAGGCCGAGCGGCGGGCGGAGCTGCACGCGCTGCAAGAGGATCTGGCCCGCGAGCAGCTCGACGCGCGGGCCCTGATGGACCGCATCGCCGAGCGCACCCGCGCGCTCACCCGCGCGAGCGGATCGGTGCTCGCCCTCCTCGAAGGGGAGGAGCTCGTCTATCGGGCCGCGTCGGGGACCACCGTCGACCACCTCGGGACGCGCCTGCGCCTCGACCACAGCCTGGCCGGGTGGTGCGTGCGGACGGGGCGCGTGCTGCACACCGGCGACGCCCCTGGCGACGACCGCGCCGACACCGACGTGGTGCGGCGGATCGGCGCCCGGTCGCTCATCGCCGTCCCGCTCCTGCACGGCGGGCGGGCGGTGGGGGTGCTGAAGGTCCACTCGCCCGAGCCCGACGCGTTCACCGGCGACGACGTCGAGACGCTCGAGCTGATGGCCGGCTTCTTCGCCGCTGCCCTGGCGCGGGGAGCGGAGCGCTCGCGGCTCGAGGCGACGCTCGACGCGCTGCCCGTCGGCGTCGTCATCGCCGACGCCGCGGGGCGCGTGGTGCAGGCGAACCCGGCGGCCCGCACGATCTGGGGCGGCTCGATCGACCTGACGCGCGACGTCGCCCTCCGGGAGGCCTCGGGCCCGGAGGAGGTCGACGTCGAGGCGGCCGACGGCGAGCGGCGCACCCTCCTCAACTACGCGCGGCCCATTCGCGACGCGAGCGGCCTCCTGCTCGGCGGCGTCGTCGTCCACGTCGACATCACCGAGCGGGTGCGCGCCGCGGAGCGCCTGCGCCTCTTCGAGTCGGTCGTGGCGTCGGCCCAGGACGCGGTGGTGGTCACCGAGGCGGAGCCGCTCGATCCGCCCGGTCCGCGCATCGTGTACGTGAACGCCTCGTTCACGGCCATGACCGGCTATGCGCCCGAAGAGGTGATCGGCCGCGACCCGCGCATGCTGCAGGGCCCGGAGACCGATCACGACGCGACGGCGCACATGCGCGCGGCGCTCGAGGCCGAGGCGCCCACGCGCGTCGAGCTGCTCAACTACCGCAAGGACGGCGCGCCCTTCTACGTCGAGATCGACCTCGTGCCGGTGCGCGACGGGCGCGGTCGCCTGACCCATTGGGCCAGCGTCCAGCGCGACACCACCGCGCGCCGGCAACAGGAGGAGGCGGCGCTGCGTCTCGAGCGCGAGCGGGCCGCGCGCACCGAGGCCGCCGAGGGGCGCCGCCGCACCGAGGCGATCCTCGAGAGCATCACCGACGCGTTCGTCGCCATCGACCGCGACTGGCGGTTCATCTACGTGAACCGCCGCGCCGCCGAATACATGGGTCGCGAGCGGGACGAGCTCATCGGCGGCAACCTCTGGGAGGAGTTCCCGCTGCTCCAGGGCAGCGCCTGCGAGGCCGAGCTCCGTCGCTCGGTCGGCGACAACGTGTCCGTGCGCTTCGAGGCGCGCTCGCCGCGGCAGAACGCCTGGTTCGAGGTCCGCGGCTACCCGACCGACGAGGGCTTCTCCATCTACCTGCACGACGTCACCGCCCGCCACCTGGCCGAGTCGGCGCTCCGGCAGACGAAGGAGGAGCTCGAGGCGCTCGTGGCCGCCTCGCCGCTCGCGATCGTCGCCTTCGACCTCGAGGGTCGCGTCGAGGTCTGGAACCCGAGCGCCGAGCGCCTGTTCGGCTGGACGGCTGAGGAGATGATCGGCGGACCGGCGCCCCCCGACGACGCGCGCGTGATCGACATCGAGCACGAGCTGGAGCGCGCGCGCCGGGGCGAGATCCTCACCCGGTACGAGACGCCGTGCACCCGCAAGGATGGCACGCGGGTGTACGTCAGCGTCTCGACGGCGGCGCTGCGCGCCGGCGGCGGCCGGATCCGCGGCGTCGTGGCCATGGTCGAGGACGTCACCGACCGCCGCCAGGCCGAAGACGCGCAGCACCGGCTCACCGCCATCCTCGAGGGCACGACGGACCTCGTCGCGACCACCGACCTGCGCGGTGACGTGCTCTACCTCAACCGGGCCGGCCGCGAGATGCTCAGGAGCGGCGAATGCGATCCGATCGGTCGCAATTTCATGGACTTCCTGCCGGACTGGGCGGCGGCGCGCCTGCTGACCGAGGGCATCCCCGCCGCGCTGCGCGCCGGTGGCTGGAAGGGCGAGCTGGCCGTGCTCGGGCCGGGCGGCGGCGAGATCCCGGTGTCCCAGGTCGTCACCGCGCACCGTGGCCCCGACGGCGAGATCGCGTACCTCTCGACGGTGATCCGCGACATGACGGAGCGCGAGCGCGTCGAGGAAGCGCAGCGCTTCCTCTCCGAGGCCAGCCGCGCGCTCTCGGGATCGCTCGAGTACGACGAGGTGCTGCGCAACGTGCTCGGCCTGGCGGTGCCGCGCCTCGCCGACTTCGCCGTCATCGACCTGATCGGCGAGGACGGCGAAGTCCGGCGCGCGGCCGGCCTGCACGCCGACCCCGCGCAGCAGCCCCTCCTCGACGAGCTGCGGCGTTTCCCGGCGGGCCGCGGCCGTGCGTTCGGCACGAGCGTCGCCCTGCGCGAAGGGCGGACGGAGCGCGTCGCCGAAATCACGCCCATGTGGCTGCGCGCGCTGAGCCGCGACGCGGAGCACCTGCGGCTGCTCAAGGCGCTCGATCCGCGATCCGAGCTCGCGGTGCCGCTGCGCGTGCGCGGCCGCGTCGTCGGCGCGCTCACCCTGGTCGCCGCTGCGTCCGGACGCCGGTTCGACGACGACGACGTGCCGGTCGCCGAGGAGCTCGCGAGCCGCGCGGCGCTCGCGCTCGACAACGCGACGCTGCTCCGCACCACCCGCGAGGCGTTGCGGACCCGCGACGAGGTGCTCCGCGTCGTCGCCCACGACCTGCGCAGCCCGATCACCACCGTCTCGCTCACCGCCGGGGTGCTGCTCGAGGGCGTGCCGCCGGACGAGGCGCGCGCCGGCCTCGAGCGGATCATGCGCAGCGCCGACCGCGCGCAGCGCCTCATCGGAGAGCTGCTCGACCTCGCCCGGCTGCAGGCCGGCCGCCTCGCGCTGCGGCGCGAGCCCGTGGCGCCCGCGGCGCTGGTCGAAGAGGCCGCCGACCAGCACCGACCGAGCGCCGCCGAGAAGGCCATCGAGCTCGAGACGCACGTCGCGCCGGACCTGCCGTCGGTCCCGGCCGATCGCGACCGCCTGCTCCGGGTGCTCGACAATCTGCTCGCGAACGCGATCCGGTTCACACCCGAGGGCGGCCGCGTCGTCGTCGACGCCCGCGCCGCCGACGGCGCGGTGGCCATCGCCGTCTCCGACACCGGCCCCGGCAGCGGCCCCGAGCAGCTCGCGCATTTCTTCGACCCGTTCTGGCAGGAGCACCCCACGACCCAGGGCGGGGCGGGGCTGGGCCTGGCGATCTGCAAAGGCGTGGTCGAGGCCCACGGCGGGCGCATCGAGGTCCGGAGCGAGCCGGGCTGCGGCACGACCTTTCGAATCACCCTGCCGCGTGCCGAGTGAGCGAGCCACGCCGGACCGCGAACCACCGCCGCCCAACGAGGCGCTTGTGTCGCGGCCCGGCCGCCGGCATGTTGGCGCCATGGGTGGCAGACTCTCCTGGTTCGTCCTCGCGGCCGCGCTCGCGGTCGTCGCTCCGTCCGTGGCCGCGGCCCAGCCGATGGTGCCGCCGCCGATCCCGAGCTCGCGGCTCGTGCTGAGCGACCTCACGGTGATGCGGCTCAACCCGACCGGGCTCGAGACACAGGCGCGGTTCGGCTACCAGCGCAAGATCTACGACGCCGACGAGTCGCTGGCGCTGCGCGACAACTTCTGGTTCGCCGGCACATACCTGCGCTTCAGCCCGGCGTCGGTCCGCACGGCGGCGATGGCCGAGGTGCAGCCGCTGTCGCTGCTGAACCTGCGCTTCACCGCCGAGTACCTGCACTTCTACGGCAACTTCACCTTCCTGCAGTCGCGGCCCGACGCGGGCGCCGACCTGTCGGACGACGCGCTGAAGGACAACGAGACGGGCCCCTTCGGGAACTACTCCGCCGGCGGCGTCCACGTGACCTTCGAGCCGATGCTGCAGGCCAAGGTCGGACCGGTCGCCGTCCGCGACCGCGCCCTCTTCGGCTGGTTCGACATGGACCTGCGCGCGGGCGATCGCGTCTGGTACGAGGCGACGCTCGACACGGCGGTGCCCGGCACCGGATGGGTCGTCGCGAACGACCTCGACGTGATCTACGTCACCGACTTCGGCCTGAACGTGGGGACGCGCTTCACTTCGGTCTTGCCGCAATACACCGAGGCGCAGAACCCGACCGACGAGGACAACAGCCACCACCGGCTGGGTCTGCTCGCGGCGTACACCTTCTTCGACGAGGGATACACGGCGTTCAACAAGCCGACGGCGGTGCTGATCTCGAGCTGGTACCTCAAGCATCGCTACCGCGCCGGCCAGGAAGTGTCGCGTGCGATGCCTTATGTCATCCTCGGCTTCGCCTTCCAGACCGATCTGATGGACGTCCAGTAGGCGGCCGCGGTCAGACGCGGACGACCTGCAGGCGCTCGCCGGCGTCGTGGTTGCGGTAGGCGCGCACGGCGAGGTCGTGGAGGGCGCGCAGCAGCGTCGCGGAGTCGGCGCGGCCCGCCGAGCCGTGCCACTGCCACGCGCGGTCGTCGAGGATGACGGTGCCGTACACGGTCGCGACGGCGAAGGCATCGAGCTCGAAGGTATCGATACCATCGAGCGCGCCGCCGGGCAGGGGGGGCGCCACCACGAAGTTCGGCAGCAGGGTGACGGGCGCGCCGCTGAGCGCCGTCAGCCGCCCGAGCCAGCCGGCGTCGGTGAGGTCCTCGAGCGCCAGCGGTCCCACCTGCGCATCGCCGGCGCGGACGACGACGCTCACTTCGGATACCACTGCGTGTCGGCCGGCTCCTTGATCTGATTGAGCTCGACCCACAGGTTGTCGGGACCGACGAGGATGGCGACGTCGTGCTTGAACTCGCCGGCGTCGATGCGTTCGCGGCTGAGGGGCGGCGCGATGTACGTCGTCTGCAGGTATTTGCCCATGCCGCCGCCGCCCATCTTCTGCTGCAGCTCGCGGACCTTCGCCGGGGTGAGCACGAACTGCGCGCCCCGCGACTCGAGGTCGGCGATCGCCCGGTCGAGGTCGTCGACGCGCAGCCCGAGGTGGTTGCGGTACTCCCACTCCTGGCCGGGTCCCGGGGGCGGCTTGAGGTTCGGGTCCTGCCGGAAGATCAGGCTCACGCCCGGCATCGTCAGCCGCGTGAACGGTTGCCCCGCCATCAGACCGCGGAAGATCACCTTCGCGCCGAACAGATCGACCCAGAACTTCTCCATGGCCTCGGCATCGGAGCAGGCCATGGACACTTCGATGAACAGATAGTTCTCCATCGGACCGCCTTCACTCCGTCGCCGCGGCGACGGCGCGCCGGACGAGCACGGGCACCATCTCGCGGCGCCACTCCACGTCGCCGTTGATGTTGGGCAGGGGCCGGGTGCTCTGGAACGCCTTCTCGCCCCACTCGGCGACGAGCACGTGGTTCAACAGACCCTCGGGCAGGCCTTTGACGCGGCGCGGACGCGCCGCGATGGCGCTCACCACGATGTCGGGTCGCCGCGCCTGCCCGTCGACGAGGTCGAAGGCGACGGCGACGTTCAGCATCGGGAAGTCGACGGACTCGCGGATGCGCAGCTTGTCGAACCCGAAGCGGCGGATCGGCGCCGGGCGCGGCACCAGGATGCGCGTCACGACCTCGCCCTGGGCCAGCGCGTTGTTCTTCACGCCGTCGTTCACGTAGAAGTCGTCGAGCGCCACCTCGCGCCGGCCGCCCACGCCGACGATCTCGAGGCGCGCGTCGAGCGTGAGCAGCGGCGGCGCCGAGTCATTGCTCGCGGCGGCGACGCACTTCTTGCCCGTGCGGGTGACGTGGCACTCGGTGCCGTCCTTCTTGATGCAGAAGCCGAGGGCCTCGCGCCAGAAGTAGGTCTGGTTGATGTAGACGCAGCGCGTGTCGAGACACACGTTGCCGCCGAGCGTGCCCATGCGCCGGTGCTGCGGTCCCGCGACGTGCCCCACCGCCGCGGCGAGCGACGGCAGCAGGTGCCGGACCTCCGGGTGCTCCGCCAGCCGGTGCAGCGTCACGAGCGCACCCAGAGACAAGGGATCGCCGCTCAGATCGAGACCGTCGAGCCCCTGCACGCGACCCAGCGAGACCAGGACCTTCGGCTCGTACAGCCCGTGCTTCAGGTTCGGCATCACGTCGGTGCCGCCGGCGACCACGCGCGCCTCGGGACCGTGCCGCTGCAGCAGCGCGACGACCTCGTCGACCGTGGTCGGCGTCTCGACGGTGAAGGTGGGGGCGATCCTCAGCACCTGCCCGTACCTCCGGGCGCGGCGGCGGCGTCGGCGGCCGCGCAACGCAGCGCCTGGCGAACCACGGCCGGATGGAAGGGGAGGCGGTCGAGCCGCACGCCCACGGCATCGAACACCGCGTTGGCGATGGCCGGCAGCACGGGGTGCAGCGGGCCCTCGCCGGCCTCCTTGGCGCCGTACGGGCCGTTCGGATCCTGGCTCTGCACGATGAACACTTCGATGTCGGGCGTCTCGACCGCGGTCGGGATGCGGTAGTCGAGCAGGTTCGGTCCGCGCAGCAGGCCCGGATTGGGACCGCCGTAGACCATCGCCTGCTCCTCCATGACCGCCTCGGCCCACCCCATGTACACCGAGCCGGCGATCTGGCCCTCGACGAGCGTCGGGTTCAGCGCGAAGCCGCAGTCGTGGGCCGCCCAGACCTTCTTCACGTCGATGCGCCCGGTGTCGGCGTCGACCTCGACCTCGACCACGTGCGCGGTGAAGCTGTACGCCGGGCTCGCCCCGATGGTGCCGCCGCGGTACGGCCCGCCCAGGTTGCGGTCGGTGCGGTAGCCGCCGGTGGCGCCGACGGGGCGCCCGCGCGACGCCTCGGCCAGCGCGAACGCCTCGGCGGCGGTCATGCCCGTCGCCGGGTCGCGCAGCGAGAACCAGCGCCCGTCGCCGCACGTCACCTCCGCCGACGGCACCCCGAGCTTCACCGCCACCGCGTCGCGGACCTCGCCGGCGAGCGCCCTCGCCGCCTCCTGCGCGGCGAGGCCGGCCATGAACGTCACGCGCGAGGAGTACGCGCCGAGGTCGACCGGCGACAGGTCGGTGTCGGACGACGTCACCCGCACCGCGTCGGGCCGGAGGCCCAGCTCCTCGGCGGCGATGAGCGCGAGCATCGTGTTCGAGCCCTGGCCGATGTCGCTGGCGCCGCACATCACGTGCGCGCGACCGCTGCGGTCGAGCCGGATCTCGACGCCCGACTGCGGCATGTCGTTCGGGTAGACCGGGTAGGCGGTGCCCGAAATGTACATGCTGCCGGCGACGCCCAGCCCGCGGCCGAACGGGAGCCTGCCGTAGCGCTGCTTCCAGCCGCTGGCCTGCTCGACGACACGCAGGCACTCGAGGAAGCCGTTGCTCGTGATCCGCTGGCCGTTGACCGTGGTCGTGTCCGGGCCGACGTCGTTGCGCCGCCGCAGCTCGATCGGGTCGACGCCGAGCGCGTGCGCCATCTTGTCGACCGCGATCTCGAAGGCGAATCGCGGCTGTACCGAGCCGTGGCCGCGCTTCGGCCCGCACGGCGGCTTGTTCGTGAACACGCGCGTCGAGTCGAAGCGGTAGGTCGCGTAGCCGGTGGGCGCCGCCAGCAGTTGTCCCGAGTAGTACGCGGTCACGAGGCCGAAGCTGCTGTAGGCGCCGCCGTCGATCAGGATCTTGCTGTCGAGCGCCGTGAGCCGGCCCTCGGCGTCGGCGGCCAGCGCCATCGACATCTTCATCGGGTGGCGGCCGCGGTGCGTGTAGAACGTCTCCTCGCGGTTCAGCAGGAACTTCACCGGCCGCCCGGTGATCATCGCCAGCTTCGCGGCGACGATCTCGTGCCCGAACGGGTCGGACTTGCCGCCGAACGCGCCGCCGAGGGCCGGCTGGATCACCCGGACGCGGTCGGCGGGAATCTCCAATACTTTCGAGAGGGTGCGGTGCACGTAGTGCGGGATCTGCGTGCTCGACCACACCGTGACGAGGCCGCGCGCGTCGACGTCGGCGACGACGCAGTGCGGCTCGATGGGCGCGTGGGCGGTGCCCTCGAAGAAGTACTCGCCGCGCACGACGTGGTGCGCGTTCGAGAGCGCCGCGTCGACGTCGCCGAAGGCCAGGTCGACGCGCTTGGTGACGTTGCCGTGCTTGCGGCCCTCGAAGATCTGCGGCGCGTCGGGCTCGAGCGCCGCCTCGGGCGTGAGCACCGGCGGGAGCGGCGCGTACTCGACCTCGATGAGGCGCAGCGCAGCGTCGGCGGTCTCCTCGTCGACGGCCGCGAGGGCGGCGACCTCTTCGCCGACGAACCGCACCTTGTCGGTGGCGAGCGCCTGCTCGTCCTCCGTCCACGGGATCACGCCGTAGCGCGCCGGCAGCGCGTCGCCGGTGAGCACCGCGTGCACGCCCGGCAGCGCCAGCGCCTTCGACGCGTCGATGCGCACGATGCGCGCGTGCGCGTGCGGGCTGCGCAGGATGCGCCCGTGCAACATGCGCGGCAGCACGATGTCGTCGGCGTAGATCGCCGCGCCGGTCGCCTTCAGGTGCCCGTCGGCCTTGCGGTGCCGGCCGCCGAGCACGGTGTGGCCCGGCGCCGCCCCCGGCGCGTGCGGCGGCGCCTCGCCCCGCTCGATGGCCGCCGCCAGCTTCACCGCGTCGAAGATCTGCGTGTAGCCGGTGCACCGGCACAGGTTGCCGCCGAGCGCCGCACGGATCTCCGCGTCGCCGGGCGTCGTCGTGCGGTTCAGCAGGGCCCGCGCCGAGAGCATCATGCCCGGCTGGCAGAACCCGCACTGCAGCGCGCCGCTGCGGTCGAAGGCATCCTGGACGGGGTCGAGGCCCTGCTTCGTCGCGAGCCCCTCGATCGTCGTGATCTCGGCCCCGGGCGGCACCATCAGCGCGAGCGTGCAGCACGCCAGGGCGGGCTCGCCGTCGACGAGCACCGTGCAGGCGCCGCAGTCGCCCTTGTCGCAGCCCTGCTTCGAGCCGGTGAGGCCGAGGTCGTAGCGCAGGACCTCGAGCAGGGTGTGGTTCGGGCGGACGGCCACCTCGTGGGTATCGCCGTTGACCCGGAGGGTGATGAGCTGGCGGGCGGTCATGGCGGGCCCATTCATGACAGAACGGGCCGTTTCGGACAAGGCGGCGGGGCGATCAGAACGAGCCGGTGAGCCCCAGGCCGCCGGGGAGGGGCACGATCGCGGCGGAGGGCGCCGGATCGCTCGTCGAATCGAGGATCAGCAGCGTGACGCCCGTGGCCGCCACGGCGCCGGCCACGCCCCACAGGATGTTGGCGACGAGCGCGTTGCTGCGCGCGTCGTCCTGCGCGGCGTCCTTGTCCTCGGCGAGCTCCAGCCGGTTGGGTGGGTTCTCCTGCAACTCCCTGGAAAGGCTGTGGAAATCGTCCTCGGCGGCGCTCGCCTGCAGGCCGAAGAACACCGCGCCGCCGGCGAGCGCCACGGCGCTGCCGACGCTCACCCAGCCCCAGAGGCGGTAGGGGCGCCCCTCGCCGTCGGACCCGTCACCCGCGTAGGGCACGCGCAGCGTCTCGTCGGGGCGCACCTCGACGTCCTGCGCGAAGCCGCCGGGCTCGACCCGCACTGCATAGCGCCCGGGCGGCAGCGCCCAGCCGCCGTCCTGTTCGGTCGAGGGCGCCGGCGCACCGTTGAACGTCACCGTCGCGCCGGCGGGCGCGCCCTCGAGGAACAGCCGCCCCGTGCGCTGCTGACGGCTCACGGCCTCGAGCACGCGGATGCGGCGCTGCACCTCGTCGCGATCCTCGGCCTGCGGATAGCGCGCGAGGTACGCCTGGTAGTGCTCGACGGCGCCCTGCGCGTCGCCCGTCTCCTCGGCGCTGCGCGCGAGGTTGTAGAGGAGGATGGGCGACGGATCGAGGTCGTAGGCCGCCTGGAAGCGCTCGGCGGCCTCGCGGAAGCGCTTCTCCTTGAACAGCGCGGCGCCCTCGGCGTAGAGGCGCTTCGCCTCCGCCAGCGCCTCCGGCGAGCCGGGGACGGCCGATTGCGCGAACGCCGGCGGCGCGGCGGTGAGCGCGACGGCGACAGCGAGACTCCCGAGACGGCGGAACATTAGCGGCATCGTCGTCCCGGCCGGTCCCGGCTGTCAATCGCGACGGGCCGGCGCCCGGGCGGGCGGGAGGCCCGTCAGGGTGGAAAACTCCCAAGTGGTTGAAATCACTCATCTGTTTCGCGTGCCGGCCCGCCCTTTTTGCTTGCTCTGCTTCCAAAAGTTCGATTTGTTAGTTTTGTTCGCTCGGAGGGGAGCATGCGCATCAAGCCGGACGGCGCGCTCGGCGGGGTCCCGCTCTTCCGCGGGTTGCTCGAGCACGAGCTGCAGGCGGTGGCGACCTGCCTGCGCGAGGTCCGCGTCCCCCGGGCCGGGGTGACGCTCTTCGACGTGGGCGACCCGTCGGACGGGGCCTACATCCTGCGGGAGGGGGCGCTGGCGATCGAGCTCCCGCTGGAGCACGGCGGCGTGGCGCAGCTCGCGCGGCTCGGTCGCGGCACCGTCGTCGGCGAGGGGTGCCTCGTGCAGAACCTGCCGCGCAGCCTGCGCGTGCGCACGCTGCAGCCGTCGACGCTGTCGGTGCTCGACCGCGCGCGGTTCGCGCAGCTGCGCGCGGCGGGAGACGGCGCGGCGTTCAAGGTGCTGCGCAACGTCTGCAGCCTCACCTGCGACCGCCTGCGGAGCACGCACGGCTTCATCGAGAGCGAGCTGCGCGGCGAGGCCTGGAGCGCGGTCGTCGAGACCGTGGAGGGCCCGGCCGGCCGCGGCTTCTTCGGACGACTCTTCGCGCGCGCGCGTTGAGGGGGGTGTTCCCATGACGGCCAGGCGTGCCCAAAGGCACGTCGACGACCGGCCGACCGAGGCGACGCGGGCGCAACCGGTCAGCGGTTCGCGCAGCGGGCGTTTTCATGGGAACACCCCCTGACAGAGTCCGGGTCCGCTTCCAGGGAGGGAGGGCCGATGCACGTCGAGCTGTTGAGGAAGATCGAGCTGTTCCGTGGCTTCGACCACGAGGAGCTGGCGCGCGTCGCGGCGGTGATGCGGCCGCAGGTGCTGCCGCCGCACCGCGTGCTGTATCGACGCGGCGACGCGGCGACGGGGTGTTACGTGCTCCTCGGCGGCGCCGTCCACGTCACCCTGGGGAGCGCGCGCGGCGGCCCGGCCTCGGTGACGCGCGTCGAGCCCGGCGCGCTGTTCGGCGAGATCTCGCTCATCGACGGCGGGCCGCGCACCGGCACGTGCGTCGCCGGGCTGCAGGGGGCGCGCGTCGCCTTCCTGGCGCGCGGCGACTACCTGCGCCTGTCGGCGGAGGCCGACCCGCTGGCGTTCAAGCTCCTCGAGCGCATCGCGCGGGCCATCGTCGGGCAGCTGCACACCGCGCCGCTCGAGCTGCAGCGCGCCATGTTCTGTCGCTGACGCCGCGGCCCGGGGGGCGGCGCGATCAGCCGAGACGGCGGAAGGCGGTCATCGGGATGGTGTCGTGCCGTTCGCCCGGGAGCGGCGTCGCCTCGCGGGCGAGCTGGACGGAGGTGGGCAGCGTGAACGAGAACGCCGTGCCGGCCTTCGCGCTCGAGCGGACCCAGGCGCAGCCGCCGAGGAAGCGGGCGCACTGGTCGACGATCGCCAGGCCCAGGCCGGTCGAGCGGATGCCCTCGCGCCCCGACTCGCCGCGCACGTAGGCGGCGAACAGCTGCGACAGCAGCCCGGGTGGGATGGGCTCGCCGTGGTTGTGCACCGTGACCTCGACGAACTTCGAGTCGGGGCGGGGCACGAGCGGCGACAGCTTGCGGAACAAGCTCGCCGCCGGATCGGCGGGGCGCGCCTGCGCGTCGCCGGGCCCCGCGTCGTCGCGGACGTCGAGCGACAGCGTGATCACCGTGCCCGAGCGCGCGTGCTTCAGCGCGTTGAACAGCAGGTTGTCGAGGATGATCCACACCCTGTCGGGCACGGTGTGGACCCGCGGCAGCGCCTGCGGAATCCGCGAGGCCAGCTCGAGACCGAAGCGGCGCGCCACCACCTCGAGCGCCTGCAGGTGGCGCCCGCAGGCGGCGCCCAGGTCGACGAACTGGGGCGTGGGGTTGGCGGCGCCCGCCTCGATGCGCGCGAGCTCGAGCGTGTTGTCGACCATGCGCGACATGCGCTGGGCGCTGGCGGCGATGTCGCCGGCCATCTCGACGGCCTCCGCCGGATCGGCGGTGGCGTCGGCCAGCGTCAGCATCTCGGCGTTGGCGGAGATGATGCTGAGCGGCGTGCGGAAGTCGTGCACGAGCTGCGCGAGCAGGTGGTTGCGGTAGCGCTGCTCCTCGAAGAGCCGCGCGTTGTCGACGGCGGTGCCGACGAGGCGGGCGAGGCCGTTGAGCAGGTCGAGGTCCTCTTTCAGGTCCTTGAAGACGCCGGACCCGGCGCGGCTGTCGACGTAGAGCACGCCGCCCACCTTGCCGCCCACGTGGACGGGCACGCCGACCATGAAGCGCAGCCCGAGGATCTGCACGCTCTGCCGCGACTGGAAGTGGGCGTCGGACTGGGCGTCGGCCACGACGACGGCGCGCCCGGTGGCGCGGACCTCGTCGATGAGGCTGCTCGAGACCGGGAGCGGGTGCCCCGGCCCCTCCCACTCGAGGTTGTGGAGCACCGCGCGCTCGACCCGGCCGTGCACGTCGACCAGCGCGAAGAGGGCGCGCTCGGCCTCCAGCAGGTCGGTCACGCGGTCGAGGACCAGCGGCAGGAGCCGATCGAGATCGAGCGTGGCGCCGAACTGCAGCGCCACGTCCATCAGGATTCGACCGTACTGGGCGTCCTTCCGATCCATCGGCTCACGCAGGAATGGGGGCGGTCGCGGCCCTGCCGGCCACGATGCGCCACGTGGAGTACGTCCGCGAAGCGTTCGAGCTTGAACCCCCCGGGTCGACGACCGACTCGATGCGTTTCGTGCAAATCCGAACGTAACAAAAACGGGGCAGAGGCGAAAACCCGGACGCATCCGGCCGCGCCTTGCGTGGAACCCCCGACTTCAGTAAAGAAACGCCCGGACGGACGAGGACCTCGACCATGGTGGCCGCGACCGCAGAGAGGCCGTATGCGGGCCTGTCTCCCGACCAGCTCGTTGCCGCGTACAGGAACATCTATGTTTCTCGACGGCTCGACGACCGCGAGATTGCGCTCAAGCGACAGAACCGCATCTATTTTCAGATCAGCGGCGCCGGCCACGAGGCGATCCTCGTGGCGGCCGGCATGGCGCTCGACGCCGGACGAGACTACGTCGTCTCGTACTATCGCGACCGCGCGCTGATGCTGCAGCTGGGCATGAGCCCGCTCGAGTCGCTGCTCGCCGCGGTGGGCTCGACCGAGGACGTGACGAGCGGCGGCCGGCAGATGCCGTGCCACTGGAGCCACCCCCGGCTGAACGTCGTCTCGAAGTCGAGCTGCACCGGCACGCAGTTTCTGCAGGCGACCGGCCTGGCCGAGGGCTCGTGGTACTTCGAGCGCGTCGAGGCGGCGCGGCAGGCGAGCGGCGACTTCTCGGCCGGCGAGGTCGTCCTGGTGACCACCGGCGACGGCACCACCAGCGAGGGCGAGTTCTGGGAGGCGCTGAACACCTGCAGCAACAAGAAGCTGCCGGTGATCTTCCTCGTCGAAGACAACGGCTACGCCATCAGCGTCCCCGTCGAGGTGCAGACGGCCGGCGGCTCCGTCAGCCGCCTCGTCTCGAAGTTCCCGAATCTCTTCATCAAAGAGGTCGACGGCTGCGATCCGATCGCCTCCTTCCGCACGATGGAGGAGGCCGTCGCCTGGTGCCGCGCCCGCAAGGGGCCGGCGCTGGTGCACGCGCACGTCATCCGGCCGTACAGCCACTCGCTCTCCGACGACGATCGCATGTACCGGCCCGAGGACGAGCGGCAGGCCGAAGCCTCGCGCGACCCGGTCACGCGGTTCGCCGAGTTCCTCGTGGGCGAGGGCATCCTCGACGCGAAGCGGCTCGAGGCCCTGAGGGCCGAGGCCGACGCCGAGATCGATCGCGCCACCGATGCGGCGCTGGCGGCGCCGACGCCCGAGCCGCCCGAGGTGCTCGACTTCATCTACAGCCCCGACGTCGACCCGACCTCCGCCGCGTTCGCGAGCGACGCCCGCTTCGAGGCCGGCGGCGGCGCCGAGCTCACGATGGTCGACGCGCTCAACGCCTGCATGCGCGACGAGATGGGGCGCGACCCGCGCATCGTCGTGTTCGGCGAGGACGTGGCCGACGCGAGCCGCCCCGAGGTGCTCGACGAGTGCAAGGGCAAGGGCGGCGTGTTCAAGGTGACGTACGGCCTGCAGCGGCTGTACGGCGAGCACCGCGTCTACAACTCGCCGCTGGCCGAGGCCAACATCGTCGGCCGCGCGTACGGCATGGCGGCGCGCGGTCTCAAGCCGGTGGTCGAGATCCAGTTCCTCGACTACATCTGGCCGGCATTTCAGCAAATCCGTAACGAAGTCGCGACGTTGCGTTGGCGCAGCCACAACGGCTGGTCGTGCCCGATGGTCATCCGCGTGCCGAGCGGCGGTTACCTGAAGGGCGGCGCGCCGTACCACAGCCAGAGCGCCGAGACGTTGTTCACGCACATCCCCGGCCTGCGGGTGGTGATGCCGTCGACGGCGCTGGACGCCAACGGCCTGCTGCGCACGGCCATCCGGTGCGACGACCCCGTGCTCTTCCTCGAGCCCAAGCACCTGTACCGCCAGACGTACAACAAGTGCGCGTACCCGGGCCCCGACTACATGATCCCGTTCGGCAAGGCGCGGCGGGTGGCGGCGGGCGACCAGCTCACGCTGATCACGTACGGCGCGCTGGTGCAGCGCAGCGCCGTGGCGGTGAAGGAGTCCGGGCTTTCTGTCGACCTGCTCGACCTGCGCTCGCTGTCGCCGTACGACTGGGAGGCGATCGCCGAGTCGGTCAAGCGGACGGGCAAGGCGCTCGTCGTCCACGAGGAGACGAAGGCCTGGGGCTACGGCGCCGAGATCGCGGCCCGCATCGGCGAGGAGCTCTTCGAGTGGCTCGACGCGCCGGTGCGGCGCGTGGCGGCGCTCGACACCTTCGTCGCCTACCACCCGACGCTCGAGGACACGATCCTCCCCCAGGTGGCCGATGTGAAGGCCGCCATCGAGAATCTCGCCCGGTACTAGTACGCTCCCCGGCGATGGCTTCCGCCGATTTCTTCGAGCAGGTCGGACGCGCGCTCGCCGCCCGTGCGGGCGGCGATGCCGCGACCGTCGTGATGCTGGGGCGCCCGTTCGGTCCGGCGACGCTCGGCCGCTGGGTCGCGCTGGGCCTGCTCGCGCAGGTCGAGGCGCGGCGCCTGGCGGCGCTCGGCGAGCGCCCCGAGGTCCAGCCCGCGCAGATCGACGAGGCGCTCGCCCCTCGGGCGCGTGACGGGGACGCCGATCCGATCGAGCACTGGGCGTGGGACTCGACGGGCGACCACGACCACACGCTCCCCGAGATCAGCGGGCGGCTGCTCGATCTGCTCGACCCCGCCGAGTCGAAGGGCGACGGCGACGGCCCGGGCGGCTCCGGCGGCTGGTCCTGGGAAGAGGGCACGATGCCCTCGATCGTGCCGCCCGACAGCCTCGTGCCCAAGGCGACGGCCGAGTCGCCGCGCGCGCGGTTCCTCATCGGCGAGCGCATCGCGGCCGGGCGGTACTTCGACGTCCACGCCGCGCGCGACCTGCTGCTCGGGCGCGACCTGTCGGTCCACCTCCGGCGCGAGGACGGTCCCCTGAGCGACTCGGGCTTCCTGCGGGCGGCGCGCCTGCAGGCGGGGCTACAACACCCGAACGTCCAGCCGGTCTACGAGATCGGGCGCGTACCCGAAGGCAAGCCGTTCTTCGCATCGGCGCGGACGCTGCCCCACCTGCTCTCGCGGGTGCTCAAGGACGTCGCCGGCGGGGAGGGGGAGGCCCGCGCGCGCTGGCCGCTGCTGCGGCTGCTCGAGGCGCTGCTCGACGTCGCGCGCGGGGTGGCCTTCGCGCACCGGCGCGGCGTCCTGCACCGCGACCTGCGGCCCTCTCGCGTGCACCTGGGGAACTTCGGCGAGGTGCACCTCGGCGGCTGGATGCGCGCCCGCCAGCGCGCCGCCGTCGCCGACGCCGAGCAGGACGCGGTGCTCGGCATGGTCGGCGACGGCCTCGGGTACCTCGCGCCGGAGCGGCTCGCACGCGGCCTGACGGAGTGCGGCCCCGCGGCCGACGTCTGGGGCCTCGGGGCGCTGCTCTACACCGTCCTCACGTGGCGTCTGCCGTTCGCGGGCAAGTCGTCGCGCGAGGTGCTCGGCGCCATCGAGGAGGGGCGGCTGGTGCGGCCGAGCGAGCGGCGCCCGCTGCCGGCCCAGCTCGAGGCGCTGTGCCTGCGCGCCCTCGAGCCGCAGCCGGACAAGCGGCGGCTGACGGCCGAGGAGTTCGCCGCGGAGGTCGAGGACTTCCTCGACGGCACGCGCGCCGAGGAGCGGCGCTTCGAGCGCGCCGCGGAGCTCGTCGAGGACGCCGACGCCGCGGCCGAGAACTTCGGCGGCGTGCGCGGGCGCGTGCGGGAGGCGGCGGCGCGCGAGGCGGCGGCGCGGTGGTCCGGCGCGCTGGGCGACGTGCGGGCGGCGCGGGAGGCCCGCGACGCCATCGAGCGCCTGTCGGCGGAGGCGGCGACGTGGTTCGCGCGCGCCGATGAGGCCTACGGGCGCGCGCTGACCGAGATGCCGGGCTTCGAGCCGGCGCGCTACGGCCTGTGCGCCTTGTACCTGCAGGCCCTCGACGAGGTGGAGGCGGGGCGGCTCGCCGTGCCGCCGGCGTGGCTCCGGTCCGGCGTGGCGCGGCACGACCCCGGCGGGTTCGCGGAGCGGCTGTCGGCGCCGGCGAGCCTCACGGTCACGACCGACCCGCCGGGCCTGACGGCGGCGCTGCACCCCTTCACCGAGGACTCGGGCGTGCGCGTGCCGGGGGTGGGCCGCTCGCTCGGCGCGACGCCGTCGAGCGCGCCGGGCGTGCCGCCGGGCGACTACCTGCTGGTCGTGCGGCGCGGGGGCCAGATCGCGCGCGTGCCCCTGCGGCTGCGGCGCGGCGAGCGCGTCGACCTGCGCTTCCCCGTCCCGCAGAGGCTGCCGGAGGGCTTCGCCCACGTGGCCGCCGGTCCGTTCGCCGTCGGCGCCCCAGGCGACGAGGGGCTCCTGCAGGACGCGCTGCCGCCGGGCATCTGCCACGTCCCTGATTTCCTGATCGCGCAGGACGTGGTCACGCTCGAGGAGTATGGCGAATTTCTCAATCATCTCATGCAGGTAGAGGGCGTGAGCGCGGCGACCGCCCGCGCGCCCCGGCGTTACGCCGGCTCCGCGCCGTTCTGGACGCCGGGGCCGAACGGCTACGAGACGCCGTTCGTCGACCCGCAGGGACGCACCTGGCAGGGCGACCGGCCGGCACTCGGCGTGACGGTGAACGACGCGCTCGCCTACATCGCGTGGCGCGGGCGCGTCGACGAGCGCCCGTATCGGCTGCCGACGGAGCTCGAGTGGGAGAAGGCGGCGCGCGGGGCCGACGGGCGGCGATATCCGTGGGGCGACCGCGCCGAGCCGTCGATGTGCTGTCACCGTCGCGCGGGCGAGCCGGCGCCGGCGCCGGCGTCGGTGGGCGCACACCCCGACGACGTTTCGGTCTACGGCGTCCGCGACATGGCCGGGCTGGTGCGCGAGTACACGGCAGGCGTGGGCGGCGGCGGCCGCTACGTGCTGCGCGGCGGCTCGTGGCGCCTGCCGTTCTCCGAGTGCGCGCTGCCGGTGCGCGCGCCGCTGACGCCGGCGACGCCCCTCGACGCGATCGGCTTCCGGCTGGCCCTCGACCTGCCCGGCGCCGCCGTCGTGCGCGAGACGCCGCGCCTCACGCAGCCCGTCCCGCCCGCCGCGCCGCCGCGCCGCGCCCTGCGCGACCGCACGCCCTCGTCGATCAGCGCGCTGCCGAGCGAGGACATGACCATCGAAGGCCGCTCGGTCCTCGTCGAGCAGGCCGAGGGCGGCAGCGTGCGCACGCCGGGCGCGCTCGGCGACGAGCGCCTCGATCCCGGGCCGGAGCGCTACGTGGTGCTGCGCGACATCGCCCGCGGGAGCATGGGGCGCGTGGTGCTCGCCTGGGACCAGCTCACCGAGCGGCAGGTGGCGCTGAAGATCCTTCACGACAAGCACCGCGACGACAAGCTGTCGCGCTACCGCTTCATCATGGAGGCGCGCATCGCCGGGCGCCTGCAGCACACGAGCATCATGCCGATCTACGACGTCGGCATCCTGCCCGGCGGCGAGAAGTTCTTCGCGATGAAGCCCGTCGACGGGCACAGCCTCCACGACATCCTGCGCGACCGCACCCTGGGCGACCAACGCGCGCTCGCCGAGTTCCCGCGCGACCGCCTGCTCACCATCTTCCGCCGCGTGTGCCTCGGCGTCGGCTTCGCGCACCAGCAGGGCGTGGTCCACCGCGATCTCAAGCCGGCCAACATCCTGATCGCCGACTACGGCGAGGTGGCCATCGTCGACCTCGGCCTCGCGCGCCTGCTGGAGCTCGACGAGAGCGACCTGAGCGACGTCGAGGAGGCGGCGTCGCTCACGAACGACGACGGCCGCGTGACGCGGGTGGGCTCCGTCATCGGCACCCCGTACTACATGTCGCCGGAACAGGCGATGGGCCTGCAGGACCTGGTCGGACCGCGGTCGGACGTGTACGGCTTGGGCGCGATCCTGTACCACATCTTGACGAACCGGCCCCCGTTCGCCGGCAAGAAGGTCAACGAGGTGCTGGCGAAGGTGCGGCGCGGCAATCCGCAGGCGCCGAGCGAGGCCGCGCCCGACCAGGACCTGCCGACCGAGCTCGACGACATCTGTCTGCACGCGCTCAGCATGGATCCGAACGACCGGCCGCCGAGCGCGATGGAGCTGGCCGACCAGATCGCCACCTTCCAGGACACGGCGCGCGACCGGGCGCAGCAGGAGGCGAGCCTCGCGCAGCGTGCCCGGCGGGCCGAGGAGCTGGCCGCCCGTCATGACGCGGCGCACAAGCGGCTCGAGAACCACGCGGAGCACATCCGGCGCTACGCGGCCGAGGTGCGCGCCGAGGACCCGCTCGAGCGCAAGCTGGTGCTGTGGCGGGCGCGCGACCGGCAGCGGGGGCTGGCGGAGGAGTGCGAAGCGCTGCTGGCCGAGGCGGTGCGCCAGGCGCGCTTCGCCATCGAGCCGGGCCGGGCGGAGGGCCGCGAGCGCCTCTGGGCGATGCTGCGCGGCCGGTGTGCGCGCGCCGAAGCCGAGCACGACGCGCTGGCGCGCTCGTTCTACGGGCGCCTGCTCGTGCGCGTGGACCACGAGGGACGGCAGGCGCGCTGGCTGAAGGCGGGCGCGCCGCTGCGTTTCGAGACGACGCCGCCCGGCCTGACGGTGACCGTGTTCCGCTGTCGCGAGGTCGACCGCCGCCTGGTGGCCGACGAGATGGTGCAGCGCTCCATGTCGCCGGTGGAGCTGCCGTCGGCGGCGCCGGGGACGTACCTGGCCCTCGTGAACCACGCCGGCCAGACGCTGCGCCTGCCGTTCCGCGTCGAGCGCGGTCACCCGGTGCACCTGGAGCTGGTCTGGCCGGCGCCGGGCGCCCTGCAGCCCGGCTTCGCGTTCGTCGCCGGCGGGCCCTTCCTGAGCCGGCACGCGCGCGGGGAGGGCGAGCCGGTGGCGATGACGTTGCCGCCGTTCCAGATCGGCATCCACCCCGTGACCTGCCTCGAGTACTCGGCGTTCCTGCAGTCGCTCGGCGCGGCCGAGGCCCGGCGGCGCGCACCGCGGCTCACGGCCGAGGGGCCGCCGCTCTGGGGACCGGCGGGCGAGCGGCTGCTGGGTCCTTTCGCGCCGCACCGGCCGGTGACCGGCATCTCCGCGGAGGACGCCGAGGCCTACTGCGCCTGGCTGCACGAGCGCGACGGCCGCCCGTGGCGCCTGCCGGACGCGTTCGAGTGGGAGAAGGCCGCGCGCGGCGTCGACGGCCGCGCCTTCCCGTGGGGCGACCGCTACGAGCCGGCGCTGTGCCGCGACGAGTCGTTCCAGTTCCACGACGTCGGCCACCTGCCCGAGGACGTGTCGCCCTTCGGCGTGCAGGACCTGACCTCGGGCGTCGTCGAGTGGACGCGCACGCCCGTCGGCGAGGAGCGCGAGGCGCGCCTCGTGCGCGGCAGCTGCGCTGCGTTCCCGCTCCACGCGCCGCTCGGCCCGGCGGACCTCAGCCGTCGCCCCGACGACCCGAGCCCGCTGGTCGGCTTCCGCCTCGTATCGTCCTTGTGAGTCGGGCGGCCCCGGGGCGCGGCGCGCCCCGGTTCGCCGCGGCGGGGTTCAGCGGACACGGAGGGTGATGGTGAAGTCGCCGGTCGCGCCGTTGTCGCCCTCGACGACGACGGTGTAGGTGCCGGCGTCGAGGCGCGTGGGGGCGAAGGCGGCGGTGGAGCCGCACGCGAGCACGGCGGGCGCCGGGCTCACGCGGCACTCGTCGAGCACGTACACGAAGCCGGCGATGCCGCCGATGTCGAAGTCCACGTCGGCGGCCGCCGCCAGCGTGAACTTGAACGCCTTGTCGGCCGCTCCCGGCGCGTTTGCCGGGTTGCATTCGAGCGTGAACTCGCTGCGATTCACCGTCAGCGTGCCCTGGGCGGCGACGTTGTTCTGCTGCGCCGTCAGACGCGCGCACTGGCTGGCCACGCAGCGATTGGCATCGCACGCGAAGCCGGGCGTGCACTCGTTGTCGTTCGCGCATTGCTGGCGCACCACACACTGCTGGTTCACGCACAGGAAGCCCTGCAGGCACTCATCGTCACCCTGACAACCGAGGCTGAACTCGCACACGTTGTCGTTGCAGCGCTCACCCGGCGGGCAGTCGGCGTCACCCATGCAGTTGCGGATCGGGTCTGTGCAACGCGTCAGCCGGCACACCCGGCCCGCGAAACAATCCTGGTCGCCGGCGCACATCGCGGGCTCCTGGCACAAGCGAGTCTCGGCGCTGCACGTCTGGCCGCCGTTGCAGTCGTCGTCGTCGCGGCAGCCCGGCTCGTGCGAGCTCCCCGGCGGGTGCGCCAACGACGGGGCTTGCGGGGCGGGGATGATCTGCGAGAACCAGTTCTGCGTGCCCGTCCGCAGGGCACGGGTGCGCAGGGGGCGCGTACGTCCTGTCGAGCATCGAGTCGCGGCGCGCCATGGAGATGCTCGCGGCGACCCTCAGGGCCAGCACCGACCCGCTGAAGCGGCGGACCTTCGCCCACCACCTCAAGGTCGCTCGCCGCAACCACCCGCACCTGCTCGTCGCCCCGACCGCGCGGCGCTGAACGCCGCTCAGCGGCGCCCCAGGCCGACCTCACACCCTTCACGGGCCGCCTGCCCGCCCTCCGGCGACGGCGTCGAGCCACATCCGACGGCAATTTTCGGATGATGTTTGCAACTTTCTGAAGACTTCTTCAGAAATGTGCGCGTTCCATTCGGACGACGGGAGCGCGCGATGGCATCGCGCAGAGACGACGCCCTCAAATGGCGCCGCGGGCGGATCGTCGAGGCGGCGGCCTCGGTGTTCGTGCGCCGGGGCTACCACGGCGCGACGATGGACGACATCGCGCGCGAGGCCGAGTACTCCACGCCGGCGCTCTACAACTACTTCAAGAACAAGGAAGAGATCTTCCGCGCCGTCGTCATGGAGACCGGCCGCGAGTTCGTGGCGCTGATGGACCAGCCGGCGCCGCCCGAGCTGCCTTTCGACCGGCGGTTGGCCTACATCCTCCGGCGCCTGTTCGCGCTCGCGGAGACCAAGCGCGACCTCTTCGTCGCGTTCGTCGCCCAGCGTGGCTTCTGCGACCTCGAAGCCGAGGACCTCGGCGACGACAGCACGCGCCACAACGCCGAGGCGCTCGCGGCCTTCGAACACGAGATGGCGCGCGGGCTGGACGAAGGCGCGCTCGCGTCCGGCGAGTCGGCGGCCGACTACGCCACCGCCTTCGTCAGCATCACCAAGGCCTTCATGTTCCGCTGGCTGATGAGCGGCGGCCACGACGGACTCGAGCAGCAGGCGGACCGCATCGTCCGCCTTTTCATGAACGGAGCGGCGGCGCGATGAGCCTCCTGCACGTCTTTCTCCGAGCGGCGCACGTCCTGGCCCCCCTCCAGGCCGGCGCCGCGCCCGCGGCCGCGGCACCCGAGACGCCCCCCCCGTCCGGTGCCGCGGCCGCGGAGGCCACGGGGGCGCGGGCCCCCGCCGGTCCCGCGCTGACCCTCGACGAGGCCATCCGGCAGGCGCTGCGGCGCAGCCCGCTGCTCGCCGACCACGACGCGCGCATCGACGGCGCCGAGGCCGCGCGCAAGGCGGTCCGCGGCAACTACGGCCCGAAGCTGCGCCTCGAGGGCAACGTGATCTACTGGGACGACGTACAGCGGCTCGAGTTCGCGGGGGGTGGCAACGTCCCGCCGCTGCCGCCCCCGACGACGCCGTACGAAGCCGTGGTCGCGGGTCTGCTGCAGGGGCTGGGCGGGGGCACGATCGTCCGCGAGCAGGTGACCACACAGGCCACCGTGCAGCTCGTGCAGCCGCTGACCGGCCTCTACGGCGTGCACCAGGGCTACCAGATCGCCGAGGGCGAGAAGGCGGTCGCCACCACCGACCGGCAGGCGACCGAGAAGCACGTCGCCACCGAGGTGACCGCGGCCTATCTCCGCGTCCTGCAGGCGCAGGCGATGCGCGAGGCCGCCGACGCGGGCGTCGCCGCGCTCGAGGCGCGCCTGCAGACCGTGGAGGCGCTCGAGCGGGGCGGCCTCGCCGGCCGCAACGACGTCCTGCGCGTGCAGGTGGCCGTGGCCGCCGCCCGGCAGGACGCGCTCGCCACCACGAACCTCGTCGCCCAGGCCCGCGCCGGTCTCGCCGCCACCATCGGCATGGAGCAGCCGGAGTTCGGGCCGCTGGAGCCGGTGCAGCCGGCGGAGAAGCCGGTGCCGACGCTGGAGGCGGCGCGTGAGCGGGCGCTCGAACAGCGCCTCGAGCTGAAATCCATCAGCACCCGCATCGCGCAAGCCGAGAACGGCGTCGAAGCGGCGCGCTCGCGGCTCATCCCCGACGTCAATCTCGTCGCGCAGTACCAGCACAACACCGGCACGGAGCTCCAGGACGCGTCGACGCTCTTCGGCGGCGCCTTCCTGAGCTGGACGCCGTTCGAGTGGGGCGCCACGTGGTACCGCGTCGACGAGGCCTCGGCCGGGGTGCAGCGCGCCGAAGCCGGCGCCTCCCAGGCGCGGACGCAGATCGCCTTTCAGGTGCAATCGGCGTGGTATGCCCACGCCACGTCGAGCGAGGCGCTGAAGGTGGCCGAGGCCGCGGTGACCCAGGCCGAAGAGGCCGCGCGGCTCGAGCGGGCGCGCTACGAGGCCCAGAAGGCCACCACCACCGACCTGCTCGACGCCGAATCCGAGCTGACCCGGGCGCGCATGCGCCTCGAGGCGGCGCGCTACGACCGCTGGATCGCCCTCGCCCGGCTGCGGGACGCGATGGGTGACGGAGAGACCCGATGAACCGCAAGCCGCTCCTCGCGACGTTGGTCGCTGCCCTCGCCTTCGCCGGCTGCAAGGGCGAGGCGAAGGTCGAGAAGATTCAGCTCCCGCCCGCACCGGCGAGCGTGACGCATCCGCCGGCGCCCATCAGCGCGGCCCCGGCCAACGCCGAGGGCGGCGGTCTGGCGACGGCCAGCGACGGCACCCTGCGCGTCACCGGCGCGACGGCGCCGCACCGCATGAGCCAGGTGGCGGCGACGGGGTCGGGCCTCGTCGAGGCGCTCCTCGTGCGCGAGGGCGACGTCGTCGAGAAGGGGCAGGTGCTCGCCCGGCTCGACGACGGCGACATCCGGCTGCGCGTGCGCCAGGCCGAGGCGCAGAAGAAGCTGGCGCAGGTGCAGGTCGCCGCGGCGCGCCGGGAGCTCGACCGCCTGTCGAAGCTGGCCGACGAGAAGGCGCTGCCGGTGGCCCAACTCGACCAGGCGCGCACGGCGTTCGAGGCCGCCGAGGCGCAACTCGCGCTCGCCGAGACCACGATCGCGATGGTGCGAAAGGCGCAGGCCGACACGCAGATCCGGGCGCCGTTCGCCGGCCTCGTGGTCGAGCGCCTCACCGCCGAGGGCGCGTGGGTGGCGACGATGCCGCCGAGCCCGATGGTGGCGCTCGCCGAGATCACGCCGATCGACCTGCGGGTGGACGTGCCCGAGGCGCACCTCAAGACGCTGCGCGTCGGCGACAAGGTGCGGGCGCGCATCGACGCCGTCGGCGAGCAGGTCGAAGGCACGATCACGCGCATCGTGCCCTTCGTGAAGGCCGGCACGCGGTCGTTCCAGGTGGTCGTCGAGCTGCCGAACGCCGACGGCCGCATCAAGCCGGGCGTCTTCGCGGAGGTCGAGATCCGGCCCTCGCAGGCGGCCACGGTCGAGGCCCAGCGATGAAGCTCGCCGACGTCAGCATCCGCCGCGCCGTCACGGCGACGGTGATCAACCTGACGCTGATGGTGGTCGGCCTCGTGGCCCTGCCGAAGATCGGCGTCGACCTCTTCCCGGAGGTCGAGTTCCCGATCGTCACGGTGACGACGATCTACCCCGGCGCCGACCCCGAGGCCGTCGAGGTCAAGGTCGTCGACAAGCTCGAGGAGGCGCTCAACACCATCGGCGGCATCGAGGTCTTGCGCTCGGTGAGCCTCGAGAACGTCGGGCAGGTCATCATCCAGTTCGAGCTCGAGAAGCCGATCGACCAGGCCGCGCAGGACGTGCGCGACAAGGTCTCGTCGGTGCTCTCGCAGCTCCCCCCGGACGTCGAGCAGCCGGTCGTCGAGAAGTTCGACGTCGGCGCGGCGCCCATCCTCTCGCTGGCCATCGCCGGCGACCGCCCGCTCGGCGAGGTCACGCGGTTCGCCGAGGACGTGGTCAAGGCGCGCCTGCAGAAGCTGAGCGGCGTCGGCTCCATCGACCTCGTGGGCGGCCGCGAGCGCGAGGTGCACGTCCTCATCGACCGCAACCGGCTCTCCGCGTACGGACTGACGGCCACCGACGTCGCCCAGGCGCTCGGCGCCCAGAACCTGGACGTCCCCGGCGGTCGCATCGACGCCGGCGGCACGGAGCTGGCCGTCAAGACGAAGGGAGAGGTCAAGTCGGTCGAGGCGGTGGGCGATCTGGTGCTCACGCGTCGCGGGGGGGCGCCGGTGCGCGTCCGCGACGTGGCCAAGGTCGTCGACACCGTCGAAGAGGAGCGATCCGCCTCGGATCTGGACGGTCAGACGGCCGTCTCGCTCGTCGTCCGCAAGCAGTCGGGCGCCAACACGGTCGAGGTGGCGCACAAGGTGAAGAAGGAGCTGGCGGCCATCGAGGCGACGAAGCCCGAGGGCATGAAGATCCAGACCGCCATCGACAACTCGCTCTTCATCGAGGCCTCGATCAACGACGTGCAGTTCGACCTGGTGCTCGGCGCGGTCCTGACCGTGCTCATCATCATGGTCTTCCTGCGGGACTGGCGCGCGACGCTCATCAGCGCGCTGGCGCTGCCCACGTCGGTCATCGCCACGTTCGCGTTCATCGGCGCGATGGGCTTCACCTTCAACAACATGACCATGCTGGCGTTGACGCTCTCGATCGGCCTGCTGATCGACGACGCGATCGTGGTCATCGAGAACATCCACCGGCACCTCGAGATGGGGAAGCCGGCACGCGAGGCGGCGCGCGACGCCACCGCCGAGATCGGCCTCGCGGTCGTCGCCATCACCGCGTCGATCATGGCGGTCTTCCTGCCCGTGGCGACGATGGAGGGCCTGATCGGCCGCTTCTTCTACCAGTTCGGCATGACGGTGAGCTTCGCCGTGGCCGTGTCGCTGCTGGTGTCGTTCACGCTGACGCCGATGCTGTCGTCGCGCTTCCTGAAGGTGCAGCACGGCAAGCGCTTCATCGTCTCGCAGGCCATCGAGCGGGTGCTCGGCGGGCTCGACGAGGCGTATCGGCGCACGCTCGCGGTGGCGCTGCGCTTCCGCTGGCTCACGCTCCTCGGCGCAGTCGGGGTGTTCGTGGGTTCGATCGCGCTGCTCACGCGCGTGAAGGGCGAGTTCCTGCCGCCCGAGGACCGCGGCGAGTACAGCGTCGTCTTCGAGCTGCCCGCCGGCGCCTCGCTCGACGCGACGAAGAAGTTCGCCGAAGGCATCAAGGCCGACCTGAAGAAGCTGCCCGGCGTGACCGCGCTGTTCTCGACCATCGGCGGCGGCGCGCAGGGACAGGTCAACAAGGGCGAGATCCACGTCGCGCTCGTCGACCGGCACCAGCGGGCGTTCACGACGATGCAGGCCATCAACTACGCCCGCGCGGCCCTCGGCACGCGGCCGCCGGCCACCATCGCCATCGAGCCGGTGCGCGCCATCAGCGGCGGCGGCTTCCGCAACTCGATGGTGCAGTACAACATCCGCGGCACCGACTTCGGGCAGATCAACCAGGCCGCAAACGAGCTCATCAAGGAGATGAACGCGCGCGGCGGCTACGTGGACCTCGACTCGACGTTCCGCGGCGGCAAGCCCGAGCTCCGCGTCGAGATCGACCGCGACCGCGCCGCCGATCTCGGCGTGCCGGTGGCCGCCATCGCCGGCACGGTGCGCATGCTCATCGCCGGCGACAAGGTGAGCGAGGTGCCGCTCGAGGGCGACCGCGTCGACGTGCGCGTGCGCCTCGAAGAGGACCAGCGGCGCCGCCCCGAGGACGTCCGTGACCTGCAGGTGCGCGCCGCCGGCGGCCAGCTCGTCGACCTCGCCAGCGTGGCGAACATCCAGCGCGGCGAGGGCCCGGCGCAGATCGAGCGCCAGGCGCGGCAGCGGCAGGTGACCATCGTCGCCAACCTGCTGCCGAGCAAGCCCCTCGGCAGCGCCATCCAGGAGGTGGACCTGATCGCGAAGGAGAAGATCCCGAAGGATCTGACCACCGACTGGACGGGCATGGGCGAGATGATGATCAAGTCGATGAAGGCGATGCTCATCGCGCTCGGTCTGGCGATCCTTCTCGTCTATCTGATCCTCGCGGCGCAGTTCGAGAGCTTCGTACACCCGCTCACGATCATGTTCTCGCTGCCGATGGCGACCATCGGCGCGTTCGGGGCGCTCTACCTGATGGACATGACCATGAACATCTTCAGCATGATCGGTCTGATCATGTTGATGGGCCTCGTGACGAAGAACGCGGTGCTGCTGGTCGACTACACGAACGTCCTGAGACAGACGGGCGTCGAGAAGCACGAAGCGCTGCTGGCGGCGGGGCCGGTGCGGCTGCGGCCCATCTTGATGACGACCGCGGCCATGATCTTCGGCATGTTGCCGGTGGCGATGGCGAAGTCGCTCGGCGGCGAGCAGCGCGCCCCGATGGCCGTCGCCGTCATCGGCGGCCTCATCACCTCGACCGTGCTCACGCTGGTCGTGGTGCCGGTCGTGTACTCGTTGCTCGACCGCTTCTCGCGCCGTCGGTACGACGCGCCGGTGAAGCAGGTCGATGTGGCCCCCGCCCAGGACGCGGTCGCGTCCCACTGACCGGCGTCACATGAACGCGCCCGCCACGCACGCGGTCATGAACGTGGCGAGCGACCCGCCGATCATCGCCTTGAGGCCCAGCTCGGCCAGGTCGCCCATGCGCGACGGCGCCATGCCACCGATGCCGCCGAGCTGGATGCCCACCGACGCGAAGTTCGCGAACCCGCACAGCGCGTAGCTGGCGATGATGGCGCTGCGCTCCGACAGCGGCGCCGCGCCCTTCATGATGTCGCCGAGGTGGATGTAGGCGATGAACTCGGTGAGGACGAGCTTCTCGCCGAGCAGCGTGCCCACGACGCCGGCCTCGCTCCACGGCACCCCCATCAGCACCGCCAGCGGCGTGAAGATCCAGCCGAAGACGCGCGACAGCGACAGCGTGCCGCAGCCTTCGACATAGCCGGCCTGCACGCCTTCGGCGCAGAACGACACCGGCAAAAGCGACAGGCACCAGTCGACCATCGCCACGAGCGCGACGAAGGCGATGAGCATCGCCGCGACGTTGAGCACCAGCGAGACGCCCTCGGAAGCGCCGCGGGCGGCGGCCTGCATCACGTTGCGGTCCGGCCGCTCGTCGTGCATGTGCAGGGAGCGCGCGGTCTCCGGCTCCGTCGTCTCCGGCATCATCACTTTGGCGATGACGAGCGACGCCGGCGCCGAGAGGATGGAGCTCGTGACGAGGTGCCCGGCGATGCCCGGGATGTCCTTGAGGAACGCCACGTAGGCCGCCAGGACCCCACCCGCCGTGTTCGCGAAGCCGCCGAGCATCACGCAGTACAGCTCGCTCTTCGTCATGCGCTCGACGAACGGCTTGACGAGCAGAGGCGCCTCGGTCTGACCCAGGAACACATTGGCGGCGGTCGACAGCGTCTCGGCGCCGCTCGTCCGCATCGTGCGGTGCATCAGCCACGCCATGCCGCGCACCACCTTCTGCATCAGGCCGATGTGGTAGCTGACCGCCATCAGCGCCGAGAAGAAGATGATCGAGGGCAGGATCCAGAAGGCGAACGTCTTCACCGGCGGCGAGATGTGTCCCGCGAAGAAGTGATGGTTGCCGGCGGGATCGGCGATCTGGTGCGGCTCCACCGACTGGAAGACGAAGTCGGCGCCGGCTTCGCTGAACGCCAGCAGCCGCTTGACGCCCTGATCGACGACGGTGAAGAAGAACTCGCGCGCCGTCGGGCTGAGCACGATGAGGCCGAGCGCGAGCTGCAGGCCGATGCCCCAGACGACGACGCGCCAGGGGAAGCGCCTTCGGTCGCTGCTCATCGCCCAGGCGATCGCGACCAGGCCCAACAGGCCGAGCAACGAGACCAGCCGCTCCATGCGCCGCTCCGCGGGTGGAAGTGCGGCGCGAGTCTATTCGATTTCGCGTAATCGGACGGCCCTCTCCGCGTCTGCAGCGGCGAAAGGCCGAAAGGCGGCTGGGGCCTTCGCCCCGTCCGGTATCCTGCGGCGCCCTGCGAAGGAAGAGACGGATGAAGCCGACACGACTGTGGCTGGCGTTCGCGCTGGCCGGTTGCGCGACCCCCGGGCTGCCGGAGCGCATCCCGGCCGACTCCCCGGCGAGCCCCGAGGCGGCGGCCGCCCCGGCCCCGCCGGTGGCGCGTGCGCTGCGCGACGCGGACCCGCTCGCCTGGCCGCCCCTCCCGACGCAGGCCGCCGGCGGGCACCACCACCACCACCACCACGGTCACGCGCTCGCCGACAAGCAGCCGGCGGGGAGCGCCGTGGGCGCGCCCGCGTCGCAGCCACCGGCGTCGGCGCCCGCCGGCCACGACCACCACGGCGCGTCACCCGCGTTGCCGCCGGCTGCGCCGCCACCGCCGTCCGCGTCGGCGCCCGCCGGCCACGACGGGCACCGGCCGTGAGGCGCCGGACCCGCCTCGGCCGCCGCGCGGCGCTCGTCGTCGTCGCCGCGCTCGCCGGCTGCACCACGACCTCCGTGCGGCCCGACGTCGCCGCCATCAACGACCTGCTGCGCGACCGCCCCGGCGCGCCCGGCGCGGTGGCCGTGCCCGAGGGCGACGCGTTCGGGGCCGCCGACGCCGAGGTCGCGCGCCTGCTCGCCGCGCCGCTCACCGCCGAGGCCGCGGTGCGCGTCGCGCTCCTCGAGAACCGCGCGCTGCGCGCCGCGCTCGCGGAGCTCGGCATCCCGCGCGGCGCGCTCGTCTCGGCGACGTCGCTGCCGAACCCCGAGGTGGAAATCGGCATGGCGCGCCCCCTCGAGGGCGACGGCCACGGCCACCTCGAGGTGGGGATCGGCTTCGACCTGTCGCGCATCCTGCTGCGCGGCCAGCGCGCGGGCGTGGCCGAGGCGGAGCTCGACGCCGCCCGGCAGCAGGTCGCCGCCGAGGTGCTCGACACCGGACATCGCGCGCGCGACGCCTTCCACGACGTGCAGGCGGCGCTGCGGCGGCACGAGATCGCGGTGCAGGCGCTCCGCAACTTCCAGGCGGCCTGGGACACGGCCGAGGAGCTCCACCGCGCCGGCAACGTGACCGACCTCGTCCTCGCCGAGCAGCGCGCCGCCGTCGAGGGTGCCCGCCTGCTGGCCGCCGACGCGGAGACCGAGCTGCTCGCCGCCCGCGAGCGCCTGAACGTGCTGCTCAACCTGCACGGCCCGCAGGCCGTGTCGTGGAAGGTCGCGGGATTCCTCGAAGATCCACCCGCCGAGGCGTCGCCGCCCGCCGACGTCGAGAGGCGCGCGCTCGAGAGCAACCTCGAGCTCGCGGCGCTGAAGGCCCGGCTCGAGGCCGCCGCCGGCCGCGTCGACCTCGCGTCCACCGAGGCGTGGCTCTCGCACCTCGAGGTCGGCGCCCACGCCGAGAACGAGGACGACGTGTGGGAGGTCGGCGGCCACGTCGGTGTCACCCTGCCGGTGTTCGACCGTGGGCAGGGGGCCGAAGGCGCGGCCCGCGCCGCGGTGCTGGGCCTGCGCAACCGCTACGTGCAGACGGCGGTGGAGGTCCGCGCCGCCGCGCGCCTCGCCGCGGCCCGGCTCGAGGCGGCCCGCCTGCGCGCCATCCGCGTGCGCGACGGCCTGCTCCCCGCGCAGCGCAGCGCGCTCGAGCACACCATCCGCGAGTACAACGCCATGCAGATCGGCGTCTTCGACCTGCTGAACGTCCACCGCCAGTCGCTCGACGCGGCGCTGGCTTACGTCGACGCGCTCCGCGACTACTGGCGCGCGCGCTCGACCCTCGACCTCGTCCTCGCCGGCCGCCACGCCGGCCTCGATGCCATGCCGCGCGCGGCGACGCCGTTCGCCGCCCCCGCCAGCCACCAGGCGCACTAGGAGACGCCCCATGGATCGCCGCCACTTCCTGCAGCTCGGCGCCCTCGCCGGCGGCACCCTCCTCGGCGCCCGCGCGCTCGCCCAGGTGCCCGCCGACGCCGACGCCGCCGGCCCAGGCCGCGCGCCCGAGCGCCCGCGCCGCGCCTTCCCCGGCGGCGCCCCCGCGGTGCACACCCCCAACGGCTCGACGCTGCCCTGGCGCGACGTCGACGGCGTGAAGGTGGGCCACCTCGTGGCCATGCCCGTCCAGCACGAGTTCACGAAGGGCCTCGAGGCCGAGGTCTGGGGCTACAACGGCAGCTCCCCGGGCCCCACGATCGAGGCGGTCGAGGGCGAGACCCTCCGCATCTACGTCACGAACCGCCTGCCGGAGGCGACGACGGTGCACTGGCATGGTCTCATCCTGCCCAATGGCATGGACGGCGTATCGGGCCTGACGCAGAGGCCCATCCAGCCGGGGGAGACCTTCAAGTACGAGTTCGCGCTCGACCGCCCCGGCACCTTCATGTACCACCCGCACTTCGACGAGATGACCCAGATGGCGCTCGGCATGATGGGCATGATCGTCGTGCACCCCCGGCGCCCCCGCGGCCCCCGCGTCGACCGCGACTTCGTGCTGATGACGCACGAGTGGAAGATGAAGGCCGGCGCGCGGCGGCCCGATCCCAACGCGATGAGCGACTTCAACCTGCTCACCTTCAACTCGAAGGCGTTCCCGGGGACGGAGCCGCTGGTCGTGCGCAAGGGCGAGCGCGTGCGCATCCGCCTCGGCAACCTGTCGGCCATGGACCACCATCCCATCCACTTCCACGGGATCTTCTTCGAGATGACGGGCACCGACGGCGGCTGGGTCCCGCCCGCGGCGCGCCACCCGGAGACGACGATCCTCGTGCCGGTCGGCACCACGCGCGACATCGAGTTCACCGCCGGCGAGCCGGGCGACTGGGCGATGCACTGTCACATGACCCACCACGTGATGACGCAGATGGGACACGGTGGTCCCATCATGGTCGGGGCGGACGCGCAGCGCATCGATCGGCGCGTGCAGGCGGTCGTGCCCGAGTACATGACGATGGGACACGACGGCATGGGCAGCATGGGCACGATGGACATGCCCATGCCGCGCAACAGCCAGCCGATGCGCGCCACGCCGGGACCCTTCGGTCACATCGACATGGGTGGCATGTTCACGGTGCTGAAGGTGCGCGCCGGCGGGGACGACGCCGATGGCTGGTACCGCCACCCCGAGGGCACGGTGGCCACCGTCGCCGACCCCGCCGACCTGCGGCGGGACGGCATCGATCCGGAGGCCGGAGGCGTCAGCGCAACCGGCCGGCCCGGCGATCGTAGCCGCGACGGATGATGTCGCGGTCGCGATCCCAGAGGTTCGTGTTGTAGCCGGTGCGGGCGTCGTTCTCGATCATGCTCCAGTCGCGCCCGCGATAGCGCTCGTCGAGGCCCAGCCGGTCGCCGTACGTGTACGCCGAGCGGAAGTCGTCGTAGTTCGAGTACCCGCGGTCGCGCGACAGCGTGTCGAACTCGCGCCGGATCTCGTCGTCGGACAGGCGGTCGATGTCGACCTCGGTGCGGCGCAGGTTCTCGGTGACCTGCTCGGTCTCGCGGCTCACGTCCTTGGTGACCACGACCTCCTCGACGACCCGCGCCTCCTTCTGGACGACGGCCTCCTCGGAGGTGGCCCTCGCCTCGATGGTGCGCTCCTGGAACATCTCGGTGTCGCCCTTGCTGAGGGGGCGGTCCACCGGGCGGCGCTCGACGTCGATGTTCTCCTTGCGCAGCTCGACGTTCTCGACGACCGGCGTCTCGACGACCCGCGTGTGGATGCGCACGCCGCCGCGGGTGACCGGCCGCTTGCCGACCTTGAGCTGCTCCTCGGCGACGGGGATGCGCTGCTCGGTGCCGGCTTCGAGGCGCGTCGTGTCCCAGTCCTTCATCTTCCGGTCGAGGTCGATCGGATGGTGGTGGTTGAGGATGTCGGCGGCGGCGTCGACCCGTTCTTCGGGCACATCGGCGCTCAGGAGGATGCCACCGTGGCGGGCGGCCTCGTGGTAGATGCGGTCCTCGCCGCCGGTCTCGCCCTTGAAGAAGTTCTTCACCTTCTCCCACCAGCCTTCCTCGTGCTCGGTGCCCATCATGCCGCCCGTGGTCTCCGGGCGTTCGACGAGGTGCAACTGGTCGTCGCGGAAGCCGGCCTGCAAGAGCTCGCGCTGGGCCTCGAGGGCCTCGTTTCGGTCTTCGAACAGGGCAATGACGCGGGACATGGGAGCCTCCTCTCGGTGGTTCAGTCGCGGGCGCGGTGCACGTCGGCCTCTTCGCGGCGGAGGGTGTACTCGCGCCGCACGCGCTCGGTGCTGCGGACGCGGCGGAGGTGGACCTCCTCGCGGACGCGCAGCCGCTTCTCCACGACGAGGACCTCCTCCATGACCGGCACGATGGTGACGTCGCCTTCCTGGCGCACCGGCTCGGGGCGGTCCACCAGGCGGTCCACCGGCACGCGCTCGACCTCGATGCGCTCGGTCTCGAGCGGGACCTCGACGACCTCGTGCCGTTCCGTCGGCCGCACGTGGACGCGCACCCGCTCCTCGGGACCCTCGCGCTTGGTGACGGTCAGCCGCTCCTCGGCGAGCGGGACGACCGTCTCGGCGCGCAGGGCGTCGAGGTTGCGGTCCGCCTCGTAGCCGCCATCCGCGGCGGGGCGGAGCAGGGAAGCGGGCACCCGCACGATGGTCCCATCGAGGCGCCGCACGGTGGCGGTCTCCGAGGGCGGACCTTCGAGGTGCCCCACCAGGCGGCCGTCGTGGCGGACCGCCCGCGGTTCGTGGTCGAACATGGGAAAGTCCTTTCGTTTCGATGGGTTGCAATCGGCGGGCCCGCGCGGCAGGCGTCGACCCGCGCGCGGCGCGTGGCAAGAATGGACGGTCGGGGCGGGGCGCCCCGTCGGGGAACCGACGGGGGAGGGTCAGGCGAGGGCGATGCTCAGGGCGCGGAGCCGGGGGCCGCTTCGCTGCCGGGGGCGGGGGCCGAGCCGGGGGCCGCTTCGCTGCCGGGCGCGGGGGCCGCGCCGGCGCCCTCGGCGGGCTTGAGGCCGTTGCAGGCGTCGAGCACGCACTTGGCGTCGGCCTCGGTGTCGGTGATGCGGCCGCAGGAGTACTCGTCGTTGCCGATCTTCTTGCGGACGTCGACGCCGTACTGGGTCTTGCCCGGCTCGATCATGTTCTCTTTGGTGTAGTGAATGACCCAGTTCTGCTCGTCGGTCTTCTCGTTCTTGAGCATCTCCTTCTTCTTGCCCATCGTGCCCTGCTCGATCTCCTTGATCGTGGAGTCGTAGCTCGGGAAGTAGGACATGTCGTCCTTCTTGGCCAGCATCACCGTGCAGCTGCCGTCGGGCGACATGACCATGACGCTGGTGCCGGCGGCGTCCTCGGCCTTGGCGCCCTCGGGCACCTCGAGCTGCACGCCGTACTTGGCCACCGTCAGCCAAGCCTTCTTCGCCGGCGCGGCGGCGGCCTCGGTCGCCGGCGCCGCCTCGGTGGCGGGCGCCTTCGCCTCGGTCTTCGGCGCGCCACCCTTGGTGTCGGCCGGCTTGTCGCCGCCCTTCTCGCCGCAACCGGCGCAGGCGAGCAGCGCCACGAGCGCGGTGATCTTCCCCTTCATGGCTCCCCCAATCTTCCGCCGGTGAATCAGCGAGACCGGCGACGCGGGAAGATACGCCCGATCGCTTCCGCCGCCAACTGCCGCGCGTATCGTCGTGTTGTCTCGCTTGCCCGGGACGAGGCGCGGCGACCGGGGTTATGGTGGCGCCCATGAGAGCGCTCGTACTCGGACCCGAAGGCCCCGCCGTCGTCGACCGCCCCGAGCCGGACGCGGCGGGCGAGGCGCGCATCCGCCTGCGCCTCGGCGGCGTCTGCGCCACCGACCTCGAGCTCGCGCGCGGCTACATGGGCTTCCGCGGCGTGCTCGGCCACGAGTGGGTGGGCGTCGTCGAGGACGCGCCCGATCCTGCCTGGGTGGGCCGGCGCGTCGTCGGCGAGATCAACTGCCCGTGCGGCGCGTGCGCCACGTGCGCCGCGGACCGGCCGACCCACTGCCCGGCGCGCACCGTCCTCGGCATCCTCGGCCGCGACGGCGCCTTCGCCGAGCGGCTGTCGCTGCCGGTCGCGAACCTGCACGCGGTGCCCGACGCCGTCCCCGACGAGGCGGCGGTCTTCGTCGAGCCGCTGGCCGCCGCCTGCGAGATCCTCCAGCAGGTCCACGTGCGGCCGTCGGACCGCGTCGTCGTGCTCGGCACGGGCCGCCTCGGCCAGCTCTGCGCGCGCGTGCTCGCGCTCGCCGGCGCCGCGGTGACGGCCGTCGGCCGCAACCCGGCCACGCTCGGCCTGCTGCCCGAGGGCATCCGCAGGCTGCCGGCGGACCGCGCCGCCGAGGCGGCCGGCGCCGACGTGGTCGTGGAGTGCACCGGCGCCGCCGACGGCCTCGCGCTCGCCTCCGGCCTCGTGCGGCCGCGCGGCACGCTGGTGCTCAAGACCACCGTCCACGACCTCGGCCGGACGAACCCGACGCAGTGGGTGATCGACGAGGTCACGATCGTGGGGTCGCGCTGCGGTCCGTTCGCGCCGGCGCTGCGCCTGCTCGAGGCCGGCCTCGTCGACCCGCGGCCGCTCGTCTCGGCGCGGCTGCCGCTCGCGCGCGGCGTGGAGGCCCTCGCGCGCGCCGCGGCGCCCGGCGCGATCAAGGTGCTGCTGGAGCCGTGAGGATGCGACGTCTGTGGATCTGCCTCCTGCTCGCCGGGTGCGGCGACGCGCCCGAGTCCGAGGCCGACGCCGGGGCGCCGGCGCTCCGCACGCAGTGGTCCGCGACGGCCGACGGCTGGGTCGTCGAGATCGCCCGGCCGGCCGGCACGTACCGCGTCAGGTGGACGGTGACCGGCGCCGGCTCGACCTTCCGCCTCGAGCCGCCGGGGCGCGCGCCGATCGGCCCGGTCGCGCTCGCCGTCGCGCCGCCCGACGGGCCGGCGGCCCAACGCGCCTCGCTCTTCCTGCTCGGGGCCGACCTCGCGGCGAACGGCGCGTCCGGCCAGCCGCTGACCGCCACCGGGCTGGTCGGCAATCACGCCGGGTGCGACGACATCGACGTCACGCCGGGCCTCATCTCGTGCGGCCGCGGCCCGTTCCGCGGCAAGGGGGGCTGCTGCGACGTCCACGACGCCTGCATCAGCGCCCACTGCACCGGCTGCAATGACAGCGGCAACGTGGTCAAGTGCCTGCGGCCGGGTGGCACGTGGGACTGCTCCGCGGCCTGCACCGCCTGCCACGAGGCCGTGCTCGCGTGCTTCCTCGACGTGGGCGAGCACGGCGAGAGCGCGTGCTGCGCGCGCGGCGACTGCGGCGTGCCCCAGCAGTGCCTCGTCGACGACGTGGTCGTCACCGACGCCTGCGCGTGCAGCGAGGCGGGCGTGGCCAGCGTCGACGGCTGCGCGCCGTGCGTCGCGAACGGCGCGCCGGCCACGCCGGACGCGCCGTGCTGCTCCGGCCTCACCTGCGGCGCGACCTGCTGCGGCGCGCCGGGCGCCGCGGGCGCCTGCGCCGCCGACGGCGACTGCCGCGAGGGTGCGGCGTGCGCCGAGGGCCGCTGCTGCGCGCCCGCCGGCGCCGCCGCCGGTGACGGCGCGTGCCTCTGTTGCTCGGGCCGCGCCGACGCCGGCCGCTGCCTCTGACAGGGTCGCCGCCATCGGCGCCTCCCGCGCATCTGATAGGGATGCAGCCAGGGAGGTGACGGTATGCGGAAGCAACGGATCGGCGCGGGCATCGTCGCCGGTCTCAGCGGTGGCGCGTTCTTCGGCGCCCTGATGACGCTGGTGCAGGGCCCGCTCCCCGACGGCGGCCGGGCGTCGCTCATGCACCAGACCGCGATGGCCTTCGGCGGCGACGGTCTGCTGACCGGCTGGGCGATCCACCTGCTCCTGAGCGCGGTGCTCGGCGCCCTCTTCGGCGCGCTGTCGCCCGGCGCCGCCCGGGGCCAGCGCGCCGGCATCAGCCGGGGCGCGCTCTACGGCTTCGGATGGTGGATCGTGGGCGGCCTCGTGCTGATGCCGCTGCTGCTGGGCTGGGCGCCGTTCGCGCCCCTGACGGACCCGGCGCTGCGGGGCATCGGCCTCGGCAGCCTCTTCGGCCACGTCATCTTCGGGACGATCCTCGGCGCCGTGTACGCCCAGGTGCAGCGCAACATCGAGCACCTGGAGGGCGAGCCCGACGCCGTCAGGCGGTGAGCGTCAGCTTGACCACCTCGGGCGGGCTGCCCACGCGCATCGGCGGCCCCCAGAATCCGCAGCCGCGGCTGACGTAGAGATGGGCGTCGCCGCGGCGGTAGAGGCCGCGCGTGTACTCCCACGCGAGCCCGATGAGCAGCGTGCCCGGGAAGAGCTGCCCGCCGTGGGTGTGGCCGGAGAGCTGAATGTCGACGCCCCGCTGCGCGACGACGCCGAAGTTCGCGGGCTGGTGGGCGAGCAGCACCGCGGCCCGCTCCGGGTCGCGGCCGGCGAGCGCGCGGTCGAGGTCGTACGCGGGGCGGCCGCTGCGCCGCCCGCTGCTCCAGTCGTCGACGCCGACGAGGTCGATGACGCCGCCGCCGTCGCCGATGGGGACGCGCCGGTTGCGCAGCACCTGCACGCCGATCGTCTCGAGGAAGGCCGACCACTCGGCCTCGCCCGAGTGGTACTCGTGGTTGCCGGTGACGAAGAAGCGGCCGAAGCGCGCGCGCAGGTCGCCGAGGGCGGCGACGGCGTGGCCGAGCGTGGGCACGTCCCCGTCGACGAGGTCGCCGGTGATCGCGACGAGGTCCGGCTTCAGCGCGTTCACGCGCGCCACGAGCTCGTCCATGAAGCGGCGCTGGATGAAGTGGCCCACGTGCAAATCGGTGAGCTGCACGATCGTGAGGCCGTCGAGCGTGCGCGGCAGGCGCGGCACCGCGATCGCCAGCTCGGTGACCTCCGGCGGGGCGAAGGCGCGCCAGGCGCCGTACGTCGCGGTGGAGAGGCCGGCCACCGACGTGCCCACGGCGAGGAGGCGGCGGCGGTCGGCGTCCACCGGCGGCGCGTCCGGGGCCGCGGGCTTGCGGCGGAGGCGCGCGGCGGTCGCCCACAGCACGCGCCCCGCGTCGGTCGCGAGGCACACCGCGACGAGGCACATCAACAGGCCCAGCCACGCGTACGACACGCGCGAGAGCACGCCCGCCGTCTCCCAGGACACGTTTTCGCGGAAGCTGCGCCGCATCATCAGCAGCGCGGTCAGCAGCGCGAACGCGACCACGAGCGCGACGCGCAGCCCGCGCCGGCGGACCGCCGGCCGGACGAGCCGGAAGTACAGGTACACGTGCGCGAGCAGGGTGCCGAGGCCGATGAGCAGCGAGAAGGACAGGCGGAACGACATGGGGCTCGAGTGTAGACTGCCGCGGCCCGAAAGGATCAAACGCGGATGAGATGGCTGCTCCTCGCCCTCGCGCTCGGCGGTTGCTTCCCCTTGGGCGGTGGCGACACCCCCTGCACGCTCGATCGCCTCGCATGCGCCGACGATCCCGAGTTCCCGCGGCTCGAGCGGTGCGACGCGACCGGCGCGCTCGAGGTGGAGCTCGGCGAGGGCGACGGCGAGTTCGCGCGGCTCGCCGACGGCCAGCCGGTGACCGTCTACGAGGGGGCCCAGGGCGGCCACCACGCGGTGTTCGGCGTGCGCGTGAAGAACGCGCGCCTCGACCTCTACGACCGGCTGCGCTTCACGCTCTGGGTGGGGCAGGGGCCGGCGTGCGCCCCGGGACCACTTTCAGAAACCGGAGAGGTTCCGCAAGGTTGCGGCTACCCGATCGGCCTGCGCACGCTGGTCGTCGGCGGCGACGGCGACTTCGCGCTGCGCGTGAACGAGGGCGTCGTCGAGGAGTACGACCTGCTCGTCTTCCTCGACTTCCCGGCGGCGGCGACGAACACCGTCGTGTACGTCGGCGTCGAGGACCCGTGCGGCCGCACCGGGTCCGACGCGCACACCTTCACCACGCCCTGAGTCATTTCCGCTCGAGGGCTCGCGACGCCGCGTCCACGCCGCGCACGACGCTCAGATCCTCGCCCACCTTCGCCCCGGCGGCGTGGTGCCGCACGTGCTTCGCGCTGGCGGTGCCCCACGACTGCCCGCGCTTCTCGTGCTCCACGCGCGCGAAGTCCTCCGCGGCCCGGAGCGCGCGGCTCGTCTCGTCCGCGCCGTGCTCGCCCTCCCGGGCGCGGATGTCGCGCAGCTTCTTGGCGAACGCGAGGACGGCGCTGTCGCAGAACGAGACCCCCTCGCGGCGCGCGTCGCCCGCGCCCGGCCGCGCCCGGCGCTTCCACTCGGCCAGCCACGCGTCGCGCGCCCGCTCGATCTTGCCGATGCACACCTCGACGAGATAGGCGGTGGCCACCACGTCCGCGTGGCGCCCGAAGAAGTGCATCCGCGACTCTCGCGCCATCTGCAGCGCGAAGACCCCGAAGAAGCCGGCCACGGCGCCGGCGAGCTGGCGCTGCCACACCGCCCGGGGCGCGATCGCGACGAACCGGTCGACCATCTGGTCTTCGATGCCGCCGGCGATCTGCACCTCGTAGCCGCCGAGCCCGTAGGTGGTGACGAGGTCGTTGGCGACGCCGGTGGCGGTGATCGCCTCGGGGGTGCCGACCTGGTCCGCGGCCAGGAGCCGCAGCTTGCGGATGCGCGTCACCACGCGCGCCGTGTCGCCGCCGTCGCCGGTGCGGTGGACCGGGGGCGGCCGGCCCTCGGTGGCGGCGCGGATGCCGGTGGCGATCCAGCGATCGAGCTCGGGGTAGGGGCGCCGCACGTCGGCGCTGGCGAAGTGCGGGGCGCCCCAGCGGCGCTCGGCGAGCTCGAGGAGGGCGCGCTTGAAAACCTCCTCGTGGCGGGCGCCGCGGGCGACGAGGTGGGCGACCTCGTGCGCGAGCGTCGCGGCCATCTCCGCCGCGTCGGCGTTCGGACAAGGGCGAAGGACGATCCGCGCCGGACGGCCCGGCTCGTCGGGCACCCAGACGCGGCCGGCGCAGAACCCCCGCCGGTCGGCCGTCTGCGGCACGATCCGCAGCGCCGCCGTCGGCACGCCCGCCAGCGCGCACAGCTCGCCGGCGAGCGCGGCGAGCGCGGCGTCCGGCGCGACGTCGGCCGCTTCGCCCGCGGGCCACGGCGCGCCGGCCGGGAGCGCCACCACGTCGTCCTCGTCGTCCTCGGCGGCGGCGAGCGACTCGGTGCGCGGACGCGGCGGCGACCACGGCAGCGGACATCCATCGGGCCCCAGGCGCTCCGGCTTCACCTGCTCGAGCGCGCGCAGCAGCACCCAGGTCTCCCGGTGGGCGACGATGACGACGAACCCGTCTCCGTCGGCCCGCCGCCACCGCCCGCCGCACTCCACGAAGCGCTTCAGCGCCGCTTCGGCGTAGGCCGGCGGCAGGCGGACGCGATCGCCGCCGTGCGCGATCTGCACCTCGGCGAGCTCGCTCTCGTCGTGCGGTTGCAGCGTGTCCATCTTGCGCCTCCCGGGGCTGGACCGGCGGCATTCTGCCGGCCGCCGGGCGGCGA
>CAUJDF010000038.1 GCA_963169045.1 Myxococcota bacterium
GATATAGTCGGGGTAGCGCACGCGCCCCTCGGGCAGGATGACCTGCTCGCTGAGCACGTGATCGAGCTGCGGCGGCAACGACACGGTGATCGCCTCGGTGCGATACCACGGGCGCTCGCCCGGGCCCGAGTTGAGGCGGCAGACCGTGTGCTCGCGGTTCGGCTTGTTCTGCGCGAGCATCTGCGCACAGACGTAGTCTTCGTACTCCTTCCACTGCATGCGCTGCGGGCCCGCGCAGATCGCGCCCTCCGGCTCGCACTCGTCGGGATCGATCCGGTAGTTGCCGTCGGGCGGCAGGTTTCCGCCCTCGGGACCGGCCGACAGGAACCCTTTGAGCGTGAAGTCCTGGTCGTGTCGGGCCCAGGTGCCGGTCGGCTCGCAGTGCGGCTCGACGGGGTCGTCGGGGCCGCAGCCGAGCAGGCCCGGCCGGCCGTTGTCCACGTCGGGCTGGACGACGCACTCGCGGTCCCGCTCGGCCGTGTTGTCGAGCGTGTTCTGGCACTCGCACGCGTCGCCGAGCCACAGCCCGCCGCTGTCGGCCTGCTCGGGGTTGGGCTCGTCCGGGCAGTTGTCACAGGCGTCGTCCCGGACGTCGAGGTCGGAGTCGGTGCCGTCATATGTGTTGGCCGCGGACGCGCCCTCGGCGATGCACCACTCGAAGTCGAAGATCGTCTGGAGCAGCTCCTCGACGGTGCGGGGCGCCGGGAGCCGCCACTCGACGCCCCACGGCTCCTGGGCGATCTCACCGCCGGTCTGGACGAGGCAGGCCGCCGCGGTCACGACCGCCAGGTCGGAGAGCTCCTCGGGCGTGGGCATCTCCTGTCGCGCCACCGCGAAGAGCTCGATGATCGTGCGGGGCACCCCGTCGGCCTCGACGACGTGCCGCAGCGATCCCACCCGCTCGAAGCACGCCTGCCCGCAGGTCTCCCGCGCGTCGGCCTCGAGCACGATGTCGTGGTCGTGGTTCACCTTGGTCACCGCGTCGTTGACCAGCAGCCCGAGCGGCTGCCCCTCGCGCAGATCGCGGGGCTTCGTCGTCGTCTTGAACGTGGCCGTCGGACGCCAGCACCCGCCCTGGAACGGCGCCAGCTGCACCGGCGGCACCAGGATGGTCTTCGTCTCCGGATCGACGGGGCCGCCGTCGGGCCCCGACGGCGAGCCCCAGTCGGGGAATTCCGGGGCCGGCTTCGGAGCGGCCGGCTCACAGCCGGCGAGCGCCAGCAGCGCGCACGCGACCACCCAGCGATCAGCGGCACGCATGGCTCAACCCTCCCAGCGTGGCCTTCATGTCACGGACCATGGAGGCGCGGGCCAGCGGCGACATGTAGCGCGGACCGTCGATGCGGGCCTCGCCGCCCACGCCCGCGAAGCCCCGCGAGCGCTTCGTCTCGAACGACATGCCGATCGGGTCGAGCACCTTCGCGACGCGCGTGGTCGCGTTCCAGCCGACGTTGACCTTGTATTTCGTGTTCCAGAAGAAGAGATACTGCGTCGGGCCCTTCTTCAGGATCTTCGCCGGACACATCGTTCGGGTGCGCGCCAGCAGGCCGCGCAGATCGACGCTGAAGTTCGTGAGCTGGAAGTAGCTCGTCCCGCTCACGCGACGCGTCGTCGTGAGCGCCGACTCTTCTTCGGCCGTGCCCGTCGGCTCGTCCTCGATGTCGCCGTGAGCCTCGCCCTCGCCGAGCAGCACCCACTCCTCGTCGGACGCTTCCGCGCCGTCGCCGTCGGTGTCGAGGCCGGCGCCCTCGACGCACCCCATCATGAGGAGACACGTCACCCACCAGAACACACGTCGCATGTGTCAGCCCTTCGCCCCTCGGGGCGGAAATGGAACGCACCGCCGCCTCTGCGGCGGCGCGCTCGCGAACATGGGAAAGGCGGCGGAGATGGACCCGGGTCGAACTGGCCGCTCGAACGTCATTCGGTCAGCGGCGGCGCGTGTCGCAGAAAAGTGATCCGGGGCGTGCGCTTTTTCTCCGGGCCCGCCGCCCGGAGGTCACGACGGCCCCGCCGACATGGCCTCCACGGATCCCGGCGACGACGCGTCGCCGTCGCGCTGCGGTGACGCCGCGGCGAGTTGCCATGGCGCCGCGCCGCACTGCCTCGACGGCCGGCGGTGCGTCGAGTGCACCGCGAACGAGCACTGCCAGGGCAGCGCGCGCGGCGCGCTCTGCCTCGCCGACAACACCTGTGGTTGCGACGCCGGGGGCGGATGCGCCGACGGATCCGTCTGCGACGGGGGCGCCTGCCGCCCGGACGCCGGCCAGCAGGCGTGCGCGGCCGACTGCGCGCAGGCCGGCCAGCTCTGCGACGCCGCCGGGCATTGCCGTGCCTGCGCGTCGAAGGACGATTGCGCCGCCCATCCCGCCGGGCGCTTCTGCGCGGACGGGCGATGCGTCGCCTGCCTCTCGTCGTCGCCACAGGGCTGCGGCGATCCGGCGCTCGGGCAGTGCGTCGCCGGTGTCTGCATGCGTTGCGACGCAGCCACCCACCAGGTGTGCGACGCCCCGGGGCCCTACTGTCTCGAGGGGCGTGCCTGCGTCGAGTGCACGACGAACGACCAGTGCGGCGACGACCCGCGCGGCCGCGTCTGCCGGTGCGGCGGCGCGACGCCCCTCTGCCGCGACGACGGCAGCGCCAGTGCGCCGACGACCAGGCGTGCGCCGGACATCCGGCCGGGTCCGCCTGCATCGACGGCACGCGTTGCGGCTGCGTCGGCACCCGCGAGTGCGGCGACGCTCCTGCACACGGGGAAGATGCGCGGGGTGCATCAGTGATGGACAGTGCGAGTCCAGCGCCAGCGGGAGCATCTGTCGCCGCGACGGCGTCTGCGGATGCGACAGGCTGGCCGGCTGCGGACTCACAGCGGCGGCCATCCAAGTGGACGACGCCTCGCTTGTCCCGCAAGGCGAGCGCCCCTTCGGGGCGAGCCCACGGCCCCGTCAGGTCGAGGGCCTCGGCTCCGTTCCGGCCCCTCGACAGGACTACGGCCCTGCCTTCGGGGCCGCGCCTCGCTCTCGCCTCGCCGTCCGGCGCGGTCCATCGTCCACTTGAACGCCCGCCGCCGTCACCCGCTGGACCTGCGGCGACGATGTCATCTGCGTCAGCTGCCAGCAATCTCTCTCCATCTGTCGCGGCGGGATCGCGGCGTGCCAGCCCGACGGCACGTGCCGGTTCCGATGAGGTCCGGCGCCCGTCCCGAGGCCGCCGCCGTGACATGGTCGCGGCACGAACGCGACGCAGGGGGGCGGGAACGTGACGAGGCGAATCGCGGCGCTGTTGGCCGCGCTGATGTTCGCCGGCTGTGAGGATGACGAGACGTCGTCCGCCGCGGATGCCGCGCCGACGGATGCGCATCATCGGGCCGAGGCGGGACGGCCGGACGCCGCGCCGCCGGACGCGGCCGACGCGAGCGGCGCCAGAGACGCCGCCGTCGATGCCTCCGGCGCCCGGGACGCCGCCGTCGATGCCTCCGGCGCCCGACGCCCGCGTGCCCGACACGGGAGCGCCGGACGGGGGCGAGGTCGCCGACGCCGGTCCCGCGCTGCATGCCACGTCCCTCGACGCGATCGCGCGCGCGGCCGTGTACCTCGGATCATGCGTCCCCGACGACGGCGTCGGCGCCTTCGCGCGACGGCTCCACGACGGCGCCCTCGGGACCGACTTCGGCGACAACATCCTGGGCTGTGAGGGTCGCCGCCTGCGGCAGTGCACGGGCAACGCGGAGTCGGTCGTCGACTGCGCGCGCCGGCATGCGGCGATGAACTGTCGCGTGACGGGCGAGCAGGCGTTCTGCGGCGTGGAGGCGGCCTGTGATCCGCTCTCGACCGCTCCCCGCTGCGAGGGCGACACGATCGTGCTGTGCAATGCCGGTCGCGTGGAGCGCGTGGATTGCCGCGCCCTCGGCTTCGCGCGGTGTGATCCGCACCTGCGGAGGGGCGCGATCTGCGGGCCGGTGCCCTGGCTGCCGTAGACACCTTCCGCTCGGACCGGGCAGGGCTCCTCCCGCGCCTCGGGGCAGCGGGGGTCGCGTCGCAGGAAGAGGAACTCGCGGCGCGCGCATGGGCCGCCGTCACGCGTCGGTCCGGCTCACCGCCGGCGCGCGACCGGACGGACCGCGCGCGGGTCGGTCGGCCGGAGCTTGCAGCGCGTGACGATCTTCGTCCCTCGTTGCGAGAAGCGTGGCTCGCCGGATGCGCAGAACCGCAGCGGCCGCACCGTGACGACCTCGGGATCCCGCTGCGCCTCCGGGAGGTCGTCCAGATAGTGCTCGTCGGCGACGACCTCGAAGCGCGTCTCGCGAGCGACCTCGGCGCGCGCGCGGTAGGTGAAGTCGATGGAGATCGGGACCCCGGCCGGCACTGTGACGTTGCCTCCGCTCGGCGAGACGATCTGCAGGATGCCATCACGGTCGCCATCCAGGCTGCGGGTCTCGAGGTCGAGCTCCAGACTCTCGCTGGCATGGAGTTCGTAGCCGGGGATGCTGAGGTTGCCGGAGCCCTCGTTGGTCCCCGTCAGGACCGGGTCGTGGAGGCGCAGTCGGGGGCTCGGCGGCACGTCGACCGAGAGCGTCGCGGTGCGGTTCGAGCCTACGATGCGGTCCTCGCGATCGATCGCGACGGCGTTCACGGTCGCCTGCCCGGCGCTCTCGACGAGCCTGGCTCGGAAGGTGTACCGCCGCTGCCTCTGGGGCTGCGGCGGCCGGAAGACGTCGGTGCCGCCGGTCGCTTCGGCGACGTTGGAGTCCGGGGCGCGCACGACCAGCTGTGCGCCTCCGAAGAAGTCCCGCCCGCCGGCGTGGAGGCCGAAGGCCGCCGGGTTGTTCGTGCTGACCCGGACGCAGGCCTCCTCGTCCGGGGCGAGCGTCCGGTCGAACGTGAAGCGGAGCGTCACCGGCTGCACGCGGCCACCGCGGATCGGCTGCGCGTCGACGATCTCGAGGCGCTCGAGGGCCGGCGGGTCGTCGCCGCCGCACTCCGAGTGCGCGGCCCCGAAGCTGACGCCCTGGGCGTGTGCCGCGGGCGAGCCGCCGACGAGCAGGGCGATGGCGAGCGGGAGTCGGCGAGCGTGGTGGTGCAGTCGGGTCTTCATCTTCGTTCTCCTGCCGTGTGTGTCGTCCGTCGGCGGGGAGCGATTGCGAGCGCCGTGCCACGCGCCCGAGCGAAGCGGGGCTTGCATCGAGGCGCGCCGAACGGCGGGGAAGTGTTCCGAGGGAACGCTCCATCGGAACGTTTCATCGGCGCCGCAGCGGACGGCTGCGGTTGCGACGTCGGACGGTCCCGGATATCGTCGCGACGAACGGGGGTGACGCAGCATGGGTGCGACGCGCGACCAGGCGCCGGCACGGACGCCGGAGAAGAAGGCCGACGGCGAACAGAAGCAGGGCGGCGGCGCGGCGCCTCAGGCGCGCTCGGCCTGGCAGAGCTACGTGAAGGCCGTGCAGGCGAAGGGCGCCATGCAGCAGCTGGGCGCCGCGGCGCAGGCGACCGCCGCGGCGGGTGTCCAGGGGAGCGGCGGCGCGCTCCCGCACGGCGATCGCATTCAGGCCGCGTTCGGCAAGCACGACGTGGGCGGCGTGAAGGCGCACGTCGGCGGCGCGGCGGCCAGGGCGAGCGACGAGCTCGGCGCCGAGGCGTACGCGGTCGGCGACGCGGTGGCGTTCGGCAAGTCGCCGGACCTGCACACCGCGGCCCACGAGGCGGCGCACGTGGTGCAGCAGCGCGGGGGCGTGCAGCTGAAGGGCGGCGTGGGGCAGTCCGGCGACGCCTACGAGAAGCACGCGGACGCGGTCGCCGACAAGGTCGTCGCCGGTCAGAGCGCCGAGGGGCTGCTCGACCAGATGGCCGGCGGCAGGTCCGCGGGGGCGGCGGCGGGCAAGGCGGTGCAAAAGAAGGAGAAGATGCCCGCCGGCCAGGAAGAGTTCGACAAGATGTGGGAGGCCCACCCCCACAACTACCAGGACGACGAGAGTCAGAACACGGACAGCGAGGACCTGCTGGCGGACCACGGTCTGCCCTCGGGTTACAACACCTGCGCCATCCGCATGAGCATCATGCTCAACAAGCTCGGCTTCCGCATCACCCCGGCCAAGACGGCCGCCGCCGGCCTCAAGCGCAAGCCCACGTACAGCAGGAAGACGAAGGAGTATTACATCCTCGCCGCCTCCGAGATGTGGCAGTACATGGCCAAGAACTTCCGAAAGGCGGACAAGATCTTCCCGGCCGACAAGTCCTACAAGGACGCGGCGGCGTTCGACGCGGCCTACGAGACGGACATCAAGCCGGTCGTCTCCTCGCGCAAGGGCATCGTCGCGTTCGAGAAGATCTACGGCTACGGCGGCACCGGGCACGTCGATCTGTTCGACGGCGAGAAGCTCTCGGACGCCGATGGCTGGTATCCGTGCCAGAAGCTCCACCTCTGGTACATCGTCGTGCCATGAGGTGGGGCTGGGCGCTGGTGGTGAGTGTCGTGTCGGCGACGGGCGCCGCGATGGAGGCACCGGTGAAGAGCGGCTGGGAGATCTCGGGGAAGGGCGTCGGCGAGGCCCGGCTCGGCGAGGCGGTGCCGAAGTCGCTGCGCCCGGCGGACCTGCGGGCGCGGTACTTCGCGCGGTACTTCGCCGACTTCCAACCCGAAGAGGGCTTCCGGTTCCAGGACCCGCCGATCGAGGTGGCCATCGCCGACGGGCCGTTCACGCGCAAGGCGGAGAGCGAGCCCATCGAGCCGGACGCGGCGGCGTTCGCGGCGGCGGCGGTGAAGGCCGTCGAGGCCGGCGCGAAGGTGCGGTCGATCCGCGTCCTCGGCGAAGGGCCGAAGACGGCGGCGGGCGTCGGCGTCGGCAGCACGCTGGCCGAGCTGCGCGCCGCCCATCCCGACGCCAAGGCGCGCCGGGTGCCGCCGACGCTCGGCCGAGACGAGTGCGTGGCGATGGCGCCCGCGCTGGACGGCGTCTACTTCCACCTCGCTGCCTGCAAGGACGACGAGCGCGTCGTCCGCATCGACGTCCGCGCCCCCTGACATCCGGGTCCCTCCGCGCTCGTCCCATCGGGGCGGAATGGGGCGACGCGCATCCGCCGGCGCGCCGCGCCGCCGTGGCACGCGCCTCGCAGCCTCCCGGCGCCGGAGCCCCGGGAGCCGCGGGAGCTGCGCACGATGACGAACGAGTTCCGGAGGTTTCGCGATCGGCGGGACGCGGGTCGGCAGCTGGGCGAGCGGCTGCGGCCGAAGGTGAAGGGCGAGCGTGTGGTGGTGCTGGCGCTGCCGCGCGGCGGCGTGCCCGTCGGCTACGAGGTGGCGGAGGCGCTCGACGCGCCGCTCGACGTCTTCCTCGTCCGCAAGCTGGGGGCGCCGCACAACCCGGAGCTGGCGATGGGCGCCATCGCGACCGGGAGCGTCCAGGTCCTCAACGAGGACATCGTGCAGGCGCTCGCCGTGCCACGGGAGGTCATCCACGAGGTGGCGGCGCGCGAGCTCGAGGAGCTGCGGCGTCGAGAGCGCCTGTACCGGGGCGACCGGCCCCGCCCGCCCATCGACGGGCGGACGGTGGTGCTGGTTGACGACGGGCTCGCAACCGGCGCGAGCATGCGCGCGGCGATCGAGGCCCTGCGGGTGCTCGGGCCGGAGCGGCTCGTGGTGGCGGTGCCGGTGGCGCCGGAGGAGACGTGCAAGCGCCTCGCGGTCTCCGTCGACGCGATGGAGTGCCTGCTGACGCCGACACCGTTCGGCGCGGTGGGGCTCTGGTACGAGCAGTTCGCGCAGACGACCGACGACGAGGTGCGGGCGCTCCTGCGGGCAGCCGAGGGGCACCACCACGCCGCGTAGCGGCGGCCTCTGAAGCTTCCGACGATCCGATTTGTGTCGCACGCCGTACGTGGGGCAGTCTTCCGGCGATTTCCCGGGGGAGGTCCTGGCGATGCGGCGGTGTCTGGGGTTCGTCTTGACGGGCGCGCTCGCGCTGGCGGCTTGTGGTGAGGATGCGGGCGGCGACGGCGGGGCCGGCGGTGGCATCGGCGGCGCCGGCGGCGCTGGCGGCGCAGGCGGCGCAGGCGGCGCCGGCGGCATGGGCGGCGCCGGCGGCATGGGCGGCGCTGGCGGCATGGGCGGCGCCGGTGGCGAAGGCGGCATGGGCGGCGCCGGTGGTGAAGGCGGCGCCGGTGGCTCGCTGACGAACCCCTACACGCCCGGCGTCCCGCAGAGCGGCCTCTGGTACGTCCTCATCAGTCTGACGGAGTTCGGCGACATCGAGATCCCGTTCCAGGCCGAGGTCGCTTCGACGACCGCCGATGGCGCCGGCTCGCTCGACGAGGTGAAGCTGCGCGCGGTGAAGGACGGGATGGTGAGCGACGTGATCGCCACCGCCACCGACGTCCCCGTCGACGCCGAGGGCCGCTTCACGCTGACCTTCGCCGACGCGGTGCTGCCCGGCGCCTTCTCGCCGACGAGCTCCGACATCGAGCTCACGGTGCACTTCGAGGCGGTCGCCGGCACGGACGGCATGTGCGGCCTCGTGACCGGTCGCGTCGAGACGCTGCAGACCGACCTGACCGCCAGCACGTTCGCGGCGGTGCCCTGGGGCACCGAGGGCGCGACGCCGGCGGCCTCGTGCGGCGGCGGCGACGAGACGTTCGAGCCCATCGCCGAGTGTCCGGCGCTCACCGAAGGCCGCAACGGCGCGTTCCCCTCGGCGGGCCTCGAGCGCGTCTTCCACGTCGTGCTGCCGGAGCCCGGCGACGGCCCGCGGCCGCTCGTGTTCCTCTACCACGGCCTCGGCGACGAGGTGGACCCGTACGAGCCCATCGACAGCATCGCCGACTACAGCGGGATGGCCGAGGCGGCCCAGCGCGAGGGCTTCGTGCTGATCATCCCCGGCTCCCAGGTGGGCCTGGGCTCCGAGTGGCAGTCGGCGGCGCTGCGGCCGTCGGAGGACCTGCAGTTCTTCGACGACATGCTGAAGTGCGCGCAGGAGGCGTGGGACATCGATCCGAACCGCATCCACGTCGTCGGCCACAGCGCCGGCGCGCTGCACACCGCCTTCCTGACGGTGGCGCGCTCCGAGAGGATCGCGTCGACCGCCGGCATGTCGGCGGGCCTGCTGATCGATTACCCCGACCCGGCGGTGAAGCTGCCGTTCATGCTGAACTGGGGCGGCCCGAACGACGAGGCCTACGGCCAGAACTTCGACCGCTTCGCCGACGACCTGCTCGACAAGCTCGCCGGCAACGGCCACACCGTCGTCGCCTGCAACCACGGCGAGCTGCCGCTGCCCGACGGCGACACGCGCCACGACTGGCGCAGCGAGGCCACGCCGCTCATCCTGCGCTTCTTCCAGGACCACCCGAAGGGCGTGACGCCGGATCCCTACGCCGGCGGGCTGCCCGAAGACTTCCCCGCCTGGTGCGGCCTCGGCACCGCCGACTGACCGAGCTCTCAGCGGACGGCTTCGAGCTTGATGGCCTTCTCGGGGCAGGCCTTCACGCAGAGGCCGCAGCCGTGGCAATCGGCGGCGCGGACGGCGTAGGCCTGCTTGTTGCCGTGGAAGAACGCGCGAACCTTGCCGCGCAGCGAGAGCGCGCCGCGCTCGGCCTCGCTCAGCCGGCCAATCTGGAAGACGTCGAACGGGCAGACGGCGACGCAGTCGGCCTTGGCCTCGCAGCGCTCGCGGTCGATGCGCGGCACCCAGCGTCCCGCGTCGGGCTTGCAGGGGTCCTTCTCGGCGGCGGGCATGGACGCTCCTCGGACGTTGGACGCGAGAGCGTAGCGGATCGCCTCGGCCTTCGGTCAGTCCTCGGCCCGGCGGCCGAGCACATAGCCGACCGCCAGGCCGGCGAGGGCGGCGGCGAGGAGACGGCGCAGGTCGTGCGCGGGCACGAAGCGGGTGCGGTCGTGGGTGACCTCGTAGACGCCGAGAGGGACGACGCCGCCGCGCGCCACCGGCACCAGCGTGCGCCCGCGCAGCTCGATCGGATCGCCGTAGACGCGCTTCACGTTCGCCGCGCGGACGCGGCCGTCGCGCGTCGACTCGGCGCCGCGGGGCACGAACTCGTTGTCTTCCATGGGGAATCGCCTCCGTGCCGGCCGCCCGGTGTCCCGAAGTTAGCCACATCCGTGCCAGTTCCGGGTGCGCGCGCGCGCGGACGGGCGTATGACTCCGGCTTTAGCGTGACGCCGCGCCCGCAGGCGCGGCATCGATCTCGGATGACGAGAGGAGATCGTCGATGATCGAGCTGCTGACCGCGCCCACCCCGAACGGCTGGAAGATCTCCGTCGCGCTCGAGGAGCTGGGGGTGAAGTACGCCGTGCGCGCCATCGACCTCGGCAAGCGGGTGCAGAAGGAGCCCTGGTTCCTCGAGCTGAACCCGAACGGGCGCATCCCGGTCATCATCGACCACGACGCCGGCGGGTTCGTGGTGTTCGAGTCGGGCGCCATCCTCGAGTACCTCGCCGAGAAGCACGGGCGCCTGATGCCGACGGACCTGCAGGGCCGGTCGCGCGTGATGCAGTGGGTCATGTTCCAGATGGGCGGCGTGGGTCCGATGATGGGCCAGGCGAACGTCTTCTCCCGCTATGCGCCGGAGAAGATCCCGTATGCCATCGAGCGCTATCAGCGCGAGAGCCGGCGTCTGTTCGAGGTGCTCGAGTCGCAACTGGCGAAGACGCGGTACCTCGCCGGCGACGAATACACGATCGCCGATATCGCGAACTGGTGCTGGGTGCACACCTACGAGTGGTCCGGCGTGAGCGTCGACGGCCTGCCGAGCCTGAGGCGCTGGATCGACGAGATCGCGGCGAGGCCGGCGGTGCAGCGCGGCAAGGCGGTGCCGTCGAAGGACGACCTGCCCGACGACGACCGTCTGGGCGCCGCGCGCAACATGCTGGCCTGACATGCTCGAAGACATCCTCGACGCCGCCCGGCGACACGGTCTCGACGTCGCCGCCGATCCCGAAGACTTCGACAACTCGGGGCTCGACTTCGCCGTGGTGCACGCCCGCGCGCCCGACGGCACGCTGTGGGTGCTGCGCGCGCCACGGCGCCCCGACGTCTTCGCCGAATCGCAGGTCGAGGCGAGCGTGTTGTCGCTCGTGCGTGGCCGCCTGCCGGTCGCGGTGCCGGAGTGGCGGGTCCACGCGCCCGATCTGATCGCCTACCCACGCTTGACGGGCGAGCCGGCCTGGTCGTATCGACCCGGCCACGGCGTGGTCTGGAACGGCATCGACCCCGCTTCGCCGCCCGACGCGCTCGTCGACTCGCTCGCGCGCACGCTCGCGGCGATGCAGACCCTCGACGGGGGCGCGCCGGTGGTCTCGATCGCCGAGGTCCGCGAGGAGCTCGCGCGCGGCATCGCCGACACGACGAAGCTGCTCGCGGTGCCCGACGCGCTACAGGACCGCTGGCGGCGATGGCTCGACGACGAGGGCATGTGGCCCGCCGCGCCGAGGTTCGTGCACGGCGATCTCCACCCGGGACACATGCTGATCGACGCTGAGCGCCGCGTGGTCGGCATCCTCGACTGGACGACGGCCCGCATCACCGATCCCAGCGTCGACTTCGCGATGTTCCTCGGCTGCTTCGGCCGCCCGGCGTTCGATCGGCTGCTCGCGCGGTTCCGCGCCCACGGCGGCGAGGCGTGGCCGCGCTTCGAGGCGCACGTCACCGAGCGCTGGGCCGCGTATGCGGTCTACGTGGCGATGTGGGCGGAGAAGACGGGCAGCGAGGCGGCGCTCGAGCACGCGAAGATGCACATCGCCGCCCACTCCTGACTCATTCGCCGAAGAAGCGCAGGTACCACGCGCGGATCTCCGCGGGATCGTCGAGTCCGGCGATGTCGAGCAGCTCGATCGCGGCGTCCGGCAGGCGCAGCGGCGCGAGCGCGCGCCCCACGGCGTGGTAGGGCGCGAGATCGCCGGCGAAGCGCGGGGCGGGGCCGGCGGCGATGACGATGCCGTCGGCGACCGGCGCGACGTCGAGGCCGTCCAGGGCGCCTGCGCGCAGGCGCAAGGCGGCCCCGAGGAAGGTGAGCCAGCCGATCTGTGTGAGCCCTTGCCCGATGAAGGGATAGAAGGTGAAGGGATCGGACCAGCTCGCGCCCGGGTGGTCGAGCAGGAGCTCGCGGCGGCGGCCGAGCTCGCGCTCCATGCGCGTGTCACCGCTGTCCCAGTACCAGGAGTAGCCGGCGTGGCCGCTGAAGGGCGGCGAGGCGGCGGCGCAGGCGATCGCGAGGTCTCGCGCATCGGCTTCCGGCGGCAGGCACAGACGCACGAACGTACGGCAGAGCAGCGCCCTGCGGTCCTTGCGCTCTTCGGAGAACACCTCCAGCGACGGGACCCGGCAGTCGACGGCGCGGTCGCCGGAGTGCAGCTCGAGGCCGACGTTGCCGGGCTTCGCGAAGGCCGGGCCCGAGACGAAGCGCTTCACGAGGGTCGCCGCGTCGGCGTCGGCGCGCGCCGCGCGCTTCATCACGTTCGACTTCGACCAACCGAAGTCGCCGCCGGCGCGCTCGACGAACAGCGCGAGCGCGCGCCCGAGATCCTCGGCGATCGTGGCGCGCGGCCGGTCGTAGTGGAGGACGATCTCGAAGCACGGGCGGGCCGGCGCGCCTCCCGCGTCGGGGTGCGGGACGATCAGGTCGTCGAAGCCCACGGGGTTCAGAAGAGTGTACGCACGCGGATCGTCTCGGGAATTCGTGCGAGTCCGTCCTTGATGGCTTCGCCCGCCGAGGAGTCCACGTCGATGATGCAGTAGGCGTGCTTCGGATCGGACTGCAGGTACTCGGCGGCGATGTTCACGCCCGCCCCGGCGATCATCGTGTGCAGCTGGCCGAGCACGCCGGGCACGTTGCGGTGGAAGTGCAGGATGCGGTGGTGGTCGTGGTGCAGGACCGGCAGCTCGACCTCGGGCACGTTCACCGCGCCGGTCGTCGTGCCCACGTTCATCAGCTTGATGAGACGACCGGAGGCGAACTCGGCGATGGCGTGCTGCGCCTCGGCCGTCGAACCGCCGATGTGCGGCGTGAGAATGACGTTCGGCAAGCCCTGCAGCGGGCTCTTGAACGGCTCCTCGTTGGACTCGGGCTCCTCGGGGAAGACGTCGACGGCCGCGCCGGCCAGGCGGCCGCTCTTCAGCGCCTCGGCGAGCGCCTCGATGACGACCACGTCGCCGCGCGCGTTGTTGATGAGGTACGCGCCCTTCTTCATGAGGGCGAGCTGCTCGCCGCCGATCATGTGCTTCGTGCCGGTGCCGCCGGGCACGTGCAGCGTGACGACATCGGCGACCTCGAGCAGCGCGCCGAGCGAGGGCATGCGCGCGGCGTTGCCGTGGGGCAGCACGTCGACGATGTCGTAGAAGACGACGCGCATGCCCATCGCCTCGGCGAGGACCGACAGCTGCGAGCCGATGCGGCCGTAGCCGACGATGCCGAGGGTGCGGCCGCGGATCTCGTGCGCGCCCGTCGCCGACTTCAGCCACCTGCCCTGGTGGACCTCGCGGCTGCGGTCGAACAGGTGCCGGTGCAGGGCGACGATCTCGGAGATCGTCAGCTCGGCGACGGAGCGCGTGTTCGAGAACGGCGCGTTGAACACGGGCACGCCGTGGGCCGCGGCGGTCTTCAGGTCGATCTGGTTCGTTCCGATGCAGAACGCGCCGACGGCCCAGAGGCGCCGGGCGTTCTCGAAGAACTCCTTCGTCAGGCGCGTCTTCGAGCGGATGCCGACCATGTGGGCGTCGCCGGCGACGTCGAGGAGCTCCTGGCCGGTATAGGCCTTCTTGTGATGCTCGACCGTGAAACCGGCGGCCTCGAAGAGCTCGACCGCCCGGGGGTGGATGTTCTCGAGCAGCACGACCTTGATCTTGTGCAGCGGATACGAGGTGGACACGGGCGCGACCTCCGGTTGAATCCCCGCGGTTTACCCCTTCGGGACGGGCTCGTCGAGAGGCGCGCATTTCCGCGCGCGCCGAAACGTTATAAAAGGCTCCGGAGGCCACCCGACATGCGGACCCTGCTCTTCACGCTCCTGCTCGGCTTCGCGGCGCCCGCCCTGGCGCAGGCCGCGGCGCCCGCGTGCGCCATCCGGTACGAAGAGGCGGCGCGGCTCGCGACGGAGCTCGCCGCCGACCTCAAGAGCCCTTACTGCCCGGGCAAGACGCTGCAGACCTGCACGAGCTCGCAGGCCTACGACCTGCGCGGCGAGATCCGCGACCTGTACTGCGCCGGCCGCTCGCGGGACGAGGTGGTGGCGCTCATGCAGGCGCGTTTCGGCGAGGACATCGCGAATCCGCCGCAGCCCTGGTACACGGCGCTCATCCCCTTCATCCCGTTCATTCTCGGCATCCTGCTCATCCTGTGGGCGGTGAAGCGGTGGCGCCGCGGGGGGCCCACGAAGGGCGCCCACGTCGACGACGCCGCGCCGCTCAGCCCAGAAGACGCGGAGCGCCTGGCGCGCCTCCGCCGTCAGATCGCGTCCGATCCCGAATGAAATCAGGAGTTTCTCTGATGATCCGCCCCGCCATGCTGCTGGTCGCCGCCCTCGCCTTCGCCGGGTGCGGAAAGCAGGAGGACGAGAAGCCCGCGGCGAGCAGCGACAACAAGCCCGCCGTCGCCCCGGTGCAGAAGGCGCGCGTCGTCGGCGGCAGCGGCGCCGCTGCCGATCCGGCGGCGATGCCCGCCGGCCACCCGCCCGCCGGCGCGCAGATGCCCGCCGGCCACCCGCCGATGGGCGGCCAGGCCATGCCCGCCGGCCACCCGCCCGCCGGCGCGCAGATGCCCGCCGGCCACCCGCCGATGGGCGGCCAGGCCATGCCCGCCGGCCACCCGCCGATGGGCGGCCAGGCCATGCCCGCCGGCCACCCGCCGATGGGCGGCGGCGGCGCGGCCGCCGGCGGCGGGCGCATCGAAGGCACGATCACGCTCGCGCCCGACGTGCAGGACGGCGCCAAGGCCGGCGCGCAGCTCTTCCTCATCGCGCGCCAGGACGTCGGCGAGGGCGTGAAGGGCCCCCCGCTCGCCGTCAAGAAGATCCCGGTCACCGGCCCGCAGATGTTCCCGCTGAAGTACGAGCTGACCGGCGGCGACCTGATGATGGCCGGCACCCAGCTCCAGGGGAACGTGCGCCTCGAGGCGCGTATCGACCAGGACGGCGACGCGATCAGCAAGACCCCCGGCGACGTCGTCGGCAGCGCGGCGGGCGCGAAGCCCGTCGGCGGCGCCCCCATCGACTTCTCCCTGAACCAGAAACTGTAGTCCGGATCACCGAGGCCGAAAGATCGCCCCGGGGCGGCGTCGGGTGACGGTGCGAGCAGCGCGCGGTCGACGTCGACACGTCTCCGCGCGCGCTGGTATCTTCACGCGTTCCCCGAGGACCATGTTCTTGGCTCGATCGACACCTCCGCCGTTCGACCATCGTCTCCCCCGCGCCGCCGCCTGGCTGCTCGCGCTGGCTGTGACCGCCTGCGGCGGCGACGCCGGGCGCGAGGACGAGGCGCCCGCCTGGGCGATCGTGCACCAGGGCCTGCCCGGCGCGCTCCTGTCGGTCTGGGGCACGGCCGCCGACGACGTGTGGACGGTGGGCGGCGACACGCGCGACGGCCGCGGGCCGCTCGTCCTGCGCTACGACGGCGCCGCCTGGACGCGGCTCGAGACGGGCGAAGCGAGCGGCGATCTGTGGTGGGTCTACGGCTTCGCCGGCGGCCCGGTGTACGTCGGTGGCACGGGCGGCGTCATCCTCCGTTACGAGGGCGGCCGCTTCACGAAGATGCCCACGCCCGGCACCGGCACGGTCTTCGGCCTGTGGGGCGCGCAGCCCGACGCCATGTGGGCGGTCGGCGGCGAGGCCGGCGCCGCCGGGTTCGTCTGGCGGCTCCAGGGCGGCGCCTGGGTGCCCGAGCCCTCGCTGCCGGCCGACGTCGCGGCGAGCACCGCCATCTGGAAGGTCGCCGGCCGCGGCCCCGACGACGTGCGCTTCGTCGGCGAGAACGGCCAGGCCTTCGGCTGGGACGGCGCCGCGCTCGCGCCGCGGACCACGGGGGTGAGCACGTCGCTGTTCACCGTCCACGCCAGCGCCGAGCGCTTCGCCGCCGTGGGCGGCCAGGTCTCCGGCGTCGTCCTCGAGGACGAGGGCGACGGCTGGCGCGTGGCGTTCGACGGCGCGGACCAGGGCCTGACGGGGGTCTGTCTCGGCGAGGGCGAGACCGGCTGGGCCGTGGGTCTGTACGGGGCGGTCTATGCGCGCGACGCCGATGGCTGGCGCGCCGAAGAGACCGGCCTGCGGTTCCGCGCCGATCTGCACGCCGTCTGGGTCGACCCGGACGGCGGCGTCTGGGCGGTGGGCGGCAAGACGATCAGCCCGCCGCTGACCGACGGCATCTTGATTCACCGGGGCGAAACAGTCGAAGGGGGAGGCATCTGAGCCATGCGCATGTTGTCGTGGATGGCAGCGACGCTCACCGCCGGCACGCTCGTGTTGCCAGGCTGCGGAGAAGAGACGTCGAATGATGAGACGACGCCGTCGCACGACGGTCCGGCCGACGATCCCTGCGCGGGTCAGGCCTCAGGGACGGCGTGCACGTGGCTCGGCATCAAGGGTGACGAGGGCTACAACGGCGACGGGCACCTGCGGTACCAGACGCGGCTGAACCAGATTCAGGACCTGATCTTCCTCGAGGACGGGACGGCCTGGTTCACCGACTTCAACAACTACCTCGTCCGCAAGGTGCGCGCCGACGGCACCGTCGAGAGCGTCGTCGGCTGGACGGATCCCGTCTTCCCCGGCGACGGCCCGCCCGGCGGCCCCCGGCCCGAGGGCCGCGACGGCGCCGAGTGGCAGCTCAACCACCCCACCCAGCTGCTGGCGATGCCCGACGGCTCGGTGATGCTGGTGGCCTGGCACAACCACAAGCTGCTGACGATCGACACCCGCAGCGGCCTCGTGAAGGTGGTCTGCGGGGCAGGCGCGGGCTTCGCGGGCGACGGCGGCCCGGCCAAGGCGGCGCTGTTCAAGCAGCCCGTCGACGCCACGCTCGACGGCGCCGGCAACATCTACGTCGTCGACCAGCAGAACTGGCGCGTCCGCAAGCTCGACGTCGACGGCAACATCGGCACCATCGCCGGCGTTGGCACGCCCGGCGGCGAGGGCGACGGCGGGCCGGCCCTCGAGGCGCAGTTCTCGTGGGAGGCCGGCTCCAACCCCAACCCGAGCGGCGGCATCGTCCACCACCAGGGCAAGCTCTACGTCTCCGACACCGAAGCGAACCGTGTCCGCGTGATCGATCTGGCCGCCGGCACCATCGACGCCTTCGCCGGCACCGGCGAGGCCGGCTTCAGCGGCGACGGCGGCCCGGCGAAGGACGCGAAGCTGCGCGGCCCGCGGGACCTCGAGATCGGCCCCGACGGCGACCTGTACTTCGCCGACACCGACAACGGCGCGGTGCGCGCGGTCGACCTCGACACGGGCGTCATCCGCACCGTCGTCGGCACCGGCACGCTCGGCATGAGCGAGGAGGAGCAGCTGCCGGCAGCGCAGACGTTGCTCCGGCGGCCCTTCGGCATCGCCTTCGACCGCGAAGGCAATCTGTACGTCGTCGACACGCTCAACGACCGCGTGGTGAAGGTGGCGAAATGAAGACGAGCCGTGTGATCTCCCTGGGGCTGGCCGTCTTCGTGGGCGGCTGCGGCGGCGGGGACGACGAGGGAACGTCGGGCCCCGAGGCCTGCGACACCAGCGTCGTCGGCGACATCTGCACCCTCATCGGCAGCGGCGAGAACGGGTACGACCCGAACGCCGACACCGAGGCGATCCCCGCGCTCGAGGCGCGCCTCTCGCTGCCGCAGGACACGCTCACCGCTGCGGACGGCACGGTGTACGTCCTCGACTGGAACAACCACCGCATCCGGCGACTCGATCCCGACGGGATGCTGCGCTGGGTGGCCGGCTTCGGCGAGCTCGGCGGCGGTCTCGACGACCCGGCCAACTCCGACTTCAACCACCCGACCAACATGATCTTCGACCGGTCGGGCGATCGCCTGATCGTCGCCGCCTGGCACAACAGCAAGATCCGCACGGTGTCGTTGAGCACCGGCGAGGTCGTCGATGCCTGCGGCGACGGCAAACGCGCCTACTTCGGCGACGGCGGGCCGGCGGCCGCCTCGTCGCTGGACCTGCCGACGGCCCTGGCGATCGACCCGCAGGGCCGGCTGGTGATCATGGACCAGGCGAACCAGGTCATCCGCCGTATCGAAGACGACGGCACCATCGTGAAGATGGCGGGCCAGTGCATCTACGACGCGCCGGCGCCCGCCGGCCCCGGCGCCTGCGCCGAGGGCGTCGCGCCGGTGCAGTGCCCCGCCGGGCCCAACGGCGTGCCGTCGGGCAAGTGGACGTGCGGCGACCCCGCCGCGACCTGCGCGACGAGCAAGTGCACGCCCGGATACGCCGGCGACGGCGGCCCCGCCAGCGAGATGCGGATGAACCAGCCGTTCGGCCAGTCGGCGACGCCGGCGGGCCGGATGGCGTACAGCGCCGACGGCGAGCTCTACTTCGCCGACACCGGCAACAGCCTCATCCGCAAGATCGACCGCGACGGCAACGTGCAGCGCGTCGCCGGCCGGGCGCCGGTCGACGGGGTGCCGCAGCACGGTTACGAGGGCGACGGCGGCCCGGCCACCGACGCGCTGCTCGACACGCCGGTCGACCTCGCGTTCGGCGAGGACGGCACGCTGTACTTCAGCGACGTGTTCAACCACTGCGTGCGCGCCATCGACCCCAGCGGGACCATCCGCACCGTGGCCGGCAAGTGCGGGGAGAAGGGCACGGGCGGCGACGGCGGCCCGGCCACCGAGGCCCGCCTGAAGCTGCCCTTCGGCGTGGAGTACGCCGACGGCGTCCTGCACATCGCCGACTCCGGCAACATGGTCATCCGCAGCGTGCGCGTCCGCTGATGGCGTCGTCGCGCGCATGGCTCGCCGCGCTCCTCCTCGCCGCCTGCGGTGGCGGCGAGGAGGAGACCGACGACGGGCCGCTCTTCCCCGCCGACTACGCCGCCACCTACACCGAAGTGCGAAACTGCCGGCAGAGCGGCGACCACGACCTCAACCGCATCCGCATCCTCGCCGATCCCCAGGCGCTCGGTCCGTACACGCGACGCGACGGTCCCTTCCCCGTCGGCGCGATCGTCCTCAAAGAGGAGTTCGACTTCGCCGACACGGGCTGCGCCGGTCCCGTCACGCAGTGGACGGTGATGCAGCGCCTCGAGGACGGCGCGGCGCCCGATCAGCTCGACTGGCGCTGGCAGCGCGTCGACGCGGACCGGAAGGTCACCGGCGACGGCGAGCCGCGCTGCGCCGGCTGCCACGCGGGCTGCGATGCGGCCGCCGACGGCCATGACTGGACCTGCGCCGTCCCGTAGAGTCGAAGGGATGCGCGCGCTCCTGCCCCTCGCCCTCTGTCTGGCCTGCACGGCGTCGCCCGAGGCGCCGGCCTGCGACGATCCCGGCGTGATCTGCCGCGTCGCCGGCACCGGCGAGCAGTCGTACAACGGCGACGGCCTGCCCGCCGACGAGACGGCCCTCAACCTGCCGAGCGTCGCGCGGCCGGGCCCGGACGGGCTGCTCTATGTCATGGACTTCAACAACATGCGGCTGCGGTGCCTCATGCCGGACGGCACCCTCCGCACGGTCGCCGGCAACGGCGAGCACGCGTACGCCATCGCCGGCGCCGACGCGCGCCGCTCGCCGCTCGAGAACCCCATCGACTTCGCGTTCGCGGCCGACGGGCGCATCGTGCTCGTGGCGCTGCACGACCCGCGCGTGCTCACGATCGCGCCCGACGGCACGGTGGGCGTCCTCGCCGGGCGCGGCGACGGCGACGCCGGCGACGGTGGCTACGCGCGCGCCGCGCTCTTCACCGAGCTGACGTCGCTCGCGATCGGGCCGGACGGCAGCGTCTTCGTCGCCGACGGCGGCGCGCACCGCGTCCGCGTCATCCGGCCCGACGGATCGATCCACGCGTACGCCGGCACCGGCGAGGCGGGCGACGACGGCGACGGCGGCCCCGCGACCGACGCGCGCCTGAGACGCCCCGCGCAGCTCGCGCTCGACCCGCAGGGCAACCTGTACGTCGCCGACATGGACGCGAGCCGCGTCCGCCGCGTCGACGCCGCGACGGGCCGCATCGCGACCGTGGCCGGCACCGGCGAGCACGGCCTCTCCGGCGACGGCGGCCCGGCCACCGAGGCCCGCCTGCGCTGGCCGATGGGCGTCGCCGTCGGACCCGGCGGCGCGCTCTACATCGCCGACACCGCGAACCATCGCGTCCGGCGCGTGGATCCGGACGGCACGATCACCACCGTCGCCGGCAGCGACCGCGGCGCCGACGGCGACGGCGGCCCCGCCGCGGAGGCCCGTCTGCACGGCCCCGGCTACCTGGCCGCCACCGAGTCCGCGCTCTACGTGGCCGACATGCGCAACCAGGTGGTGCGCACGATCACCCTCCCCTGACGCGACGCAGGTCCTCGGGCGTGTTCACGTTGAAGAACGGCGCCGCCGAGGGGGCGTCGACCACCGTCACGTCGAGCGCCGCCGCGATCGTGCGGAAGCCCGGGCTGCCGGCCTCGAGCGCGCGACGGATGCGCGGCTCGGCGCGGGTGTGCCAGAAGCCGGCGAGCGGCTGCAGGTAGTCGCCGGCGCGCCAGAGCACGGCGTCCTGGTCCGCGAGCCGCGGCCGCAGCCCGTCGATCACCCCGGCGTCGAGCGCCGGCAGGTCGCACGCGGCGACGAAGACCCAGCCTGGGGCGGCGTGGACGAGCGCCGCGTGCACACCGCCCGGCGCGCCCTTGCCGGGGATCACGTCGCCGACGACGCGGACGCCGAAGCGAGCGTAGGGCGCCGCGTCGTCCGCCACCACGAACGCGCCGGGGAGCAGCCGCATCAGGCGCGCGAGGATGGGCTCGCCGCCGACCTCGAGCAGGCCCTTGGCGAGGCCGCCGAGGCGGCGCGCGCGGCCGCCGGCGAGGATCGCCGCGTTCACCGCAGCCAATTCCGGAAGAAGTTCGCGAGGATGCGCGGCCCCGACGGCACGGTCGCGGGCGTCGCGGCGAGCAGCCTCGCCGCCGTCCCGTCGCCGTGGTCGCGGTCGATCTCGGCGCCCATCGCCTGCACGTGGTCGCGGGCGGTCTCGGCGTCGAACTCCGGGTGGAACTGCACCGTGCGAACGTTCGCGCCGATGGCCATCGCCTGGTTGGCCGTGTTCCCGTTCGTCGCGAGGATCCGCGCGCCCGGCGGCGCGACGGTGACGATATCGCGGTGGGCGGCGACCACCGGCAGGTCGCGCGGCAACCCTTCGAAGAGCGGGTCGTCTTCGAGGATCGAGACCGTGACGACGCCGGTCTCCCGGCCTCGCGGGTTGCGGCCCGTGGCGCCGCCGAGCGCGTCGGCGAGGAGCTGGTGGCCGTAACACACGCCGAGGATGGGTACGCCGGCGCCGGCGGCGGCGACGAGCCACTCGCCCGCCCGCACCGACCAGGGCTCGCGCTCGTGCACCGTCGCCGCGCTGCCGCTCACGATCACCCCGTCGACGCCGCGCGGATCGGGCAGGGCGTCGACGGCGGCCTCGTAGATGGCGAAGTCGCGCTTCGGCCAGCCCGAGTACCGGGCGAACCAGTCGTCGAAGTCTCCGCGCGCCGAGCGCAGCTCCGGGTAGGTGTGCCCGGTCATCAGGATGACGGGTCGCATCGCCCCGGAGCATAGCGGGCGCTCGCTTGTGCGCGCGCGCGGTTCCGGTATCGTGTGCCCGTTTTCGGAGCAGAAACATGAAGCTGGAAGACCTGCAGCAGCCGACGGACACGTTCGTCCGCCGCCACATCGGACCGAGCGACGCCGACATCCGCGCGATGCTCGCCACGCTCGGCACGGACTCGCTCGAGACGCTCGCCGAAGAGACCGTCCCCAGCGCCATCCGCAACCGCAAGGGCCTGGCGACCGGCCCGGGGCGCGGCGAGCACGAGCTGCTCGAGGAGCTGCGCGCGCTGGCCGACCGGAACCAGGTCTTCCGGTCGTACATCGGCATGGGCTACGTCGACTGCATCGTCCCGCCGGTCATCCAACGCAACATCCTCGAGAACCCGGGGTGGTACACGCAGTACACGCCCTACCAGGCCGAGATCTCGCAGGGCCGGCTCGAGGCCCTGATGAACTACCAGACGATGGTGGCCGACCTGACGGGCCTGCCGCTGGCCAATGCGTCGCTGCTCGACGAGGCGACCGCCGCCGCCGAGGCCATGACGATGGCCTACACCGCCAAGGGCCAGAAGAAGCACGGCTTCTTCGTGGCGGCCGACTGCCACCCGCAGACGATCGCCGTCGTGCGGACGCGCGCCGAGCCGCTGGGGATCCGGGTCCACGTCGGCGACCCCACCGCGGCGGACTTCGCGCGCGACGACCTCTTCGGCGTCCTCGTGCAGTCCCCGGCGACGGACGGCGCCATCCGCGGCGACCTCGAGGACCTGGCGCAGCAGGCCCACGACGGCGGCGCGCTGCTCGTCGTCGCCACCGACCTGCTGGCGCTGGCGCTGCTGCGCGCCCCCGGCGAGTGCGGCGCCGACATCTGCGTGGGATCGGCGCAGCGCTTCGGCGTCCCCATGGGCTTCGGCGGTCCGCACGCGGCCTTCATGGCCACGCGCGACGAGCACAAGCGGCACATGCCCGGGCGCATCATCGGCGTGTCGAAGGACGCCGCGGGCCACCTCGCCTACCGCATGGCGCTGCAGACACGCGAGCAGCACATCCGCCGCGAGAAGGCCACGAGCAACATCTGCACCGCGCAGGTGCTGCTGGCGATCATGGCCGGCATGTACGCGGTGTGGCACGGCCCGAACGGCCTGCGCCGCATCGCGACCCGCGTGCACGGCCTGACCTCGCTGCTCGCCGCCGGCCTTCGCCGGATCGGCCTCGACACCGGCGACCGGCCGTTCTTCGACACGTTGACGGTGCGCGGCGTCGACGCCGCGAAGGTGCACGCCGCCGCCGAGGCGCGCCGCACGAACCTGCGCCCCGTCGACGCGCGGACGGTCGGCGTGACGCTCGACGAGACGACGACGCCGCGCGACGTCGAGGCCCTGCTCGCCCTGTTCGGCGGCGAGGGCGCGCCGGCGCTCGAGACCATCGACTTCGACGCCGACTACCGCGAGGATCTGGCGCGGACGAGCGCGTACCTGACGCACCCCGTCTTCAACCAGTACCACGCCGAGCACGAGATGCTCCGGTACATCCGGCGCCTCGAGGCCCGCGACCTGTCGCTGACGACGTCGATGATCCCGCTGGGTTCCTGCACGATGAAGCTCAACGCGACGTCGGAGATGCTGCCGCTCACCTGGCCGGCCTTCGCGCGCATCCATCCGTTCGCGCCCGAGGAGCAGACGCGCGGCTTCCGCACGATGATCGCGGAGCTCGAGCGATGGCTCGCGGAGATCACCGGGTTCGCTGCGGTCTCCATGCAGCCGAACGCCGGCTCCCAGGGCGAGTACACCGGCCTGCTCGTCATCCGCGCATGGCACGCGTCGCGCGGCGACGCGCACCGCGACGTCTGCCTCATCCCGGTGTCGGCGCACGGCACCAACCCGGCGAGCGCGGTGATGGCCGGCTTCCAGGTGGTGGCGGTCGGCTGCGACGAGGCCGGGAACATCGACCTGAAGGACCTCGCCGCCAAGGCGCAGCAGCACCGCGAGCGGCTCGCCGCGGTGATGATCACCTACCCGTCGACCCACGGCGTGTTCGAGGCGGGCATCCGCGAGGCGTGCGCCATCGTGCACGAGCACGGCGGGCAGGTGTACCTCGACGGCGCGAACATGAACGCGCAGGTCGGTCTCTCCCGTCCGGGCGACTACGGCGCGGACGTCTGCCACCTCAACCTGCACAAGACGTTCTGCATCCCGCACGGCGGCGGCGGTCCCGGCATGGGCCCCATCGCGGTGGCGTCGCACCTCGCACCGTTCCTGCCCGGCCACCCGGTCGTGAAGTGCGGCGGCGAGCAGGCGATCGGCCCGGTCTCGGCGGCGCCGTTCGGCAGCGCCCTGATCCTGGTCATCCCGTGGGTCTACATCGCGCTCATGGGCGGCGACGGCCTGACGAAGGCCACGCAGGTCGCCATCCTCAACGCCAACTACATGGCCAACCGGCTCAAGGAGCACTTCAAGGTGCTCTACTCCGGGCCGCACGGCCGGGTGGCGCACGAGTTCATCATCGATCTGCGCCCGTTCAAGAACACCGCGGGCATCGCCGTCGACGACGTCGCCAAGCGCCTGATGGACTACGGCTTCCACGCGCCGACGATGTCGTTCCCGGTGGCCGGCACGATGATGATCGAGCCGACCGAGAGCGAAGCCCGGGCCGAGCTCGACCGGCTGTGCGACGCGCTGATCAGCATCCGCGAGGAGATCCGCGCGATCGAAGAGGGGCGCGCCGACCGCGCGGACAACCCGCTCGTGAACGCGCCGCACACCGCCGCCGCGCTCGCCGGCGACGGCTGGGACCACAAGTACGGCCGCGAGCAGGCCGCCTTCCCCGCCCCCTGGACGCGCGTCCACAAGTTCTGGCCGCCCGTCGCCCGCATCGACAACGCCTACGGCGACCGCAACCTCATCTGCGTCTGCCCGCCGATGGACGCCTACACCGACAACTGACCCGGAGCCCTCGGCGTCGATCGCCGATCGATTTTCGGGGTCGTACGCGCCTGACTACCGGTCGGCGAGCCGGTTCCAGAGCCAGGCGAGGGCGTTGGTGTCGGGCAGGTCCATCGAGAGGCGGACGTGCTGGCCGGCGCGCAGGGCGCCGTCCGGGTTGGGGACGCGCGCCTCGAGCGTGAAGGCGCCGTCGGCGTCGGCGACGGGCGAGGTGCCGCCGAGGGCGATGTCGAGCCGGCGGTCGGGGAAACCCTCGGGCGTGAGCACGGCGCGGTCGCGCCCCTCGACGGCGCCGAGCCAGGCGCCGGGCACGCGGGCGCGCAGGTGCAGGCGCGAGAGGTCGGCGATGACGAAGAGCGACTCGCCACGGGTGACGGCCTGGCCCTCGCGGGGCGCAGGATCGGCGACGAGCACGCCGCTGGCCGGCGCCGTCACCTGGACGCGCAGGCGGCCTTCGAGCGCGGCGCGCCGGCGGAGCACGTCCTCGAGCTTCGCGACGGCGCCGGCGTCGGGCGCCGTGCTGACGACGCGGCGGCGGCTGCGCGCAGCCTCGGCCTCGCGGCGGAGCGCGTCGGCCCGGACGCGCGCCGTCTGCACCGCGCGGCGCGCCGTCTCGAGCGCGTCGATGGTGGCGCGGCGCTCGTTGAACTCCTGGTCACGCAGACGCTCGACCTGGGACGCGTTCTTGACCTCGGTCTCGGCGTCCTCGATCTGGCGCAGCACCGACGGGGGCACCTCGCCCTCGACCACCTGCGTCTTGCCGAGCAACCGGCCCTCGAGGCCCCGCTCCTCGGCGGCGAGACGGTCGAGCTCGGCCTGCACCTCGAGGTCGGCGACCCAGGCCACGGGATCGCCGGCCACGACCTTGTCCCCGGGCCGGAAGTAGACCTTCTCGAGCCGCCCGCGGACCGGGCTGGGCAGCGGTCGCTCCTCGCCGGCGGCGAGCACGCCCGACAGCTCGAGCGTCCGCGGCACCGGCACCAGCGCCGCCGCGCCGGCCATCGCGCCGATCACGAGCGGCGGCGCGACCCAGCGCAGCCAGCGCCGCTTCTTGCGCGCGCGCTTCGCCGGCACCAGACGCCGCGGCACCTCCGGGTGGATCGTCGGCTCGCGGCGCGTCGTCAGCTCCGGCGGATCCGTGGGCGCCAGCAGCACCTCCGCCGGCGGCCGCGTGTCGGCGACCGTGGAGTCGTCGAGGCGCTGTCGCAGCGCGCGCATCTGGTCCGACGACATCTGCACCGCGGGGTTCGCGCCGCGCAGGCCCGGCGCCTCGCCGACGAGCAGCGTGCCGGCGCCGCGCGGGATCTCCTCGAGCAGGCCGGAGTCCTCGGTGACGCGCAGCAGGATCTCGTGCGGGCCGATCCGCAGGCGGTCACCGAGCCGCGCCGGCACGACCCCGCGGACCCGCTGGTCGTTCAGCCATGTCTCGGCGCCGGTCTTCAGCGTGGCCACGAACACGAGGTCGCGACCGTAGGCGTCGATGCGCGCGTGCTGCGGCGCCACGCCGACGCCCTGCAGGTTCACGCCGCAGTTCAGGCGCCCGATCGTCGTCGAGGCGCCGAACGCCGGGATCGTCTTGCCGGCGTTGGGGCCGTCGACGAAGTCGAGGACGAGCTGCACCGGGCTGCGCCGGTCGCTGAGCAGGAAGCGGATGTCGGTGGCGCCGAACCGCAGCACATCGCCGTGCCGCAGGCCGGCCTCGCGCACCGGCTCGTCGTTGAGCAGCGTGCCGTTGGTGCTGCCGAGGTCGCGCAGGAGCAGCTCGTGCTCGCCGGCGGCGATGCACGCGTGGCGGGCCGAGATCGAGGCGTCCGCCAGCACGATGTCGCAGCCCGGCGCCCGCCCCAGCGTGAAGTAGCGCCCGCCGGCGAAGCTGCGGGGCGTCAGCGCGTACCACGAGATGCGACCGCTCGGGTCGAACACGTACAGGTTGGCGCGGTAGGCGCCGCCGGGCAGCGCGACGTCGGTGATCGACGCGTCGTCGCCCAGGTCGCGCGGCAGGGGCAGCTGTTCTCCGGACTGCACCGACAAGCGGACCTCCCCGCGCGGGCCTGTGGCGGACTGCGAAAAAAGTGTAGGCGGGCGCGCGGCGGGCCGCCACTTCGACCCGGCCCCTTGCGCCGCGCGGTCGCGACTACGCTAGCCTGCGTTGCATGTCGAACCGCGAAGACTGGGATTTCTATCTGACCCGGGTCGGTGAGCGTCCCGCCGCGATCTTCTGCGACCTCGCCGCCGATCCCGATCCGGAGCGGCCTCTGCGCCTGCGGGTCCGGGTGAGGCTCCAGTTTCCGCGGCCCGAGGACGGGCTCGCCAGCGCCGACGAGTCGGCGGGGCTCAACGCCGTCGAGGACGCGCTCGTGGAGCGCCTCGCCGAGGCCGGCACGCGCTACGTGGGCCGCTGGACGTGCGACGGCTTCCGAGAGTTCGTCTTCTACGCGCCCGAGGACGCCCCCTTCGAGCAGGGCCTGCGGGCGGTCGCCGAGGCCTTCCCCGACTACCGCCCGACGACCGAGGTCAGCGAGGACGCGGGCTGGGACATGTTCCGCGAGCTGCTGTTGCCCGGCCGCTGGGAGCTGCAGTGGATCCTCGACCGGCGCGTGGTCACCAATCTGCGCGAGGCTGGCGACGAGAACGACCTGCCGCGCCCGGTCGACCACTACGCCTACTTCTCCGACACGGGCGCGCGCGACGCCTTCATGCGCGAAGCGCGCGCGCTCGGCTTCGCGGTCGAGGTCACGCTCGGGCGCGTCGGCGCGCACCTCGTGCGCCACGATCCGGTCGACCTCGAGCACATCCACGGCGTCGTCTGCGAGCTCATCGACCTCGTCGACCGCCACGGCGGCGATTACGACGGATGGGGCGCCCCCGTCGTCCGCACCATCGGGTGACCGCAGCGTCACGACCTTGACAGGCGCGGCCGCGGTGCTTACTCCGTGTCCTCGCCTGACCTCTGGAGATTCCCCCATGCCGATCTACGAGTACCGGTGTTCCGAGTGCGGGCACGAGATGGAAGTCTGGGCGAAGATCAGCGATCCGCCGCCCGAGGCCTGTCCCTCGTGCAGCGCCGCCGCGATGAAGAAGGCGGTCAGCCGCACGACGTTCGCGCTCAAGGGCGGCGGCTGGTATGCGCAGGGGTACGGCGGCGGTGGCGGCGGTGGCGGCGTCGCCGCCAAGAGCGCCGACAGCAAGCCCGCCGAGACCAAGACCGAGAAGTCGTCGTCGAGCGCCTCGGCCGACTGACGGTGCGGCGCCTCGCCCCGTGCCTGCTCGCGGCGACGCTCGCCGCCTGCGACGACCCGGCGCCCGCCACCTCGGAGCCGACCCTCTGCGGAGAGGGTGACGCCACCCTCGAGATCGGGGTCGGCCATCCCTTCGCGCCCATGCCCGAGCCGCCCGTCGTCCCGGTCGAGCGCGGCCTGCAGGGTGGTTTTCACATCCTCGTGTCGCTGCGCGTGGTGGGGGCCTTCGACGGCGACCACGGCGACGTGGCGCTCGAGCTCTTCGACGGCGAGCGCCCCCTCTCGAACCACCGCAACACCGACGTCCCGTTCACCGCCGACGCGTCGCTGACCGGCTGCTCCTATGACCAGGCGCGCCTGGTGATGCTCGACGAGGATGGCGGCCTGATGACCGAGGACGCCGTCCTCGCGCTCGTCGGGCGCACCGTGGAGCTGGCGGCCACGTTGACGAGCGACGCGGGCGACGCCGAGGGCCGCTTCCGGTTCACGCTCGGCGCGCTGCAGTAGAGGCCAGCAGCCGGGCCAGGCCCTCCTCCACGGTGTGCGCCGGCTCGAAGCCGAGCACCTGCCTCGCCGCGGCGATGTCGGCGCGCGAGTGGCGGATGTCGCCGGCCCGGGGCTCGGCGAGGATCGGCTCCGGCCCGCCGCCGATCAGGCGCCGCAGCGTGTCGTACAGCTCGCGGACGCTCGTCTCCTCGCCGCGCGCCACGTTGAAAGTGCGCCCGCTGGCCTCGGGCACGGATGCGGCGAGCAGGTTCGCGCGCACCACGTCCGCGACGTAGACGAAGTCCCGCGTCTGGCCGCCGTCGCCGTAGATGGTCGCCGGTCGGCCGGCCTGCAGGCGGTCGACGAAGATGCTGATCACGCCGGAGTAGGGGCTCGACGGATCCTGGCGTGGGCCGAAGACGTTGAAGAACCGGAGCGTCACCGTTTCGAGGCCGTAGAGCTGCGACCAGACGCGCATGTACTGCTCGCTGGCGAGCTTCTCGATGGCGTAGGGCGACAGCGGGCGGGGCGTCTCCGACTCGCGCAGCGGCAGCGCGGGGTTGTCGCCGTAGGCCGCCGCCGAGCCGGCGAACACGACACGGCGCGCGCCCGCGGCGCGAGCCGCCTCGAGCACGTGGAGCGAGCCGCCGAGGTTCACCGCGCTCGTGTCGATCGGCGCTTCGACGGTACGCTGGACGGAGGCCACCGCCGCCAGGTGGAAGACCACCTCGCAGCCTTCGACCGCGCGCGTCACCGCGTCCAGATCGGCCACGGAGCCCACGTCGAGGCGCACGTCGCCTCCGGCCGTCGCGAGGTTCTCGCGCCTGCCCGTCGACAGGTCGTCGAGGACGGTCACCGCGTCCCCGCGCGCGACCAGCGCGTCGACGAGGTGCGACCCGATGAATCCCGCGCCGCCGGTCACCAGCACCTTCATGAGGATCCTCCGCAGCTTCCAACCACCACAGGACGCCCCGTTCTCCCGGAAAGCCGCGTCTCGATCAACGTTCGCCGGTGTCAAGCGCACGCGACACCTGGCGGGGATTGTCGGCCACCGTTGACACGGGTGGCGGCCACGGGCCGCGTCACAGCGTGTCGCCCGGGTGGCACACATGGTGCAAAATCTTGATTCAGACGGACGCAGTGGGGGGGTTAACCCATGGGCCAGCAGCAATCCCGTCGTGCCTTCCGGTGGGGCGCGACTTTGTTCTTCATCGGCCTGAGCGCCTGCGGGGCGCCCGAGCCTGACGACGGCGTCGGCGAAGAGGCCACCGACGTCGAGAGCATCGTCAGCGAGCTCGGAGGCGAGTGCCGCGCGGCGTGCGCCGAGCGCCTGCATGCGATCGCCGAGCGCTGTCGCGACGAGGGCGTCGAGCCCCGGCGCTGTCACGTGCGCCTCGCCGAGGCCCGCGAGCGCTGTGCCGAGGCCTGCGAGGTGCGCGAGCCACGGCGCCATCCGCCGCGCGGGTGCGCGGCCCGTTGCGAGGTCCAGGCGCACCACGACCTCCGCGCCTGCATCGCCGACGGCGGCGAGGCGGCCGACTGCGCGCAGGCCGCCCGCGAAGGCGCGCAGGCCTGCCGTGAAGAGCGCTGCGACGACCGCCCCGAGCGCCCGCGCTGCGAGGAGAGCTGCGCCGCCCGGGCTCGCGCCGTGACCGCGCAGTGCATCGAGAACGGCGGCGACGAGCGCGCCTGCCGCCGCCGCGGCGAGGCGTTCGGCCGCCAGTGCGCCGAGGATCACTGCGCGCCGCCCCGGAACGACCGCGGCGAGTGCGCCGACCGCTGCGGCGCCGAGGGCCGCGAGATCGAGCGCGAGTGCCGCGAGGCCGGCCACGACGGGCGCGCCTGCCGCGAGCGCGCGGCTCGATTCGTCGCCGGCTGCATCGCCGATCGCTGCGAGCGTCCCCAGCCCCCGCCGCCGCCCCCGGCCGACCGGTGCGAGGACGCCTGCGCCGAGCGCGCCCGCGCCATCGGCGCCCGCTGCCTCGAGGAAGGCGGCAGCCGCGAGCGCTGCGCGGCCCACGCCCGCGAGTTCGCCGGCGCTTGCGTCGCCGAGCACTGCGACGGCGGCGAAGAGCCCCCGCCGCCCGCCTGTCAGGAGCGCTGCGGCGCCGAGGGCCGCCGCATCCACGCCGAGTGCCTCGAGGCCGGCGGCGCCGAGGAGCGCTGCTCCGCCCGCGCCCGCGAGTTCGTCGGCGCTTGCGTCGCCGAGCACTGCGACGGCGGCGAGCAGCCCCCGCCCGAGCCGCCTGTTTGCGAGGAGCGCTGCGGCGCCGAGGGCCGCCGCATCCACGCGGCCTGCGTCGAGGCGGGCAACGACGCCGAGGCGTGCGCCGCCCGCGCCCGCCACTTCGTCGAGGAGTGCACCGCGCGCTGCGGCGGCGAGGAGCCCCCGCCCCCGCCGCCCGAGGAGCCGAGCTGCGAGGACCGCTGCGCCCGCGAGGGTCGCGTCGCGTACGAGCAGTGCGTCGCCGCCGGCCACGGCGATGACGCCTGCGCCCGCCGCGCCCGCGAGGTGACCGCCGCGTGCGCCCGGAACAACTGCGGCGGCGGCGAGCAGCCCCCGCCCCCGCCGCCCGAGGAGCCGAGCTGCGAGGACCGCTGCGCCGCCGCCACCGAGGCGTTCCTCCGCGAGTGCATCGCTGCGGGCAACGCCGCGGACCGCTGCCGCGCCGCCGCCGCCGAGCGCCAGCGCGCCTGCGCCGCCAGCTGCGACCGCGAGCCGCCCCCGCCGCCGCCCGAGGAAGGCCCGACCTGCGCCGACCGCTGCGAGATCACCGCGAACGAGGTGTTCCGCATCTGCGTCGAGCGCACCCGTGACGAGGTCGCCTGCCGCGAGCAGCGCGCGCGCTCCATCCGCGCCTGCATCGCCGAGCGCTGCCAGCAGCCCTGACGAAGCCCCCGCCTTCCTTTCCTCTTCGTCTCCGATCCGCCATCATCCGCCCGACGCCCCACACCACCTTCCGCAGGCGAGGGACCCCATGAGCCAGGAGAAGCTGGCGAAGCTGCGCGCGCAGATCGGCGCCATCGACGACGGCTACCAGGTGCAGTTCGCGGGACATCCGCGGATCACCCGCGACCCGACGCTGCTCGACCGCATGGCGACCGACGTCGGCCGCGCCATCGAGGCGCTCGGCGCGCTGCCCGCCTCGCCCGACCGCGACGCGCTGCTGAACGACGCGCGCTCGCGCCTCGACCTGTACCGCAACGAGGCCGTCGCGGTCCGCGACGCCCAGGCCGGCGGACAGGACGCGCTCGAGGCGCACTACCTCGGCGAGTGGTCCCGCTTCGTCTTCCACCGCTACCGGCGGCACTTCGCCGGCCAGTCGCGAGCCACGCGCGACCTCGGCGTGCTCGCCGAGATGATCGCCGACCTGCGCCGCATCAAGGCCGAGGCCGAGGCGCTCAAGAAGCGCCGCGGCGACCCGGGCCTCGGCGACACGATCGAGCGCGTCGACCGCAACCTGCAGCTCTACCTCGACGAACGCGGCGAGATCGTCAGCTCGCGCGGCGAGGGCACCCTCGAGCAGCAGGCCGACGTCCTCGCCGCCGTCGCCAACGACCAGTTCGCGCTCTACGCCCGCCACTTCGCCGGCAAGTCGCGCCTCTCGCGCCGCCCGGCGCTGCTCCAGCGCATCATCGACAACCTCGACGTCATCAAGGACCGCATGATCGTGGTGCGCGACGGCGGGCTCGGCGACGGCAGCCACACGAAGAACATCGAGATCGTCGAGAGCCGCGCCACCTTCTACCGCGGAGAGCTCGACGCCATCCGCAAGGTGCGGCGCGAGGCGAGCATGCCGGATCTCGTGGGCGCCCTCGGCACGGCGGCGAACGAGCTGTTCGCGGAGTACCAGGAGCACTTCGCCGGCAAGGACCGCCGCACGCGCGACGTCGCGCGTCTCACGCAGCTCTGCGACGCGCTCGAGGAGATCGGCCGGCAGATGGACGAGATCGACCGCGCCCGTCCCGACGAGACCAACGCCGCGAACCTGCACATCGTGCTCGACACGCTGCGCCTGTACGTGCGCGAGTACGACGCGGTCCGCGAGGCCCAGACGCAGAATGCCTGAGGCCCGCGCCCACCTCCTGATCGACGGTCGCGTCCAGGGCGTCTACTACCGCGAGAGCGCCCGCCAGACCGCGACCGCCCTCGGGATCACCGGGTGGGCGCGCAACCTGCCCGACGGCCGCGTCGAGGCCGTCGCCGAGGGCCCGCGCGAGGCCGTCGAGCGTTTCGTCGCCTGGTGCCACGAGGGACCGCCCGCCGCCCGGGTGACCGGTGTCGACGTGCAGTGGTCCGAATTCACGGGCGACTTCACCGGCTGGACGACCCGCCGCTAGTGGGGTGCCTGCGGCCGGCCTCTTCGTTGAGCCAGCGGGCGGCCTGGCGGGCGAAGTAGGTGAAGATCACGTCGGCGCCGGCGCGGCGGATGGCGACCAGGCTCTCGGTCACGGTGCGACGCTCGTCGAGCCATCCGTGGGCGGCGGCGGCCTTGAGCATCGCGTACTCGCCGCTCACCTGGTACGCGGCCACGGGCAGCGTCGTCGCCTCGCGCAGCGCGCGGATCACGTCGAGGTAGGGGCCCGCCGGCTTCACCATCACGAGGTCGGCGCCCTCGGCCTCGTCGAGCGCCAGCTCCCGCAAGGCCTCGCGCGCGTTGGCCGGGTCCATCTGGTAGGTCTTCTTGTCGCCGAAGCGCGGCGCCGAGTCGAGCGCGTCGCGGAACGGCCCGTAGAACCCGGACGCGTACTTCGCCGTGTAGGAGAGGATCGACACGTCGGTGTGCCCGGCGTGGTCGAGCGCGCGGCGGAGGGCGCCCACGCGGCCGTCCATCATGTCGCTCGGGGCCACGATGTCGGCGCCGGCCTCCGCCTGGGCGACCGCCTGCCGGCAGAGCACCTCGACGGTCTCGTCGTTGAGCACGCGCCCGTCGGGGCCGACGATGCCGTCGTGGCCGTCGCTCGAGTACGGGTCGAGCGCCACGTCGGTCACGACCACGAGCTCGGGCCACTCCACCTTGAGGCGGCGGATCGTCTTCGGGACGAGGCCCTCGGGGTTGAACGCCTCGTCGCCGCGCTTCGACTTGAGGTCCTCGGCGATCGCCGGAAAGAGCACGATCGACCGCACGCCCTCGTCGAGGGCCGCCGCCACCTCGCGCAGCAGGCCGTCGTGGCCGAGCCGCGAGCAGCCGGGCATCGAGGCGATCGGCACGTCGGTCGATCCGTCGTGGATGAACAGCGGGTAGACGAAGTGCTGCGGGGCGAGCCACGTCTCGCGGTGGAACGCGCGGACGACGGCGTTCTTGCGGTTGCGGCGCGGGCGCTGGGCGAGATCGAGCATGCGGGCCTCCCGGGACGGCGCGGAGGATAGCACGGCAGAACGTCGCCGCCGACGCGTGCTACCCTATGCGGACATGGCCCCTTGTGCTATGAGCCGGCCCCGATGAACTCCGACGACGCCGTCAACACGCTGGTGAGCTACCTCGAGCGCAAAGGGCTCAAGTTCACGAGCCAGCGACGGACGATCACCGAGGCGTTCTTCGATCCGCGCTTCCGCGACGAGCACCCGAGCGTCGAAGAGCTGTACGCGCGCGTCCGCGCTCGGGACGCGCGGATCGGCTACGCGACCGTGTACCGCACGCTCAAGCTCCTGGTCGACTGCCACCTGGCCTCGCCACGCCAGTTCGGCGACAACCAGACGCGCTACGAGCCCGAGATCCCCGGCGAGCACCACGACCACCTCGTCTGCCTCGACTGCAACTCCATCGTCGAGTTCGAGAACGACGAGATCGAGGCCCTGCAGGACCGCGTCGCCCAGGAGCTCGGCTTCAAGATCGAGCAGCACCGCATGATCCTCTACGCCCGCTGCCGGCGCGGCTGCGTGGTGCCCGGCGACCGGGCGCCGCGGCCGGCGCCGCAATGACCGCCCTGCCGCCGATCGCCGCCGTCGACGTCGGGTCGAACTCGATCCATCTGACGCTGGCGCGGGTCGGCGCCGGCGGCTCGATCGAGGTGCTCGCCCGCCACAAGGACGCGGCGCGGCTCGCGGCGCACCTCGACGGGCACGGCCGGCTGGCCCCCGACGCGATCGACCGCGCGCTCGAGACGCTGCGCCGCTTCCGCCAGCTGGCCGACGGCCACGGCGCCGACCTTCGCGCCACCGCGACGGCGACGATCCGCGCCGCGCGCAACGGGACGGACTTCCTGCGGCGCGCCGACGAAGAGATCGGCGTCCGCGTCGAGGTGCTGTCCGGCGCCGACGAGGCGCGGCTCACCTACCGCGGCGTGCTGCACGGCGCGCCGCAGCTCGCCAGCCGGCGCATCCTGTGCGTCGACGTCGGCGGCGGCTCGACCGAGCTGCTCGTCGGCGAGAACGGGCGGCCGCTGCTCGTCGCCAGCGTGCCGTGGGGCTCGCTGCTCGCCACCGAACGCCTGCTCTGCCCGGAGCCCTTCCGCGCCCGCGACGTGCGCCGGGCGCGGCGACGCCTCGCCGCCGTGTTCCGCCGGGCGCTGCGCGGCGTCGCCGCGGTCGGCTTCGACGACGCGATCGCCACCTCCGGCACCGCGCAGCGCCTCGCCCGCATCGCGCGCGCGCTCGACGGCGGCCCCGGCGACGGCAACGTCGACGGCGAGGAGCTCGACCGCGACCGCCTCGCGCGCATCATCGGCCACCTGCTGCGCGCGCCCACCCGCGCCCAGCGCCTCGGCGTCCCCGGGCTCGACGCCGAGCGCGCCGACAGCATCGTGGGCGGCGCCCTCATCTTCGAGGCGCTCACGACGCCACTGCCGCTCAAACGCTGGACGATCTCGACCGCCGCGCTGCGCACCGGCCTCGTGCTCGACACCTGGCATCGGCGCTGACGGGCTTACTCCCCGGTAGAGACGTCGCCGCCCGCCGACGCTGCGCGCGCCCGTCCGCGAGACACCGCACGCGTGCCTCGACGGCACCCGCCCGACGCCGGCGGCGTCCGTGCGCGCTCCGAGGCGGCGCCACCTTACCCGAGTATGACAGTGCGCGGTTCGAGACGCCCCCGCGGGAATGTGTCAACGAGGCGCCCGGTTCGTACCGCCACTCGGCATCCCCTGGAGGATGGTGGCCCCCGCTTCGAGGCCGGGGGCCCGTCCTCCGAGTCAGGTCAGTGCAGCTCGACGACGGCCCAGCCCACCGCAGCGCCGACGAGGGCGCCGGTGGCGACGTCGGTCGGGAAGTGGTTGCCGGCGGCGATCTGGAGCGCGCCGGCGCCGAGCGCGAGCGCCGGGCCGGCGGTCCACGCCACCCAGCGCGCCGGGGATGCGGGGTGCCGGCGGTCGACGAGGCGCGCCAGCGCGACGGCCGCCGCCATGGGCACCGCGGTGTGGCCGGACCAGAACGAGGCGTAGTTCACGCCGTCGCCGTTCTGCTCGGCGAACACACGGTCCGAATACATGTAGGGATACGGCCGCGAGAACACGACCTTGGCGGACTGTGTCAGCAGGCCGGTGATGGCGGCGGCTTCGGCGACGAGCAGCGCGTCGCCCGCCTCCATCGCCGCCGCAGCCAGCGGCGCGGCGATCAGCGTGGCCGCGGCCAGGCCGTCGGCGGCCCGCTCCGCTCCGCCCACGTGCAGGCCCACGGCGCGCCGGTCGAACGCATTGACGTCGCCGCGCGCACAGGGACATGAAGGGTCGGCGAGCTCGCCCTCGTTCGCCGCGAGGCCGGCCCACACGCCCGCCGCGCCGAGCGTCAGCGGGACGTCCACCCAGGGCTCCGGCCCCGCGAGGAGCGCGAGGGCCAGCGCCCACATCACCGCTTCTTCAGCAGGTCGCGGATCTCCTCGAGCAGCACCTCCTGGCGGGGCGGCGCGGGCGGCGGCGCGGCCTCCTCGTGCTTGCGGCGCAGCTTGTTCATCGTCCGCACGAGCATGAACGTGGCGAAGGCGACGATCAGGAAGCTCACGATCGCGTTGAGGAAGGCGCCGTAGCCGACGACGACGGCGCCCGCCTTCTGGGCGGCGTCGAGCGTCGCGTAGGGGCCGGCCGTGGCGCCCTCGCGCAGCACGAGGAACAGGTTGGTGAAGTCGACCTTGCCGAGCGCGAGGCCGATCGGCGGCATGAGCACCTGGTCGACGAGCGCCTTGACGACCGTCGTGAACGCGGCGCCGATGATGATGCCGACCGCCATGTCGACGACGTTTCCTTTGACCGCGAACTCCCGGAATTCCTTGAACATCGAGACGGTTCCTCTGTGGTGGGCGCAGCCTGGTCGGCGTCGCGCGGCGTCATGCTATCAGGAGGCCTGATGAGCGAGCGGATTCAGTTCGACGCGCTTGTGGAACGCTACGGCGCCTTCCTGCTCGATGGCTACGGCGTGCTGGTGACCGAGGGCGGAGCGCTGCCCGGCGCCGCCGAGGCGCTCGCCCGCCTCGAGCGCGCCGGCCGCCGCTGGCTCGTCGTCTCCAACGACGCGTCGCGGCTCCCCGAGACATCGGTCGCGCGCTATCGCTCGCTCGGCCTGCCGGTCGAGCGCGAGCGCCTGCTCACGTCGGGCGACCTCATCGCCGATCACTTCGCGCAGCGGGGCCTCGTCGGTCAGACGGTGGTCGTGCTCGGCACCGAGGACTCGCGCCGCCTCGTCACCGGCGCCGGCGGCCTGCTCGCCGAGCCGGGCGACCGCGCCGCCGCCGTCGTGGTGATCGGCGACGACGACGGGTACGCGTTCCGCGAGGCCATCGAGGCGACGCTCGACGCCGCCGCCTGGCGCGTCGAGCACGGCGAGCCGCTGCACCTCGTCCTCCCCAACCCCGACGTCGTCTTCCCGCGCGGCGGCGGCCACATCGGCCTCGCCGCCGGCGCCATCGCGCTCCTGATCGAGGCCGGCCTGCGCGTCCGCTTCGGACCGCGCGCCCCGCGCTTCACTGCCCTCGGCAAGCCGGGCGCGACGCTCTTCGCCGCCGCCCTCGCGCGCCTCGGCGGCCCCGACAAGCGCGACGTCGTGATGGTCGGCGACCAGCTCGCCACCGACATCCGCGGCGCCGTCGCGTTCGGCATCGACGCCGTCCTCGTGGGCACCGGCCTCACGCCGCTGAGCGAAGCGGAGGGCGATCCGGAGGCGCGCCCGACGTGGCTCATGGACGCGTTCGCGCCGGAGGCGTGAGCGGGGTGGGGCGGAATGTCTCACGGTGAGGCAGGTTGCTACAGACAGGCGCGGCGCGCCTCGCGCAGGACGCTCGCCGAGCGCTCGAGGGCCTCGCGCTCGCGGGCATCGAGCTCGGGCTCGACGACGCGCACGGCGCCCTCCTTGCCGACCACGGCGGGCAGCGACAGCGCCACGCCGCGCAGGCCGCAGGCGCCCTCCTGCAGACGCGAGACGGTGAGCAGGCGGCGCTCGTCGCGCAGCGACCACTCGAGCAGCGCCGCGGTGACGACGCCGATCGCGTGGTTCGTGGCGCCCTTGCGACGGATGATCTCGTAGGCGGCGCAGCGCACCTCGTCGGCGAGGCGCGCCTCGTCGTCGGGCCGCCACCCCTGCCAGCCGCGCAGCGCGCGGTTGCCGACCCGCGCCGACGACCACAGGACGACCTCGGAGTCGCCGTGCTCGCCCACGACCTGGGCGTGGATCGAGTGGGACGACACCGCCAGTTCGCGCGCCAGCACCTGCCGCAGGCGCGTCGTGTCGAGCAGCGTCCCGGTGCCGAGCACCCGCGCCGGCGGGAGGCCCGAGGCCTCGGTGGCCACCTCGGTCATGAGGTCGACCGGGTTCGTGACCAGCACCAGGATGCCCCGCAGGCCGGCGAGGCGGCCGGCGAGTTCGCGCACGACGCGCGCGTTGTCGCGCGACAGCTCGAGTCGCGTCTCGCCCGGCTTGCCGCCCCGGCCGGCCGCGATGACGACCGCGTCGGCGTCGCGCATGTCCTCGATCGCCGCCGCCGCGATGCGCACGCTCCCGGGGAAGAACGAGGAGCCGTGACGCAGATCCATGGCCTCGCCCTCGGCGAGGTCGGCGCGCAGGTCGTTGAGCAGCACCTCGCTCGCCACGCCCGTCTGCAGGGTGGCGTGCGCGACGCTGGTCCCGACCCAGCCGAGCCCGATGATGCCGATCTTCACACCAGCTGCGCCTGCGGGCGGCGCTCGCCGCTCGACATGGCCTCCACGAGGAACTCGGGCGTCTCGGAGCGGGCGCCGAAGGCCGCGATCGCCTGGCGCACGTCGAGATCGGCGCGCCTCAGCGCGAACGCGCACGACTTGAACGCCACGGGCCCGAGGCGCTGCGCCAGGGCGCTCAACAGCAGGAAGGCGACGGCGATCGGGGCGCCCGACATCTGGTGGAGGGCGAACGCGGTGACGCAGCTCGTCTCGCCGCGGGCGCCGGCCAGCACGACGCCGACCATGCGCCCGCCTTCGCGCGCGACGAGCGCCACCCGTTCGGGCAGGTCGGCGGTCAGCCAGGCGTCGATGTCGCGCGTGTCGACGAGGCGGCGCACCTCGGTCGAGGCGACCAGCTCGCTCGGCAACAGCTCGGAGATGTTCACGTGGCTCATGTCGTTCCTCCCCACGCAGCCGGACCGCGGCGATGCATCATCCAGGCCACGCGTCCGAATTCGCGACGGGTATGGGCCGGCGTGCCGCCGACCGAGGCAGGATGCCCCGGCCAGGTAACAGCCCGGCGAGACGATTGTTTCGCTTCCGTGGCAGCGTTTCGGCGCGGCTACAAAAGGCGCGGCTCGACGCCGAGGACCTCGCGCACGGGCGCGAACGAGCGACGGTGAATGGGACAGGGGCCGAGGCGGGCGAGGGCGTCGACGTGGGCGCGGACCGGGTAGCCCTTGTGACGCGCGAACCCGTACCCGGGGAAGCGGGCGTCCATCTCGACCATCAGCGCGTCGCGCGTCGTCTTGGCGAGGATCGAGGCGGCAGCGATCGACAGGCTCTTGCCGTCGCCGCCGACGATCGCCTGCTGCGGGCAGGCGAGGTTCTTCACGGGGTGCCGGCCGTCGACGAGGACCGCCTCGGGGACCACCGGCGCGAGCGCCTCGAGGGCGCGGCGCATCGCCAGCAGGCCGGCGTGGTGGATGTTGATCGCGTCGATCTCCTCCGGCTCGCAGCGCCCGACGCCCCAGGCGACGGCGGCCGCGCGGATGACCGGCGCCAGGCGTTCGCGGGCGGCGGCGTCGAGCTTCTTGGAGTCGTCGACGCCGGGCAGGCGGCAGTCGCGCGGGAGGACGACGGCGGCGGCGACCACCGGTCCGGCGAGCGGGCTCATGCCGGCCTCGTCGACGCCGGCGACGACGGATGCCCCGCGCGTCCACCAGGCGCGCTCGAAGGCGAGCATGGTGTCGAGGCGCGTCTCTTCGCCGGCGGCGCGATCGCGGCGCCGGCGCAACGTCGCGAGCAGCGCGGCCACGCCGGCGCGACCGTCGGCGGCGAGCGCGGCCTCGGCCTCGGGCGTGAGGGGCTCGTCCGCTTCGAGGAAGCGCTGGCGCAGCGCGGCGAGGGTCGGCGGTGCGGTCACGGGCGCACGGTAGTGCAAGGCAACGCGCCCGAAAAGGCGCATCCTCGCGGTCGTCGCCGGCGTCGCACCCTCCCGGGGTCGACGCCGGCCGCCGCCCTGCGGGAGAGGACGAGATGGTGCGACGGTGGTTGCGGCTGTGGCCGATCGCGGGCGCGCTGGTCGCGTGCGGCGAGGAGGGCGTGCTCGAGAGCGAGGGCCGCGCGCCCGGCGCGGACGTTGACGCGGGCGACGTCGGCCCCGGCGACGACGCCGGCGAGGGCGACGCGGGTCCCGAGGCCGACGCGGGTCCCGAGGCAGACGCCGGCGAGGCCGACGCCGCTCGACCGCACGCCGACGCGGAGGCGCCGCCCGCAGACGCCGCACTGCCCGCGGAAGACGCGGCCCCCGAGGATCTCGACGGCGGCGCCCCCGACATGGCGCCGCCGGGTCCCCCCGTGTACCCCGCGGACCGCACCCTCTCGCCGCTCACGCCGGCCATCGTCGAGCGCCTGCGGGCCGTCCGCGCCACCCACCCGGATCGCGCCGACGACGTCTTCGCCAAGATCGGCGACTCCGGCACCGTGAGCACTGCGTTCCTCCACTGCTTCGGCCAGGACCGCGGCCGCATCGACCTCGCCGGCCGCGACGCGCTCTGGGCGACGATCGACCGCTTCCGCGGTGGCGACGCGGCGGGCACCGATCCGTTCCGGCGCGAGAGCGTGGCCGCCGTCGTCGGGTGGAGCGCGCTGCACGCGCTGCAGGGCGATCCCTCGCCGCTCGACCGCGAGGTGGACGCGCTGCGGCCGCGCTTCGCCGTCGTGATGTACGGCTCGAACGACATCGAGCGCGGCGACATCGACCGCTTCGCGAGCGACATGCTGACCATCGCCGACCGGCTGCTCGCGCGGGGGGTGATCCCGGTGCTCAGCGCGATCATGCCGCGCGACGACCGGCCCGAGTCCGACGCGCAGGTGCCGAGCTACAACGCGGTCGTGCGCGGCGTCGCGCAGTCGCGGCAGGTGCCGTTCATCGACCTGCACCGCGAGCTGCTGCCGCTGCCCGACCACGGCCTCGGCCCCGACGGCCTGCACTCGAGCGCGTACCGGACCGGCGGCGCGTCGCGGCCGTGCGTCTTCACGCCCGACGGCCTGCAGCACGGCTACAACTGGCGGAATCTACTGACGATCCAGTCGCTCGACCGCCAGCTGCGCAGCGTGGTCGACGGCGAGCCGGCGCCCGACGCCGACGCGCCGACGCAGCGCGGCGCCGGCGCGCCCGACGACCCGGTGCTCGTCCTCGCGCTGCCGTTCACCGACGTCCGCGACACGCGCGAGTCGCCGCACACGAACGTCGACGGCTACCCGGGCTGCGACCGCGGCCAGGACGAGTCCGGCCCCGAGTACGTCTACCGCTTCGACGTCGCCCGCCCCACGACCGTGCGCGCGTTCGTGCTCGACCGCGACGGGGCCGACGTCGACCTGCACCTGCTCGGCGATCCGGGCGACGGCGGCTCGTGCGTCGCGCGGCACGACCGCACGCTCGAGGCCGACCTCGCGCCCGGCACCTGGTACTTCGTCGTCGACACCTTCGTCAGCGGCGGGACGCCTCGCGCGGGCGAGTTCCTGTTCGCGATCGTCGAAGAGTGAGCGCCGGGCAGGGTCAGCGGCGACCGTCGAGGATGGCCTGGAAGGAGCGCGTGCGCAGCTCGGCGAGGCTGAGGCCGGTGGCGAGCGCCTCCGCCTCGGTGAGCGCGCCGCACGCGAGGCCGCGCAGGAAGTAGTTCAGCAAGCCCTGGCCGGTGGCGGCGTCGTCGAAGAGGTCGCCCACGCGCGTCGCCTGCGCCGCGGCGTCCACGAAGTGGCGCAGGCGCCGCGAGGCCGCCGGCAACCCCTCGAGGAAGTACGCGTAGACTGCGCCGTAGCGCGCCGGGAGCTGCGCCGGGTGCAGATCCCAGCCCTGGACGAAGCCCTGGTCGAGCGCGCGCCGGACGTTCTCGGCGTGCAGTCGCCACGCGGCGTGCACCACCGCGCGGTTCTCCGCCCGCTGCGCATCGTCGAGCTCGCCGCGATGCGGGCCGATCGGCATCACGTTCGTCGGCCCGTCGGAGAGCTGCACCCCCGTCCCGGCGAGCGCCACCTGCATCATGCTGCGCGCGAAGTCGCACGCCGGATGCGACAGGCGCTGGCTCTGCGCCGTGACGTCGAGCGCCGCGGTGTAGTCGTACGGACCGAAGTGGACCGCGACGCAGCGCCCGCCGGCGGCGCGCACGAGCGAGGGCAGCGCGACGTTCCCCCAGGCGTCGAAGATCGCCGCCGGCGCCTCGACCATCAGCTCGATCTTGAGCGCGCCGGTGGAAAGGCCGAGCTTCTGCTCGATCTTCGCGCACGCGTCGGCGAGGACCTCGACCTCGTCGGTATCGACGACCTTGGGCAGCGTGACGCGGAAGTTGGCGGGCAGGCCGACGCTGCCGGCGAGGCGCATCACGAAGCGGTGGAGCGTGCGCAGCGCGCGGTCGCGCGTCGGCCCGCGCAGCGCCTTGATGCGCAGGCCGGTGAACGGCGGCAGCGCGCCCGCCTTGTGCGCCTGCGCCATCGCCTCGGCGGCGCGCGTGGCGTGCTGGTCCTCCTCGGCGTCGGGCCGGAAGCCGAAGCCGTCCTCGAAGTCGACGCGGAAGTCCTCGACCGGCTCGCGGCCGAGCTTCTCGCTGACCCGCGCGTGGACCGCGTCGGCGAGCGACGCCGGAATCCCCAATGCTTCCGCGAAGGTGGCGGGGTCGGGCGCGGCGTCGGCGAGCGCGCGGCGGGCGAGCCTGCCGAGCTTCGCGGGCGTGTCGGCCTCGAAGAGGTGCGCGCCGCCGTAGACGACGTGGACGGGCTGGCGGGTCACGGCGCGGTCACCTTGACGATGCCCGACTCGCGCGCCTCCTGGTCGAACACGCCCAGGTACACGTCGTCGCCGTCGACGGCCAGGCTGTGGAGCTGGCGCGTCCGCTCCGGCAGGCAGAAGAGCTTCGTCGCCTCGCCGCCGCCGTGCGGGACGGCCCAGACGTCCTGGAGCGTGCTGATCACGACGCGGTCGGGCGTCCCGGCGACGTCGACGACGAGGTCGGCGGGGAAGTAGCCGGGGATGAGGCGCTCCGGCGCGCCGCCGCCGACGGGGACGCGGTAGACGCCGGCGCCGTTCACGAGGTCGGGGCCGACGACGTTGAGGAAGACGTGCGTGTCGTCGGCGCCGACGACGCCGAAGCGCAGCGCGGCGCCGGCGATGTCGACCACCTCCACGCCGCCGGCGACCGGGAAGCGCTTCAGCGTGCTGGTGCCGTCGTCCTCGCGCGCGGCCATGAAGATCGCGCCGCCGTTGACGGCGAACGGCGCGTTCTCGCCCCGATCGATCGTGGCCAGCTCGCGCGGCGCGTCGCTGCCGAGGTCGAGCGCGAAGAAGCGGACGAGGGGCGGGTCGTCGAAGCCGCCCTCCTGGTGCTTGGCGTAGAGCGTGTCGCCGACGACGAACGCGCCGCGCGTGCCGATCGGCGTGCCGGAGACCGTGAACCCGTCGGGGAGTGTTGCGAGCGGCGTCGCGGCGAAGTCCGTCTTGGCGACGGAGACGAGGTCTTCGGCCGACGAGAGCACGACGACGTGGTCCGCGCGCGGGAAGAACGGCAGCGTCATGGCGTTCTGGTGATCGTAAGCGACCTGCGGATCGCCGCCGGACCGGGGCGCCGTCCAGAGCTTCGAGACGGTGTCGAACCACAGGCGGTCGCCGTCGACGGCGATGCCGTAGAACACCGAGTCCGCGTCGTGCTTCGCGAACGGCACGATCGTCTCGCCCGCGACGCAGCCGCCCGGCGGGCCGGCGTCGGGCGCGCCGCCCAGGCCGCCGCCGTCGGCGCCGCCGGTGCCCACCGCATCGTCGCCGCCGCCGTCGTCGCACGCGGCGCAGGCCACGAGCGCCGCCATCCACCAGTGTCGCATCGCCCCTCCTCCGCGCCGCAGGATGGCACGTCCCGCCGAGCCGTGTCAGCCGGAGGCGCGCGCTGCTCGTGGGGCGCCACTGTCGGCGCGGACGCGCTCGCGGCGCGCCAGGGGCGTCGCCGCGCCTTGCCTGCACGGACGCGCTCGCGGCACTCTGGCGCCGTGAACGCGCGACTCCCCGCCCTCCTCGCGGCCCTGCTGGCGGCGTGCGCGCCCGGCGCGCAGCCGGCGCCCGACGGCGACGACGGGCCCGACGACTGCTTCGCGGCGCTCGGCCTCTCGCGGCCCGACTTCGGCACGCCCGTCCCCGCCGGCGCGCCGGTGCCGGTGTGGTGCGGCGGCCGCCTCGACCCGACGGCGCCGGCGATGACCGCCGAGCCGCCGGCGCCCGGCGTCTGCCGCGCGGCGGTCTTCGCCAGGGACGTCCGCGTCTCGACCACGACCTACACCTCCATGGACGGCAGGCTCGTGGCCTGGCGCACCGCCGACGGCGCCGGAACCGAGCGGGCCCGGGCCTCGATCGAGCGCGGCCCCGGCGGCCGCGTGCTCGCGTACCGCGAGTGGCAGGGCGGCCCCGATCCCGCCGTCGTCGCCGACTACCGCGAGGACGGCCGCCCGCTCCGCTTCGAGTCGCCCGGGGGCCGCGCGGTCTTCACCTACGACGACACCGGGCGCCTGCGCCACATCGAGGCCACCGACCGCACGGGCACCCGGGTCGAGGAGATCGACGCCACCGGCGCCCGCACGTCGCTCACCACGAACGGCAGGCGCGCCGAAACCCGATACGAGTCGGACAGTTACGTCACGACCGAGCAGGGCGCCGAGACCGTCCGCTTCGCCTGCGACGCCGCCGCCCACATGCTCTGGGACCGCGGGCGCGCCCAGTCGCGCACCTTCGCCTACGACGCCGAGGGCCGCCTCGTCCTGGTACGGCTGCCGAACGGCGCCCTCGGCCGCTACGCCTACGACGACGAGGACCGCGTCCTCCGCATCTCGACGCCCTCGCTCACGCCCGGGGCGCCGCCCGTCGAGGAGACGCGCGCCTACGACGAGGACGGCCGCCCGCTCTGCGTCCAGCGCGCCCTGCTTCAGCCGAGCGGGGGCAGCTACACCTTCGTCCAGCAGCGCACGCTCTACGAGTACGGGCCCGACGGCGCCCTGCGCGCGACCCGCCGCGACGACGGCGCCGACGGCACGATCGACGCCGTCGTGCCCGCGCTGAAGGAGCGCCGCGACGCGGACGGCCGCCCCGTCGAGCGCGTCCTCGGGGACCAGCGCACCGTCTTCGAGTACGACTGCGACTGATCAGCGCACGGCGACGCGCGCGTCGATGATGCGGTAGCCGCGCCCCGGCTCGAGCGCCATCACCGGATTCATGTCGATGGCGCCGAGCTCGGGCACCGCGTCGACCAGGCTCGACACGCGCAGCAGCGCCTCCCGCAGCGCGGGCACGTCGGCCGCCGGGTGGCCCCGGTAGCCCTGCAGCAGCGGAAAGCCGCGGATGCCGCTCACCATTTCGCGCGCGTCCTTGTCGGTCAGCGGCGAGACGCGGAAGACGACGTCGCGCAGGATCTCGACGTGGATGCCGCCGAGGCCGAACGCGACGAGCGGCCCGAACACCGGGTCCGGCTCGACGCCGATCATCACCTCCGCCGCGCCCTTGACCATCGGCTGCACCAGCGCGCCCTGCATCGCGTCGCCGAGGCGCCCCCGCATGTCGTCGAACGCGGCACGCACGGCGTCGGCGTCGCGCAGGTTCAGGACGACGCCACCGTGCTCGGTCTTGTGGGTGATGGCCAGCGACACGAGCTTCACCGCCACCGGGAAGCCCACCTCGGCGGCGATCCGCGCCGCCTCGTCCGCGGACGTGGCGACGCCGCCGGGCGGCAGCGACAGGCCGGCGCACTCGAGCACCGCCCGCGCCTCCTGCGCCGTCAGCCAGCCCGGACCGCGCGCCTCGAGCGCCTCGCGGCAGATACGCCGCGCCTCGGCCAGCCGCTGGTCGGGGAACTCGGGGAACGTGCCGGGATCGGCGCGCCGCCACTCCGCGTACTCCGCGATCTTCCCGAGCACGCGCCCCATCTCCTCGGGGAACTCGTAGGCGGGGACGACGGTCCCGCGCGGCGTCTCGATGGCGTAAGTCTCCGCGTCGCCGCCGATCACGCACGCGAACACCGGCTTGTGCGGGGCGCCGGCGGCGTCCACGCCGAGGGCCACCGCCGCACGGACCGCGTCGGTGTCGTACATGCCGACCGGCGTGTAGATGACGATCAGCGCGTCGACCTCGTCGGCGCACAGCACGCGCTCGACGGCGCGCCGGTACGCCTCGGGATCGGCGGACGCGATCATGTCGACCGGGTTGCGCGTGCTCGCCTCGGGCGGCAGGAAGCGCGCGAGGGCGGCGCGCGTCTCGTCGCCCAGCGCCTCGACCCTCAGCCCCGCCGCCTCGAGCGCGTCCGTGCAGAGGATCGCCGGGCCGCCCGAGTTCGTGACCACCGCCACGCGCCGCCCGCGCGGCAACGGCTGCTTCGTGAGCGCGCGCGCGATGCCGAACATCTCCTGCAGCGTGTCGGCGCGGATGATGCCCGTCTGCCGGAAGAGCGCGTCCACCGCCGTCTCTGCCGCGGCCAGCGCCGCGGTGTGGCTGCTCGCCGCCGCGCGCCCGGCCTCGCTGCGCCCCGCCTTGACCGCCACGATCGGCTTGCGCCGGCCCACGCGCCGCGCGATGCGCGCGAACTTGCGCGGCTGCCCGAACGACTCGAGGTAGAACATCACCACGTCGGTGCTCGGGTCCTCCTCCCAGTACTCGAGCAGGTCGTTGCCCGACACGTCGGCCTTGTTGCCGACGCTCGCGAACGACGACAGGCCGAGCCCCAGGCGCCGAGCGAGCGCGATGATCGCCACGCCGAGCGCGCCGCTCTGCGAGCACAGGCCCACCGTGCCGCGCGGCGGCATCTCGTCGGTGAACGTCGCGTTGAGCCGCACCTCGGGATCGGTGCTGATGAACCCCAGGCAGTTGGGGCCGATCATGCGCATGCCGTGGCGTCGCACCTGGTCGACGAGCGCGTCCTGCCGCGCCTTGCCGGCGGGGCCCGTCTCCGCGAAGCCGGCGGTGACGACGACGAGGCCGCGCGCGCCCACCGCCGCGCACTCCTCGACGACGGCCGGCACGTGCTCCGCGGGGACGGCGATGATCACCAGGTCCACCGGCGCGCCGATCGCGCGCAGGTCCGGGTACGCGCGGATCGACCCCACGTGCGCCGACTTCGGGTTCACCGGATAGACCGGCCCCTCGAAGCCGTTGCGGACGAGCGAGACCAGGATGCGGTAGCCGACGGAGTCGTGCCGGCGCGAGGCGCCGACGACCGCCACGGAGCGCGGCCGGAAGACCGGGCGCAGCGAGGACGTGGCGAAGATGCGCGCGCCGAGGTCCGTCGGGGCGGGCACGCGCGTGTCGAAGCGGTAGGTGTCGTAGTCGCCCTCGCGCGTCGTCTCGGCCTCGAAGCCGCCGCCGCGGAAGAGCTCCGAGAGGGCGGTGTTGCCGACGTGGGCGACGCCGACGAGCGTGCGCACGCCGCGCAGGGCCGCCAGCAGCGCCACCCGCTCGAGCAGCAGCGCCCCGATGCCCAGGCCGCGCCGATCCGCCTGCACCGCCAGGCCGAGCGCCGCCGCGTCGCCGCCGGGCAGCAGCCGGTAGCCGCCGAACGCCAGCAGGTCCGGCCCCTCGTCGCCGCGGACGAGGAACGCCTCGCCCTCGCCCCCGGTGACGCCGCGCAGGAAGCCCTCCACCGCGTCGCCCGACAGCCGCAGACTGCGCTCCACCTCGAGCCGCTCGTCGTCGGGCAGCCGGCCGAGGAACGCCTGCACGAGCCGCGCGTCCTCCGGCAGCGCCCGCAGGAGGCCGATCGCGTTTCCGTCGCGTAACACGAACGTGCCCGCTTCGCGTCCCTCGCGCTCCACCGCCGGCCGGAAGTCCGGCCTCACCACGCCCCGCCGCTCGTCGTTCACCGTGCCGTCCTCCGCCGTGTCGCGCGCACCGTCAGCAATCCGCGTGCCCCGGTTGACACGCGCCCCGCGCCGGACCTAAGCCATGGCGGAGGAGGCGCCCATGGAGCTCTACGTCTTCCCCCCGTCGCCCAACTGCCGCAAGGTCCTCGCCACCGTCTACCACCTGGGCCTGCCGGTCGACATCCGCCACGTGAACGTGCCCGGCGGCGAGCAGCGCCGCCCCGAGTTCCTGGCGATCAACCCCAACGGCCGCGTGCCGGCGCTCGTGGACGGCGACTTCCGCCTTTGGGAGTCGAACGCGATCGCCCAGTACCTGTGCGAGGTCGCCGGCGACGGGCGCCTCTGGCCCTCTGACGCGCGCGGCCGCGCCGACGTCGCCCGCTGGATGTCGTGGCAGCTCGCCCACTGGGGCCCGGCGACGAACGCGCTCATCTGGGAGAACCTGGCGAAGCGCATGGCGGGCCTCGGCGGTCCCGACGAGAAGGCCCTCGCCGAAGCATCCGAGAAGTTCCACGCCGTCGCGCGGATCCTCGACGCCCACCTCGCCGACCGGCCGTTCGTCGCCGGGGAGGACGTGACGCTCGCCGACTTCGCGCTCGGCGGGAACATGACCTACGCCGTGCCGGCGCGCTTCCCGCTCGAAGGGTACGCACACATCCGCGCCTGGTGGGAGCGCCTCGAAGGCATCGAGAGCTGGCGGCGGAGCAGACCGTGATGCCATCGCTGCGCGAACGCATCGAGGGCGGCCTCGTCGGGCTGCTGGTGGGCGACGCGCTCGGCGTGCCTTACGAGTTCCACCGCGCGGAATCGCTGCCGCGTGTGATCGAGATGACGCCGCCGCCGGACTTCCGCCGCAGCCACGGTCGCGTGCCGCCGGGCACGTGGTCCGACGACGGCGCGCAGGCGCTGTGTCTGTTGGCGTCGTTGCTCGCGCACGGGCGCCTCGACCCCGACGACCTCGGGCGCCGCTTCCTGAACTGGCACGAGCACGGGTACCTGGCCGTCGATGGCATCGTCTTCGACGTCGGCAACCAGACGTCCGCGGCGCTGCGCGCCCTGCGCGCGGGGTCGCCGGCGCTCGGGGCCGGCCCCGCCGGCGAGTACGACAACGGCAATGGCTCGCTGATGCGCGTCCTGCCGCTGGCGCTGTGGCACACGGGCAGCGACGCGTCGCTCGTGGCCGACGCCCACGCGCAGTCGCGGGTGACCCACGGACACCCGCGCTCGCTGGCCTGCTGCGCGCTCTACTGCCTGTGGGCGCGGCGCACGCTCGACGGCGCCGCCGATGCCTGGAGCGAGGCCGTCACCACGCTGCGCCGGCTCTACGGTGAGGACGCCCCCGAGCGCGCCGAGCTCGAGGCGCACGTCCGGCCCGACGACCCGGCGGGTGGCCACGGCTCCGGCTACGTCGTCGACTGCCTGCGATCCGCCCGCGCCGCGCTCGAGGCCGGCCCCTACGAGGCCGCCGTGCGCGCCGCCGTCGCGCTCGGCAACGACACCGACACCACCGCGGCGGTCGCCGGCGGCCTCGCCGGCGTCCGCGACGGCGTCGCCGCCATCCCCGCGCGCTGGCGCGACGCGCTGCGGGGCCGCGAGCTGCTGTCTCCCCTCCTGCAGGCGCTGCTCGCGCACCGTTGCTGAATCTCGTGCAGTTTTTCCGCTAGGATGGATCGAACGTCGCGAGGGGGTCGAAGGCGGTGGCCGAAAAGGGATGGTCGGGCTTCACGGGCGTCGAGTGCGTCTTCCGCGAAGACGCCAATGCGCGCCGTCGTCTGCCGCCGAAGCGCCCGAAGCCGGCGCTGCCGCCCGCGCCGCCGCCACCGGTGGTCGAGCTCGCCCCCGAGCCCACCGCCGTCGACCTCGCTCCCGAGCCCACCGCCGTCGACCGCGCTCCCGAACCGACCGCCGTCGACCTCGCTCCCGAACCGACCGCCGACGTCGCCGCCTCCTCGCCGGTCGAGCTCGCCCCCGAGCCGACCGCCGACGTCGCTGCCCCCGAGCCCCCGCCGGACGCGACCGCCGAGGCGCCGCGCCGCAAGAACGGCCTGCGCTGGTGGGTGAACCCGGAGCGCTGACCCCGGCGAATTCGTGTCGTGGGCGCGCCGGGTGCGTCGCCTCCCCTCCCGAACCGCGGCGAAGCAATCCGCGGCACGGAGAGGAGACCCCATGCGACGCATCCTTCCCCTGTTGCTGGCGCTGACGTCGCCGGCGCTGGCCCAGGACAAGTTCGCCGAGCTGCAGATCGACGCGGCGCCGTTCGCCGCCTTCCTGGGCGCGGCCATCATCCAGGAGGCTGGCGATCTCTGCCCGGAGCCGGCCCCCGCCCAGCTGTGCAACGGGCAGACGTGTTACCTCGACCGTCTCGACGTGCAGCCGGGCGGCACGTTCCGCCGGTCGAACACCGCCGTCCAGGTGACCGTCGATGGCGACCTGCCGGCGCTCTCCACGGCGCAGCTGCAGTACGTCCAGCCGCTGCGCGCGCACTTCAAGTCGCTGAGCTGCATCCGAAATCCGAGCTGCGCCCGCGACGACTGGGCGCAGGTCGTCGACCTGCACCTGCTGCTCGACCTCGGCGTCTCGGGCAACCAGCTCTGCGTCACGCCGGCAGGCTTCCTCGAGCCGGTGCCGGCGGACGTGTTGCCGTCGTCCGATCCCATCTGTGCGCCGCTCGCGCTCGGCGCCATCCGGCAGCTCGCGGGCCCGGAGATGGAGGTCGTCGCGCGCGGCCTCAGCGCGAACGACGACGAGAGCGTGCTCGCCGTCCGCGTCGAGCTGCTGCAGGAGGGGCTCGCAAGCGTGCTCTCCGCCCCGGCCGCCGCGGCGCTGGCCACGGCGCGGACGAACGCGTGGCAGGCGTTCCTCGACGGCGACCTCGCGGCGGCGCCCGTGACCGGCTCGCCCTCGTGGCGTCTCCACCTGACCGACGACCTGCTGCGCACCGCCATGGCGCGGCGCTTCGCCGCCGCCGTCCACGACGACCCGGACACCTCCCTCGACGGCCCGGTCGACGGACTGTGGTGGCCCTTCACCGGCGATGGCATCCTCGGCGCGCACTTCTTCGCCGAGATCGACACCCACATCTGCCCGAACCTCATCGGCGCCGAGGTCCATGCCAGCCTGCCGCTGGCGCTCGACGGCGATGCGTTCCGGGTCGAGGGCAAGGTGACCTGGGACACGAACGACGCCGACGTCGGCCTCTGCGGCGCCCTCTTCGGCGGCTTCGTGTTCGCGCCTGTCACGATGCCCATCGCCGCCGCCATCGCCGACTCGTTCTCGCCCGATCCGAGCGAGCTCGGCGCTCCCGCCGAGTGCGACGCCGTCGAGTCGCAGACCGAGGACAACACGGTCGACCTCGACTGCACCTTCCCGCTGGCACTGCCGGACGTGCGCGTCGGCAACGCCTTCCTCGACCTGCAGCTCGCCGACTCGACGCCCTCGCCCCTCGGCCTGACGATCCACGGCGCCGCCCATGGCGGCGGTCCCGGCCAACAGATCCCGGCGACCGAGGCGACCGTCGATGGCGGCTTCGGCTATGGCATCCACGGCAACTGCAGCGCCGGCTTCAGCCAGGGTTACTCCGGCGGCGTCTCGCTGCGCGGTCCGCGGCTGTGCGACACCGACATCCTGTCCGATCCGCACCACGTGTTCGACGTCGAAGGCACGAGCGAGACGACGTACGACGGCATTCGCACGAACATCGACGTCGACTTCCCGGCCTTCGCCTCGGTGATGTGCCCGGTGAGCCCGGGCGTGTGGGCCGCGTGCCCGCCCGGCCAGGCGCCGCTCGACCAGTACTGGCTGTCGCCCTACCCCCTGACAATGACGCTGTGGACGACGCGGGGCGCGTTCACCGTGCAGGTGCCCGGGCCGGTCAAGGTCACCGAGCAGCAGCAGCTCGCGCTGTCGTTCCAGGCCGTCAACCTGCGCGTGAACTGCATGGCGCCGCAGACCGGTCTGTTCGGCATCCCCGGTCTGTACGACCCGCGCTGGGACATTGATCCGCCGCCGTATCTGCCGCTCGAGCGCGTCACGCGCCTGGGACGCGAGCGCATCGGCCAGGTCGCGCTCACCGACCTCGTGGTCTCGGCGCCCGAAGGCATGCTCGACCGGCTCGGCGCGCTGCGCACGCGTGGCGTCCCGCTGCAGTACCGCGCGACGGCGGTGATCGACGCGGGCCGCGCCGGGCGCTACCGCGTCCCGGTGACGATCCCGCTCTCGGTGGGCTGGCGCGCGGAGGGCGTCGGGTCCCGCGTGAGCGCGCTCCGCACGAGCGCCGCGGTCTCGGCGGCCGTCGACCTGACGCGCGCGCTGCCCTCGTCGCTGGCCGGCGCGGGCTTCACCCTGCAAGTGCCGGCCGGGGCCATCGGCGTGTCCGGGCGCTGAAGCACGAGGGCCGCGCGCCGGCCCGGATCGCACACGGCGCTCACCGCCGCCGCTTTCCGACAGCCGGCGCGCACGTCGTCCGCAACCCAACGGACGGAAAGCGGAATTCACGACGCGGGCACTTCTTCGTCGGGCGGCGCGCCCGGCCCGCGCCTCCCCGTCGCACACCGAAGACGAAGGAGGCGCTCCATGTCCACGAACCATCCGCTCGACGCTCGCTGCCTGACGATCGCCCTGACGCTGCTGCTGGGGGCCGGCGCCGCCGAGGCACGGACCTGGTACGTGCGCGCCGACGCGCCGGCGGGGGGCGACGGCAGCCGCTGGGGCCGGGCCTTCCGGACGCTGCAGGCGGCGTTCGACGCGGTCGGGCGCGGCGACGAGATCCTGGTCGCCGGCGGGACGTACGCCGGCGGCGCCCGGCTCGACGTGGGCAACGTCACGATCCGCGGCGTGGGCAGCGTCGTCGACGGCCGCAACCAGGTCTCGAGCGGCATCGTCGCCGACGGCCTGAACGGCGACGTGACGGTGGAAGGCATGGACTTCCGGAACTTCCGCGACGCCGGCCTGCGCATCGGGGAGCGGAGCAGCGGAGCCACCGTGCGCGACTGCGCCTTCTCCGGCAACCGCATCGCCCTCGACGCGCGCGAGGACACGACCGTCGAGGACAGCCGGTTCACGGTGGCGGACGGCGGCTACGGCGTCGTCGCGCGCGCCAACGCGCACTACACGGTCCGGCGGAGCGTCTTCACGGCGGCGCGTCCGGGCCGCGGCCGGGGCCTGCACATGATGAACTGGGCCTACTCGCGGCTGTCGATCCGGGAGAACACCTTCTCCGGCCTCGAGATTGGCTTGAACCTGGTCGGCGCCGAGAACCGCGGCGAGGTCGAGGAGAACACGTTCGTCGGCGGCGGCACGGCCATCCGCGTCGAGGGCGGCGAGTTCGACATCGTCCAGAACGTGGTGCGCGACGCGGACCGCGGCCTCTGGACCACCGGCAGTACCAGCAATGTGGTGTTCAACACGTTGCTCGACGTCGACGAAGGCATCCGCTGCACCGGTGACTTCTGGTGGGAGGATGCGCTCATCGCCAACAACGCCGTCCGCGCGAACGTCACCGCCTTCGCCGGCGAGCAGGGCTGCCGCGGGCGCCTGCGCACCAATGCCTTCCACGGCGGCGAGCGGCACGTCACCGGCCCGTACGAGGACGAGGGCGCCAACCGTGTCGGGCGCTGGTTCGATGTCACCGCGTCGTACGCGCCGACCGCCGCCGACTCGATCCTGGTCGACGCCGCGACGACCTATGACGGGCTCACGCCCGAGCTGGACTTCGGCAACCGCGTCCGCACGGCGATTCCCGACATCGGCGCGGGCGAGTGGTCGAACGTGGCCGTCCTCCAGAATCCGGACCTCGTCGACTTCCGCGCGCGCATCGGCTTCTGAGCGGGCGCCGGCGACACCGCTCCCTCACTCCTCGCCGGGCGGGCGGACGACCATCACCGGGCGGCGGCTCCGGCGCAGCATCGCTTCGGCCACCGAGCCGAGCGCGACGCGGCCGAGGCCGCCGCGCCCGTGGGACGCGACGCAGACGAGGTCCGCGCCGAGCCGCTCCGCCAGCTCCGAGAGGGCGCGCGGCACGTCGGCGCCGCGCACGATCTCCGTCCGGGTGACGACGCCGCGCGCCTCGGCCGACGGCGGCACGAGGGCGCGCAGCCGGGCGGTGATCTCCGTCTCCTCTTCGAAGGAGACGCCGCCCGGGGGGACGACGTGCGCCAGGAAGACCTCGCCGCCGCCGCGGTCCGCCAGCAGGGCGTAGGCGAACGGGATCGCGTGGTCCGCGAAGGCCGACAGATCGGTGGCGACGAGCACGCGGCGGAGCGGCGGGATGTCGCCGACCGGCCTCCACCCCGCGGGCCGAGGCACGACGGCGACCGACGAGTGGCTGTCGTGCAGCACGAGGTTCGTCACCGAGGTCCAGCGCGCGAGGCCCCGCTTCCCGCCCGTGCCGAGGACGACGAGGTCGGCGCGCTCGGCCTCCGCCAGCGAGAGGACGTGGTCGCCCGGCATGCCGAAGCGCGGCACGGCGACGAGGCGGGTGGTCCCCGCCCCGCCGAGATCGCCGACGAAGCGCTCGAGGTCGCGCCGGACGAGCCGCTCCACCTCGGGATCGGCGCGCTCGAGGTCGCGCGGCGGCCCGAGGCCGTAGCGCCGTCGCGCCTCCCATTCGTCGTAGACGCGGCCGGCGACCACATCGCACGCGCCGTGGGCGCGCAGGCGCTTCACCCACTCGACGGCGGGCTCGCTGTCGGCGGGCTCGCCGACGCCGAGCAGGACGCGGAGCGGGCGCGTGCCCTCGGCCCAAGCGACGAACGGCGTGGCGTCGCGGACCACGAGCACCGGCACATCGGCGGCGGCGGCCACGCGCTCCGAGTTGCCGCCCAGCCGGAAGCGCGACGAGCGTCCGTGGCCGCGGGACGCGACGACCACCAACGCCGCCCGGTGAGCCTGCGCGACATCGAGCAGGACCTCGGCGGCCGAGCCGCGCTCGAGCGCCACCCGGAGGCGGGGCCCGCCCTCCGCGGAGAGGCGCACCGCCGTCGCCTCGAGGCGGTTGCGCAGCGCGTGCTCGGAGGGCCCGTCCTCGGCGCTGGACGCGAGCGCCGGATCCATGGCGTGAACCAGCCACACCTCGGCCTCGCCGAGCCGGGCGGCAAGCGCGCGGGCGGCGGCGAGCGCCGGCTCCGCGTTCACGGAGAAGTCGGTCCCGCAGACGATCGTCATGGCTCTCTCCTCGGCCCCCAACGATCGCCTGTCCGATCAAGGCACGTGCCACCGCTCCGATCGCACGTGCGGCGGGTCCGTCAGCAGATGCGCGGGAGCTGCTCGCCCGAGAGCAGGTCGAGGACGCGCTCGCCGCCGAGCGGGCCCTCGAGGACGACGACGCCGGGCGGGCCGGCGACGACCTCGCCGACGCGGGCCGGCGCCCCGCCGCGGGCGCGGAGCACGGCGAGGGCACGGTCCGCGTCGCCGGGCGCCACGAAGGCCACGAAGCGCCCCTCGCAGGCCACGTAGAGCGGATCGAGGCCGAGCAGCTCGCAGACGTCGGCGACCTCGGGGCGCACGGGCACCGCCGTCTCCGTCACGCGGGCGCCGACGCCGGCGGTGCGCGCGATCTCGTTGAGAACACTGGCGAATCCGCCGCGCGTCGGGTCGCGCAGGCAGCGCACGTCGACGCCCGCCGCGAAGAGCGCCAGCACGTCGGCGACGACCGGCGCGGCGTCGCTCGCGAGGTCGACCTCGAGCCGCTCGCGCGCCGCCATCACGGCGACCCCGTGCTCGCCGACCGGGCCGCTCACGAGGATCGCGTCGCCGGGCCGCACCCGGGAGGGCCGCGGCGCCTCGGGCGCGACCACCTCGCCGACGCCGGTGGTGGTGACGAAGACGCCGTCGCCCTTGCCGCGCTCGACGACCTTGGTGTCGCCGGTGACGATGCGGGCGCCGACCTCGCGCGCGGTCGCCGCCATCGAGGCCACGATGCGCTCGAGCTCCACGAGCGGCAGCCCCTCTTCGAGCACGAAGCTCACCGCCAGGGCGTGCGGGCGCGCGCCGCACATCGCGAGGTCGTTGACCGTGCCCGAGACGGCGAGCCGGCCGATGTCGCCGCCGGGGAAGAACAACGGCTTCACCGTGAACGCGTCGGTGGTCATCGCCACGGGCCCGGCGAGGCGCAGGAAGGCGCCGTCGTGGGCCAAGGCGAGCGCGGGGTCGGCGAAGGCGCGCACGAACAGATCCTCGATGAGGCGCAACATCACGCGGCCGCCGCCGCCGTGGGCGAGGACGACGCGGTCGTAGTCGGAGAACGGCAGCGGGCACTCGCTCATCGCGGGGCCTCCCGGTGGCGGCGGTGTTGGAACCAGGCCGCGCAGGCGCCCTCGGTCGAGACCATCGGGGCGCCGAGCGGGTGGTCGGGGGTGCAGGCGCGGCCGAACTCGGGGCAGGCCACGGGCTTGATCAGGCCGCGCAGCACGTCGGCGGCGCGGCAGGCGGCCGGCTCCGCGACGGCGCCGACGTCGACGGGGAAGCGGCGCCGCGCGTCGAGGTCCGCGTAGGCGGAGCGCAGCGCGAGGCCGCCGCGGGGCACGACGCCGAGGCCGCGCCAGGGCCGGTCCGCGACCTCGTAGACGGCGTCGACCGCCGCGCGCGCCGTCGGGTTGCCGTCGGGCGCCACGACGCGGTCGTAGGGGTTCTCGACGACGTGACGGCCCGCCGAGAGCTGCCGGACGGCGGCGAGCAGGCCCAGCAGCAGGTCGAGGGGCTCGAACCCGGTGACCACGATGGGGACGCGGAACCTCGCCGCGAGGGCCGGGTAGTCGCGCAGGCCCTCGACGGTGCACACGTGCCCCGCGGCGAGGAACGCCTGGACCCGATTTTCGGGGTCGGCGAGCAGCATCTCCATGGCCGGCGGCACGCGGACATGCGCGACCAGCAAGGAGAAGTTGCGCAGGCCGAGCCGTCGCGCCAGCAGCGCGGCCGTCGCGGTCGCCGGCGCCGTCGTCTCGAAACCCACGCCGTAGAACACCACCTCGCGGTCGGGCGTCGCGGCCGCCAGCCGCACCGCGTCCACCGGCGAGGTGACGACGCGCACGTCGGCGCCGCGGGCCCGCGCCGCCAGGAGGTCGCCGTCGAGGCCCGGCACGCGCAGCATGTCCCCGAAAGCGCAGAGGATCACGCCGGGCAGCGCCGCGATGCGGCACGCCGCCTCGATGGTCTCGAGCGGCGTCACGCACACCGGGCAGCCGGGGCCGTGGACCAGCGTCAGCGCGGGCGGCACCAGGTCCTCGATGCCGAAGCGCGCGATGGTGTGCGTCTGCCCGCCGCAGATCTCCATCACGGTCCACGGCCGCGTGGTCTCGCGCCACAGCGCGTCGAGCACGCGCCGCACGCGCGCTGGGTCGCGGAACTCGTCAACGTACTTCATCGTCGCCGTCCAGCAGCGCCAGCGTGCGCCGCGCCGCCGCCTCGTCGAACCGCTGGATGGCGAAGCCCACGTGCACGACCACCCAGTCGCCGGGCACCGCGTCCGGCGTGCACGCGAGGCAGACCTCGCGCACCACGGCGCCGAAGCGGACGCGCGCGAACGGCAGGCCGCCCTCGCCGTCGAAGCGCGCCAGCACCTCGCCGGGCACCGCCAGGCACATCAGACGTCCCTCCGCGCCGCCACCCAGGCCTGCCCCAGGGAGAGCCCGCCGTCGCCCGGCGGGACGCGCTCGGGGACCAGCACGCGCACGCCGCGCGCTTCGAGGGCGCCGGCGACGCCCTCCAACAGCAGGCGGTTCTGGAAGCAGCCGCCGGAGAGCGCCACGACCGGGGCCCCGGCGACGGCCGCCACCGCCATCTCGACCAGCGTCGCGTGGAAGCGCGAGGCCACGCGCGCCGCGTCGCCCCGCTCGCCGAGCATCGCCGCCAGCATCGGCCTCCAGTCGAGCTCGCCGTCGGCCGCGCCGAACGGGTAGGGCGCCGCGCCGGGCGTCGCCGCCGCCTCGACCGCCATCGCCGCCTGGCCCTCGAACGTCGAGCGCTCCAAGAGCCCGGTCAACGCCGCCACCGCGTCGAACAGTCGGCCGACGCTCGTGGTCGGCGCCGCCAGGCGCGTCCGGGCCACCGCCTCGTGACGCCGCGCGGCCGCCGGCGCCTCGATCCCGGCGGCCACGCACAGCCCCGCCAGCGCCCGCGTCCCGTCCCGCGCCGCCGCGTCGCCCCCCGGCAGCGGGAACGGTCGCAGCGCCGCCACGCGCCGGTACCCCGCCGGCGAGACGTCGAGCACCTCGCCGCCCCACAAGGCGCCGTCGTCGCCGAGGCCCACGCCATCCCAGGCGAGCCCGCGCGCCGCGTCGACGCCGTGCTCGGCCAGGCACGCCGCGACGTGCGCGTGGTGGTGCTGCACCGCCACGCACGGCCGGCCCGCCGCCCAGAGCGAGCTCGCGTAGTCCGGGTGCCGATCGGTGGCGACCCGCGCGGGCACGACGTCGAGGAACGCCTGCAAGCCTTCGATCGCATTGGAGAAAGCGGCGCGCGCCCGCGGCGAGTGGAGATCGCCGACGTGCGGCCAGAGCACGGCGCGGTCGCCGGTGATGAGCGCCGGCGCGTTCTTGAGGTGGGCGCCGACGCCGAGGACCGGCGCGCGGGCCGTGAACTCCAGGGGCAGCGCCAGCGGCGCGAGGCCGCGGCCGGCCCGGAGCACGCGCGTCCGCCCGTGCGCCACCTGCACGACCGCGTCGTCGCAGCGGTGGGCGATGGGCCGATCGTGCGTCAGGCAGACGTCGGCGACGCCGCGCGCCTCGGCCGCGTCGATGGCGAGCGGCTCGCCGTGCAGGTTGCCGCTCGTCGCCACCACGGGCCGACCGAGCCGGCGCAGAAGCAGGTGGTGCAGCGGCGTGGTGGGCAGAAACGCCCCGACGCGCGGGTTGCCCGGCGCCACGGACGGGGCGAGCCGCCCCGGCGTCGCGCGCACGAGCACGATCGGGCCGGCGGGCGACGTCAGCGCGGCGCGCTCCGCCTCGTCGAGCCGGGCCGGCACGTCCTCGAGCCGCGCGACCATCACCGCGAACGGCTGGTGGGGCCGCCCCTTGCGCGCGCGCAGCCGAGTGACGGCGGCTTCGTCCGTCGCGTCGACGAGCCACTGGAAGCCGCCCACGCCCTTCAACGCCACGACCAAGCCGCGCCGCAGGGCCTCCACCGCGCCGCCGAGCGCCGCGTCGCGCCGGGCCAGCACCGCCCCCCCGCCATCGAGCAGCGTGAGCGACGGACCGCAGGCGGGGCACGCGATGGGCTCGGCGTGGAAGCGCCGGTCCGCCGGATCGCCGTACTCGCGCGCGCAGTCGGCGCACAGCGCGAAGGCCTCCATCGTCGTGCGCGCGCGGTCGTAGGGGAGGGCCCGCGTGATCGTGAAGCGCGGGCCGCAGTCCGTGCAGTTCGTGAACGGGTAGGCGTGACGCCGGCCCGGCGCGTCGACCTCCGCGAGGCAGGCGCCGCAGACGGCCAGGTCCGGCGGCAGCGTGAGCCGGGCGGCGCCTCCGGTCCGGCTGTCGTCGATGTGGAACGTGCGCTCGCCGCGGTCCGGCACGTCCTCGCCCCGGACGCGCTCGACGCGCGCCGCCGGCGGCGCTTCGGCGACCAGGCGTCGCTCGAAGGCGGCGACGTCGGCGCCCTCGACCTCCACCACCACGGCGCCGGCGTCGTTGCGCACGTGCCCGCCGAGGCCGAGCGCCCGCGCGAGCCGCGCCGCGTGCGGCCGGAAGCCCACCCCCTGCACGGTCCCTTCGACGACCAGGCGGCGCCGCACGCTCAGCGCCCCACCTCGATGGCCGTGATCTCGACGCCCGTGGGCTGCTCGGGCGCCTCCTCGATCGTGAGCCGGGGGAGGGTCATGCCGAGCCGCTGCGCCTCGATCTCGAAGTGCTCGCGCAGGTGGTCCGGGGAGCCGCCCGCCAGCGCCCCCAGCCGCACGTGCACCGCGGCGAGCGGACCGCCGCGCCGCGCCGCCTCCTCCTGCGCCACCCTCAGCAGCCGACGGATCAATCCGCTCTCGTGCATGCCTTCTCTCCCAGCGCCGCCGCGGCCTCGAGGATCGCCGCCCGCAGCGCATGCAACGCCTGCGTCACCGCCGGCGACGGCGCCTCGCCGACACCGAACCGTTCGCCCGTGATGCCGACGAAGATCCCCGGCGGCAGCGTCCGCCCGAGCGCCCGGCCGAGCCGCAGCGCCTCGGCGGGGCCGAAGCCGTGCGACGACAGCGGCGACGAGCCGCACACCGCATCCGGCAACCCATCGAGATCACAGACAATTACGCGTCCCGCCGGCGACGCCCGCACCACGTCGACGAGCACCGTCGGTGTGTCGCCCTCGAGCAGGTCGAGCAGCCCCGCGCCGGGTCGCCCTGCCGCCTCCACGTCGAGCGGCAGGCCCTCTGCCGCGAGCAGCGCCGCCGCGTCGTCGCCCCCGTGGGGGCTCCCGAGCACCACCACCCGCACCGTCACGGGGTCACTCGCTCGATGTCGAGGGTCAGGAAGTGCGTCGCGCACGAAATGCACGGGTCGTAGGCCCGGATGAGCTGCTCGCACAGCCGGGTCGCCCGCTCGTGCTCCATCGTGAGCAGCTGCGGCGCCATCCCGATCAGGTCCTGCTCGATGCGGGCCTGATTCTGCGACGTCGGCGGCACGATCGCGGCCTCGCGCACGAGTCCGTCGGGGCCGATCGCGTAGCGGTGGTACAGCAGGCCCCGCGGCGCTTCGGTGGCCCCGAGCCCCGTCGACTCGCGCGGCGCCGCCTCGAGGTACGCCGGCCCCTCGGGCGCATAGGCCTCGATCAGGTCGAGCGCCTCCGCCAGCGCGTGGACGATCTCGACGCAGCGCACGACGATCGAAGCGTGCGGGTTCCGCACCGGCGCCGGCGGCGCCAGCGCCGCCGCCCGCGGGTGGAGCCGCGCCGCGTTGTGGGCGAAGCGCGCCAGCGGCCCGGTGAGGTACGTCCGGCCGTCGTCGAGCCGCGCCTGCAGCGCGTTCGACCACGGCACCTGCGCCTCGACGCAGACCCGCTCGAAGTCCGCGATCGGGAGGGTCCCGCGGCCCGACACCGCGAATTCGTCCGCCCACTCGAGGGGATACGCGTCGCCGACGAGCGACACGAAGACGTAGTCCTGCTCGAACGCGGGGAAGTCCAGGCCCGCGGCCCAGCGCGTCGCGATCTCGGCCTCGTCCAGCGCGCGCGCCACGTCGTCGCGCAGCGCCCCGAGCTCCGCCGGCGTCGGCAGCCGCGTGAAGCCGCCGACCCGCGCCGAGATGGGGTGCACCGCGCGCCCGCCGATGCGCTCGAGGATCGCGTTGCCCACCTTCTTGATGCGCAGGCCGCGCTCGACGAGATCGCGGTGCCCGGCGGCGGCCATCTCGAGCGCCCCCGGGAAGCCGAGGAAGTCCGGCGCGTGGAGCAGGAACACATGCAGCGCGTGGCTCGAGATCCACTCGCCGCAGTAGAACAGACGGCGGAGCGCCCGCAGGGTGGGCGTGGGCGACAGGCCGAGCGCCTCTTCGAGGGCGCGCACCGCGCTCATCTGATAGGCGACGGGACAGATGCCGCAGATGCGCGCGACGATGTCGGGCACCTCGAAGATGGAGCGCCCGCGAACGAACGCCTCGAAGAAGCGTGGCGCCTCATAGATGCTCAGGACCGCGCGCTCGACGACGCCGTCGCGGACGCGCAGCTCGAAGCGGCCCTCGCCCTCGACGCGCGTCATCAGATCGACGCGGAACGTCCGCTCGCCGTCGGTCATGGCTTCTCCCGGCGCGCGCTCTCGGCGCGGAACGGCGGCGCCCACCCGTAGATCAGCCGGAAGCGGCGCGCCACCTCCGCCGGCGGCAGCCCCTTGCGCTCGAGGTCGTCGGCGAGCGAGCCGGTGTTCGCGTTCTCGCGCGGGCCGAAGCAGCTGTAGCACCCGCGGCGCTTGCCGGGGCACAGCGCGCCGCAGCCCGCCTGGGTGACCGGTCCGAGGCAGGGGATACCATACGCCACATGCACGCAGACGTGGCCGGCGCGCTTGCACTCGAGACAGACGCTCTCGGACCGGATGTTGGGCCGCCGCCCGACGAGGAACGCGGTGATGACCTCGAGCAGCTGATGCCGGTCGGGCGGACAGCCGTTCAGCTCGAAGTCCACGGGCACGAGCTCGGAGACGGGCTTCGACTCGGCCAGCGTCTCGATGTACTCGGGGCGCGCGTAGACGAGCGACAGGTACTCCTCGTGATTCGCCCAGTTGCGCAGCGCCTGCAGGCCGCCGGTGTTCGCGCAGGCCCCGATGGCCACGAGGCGCTTCGACATCGCGCGCGCGTGTCTCACGATGGGAATCTGTCTCGGCTGCGAGACCGAGCCCTCGATCAGCGTCAGATCGAACGGACCGTCGGGATCGAAGCGCGACGAGGCCTCGGTGAAGTGCGCGACGTCGAGCGCCTCGCCGATCGCCAGCAATTCGTCTTCGAGGTCGAGGAGCGTGACCTGGCAGCCATCGCACGAGGCGAGCTTGATGACGGCGAGGCGCGGCTTCATCAGAAGCCCTCCTGGTCGAACAGACGGGCGATGCGATCGAATCGGAACACCGGCCCGTCGCGACAGACGAAGTACGGCCCGAGCTGACACCGGCCACAATGCGCGACGGCGCAGGCCATGTTTCGCTCCATCGACACGTACGCGCGCTCCGCGGGCAGCCCCGCCGCGCACAGCGCGCGCACCGAGAAGCCCATCATCATCTCGGGGCCGCAGACCAGCGCGACGGCGTCCGGCGGCACGTCCGTGATCAGGCGTGTGACGACGCCGACGTCGCCGCGCCAGTCGGCGCCGGCGTGGTCGACGGTGACGCGGACGGCGAATCGCGGATCGGCGGCCCAGCGCTGAAGGTCGTCCGTGAACAGCAGGTCGGCGGGTGTGCGCGCGCCATACAGCAGGCGCACCGAGGGGTAGTCGAGCGGTCGGGCCGCCATCGTGTCGAGGGCGGCCCGCAGCGGCGCGAGGCCGACGCCGCCGGCCACCACGACCACCGGCCGCCCGACGCACGCCTCGAGCGGCCAGGCGCTGCCGAACGGACCGCGAATGCCGAGGGCATGGCCGGGCTCGAGCGCCGCGAGCGCGCCGCTGACCGCGCCCACGGCGCGGATCGTGTGGTCCACCGAGCGGCCGTCGCCGCCGGCGATCGAGATGGGCACCTCGCCGATCGCCGGCAGCCCCAACATGTGGAACTGCCCGGGACGAAAGGCGATCTCGTGCGCGATCCGCAGCGTGACCACGTCGTCGGTCTCGCGGCGCACGGCGGTCACGCGCGCGGTCGCCGGCACCATCGGTTCGCGCACGGCCGGCGCCGGCGCGGGCGGCGGCGGCATGGCCACTGCCGGACGGGACGTCGCGCGGATGGCCGCGACCTCCTCGGTGAGGTCGATCCCCACCGGGCACCAGGCGATGCACCGTCCGCAGCCGGTGCACCCGCTCACGCCGAACTGCGAGACCCACGCGCCGAGCTTGTGGGTCAGCCACTGCCGGTAGCGGTCCTTGATGCGCGGACGAAAGGTGGCGCCGTGGATCTGTCCGTGCTGCACCGTGAAGCAGGAGTCCCAGGCGCGGTCGCGCCGGGCCTCGGTGCCCGACAGGTCCGACACCGTCTCCACCGAGAAGCAGAAGCAGGTGGGACAGACGAGCGTGCAGTTGGCGCAGGCGAGGCAGCGCGCCGCCACGTCGTCCCAGCGCGGGTGGTCGAGGTTGCCGAACAGCAGGCCCGGCAGGTCGTCGGCCTGCATCGTCCGGCCCATGTGCGCGCGGGCGTCGTCGAGGCCGTCGCGCCGCCGGCGCTCGTCGCCCGCGGGCGCCGCGCGCAGGGGCAGCCGGGCGGCGACCGAGGCCCCGCGGGCGCTGCCGACCGCGACGAGGAAGCGCGGCCCCAGCTCGGTCAGACGCAGGTCGAAGCCGCGCTCCACGCCGGGACCCGTGCCCATGGAGGCGCAGAAACACAGGTCGCCGGCCTCGAGGCAGTCGACGGCGACGACGAACGCCGCCCGCCGGCGTGCGTCGTAGCCCGGGTCGACGTGCCGCCCGCGCATGAAGGTGCGGTCCTGCACCTCGATGGCGGCGAGGTCGCAGCCGCGCACGCCGAGGAACGCGAGCGGCGCGGCGTCGCGGGCGGCCGGCCGGTGCTCGAGGGCGCCGTCCTCGCGCCGCATCTCGACGAGCCGCTCCCGCGACGGGAACAGGAAGCCCTTCCACGAGTGCTGGCCGACCGCGAACCCGAACAGCGCCTCGTCGTCGCGGCGCTCGACGCGGTACGTGCCCGGCCCCTGCCGGACGGTCCAGCCCGCGGGCAAATCCTCGGGGCCGCGCAGGTCGGCGAGCACGATGGCGTCGTCGCGCAGGGTGGGCCCGACGACGCGGTAGCCCTCGGCGCGCAGAGCGTCGAACAGCGCGCCGAGGTCGTCGCGCGCCAGCGCCTGCGCCGTCATGGGCGCTTCCCATAGACGTCGAGCAGCTGCAGCCGCGTCTCGGTCAGCCGTCGCCCCACGGCGGCGAGCACGCTGCGCATCACCACCCATCCGATCTCGTGGTCGGCCTCGCACAGGCGCTGAAGGTCGCCGGCGTCGAAGGCGAGCAGGCGCGCCGGCTCCAGCGCGCGGGCGTTGGCCACCGCCCGCGGCCGCGGCGCGGGCAGCATCGACGACCAGCCGACGAGCTCGCCCCGGCCGAGGGTGAGCAGGAGCGCCTCGACGGCGCCGGGCACGTCGAGCGAGAGCGCGACGCGCCCCTCGAGGACGACCCACAGACGCGCCGACGCCTCACCCGTGCGCAGCAGGACGGCGTCCTGCGGCAGATCCTCCAGCCGCGCGAGCGCCGCCAGGGACCTTCGCTGCGCTTCGGTGAGCTGCCGGAACAGATCCAACGACTCCATCGCCGCCGCCACGCCGTCCTGCATCGCGCGTCGCCCTCCGTCGCCACGGTGGCACATACCAGAGCCGTGCCACGCTCGGGCGGCGCGCTCGGCGGCAGGGAGCGCGTCCGCGCGTCACGCCCGCGACACATCATGTCACCATTCGGCGCACGGCGGCGTCTCGTCGCAGAAGGACGGACTACTTCGTCGTCGGGAAGGTCCGCGCGAGCAGCGACGCGGCGACCACGGTCAGGCTGCTGACCGGCATGATGATGGCGGCGACGAGCGGCGTGATGTGCCCGGTCAGCGCCAGCGTCGCGAAGGTCACGTTGTAGGCGAGCGAGAACAGCAGGTTGCGCTTGACCGACCACAGCGTGCGGCGCGCCCCCTCGAACAGCGCGGGCGCCGCCGCGAGGCCGCCGCGCAGATAGACGTCGGCGACGCGCAGCGCCGCCTCGGCGCCGCCCGCCACCGCGATGCCCACGTCGGCCGCCCGGAGCGCGGGCGCGTCGTTCAAGCCGTCGCCGATCATCGCCGTCGGCGTGTCGCCGGTGACGTCGCTGGCCTTCCGCTCCGGCGACGCGCCGCCCACCGCGTCCTCCACCCCGAGGCGCGCCGCCACGTCGGCCACCACCGCCGGGTGGTCGCCGGAGCGCAGCTTCAGCTCGAGGCCCAGCGCACGCAGCGACGCGACCACCGCCGGCGCCTCCGGCCGCGGCCGGTCCGCGACCACGATCAGCCCGACCGGCGCGCCGTCGAGCGCGACCGCGATCGGAGTGCGGGCGCGCTCCGCCGCCTCGCCGGCGGCCATCGCGATGGTGCCCGAGGGCGCAAGCCACGCCGGGCTCCCCACCGCGACGCGGCGCCCGTCCACGACGCCCGAGACGCCGCGCCCCGGGAGCTCCTCGAAGTCGGTCACCGCGCCGTCGGGCGCCGGGCCCCACGCCACGATCGCCCGCGCGAGCGGGTGCGTCGCCCGCGCCTCGAGCGCAACCACCGCCCGCGCCAGCCACGCCGGCGTGTCGCCCTCGAACGTCGCCGACTCCACGTTCAGCCGGCCCTCGGTGATGGTGCCCGTCTTGTCGAGCACCACCGTCCGGACGCGCGCCAGGCGCTCGAGCGCCGCCGTCGAGCGGATGATCAGCCCGCTCCGCGCCGCCCGCCCGCGCGCGACCGCGAGCGCCAGGGGCGTCGCGAGGCCGAGCGCGCAAGGGCACGAGATCACGAGCAGCGCGACGACGACATCGAAGACGCGCGTCGGGTCGATGCGCCACCAGACGAGGCCGCCGACGACAGCGAGGCCGATGACCGCGAGGACGAACGCGCCGGCGATGCGGTCCGCGTGGCGCATGATGGGCGCGCGCTGCGCGTCGGCGCCTTCGACGCGCGACAGCAGGCGGCCGACCCGCGTGTCGGCGCCGGTGGCCTCGACCGTCACCTCGACGTCGGCGCCCACGTTGCGCGTGCCCGTCCAGACGTGGGCGCCGGGCACGGCGCGCACGGGTCGCGACTCGCCGGTGAGCGCGCTCTCGTCGACGCGCGTGTCACCCTCGGCGACGACGCCGTCCACCGGAATGACCTCGCCCATCCGCACGCGCACGCGGTCGCCCGGGGCGAGGTGCGCGGTGGGCACCGGCTTCCAGTCGCCGCCGCTGCGCCGCCACGCGAACCCGGGCGCCAGGCAGTCGAGCAGGTCGGCGCCCTCGAGCGCCGAGGCCTGCCCGCGCTGCTGCAGATAACGACCACCGAGGAGCAGGAACACCAGCGTGGCGACCGAGTCGTAGTAGATGGCGCTCCCGCCGGTCAGCGTGCTGATGACGCTCGCCACGTAACCGCCGATGAGGCCCAGCGCGATCGGCAGGTCCATGTGGGCGACCCGCGCGCGCAGACCGGCCAGGGCGCCGCGATAGAACGGCCACGCCCCGTAGGTCACCTGCGGCAGCGTCAGGCCGAGCATCACCCACTCGAAGAAGCGGGCGAGGCCGGCGTCGGCCCCGGCGTAGTGCGCGGCGGCGAGCAGCATCACGTTGCCCATGAGCGCGAACGCGATGCCGAGGCGCAGCATGTCGCGGCGGCGCTGCTTTCGGCGCGCGTCCTCGGCCTCGGTGCCGAGCGGCGAGCTGGGATAGCCGAGGCCGTGCAGGCGCGCGGCCACCGTCGACAGACGCACCCGCGACGGATCCCAGCGCACGTTCACGACGCCGCGCGCGAAGTCGAGGCGCGACTCGATCACGCCGGGCACGAGGCGCGGCAACTGATCGAGCACCCAGATGCAGGCGGCGCAGTGCACGCCCTGCAGGTGCAGGCGGATGCCTTCGGGCGTCACATAGCGCGCGAGGAACTCGGGATCGTCGAAGTGGGCGTAGGCGGCGTCCGCGGCCGCCAGCGACTCGACGTCGACCGGGGCCGGCCGCTCGTCGTCGCCGAGGCGATCGCGCAACGCGTAGAAATCGCCGAGGCCGGCGAGCGTCAGCGCATGGTGCACCGCGCGGCAGCCGGGGCAACAGAAGACGGGCTCGGACGACGGCTCCACGCCGGGGACCGGAGTGCCACAGTGACGGCAGGCGACCGGCTCGAAAGCGGCGGCGTTCATGGGATCACCGGCCCATGGCAGGCCGGAGGCACCTCCGGCGCCACGGGGAGCTTGCCGAAGAGCGCGATGCCCCCCGCGATGAGGATGGCGAGCGCGCTGAAGAGCGGCGCGTGCTTGCGGACCGGCAGCGAGAGCTTGCGCAGGATCCAGCCGACGCCGACGAGGGCCGGCGCGGTGCCGGCCCAGAAGGTGGCCATGGTGAGCGCGCCCGCCGCCGCCGAGCCCGAGGCCGCCGCCAGCGCGACGAAGCTCCACAGCCAGCCGCACGGCAACAGCCCCGACAACAGACCGACGACCGCCGCCGGCCCGGGGCCCGGACGCCGCTTGCGCATCACGGCCGCGCGCAGCCGCGCGATGGGACCGGGCGCGCCGCCGGTCATGCCGCCGCGGCGCAGCAACGGCACGATCGCCATGCCGACGATCACGACCGCCATGGCGATGGCCGCCACGCGCTGGACGCCGAGGAAGGCCTCGCCCGCGTGGTCCATGCCGGCGCCCAGCAGACCCGCCACGGCGCCGAGCGTCGTGTACGCGGCCAGGCGCGACAGGTTGTAGGCCGTGTGGGCCTTCCAGGCGCCGGCCCCCGACGGCTGGCCCGCGTAGAGGAGCACGAACGGGCCGCACATGGCCGCGCAGTGCACGCTCCCGAGCAGGCTCGCCGCGAGGATGGCCAGCAGGGTCATTCCTTCACGCTCACCCGGCGCCGGTCGAACCACGGCGCGGCGCCGCCCTCGAGGCGCGCGTCGAGGCGCCAGGCGCCGCCGGCGCCGAGGGGCAGCGTGGCCACGTACCGGCCCTCGCCCCGCGCGTCGAGCACGGCGGACACGTCGAGGCCGGCGCTGTCGGCGCGCCGCGCCTTCAGCGTGCCGCGCAGGCCGACCACCGGACGACCGGCGGCGTCGCGCATCACATACTCGACGACACAGCCATCGCCGGCCCGGCCCGCGGGACACACGCGCACCTCGGCGCGCCATCCCAGCCGTTCGCCCGCCCGCCGGGCCTCGAGCTCCTGCTGCCAGTCGAGACTCTGCGTGTAGGCATCCTGGGCCTCGAGCGTCGGCGCGGCGCGCTGCGCGATGGCGATCATGACGCCGTTGGCGAGGATGGTCCCGCCGAGGACGATGCCGATGATCCACTTCATGACGCGTGCTCCGCCGTCGGCACGGGCGACAGGAACTCGTGCTCGACGCGCTGGGTGAAGCCGTGGTCGTCGCGGACCTCGAGCACGACCCGGGTGCGCCCCGTCGCCGCGTGCGGGTCGGGCCGCACGAGGAAGACCGGCAGGTGCTCGGTCTGTTCGGGCGCGACCTGGACCGACGCCATCGGCGTGACCGCCTCGACGTCGGCCGGCGACACGACCTGCACGGTGAAGGTGCGCATCTCGCCGCTGCGGTTCTGCAAGCGGATGCGGGTGCCGTTCTGCACGCGCCCGTCGGCGAGCACGGTGAACGGCGCGCCGACCTGCCGCGTGATGTGCACGTCGGCCGGCGCCCGCTGCCACACCGACGCCCCGAACAGACCGAGGACGACGACGAGCGCCGCACCGTAGGCGAGCACGCGCGGCCGCGTGAGGCGGGGCCGCTCGCCCTTCGTCGCGCGCTCGGACGCGTAGCGGATGAGGCCCGGCTCGCGGCCGAGCTTCAGCATGATGTCGTCGCAGGCGTCCATGCACGCCGTGCAGTTCACGCACTCGAGCTGGATGCCTTTGCGGATGTCGATGCCGGTCGGGCACACGCTCACGCACCGGCGGCAGTCGACACAGTCGCCCGCGCCCGGCGTGCCCGGCTTGCCGCGCGGCTCGCCGCGCTTGACGTCGTAGACGACGGCCAGCGAGTCCTCGTCCATCAGCACCGACTGGAAGCGGCCGTACGGACAGACGACGACGCAGGTCTGCTCTCGGAACCAGGCGAAGTCGAAGTACAACAGACCCGTCAAGAACAGGAACGTCGCCGTCCCGACCGGATGGCTCGTCGGGTGGAGCTGCGCCTCGATCACCCCTTCGCGGCCGAGGAAGTACGCGGTGAACGTGGTCGCGATCGCGCCGGCCACGAAGAGGAAGGCGCCCCACTTCGCGAGCTTCTTCGCGATCTTCTGGGGCGTCCAGGGCGCCGCGTCGAGCCGCTTGCGCTCGCTCGGCTTGCCTTCGATCAGCTCCTCGATCGGTCGAATGATCGACTCGAGGAAGACGGTCTGCGGGCACACCCACCCGCACCACACGCGCCCGAACAGAGCGGTGAAGAAGAAGACGCCGAAGACCACCAGGCCGGCGAGGAACAGCAGGTAGCTGGCATCCGTCGCCATGAGCGTCATGCCCCAGAAGTGGAACCGACGCGCGGGGATGTCGAACTGCATGGCGGGGTGGCCGCCGACGTCGATCCACGGCGCGACGAGCAGCAGCGCGACGAGCATGCCCGAGACGGCGGTGCGCGCGCGCCCGAACCGCCCCGGCACCCGCTGCGGGTACAGCCAGACCCGCTTGCCCTTGTCACCGATCGTGGAGACTCTATCGTTCTCGGCGAGCGACATGGCTCAGAGCTTCTGCCCCTCCGGGGCCTTGGGATTGGCCGGCGTCGTGCCGCGCAGCGACTTGACGTAGGCCGTCACCGCGACGAGCTCGTCGCCCTTCAGCATCTTCTTCCAGGCGAGCATGCCCTTCTCGGGCACGCCCTCGCTGATGGTGCGGAACAGATCCGCGGGCGTGCCGCCGTGGATGAAGAAGTCGTCGGCCAGGTTGGGACCGACGAGGCCCCCGCCATCCGGGCCGTGGCAGGCGACGCAGTTCTTGCCGAACACGTCCTTGCCGGCGGCCACGACCGCGGGATCGGCGACCTTGGCTTCGAGATCCGCCGCCGCCACTTCGCCGCCCTGCGGGTGGGCGGCCGCCGCGGCGGCCATCTCTGCCTGGTACTCGCCCTCGGGGTCCAGGCCGGGGCCGAGGTGGAAATACACCACGTAGACCACCGACCAGAAGATCGAGAGGATGAACAGCCACAGCCACCAGCGCGGCAGTGGGTTGTCGTACTCCTTGATGCCGTCGTACTCGTGGCCGGCGATCTCCTGGTCCACCGACGCTTTCTTCGACTCAGCCATGACGGTCTCCCTGCACCGCGCCGTCGTCGAGCGCGCTCAGGCTGCGGCGGCGGTACTCCTCGCGGGCGCCGCGCCGGAAGATCCAGACCAGGGTGCTCGTGAACAGCAGCGTGAACATCACCACCGTCACGAGCGGGAACACGAGCCACTGAGTCTGCGAAAGGACCTGGGACATCATGGCTTCGCTCCCTGCGTGGCGTCGGTGCCGAGGCGCTGCAGGTAGGCGATCAGGGCGACGATCTCCTTGTCACGCACGTCCTTGGGCGCGCCGTTCTTGAGGAGGTCGTCGGCGATCGTCGCCGCCTGCGCCCGCGCCAGCTCCGGCGCCCGCGCCATCTCTTCGTCCGTGTACGGGGCGTGGAAGGTCTTGAACGCCTTCACCTTCGCCGAGGTCAGGCTCAGGTCGAGCTCATCGTCGAACAGATGCTCGTAACGCGGCATCATGGAGCCTTCGGACGTGCTCCGCGGGTCCAGCATGTGGTTGTAGTGCCACATGTTCGGGTACTTGCCGCCCACGCGGTGCAGGTCGGGGCCGATGCGCCGCGACCCGAACTGGAACGGGCGGTCGTACACGAACTCGCCGGCCTTGCTGTAGTCGCCGTAGCGCTCCGTCTCCGATCGGAAGGGACGGACCATCTGAGAGTGGCACGTGTAACAGCCCTCTCTCACGTACAGATCGCGGCCTTCCAGCTCGAGCGGCGTGTACGGCTTGACCGCGGCGATCGTCGGCACGTTCGACTCGATCGCGAGGCTGGGGATGATCTCGAAGGCGCCGCCGATGGCGACCGCGATCGTCGAGTACACCGTGAAGCGCAGCGGGCGGCCCTCGATGAAGTGGTGCCAGCCGCCCTTGGTGCGCGGGGCCTCCGGCGGCATCGGGGCGGCCTGCGCCTCGGTGTCGGCGGCGGCGTGGCCGCTGCGGATCGTCTTCACCAGCGTGTAGACGCCGATGAGCGTGCCGATCAGATACATCGTGCCGCCGATGGCGCGCACCCAGTAGGTGGGGACGAGCGCGGGCAGCATGTCCGTCCAGGCGCGATAGACCAGGCGGCCGTCGGCGTCGAACTCGCGCCACATCAGGCCCTCGGACACGCCCGAGATCCACATGGAGATCGCGTACATGCCGATACCGGTCACGCCGAGCCAGAAGTGGGCGGTCGCCAGCTTCGTGCTGTACAGCTCTGCCTTCCAGAGGCGCGGCACCAGCCAGTACAACATGCCGAAGGTGAGGAACCCGTTCCAGCCGAGCGCGCCCGAGTGCACGTGGCCGACCGTCCAGTTGGTGTAGTGGGAGAGGGCGTTGACCGACTTGATCGAGAGCATCGGGCCCTCGAACGTCGCCATGCCATAGAACGTGATCGCGGCGACGAAGAACTTGAGCACGGGATCGGTGCGCACGCGGTCCCACGCGCCGCGCATCGTCAACAGACCGTTGATCATGCCGCCCCACGACGGGGCGAGCAGCATGATCGAGAAGACCATGCCCAGCGTCTGCGCCCAGTTGGGCAGCGCGGTGTAGAGCAGGTGGTGCGGGCCGGCCCAGATGTAGAGGAAGATCAGCGACCAGAAGTGGATGATCGACAGACGGTAGCTGTAGACCGGGCGCTCGATGGCCTTGGGCACGAAGTAGTACATCAGGCCGAGGAAGGGCGTGGTCAGGAAGAACGCGACCGCGTTGTGGCCGTACCACCACTGGACGAGGCCGTCCTGGATGCCGGCGAAGACCGAGTAGCTCTTGAACATCGAGACGGGCAGCGCCAGCGAGTTCACGATGTGCAGCAGGGCCACCGTCACGATCGACCCGATGAAGAACCAAAGCGCGACGTAGAGGTGCCGTTCGCGGCGGCGGGCCAGCGTCCCGAAGAAGTTGACCGCGTAGATGACCCAGACGACCGCGATGGCGACGTCGATGGGCCACTCGAGCTCCGCGTACTCCTTGCTGGTGGTGTAGCCGAGCGGGAGGGTGATCGCGGCGGCGACGATGATGAGCTGCCAGCCCCAGAAGTGGATGGCCGAGAGCTTGTCCGAATAGAGGCGCGCTTTGCAGAGGCGCTGCGTCGCGTAGTAGCTGCCGGCGAAGATGGCGTTGCCGACGAACGCGAAGATGACGGCGTTGGTGTGCAGCGGGCGGAGGCGGCCGAAGGCGAGCTGCGGCAGGCCGAGGCCCACCTTCTCGCTGACCAGCTCGAACGCGATGATCACGCCGAGGAGCATGCCGACGACGCCCCAGAACATGGTGGCGGCGACGAACTTGCGGACGATCGCGTCGTCGTAGCGGAAACGCTCGACGCCCACGCCGTCGGCGAGCGGTGCGGCTTCGACGGTCATGAGGCCTTCTCCTCTTCGTCGAGCAGGGCGCGATAGGGCGGCGTGTCGAGGTCGTCGTACTGCCCGTTCCGCACCGCCCAGCGGAACGTGACGATCGCCGCCAGGACGAAGCCGAGCGCGACGGGCAGCAGGACGTAGAGCATTTCCATGGGGGCTGCTCCGCGGGTCTCCAGTGGGTGACGCACGGGCCCATGGGCAAAGCACGTGCCACCCCGCCGGCGAGCGGAGGCAGGCGGGCGGACGCTGCGGAGAGGTTTCGAGACGGTGACGCCGAAGGGGGGAGAAGTTACGGACCTGTACGTCCGTTGAACGGCGGTGGCCGGTCAGCCGCTGCCGAGCTTCTGCAGGTCCTCGAAGCCCGGGAGCGACGACAGGTCGGGCACCACGACGATCTCGATGCGGCGGTTGCGCGCCTTGTTCTCGGGGGTGTCGTTGGGGGCGGCGGGCTTGAACTCGCCGAAGGAGGCGCCGGATACGCGATCCGGCGTAAGCCCGGCTTCGATCATGGTCTTCGTGACCGTGAGCGCGCGGTCCGCGGCGAGCTCCCAGTTGGTCGGGTACTTCGCCGTCTTGATGGGCACGTTGTCGGTGTGGCCCTCGACCTGGAAGCGCTTGCCCTCGATGCCGGCGAGCACGGCGGCGACCTCGGCGATGGCCGCCTTGCCCTCGGGCGAGAGCTGGGCCGAGCCGGAGGCGAACAGGATGTCGGTGCCGACCTCGACCACCATGCGGCCGTCGGAGATCTTCACGCGCAGCTTGCCGCTGTCCATGAGCGGCTTGAAGCGGGCCAACAGCTGCTTGAACTCGTTGACGCGGGCCTCGGCGGCGCGCTTGCGCTCCTCGACCTGCTTGAGCGCCGACTCCATCTCGGCGAGCGACGCCTGAAGCTGGGATTGGTCCTTGAGCATGTTCGCCAGCTCGCCCTGGCGCTTCTCGAGGTCGCCGGCGAGGCGGTCGCGCTCGGCGGTCAGCGCGGCGACGTTCTGTTGCTCGGCGGCGAGCGCCGCCTCGAGCGTCTGCACCCGGGCCGCCTTCTCGTCGCGGTCCTTCTTCATCGCCTCGAAGGTGCCGGACGTCACGCAGCCCGTCGCGAGCAGGCCCGTCAGCGCGAGCCCGAAGAGTCCCATTCGCATCGCGTCTTCCTCCCTCGTTTGCGGATGCGGCGCGTTCCTAGCGTCCGCGTCCCCGGTTGTCGAGACGGGGATTCCCCCCACGCGGAGGCGATCGACGCCCCGGCGGACGCGTCGGATTCAGCGGAGCGCGCGCAGGAGCGGCAATAGCGGCGTGAAGTCGTCGGTCCAGTCGAGCAGCTCGACGGGGGTGTGCGGGTCGAGGCGGTTGCGGTCGCCGAGCCAGCGGCGCAGCGCCGGGTCGCGCGTGACGAGCAGCCAGCGCGAGCGGTGCAGGCCCAGGCGGAACTCGCCGTCGGCGGTGACCTCGCTCACCTCGAGGCCCAGCGCGGCGGCGTGGGCGCGCACGACCGGGCGCAGGTCGAGGTGCCGGTTCGAGATGTTGACGACGAGGACCCCCCCGGGCGTCAGCCGCTCGAAGTAGAGCGCGAAGGCCTCGCGCGTCAGCAGGTGCGCGGGGATGGCGTCGCTCGAGAACGCGTCGAGCACGAGCGCGTCGAACGGGCGATCCGGCTTGTGTTCCAAGGTCTTGCGCGCGTCGCCGAGCACGACGTCTACCCTCGCGCGCGAGTCCTCGAGGTAGGTGAAGAGCGCGCGCGCGGCGCGCTCCACGTCGGGGTTGATCTCGAAGAAGGTCATGGTGTCGCCGGGGCGCCCGAAGGCGGCGACGGTGCCGACGCCGAGGCCGACGACGCCCACGTTTCGAGGCGGTGACGTGCTCGCCCAGGCGAAGTACTGGCCGACGCCGCTGTCGTGCCCGTAGTAGCTGATGGGCTCGCCGCGGCGCTCGTCGGTGAACTGGCGGCCGTGGGCGATGCGCCCGTGCACGAGGCGGCGCGACGGGCCGCCGGGCAGGAACGAGGGCGCCTCCTTGACCTGCAGCACGCCGAAGAAGTTGCGGTGCAGCCAGATGGCGCCGGCGCGCGTGTCGTCGATGCGGCCCCACAGGAACCACCCGAGCAGCGCCATCGGCGCGAGCGCCACGGGCCACACCCACCACGGCTCGTTGCGGAACTCGCGCTGCCGATGTTCGCGCCAGAACACCGCGACGACGAGCAGTCCCGTGCCGATCATCGCCAGGTGAAGCTCGATGCGCATTGGCAGGACGAGCGGCGCGATCACGCCCACGAAGAGCCCACCGAGCGCGCCGCCGAGCGACGTGAGCAGGTAGAAGCCGGTCAGGTGCGCGGGCGCCGGCCGCAGCCTCACCATCTCCCCGTGCAGCACGAGGCACGCGACGAACATCGCCGCCCCCTGCAGCGCGATCTGCCCGAAGATCGGGAAGCTCGTCGCCTGGTACAGCGCCCAGCCCTGCACGGGCAGCGTCACGACGAGCAGCGGCACCAGCCAGGCGCGCTTCATCCACTGCGGGCGCCCGAAGCAGAGGATGAACGTCAGCAGGTACAACGCCAGCGGCAGCACCCACAGGAACGGCGCGGCGCTGAGGTCCTCGGTGAGCGCGTCGGTGGTGGCGACGAGGTAGACCGACGCGCAGGCCGAGAGCGCCACCCAGAGCGCGCGCTGGCCGGCGGTCGGCGGCGCGGCGGCCTGCGCCCGGGCCTCGACGTCCCGCGCGCGCCACGCCGCCCGCCCGCAAAGTGCGAGCAGGGCCGCCAGCACCGCGTAGGCGCCGCTCCACACCCAGGTCTGCCCCACGCGCCCGAGCGTGGGCTCGACGGCCAGGGGATAGGCCAGCAAGGCCAACAGCGAGCCCGCGTTGGACCAGGCGTAGAGGCGCCACGGCTCGCGGACGCCGCGCGCCGCCCACGCCTGCAGCAGCGGCGCGGTCGCCGAGAGCAGCGCGTACGGCACCCCCACCGAGCCCACGAGGACACCGAGGATGCCGAGGGTGGGCGGCCCGTCTCCCGACGGCGCGGGCGTGATGGGGAGCGTCAGCAACGAGAGCGCGACGGCGCCCAGGTGCAGGGCGACGCCGCGCCGGAACGGCAGCCGCGCGACGAGCAGGTGCGCGTACGCGTAGCCGCCGAGCAGCCCCGCCTGGAAGAAGAGCATGCAGACCGTCCACACCGACGGGCCGCCGCCGAACCAGGGCAGGACGAAGCGGCCCAGCATCGGCTGGACGAGGAAGACGAGGAACGCCGACAGGAAGGTCGCGGCGACGAACACCGGCGCCGCCCCGCGTCCGGCTTGAACGGGTTGCATCGGCCGCATGGTTACCACGGGCGACCGGCCGCGCGATCCCGAGAAGCGATCCGGCGTCCGGCGGCTTGCCGCGAGCGCGCCGAGCGGGTTTGATTCAGGCCATGATGGTCATCCGCCCGGTCCGGTCCGCCGATCTCGAGGAGCTCGTCCGCCTCGCGGAGTCCGCCGGCGTCGGCCTCACCACGCTGCCCAAGGACCGCCGGCTCCTCAAGCGCCGCATCGTCGCCTCGGAGCACGCGCTCGCCCACGACGTGCTCGGCCCCGGCGGCGAGCAGTACCTGTTCGTCCTCGAGGACCTCGCGAGCGGCCAGCTCGCCGGCACCTGCGGCCTCATCGCCAAGGTCGGCGGCTTCGAGCCGTTCTACGCCTACGCGCTCGAGACGACGGTGCACGAGTCGAAGGCCTACGGAATCCGCAAGGAGATCCAGGCCTTGCACCTGCACGCCAACCACAGCGGGCCGAGCGAGATCGGCACGCTCTTCCTCGATCGGGGCCACCGCCGCGGCGGGAACGGCCGGCTGCTGTCGCTGTCGCGCTTCCTGTTCATGGCCGGCTTCCCGGAGCGCTTCGAGACCGAGGTCGTCGCCGAGATGCGCGGCGTCCTCGACGCCGAAGGCCGCTCCCCGTTCTGGCAGGCCATCGGCCAGCACTTCTTCGACATGCCGTTCGCGCGCGCCGACCTGCTCTCGGCGGCCGACAAGCAGTTCATCGCCGACCTGATGCCCGAGCACCCCATCTACATCCCGATGCTGTCGCCCGAGGTGCAGGCGGTCATCGGGCAGGTGCACGACGAGACCCGGCCGGCGCTCAAGCTGCTCGAGCAGGAGGGCTTCACCTTCGGCGGCATGGTCGACATCTTCGACGGCGGCCCGCTCGTGAAGTGCCGGCGCGACCAGATCCGCTCCATCCGCGACAGCCGCGCGGCGCCGGTCGGCCGCATCGTGCCGGGCCTCGGCGAGGACACCACCCACCTGATCAGCAACGAGCGCCCCGACTATCGCTGCGCGCTGGGACGCGTCGAGGCGAACCCGGACGGCACGGTGAACGTCGGCCGGGACGTGGCGCTCGCGCTCGGCATCCGCCTCGGACAGACCGTGCGCTACTCCACGGCGCGCGCGCCCCAGCTCGCCGCGCCGCCGCCGGCCGAGTCCGCCGTCCACAACTGACGCGCGTCAGAGGCCGATGGCGAGGACGCCGGCGGCGTCGGCGGCGACGCCGGGGCCGGGCGTCACGACGACGCGGCCGGCGCTCAGCGTCACGGTGTAGGTGGCGTTCGGCGCGAGGCCGGTGACGACATGGGCGGCGGCCGAGGTGTCCCAGGCCACGGCGGCGCCGGCGGGCAGCGGCGCGGGGTCGCGGCGGAAGAGCACCGACGTCCCGCCCACCTCGACGCCCTCGAAGAGGCCGTCGTCGGAGCGGACGAGCGCCGTCGACGACCGGGAAGCGCCCGCGTCGCCGCCCTCGACGACGTGCAGGAAGCGCGCGTCCGCCGGGTCGCCGGCGGCCCGCACCGTGTAGACCTGCCCGCGCCGCGTCACGCCGTTCTGCGTGACCGTGTACGGCTCGTACGCCGACTCCGTCGAGTCGGCCATGCCGTCCTCGAGCGTCTGATCCGCGTTTGCGGGCAGCACCGTCGTCACCCAGTACTGCTGGCCACCCGGCGTCGTCCCCGAGAGCAGGCCCGCGCCGACCTGCGGATCGTTGGGAGACAGGAAGAGGTGGAAGCGCTTGAACAGACCGGGCTCGCTCGTGGTCGCGCGGTCGTACACCACGACGGCGTCGGGCTTCAGCCACACGATGTCGCGGCTGGCGTGGGTCACGGCGTCGGCGCGCGAGGGCACCGCCGAAGGGAAGGACTGGCGCAGGTTGTAGAGCGGGGTCAGATCGCAGCCGGCATAGACGAAGGCATCGCGCGCCCCCGCCGCGAAGGTGGGATCACCCATCGCCGCCGGCACGGGCGAGCCGCCGAGGAACGGCTCGCGGAACCACGCCGGGATCAGCGCCGGGTTGTCGTTCGGCAGCACGTTCTGCACGGCCAGCTCGTTGTTGTACGCCGCGGTGTCGGTGTTGCCGGAGTTCGAGTAGCCGCTGCGGGGCCGCGTGATCCACTCCCCCTTGCGCGCGAAGAAGAAGTGTCCCGACTCGATCTGATGGTCGATGGTCATGTACTGGCACAGCGACCCGAAGTAGCGACCGGACTCGTCCCACGTGGTGCGCGAGAGGACGCGGCCGAGGCCGCCGTCGACGAAGGTGGTGGGCAGCTGCGGCCTGGGATCGGGCAGCGCCTGCGGGTCGATGGCCGGGTCGAGGGCGAGGAAGTGCAGGATGCTGCTCCACGCGCCCACGCCGTTGTAGATGTTGCCGGTGCGCGACGGGCGGTCGTAGACGCGCGCGGCGCCGCCGGGCGGCAGGTGGGTCAGCATCCAGAGCAGCTTGCGGTGGCGCGCGACGCTCGCCGGATCGTCGGGCCGGCGGGCCTCGTAGGCGGCCATCGCGGCGAGCGGCGCCGCGAAGAGCTCGGGGACGACGTCGGTGGTCGTCTGGTTGAAGTTGGCGACCTCGTAGACCTGGCCCGCGTACCCGCCCGTGTCGCGGGGCCGGTTCACGACGCTCGCCAGCAGGCCGTCGGCGACGCGGCTCCAGAACGGGCTGTCGGCGAAGCCGGACTGCGGCGCGGGCGGCTCGTGGCCCGAAGACTTCAGGATGAGGCGCGAGGTGGCCAGCCCGCGCAGCGTGTCGACGCCGTAGCCGAACGGCCCCTCGGCGGCGATGCCGCCGCTGCCTTCGCCCTCGCCGAAGAACAGGTGGTACTGCAGCCAGTTGCCGCGGTCGATGTAATCGAGGTAGCCGCGCACGGTGGGATACAGCGTGCCCAGCTCGGGGCGCGGCGGGTCGTCTTCGGGGTCGAGCGAAAGCGCGAGCGAGACGAGGTGCTGCACCTGCCCGGCGTTGTAGTTGTTCCAGGCGTGGCGCGCGTTCTGGCGCGCGCCGAGGCGGCCGGCGTCGCCGAGGTTCGCGAGGTCGCGTCCGAGCTGGGCCCAGGTCGTCAGCGCCTGCCCCTCGCGCACGATCACGTCGCTCCACAGCAGAAAGAGCTTCTGGATCGCGGCCTTGTCGGCGTCCGTGAGGTACGGGTAGATCCAGTCGACGATCAGGCCCCACGACTCGCCCGCCCAGTTGCCGCGGTTCCACCACGCGAAACGCGTGTTGCAGAAGGGCACCTGCCCGCCGGCGTCGGGGACGAGGCCCTGCGCGCACTGGTTCACGACGTACATCAGCATGCGGCGCGCGATGCCGGCGTGCAGGTCGCGCTGCGCGGGGTCGCCGTCGAGCAGCGACAGGAAGGCATAGAAGAGCGCGTACTCCTCGGTGATGTCGTTCGTGAGGGTGTATCCCGAGTCGCAGTACGTCGTCTGTTTGTCGCAGACGTAGCCGGTGACGATGTTCGGTGCGTCGGTGTGCCAGCGGCCGAGGGTGATCACACGGTGGTCGGTGGCCTGCTTGAGCGTCTGCAGCGCCGTCCACATGGGGTTGCCGGGCGCCGCCCAGGCGCGCAGGCGCGGCAGGTCGGCGGCGGAGACGACGAGGCGCGGGTGGTCGCCCCACTCGAGGGGCGGCGCGGCGTCGGCCTCGGGGGGCGGGGCCGCGTCCGGCTCGGGAGGCGGGGCCGCGTCCGGCGCCGGGCCGCCGGGCAGCGAGTAACAGACCTCGAGCTTCGGGCGGACGGCGACGTTCGCCACCTCGCTGCTGTTGAAGAAGGTGTTCGAGGCCGTGCCATCGTGGGGCACGATGGCGATGCCGAGGTTCGGCGTCTCGCCGCCATGCCAGCGCGTCACGAGCCCGGTGAGATCGAAGCTGCGCGGGCCGACGAAATACACGCCGCCGTTCTGGAAGGTGGCTTCGACGGTGGGCGCCACGGCCTGGCCGAAGCTGGCCCACGTGGTGGTGGCCTCGGTCCAGGCGGACGCCGCGGCGCGCACGTCCAGGCTGCCGACGACGCCGTTGTTGCCGGTGGTGACGAGGGTGACCGTCGCCGACTCGATGGTGGCCTCGGGCGGAACGGGCGCGAGGTCCCAGCGGAGCAGCGTCCATCGCAGCTGGGCCGGCTGGCCGGTCTTGTGGATGCGCCCCGCGTTGATGGGCGAGGCGCTGCCCCACGCCACCGCGGAGTCGCTGCGCACGTAGGTGTCGGCCACCCCGCCGGCCACGCCGCGCTGGATCGTCACGCACGTCGGTCCGAGCGCCTGCCCGGCCTGCCCGAGGCCGCCGCCGCCGTCGTGACTACATCCGAGGAGAAGCGCGCCGCCGATCCAGGCGGCGCGCCTGATGAACTCGAACATCCCTACCCCCCCTGCCTTCGCGGATGGAACGCCGAAGGTCAGTGTGTCGGGATGCGCGCGGACCGTCACCCCCCTGTTCAGGGGAGTCCGGAGCGACCCCGCATCAGGAGGAGCACGACAGGGCCGAGCAGCCGGGCTTGTCCTCGGCCCAGGCCGGGCGCTTCGCGGCGAGGTCCTCTTCGCCGGGCTGGTCGTCGTAGGGACGCTCGAGGACGCGGTACAGGCGCTCGAGCACGGAGGTGTCGCCGTCCGTCGCGGCCTCGATCGCCATCTGCGCGAGGTAGTTCCGCAGCACGTACTTCGGGTTGACGCGCTTCATCGCGGCGCGCCGCCCGGCCTCGGGCAGCCCGTCGCGCGCGATGCACGCGGCGTACATGCGCTCCCAGGCATGCCAGACCTCCGCCACCTCGGCGTCGACCGGCGCGTAGAACGAGGGCGCCACGTGGTCGAGCAGCGGCTCGCCGGGCCGCCACTCGCAGAGCGCGCGGAAGAACAGCGTCATGTCCGCCCGCGAGGCATGCAGCAGACCGAACAGAGGGTCCACGAGGCCCTCGTCGAACGCGGCGAGGCCGAGCTTCTGCGCGAGCATCGCCGTGTGCGCCTCTTCGAAGGCATCGCGATAGACCGAGAGGCTCTCGTGCAGGCGCGCCTCGTCGCCGATCAGCGGGAACATCGCCTCGCAGAGGCGCGCGAGGTTCCACTGCGCGACCGCGGGCTGGTGGCCGAAGCGGTAGCGGCGGCCCTGGGCGTCGGTGGTGTTCGGCGTCCAGTCCGGATCGAAGGGCTCGAGCCAGCCGTAGGGGCCGTAGTCGATGGTGAGGCCGAGCGCCGACATGTTGTCGGTGTTCATCACCCCGTGCACGAAGCCGACTCGCATCCAGTGGGCCATCAGCACGGCGGTGCGGCGGGCGATCTCGTCGAGCAGCTTTCCGAACACGTCCGGGTCGCCGCGATCGAGCTCGGGGGAGTGGTCCTCGATCAGGAGGAGCGCGAGGTCGCGCAGCAGGGCGTGCTCCCGGTGGGCGCTCGCGATCTCGAAGTGGCCGAAGCGCAGGAACGACGGCGCCACGCGGCAGACGACAGCGCCGGGCTCGGGCGCGGGGTGGCCGTCGTAGAGGATGTCGCGCACGACCGGCTCGCCGGTGGTCACGAGGCTCAGGGCGCGCGTCGTCGGCACCCCGAGGAAGTGCATGGCCTCGCTGCACAGGAACTCGCGGAGCGAGGAGCGCAGGACGGCGCGGCCGTCGGCGCGGCGCGAGTACGGCGTCGGCCCCGCGCCCTTGAGCTGGTACTCGAAGCGGCCGCGGCCGGGCGTGACCGCCTCGCCGAGCGTGAGGGCGCGGCCGTCGCCGAGCTGGCCGGCCCACGTGCCGAACTGGTGGCCGCCATAGCGCGCGGCGTACGGCCGCATGCCGGGCAGCACGCGGTTCCCGGCGAGCACCTCGAGGGCCTCGCGATCGGGGCGCGCGACGCCGAGCTCCTCGGCGAGCCGGTACGACCAGCCGACGAGCGACGGCGCGGCCACGGGCGTCGGCGCCACCTCGGAGTACGCGGCGCCCGGCACCATGCGCGTGGCATGGTCGCGCCGCGGATCGCCGGGCAGGCGCGCCACGAAGCAGGATTCCCAAGGAAGTCCGGTCAGATCCAGCAGCATCCCGTGAGATGCGCGTCGGGGCCGTCGCGTCGCGGCGGGAGGTCAGCGGCAGGCGCCGTCCACGCAGCGCTGGCCGGGCGGGCAGGGTCCGGGGCACTCGCGCGGCGCCGGCACGCAGCGCCGCTCGCCGTCGGCATCGGCCTCGTCGGCGCAGGTGCCGCCGGGCGGGCACTGGCCCTCGTCGCCGCAGCGGGCGCAGCGCAGGGCGGCCTCGGGGCACCGCGAGGGATCGGCGATGCACTCGCTGGCGACGACGGCGCGCTCGCACCCGGTGTCGCCCTCGGCGCAGTCGCGCCACGTACACGGCCCGCCCGAGCACCGCGTGTCGCAATCCTCGACCGCGGGATCGCAGATCTGGATGAGCTCCATCATCCCGTGGTCTTCGTGGTTCAGCTTGTGGCAGTGGAAGACATACGAGCCGGTGAACGCGCGGTACTCGGTCAACAGATCGTGCTGGCGATCGAGGTTGACGAGGTAGGTGTCGCGCCAGTGGGCGAAGGGCGGCTCGAACAGCCGCGCCTTGGTGTTGCGGTGCTCGGAGCCGGCCGGCGGGAGCGGGCACACGACGAACGGGTTGATGTGGATGTGGAACGGGTGCCCGTCGAAGCCCGAGATGATGCGCCAGTGGTCCACCTCGCCCTTCGTGAGCACCCGGTCGATGGGATACCGCGTGCGGTCGGTGTGCTCGAAGTTCTTCGCGTTGACGTTGTGGTCCGGGAAGGCGCACTGGTCGAGGTCGCCCTGGTTGTAGAAGAGCGCCCAGAACACCGCGAGTTGGTCGATCTCGTCGACGTCGCGGATGGCTTCGACCTCCCGGCAGCGCTGCAGGGCGTCGACGGTGCCGTCCTTCAGCATCAGGCTGGGCGCGAGGGCGGCGACCTCGGCGAGGTCGGGCATGCGCGTCTCGGTGGGCTGCCCCGCGCTCGCCGCCACGTTCACGATGGCGACGAGGTCGCCGTTGGTCAGCCGCTGCAGGATGTCGTCGAGCGTCGGCGGGTCCATCAGGCCGACGGCCTCGCCCGTCGTGCCCGTGTCGTCGGGCTGCAGGAAGCGGCCGGCCATGAGACAGAGCGTCTCACCGTCCCGCAGCTGGCTGCCGTCGAGCAACGCCTCAACGCGGTAACCCGGGGACATGAACAGATAGGGCGGCGCGAAGGGCCAGTCCTCGTCCGACGGCGGGCGCGGCATGGTGATGCCGTCGCGCGCGATCTGCGTCAGCGGCACCGGCCCGTCGGCGAACTTCAGCCGCTCGCAGTTCGGGTCCTCGCTCTTGAAGAGCGCCAGCGTCACCTCGTCGAGGAAGGAGCCGTGCAGGAAGCGCCAGCGCTCGATCTGGCCCGGGGGCATCACGAGGCGCGGGCGGCGGATGCCGTTGATGAGGTTGGTCTGCTTCTCCTCGGTGTCGCCGAGGACCTCGAAGTCGTTGAAGGTGATGTGGTCCTCGTCGCAGGGCTGGCCGTCCTCGAGCGCCGGGTAGCCGATCGGCGGCGTGGTGAAGACCAGCACGCGCTCGCGCGCGTTCTTGATGCCGGCGACCTCGTCGAGCGGGCCGCGCACGATCCAGGCGCCGGTGGCGCCCGACGCCACCTGGATGGCGGTGCTGCCGTGGATGTGCGGGTGGTACCAGTGCAGGCCCTCGTGGTGCGGGCCGTCCTCGTCGATGTCCCAGCGGTGCCGGATGCCTTCGCCGGGCCCGACGCGGCTGAGCACGTCGTCGGCGTGGAAGCACTCGCGCGCGCCGTCGTCACGGTCCGGGGCGCAGGCGCGGCACTTCAGGCCGTCGGCCTCGGTGCAGCCGCCGCCCGCGGCGTAGTCGGGGCGCACGTGGGAGCCGTGGGCGTGCAGGTTCGTCAGGTTGAAGTCGAACATGTGGCAGGCTTCGCCCTCGGGGTCCCGGCACACGCAGTCGTCGTGACCGCCGTGATGCCCGCCGGGCGTGCAGCTCATGCCATCGCTCTCGTTCGCGCAGGTGCAGTCGTGACCGCGCACGGCGCGGAAGTCCGACTTCGTGAAGCGATTCCGCAGGTCGACGCGCACCTGACGCGGCGCGCCGTCGCGGATGGCCGGCGTCTCGATCGTCGGCGCGGGATACATGCCGTTGTAGGCGCGCCCGCAGTGGCGCTTGCCTTCGACGACGATCTCGGTGGGCCGCAGCTCGAGCTCGTAGACGCCGTCGGCGTTGGGCTGCAGGAGCGGCGGGTTGCGGAAGGTCTCTTCGACGCAGGCGCCGCCCGGCAGCGCGAAGCAGCCGCCGGCGCCTCCCTGGCCGCCGGCCCCGCCCTGGCCGCCGGCCCCGCCGGCGCCGCCTCCACCACCGGCGCCGCCGCCACCACCGGCGCCGCCTCCACCACCGGCGCCGCCGCCACCACCGGCGCCGCCGCCACCACCGGCGCCGCCGGCCCCGCCTTCACCGCCGCTGCCGCCCGCGGCGCCGCCGCCCGTCTCGCCGCCCGTGCTCCCGTCGCAGCCCACGGCCAACGCGGCGGCCAGCAGACACGCGTACAACCTTCCGCTCATCGTCCCTCCCCTCAGTGAGCGCGATGATCCACAGGCGGCGGGGGGCGGGGATGGACGTAAACGGGCGGGGATGGACGAAATCTATCCGTCAGTCGGCGGACATGGCCTGCAACATGGCCCGCGCGCGCTCCACCAGCGGCACGAGGTCGTTGAGCACCGCGCGCATGTGGGGACTGCCGGCGCGCGTGCGCGAGAACGCGACGCTGAACGGGAAGGAGCGCCCGACGCGGTCACCGAGCACGCGCCGCAGCGGGACGGAGCCGGGCGGATCGGGCAGCCGCGCGTCGGGCAGGTAGGTCAGCCCCATCCCGGCCATGGCGCACTGCCGCAGCCAGTGTACGTCGGAGCTGACGACGCAGGGCTCGATGGGCCACGGGCGCTCGGTGGTCGGCAGCAGCCGCGGGTCGCGGTCCGCCGACCGCCACACCAGCACGTCGTGGCCGGAGAGCTCCTCGAGCGACGTGGGGACGCCGCGGCGCCGCAGGTAGTCGTCGCTCGCGACGAGCCACTCCCGCAGCGTCGCCACCGGCAGGACGGTCCACGGGCCGTTCGGGTCGACCTCGCCGAACACGGCGGCGAGATCGGCGAGCTCGAGCAGCGCGCGCATCGGCCGCTCGCACACGGTGATGTCGACGCTCAGCCGCGGATAACGCTCCCGCCACAGGCGGACGAGCGGCTGGAGGAGGAACGGCGGCAGCCCCGGCGGCACCGCGATGCGCAGGACGCCCGTCGGCTCCGCCGAACCGTCGCGCAGCGCCTCGGTGAGGTGCTCGGCCTCGCGCAGCAGCAGGCGTCCGCGCGAGGCGAGCAGCCGGCCGGCCTCCGTGGGCTCGACCCCGCTCGTCGAGTGCGCGAACAGGGGCGTGCCCACGCGCGCCTCCAGCGCCTCGATGCGGCGGCGGATCGTCGTGCGCGACACCAGGAGCGTCGCCGCGGCGCGCGCCAGCGACCCCTCGTCGACGACCTTGAGGAACGCTCGCAGCTCGTCCAGGTCCATGCGGCGCATTGGAACAGCGCCCGCGTCCCGCGCACAACCTTCCGCGTGCCCGAGAGCCTGGCCGCGCGAGGCGCCACCCCCTCCCCCCGGCGCGCCCGGCCCACCCTGGCCACTGCAGTAGCCGAAACACCGCGGCACGCCCCTTGCTCTCCGCGCCGGCCACCCGTTTCAGGAGCCGTCGCATGGCCTCGCTCTCGCGCCTCCCCGCCCTCCTCGCCCTCTCCCTCGGCGTCGCCGCCTGCGGCGCCGAAGGCACCGACGGCGCCGATCCCGCCCTCGAGGCGACGCCCTCCGAGGACCAGGACCTCGTCCGCGCCTCGCCCGGCGGCAAGACCGACACGGGCTACCTGTCGAACCTCGCCGTCGAGCTCGAGGGCACCTTCGAGTCGGAGCTGCGCGTCGACGTGACCGCCCTGACCGAAGAGGAGCGCGCCGCGAAGCGCGAGGAGCTGCTCGCCGGCGGCTACGCCGTGCAGTCGATGCTCGACGAGCAGATCAAGTACGCCAAGAACCAGATCAACGCCTCGGCGCTGCACATGAACCTCAGCAGCAGCACCGCCCACGTCGTCAGCGCCGAGCTCGAGCCGGAAGGCTTCCTGAAGGTCGTCTATCAGAGCACCGTCGAGAGCATCGTCTCGACCGAGGAGCTCGAGAAGGCCGGCACCAACGTGCAGCAGGTGCTCGCCGAGAACTACGCCGCCGTCCTGCCCGACCGGCCGGCGCTCATGGCCGAGAAGGTCGGCGCCGCCTGCCAGAACGCCGAGGCGACCTCGTCGGAGGCCTACAACTACTTCTACTACTACGACCCGGCGAAGGAGGGCTGCGAGGCCGCGATGGACGCCGCCGGCATCCGCCGCGTCACCGCCCGCCTCACGCTGCGCGACCTCGCCGGCAACAAGACGGTGTACCCCGAGTACGACCAGCTCGTGGCCGACGGCAAGATCGACGCCGTCGTCTTCTTCGGCGCCGCCGAGCACGACTGGCAGCCGGGCCAGTGGGACTGGGGCACCTACGGCCGCGACCAGCTCGTGCGCGACCTGCGCAACCGCGGCTTCGCCAAGGTCGAGGTGCCGAAGGGCGATGGCTACCGGAAGACGGTCGGCGACCTCGTCGAGACGATCACCGTCATCGGCCCCGAGGTGCTCAAGGACCTGCAGAACGACACGGACGGTCTGTTCAAGACGCTCGTCCGCGAGAACGAGATCGTCATCTACAACGGTCACTCGTTCTACGGCAGCCTGAGCGTGCTGAACGATGCCAGCATCTATCCCGGCCGCTATCAGATCTTCCTGATGAGCTCGTGCTGGAGCTATGAGTACTACACGAAGCAGATCTTCCAGCACAATCAGACCGAGGAAGACCCCCAGGGCTGGCTGCGCGCCGACGTCGTCAACGACACCCAGATGGGATGGTTCCACAACATGCCGGGCGTCGCCCGCATCCTGCTGACGAACATCCTGCGCGGCGCGGAGACCGGTGGCGTCGAGGGCGACCGCTACTACACCTGGGATCGCATCATCGGCGCCATCAACGACTTCGTCCTGCAGGCGCAGACCGAGCGCAACACCGACAGCCACGAGATCTTCGGCGTGAGCGGCGTGCGCACCAACGTGTACCAGCCGCCCGCCGCGAACTGACCCGCCCGCGCGCGTTCCCTCCGCCGACGGCGGGTGCCGTGATCCGGTCCGGGTGGACGTCCCATCACACCTCGTGATCGCCTCTCCCGGTCCGGATCGGCCGCCGAGGACGCGTCATGACCGTCTCTCCCGGTGCGGATCGGCCGCCGAGGACGCGTCATGATCCGATTTCGGGGACGGGATCGCCCTTCCACGACCTGTCGTCGGCGCGCCGCCCGGTGGGGATCAGGCGTTCATGACGCGCACGGCCGGCGCGTCCCGGCGGGGATCAGTTCGTGTCGCCGCCGCCGCCGCCGGCGTCGCCGCGGGTGCGGCGCGTCCGCGGGAAGTAGGTCTCGGCCGCCTTGCGCCCGAAACGTTCGATCAGCGCGCCATAGGTGCGCTCGAGGACGCGGTCGAAGCTCTCCGCCGCCGAGTCGAGCGCCGTCCGGGCGAGGGCCTGGGCGCGCCGCGCGCTCGCCACGCGCTTCTCCGCCTCGACGAACGCGGCGATGCCCGCCTGTAGCTTCGGCACCGCCTCGAGACGCACCGGGTGTTCCGCCGGAAGTTGCGCCTCGATGCGCTCCACCAGCTCGGCGTACCGCGACTCCTGCTCGTCGAGCGGCGCCGACGCGTAGTAGTCGAAGCCGAACGGGAAGATCGCGGTGTACGGCGCCTCGCGCATCGCCGCCGCCCCCGTGGATGCCAGCACGAGCCGCGCGTGCTGCGCCGTCTGGTCGAGGTCCCGGTCGGTCGCGTCGCGCTCCGCCAGCGCATACTGCACCGGCTCGGCGGCGTCCTCCCATGACCGGCCGGCCGTCTTGAGCTTCTGTGTCACCTGCTTCACCGGACCGGCGAGCTCCGGCAGGCGCGCGCAGAGCAGTGATCCCTCGACGTATCTTCCGAAGTCGATGCGCTGCCCGTAGGCCGCCGTCTGTTGCGGAAGTCGCATGTTGCCCCTCCCCCGTGGTGGCGCCCGGACTGCCATCCGGGCGTGCGGGCGACGCTAGTCGGCCGACGGACCGCCGTCAACGCTCCTCGCGCGGCGCCAGAGGGTCGGCGGCTCATTTCAGCCGGCGCGGTCAGTTCGGGAGGGCGGGCTTGCGGATGTAGTCCTGCGGCACGTCGCCGGTGAGGGCCTTCAGCCACGCGACGATGGCGCGCGCGTCCGGGTCGGTGAGCGCCGTGCCCACCTGGTGCTCGGCCATCATCTTCACCGCCTGCTCGAGGTCGGCCACCGCGCCGTCGTGGAAGTAGGGGCCGGTCTTCTCGACGTTGCGCAGCGACGGCACCTTGAAGAAGTGGCGGTCGGCTTCGACGCCGGTGTGCTTGAAGCGGCCGTCGTCCTTCAGGCCCGGCCAGGGCTTGACCAGGCCGACCTTCTGGAACATCGCGCCGCCGACGTAGGCGCCGGCGTGGCAGGCGCCGCAGCCGGCCCTCACGAACGTGGAGAAGCCGCGCTTCTCTTCGTCGGTGAGCGCGCCCGCGTCGCCCTTCAGGAAGGCATCCCAGCGCGACGGCGTGACCAGCTTGCGCTCGAAGGCGCCGATGGCACGCCCGAAGTTGTCATAGGTCACCGGGTCGGCCTCGCCCGGGAACGCCTTGGCGAACAGCTCGACGTAGCCGGGCACGGCCCGGATGCGTTTCAGCACCTCCTCGGCGCTCGGCATCGCCATCTCGACCGGGTTGAGCACCGGTCCTTTCGCCTGCTCCTCGACGTCGGCGGCGCGGCCATCCCAGAACTGCGCGGCGTGGCCGGCGGCGTTGTAGACCGACGGCGAGTTGCGGTCGCCGCGCTGCTTCTCGTGCCCCTCCGACGTGGGGCTGTTGTCGACGCCGTAGGTGTCGAGGCGATGGCAGGAGTTGCAGGACAGATCGCCCGCCAGCGAGAAGCGGGTGTCGTAGTAGAGCATCCGGCCGAGCGCGATCTTCTCCTCGGTGAGGGCCGCCGGATCGGGCGCCATCACATCGGGCAGGGGCGCGAAGGCCGCCAGCAGTGCCGGATCGACGTCGGCCTTCGGGGGCGCCGGCGCCTGCGCCGTGAGCGCGGCGGTCGGTGGCGCCGCGGCCGGCTTCTCCCCGCCGCCCTCCTTGTTGCATCCCGAGACCGCGGCGATCAGGGCCGCGCATGCGATCGTGCGGATTGCGGTGCGCATGATCGATCCCCTTCCCATCCGTCGATGGGCCTATCCATCTCGAATCCATCAATAGTCCTCGTCGGGACCGCGCGCGTGGGCCGGACGGCCGACGCTCGGAGCGTGGCGCGCGTATCCGCCTGCGGCGGCGGATACGCGCTACGGGCGCCTAGCGCAGCAGGGGGAGCAGCGGCGCGTGGTCGTCCGTCCAGAGCAGCGGCGGACCGGAGGGCGGCACGTGGGCGTCCGGCGGCAGCTGCGCGGCGTCGCGGGACAGCAGCATCCAGTCGCTGAGGTACGGGCCGAGCACCGACGGCGCGCGGTGGCGGACGCGCGTGGCGCGCAGGCCGGCGCGGGCGGCGAGGGCGCGCACCACGCGGCTCGCGTCCGCGTGGTTGTTGCTGACGTTCACCGCGAGGACGCCGTCCGGTCGCAGGTGGCGCAGGTACAGATCGAAGGCTTCGGCGGTGAGCAGGTGGGTGGGGATGGCATCGCCGCTGAAGGCGTCGAGCGCGAGCAGGTCGAACGCCTGCGGCGGCTCGCGTTCGAGCGAGAGGCGGCCGTCGCCGGTCACGACGGCGACGGCGGCGGGCGTGTCGCGCAAGAAGCTGAAGTGCGCGCGCGCGACGCGGACGACGTCCGGGTTGATCTCGTAGAAGCGCAGGCGGTCCCCGGGGCGCCCGTAGGCGGCCAGCGTGCCCACGCCGAGGCCGAGGATGCCGACGTGGCGCGGCGGTCCCGGCCGCGACAGCACCCGCCCGATGCCGCTCTCGCGGACGAAGTACGCGGTGGGCTCGCGCGGCTCGGTCACGCGCTGGAAACCGTGGCTGATGCGGCCGTCGAGCAGGTGGACGATGCGGCGCTCCGGCGTGCGGCCGTACGTCTTGACCTGCAGGACGCCGAAGAAGCTGCGCGACACCTCGAGGGCGCCGTCGAGGCGGCGCCAGGCGTGCGCGCCGAGCCCCACCGCGACCGCCACCACCAGGAAGCCGGCGAGGACGACCGGCAGCGCGTCTTCGCCGGTCCTCGAGCGGCGCCACGCCCCGACGAAGGCCACCCAGATCGCGACGACGACGAGGTGCAGCTCGAGCTGCATCGGGAGCACGAGCGGCGCCACCACGCCGACGAGCAGGCCGCCGAGGGCCCCGCCCGCCGCGGTGCAGAGGTAGAAACGCGTCAGCCAGCGCGCGGGCGGCCGGCGCCGCACCATCTCGCCGTGGCTGACCATGCAGAGCACGAAGAGCGCCAGCGCGTGGCCGGCGAGCTGCAGCGTCCAGTGGGCGCGCCAGCCGTGGAAGAGCAGCGCCACGAGGCCCCCCGAGGCGAGCGCCAGCGCCGGGCCGGTCACCGCGCGCGGCCATTGCCGGTCGCGCGCGAAGCAGATCACGAACGAGGTCAGGTAGATGGCCAGCGGCAGGACCCACAGCGCCGGCGTGACGCTCAGGTCCTGGGCGATCGCCTCGGTGGTCGAGAGCAGGGCCACCGATCCGGCGGCGGCCCAGCCCGTCCAGGCCAGGTGGTCGCGCAGGGGGGGCGCCGGCGCCTGCTCGCGCGCCGCGGGCGGCGGGAGGGTGCGCCACGCGCGCGCCGTCACCGCCAGCGCGAGCAGGACGTAGAGCCCGTAGAGCGCGGACCACAACCTCGTCTGGGCCACGCCGCCGAGCGCCGGCTCGACGAGCAGCGGGTAGGCGGCGAGCGCCAGCAGCGATCCGGCGTTGGACCACGCGTAGAGCCGGTAGGGCGCGCGCCCCTCGAGCCGCGCCCACCACGCCTGCAGGAGCGGCGCGGTCGCCGAGAGCGCCACGAAGGGCAGGCCGACCGTCGCCGCGAGCATCCCGAGCAGCCGCGCCTGCGCCTCGCTCCCGTGCGGGGCCCAGGCGGCGTCCGGCGTGACCGGCAGGACCGCCAGCGAGGCGAGCAGCAGCGCGCCGTGGGCGAGCGCCCCCCGACGCCCGCGCGCCGCGAGGCCGTGCGCCCAGGCGTAACCGGCGAGCAGCGCCGCCTGGAAGAACAGCATCGACGCCGTCCAGACGGCGGGCGTCCCGCCGAACCAGGGCAGCGCGAACCGCGCCAGCATCGGCTGCACGAGGAAGACGAGGCACGCCGCCAGCGTCACCGCACCGACGACCGACGCCTCTCGGACCTGCGGGCGCACGCGCCTCCTCGCGTTCGGAGAGCGCAAAGGCTAGTGGCCGCGGGCCGCGGTCGCGACCCCTTCTCGAGCGCCGCGGCGACATTCGTCGCCAAGGGCCCGCGGTCGCGCGGGCGGCGGCCGAGGGCGATCCGGGCCCGCCCGGCGCCGCTCCGGTTCCTGGCCAGGCGGGCGGCGGACTGTATGGTGACCTATGACCGAAACCGACCTCCCGCGTTCTTTCCCCCGCACGATCGACGCCGCCGTCGACCGCGTTCTCGAGCTCCTGCCCGCCGAAGCCCGCGGTCCGCTGCGCGAGGCCGAGGGCGACGGCCTGACCGCCTTCCACGACGGGCTCGGCGCGCCGGTGCGCGACGAGCTCGGCGCGTGGTCCGGCAACGCCGACCTCCTCGCCGACAGCCGGACGACCGACGCCGGCGACTGCTCGATGGCCATCCTCGCCGCCGCCAGCGCGCGGCTCCGCGTGCCGGCCATCGCCCCCGACCTGCCGGTGACCCGCACCGCGTGCGCCCTCGCCGTCTCGGAGACGTGCGTCGCGGTGGGCCACACCACCGGCGACGTCGACCTCTTCGACGCCGCGACGGGCAAGCGCGTCTGGAAGGAGCGGCCCGCCGACGGCCCGCGCGGCACCGCCATCGTCGTCGGCCTCACGTTCTCGCCCGACGGACGCCACCTCGCGCTGTCGGGCGCCGGCAAGGTGACGGTGCTCGACGTCGACGGCGGCGAGACCGCCTGGCAGCAGCCGTTCGCCCAGAGCGAGGCCAGCCACGGCGTGCGCCTGACCTTCAGCGCCGACGGGCAGTGGCTCGTGTGGGGCGACGGCGAGGGCGTGTCGCGCCTGCGGATCGGCGAGTGGCACCGCACGCGGCTCAAGCTGCCGTTCGCGCGCGGCCACGGCGCGGTCTCGCTCTCCCGCGACGGCCGGCTGCTCGCCTACCGCTGCAACAACGACACGCCCGCGGCGCGCGCCCACCCGACGATGACCTACGTGATCGACCTCGCCTCGCGCCGCCTCTTCGCCCCCGTGGACGCGCCGCCGGTGCCCGGCGGCCTGCGCGCCATCCCCCCCCGCTTCTCGGCGGTCCACGACGACGTGCTGTGGCTCGGGCACTCGAAGATCGGCTACCTGCGCTACGACCTCGCGACGCGCCGCTTCGAGGAGGGCGTCGCGGCGGGCCGGCTCGAGGCGCTCGGCTTCCACGAGCCGGCGCTGCCCGGCGTCTGGGCGGCGCAGGCCGACGTGGCCGTGTTCGCGGCGCGGGCGGGATCCCGGCCCGGCCAGTCCTCGGGCGGTGCGTTCTTCGGCGTCGTGTCGCCCGAGTCGGGCTTCGTGCGGCGGGTCGAGGGCGGCGGCCCCGCGGCGCTCTCCGCCGACGGCCGCGTGCTCTACCGCGTCGTCGACGAGGGGCGCCCCCTCTGCCGCGGCGTGGCCGTCGACGCCTGAAGCCTCGGAGGTCGTGAGGCCTCAGGTCGCCGGGGCGCCGCGCCCCCGCAGGCGCGGCACGAGGAGAAGGCCGGCGATCAGCGCGACCATGGCGCCCTGCGCGATGAGGCCGAGCCGGTCCGGGTAGAAGCCCAGCCACGGGATGGTCGGCAGGTCGAGCGGCTGCGGCGAGAGCACGCCCGCCTCGCGCAGCGCCGCCAGCCCCTGCCCCACGAACGTCACGCACAGCACGCAGAGGATGAGGCCCGAGCCCATGAAGAGCGGGCCGAGCGGCAGCTTGCGTCCCGCGCGGAGCAGGAGGAAGCCGAAGACCGCCACCGCGGCGAGGCCGGCGCCGAGGCCGCCGAGGATGGGCAGGCCGCCGCCCGGGCTGTCGAGGACGAGCGCCTGGTAGAAGAGCACGGTCTCGAAGGCCTCGCGGTAGACGGCGAGGAAGGCGAGGCCGAAGAGCGGCAGCACCCGGCCCTCGCTGCCGGCGACCTTCGTCTTGAGGAACGCCAGCCACCGCTGCTTCTCGGCCGCCGACAGGAACCAGTGGCTCACGAAGAGCAGCACGACGGCGGCGACGAGCGCCACCACGCCCTCGAGCACCTCCCGGCTGCGCCCCGAGACCTGCACGAGCCAGGTGGCCGCGACCCACGTGAGGCCGCCGGCGGCGAGCGCCGCCATCCAGCCGCGGTGGACCCAGCGCTTCGCGTCGTCGCGGCCCATGCGGCCGAGCAGCGCCAGCATGAGGCCGACGAGGAGGACCACCTCGAGCCCTTCGCGCAGCAGGATGACCGCGCTCGCCACGAAGAGGCTCGCCGACGAGAGGCCCTCCTGCCCGCCCAGGCGCGCCTCGACCCGCCCGAGCACGGCGTCGGTCTCCGCCAGGGCGGCGGTGGCGCCCGGCGCGTCGCCGCGCTCGATGGCGGCGCGCATCTTCCCGAAGATCCGCTCCGTCTCGATGACCAGGTCCTGGTCGATGGCCCCGACGCGCGCCTCGATGGGCTCGAAGCCCTCGAGGTAGGCGTCGAGCGCGGCGAGCCGGGCCGCCTGGAGGTCGCCCGCGGCGAGGCCCTGCCGCACGCGGTCGAGGTGGCGGCGCACCTCGGCCACGCCCCCCGCCGCCTCCACCCGGGCGACGTAGGGCGCCGTCGCGCGCAGGTAGGCGAGCGACGCGGCGTCGCGCCCGAGCCGCTCGCGCAGCGCCCCGTCGTTCTCGGCCGCGAGCGCCGGCAGCGAGGCGTCGAAGCCGGCGGGCAGCGCGGGCGCGGCGGCCTCCGGCTTCGGACCGCCGTGGGCCAGCGTCGTCACGTAGAACGCGACGTCCCAGCGTTGCGCGTCGGAGAGCTGCCCGAAGCCGGGCATCGGCGTGCCCTCGACGCCGAAGGTGACCGTGTTGAAGGCGCGGAACGGCGAGCGCGCGAGCGCCCCCTCCGGATCGCGGAAGTCGGGCGGCTTCACCTCGAAGGTGGCGGCCACCGGCGTCTGCCCGGAGCCGTCCGCCGCGTGGCACGAAGCGCAGGTCTCGCGGAAGATCTTCGCGCCGCGGGCGGCGTCGGGCGCGCGCTCGGGGCTCTGCACGATCTCGTAGTGGCCGAGGATGCCGCGCCGCGCCTCGAGCGCGAGCGGCGCCACCACGTCGGCGCCCTTCTTCTCTTTCATCGCGGCTTCGAGGCGGTCGAGGCCGCCGGCGATCCCGGCGGGCGGCGCGACGTCGGCGAGGAGCTTGCGGACGGCGCCGAGGAACTCGAGCTGCTCGTCGTACTCGAACTGGCTCACGATGGCGCCGTCCGCCACCGCGCCGCCGTAGTCGGCGGCGATGTAGTCGAGCAGCGCCGCCGCCTTCTGCGCCCCTTCGGGCGCCCCCCACGCGGGACCGGCGAGCAGGAGCGTCAGAAGGGCGAGCCGTGCGACGTTTTTGAGAATGGTTTTCATCTGAACCCCGGCGCACCCTAGCCCAGGCGCGCGTCGAGGGTCAAACACCGTCCGCCGTGGCGCGCCGGCGGGCGCCGACGCATCATCACGTCAATCGCACGCGACGACGGGAAGGGCACATGCAGCCGGGCGACACGCTGACCTGGGAGCGGGAGTTCACGCGGGCCGACGTCGAGACCTTCACCGCGGTGGTGCGCGACGCCGGTCGCCACCACATCGAGCCGGACGCCCACGGCCGCCTCGTGGTGCACGGCCTCTTCACCGCCTCGCTGGCGACGCGCATCGGCGGCGCGCTCGACTACCTCGCCCGCGAGATGCGCTTCGCCTTCAAGAAGCCGGTCTACACGGGCGAGCGCATCCGGTGCGTCGTGACCCTCACCGCGCTCGAGGTGTCGCGCGCCGGCACGCGCCTGACGGCCGACATCGAGTGCCTCAACGAGTCGGACGAGGTCGTTCTGGAGGGGTCGACGACGGGGACGATCCGGAAGCCGCTGGAAGAGGTGCTGACGGCACCCCTCCCGCGGCTCGACGAGCAATAGGGTCGCACGCCCGGGTCAGGGGCCCGAGTGCGTGTATCAATCAGTAGCGGTAGTGCTCGGGCTTGTAGGGGCCCTCGACCGGCACGCCGATGTAGGACGCCTGGTCCGGGCGGAGCTGGGTCAGCTTCGCGCCGAACTTGTCGAGGTGCAGCCGCGCCACCTTCTCGTCGAGGTGCTTCGGCAGCGTCACGACGACCTTGCCGTACTGGTCCGCGTTCTTGTGCAGCTCGATCTGCGCCATCACCTGGTTGGTGAACGAGGCGCTCATCACGAAGCTCGGGTGGCCCGTCGCGCAGCCCAGGTTCACCAGCCGGCCTTCCGCCAGGATGATGATCGAGCGCCCCGTGTCGAGGAACTTGTACTCGTGCACCTGGGGCTTGATCAGGATCTTCTCGACCTTGCCCTCACGCACCCACTTCTCGAGACCGGCCATGTCGATCTCGTTGTCGAAGTGGCCGATGTTGCACACGATGGCGTTGTGCTTCATCCGGCGCATGTGCTCGGCCGTGATGATGTTCTTGTTGCCCGTGGCGGTGACGAAGATGTCGTAGGTGTCGACGACGTCGTCGAGGAGCACCACGTCGAGGCCCTGCATGCACGCCTGGAGGGCGCAGATGGGGTCGATCTCGGTGATGGCGACGCGCGCCATCTGCCCGCGCAGCGACTGCACCGAGCCCTTGCCGACGTCGCCGTAGCCGAAGACGAGCGCCCGCTTGCCGGCGATCATCACGTCGGTGGCGCGCATGATCGCGTCGACGAGCGAGTGGCGGCAGCCGTAGATGTTGTCGAACTTCGACTTGGTGACGCTGTCGTTCACGTTGATCGCCGGGAACAGCAGCGTGCCGGCCTGGACGCGCTCGTAGAGGCGGTGCACGCCGGTCGTCGTCTCCTCGGAGACGCCGCGGATCTGCGGAACGAGGCCGTGCCAGAAGCGGTCGCCCTTCTCGTTGCGCACGGCGTGCAGCAGGGTGAGGACGATCTTGAACTCGTCGCTGTCGGCGGTCTCCGGCGCGGGGATCTCGCCCTTCTGCTCGTACTCGTAGCCGAGGTGGCAGAGGAGCGTCGCGTCGCCGCCGTCGTCGAGGATGAGGTTCGGGCCCTTGCCGTCGGCGAAGATCAGCGCCTGCAGCGTGCACCACCAGTACTCGGGCAGCGTCTCGCCTTTCCAGGCGAACACGGGAACCCCACGGGGCGTCTCCAACGTGCCGTTCGGGCCGACGACGACGGCGGCGGCGGCGTGGTCCTGCGTCGAGAAGATGTTGCAGGAGACCCACTGCACCTCGGCGCCGAGCTCGACGAGCGTCTCGATCAGCACGCCCGTCTGGATGGTCATGTGGAGCGAGCCCATGATGCGGGCGCCGGCGAGCGGCTTCTGCCCGGCGTGCTCCTCGCGGAGGGCGAGCAGGCCCGGCATCTCGACGAGCGCCAGGTCGAGCTCCTTGCGGCCGAAGCGGACCGTCTCGGACGACAGGTCGGCGACCTTGTGAGGGAGGCCGGCGAAGAGGGGCAGGCCGGTGTCCATGAACGTGGCGTCGAACTTCGCTGCAGACTGCATGATGCTTGTCCCCGTGAAAGCTTCATCCGATTATGCGGATTGATGGATGAACCGCAAGGTCGCTCTTCAATCTTCGGTCGGCTGCAATCGCTCTCGGACCCGACGCGCGTGCGGCTGCTCCGGTTGCTCGAGCGCGAGGCGCTGACGGTCGGCGAGCTCGTCCGCATCGTGCGGCTGCCGCAGTCGACGGTTTCGCGGCACCTGAAGGTGCTCCACGAGGGCGGCTTCGTCGCGAAGCGGCAGGAGGGCACGGCGAGCTGGTTCCGCATGGAGGCGCTGCCGGCCGAGGCGCGCGACCTGTGGACGCTCGTGCGCGACGCGACCTCCGAGGCGGACGCCGACGACCTGCGCCGCCTCGAGACGGTGGTGGCGCTGCGCGAGGTGGACTCGGCGCGCTTCTTCGAGCGGGTGGGCGGGGGCTGGGACGTGCTGCGCCGTCAGCTCTACGGCGACGACTTCACGCTGCACGCGCTGCTGGCGCTCCTGCCGCCGGGGCTGACGGTGGCGGATCTCGGGTGCGGCACGGGCCAGGCGCTCGCCGCGCTGGCGCCGCACGTGCGTCGGGCCATCGGCGTGGACCGCGAGTCGGCGATGCTCGACGCCGCCACGCACCGGCTCGCGGGCGTCGACAACGTCGAGCTGCGGCGCGGCGGCCTCGACGCGCTGCCGCTGGCCGACGCCGAGGTGGACGCCGCGCTGTGCATGCTCGTGCTGCACCACGTGGACCCGCTGCCGCCCGTCTTCGCCGAGGTGGCGCGCGTGCTGACGCCGGGCGGGCGCTGCGTGGTGCTCGACATGGTCGCGCACGACCAGGTCGAGTACCGCGAGACGATGGGCCACAAGCACCTGGGCTTCAGCGCGGAGGCGATCGCGGCGTGGACGGAGGGGGCCGGCTTGCGCGTGGCGACCCACCGGACGCTGCCGCCGGCGGCCGACGCGCTGGGGCCGCCGCTCTTCGTCGCGATCCTCGAGCGGGCCTACTCTTCGGTGTAGGGGCGCAGCGTCACGCCGGCGACGCCCTCGATGGCGGCGATCTTGTCGCGCAGGGGCGGGGCCGTGCAGACCATCACGACGACCAGGTTGTCGGCGTCGAGGTGCCGTCGCACCGCGTCGCGGACCTCGTCGGTCGTCAGCGCCTTGATGCGCTGCACGAAGGTGTCCACGTAGTCGTCGGGGCGGCCCAGGAGCCTCGCCTGCACGAGGCGCCCCACGCGCTGCGAGGGCGTCTCGATGCTGAACGCGAACGAGTTCACGAGGTAGCCGCGCGCGAACTCGATCTCCTCGTCGGTCAGGCCCTCGGCGATGAACTTGCGGTATTCGTTCAGCATCAGGTCGAGCGTCTGGTCGGCGTAGGTCTGCGCCGGCGCCGCCGAGAGCGTGTAGTAGCCGGCCACGCGCTCCGCGCCGAGGCGCGCATACGCGCCGTAGCTCCACCCGCGCTTCACGCGGACCTCTTCCATCAGGCGCGCGGTGAACGTGCCACCGAAGGCCGTCGTCGCAAGCTGGATCGCATACGCATCCGGGTCGTCGGCCGGGAGCGCCGGGTGGCCGATGAGGAGCTGCACCTGGCTGCGGTCGCCCTTGTCGACGAGGACGACGCGGCGCTTCTCCGGCTTGCGCACCTTGGGGATGGCGTTCCAGTCGGCGGCGGCGCCCGTCGGCAGGCCGGCGAGGTGCGTGTCGAGGAGCTGCTGCATCTCCTCGCGCTTCACCGCGCCGGAGATGCCGACGATCACGTTCTCGCGCGTGTAGAAGCGGGCGTAGTGCGCGGCGACGTCCTGCCGCGTGAGGCCCTCGAGGCTGCGCGCCGAGCCGAGCGTGATGTGGCCGTACGGGTGGCCCGGGTAGACGAGCTTGCGGAACCAGATGGCGGCGAGCGTGCCGTCGTCGTCGCGGGCGGCCTCGAGCTCCGCGGCCATCTCGCGCTTGACCTTCTCGACCTCGCCCTCGGGGAACGACGGCTCGGTGAGCACCTCGCCGACGAGCGCCAGGAAGGGCTCGAGGTTGCGGCGCAGGACGGTGCCCGCGAGGCTCGTCGCGTACGTCTGCGTGCCGGTGTAGAGCTCGGTGCCGAGGGACTCGATCGCCTCCTCGAGCTCGGCGCGGCCGCGCTTCGCCGTGCCGCGCATGAGCATGCGGTTGGTGAGCGCCGTCAGGCCCTCTTTTCCGGGCGGGTCGAAGGCCGGACCCCCGCTGAAGTGGAGGCTGACGTGGACGATCGGCAGGCCATGTTCTTCGACGAGAATCACCGGCACCCCCGTGCGCAGTTCGAAGCGGTGGTCGGCGGCCCGGGCAGCCGGCGTCCCCGCGATGGCGAGCAAAGATAGCGAGAAGAGCAGGCGTCTCAAGGGTCGTCTCACCGAGCCAGGGCCAGGAGGCGGGAAACGGTCGTCGCGAAGGGCGCCTCGTCCTCGGGCGGCTGGCGCAGGAACGCCTCGATCGCCGCCTGCTTCTCCAGCGCGCGGTCCACGTCGGGCCGCGCGCCCTTCTGATACGCGCCCACGCTGATCAGATCCGCGTGGGACTCGAGCGCCGCGAGCCACGAACGCAGCCGCGAGGCGGCCTCGCGGTGCGCCGGCGCGACGATCGCGTCCATACAGCGGCTGACGCTGCGGCCCGCGGCGAGCGCCGGGAAGCGGCCGACGCGCGGATCGAGCACCACGTGGCCGTCGAGCAGCGCCCGCGCCTCCTCGGCGACCGGGTCGTCCGCGGCGTCGCCCTCGACGAGCACCGAGAACACGCTGGTGAGCGTGCCGCGCGCGTCGTTGGCGGCGCGCTCGAGCAGCGCCGGCAGCACGGTCGAGAGCGAGGGCGGGAAGCCGCGCCGCGTGGCGGGCTCCCCGGCGGCGACGCCCACGGTGCGGACGGCGCGCGCGACGCGGGTCAGCGAGTCGACGACCAGCAGGACGTCGCGTCCATCCTCGCGGAACCATTCGGCGATCGCCGTGGCCGCCTCGGCGGCGCGCAGCCAGGCGAGCGGCGGATCGTCGGCGCGGGCGAGGACCGTCACGGTGCGGGCGCGGTCCGGGAGGTTGGCCAGGAGCTCGGCGACCTCGCGGCCGCGCTCGCCGACGAGGGCGAGGACCACGACGTCGGTGGCGGCGCGTCGCGCGATCTGGGCGAGCAGCGTCGTCTTGCCGGCGCCGGCGCCGGCGTGCAGGCCGATGCGCTGCCCGCGGCCGAGCGTGCAGAGCGCGTCGAGCGCGCGGACGCCCGTCGCGAGCGGCGCGTCGACCGGGCGGCGCTTCAGCGGGTCGGGCGAGGCGCGGCGGCGGGGCCACGTCGCCGGGATGGGCTCGCCGCCGTCGACGGGACGCCCGAGCGCGTCGATCACGCGGCCCAGCACGGCGTTTCCGGCCGGCACGAGGTCGTCGCGCGCGCCGACGACCACCGGCGTGCCCGCGGCGACCGCGTCGAGCGCCGTCAGCGGCAGCGCGAGCGCCTCGATCCCCTCGAAGCCGACGACTTCGGCGAGGCCACCGCCGTGGAGAGCGAGGCGCGCGCCCACCCGGGCGCCGGGCAACGTCACGCGCAGCACCATGCCCCGGGCGGCGACGACCGATCCGTCGGCGGTCGTGTCGCCCCGGCGCACGGCCGCGGCGAGGGCGGCCAGGTCGCTCAATCGACGCTCGTGTCGGGGTCCGCCCCGACGGGGTCGGTGTCGGCCTGCGGGCGCGCCACGACGACCGTGCGGTTGCCTGGGCGCAGCACCTCCTGCGCCACGGCGTTCACGTCGTCCATGGTGATCTGCCGGTAGCGCTCGGCGATCGTGAAGAGGAGGCGGTAGTCGTCGGCGGTGGTCTCCCAGAAGCCCAGGCCGTGCGCCTTCTGGTTGTTCGTCTCGAGCTGCCGGTAGAAGCGCGTCTCGAGCTTGTTGCGCGCCTTCTCGAGCTCCGCCTCGGTGATGCCCTCCTCGACGACCTTCTTCAGCTCGGCCAGCAGGACCTCTTCGGCCTGCTCCGCCTTGTGGCCGGGGCGAAGGTCGATGCTGACCTCGTAGAGGCCGGGGTAGCGGAACGGCGGCACCATCGCGCTGATGCCGGTCGCGATCTCGCCGTCGGTCACGAGGGCGCGCTGCAGACGCGCCGAGTCGCCCTCGAACAGCACCTCGTTGAGGATCTCGAGCGCCGCCGACAGCGGCTGCGTCACCGCGATGGCCTTGTAACCGACGATGAGGCGGTCGGAGCCGAGCTGCAGGCGCACCTCGGAGCGCTTCGCCTCGGTCTGGCGCGGCTCGAAGACGTCCTCGGGCGCCGGGATCTCCTGCCGCTGCAACTGCCCGTAATACTTGGAGACGTGGCGAAGCAGCTCGCCCCGGTCCACGTCGCCGACGACCACGAGCACCGCGTTGTTGGGCGCGTAGTACGTCTTGTAGAACTGGATGCAATCCTCGAGGGACAGGCCTTCGATGTCCTTCATCCAGCCGATCGTCGGGTTGCGATAGGGGTGCTTCTCGAAGGCGAGCTCCCAGAGCACCTCGGACAGCTTGCCGCTGGGGTCGTTGTCGACGCGCTGGCGACGCTCGTTGATCACCACCTCGCGCTCGGCCTCGAGCTGCTTGGTGTTGAGGATCATGTGCTCCATGCGGTCGGCCTCGAGACGCACGATGGTCTCGAGGTTCCCGGTGGGCACGTCCTCGTAATAGAACGTCCAGTCGAGCCAGGTCGCGGCGTTGACGCGGGCGCCCATGCCCTCGAGGGTGCGATCGAACACGCCTTCGGGCGTGTTCTTCGTCTCCTTGAACATGAGGTGCTCGAACAGGTGGGCGATGCCGGTCTTGCCGTCCTTCTCGTGACGGCTGCCGACCCGGAACCACGTCTGGTAGCTGAAGACGGGCGCGTTGTGGTCCTCGAGGTAGAGCACGGTGAGCCCGTTGGGCAGCACGTACTTCTCGACCGCCAGCGCGTCGTTGTAGCGGTACTCGTCGGCCAGGTCGATCCCGGCGCCTCCGCGGTTCACTTCCTCGAGCATCTTCGCCCTCGACTCGTCTTCGGAGGTCTTCGGCCTCGCGCCGCCGCACGCCGCGAGCCAGACCCCCAGGAAACCGATGTGCCAGCGCCTCATGTCCCTCTGCGCGGAGCGGCCGCCAGGAGGGCCCAGGCCGCGATCCAGGCCGTCCCGCCGAGGGGCGTGACCATGCCCAGCCAGCGGTGGCCGGTCAACGTCATGCCGTAGAGGCTGCCCGAAAACAACGCGAGACCGGCGACGAAGAGCCAGCCCGAGGCGGCGAGCAGGCGGGGCCGGTGCGGTCGCGTCGCGACGAACGCGATGGCGAAGAGCGCGAGGCCGTGCCAGGCGTGGTACTGCGACGCGGTCTGCCACCAAACGAGCGCCTGATCGGGCACCCGGCCGCGCAGGCCGTGGGCGCCGAACGCGCCGAGGGCGACGGCGAGCGCCAGGGCCACGCCACCGCCCGTCACCCACCTCGAGGGATTCACGGGACGGCCGCTTGCCCGTTCCGGTGGACGATCAGCGTCTCGCGGCTCGAGAGCTCCTCATCCTCGCGCGCCACCACGGTGATGCGGTTGACACCCTCTTCCAGAGGCACGCGGGCGGAGAAGCGCAGGGGGCCCTTTTCGCCCTTGTTCGAGCCGGCCGACTTGAAGAAGACCTTACGGTTGTTCACGAAGATGAGCAGGTCTTGCACTCCCTCGTCGGCGAGGGCCTCGCCGCTGAGCGTGAGCGCGTCCTGCTGCGTCTCGACGTCCACGTTGCGCTGGCTCAACGTGATGCGCGGCGGGCCCTTGAACGGCGCGCGGCGCGTCTGGTTCGCCGCGGCGGGGCCCTCGACGGCGACGACCTCGCCCATCGGCACCCAGCCGTACACCTTGCGCTCGAGCGGGATGCGGTACCACCCGTCGATCGTCGCGTCGGCGGTGATCGGGCCGTCGGCGAGCGCGAACGCAGGCGCGTTGTCGGCGGCGGTGCCGCGCAGCCGGATCTCCTTGCCCGACTTGGGCGACAGGCGCGCCGTGCGGGTGACCGGGCCCTGGGTGGAGATGCGCAGGTCGTACTTCTCGCTCGTGGCCTCGCGCAGGTCGCCGTCGAGCACGGTGATGTTGATCGGCGTCGTCTCGGCTTTCAGCGACTCTTTGACCTTGAACTCGAAGCGCAGCTCCTTGCGGTCGCCCGGCTTCAGGGCGCCGACGTCGAGGCGGCCGCGCTGGATGAAGATGCCGCGCTCTTCGTCGCCGTCCTCGTTGCGCATGGTGGCGAGCGTGGAGCGGCTCGGCCCCTCGCCGGTGTTCTCGACCTCGACGACGAGCTCGGCGTCCTCGCCGCGCTGCAACAGCCCGTCGCCGTTCCCGGCACGATCGTCGATGAAGTAGCTGAAGGTGAAGCGCGGCCGCGGCAGCTGGCGGACCTCGACCTTGAACTGCGCGAGCGCGGGCGCCTTGCCGTCGCGGTCCTTGAACTCGAGCCTCACGGGGTCGCGGCGGGTGAGCGCGTGCTCCGGCACCTTGACCTTGAACTTCCACGCGCGGGACTGGCCCGGCGGGATGTTGCCGAAGAGCAGCTCGTGCCCGTCGAAGAACTCGTTGTCGGAGCGCGTCATCGCCCGGAGCTGGGTGAACGGCCCGTCGCCGACGTTGGTGACCGTCGCCTCGACCACCATCTCGTCGCCGGCGGTGAGCTTGTTGTCGGGGTGGTTGGTGGTGACCGTGGTCTTCGCCTGAGGCTTGCCCTGGGCGGTGACGGCGCCGTTCCAGTCGACGCCGCGCTGCTGCAGCGCGAGGTCGATCTTCGACTGCTCCTCGCCGATGCGCTTTTCGATGGTCGCCTTCGTGTCGGCGAGGATGCCGTCGCGCATGCTGGCGCTGGTCTGCAAGATGAGCTCGCGCCCGAGCTCGATCTCGAAGTCCTCGATGATGTCGTTGGGGTTGTCCTCGATTCGCTTGACGAGCGCCGGATCCTGCAGGTGCCGGATGGTGAACGTCGGCCGGGCGTCGGCGGAGATGCGCGACGACTCGTGATCGAGGTGCGAAGGCAGGTCGGCCTCGCGCCCGCGGACCTCTTCGCCCCGGAACAGGTCCGTGTCCTCTTCGGTCAGGACCACCGGCTTGACGAGGATGTCCGGCACGATGCCGACCGACTGGATGCTGATGTCGCCCGGCGTCAGGTACTGGGCGATCGTCAGCTTCAGCGCGGAGTCGTCCTTGTTGTCGTAGATGACCTGGACCGACCCCTTGCCGAACGTCTGCTGCCCGATGAGCAGCGCACGCTCGTGGTTCTTGAGCGCACCCGCCACGATCTCGCTCGCCGACGCGCTCGACGGATCCGTGAGCACCACCAGCGGGTACGGCTCCTCGGTGCCGGCGCGCGTCGCCATCTTCGGCTCGCGCAGCTTGTCGCCGTAACCGACCGTGGTGACGATGGGGCCGCTCTCGAGGAACATGTCGGCCACCTTGATGGCCTGGTCGAGCAGACCGCCGGGGTTGCCGCGCAGATCGAGGATGAGGCCGCGAAGTCCCTTGCCCTGCTTGCGCATGGCCGTGAGCGCCGCCTTCAGCTCCTCCTGCGTCGTGTTCTGGAAGCCGCGCAGGCGCACCAGACCGACCCGGCCGGGCAGCATCTTGTAGGCCACGCTCTTGATCTTGATGTTGGCGCGCGTGAGCGTGAACTTGCGGGGCTTGGGCCAGCCCTCGCGCAGCACCATGATGTCGACTTTGGTGTTGGGGGCGCCGCGCAGCATGTCGACGGCGTCCGAGAGGGGCATGTTGACGGTGCTGTCGAGGTTGATCTGCAGGATCTTGTCGCCGGTCTTGAGGCCCGCCTTCGACGCCGGCGTGTCCTCGATCGGGTTCATGATGGTCAGCTGACCGTCGCGCACGCTGATGACGATGCCGAGCCCCCCGAACTTGCCCCGGGTGCTCAGCTTCATCTCGCGATAGTCCTCGGGGCGCAGCAGGACGCTGTGGGGATCGAGCGTCGACAACATGCCGTTGATCGCCGCGTACTCGATGTCGCGGTACTTGCTCTCGTCCCGCAGGTTCTCCTGGATGAACCGGAAGACGTCCTTGAACTTGAAGGACATCTGCCACAGGTTGTCGACGTCGCGCAGATCGAAGGTGCGCTCGGCCTGATCGATGCGGACGGTGACCTTGGTGGGTACCTCGTCACGGTCACGCTCGAGCTCGACCAGGATCTCGGCCACCGCGCGCTGGACCTCCTCCATCGCGCCGCCGATCATCCGGCGCTCGTTGATGCGCGCCGGATCGACGTAGTTCTCCTTGATGTGGATGACCGCGCGGTTGAGGACCGAGAGGCTCTTGAGGTCGTAGCCGTCGGCGGCGACCTCGTCGCCGCGGGCGCTCGCCTCCCGCGCGCGGAACTCGAGCTGCCAGCCTGGATCCCCGTACTGGTACGAGATGCTGAGGTAGAACGCGCCGACCAGAGCGCTGAGGGCCATCAGCGACTTCAGCATCGAGCTCATCGGCCTCCGTGCAGCGGGCGTCCTGCGCGGACGTCCTGGGGTCCAGTCTACCTGTCGAGTCAGATGCGTTCCAATTGGCGGGGCTGCGCCCGCATCGGGCAATTCTCCGTTCCCCCGGGCCGGGTCACGGGGGTTGACAGTCCGGGAGCGCCCGGCGTAACCGTACCTTTCGAGCATCGACCCACGCGGGGTTGTCCAAGATGACGTCCGAGGCGCCCAAGCCCTTGATTCTCGTGGCAGACGACGACGCCGAGATGCGGCAGGTCGTCAAGCGTGGCCTCGCTCCCCTCGGCGCCGATCTCATCGAGGCCCGCGACGGCGAGCATGCGCTGACGCGCATCCTCGAGGAGACGCCCGACCTCGTCGTCCTCGACGTGATGATGCCCGGCCTGTCGGGCTGGGAGATCTGCAAGCACCTGCGCAGCAAGCCCGAGCTCGCCGGCACGAAGGTCCTGATGCTCACCGGCATCGGCCACACCATGAATGAGATGACCTCGCCTCTCTTCGGCGCGGACGCGTATCTGGACAAGCCCGTCGACATCGCCGAGCTGCTCGTGACCGCCCGCCGCCTCCTCGAAGAAGCCGCCGCCGAAGCTTGAACGCCGCCGTCCGGCGGCATCTGCTCTCACATCGAGACGAAGGCGCGGCCGCCCGGATTCTCCCTACTCGAGCGCGCTGACGAAGTCGCGGGCGTCCTTCCACACCTGGTCGGTGCGACGGGAGAGGGACTGGGCCTGGCGGGCGAGGCGGCGGGCTTTGTCGTCGTCGTCGCCCTTGGCGGCGCGCGCCTTGCGGAGCAGGTCCTCGGCGGTGCGGAGCATCTTCTCGGCGAGCTTGCCGCCGAGGGCGTGGCCGGGGGCGAGGGCGAGGACGCGGTCGTTGGCGCGCATGGCGTCGTCGTACGCCTGGCGGCTGAACTCGCGGATGGCGCGCAGGTAGTACTGGTCGGCGAGCAGGCCGGTCAGCCGGGACTTGTGGGCGCCGCCGAGCTTGCCGTCGAGGTCGAGGGCGCGCTCGAGCTTCTCGATGGCCTCGTCGGTGCGGCGGCCGCGTTCGGCGCGCGTCGCGGCACTCCACGCGTCGGCGAACGCCGTCACCTGCTTCGCGCGGTCGCGGGTGCGGCGAGCGAGGTCGCGGTCGGCGGCCCCCTTGGCGGCACGATCGAGCAAGGCCGCGGAATCGCTGAACTTCTCGGCGCGATAGAGGCGCATCGCCTCCTGGACGTCGGCCTTGACGCGGCGGTCGTCCGTCTCGCGCGGCGCCGCCGGGGCCGGCGCCGCTTCGACGCGGGCGGGCCCGGCGACGACGGGCACGGGGCGCGGCGGCAGCTCGGTCCCGGTGGCCTCGACGAGCGCCTTGGCGCGGACGTTGGCGGCGTCGCGGGCGAGGACCTCTTCGGCGATGGCGCGCGCGGCGGCCCGTTTGCCCTCGCCGAACAGGGCCTCGGCGCGGCCGACCTGGCGGTCGAGCCACCGGCGATCGGCCTCGGCGACGAGCGCCGCCGCCTCGGCGTGGTACGGGCTGTCGGCGCCGATGCTTTTCACCGCGGCGCGCACGTCATCGGGCTGGGCCTCGCCGAGCAGGCGGCGCGCCTCCTCGATCTGGCCGGCCTGGGCGCGGGCGCGCTCGACGCGGGCGAGGTCGCCGGCGTAGTCGAACAGGTCGGGCGCGAGCTGCCGCGCGACCTTCAGCTCCTCCTCGGCGCCCTTCCAGTCCTTGGTGCGGATGGCCGCCGACGCGCGCTCGTAGGCGGCGGTGGCCTTCTCCTTCACCGGCACGTCGTCGGCCGCCGGATCGCCGGTGACGAGGCGCGCGACGAAGACGCCGAGCAGGACGGCGGCGAGGGTCGTGCCGAACCAGAGCAGCAGCCAGGTCACCGGCACGGCGCGGCCACCGGCCTTCACGGCGAGCGGTGGCGTGATCTTCACGTTCGGATCGGTGACCGGCACGACCCCTTCGCGGCGGCGCGGGCGCCCGACGGTGGAGAAGTCGAGGATCGAGTTGCCGACCTCCACCCGGTCGCCGTCGTAGAGCTCGCACTCGGTGGCGCGGCGGCCGTTGACGATGGTGCCGTTGCCGCTCTGCAGGTCGACGAGCCGGAACCCCTCGGCATGGCGATCGATGCGCAGGTGCTTGCGGCTGACGGCGATGTCGAGCAGCACCACGTCGTTGTCGGTGGCGCGCCCGACGGTGACCTGCGGGCGGTTGAGGTAGTAGGCCTTGCCGACGTTCTCGCCGGCGACGATGACGAGGCGGCCGCGCGGCAGCTCGACGATCTTCGGCGGCTCGTAGATGCCCGTCAGCTCGCCGTCGAGGTTGTCCTCGTGCTCGCCGGGCGCGTAGACGACCGACGGCAGCGCCTCTTCGAAGTCGGCCGGCGTCTGCGCCGCCTCGGGGGCCGGCGGGGGCTCGGGCGGCGGCGACCGACGGGCCTCGGGGCGGGCGCGCTCCGGCGGCGCGGCGGGCTTGCGCTGCTTCTTCGACGCGGGGCGCGCCGGCTCGGGCACCTCGGCCGCCGCCGGACGGACGAGGTTCTTGCGGGTCGGCGGCCGCATGCGGCGCGCGAGCGCCGGATCGATCGTCACCGCCGGCATGAACGCCGTCGAACGATCGGGCAGCCGCGGGTCGGGGATGCGGGGCGCCGCCGGCGGCAGCTCGAGCGGCGGCGGCGGCTGGACGACCGGGGCCGGGGGGGCCGACGCCTCGGGCGCAGGGGGCGACGCCTCGGGTGCGCGGAGCGATGCCTCGGGATCGGGGATCGACGCGAAGAGCTCGGGCGAAGGGTCGTAGGCGGCCGTGCGGTCGTTGGGCGATTCGGACGGCGGCTCGTCGAGGGCGTCCATCGACCGGATCCACTGCCCCGCGATCTCGTCCTCGGCGAGATCGGTCGACTCGAGGAGGACGGACTCGTCCTCGGGCTCGTCGGGCAGCGGCAGGTCCTCGGGGGGGGCCTTCGCGGGCGGATCGTGCGCGTCGGTGCGGTCGACCGCGCGGACCTGGTCGTCGGCCGCGGGGGCGGGCGGTCGAGGGCGACGGCGGCTCATGGCCGCCTCTCTCGCCGTCGCTTCCCGATCGACCCTCTACCCATTGACGTCCGTGCCGCCCCCAATCCCGGGGGTTATAACATCGCCAGCGCCGAAGCGGCCACAAGCGCGGTGGCGGCTGGCATCGAGCGGAGTCGCGTGCAAAGCTTGCGCGCCATGCGCACCCCCCTCGTGCTGTTCCTCACCGGATTCGCGGTCTTCGCCGCGTTCGCCGGCCCGCGCCTGCGCATCCACAGCGCCGACAACCACTTCGTGTACCTTGCCGACGCCTTCCTGCACGGCCAGACGGAGCTGACCCGCAAGCCGCACCACGGCAACGACTGGGCCAGCTACGACACGCTCGAGCTGAAGGGCGCCTCGCGCGAGAAGCACGGCGAGCGGATCGAGGGCTTCTTCACGCGGCGTGCGGGCAAGCCCGACCAGTTCCGGACGCTCGCGGGCGACGAGATCGAGATCCCCCGCGCGGAGCGCGGCAGCACGAAGACGCACTACTACGTGTCGTTTCCGCCGTTCCCGGCGGTGCTGATGATGCCGTTCGTGGCGATGGCGGGGTACGGCGCGAACGACGTCGTCTTCACGGTGTTCTTCGCGGCGCTGAACGTGGCGCTCATGTTCCTGCTGCTGCAGCGGCTTCGGCGACAGGGATACGGCGATCGCGCCGACGGCGAGAACGTCTGGCTGACGGTGCTCTTCGCGTTCGGGACGGTGCATCTGGGCTGCGCCGTCCTCGGGCAGGTCTGGTTCACGGCGCTCGTGGTGGGCGCCACCTTCAACCTGCTCTACATGTACTTCGCCCTCGACGCGCGCCGTCCGTTGCTGGCCGGCCTCGTGTTCGCCGCCGCCTTCTCGAGCCGCGTGTCGTTGATCTTCGCGGCGGTGTTCTTCTACTGGCAGCTGTTCTTCCCGAACGACGGGCGCCGGCGCGAGCGCGGCGACCTCGTGCGGCGGTTCGTGGCCTTCAGCGCGCCCTGCCTGGTCGTCGGCGTCATGCTGCTCGTCTACAACCAGGTGCGCTTCGACAAGCTCACCGAGTTCGGCCACATCTACCTGGCCGGCGGAACGATCGAACGCATCCGCGATTTCGGCCTGTTCCACCCCCACTTCCTCACCCGGAACCTCACGGCGGCCTTCACGCTGATGCCGCGCTTCGTGAGCGAGGCGCCTTACGTCCAGTTCAGCAAGCACGGGCTGAGCATGCTGCTGACGACGCCCGCGATCTTCCTGGTGCTGTGGCCGCGCCTGCGGCGACACGACACGCGCTGCGAGCGCGCGGTGGCGGCGGACGGACCCGCGAGCGACGAGGTCTCCGCCACCTGCGACTGCGCCCCGCGCCGCACGGCGCACAAGCGCCTGTCGCGCGTCCTCTGGATCACGGTGGCCGCGGTCGCGATCCCGATCTTCATGTACCAGAACACGGGCTGGGAGCAGTTCGGGTACCGGTTCGCGCTCGACTTCCTGCCCTATCTGGTCGTCCTGCTCGCCATCGGCGGCCGCCGGATCACGCGCACTGTCAAGACGCTCGTGGTGATCGGCGTGATCGTCAACGCCATCGGCGCCGCCACGTTCAAGCGCGGCGGCATCGCCGCGAAGTTCTACGCCGACTACATCGCCGAGGAGCCGCGCCGGTAGCGGATTCCACTTCCCGATCAACGGGTTGTACGGCGCGGTCGATTTTTCTGCGACACGCGTCGCCGCTGTCCGAAGACCCCTTCGGAGGTTTCGGCGATGCGGCGTCCCTGGCTGGTGCTGGCGGCGGGTTACGCGCTCGGGGCCGCGATCGGCGGCGCGGGCGTGGTGGTCATCCTGCCGGCGGCGACGGCGCTGGCCGCGGCGCTGTGGTTGGCGTGGCGGCGACCGGCCGTCGGCGCCGGGCTGGCGGCGCTGTCAGCGGGCGCGCTGGCCGGCGCGGCGCTGCCGACGTGGGACGACACGGCGCCGACGGCGCCGCCCACCCCCTTCGAAGGCACCGTCACCGGGGTCCGCGTGGCGGGGACGCGGGTGCAGGTGACGATCGCGCCCGACCCGACGCCGGCGTGGCGTGTCTCGGTGTGGCAGGACGAGCGCCCGCCCGGCCTCGCCGACGGCGCGCGCGTGTGGGTCGACGGCCCGCTGCGGCGGCCGGCGCCGGGCGACAATCCGGGCGCCTTCGACGCGCGGGCGTGGTCGTCGCGGCGCGGCATCCGTTGGAGCGCGGCCGGCCCGGTGCGCCTCGCGAGCCCCGCGCCCGCGGTCGCCGAGTGGGCGGTGCGCGCGCGCGAGTCGACGGGCGCGGCCCTCGACCGGTTGTCGCGCCCGTTCGGCGCGGGTGTGCTCGCCGGGCTCCTCCTCGGCGACTACGCGCGCGTGCCGCGGGCGGCCGACGCGGCGTTCGACGCGTCGGGCACGATGCACCTGCTGTCCGTGAGCGGGCTCCACGTGAGCGGTCTCGCCGCCGCGGTCGGGTGGCTCGTCGGCCTCGCGGCGGCGCGGCTCGGCGCGGCGCGGCCCAGAGCGTGGGGCGCCATGGCGGCGCTGCCCGCGGCAGCGGCGCTCGTCGCGCTGGCCCAGTTCCCGCTCGCCGCCTGCCGGACGGGCGTGATGGTGGCGCTCTACCTCTTCGGACGCCTCGCCGGCCGGCCGGCCGACGGGCTGAACGTCCTGGGATTCGCTGCGCTTCTGGCGATGGTGCCCGAGCCGCGGGTCGTGCTCGAGCCGTCGTTCCAGCTCTCGTTCGGCGCGGTGGCGGCGCTGATGGCGCTGACCGAGGTGGCGGCGCAGCAGTCGCGCTGGCGCCACCTCGTGGCGGTCCTCGCCTCGTCGGTGGTCGCGTCCTCGGCGACGGCCCCGGTGCAGGCCTGGCACTTCGGGACGTTCGCCCCCCTGTCGGTGCCCGCGAACGTCGTGCTCGTGCCGCCGGCGTCCGCGATCCTCGTCCCCCTCGGGGCCGTGGGCCTCGTCCTGGCGCCGTGGACGATGTGGCCGCTCGAGGTCGCCGCGATGGGCGCCGAGCTGCTGGTGGCGGTCGCCGAGGTCATCGCCGACCTGGCCGGCGGCGCGTGGACGGTGGGGTCGCACGCGGCGGCTCCGCTCGCGGCGCCGCTGGCGCTCATCGTCGCGTGGCGCCTGGGGCGTCCGCGCTTCGGTGCGCTCGCCGCCGCCGGGCTCGTCGCCGCGGGCGCGGTCGGCGTGCCGCCCGATCCGGTGCTGGACTTCGTGGCCGCCGGCCAGGGAGACGCGGCGCTGCTGCGTGCCGGCGGCCGCCACGTGCTCATCGACGCAGGCCCCGATCCGGAGGCGCGAGCGCTCCTCGCGTACCTGCGCCACGAGGGCGTCTCGCGTCTCGACCTGGTGATCGTGACGCACGCCCACCCGGACCACTTCGCCGGCCTCACGACGCTGCTCGACGCGATGCCGATCGGGTGCATCGTGCACTCCGGCCGCCCGGGCGGGATCGCGTGGCAGCGCGTGCTGGCGTTGGCGCGGTCGCGGGGGGTGCCCGACGAGGCGCGCGCCCCACGGGCGCTGAGTGTCGGCCCGGTCGAGGTGACGATCGCGAACCGCGCGGCGCCGTCGACGTGGTCCGAGAACGACGCTTCGCTCGTCGTGCGCGTCGAGGGGCCAGGCGGCGCCGCGCTGCTGCCCGGGGACGTCGAGGCGCGAGCCGAGGAGGCGCTCGACACGACGCCCGCGGACGTGCTCAAGGCGCCGCACCACGGCTCCCGTACGAGCAGCACGCCCGAGTTCCTCGCCCGCGTTCGGCCGCGCGTCGTCGTCTTCCCCGTGGGGCGCGCAAACGGATTCGGCTTCCCGCACCCCGAGGTGGTCGAGCGGTACGCCGCGCTCGACGTCGAGGCCTGGCGCACGGACCTTCACGGGCGCGTGCGCGTCGATCTCGCGAGCCGCCCGCCCCGGGTCACCGCGTTCCTGCCCCGCGGCGAGGCGCCCCCGTCCGCCGATGAGGTGGAGGATGGCCCGCCGGGACCTCATCGTGCTGGTGCGCCGCCCGCCGGGCGCGGTGCAGGTCTACCGCCTCGAGGCCGACGACGTGGCGTTCGGCCGCGACCCCACGTGCGCGGTGCAGCTGCCCGACCCGGCGATCGCACCGGTGCACGCGCGGCTACGCCGCACGTCCGACGGCGGCGCAGAGTGGGCCGGCGGCGACCGATTGTCCAAGCGTGGCGCGGTGTTGGCCATGGGTCCGTACGAGGTCGAGGTGACCTTCGACGAGGGCCCCGGCCCGACGAGCGACAGCCTCGACACGGGGCGCCGGGCGCGTCTCCTGGCGCACGAGCTCGCCGTCGCCGCGGGTCGCGGCTGGAACCTGTGGATCGGGCGCGGGGAGGGCGCCGGCGCCGCCGTCCCGGTCCCCGCGGGCCGCCCACTGCACCTCGGCGACGCGCCCGAGAGCCCCGTCCGGCTGTCGGGCGTCGCGCCCCGGCTGCTCACGTTCGAGATGGACGACGGCCGCCTGTACCTCGAGGCGCACGGTCCGGGCGCGCTGCGCAACGGCGCGCCGATCGAGGGGCGCGTCGCGCTCGCGGCGGGCGATCTCGTGGAAGCGGGCGGGGTGGCGATGCGCGTGACGCCGCCCGCGGAGGCGCCGCGGACGGAGCCGCGGTGGACGCCGCTCGAGCGCCTCACGATCGCGGCGATCGCCGTCGCGGTCAGCGCTGCTGTGCTGATCGTCGCGTCGGGATGGTGACCCTGCCGTCGCGCTCGAGGCCGTGCAGCGCGACCACGCCGGCCACGACGGCCAGCGGCAGGCCGAACAGGTTGAGGAACGGCAGGCCGAGCAGCGGCGCGGTCACGAGGCCGAGGCTGAGCGCGGCCACGGGGTTGGCGGTCACGACGCGGAACCGGTCGCCGAAGCGCAGGCCGCGCCGCACCAGCGGCGAGTCGAGCAGGTCGAACGCGACGAACAGGGGCGTCCAGACGAAGGCGACGAACGGCGCCGTCAGCAGGCCGAGCCCCGGCACGAGGCCGAGCAGGAAGAGCAGGATCGATCCGGCGATGCCGATCGCGAGCAGGGTCGCCGTGCCGCGCAGCGAATCGAGGATGTCGGCGATCAGGCTGCCGTCCGCGGCGGGCGGACCGCCGAGCTCGACGTCGACGCGCGCGACGAGCGGCTCGCAGAGCGGCAGGCCGACGAGCATCACCAGCCAGGGCACCGCCACGAGCAGGATGAGCGCCGAGCCGAGCAGCGTGACGATCCAGCCGGCCTGCCAGAGCCAACGCAGCAGGCCGCCCTCGGGCTCGCGCACGAGCAGGGCGAAGAGGTCGTCGCTGTAGGCGGCGGCGGCGGCGATCGCGCCGATCGAGATGAAGAACGCGATGACGGCCGGGACGAGCGCGAGCATGGCGAGCCGCGGGCGCGACGCGAGCAGGCCGAGCGCGCGCACCAGCGCGACGGGCCCGGTGAGCAGGCCGCCCATGTCAGCCGGCCACGCGCGTCAGCACCCAGGCGCCGCGCGGGTTCGTCTCGACGTCGTCGGGCTCGACGACCGCCGGGCCCTCTTCGTAGGCCACCTTGAAGACGGGCGCGCTCTCGCTCGCCCGGAAGGCGATGCCGATCGAGGGCGTCCAGCGGTCGAGCACCATGCGCGCGGCGAACGCGAAGGCGGCGGCCTGCGCGGCGTCGATCTCCACCTCGCCGGCGTACCGCACGGCGACGTCGGGCAGGCCGAACGCCTGCAGGCCCTCGGCGATGATCTCCTCCTCGTCACCGAGCACCTCGGTGAACATGTGCAGCAACACTGCGGGATCATTCACATCCAGGCCGTCGAGGGCCCCCGGCGCGAAGACCTTGGGCGCCGTCTCCACGTAGACGCCGAGCGCCCCCTGCGCGAACGCCTTGACGGCGAGGCGGGCGGCCCGCCGCGCCGGCTCGAGGTCGCCGGGGCGCGCGACCTCGGCGGTCCCGCGCACGAGCCCCTGATGCTTGCGCAGGCGGCGCAGGTCGTCGTCGGTGACGACGCCGGCCCGCCGGCCCAGATCCGCGAATTCCTCGACGAACTCGGCGGAGGGCGGCCCGAAGGCGAGGTCGAGGGGGGACTCGAGCGCGGGAGGCTTGCTCCACGGCCCGGCGATGGTGACGATGATGCGGCCCACGCCCCCATATGAACGCGACGGCACGAGAGGTCAACGGGAACGCGTCGATGAAGGTGCGCTACATCAAGCCGCTCGGACCGCGGGTCCTCGTGCGGGTCGTCAAGCTCGAGGACCGTTCCAAGGCCGGGCTCTTCCTGCCCCAGGGCGCCAAGGAGGAGCACGACGACGCGCTGTACGGCGAGGTCGTCGAGGTGGCGCGAGCGGAGACCGACGGCGAGGCCGACCTCGGCGAGAACGTGAGCGGCGTGCCGCTCGGCGCGTTCGTGCTGTTCCCGAAGAAGGCCGGCACGCGGGTGCCGTGGGACGAGGCGCTGCGGCTGCTCGAGGTGCGCGAGGTGCTCGCCACCGTCGAGGAGGTCGAGCCCGACGAGCTGCAGTAGGGGTCAGCCGGCGTCGGGGGGCGCGGCGGCGTCGATGGTGAGGTCGCCCCCGTCCGGCTCGGTCGGCGCCGCGTCGGAGGGCGGACCGACGTCGGGGAGGGGCGCCGCATCGGGCCCGGGCGGCGCGGCGTCCGGGTCGGGCATCGCCGCGTCGGGCATCGCCGCATCGGGCGTCGCCGCGTCGGGCATGGCCGCGTCGGGCATCGCCGCGTCCGGCGCCGCGCCGTCAGGCGGCGTCACCGCGCCATCCGGATCGGGCGCCTCCGCGTCGGGCCGCGCCGCGTCGGGCGACGGCGGCGCCGCGTCCGGGTCCGGCGGAATTCGCTCGGGCTCCACGCACCAGCCCTCTTTGACGTAGCAGACGGTGCCCGACAGGTGCCCGCAGTCGTTGTCGCTGCGGCAGCCGTCGCCCGTCAGCTCCGGCGAGCAGCCGGCGCCGAGCCCGAGCGCGAGCGCCAACGCGCCCCAGGTCCGCCGCGCCATCAGAACGTCCCTCCCCAGCCGACCATGGCGCCATCCGCGAGCGGCACCACCTGCGCGCCGTAAGCGCCTTCGTCTGGCGACATCGCCCAGAGCAGGGCGCCGACGACCATGCCGGTGGCACCGACGCCGTACAGCACGTTCGACAGCATCGCGCGGTTCTCGCTTTCCTCTTTGAAGTCGCGCTTCTTCGCGAGGACGGTCTCCTCGGCGAACTTGTCGGCGCTCTTGTCGGCGTAGATGCCCGCCACGACGCCGCCGGTGACCGCGAGGCCGCCGACGACGAAGGACAGCGCCGCGTACGGCTTCAGGCTCGTCGGCCCCGTATCGCGGCCGTCTCGCACGCCGTCGTTGCCGTAACCGCCGCCGCCGCTGCCGCGCGGCTTGCGGACCGGCCGGGGGCGGTCGTCGGTCTTCGGCCGCGGGCGGCGCGCGTCGTCCTTCGGCTTCGGGCGCGGGCCGTCGTCGGCCTTGGGCTTGGGCTTGGGGCCGTCGTCCCGCGGCTTCGCGCGAGGGCCGTCGTCGTCCTTCGGCTTCGGCCGGAAGCCGTCGTCCTTCTTGCCGCCCGGCTTGGCGACCGGCGACTTCGGCGGATCGCGGTCGGGCGTCTTGCCGATGGGCACGGGCCGCGGCGCCGGCCCGGGCTTCGCCACGGGACCGGGCTTCGGGCCGGCGTCCGGCTTCGCCACGGGGCCCGGCTTCGGGCCGTCGTCGCGCGGCGCCGGCTTCGCGATGGGCCCGGGTCGACCACCGGGGTTGCCCTTGCCGACGGGCGTCAGCGTGCCGCCCCCCTTCCGGGCGAGCTTGATCGAGATCTTCTCGGACTTGTTGGCCCCGATGCGCACGGTCTTCTTCTGCGGCAGGTAACCGTCGGCGCCGACCTCGATGGTCACGCTCCCCGGCGGCACCTGTACGGCCTCGCCGGACTTGAAGCCCTTGAGGCGCTTGCCGTTCACCTCGACGACGGCGTCGCCGGGGTCGACGGTCAGATGAAGCTTCGCTTCGCCCCCGGGCGCGAGGAGCCCGACCCAGAGCGCCAGCACTTGCAGCATTGGAGTCCCCCGTTACGAGGCGCGCCGACGATGAACGTCGCGCGCGCGCAGCGTCAACCTTTTCGGCCTGCTCGGTCCGGGAGACGGGGGCGACGTCTCGAGCATTCATTCCATCGAGAATCGAAGGTAACTTGCGGCACGTCACGGGGAGGCAGGTGCGCGATGGCGGACTGGACGCTCGGCAAGGGTCGGTTTCCCGCGCTGCGGGGCCCGCTGCTGGTGGTGGTGATGGACGGCGTCGGCATCGGTCCCGACGACGAGGGCAACGCCGTCGAGATGGCGCGCACGCCGCGGCTCGACGAGCTCTACGCCCGCTTCGGCTGCGTGCCGCTCGCCGCCCACGGCACCGCGGTGGGCCTGCCCTCCGACGCGGACATGGGCAACTCCGAGGTGGGCCACAACGCGCTCGGCAGCGGCCGCGTGGTGTGGCAGGGCGCGAGCCTCGTCAACGACGCGATTGAGTCGGGGCGCCTCTTCGACGGCGAGACCTGGCGCTGGCTCGTCGAGGGGGTGAAGCAGTCCGGCGAGCCGATGCACTTCATCGGCCTGCTCAGCGACGGCAACGTGCACAGCCACGACACGCACCTGCACGCGATGCTGCGTCGCGCGTGCGACGAGGGCGTCAAGCGCGCGCGCGTCCACGTGCTCCTCGACGGCCGCGACGTGGGCGAGACGAGCGCCCTCGAGTACGTGGACCGCCTCGAGCCGGTCCTGGCCGAGCTCGCCGCCCGCGGGTGCGACTACCGCATCGCCAGCGGCGGCGGCCGCATGAAGCTGACGATGGACCGCTACGAGGCCGACTGGGGCATGGTCGAGGCCGGCTGGAAGCACCACGTGCTCGGCGAGGGCCGCCGATTCGGGTCCGTCCGCGAGGCCGTCGAGGCGTTGCGCCACGACGAGCACGGCGTCGTCATCGACCAGTTCCTGCCCGGCTTCGTCATCGCCGGCGAGCAGGGCCCCGTCGGGCCCATCCGCGACGGCGCCAGCGTGGTCTTCTTCAACTTCCGCGGCGACCGCGCCCTCGAGATCACGCGCGCCTTCGAGCGGGACGACGTGCCGTTCGAGCGCGGGCGCCGCCCGCAGGTCCGCTACGCGGGCATGATGAAGTACGACCACGAGGCGGATCTGCCGCGGCGCTACCTCGTCGACCCGCCCGTCATCCAGCGCACGATGGGCGAGTATCTCGCGCGCAACGGCGTCCCGCAGTTCGCCTGTTCCGAGACCCAGAAGTTCGGCCACGTCACCTACTTCTGGAACGGGAACCGCACCGGCCGCTTCGACGAGCGGCTCGAGACCTACCTCGAGATCCCCAGCGATCGCGTGCCCTTCGAGCAGCGGCCATGGATGAAGTCCGCCGAGATCGCCGACGCCACGCTCGAGGCGCTGCGCACCGGAAAGTACCGCTTCGCGCGCATCAACTTCGCCAACGGCGACATGGTCGGTCACACGGGCAAGCTGCTGCCCACCATCCTGTCGATAGAGGCCATGGACCTGGCGATCGGGCGCCTGCTCGACGGCGTCGCGCGGCTCGGCGGCGCGGTGCTCGTCACCGCCGACCACGGCAACGCCGAGGAGATGTTCGAGCACGACAAGCACGGCGCCGTGCTCGCGTCGAAGGACGGCAAGCGCAAGGTGCGCACGAGCCACAGCCTCTTCCCGGTGCCGTGCAGCCTCTTCGACCCGGCGGGCCAGGTGCCGGCGCGCCTCGCGAAGACGGTCGAGCGTCCCGGCCTCGCCAACGTCGCCGCCACCTGCCTCGAGCTGCTCGGCTTCGCGCCCCCGACGGACTACGAAGCGTCGCTGCTGCAGCCGAAGTGAGGCGATCCCCGCTATAAGGGCGGGATCAGCGTCTCCCGCGTCCTGATCTTCGTCGCCGTGTTCACGCTGATGATCACCGCGACCCACGGCTACATCTGGAAGCGTGTGTTCCGCGACACCGGGCTCGGCGCGACGGCGCGACGGCGCGGCGCGCTGCTCCTCGGCGGGCTCGGCGCGCTGCTCTTCGCGGGCATGCTCGCCCAGCGCGTCCTGCCCCGCGAGGCGGCGGCGTGGGTGGCGTGGCCGGCCTATGTCTGGATGGGCATGGTCGTGCTGCTGGTGCCGCTGCTCGCGGTGACGGGCACGGGCGGTCGCATCGCGGTGTGGCTGCGGCGTGCGCCGCGGCCCGACGGCGTGCCGGACCCGGCGCGCCGCATTGCCCTGCAGCGCGGGACGGCGGCCATCGCGGGCCTCGGCGCGCTCGGCGCCGCCGGTACCGGCGTCTCCTCCGCCCTCGCCGAGCCGCGCCTCAACGAGCTTCGCATCCCCGTCCCGCGCCTGCCCGAAGCCTTCCGCGGCCTGCGCGTCGTCCAGCTCACCGACGTACACGTCGGCCCCACCATCGGTCGCGAGTTTCTCGCCGACGTCGTCCGACGGGTCAACGCGCTGCAGCCGGACCTCGTCGCGATCACCGGCGACCTCGTCGACGGCTCGGTGCCCGACCTGGCCGAGCACGTGGCGCCGCTCGGCGAATTGCGCAGTACTTTCGGGACGTTCTTCGTCACCGGCAACCACGAGTACTACTCGGGAGCCGACCCGTGGGTGGCCTACCTGCGCAGCCTCGGCATCCGCGTCCTGCGCAACGAGCGGCACACGCTCGAGCGCGGCGACGCCCGCCTGGACGTCGTCGGCACCGACGACTGGCGCGCGCGCGACTTCGGCGACGGCAACGGCTACGACCTCGACCGCGCCGTCGCGGGCCGCGATCCCGAACGCGCCGCCCTGCTCCTGTCGCACCAGCCGCGCTGCATCGACGACGCCGCGCGCCACGGCCTGGACGTCGTCCTCTGCGGCCACACGCACGGCGGCCAGATCTGGCCCTTCGGGTACTTCGTGAAGCTCGTGCAGCCCTACGTCCTCGGCCTGCACCGGCACACGGAGCGCACCTGGATCTACGTGCACCCCGGCACCGGCTGGTGGGGGCCGCCGATGCGCGTCAACGTGCCCGCCGAGATCGCCGTCCTGACGCTCGTGTGACCTGCCGGCGGGCTGCGGCGTCCGCTTCGGCATGAACGTCCGCTGCCTCACGATCAACGTCGCCGGGCTGGGGTTCGGCTGGTTCGACGGGCGCCGCGACGCGCTCGTGCGCGGCGTGCAGCGCCTCGCCCCCGACGTGCTCTGCCTGCAGGAGGCCGTCGTCCGCAACGATCCGACGCTCGTGGACCAGGTCCTCGAAGTCGCGGGGGCGGTGGGCCTCGGGGCGGCCGCCTTCGCGCCCTACGGCAGCCCGGGCGAGCCACAGGGCGGCGTCGCGATCGCCTCGCGCTGGCCGATCCGGCACGTCGAGAGCCGCGCGTTGAGCCGCGGGCCGCGGGATCCGTCCGACGAGCGCGTCGCGCTGTTCGCGACGCTGGCCGCGCCGGCCCGGAACCTTCACGTGGCGAACACGCACCTGCCGTGGCGGCCCGAGGAGGCCGGGCTGCGCCAGGACCAGATGGCCCGCGTCCTGCGGCAGATGCGCGCCCGCGGCTGGCTCGACCCCGGCTCGCCCTCGATCGTGGCCTGCGACCTGAACGCCGAGGAGACCGAGCCCGTCTACGCGCTCGTCACCGCCGACCTGCAGGACGCCTGGCGCCGCCGCCATCCGCAGGGCGCCGGCGTCACCTGGCGCAACGACACGCCGTACGCCGGCTTCCGCCACCTGCCGTCGCGGCGCCTCGACTACGTCTTCGCCGCCCGGGGCGCGCGCATCGTCGACACGGCGGTCGTCCTCGACGCGCCGGACCCCGTCTACCCGTCCGACCACGCCGGCGTCTTCGCCGTCCTCGACTTCTGACTCGAGTTTCGCCATTTCCGGCTGCCTGCGGCCGGCGCCGACCGGCCGCCGCAGCCTGCGCCCATAGGCGAAGCCGCCGGTCACTACACCGTCAAGCTCGACCGGGCCGAGGCGGCGACCTCATCGGACGGCGAGACACGGGCCGCGCGCGTCGCGCTCTCACCCGATTCGACCGACCCTGCCTTCGCGCCGCTCGTGTTCGTCGACCCGGACCCGCCGGATCCGCTATGCAGGGGGCGTGAAACTCCTCATCGGATTCGGTGTGGCGCTCCTCGCGAGCGCATGTGGCACCTCACGGCCCACGATCGATGACAGCCGCGACCTCGCGGCGGCCCTCGAGGCGAAGCCCAACTTCTTCCTGCGCGGCAGCGGGCTCGACCAGGACCCGTCGGCCTACCTCGGGCGGTTCGTGCCCGACGACGCCACGGCGCAGACGGTCGACGAAGCGGCCGCGATGAGGCTGGCGTGCAGCCAGTTCTTCACGGTCCGCAAGGTGCCGGCCGGCAACGTCGAGCTCGACGAGTACTTCACTGCCGGCACGTCCGCCGCCGCGAGCCTCGGCCTGCCGGCGATGGGCCTCTCGGCGTCGGCGGAGCAGGGCCGCGTGGTGCGCGTGCGCTACCGGCTCACCGAGAAGTGGATCGCCGACCTGGCCGATCCCGCCGGCTTCGAGGCCTGCTGCAAGCGCGCCGGCGACCAGTGCACCCGTCGCGTGATCGGCGAGTTCCTGGCGGGCGCCGGCGAGATCCTCACCACCGCCAGCCAGAGCCTCGGCGCGGGGGCCTCGCACACCACCGGCGCCGCCGAGATCAAGGACGGCGTGGCCTGGAGCCGCAGCGTGCGGTTCACCGAGCCCGTGTTCTTCGCGTTCCGCGTCACGGAGAACCGCTTCACCGGCCCCGGCACGTGCGCCGGCAACTGGGCCGACGAGCCGCCGCGCAGCGCGCAAGGTCGCTACTTCGTTGGGGTTTCCGACTGGCTCGAGTCGGAGCGCGTCGCGCGCGACCAGGCGATGTTCGACGCGCGGCGGCAGGTCGTCCGGTTCCTCGGCGAGCGCATCGCGCAGGGCGGCGTGGCCGACGCGCGCCTGAGCGACGACGCCTTCGTGCGCCGCAGCTCCGAGGCCCTGGCGAAGCACCTCAAGGACGAGTGCTGGAAGCCCGAACAGTATCAAGGGCCCGAAGGCTGGCGGTACCGGGCCCGGGTGCTGACGTTCGTCCCGGAGGCCGAGGTGACCGGAGCGGCGGAGACGCTGGGCGGCGTGGAATGACGCGGATCGCGTGGGCGGCGGCGGCCCTGCTGTGGGCGGGCGCCGCCCTGGCGGGACCCTGGCCCGAGATCGACCGGGCGCCGGCGGCGCTCGGCGGCGGCGAGAACGACGCCGCGGTCGTCGTCGGCGTCGAGGACTACGCCTACCTGGCCGACGTCCCCGGCGCCGGGCGCAACGCGAAGGCCTGGTACGAATACCTCGTCCGCGCGCGCAAGGTGCCGGTCGGCCACGTGGCGCTGCTGCTCGACCGCGAGGGCACCAACACCAAGGTGCGGCGGGCGGTCGCCGAGGCCGCGGCGCAGGTGAAGCCGGGCGGGACGCTCTGGTTCGTCTTCATCGGCCACGGCGCCCCGGCGAAGGACGGCGGCGACGGCCTGCTCGTCGGCGTCGACGCGCAGGTCGACGAGGTCGACTTCACGAGCCGCAGCGTGTCGCGCCGCGACCTGCTCGCCGAGATGGCGAAGGCCCGCGGGGCGCGTCCCGTGGCGGTCCTCGACACCTGCTTCAGCGGCCTGGACGGCGCGAGCCGGCCGCTGATGCCGGGCACGCAGTTCGTGGTGAACCCCCAGGCGTTGAGCGCCGGGCTGGCGGGGGTCGCCGGCGTGACCGTGCTCTCGGCGGGCCGCGCCGACGAGATCGCCGGACCGCTGCCGGGCGAGGAGCGGCCCGCGTTCAGCTACCTCGTGCTCGGGGCGCTGCGCGGCTGGGGCGACGCCGACGGCGACGGCCGGGTGACGGCGCGCGAGGCGGCGGACTACGCCGGGACCGCGCTCCGCCTGCTCGCGAAGGGCCGCAGCCAGCGGCCGAGCGTGAGCGGCGAGGACGCGCCGCTGACCCCGAAGCTGCCGAAGACCGAGGCGGGGCCGGACCTCGCCGGGCTGGTCGTCGCGCTCGCAGGCGGCGCCGCCACGGCCCCGCGAAGCGACGCATTCACCAGTCAACTCGCGGAGTTGGAGCGCGCCGCGCGCGAGCGGGAGGCGGCCGAGGCGCGCGAGCGCGAGGCGCGCGAGCGGGCGACGGCGGCGCACCGGACGCAGGCCGACGCCGACTGGCAGCTGCTGCAGCACTTCGCGGGCGCGTCGAAGGGGCCGGAGGCGGTCCGGGCCGTCGAGGCGTTCGTCGCGAAGTACGACGCGCACCCGCTCGGCAATCCGCGCGCGGTCGAGGCGCGGGCGCTGCTGCAGACGCTGAACGGGCCGCCCGCCGCGCTCGTCGAGTGGGTGACCCTGCCGGGCGGCACCTTCACCCAGGGGACGGACGACAGCTGGCTCGAGGAGCGGCCGGCGCACCGGGTGACGGTGCCCGCGTTCCAGCTCGCGAGGACCGAGGTGACGGTCGAGCAATACCGCGCCTGTGTCGAGGCCCGGGCGTGCACGGCGCCGGCCACGACCGAGGGCTGCAACTGGGGCGTCGCCGGCCGCGAGAAGCACCCGGTGAACTGCGTCGACTGGAGGCAGGCGCGCGCCTTCGCGACGTGGGTCGGCGGGCGCCTGCCGACCGAGACGGAGTGGGAGTTCGCGGCGCGCAGCGGCGCCGGCCTGACCTACCCCTGGGGCGGGGAGGAGGCGACCTGCGCCCGCGTCGTCATGGACGACGACCATGCCGGTGACGACGGTTGCGGCCGGAAGGGCACGTGGCCGGTGTGCTCGAAACCCGCCGGCAACTCGCGCCAGGGCCTCTGCGACCTCGCCGGCAGCCTGGAGGAGTGGACCGAGGACTGCGAGGCGGGTTACGCGGCGGCTCCGACGGACGGCCGCGCGTCCACCGGCGGCGACTGCCAGCGCCGGATGTTGCGGGGCGGCAACTGGTTCCTCGGGGCCGGCAACGTGCGGGCGGCGTTCCGCTCCGGCGGCGGGATCGGGGACCAGTACTCCGGCTACGGCTTCCGGCCGGCGAGATCCGTCCCTTGAGGCGTGTGCTGCTCGCCCTGCCGCGGCCGGTGCTCGCGTCGGCCGCGGCGCTGCCCGAGCTCCCGCCGCCGCGCACCGGGCGCACTGCCCCTCAGGACACCGCGGTCGTCGGGATCATGTCCTTCTTGCGGTCGGTGAGCGTCGCGAACTCGCGGGCGTCCCTGTGGCCGACGTCGCCCGTCCTCAGCCAGCCGTCGCGCATCACCGCGGCGGACTCCGCGGGGTTGTTCCAGTCGCCCTTCATCGCTTGCGGGTCGCGCACGCACAGCTCGCCCGTGAGCTCCTCGATGCTGCCTTCCCCGGTCCTGACCGGCAGCTCGTGGAAGGCGTCGTCGCGGATCGAGACCTCGGTCGAGGAGAAGGGCAGGCCGATCGTGCCGTTCCACGGCGTGCCCATGGGGTTGGCCGTGACGCCGGGCGAGGCCTCGGTCAAGCCGTAGGCTTCGGTGATGTGCCGCCCGGTCACGCGCTGCCAGCGCTCGGCCACCGGCTGCCGCACGTGCGCGCCGCCACCGACCACCACCTTCAGGGAGGAGAAGTGGGCTCGGCCAATGCCGTTCCGTTCCCGCATCTCGCAGGTCTCAGGCCGCCTGTTGTCCGTGGAAGTCACGCGACACTCCCCTGGAAAGCCGGCTCACCAGCCAAGAAGCGGCGGCGACTCATCGCGCGAGCCTCGCCCGCCTCGAGCGCTGTGCGGCCGTCGTCGATGTGGGTGCAGCCGGTGAACAGCCCCCGATTGGCCTCGGCGGTGGCGACGTCGGGCGACCCGACGCGGTCGTTGCTCCACACCCACGAGTCGATGTCGCACTCGACCCGCCGCCACAGCGGGTTCTGCGCTCAGTTGGCGTTGGCCTCGGGCGGCAGGGCGTGGCGGCCGTTCAGGATCATGGAGCGCATGAGCTGGCGGGAGCTGGCGTCGAAGCCGGCGTCCGGATCCTGCCAGTCGGTCTCCACGAGCCACAGGCGGCCGAGGCCCGAGTCGACGTAGGCGAGCGAGACGGTGTTCGCGCTCCAGCCGCCCAGGCGCGTCATCGGCACGTTCCAGCCGCTCATGTCCATGCCGCAGCCGAAGTTGTCCGCCTGCACCGGAAGGCCGCCGTTGGCCACCCAGAACGGGTCGTCGAGGGTGAACCGGACGGGCGGGTTGATCGCGTCCATGCAGTCGCCGTTGACGCCACCCTGGGCGACGTTGGCGTTGAACACGCGGTTGTAGACGTTGTCGCTGATCGAGTGCTCGGTGATGACGATGCCGCCCGCGTCGAGGTAGGCGCGGAACGCGGGGCCGTTCACGTTGTTGATGCCGCCGCGCGTGACGAGCACCGCCTGGGTGTTCGCGTCCGGCGCACAGCCCTCGACCACCGCCAGGTTGTCGCCCGGGTTGACGAATGTGGCGACGTTGCGCGCGCTCGCGCCGCAGCGCATCAGGTTGGCACGGCGCGGAACCTGCCCGAGGCGCCAGCAGTAGTTGACCGCGGCGCAGCCGTGGTCGCTGACGTAGGCCGAGTACGAGCAGCCCGCCTGGCCGCAGTCATACGGGCCACCGCCCGCCGGCATCACGAAGTCGTCGGGCCGGCCCTCGCCGCGGCAGTACTGGTCGTCGCCCCAGCCATCCAGGAATGCGCGGCGGTTGAGCTGCCCGTCCACCGTCGAGCAGCCGTACTCGGCGGGCTGACCGCCGAAGAGCTGCGCGCACGCCTGCACGCACGACACCGAAGCGACGTCGGGGTCGGACCAGTTCGGGCCCTGGTCCACGCGGAAGCTGCCGATCTGGCCGACCGGCGCCTCGCGCTGGCAGTTGGCGTCGCAGCCGTCGCCCGGCTCGTTGCCGCCGTCGTCGCACTGCTCGCCCGGATCGACGTTGCCGTCGCCGCAGCGGGGCGCGACGCACGCGCCGTCGCGGCAGAGCTGGCCGGCGACGCAGTGCGCGTCGACGCGGCACTGGCCCGCCTGCAGGCAGCGGACGCCGGCGTCCTCGGCGTGCACGCAGTTGTGCACGCCGCGCGGCCGGGCGGGGCAGAGCGCGAGCCCCGCCTCGTTGCCGGCGCACTGGACGTCGTCGAGCCAGATCGGGTCCGCGCCGCCGCCGAAGTTCTGGATGGCCTGCGCCGCGCCCGGAAAGCCCAGCTGCCGGCAGACGACGTCGGCGTCGTTCACGTCCCAGACGTCATCGCAGACGGTGCCCCAGCGGCCGTCGAAGTGGATCTCGACGCGACCGTGGCCGGCGCCCTGGCCGGCCGCGAGGCGCACGTCGCCGTTCTGGGGCGGCGGCTCCTCGCCGCAGTAGCGCAGCGCGCAGACGGGCGTCGGCGGCAGGTTGTAGACGAAGAAGCCGCCGCAGTTGCGCACCTGGACGTTCGCGTTCCAGTTGCAGGTGTTGCCGGACCAGTTGAAGCACACGCGCCGGTCGACGATGCCGTCGCCGACGGCCGGGTGCGCGCCGTCGAGCCAGCCCGGGGCGTGGGTGCCGCAGGCGAACTCGGCGGGGGCCTGGGTGGGCATGCGGGTGCCGGCCGCGCCGACGAACCGGTGCCAGCCCGGCTGCCAGCCGACCTGGTCGCAGATCGTGATGCCGCCCGCGCCGTCGTTGAAGCTGACGTTGCGGTTGCCCTCGCCGAGCTCGCGGTAGGTCTGGCACGGATCGTCGGACGGCGCCTCCTGGCAGGTGCCCTCGATGCAGCGCTCGCCGTCGGCGCAGTGCTCGTCGATACGGCACTCGCCCTCGTCGAGGCAGCGCACGCCCGCGTCCTCGCCGTGGCCGCAGTTGTGCTGGCCACGCGGGCTGGCAGGACACGAGGCGAGGCCGTCCTCGTCGCCGACGCACTCGACGTCGTCGAGCCAGATCGGGTCCTCGCCGCCGCCGAAGCTCTCGATGGCCTCGGCGGCGCCCACGTAGCCGAGCTGACGGCAGACGACGTCGGCGTCGCTCACGTCCCAGCCGTCGTCGCAGACCGTGCCCCACGCGCCGTCGAAGTAGATCTCGACGCGGCCGTTGCCTTCGCCCTCGCCGTCGGCGAGGCGCACGGCGCCCTGGTCGTGGTCGCGGCAGACGATGTCGTACGCGACGGGGATGTTGCAGCCACCGCCCCAGCCTGCGTCCAGGTCGTCGGGGAGCGTCTCGAACAGCGAGCAGTGGAAGCCCGGGATCGCCGCGCGCAGGTCCTCGCACCGGCCCTCGCGCCAGGCGATGGCGCCGGCGTGGCCCTGCAGCTGGCAGGCCGCCGCGGCGCACGTCTCGGCGTCGCCGCAGCCGTTCCAGCTCTCGCAGTCGCCGTGGTGGCCGATGCCGATGCCCGCGCCCAGCGGCGGGCCCTCGAACTGGCAGTCCGGCGAGCAGCCGTCGCCGGGATCGTTGTTGCTGTCGTCGCACTGCTCGCGCGGCTCGAGGGCGCCGTTGCCGCACTCGGGCGCCGGGATGCACCCACCCCCTTCGCAGATCTCGCCTTCGCCGCAGTGACCGTCGACGCGGCACTCGCCCGGGCCGAGGCAGCGGACGCCGGCGTCCTCCTCGTGCGAGCAGTCGTTGTCGCCGACGGGGTTGGCCTCGCACGACGCGAGGCCCTGCTCGTCGCCGGCGCAGCCGACCTGGTCGAGCCAGATCGGATCGGCGCCGCCGCCGCTCGTGAACGCCTCGGCGGCGCCCACGTAGCCGAGCTGGCGGCAGACGACCTCCGCGTCGTCCACGTCCCAGGCGTCGTCGCAGACGGTGCCCCACTCGCCCTCGAGGAAGATCTCGACGCGGCCATCGCCCGCCCCCTCGCCGCCGACGAGGCGGATCGCGCCGTCGGCGGGCGTGCCGCGGTGGAAGATCATGCTGCGCATGAGCTGGCGCGAGGCGACGAACGCGTCACCTTCGAGCTCCCCGTCCTGCCAGTCGGACTCGACCAGCCACAGGCGGCCCTCGCCGAGGTCGATGTAGGCCAGCGCGATCGTGTCGGGGTCCCAGCCGCCGAGCGGCGTGATGCGGGGCAGCGCGCTCAGGTCGAAGCCGCAGCCGGAATTGCCCTGCGGCGGAGGCAGCTCGCCGTTCTCGACCCAGAACGGATCTTCCGGGTGGTGGCGGTGCGCCGGGTTGAGGTCGTCCCCGCAGTCGCCCTCGCGATCCGCAGGCGGCGCGATCTCGGTGCCGAACACGGCGTTGTAGACGGGCGTACCGACGCCGAACTCGGTGATGACGTTGCCGCCGTCCTGCAGGTACGCGCGCAGCGCGGCGCCGTCGTACTGGCCGTTGCGGGTCACGAGGATCGCGACGGTGTCGGCGTTCGGCTCGCAGGTCGCGACGATGGGCAGGTCGTCGTCCGGATCGAGGAACGTCTGGATGCGCCGGTCGCTCGTCCCGCAGAGCGCGAGGTGCGGCCCGTCGACCTCCTCGACGGTGCAGTCGGCCGAGCAGCCGTCGCCGGCGTCGCGGTCGCCGTCGTCGCACTCCTCGCCCTCGTCGAGCTCGCCGTCGCCGCACAGGTTGCAGACATCGCCGTCGTCGGCGACGCCGTTGCAGTCGTTGTCGAGGCCGTCGCAGGCCTCGTCCTCGGGTTCGCTGGGGAGGCCCTCGCAGACGAGGCCGTCGTCGCCGCAGACGAGCGTGCCCACGACCGCGCACTCGCCGACACCCACGTCGCAGTCGTCGCCGAGGCCCGGGACGTCGTCGACGTCGCCGTCGCAGTCGTTGTCGAGGCCGTCGCAGGCCTCGTCCTCGGGCGCGGCGGCGACGGCGCCGCAGATCACGTCGCCCTCGTCGTCGCAGACCGTGAAGCCGGGGGTGGCGCAAATGCCGACGCCCGTGTCGCAGGGCTCGCCGACGCCGGGCGCGTCGTCCGTCTCGCCGTTGCAGTCGTTGTCGAGGCCGTCGCAGACCTCGCCGCCGGGCATGCCCGGCTGCGCGTCGCAGGTCACGCCGTCGCCGAACGCATCGCAGACGTAGGCGCCGCGCGCGGCGCAGGCGCCGACGCCGGAAGAGCAGTCGCCGCCGAGCTCCGGGAAGTCCTCGTCGGTCTCGCCGTCGCAGTCGTCGTCCTCGCCGTTGCAGCGCTCGCCTGGGGCCTGGCACTCCGTCCAGGCGCCGCCGACGCAGCGCGTCGTGCCGACGCAAGCGCCCACGTCGCAGATGTCCTCGGCGCCCTCTTCGCAGGGCATCGCGCCGCCGGCGCCGCCCTGCCCGCCGGCACCGCCGCCGCCGCCCTGTCCGCCGGCACCGCCGCCGCCGCCGGCGCCGCCCATGCCGCCGCCGTCGCAGCTCTCCGCGAAGGGGGCGGACAGGTTCCGCAGCGCGCTCACGAGCTCGCCGCAGTCGTTCTGCTGCTCGATGGCGGCGCGGATCGCGGGGTTGCCCTCGCACGTCGGCTCGCAGGCCGCGAGGAAGGGTGCGCGGCTGTCCTCGTCGATGCCGGGACAGAGGTCGGCGGGATCGTCGATGACGGCGCAGTCGAACAGCCGGGCGCAGGCGTTCTCGCACGGCGTTTCCATCATGCCGCCGACGCCGCCCTGACCACCGGCTCCGCCGGCGCCACCCGCGCCGCCCTGACCACCGCCGCCGCCCGCGCCGCCCTGGCCACCGGCACCACCGGCGCCGCCCTGACCACCGCCGCCGCCCACGCCGCCGGCGCCACCGGCACCACCGGCGCCGCCCTGACCACCGGCACCACCGGCGCCGCCCTGACCACCGCCACCGCCGCCGCCTTCGCCACCCTGCCCGCCGACGCTGCCGTCGCCGAGCTGCCCGCCGGCGCCGCCGCCGCCCGCGCCTTCGTTGCTTCCGCCGCCCTCGCAGGCCGCGAACGCGAGCGCCGCCGCCGCGACGAGCGCATGTCTTCCGACGAGTTTCAGCGTCTTCACCTGCACCCCCGATCGCTCCCCGTGTGACTGCCCCGAAAGTCACGGAATCGATCGAACGAACACAAGCGAAACTCGACACCGTACGATCGGAATGGAGGCGCCCCGCCATTCGGTCTCCGCGCTCGCCGGGAACCTCGCCGGCAACGGGGGAGACCGAGCCCTCGCGGCGCCCCGACGACCGTGCCGCCAGTCGACCTTCGACTCGAACCGCCGACAGCGCGTCCAGCAGCGCCGGCGACGACCGGTCGACGGATACCCCGCGCGACGGGTCCAGACCACGGAAGAACAGAGCGAACACACCGCCGAAGTGATTGGCTGCGTCGTCGCGGGCAGGCGCCTGCGCAAGGACCGGTACAGCGCCACCGCGGACAGCACGGACTGCAGGAAGGATGGCTGCGACGACATCTCGGCGACGCGGCGCGCGGGCGCGTCGTGGCCCGTCCGGTCGCCGCGGACGTTCGTCTCGACGTCGGCGCGGGCGGCGGGGGAGGCCCCGCGCCGTCGGACTGCGGGGGCGCGCCCGGCATGGCAGCGCGCCCGACGCGCTTACTGCTGGGCGGGCTTGCGGCGGGGCGCTGCGACGGGGCGGCGGGCGCGGGCCCCGCGGCCTTCGGCGAGCAGGTCGGGGTGGTTGCGGAAGGCGAGCTCCGCGGCTTCGGTCACCGCGGCGAGGCGCTGGCGCAGCAAGTACACGAGGCCGCGCTTCCGCGCCTGCATGGCCTCCTTGCTGCCGTTGGCTCCGCCGCCGTGGGCGTCGACGAGCGTGCCGGCCTGTTCGAGCAGCGTCGGCGGAAACGCCGGCAGCGCCGCGAGCCGCGCCTCGTGCTTCTGCGTGAGCAGCCGCACCTGCGACAGGCGCGAGATGCGCGCGCCGTCGGTCCGCACGTTGACATGCGAGCGCCGCAGGTCGCTGACCTCCCGCTTCACCGTCGGATCGCGACGGCCCAGCCAGTCGAGGAACGTGAACAGCTCGCGGCACACGAGCTGCACTTCGTCCCGCGGGAACGGCGCCCGCGCGCCGCACAGCGCGACGCCGAGCTTCTCGAGCTCGCTGACCAGGCAGCGGAGGTCGACGGCGGTCGTCTCGGGCAGGTTCGCCATGTTCAGGCCGGGCAGCGCGCGGCCGTCGACGACGCCGCCGGCGAAGTGTCGCTCGCAGAACGCGGCCACGTCGCGGGCCATGCCCAGCGTGGCGGGTCCCGCGCCCAGGCCCCGCCTGTCGGCGAGCGCCTGCGGGTCGATGGCCGCGCGCTCCTCTTCGAGCCGTCTCAGGATGGCGTCGCTCATCTCTTCCTCCTTCGGAGTGGTTGGTGTCTCGACGCACGGCCCATCCTCCACACCAAAACGACACAGCGTGTCGCCAAGCCGAAGAATCGACCGGCCGATCACCTTTTTTCGCGACGGCGCCAGTGACAGCATTCCGGGACATGGAGTTCGGGCTTCGTTATCTCAAGATGCTGTCGCTGATCCCCGCCCCGCCGCAGGAGATCGACGCCATCACCCTCCACCGGAAGCTGGGCGACGAGGATCTGGAGGTGGACCTGCGCTCGGTGCAGCGGGACCTGCACCGCCTGTCGGTGCTCTTCCCCATCACCTGCACCGAGGGCACGCGCCCGCTGCGCTGGTCGTGGGCGGCCCACGCGCCGCCGCTGACCGCGGGGGGCATCGGGCCGGTGCTGGCGCTGGCGCTCGTGCTCGCCGACACCTACTTCACGGTGGCGATGCCGCAGTCGATCCGCGACGCGCTGGCGCCGCTCACGCGCGCCGCCCGCGGCGTGCTGGCCACGCGCGAAGGCACGACGCCCGCCGAGCTGGCGAAGCGCTTCCGCGTCGTGCCGAAGGGTCCGGCGGCGCGCACGCCCGAGGTGGCGCCGGCGGTGCTCGAGGCGGTGACACGCGCGCTCGCGGAGCGCCGCAAGCTCGCGGCGCGCTACCGTCCGGCGACCGGCGAGCTCACCGAGTACGTGCTCGATCCGCTCGCCTGCGTGCAGCGCGGCGCCCTGCTGTACCTCGTGGCCTGGAAGCCAGGACGGCAGGACCGCCTCTACCTGCTGCACCGCTTCGAGTCGGCGGCCCTGCTCGACGCGCCCGCCGAGCCCGACGACACGTTCGACCTCGACGCCTTCCTCGCCCGCGGCGAGCTCGGGTTCGCCGTCGACGATCGCGAGATCGCCTTCGTGGCGCGCTTCGACGCCCGCGCCGCCCGCGTCGTCGCCGAGGCGCCGCTCGCCGACGACCAGACGCTCGAGCCGCTCCCCGGGGGCGAGGTGCGTGTGCGCGCCACCCTCCGCCGCACCCACGAGCTGGAAGGCTGGCTGCTCGGCTTCGGACCGGCGGTGGTCGTCGAGGGCCCGCCGGAGCTCGCGGAGGCCATGGCGAAGACGGCGCACGCGATGGCGGCGCGCTACCCGGCGCCGGCGTAGCGCGCCCGGTCCGGTCGCGGGTGCCGCTTCGTTCGATCGTTGCGCGCCGACCGACGCCTCGAACGCCGCGACCCACCTTTCGTGCTCGCCGACCCACCTTTCGTGCGCGCCGACCCACATTCCGTGCTCGGTTCGTCAGCCCCCTGACGCCCCGACCCACCTTTCGTGCGCGCCGACCCACATTCCGTGCTCGGTTCGTCAGCCCCCTGACGCCCCGACCCATCTTTCGTGCGCGCCGACCCACATTCCGTGCTCGGTTCGTCAGCCCCCTGACGCCCCGACCCATCTTTCGTGCGCGCCGACCCACATTCCGTGCTCTCCGACGTCGGGGGGCTGGCGCTCGCCCTCTTCGTGGCGCGCTGACGGGCCACCGCCGGAGGGGCGCGCCCAGGCGAGTCCCGGACGCGGCAGAGTGACGCCTACTCGCCCAGGCGGCGTCGGGCGTCGATCCGGTTCGGGTCGGAGCCGCCGTAGCGCTCGATCCGGTCATCAACCCCGTCGCCGTCGGAGTCGGCCGCGGCGGGGTCCGACGGGAGGTAGCGGCCGCCGCCTCCGGTGATCTCGTCGCCGTCGGCGAGGCCGTCGCCGTCGGAGTCGCGCCGCCGCGGGTCGGTGCGGCGGGCCCGCTCGGCGCCGTCGGAGAGGCCGTCGCCGTCGGTGTCCGGGTTCAGCGGGTCGCTGTCGTCGCGCTCCAGCTCGCGCCCGCTCACCAGCCCGTCGCCGTCGGGATCGCGGCAGAGCGCGCAGTCGGTCGCCTGGACGAGCGGGCTCAGGTTGTCGAGCCGCGGGTCGATGACCCGGCGCGAGGCAGCGCGGTAGGCGCGGAACGCGGCCGCGAAGTCCCCGGTGGCGACCATGCGATCGATGAAGTCGCGTTGACCGGTCTGGTCGCTGATCTGTCGGCTGCTGGAGGTCGTGGCGACGGTCCGGCACATGCACCCGTCGGCGTCGCCCCGCGGAACCTCGTTGATGCCATGTTCGATGTGCTGGCCGGAGAAGCAGCTCGAGAGGAAGACCTCGACCTTGCAGGACTTCACGCGGTTCAGCAGGTCGCGGAGGGTGGCCGTGCGCACCAGCAGGCCCCGGGGGCTGCCGATCTGCACGTCGCGGCCGCCGCGGCGCACCGTACGCGGGGCGTTCAGGTCGATGCGGCCGTCCGGGCTGCCGTGGCCGGCGACGTAGACGAAGACCTCGTCGCAGCAGCTCGTGACGTTGTGACCGAGCCAGTCGAAGGCATCCGACAGACGATCGAGGTTGGTCTCGGCGTCGGCGGCGCCCCGGACGTCCGGCTGACCGGGGCGCAGGGTGCGGACGCGCCAGCCCGCGGCGCGCAGGCCGCGCGCGAGCGCGTCGATGTCGGGACCGTGCGCGAGGCGGCCGCCGTCGACGACGAGGGCGAACCGCCCGCCCCGCCGCTCGCCTTCGGGACAGGGGCAGCGTGCGAGCTCGGCTTCGGCCTGCTCGGCGGGCTGGAGCCGCTCATGATGGCCGCGCACGCGCCGGCGCCACTCGTCCTCGGGCTCTTCGGGCCCCCGCGGGAACCGCGGCCAGTCGATCTCGTCGTCCGGGGGCACGCCGCCTCCGACAGGGTTCGGCGCGCCCGGCAGCGCCGCCCCGGTCGCCGGACTGCCGACCACGCCGGGCAACAGCAGCGGGCTCGCCAGCCGCGCGCCGAGCGCGGACGTGACCGGAAGCGGCGCGTCGTGGTACGGCCACCCGGGGATGCGCACGCCGGGATCGGACTGGTCCTCGGGTGTCGCGAACAGACTGACGCCGTTCACGCGCGGGACGTCGAGCCGCGAGATGGCATGCACGACGCCCGTCTCGCGCTCCACGAGGATGAGGCGCGCCGGGTGCCCCCATATCGCCCCCGGCCGCAGGTCGGCGAAGAACAGCCAGAGCGGGCGGTCGACGATGAGGGGCTCGTCGTCGCCCCCCATGTCGTCCTCGACGACATCGCCGGGCGCCAGCGGCACGGGCCACTGGAAGACGTTCGCGCCGGTCTCCTCGGCCACGGCGCGCCAGCCCGTCGCGTCCACCCGATCGACGGCGCAGGACAGAGTCGCGGCCTCGTGACACAGGGTGCGCCGCACGGAGCGCTCTCCGAGCGTGTCCGCGTCAGCCGCCCCCGCCACCAGCAACACACGTGCGACTGCGGCGAACCATGTGTTCGATCGCATGAGACATCCCCCTGCACGATGGCAATCAGAGGGTCGGCGCATCATCTCGGCCGACCTTCTCAGGCGCATACGTTCGGGCAGCTCGTTCGGATCGCCATCGAAGCGACCCGAGGCCAGCCGAACAAGGTCGGCGAGGCGGCGCTGCTGGCGCCGGACCGCGTCGAGACGAAGGCCGACGAGCGCCTCCGGCTGCGTGCGCCGCGAGGACGATGCGTGCACGGAGCGCTGGAAGTGTCGGATGATGCAGCGGCGGCGGGGACGCGCGGGCGCGGGTCAATCGATGTCGAGGGAGCCTTCGTCCTGTGGACGGTGGCGGCTGGCCTGGTCGAAGGTGATGTTCACGCGGTCGCTGCCGGCGAGGGGCGAGGTGCCGACGGTGACGACCGTCTCGGCGCCCTTCCAGACGCGGTGGCCGTCGGGCGTCTTGTCGGGGGCGGGCAGCGTGCCGAAGAGCGGGTCGAGGAACTTGTCGACGTCGCCCCTGCCCTCGGGCGTGTGCGGCACCTCGCCGTCGAGGACGACGCGGTGCAGGCCGTCGGTGTCGACGTAGAGGTGCGCCGGCCAGTCCTTGCCGCGGAAGCGCACCTTCTGGTCGAGGATCAGCACCTGACCCTCTTTCAGGGCCTTGCGCGCCTTGACGACCGGCGTGCGGCCGCGCAAGCCGGGGTACACCTTGAAGATCGCCTCGAGCGGCGCGCCCCACTTCAACGCGCCGAAGCCCGGGTGGCGCAAGGGATCGTCCTGCCCCGCCTCGACGTTGGGCTTGTCGCCCTCCGCCGCGAGCGCCGGGGTCGCGAACCCCAGCGCCGCCGTCAGCACCAGCACCCGTCGCATGGCTCCCTCCCTCAGGCCGTGAGGCGCTCGAACACCTCGCCGCCGTGCGTCTGGATGGCCGACACGATGCCGCCGGCCTTCTGCAGCGCGTTCACGATGCGCGAGGGCTCCTCGGCCCGGAACGCGCGCCCCTTCACCGTCACCTCGCCGCGCTCCACGTCGACCTGGATCGGCGCGCCGTCCTCGGCCGCGGCGTAGAACGCCTCGTCACGCACGACGAGGTGCGGGACCGCTTCGTTCACCAGATTGCGCTTGTGGATGAAGGCGTAGCTGCGCGCGATGACCGCGCGCACGCCGGCGCCCTTGAGCGCCCACACCGCCTGCTCGCGGCTCGAGCCCGAGCCCCACCCCTCGCCGGCGACGACGACCGACTGTCCGCCGCGCACGCGCGAGGCGAAGCCCGGCGCCGTGTAGTGGAACGCCTTCTCGCCCAGCTCCTCGAGCGAGGTGAGGTGGCAGAACTCGCCGGGGATGATCGCGTCGGTGTCGACGTGGTCGCCGAAGCGCTGGACGCGCGCCTCGATGAGACCCGGCCCCGCCACGCCGGCCCCGTCGGCCGCCGCCGCGTGCGCCGCCGGGGGCTCGACGGGCGTCGGCTCGACCGCGCGCACGTCGCCGGCGCTCGCCGCCGAATCGCGACCGAGGATGCGCGCGTAGCGGTCCTGGTCGACGCGGCCGAGCCACTCGCGCGGATCGGCGACCTTCAGGCCCATCGCCGACGCCGCCACGGTCGCGCCGCTCGCCAGCCAGGCCAGCGAGCCGGCGCCCATGCGGTTCTGGTAGTTGCGGTTCTGGCTCGTCAGCCAGTTCTCGCCGGGGCCCGCCTTCTCGCTCGCCACGCCGAGGCACATCGAGCAGCCCGGCGGTCCGATGCGGAAACCGGCGCGCTCGTAGACGTCGATCAGCCCCGCCTCGCGGAGGTTCGCGACGATCGACCGGTCGCCCGGCACCACGAGCCGCTTCTGCGTGGCCGTCGGCGTCACCCCGGCGTTCAGCTGCTGCTCGAGGAGCAGGCCGGCGAGGACGAGCTCCTCTTCGGTGGTCGTGCAGGCGCCGATGAACACGCCGTCGAGCGCCATGCCCGCCACCTCGGAGACGGGGAAGACGTTGTCGGGCGAGAAGGGCTTCGCGACCTGGGGCTCGAGGCGGTCGAGGTCGATGCGGAAGCGCTCGACGTACTCGGCGTCGGCGTCGGCGCGGAAGAAGCGCGCGGCATCATCGTGGGACTTGCGCTTCGAGAGCCAGTCGGCGACGACGGCGTCCGCCGCGAAGATGCCGTTCAGGCCGCCGAACTCGGCGGTCATGTTCGCGATGGTGAAGCGCATGTCGGTCGTGAAGCGGTGCGTCGCCTCGCCGACGTACTCGACGGAGCGCTCCATCGCGACCGTGTTGCGGCCGAGATCGCCGAGCGTCTTGAGGATGACGTCCTTGCCGCCGAACCCGAACGGCAGCCGGCCGACGTACTCGACCGCGATCGCCTCGGGGACCTCGATCCACGACTCGCCGAGCACCATCGCCACCGTGATGTCGGCGCCGCCGAGGCCGATGGCGAACGCGCCGAGACCGCCGTGGCTGCTGGTGTGGCTGTCGGCGCCGAGCACGACCTCGCCGGGCTGGACGAGGTCCCGGTAGAACTTCGTGTGCAGGATCGTCTCGTTGGCGTCGTAGAAGTGCTGGATGCCGCTCTCGCGCGCGAAGGCGCGCGACAGCTCGGTGAGCTTCTGCGCGCGCTTGTCGGTCGCCAGCGTCACCGGATCGACGGTGTGGTCGACGGCCAGGTAGAAGCGGTCGCGGTCGTGGATGCGGGGCCGGCCCAGCGCGCTGTACGTCTGGTCCATGCCGTTCCACGCCAGCTCGCTGGCGATGGTCCAGTCGACCCGGATGCGGACGATGTCGCCGGCGCGCAGCCCGTTGCGCGGCGGGCGTATCGCGTGCGCGTAGAGGATCTTCTGGGTGAGCGTCATCGGCAGGTTCTTCGCGGTCATGACCACCCTGTCGGTTCTCGAAAAGAGGCGATCATCGCAGATGCGCCGGCTCGCGTCACCGTCGCTTCGGGGGAAGCCGGACCGGGCCGACCTTCTTCTTCGGGAGCTGGACCGGCAGCGCCTCGACCACCACGTCGCCGCTGACCTTCGCCTGGCAGGCGAGGCGCTCGTGCGTGATGTGGAAGATGTTGCCGAGGCGGTCCTTCTCGAGCGTGTTCGGCGGCGAGAGGCTCGGCTCGCCTTCGAGGATGCGCACGCGGCACTGGATGCAGGCGGCGATGCCGCCGCAGAGCGTGTAGACGGGCGCCTCGACCCGGTGGGCGGCCTCGAGCAGGCTCTCCCCTTCGGCGACCTCGACGACCCACTTCCGGTCGCCCTGCACGAAAGTCACGAGAAACAGCGCCGACTCCTCGACCGGTGATGCCGGTCACGATACCGGATCGCCCGGCGTTCCTTGCATCCGGCCGATCGAAGCGCCGATCATGCCCGCGTGCAGCAGGTCGGGCCGTACCGCGTCCTCCGCACCATCGCGCTCGGTGGCATGGGCGAGGTGTTCCTGGCGGCGCTCGAGCGCGAGGGGGGCTTCCAGAAGCTCGTCGCGGTGAAGCGCGCGCTCCCGCGCCTGATGGACGACCCGACCTTCGCCGACATGTTCGTGCGCGAGGCCCGCGTCGCCGCGGCGCTGGGCCACCGCAACATCGTCCAGATCTTCGACTTCGGTCGCGAGGGGCCGTCCGCCTGGCTCGCGATGGAGTACGTCGACGGGGTGGACCTCAAGGCCGTGCAGGACCACCTGCGCGGGCTGCCGCTCCCGCTCGGCATCGGCGTCCACGTCATCCTCGAGTGCGCCCGCGCCCTCGACTACGCGCACCGCGCGAAGGACGCCGAGGGCCGCGCGCTGAACCTCATTCATCGGGACGTGTCGCCGCAGAACGTGCTGCTCTCGTTCGAGGGCGACGTGAAGCTCACCGACTTCGGGCTGGCGCGCGTCTCCGTCGAAGCCGAGGAGGTGGCGGCGGTGCGCGGCAAGTTCGCGTACATGGCCCCGGAGCAGGTCGCCGGCGAGCCGCTCGACGCGCGCTGCGACCTGTTCAGCCTCGGCGTGCTGGCCTACGAGGTGCTCACAGGTCAGCGGGCGTTTTTCGGGCCCGACGGGGCCGAGGCCATCCTGTCGCGCGTCGCGCGCGCCGAACCGCTGCTGCCGATCGAGCAGGCCGCCCCCGACCTGCACCCGGCGCTGCAGCGATTCGTGCGGCGGGCGATGGCGCTGCGCCGCGAGGACCGCCACGCGACCGCCGACGAGCTCGCCACCGACCTCGCGGGGGCGGCGCGGGCGGCGGGCGTGGCGGTGGGGACGCCGCCGGTGGGGCCGTGGCTCGCGGCGCTGTTCCCGGAGCGCGCCGCGAACACGCCTCGGGCGAGGGCGGCGACGTTCGATGCGCTCGAGCCGACGGCGACGGCGAACGTACCGATCGTGCCGACCGGCGCGCCGGCGGCGGTGCCGGTGGCGGCGGAGGGCGCGCTGCCGCCGACCGAGACGGCGCCCGGCGCGATCCCGGCGTTCGACCCGCGGCGGCTCGCGGCCGAGGCGGAGCCCGCGGAGGCGGCGGCCCGCGAGCCGCCCGCGCTGCCGGCGCCGGCGGTGTGGTCCGACGAGACGGCGCGGTGGCCGCGGCGTCTCGTCGTGGCGGCGGTGGGCGCGGTCGCGCTGGGCGCCGGATTGTGGCTCGCCTTCGGTCGACCCGGTGCCGAGGACGGACCGGCAGCGCTCGCGGACGGCGCGCCGTCGGGCGCCGCCGATCCGCTGCCCGGCGGTGGCGCGTCGCCCCCCACCGAGCCTCTGCCCGAAAGAGGCGCGTCGCCCGCGCCTCTGCCCGAAAGAGGCGCGTCGCCCGCCACCGAGCCGCTGCCCGGCAGTGGCGCGTCGCCCGCCATCGAGCCGCTGCCCGGCAGAGGCGCGTCGCCCGCCACCACGGAGCGCGCGCGGACCGACGCGCCGGAGCGCGCCGCGCCCGGCAGCGTCAGCGCGCGCGGCACGCCTCGGGACCGCGGCGGCCCGCCGGGCGCCGAGCCCCCGCGCCCCACGCCGCGCGAGCCGGCGCCTCCGCCCGCGGCCGAGTCGACCGCCGCCGCGCCGCCGCCCGCCGCCGCGCCGCCGCCCGCCGCCCCGCCGCCGCCCGCCGCCGCCGCGCCGCCGGAGGCGCCGCCGTCCGCCGCCGCGCCCCGGCCCACGCCGCAAGCCGCGGGACCGCGCTTCCGCGTCCGCGCCGGCGAGGCCCGCGTGCGCACCGCCGGCGGCGGCCTCGTCGACGACTGGCAGCCGCTCGGCGACGGCGCCGTCGTGCTCAGCGTCTTCGGCGGTCGCGGACCGCAGGTCCACGTGCGCGTGAAGGCCGAGAACGGCCGTTTCTTCGCCGGCTTCAACGCCCAGCCCGCCGCGCTCCACATCTACCTCGACGGCCGCGACATGGGCGGAACGCCGCTCGCCTCGGTGCCGCTCGCCGCGGGCGCCCGCCACCTCCGCCTGCAGGACGAGGTCGGCGGCGAGACGCGCTTCACGCTGGAGCTCGCGCCGTGACCCGCGCGGCTGACAAGCGCGCCCACCGGTGTCAACCGGGATTGGCACCCGAACGCCGCGCCGATGCGCTTTCTTCGCGGGATCCCGCCGGGGTACGCTTCTTGCGAATCATGCGTCCCATGCGCCGTCTCGCTCCCGCCCTGGTCCTGTGCCTCGCGGTCGCCTGCACCCGCGAGGAGCCCGTGCGCCAGGGTCTGCCGCCGGCGGAGCCGCCGGTGGCCAACGGCACGTTCCGCGACGGCGAGGTCGAGCGCACGGTCGTCCGCATCCAGGGCATGTTGAGCTACGGCGAAACGGCCGAGGGCGCCATGCCGGCCGACGACACCCTCATCGGCTACGAGTTCGAGGCCAGCGAGGGCGTCGAGCCGCGCGCCTCGCTGTCGCTGCTGCGGGGCGAGGGCCGCCTCGCCGTGTCGCTCCACGGACCGCGCGACGGCATCGGTCTGTGGGACACGGCGCTGGCGGTCGCCGAGGGCGCCGCCGACGACGACGCCGTGATCGAGAACGTCACGCTGGAGCGCGCCGGCTACTACCTGCTGCTCGTCCGTAGCCGCGGCGTCACCGCGCATTCCGGCTACGCCCTGCGCCTCGAGTGCGACGGTGGCAGCTGCGCACAGCCGTGCCAGGACCGCGACGCGCCCACCGAGGCCTGCGACCTCGTGTGCCGCGACGGCTTCGAGGTCGACGAGAACGCCTGCCGCCTGTGCGAGTGCATCACGCCGGCGTGCACGCCCGAGCAGTGCGGTCCCGACGGTGTTTGCGGCGACGACGGCCACTGCCATCCGCGCGAGCGCACCTGCCTCGAGGAGTGCGCGCCCGTCGTGGCGCCTGTCTGCGCGTCGGAGACGACCTACGCCAACGAGTGCGTGGCCCGCTGTAGCGGCGAGCGCGAGATCCGGCCGGGCGAGTGCCCGCGAGTGCCGCCGCCCGAATGCGATGCGGCGCGCCCCTGCCCGCCCGACTTCGCGTGCCGCGGGGGCCGCTGCGTCGAGCGCGCGTGCCGCTGCCCCGACGAGCGCCGCCCGGTATGCGGGATCGACGGCCAGACCTACCGCAACGAGTGCCAGGCCGTCTGCCGGCTCGGCGAGGGCGCCGTCGACTACCACAGCGAGTGCGTCCGGCGGCGGTGCGAGTCGGTCGACGACTGCCCGAACGGCGACTGGCGGTGCGTGCCCGCGGCGCAGGTCCCCGAGAACGCGACGGCGTGCCGCGAGAACCCGGGGTCGTCCGATTGCGTGCGCGAGTGCGCGCCGGCGCCGTCGGAGCGCGGGTGCGGCGCCGACAACCCCTGCCCGCACGGCCTGCGCTGCTACCCGCCGGGCACCGAGGGCGGCGGCGTCTGCCTGACCCCCTGCGAGCTCGACCAGCCGGAGACATGCGGCGACCGGGCCTGCGCGCCCGTACACCGCGACACGTTCGCGCGCGGCGAGGGCGTCTGCCTCGCGCGCTGCGGCGAGGGCCGGGGCTGCCCGGGCGCCCTGCAGTGCCGCCCCGACCTGCTCGACCGGCCGGTCTGCCAGTTCCCGTGCCCATGCCGGCGCGATCCGGTCGAGGCCTGCGCCCCGGACGGCCAGCGCTTCGGCAGCGTGTGCGAGGCGCGCTGTGCGGGCTACTTCGACACCGAGCCCTGCGCGCGGCAGGAGCCACCGCCGCCGGAGTGCGGGCAGTGCGAACCCGGCCCCGGCTTCGTGTGCGGCGCCGACGGTCGCCTCTACACCTCGGAGTGCGAGGCGCGGTGCGCCGGCGAGCCGGTCGGTCGCATCACGAGCTGCCTCGGCGACCGCGAGCCGCCGCCCGCGCGGTGCCGCCGCGACGAGGACTGTTTCGAGACGGGTTGCGAGGGCCGCTTCTGCGCGTCGGCCCGCAGCGACGTCTGCGCGCGCTTCACGCCGGACGCCGAGTGCCTTGCCGTCCACGGCGCCTGCGGCTGCGACGTGGAGCGCGGCGCCTGCCGCTTCGCGCCCACCGAAGCATCGGCACGCTGCGCCGCGCAGTAGCGCCCGGCCGGGCGCGCGCCGCCGTCAGCCCGGTTCGTCGGCGGGCGCCTCTTCGGGGCGCTCGCCCTCTTCGGGGCGCTCGCCCTCGTCGGCGCCCTCGCCGCCCTCTCCCTCTTCGGGGCGCTCGCCCTCGTCGGCGCCCTCGCCCTCGTCGGCGCCCTCGCCGCCACCCTCGCGCCCGACGGAGAGCACGCGCAGGACGCGCGCGGCGTGGTCGCTGCCGTAGGGACGCGCGTCGTCGAGCAGCACGCCACGCACTTCGTGGACCGCCTCGGGGCGCACCGTGGCCTCGATGGTCAGCCCCTCGACGAACGCGGCCTCGTCGTCGGCGTCCTCGAGCGCCACGCGCTCCCAGCCCAGCGGCGTCTGCACCTCGAAGAAGAGATCGGCGGCCGACACGCAGCGCGGCGGGTTGTAGCGCAGCACGTAGGCCCCCTCGCCCTCGACGAGGCGCGGCTTCGGGGCCTTCGGCCGCCCCGGCGAGGCGCCGCCGCAGGCGGCCAGCAGCAGGACGAGCAGGGTCGCGGAACGCACCGAAGAAGCCTACCACGGGTTCTTTCTGTTAGATTGGAGGCGGAGCGGCCACTCGCCCGCGCGGGGGACGCATCCACACCCGAACCCGAGAAGACGTCCACCCGAACCGATTGCCTGGAGCGCCCCCGAGCGCCCGGGACGAGAGGTCCCCATGAAGCGCATCACCACGACCCAGCTCCGCAAGAAGGCCCGTGACGGCGAGAAGATCGTCATGGTGACCTGCTACGACGCCACCTTCGCCCACCTGGTCGAGCAGGCCGAGATCGACGCGATCCTCGTCGGGGACTCGCTCGGCATGGTCATCCAGGGGCACGAGCACACCATCCCGGTGACGCTCGAGGACGTGATCTACCACGCGCGCGCCGTCGCCCGCGGCTGCAGCCGGCCGCACCTCGTCGGCGACATGCCGTTCGGCACGTACCAGGCGTCGCTCGACGCGGCGATGGACAACGCGGGGCGACTGCTGAAAGAGGGCAACGTCCAGGCGGTGAAGCTCGAGGGCGGCGAGGAGTACGCCGAGGCGGTGGCGCGCATGGTCCGCGCCGGCATCCCGGTCATGGGGCATCTCGGCCTGACGCCGCAGTCGGTGCACCAGTTCGGCGGCTTCAAGATCCAGGGCCGCAGCGTCGGCGCCGCCGAGAAGCTGAAGCACGACGCGCTGACGCTGCAGCAGGCCGGCGCCTACGCGCTCGTGCTCGAGGGCATCCCGGCGCCGCTCGCGGCCGAGGTCACCGCCAGCCTCGAGATCCCCACCATCGGCATCGGCGCCGGCGCCGGCACGTCGGGCCAGGTGCTCGTCCTGTACGACCTGCTGGGCCTCAACAACGGCTTCAGCCCGAAGTTCGTCAAGAAGTTCGACAACATGCACGACCGGGTGGTCAGCGCGGTCAACACGTTCGCGCGCGAGGTGCGCACGGGCGACTTCCCGCTGCCGGCCCACTCGTTCGAATGACCGACGTCCTGCGGTCGGTCGCCGACGCGCGCGCCTTCTCCGCCGGCCACCACGTCGCGGGGCGGCGCGTCGCGCTCGTGCCCACGATGGGCTCCCTGCACGAGGGCCACGTCGGTCTGGTGCGCCTTGCGCGACAGCACGCCGACGCGGTGGTCGCGAGCGTCTTCGTGAACCCGACCCAGTTCGGCCCGGGCGAGGATTTCACGCGCTACCCCCGCGACACCGAAGGCGATCTGGCGAAGCTCGCCTCGGCCGGCGCCGACGCCGTGTTCCTGCCGGACGTCGCGACGATGTACCCGCCGGGGCACGCCACGAAGGTGACCGTCTTTGGCCTCACCGAGGTGCTGTGCGGGCGCAGCCGGCCGACGCACTTCGCCGGCGTCACCACGGTGGTGCTCAAGCTCTTCCACATCACGCGGTGCGACGTCGCGGTGTTTGGGGAGAAGGACTTCCAGCAGCTCGCGGTCATTCGGAAGATGGTCGCCGACCTGGATGTGCCCGTGGAGATCGTCGGCCACCCGATCGTGCGCGAGGCCGACGGCCTGGCGATGAGCAGCCGCAACGTGTACCTGAGCGCGGCGGAGCGCGCGGCGGCCCGGTCCCTGAGCGCCGGGCTGGCCGACGCGCGGCGCGCCTGGGCCGCCGGCGAGCGCGACCCCCGCGCGCTCGAGCGGCTCGTGCGGGCGCGCGTCGAGGCGGCCCCGGGCGCCGACGTCGACTACGTGGAGGCCCGCGACGCCGCCGATCTCGCCGCGCTCGACGGCCCCGCCGCCCGCCCCGTCGTCGTCGCGCTGGCGGTGCGCTTCGGCAAGACGCGCCTCATCGACAACGCCGTCCTCGTCCCCAATCAGTGAAACAGCAGGGCGCTCGTGACCGAGAGCGCCGTGGCCAGGGCGAAGAGCGGGGCGGCGCCGCGGATCTCGAGGCGGTCGCCGAGCGCGTTGTCCGCGATCTTGAGCAGGATCATGTTCACGAGCACCGGCACGACCACGTACGCGAGCCCCAGCGTGAGCACCGCCGGCAGGAACAGGATCACCTTCAGCAGGAAGCGGGCGAGCCAGCCGAGCAAGAGGCTCGTCAGCCCGAAGACGGCGGCGGCGGCGAACGCCGCGCCCCAGTTGCGCACGCGGATCGAGGGCGTCACCGCGGCGGCGACCATGAAGACCGCCGAGACGACCACCCATTTCACGAGCAGGCCCATGATCCGTTCGTCCTCCGATTCGTCAGGAATCGTGTAACACGGTACAAGGGTGGCGACACGCCATGAAACGGAAGCGGCTCCTGTCGATCGGGTGGACGATGGGGCTCGCCGCGGTCGCGGCGCCGGCCGCCGCGCAGGAGCGACTCGGGCGCGTCCAGGTCGGCGCCGGCTTCTTCGTTCCCACCGATCTGCGCGTCGACGGCAACAACGCCGAGGCCGAGCCCGGCGTCCTCGTCGGCTTCCGCATCGACCGCCCCGTGGCGCCGGCGCTCGACGCCGGCCTCTTCCTGCAGGTCGGCTCGTTGACCGCCGGGCGCCGCGACGAACAGGTGAACTTCTTCACCTTCGGCGCCTCCCTCTCCTGGGTCCACACGCTCGACAACAAGGCGACGCTGCGCCTGGGCGGCGACGTGGGCTACCGCCGCCAGTTCGCCGATCTCGAGCGCTACGATCGCATCAACGCCGTCGCCCTGAACGGGCATGCCATCCTGAGCTACGCGCTGGCGGCGCGCTTCACCGGGGTGGTCGAGGCGGGCGTGCTGACGCAGCCGTTCGGCAGCAACGGCGACCACGAGGTGATGTGGCTGCCGTTCCCCTACCTGATGCTGGGCGCGGAGTTCTGACGCCGGCTACTTCGAGGACTTCTGGTCGAGGCGGCGGCTGATCTGCTCGAGCGCGGACTTCTCGTCGTCGCTCATGTTCCAGAAGCGGCCGAAGAGACCGCCGGTGGCGCGGGCCACCTGGACGCTGAGGCGCTCGAGGTTCTGACGCGCGTCGGCCGCCTGGTCGGCGGGCATCGCGGCGAGCAGGGCGCCGATGAAGTCGAGCGCCGCGTCGAAGAACTCGGCCGACGGCTTGCGCGTGAGGATCGCCTCGAGCAGCGTGAAGGGGGGCGAGCCGGGCTGCATTCCGCGCTCCTCGGCGGCGCGGAGCAGCATGTCGCGCTCGTCGGGCTGCACCTCGCCGTCGGCCCAGGCGACCTGGACCAGCGGAACGAGATGCAGGACCGGCGCCGTCTCGGAGGTGATGCCCACCGCCGCCAGGCGGCGCAGCGTCTCGTCGTCGTTCACGCCGGTGCCGATGCGCAGCGCCTCGACGCCGCTCTCGCTGGCGAGCTTCTCGCGCAGCTTCGCCACGAGCTCCCGGTTCTTGCGCTCGAAGTACTCTTCCTCGTGCGCCTTGCGGAGGTCTTCGAGAGGTTCCTTGTCGGCCATCGCTCCACCCGTCGTGACGAACTGCGTCGGCTTCTACACGCGGAAGCCGCGGCCAATCAATGGCAAGCGTAGCGCCAACCACACATCCGCGCGAGGAGCCCCGTCGACGCCGCGCCGCTCGCCACCGCGCGGCGCGGGCGGGCGCTGTCAGTCGGCGCGGAAGAAGTCGTCGACGAATGGGGTGGCCGCGCCGGCGCCGGCGCCGTCCCAGGTCACGCGGCCCGCTTCGACGACGTGCAGGCGGCCGCCGAAGGCGCGGGCGTCGGCGGGGTCGTGGGTGACGACGATCGCGGGCAGGCGCAGCGCACGCAGGCGCTCGGCGAGGAACTCGCGCAGGCGTCGGCGCGTGCCGCGGTCGACGGCGGCGAGGGGCTCGTCGAGGAGCAGCGCGACGGGCTCGGCGGCCAGCGCACGGGCGAGCGCCACGCGCTGCCGCTCGCCGCCAGAGAGCGCGGCGGGGCGGCGGTCCGCGACCTCGGCGACGCCCATGGATGCGAGCCAGTCCACGGCCCGCGCCCGGTCGAGGCCGCGGCAGGCCAGCGCGAACTCGACGTTGCGGCGCGCGCTGAGGTGCGGGAAGAGGCCGTAGCCCTGCGGCACGTAGCCGACCCCGCGGTCCTCGGGCGCGACGTCGACCCCCGCCGCCGTGTCGAGCAGCACGCGGCCGCCGACGACGACCCGGCCCCGCGGCGGGCGCGCCAGGCCGAGGACGACGCGCAGCAGCGTCGACTTGCCGGCGCCGTTCGGTCCGGCGAGGACGAGCGGTCCGTCGTCGCTCGTCGCCCGCAGGTCGAAGTCGACGCCACCGACGCGGCCCTCGACCCACAGGTCGATCACGCGACGCCTCGCGCGAGCGGGCCGCGCAGGGCCAGCAGCAGCCCGAGCGCGACGACGAGCAACACGACCGAGATCGCTTGCGCGGCGCGGAGATCCGACTCGAGCGCGGTGTAGATCGCCAGCGGGAGCGTCTGCGTGCGGCCCGGCAGGTTGCCGGCGAAGAGCAGGGTGGCGCCGAACTCGCCGAGGGCGCGGGCCCAGGCCACGGCGGCGCCGCCGATCAGGGCGGGCAGCGCGATCGGGATCGCCACGCCGAGGAGGACGCGCGAAGGCGTCGCGCCGAGGCTGCGGGCGACCGCGAAGAGCTCCGGGTCGAGGCCGCGGAAGGCGGCCGTCGCCGACTGGACGTAGAGCGGCGCCGACACGACCACCTGCGCGAGCACGACGGCGGCCGACGTGAACGGCAGGCGCAGGCCGGCATCGGCGAGCGCCGGCCCGAACAGGCCCTGGCGGCCGAACAGCATGAGGAGCGCCACACCGACGACCGCCGGCGGCACGACGATCGGCAGCTCGAGCAGCACCTCGAACCAGCGGCGGCGGGGGCGCCGCGAGAGCCACCAGGCCAGCGGCGTGCCGAGCAGGAGGGTGGCGAGCAGGCCGACGGTGGTGGTGAGCAGGCTGAGGCGCACCGCGGGCCACACGGCGGGGTGGGCGAGGCCCGCGCGCAGCGCCGCCGGGTCGGTCCCGACGACGAGCGCCGCGATCGGCAGCACGAGCAGCGCCGCGAGCGTGCCGCCGAGCGCGCCGGCGAGCAGCTTCGGGCCCGCGCGCCTCAGCACGCCGAGCGCGGGCGCCTCGGGCCTCAGGGCGGGACCTCGAAGCCGCGCGCGCCGAGGACGCGGCGGCCGACGTCGCCGCGCACGAGGTCGACGAAGGCGCGCGCCGCCTCGCCGCGACCCTTCAGGACCGCGATCGGGTAGACGCCGCGCTCCGCTTCGATGGGCAGGACGTCGACCCGGTCCGCGGCGGCGAGGGCGTCGGTGCGGTAGACGATGCCGGCGTCGGCCTCGCCCATCGCGACGCGGTTCAGGACGAGGCGCACGTTCAGCTCGTGGGAGACGACCTTCGGCTCGACGGCCGCGCGCAGGCCGGCGGCGTCGAGGGCGCGGCGCGCGTACCGGCCCGCCGGCACCTCGGGCGCGGCGAGCACGACGCGCGTCGCGCGCGGCAGGTCGGCGAGTGACCGGAGCCCGGCGGGGTTGCCCTTCGGCACGACGAGCACGAGCGCGTTGCGCGCGAACACCCCCGGCGGCTCGACCATCGAGGCGAGGGCCTGCATGTGCTCGACGTCGGCGGATGCGAAGACGTCGGCGGGCGCGCCGCCCTCGATCTGGAGCCGCAGCGCCTGGCTGCCGGCGAAGTTGAGGAGCACCTGCGTGCCGGGGTGCGTCCGCTCGAATTCGCGGGCGATCTCCTGGAACGACTCGGTGAGGGAGGTCGCGGCGTGGACGTGGAGCTGCACCGGGTCCGGCTTGCAGGCGACGAGCGCCAGGGCGAGGAGCCAGCGCATCAGGCGGCTCCGGCGACGACGCGGCCGGTCTCGCCGGCGTCGTAGCCGCCGAACGACTCGAGATCGCGGCGGAACGCGCGGCCGGCGAGCGTGTCGAGCAGGCGCGCGAGGCGGGGATCGGCGGCCGCGCCGGGGGCGAAGGCGAGGTCGAAGCGCTCCTCGGCGAGCTGGATGAAGTCGAGCTCGGCGGCGATGGCGGCGGCGCGGATGGCGATGCCGGCGTCGGCGGCGCCGAGGGCAATGGCCTGGCCGACCTCCATGTGGCCGTGCACGACGGGGCCCGCGGGCGCGACGGGCCCGCCGGCGAGGCGCTCGAGCAGGCGGCGGGCGCCGGCGCCCGGCTCGCGCGCGGCGAAGCGCACGCCGGGCCGCAGGGCGTCGGCGACGGTGCGCAGGCCGAGCGGGTTGCCGCGGCGGACGAGCAGGCCCTGCTCCCACCGGGCGAGCGTCACGACGAGCGCGCCGGCGCCGAGGCGGCGGCGCACGAGCGGGACGTTGAACTCGCCCGTGTCCTCGTCGAACAGGTGCGCGCCCGCGACGTGGACGCGTCCACGCGCGAGCAGGTCGAGCGCGCGCTCGCTCGTCGCGGTCAGCCAGACCGGCTCGGCGCCGCGATCGGCGGCGCGCCGCGCCAGGACGCCCAGCGGCGGGGCGCAGCCGGCGACGAGCACGCGGCGCCGCAGCTCGTCGGTGGACGCCAGCGGCCGGACGCGCAGGCGGCGCCCCTTCCCGGCCTCGGCCAGACCGTCGGCGGGCGTGTGCGGATCGGCGCCGAGCGGGTGCGCCACCCAGCGCTCGCCGATCCAGGCCAGCGCCACGCGCCCCGTCGCGGTGCCCTCGGCCTCGAGGAGGGCGCCGTCGTCGTCGAGGCGGAAGAGGTCCTCGACGCGACAGTCGAGCGCGCGGGCCAGCCGCAGCGCGACCCCCACGGACGGCGCCGCCCGACCTGCCTCGAGCGCGCTCAACGCCTGCCGGCTGAGGTCGGCGGCTTCGGCGAGCGCCTGCTGCGTCAGGCCGGCGCGCTCGCGCGAGGCGCGCAGGCGGTTCTCGATCGACATGCGGCGTTCGTAAAGCAGACACAACACCGCGTCAAGCGAACACGTCAACGCTCAGGCGCGGGTGGCCTCGGCGACGCGATCGTGTCCGGCGAGGTCGGCGTGGACGTGGGCACCCGTCCAATCGGGGCCGTCGAGCAGGCGGCGCAGCGCGTCGCCCTGGTCGTGGCCGATCTCGATGACGAGCGCGCCGCCCGGGCGCAGGGCGGCGGCGGCGGCGGGGATGAGACGGCGGATGACCTGCAGGCCGTCGCGGCCGCCGTCGAGCGCGAGGCGCGGCTCGAAGTCGCGCACGTCGGGCATCAGGTGGCGGCACGCCTCGGTGGCGATGTAGGGCGGGTTGCTGGCGACGAGGTGCGCGCGGCGCTCGCCGAGCGGGGTGAGCAGGTCGCCCTGCAGGAACTCGACGTTGCCGAGGCCGTTCGCGGCGCCGTTCTCGCGGGCCACGGCGAGCGCGTCGGGCGACACGTCGATGGCGATCACCTGTGCGTCGGGCCGCGCCTGGGCGATCGAGAGCGCGATGGCGCCGCTGCCGGTGCCGACGTCGACGACGAGCGGCGCCTCGACGCCGGTGAGCTTCGTCAACGCCACGTCGACGAGCAGCTCCGTCTCGGGCCGTGGGATGAGCACGCGCGGGTCGACCTTGAGATCGAGGTCGCGGAAGCCTCGCTGGCCGAGGATGTAGGCGATGGGCTCGTGACGGGCGCGCCGCCGCACGCGGTCGCGGATGGCGGTGAGCTCGTCCGGGTGCAGCGGTCGGTCGTGGTCGGTGTAGACCTGGATGCGGCTGATGCCGAGCGCGTGGGCGATGAGGAGCTCGGCGTCGAGGCGCGCGCTCTCGATGCCCTTCTCCTGGAAGAAGCCGGTCGTCCAGCGCAGCACGCGCCGGATCGTCCAAGGACCCTCGTCGCTCATCGGCCGGCCCGCGCGCGTGTGTACTTCTGGTCGAAGCGCGCCTTGTCGAAGAGCTCGCGCGCCACCGGACCGCAGCGCACCTTCTGCACGCACTGCTTGACGCGCTCGAGGCGCGCGGCGTCGAGCTGCTCGAACTTCGCGCGCGACATCTCCAGCGTCAGGTACTCGTGCACTTCCTCTTCACCGCGCCGGCGACCCTTGCGCTCCGGTCGCACCACATCTTCGAACGTCAGCACCATGCGTTCCACCGCCGGCATCTCGCCGAACACCCCGCGCGCGCCGGTCGCGTACTGCGTGCGGCCGAGCACGAACCAGCCCACGGCGCGGGCGAGCAGCTCCTCGTCGGTGGCGCCGCCGATCGTCTGCCAATAGGTGATGCGCACCTCGCCGCCCTTCAGCGACACCCGCTCGGTGGCGTGGCGGCGCGGCGGATCGACCAGGTAGATGCCGGTGAGCTGCTCGACGCGCAGCTTCAGCGGCGCGGTGGGATCGTCGGCGCCGTACACCTGTGCCGCGCGCGCCGTCACCGCGTCGGGGCGGACCTGCGCCGTCGCGTCGGTCGCCACCAGCAGCAGCACGCAGAGGAGCAGGCGCTTCAACCGTGCTCCCGCTCGCGCTTCAAGTCGCGGGTCATGAGGTCGTGCATCGCGCGAGCGGCGGGCTTGCCTTCGTACAGGATGCGGAAGATCTCGCTGGTGATCGGCATCTCGACGCCGCACTTCGCGGCGAGGTCGTAAGCGCTGCGCGTCGTGCGCACGCCCTCGGCGACCTCCTTCATCTCGCCGACGATCTCCTCGAGCTTGCGGCCGCGGCCCAGCTCCACCCCCACGTGCCGATTGCGGGAGAGGTCGCCGGTGCAGGTGAGCACGAGGTCGCCCATGCCCGCGAGGCCGGCCAGCGTGAGCGGGTTCGCGCCGAGCTTGACGGCGAGGCGCGTGATCTCGGCCACGCCCCGGGTGAGCAGGGCGGCGCGGCTGTTGTGGCCGAGGCCGAGGCCGACCGCCACGCCCGCCGCGATGGCGATCACGTTCTTGAGCGCGCCCCCCAGCTCGACGCCGGTCACGTCCTCGGTGGTGTAGACGCGGAAGTACTCGGTGCTGAAGGCCTTCTGGACGCGCTCGGCGACCTCGTTGTCGCGCGCGGCGACGGTCACCGCCGTCGCCATCTTGAGCAGCGTCTCGCGCGCGAAGCTCGGCCCGGAGAGGAACGCCAGGTCGCGCTGCAGCGCCGCCGGCAGCACCTGCTGCAGGACCTCCTCCATCGTGGCGAGGGTCTGGTTCTCGATGCCCTTGGCGGCGCTGACGATGGGCACGCCCGGCTTCAGATGCGGCGCGAGGCGGCCGGCGACCTCGCGCGTGGCGTGGCTCGGCACGACCAGCGTGACGAGCTCCGCGCCGGCGACGGCGGCGGCGAGGTCGCTCGTGGCGCCGATCGCGTCGGGCAGGGCGATGTCCGTCTGGTGCTTCGGATTGCGGTGGTCGCGGGCGATGCCCTCGATCACCGCCTCGTCGCGGTCCCAGACGACCACCGGCCCCCGGTTCACCAGCACCGAGGCCAGCGCCGTCCCCCAACTGCCACCACCGATCACCGCCGAACGCATCGTCGCCTCCGTGGCGCGGAGCGTCGCACCGCCCACCGACGCGATCAAGCGCGCGGGAGGCGGACGCACAGCGCGCAGCCCCCGAGGGTGCTGCGCTCGATCCAGGCGCCGCCGCCGGCCAGGTCGGCGCAACGCCGGACCGAGGAGAGGCCGACGCCGGTGCCGCCGGTGCGCGGATCGCCCCGGCGGAACAGCTCGAACACGCGCTCGCGCTGCGCGTCGGGGATGCCGGGGCCGTTGTCCTCGAAGCGGAGCACCAGGGACGCCTCGTCGCCCGTCCACGAGATGCGCAGGCGCGGGGCGTCGCTGCGGCCGGCGAAGCGCAGCGCGTTGGTCAAAGCGTTGTCGACGATGCGCGCGAGGTGCGTGCGGACGATCCACAGGCGCGCGTCGGCGCTCGGGAGCTCCACCGTCATGTCGACGAGCGACACGCGCGAGAACATGCGCTCGATGGCGTCGTGGAGCGTCTCGAGCAGCGAGACGGCCTCGGGCGCCTCGCCCTCGCGGCCGAGCATGCTGTAGGTCGTCAGGTCGCCGCTCAGCAGCGAGAGGTGGTCGGCGGCGCGGCGGATGCGGTGCACCAGCTCGCGCGCGCCCTCGGGCAGCGCGTCGACGTACTCGTCGAGCAGCACCGTCGCCAGGCCGCTGATGCTCACCACCGGCGTGCGCAGATCGTGCGAGACGGTGTGGGCGTACTCCTCGACCTCGGCCACGTGACGGCGCAGATCGGCCTCGGTGTGGCGCAGCGCGTCGATGCGGCGCGCGGCCGCGACCGCCGTGCCGGCGTGGGCGGCGACGAGCTCCATGTGCTCGAGATTGGCAACGGTGAAGAGTGGGCCGCGCGCCGAGCCGGCGAGCGTCAGCACGCCCACGCGCTCGTCGCCGACACGGATCGGCGTGGCGACCAGGGCGGCGTCCCTGCGGCCCGGGTGGCGGCGGTCGAAGCGGTCGTCGGTGGGCGCCGCGGGCATCGGTGGCACCGTGCGGCCCCCGGCATCGATCAGGGGCAGCGGCATCGTCAGCGGGCGCGCCGGATCGGCCTCGGCCTCGGCCCGGACCCGCAGCGTGCGCCCCTCGGCGAAGGCGCGGCCGACCACGCCCTCGCCCGGGCGGGTGCGCGCCGACAGCGCCACGCCCGCGCTGCCCTCGGCGATCGCCTGCGTCCGGCGGCGAAGCACGCCCTCGTCGGCGTCGAGCATGTGCACCGCGCCGGCGCGCGCCTGGCAGGCGGCGACCGCCACGTCGACGAGCCGCTGCAGCACCTCGTCGAGCTCGTGCTCGGCGCTGATGAGACGCACCCCGTCGAGCAGACGCTGGTAGGTGTCGATGCGCGCCTCCTGGGCGGCGCGGTCGCGCAGGAACTGGATGGCGAACGCGACGCGCACGGCGTAGCGCTCGATCCAGCGCAGCTCCTCGGGCCAGAAGTGGCCGACGACCGAGCGCTGCGCGATGACCATCGCCCCGAGCACCGCCTCGCTCGTCGACAGCGGGATGACGGCGACCTGGCGGTCGAGCCCGAGGCACGTGTCGCGCCCCGGCCCGAGGACGAGCTGGCCGTCTTCCATGGCGGCGCGCTCGAGCGGGCCCGCCTCGACCGGATCGGGGCGCCCGGGGATCTCGAAGCCGCCGTCGGGCGTGGAGAGGACGACGGCCCCCGTGCCGTAGCCGAGCGACGCCGACAGGCCGTCGACGGCGCGGCGCGCGAGCTCGGCCGTCTCCTGCACGCGGCGCAGGCCCTCGAGCAGGCGGGCGGCGGCGTCGTAGACGGCGAGGCCGCGGTTGCAGTGACGCAGGGCCACGACCGAAGGGAGCAGCGGCTCGAGGCGCTTGACGAGCTCGCCGACGCGGTCGCAGGCCGCCGGGTCGAAGGGTGCGTCCCCGGCGAAAGCGGCGGCCTGCAGGTACGCGAAGACCTGGCCGTCGTGCGCGAAGGGCCACAGCGCGACGGGGCCGATCGGCGGCAGGTGGTTGACCAGCGTCGGCGGCCGCGGCGCGCTGTAGTCGGCGACGACGACCGCGCGTCCCTGCAGCAGGCGGGGCAGGAGACCCTCGCTGCGCTCGATGCGCGCGTCGACGAGCGGGAGCGGCGCGTTGATCGCCGTGATCTGCCGGCAATACGGGCCGTCGGGCGGCACCAGCACCAGGCCGCCGATGCGCGCGCCCACGGTGTCGATGGCCGAGCGCACGAGGCGCTCGAGGAACGCCGTCGGCTGCGCCACGAGCCCCTGCAGCGCCGTCCAGCTGCTCTCGATTGACACGGGCTACCCCCCGGTCACGACGCGGACGACCTCGGAGAAGCTGGTCACGCCCAGCGCCAGCTTCTTCAGGGCCGCCTCCTGCAGGGTCATCATGCCCTCGCGACGCGCCACGCGCGCGATTGTGCCCGAATCCGCGGCCTCGTGCACCGCCTGACGAACACCCGCCGAGACCGGCAGGACCTCGAACACCGACGTGCGGCCAAGATAGCCCGTGCCGCGGCATTCGACGCAACCCTCGCCCTCGCGGACGGGCAGCTGCTGCGAGGCGTCGGCCAGCTGCACGCCGAGCAGGCGCGCCTCGTCGGCGGAGAGGTGCACGGTGCGGGCGCAGTGGTCGCACACCCTGCGGACGAGGCGCTGGGCGGCGACGCCGATCACGGAGCTCGACAGCAGGAACGGCTCGATGCCGAGGTCGGCGAGGCGCGGGAAGGCGCCCGCCGCGTCGTTCGTGTGCAGCGTCGACAGCACGAGGTGGCCGGTCAGGGCCGCCTGCACCGCGTGGCGCGCCGTCTCGAGGTCGCGGATCTCGCCGACCATGATGATGTCCGGGTCCTGCCGCAGCACGTTGCGCAGGGCCGACGCGAACGTCACGTCGACCTTGGGGTTCACCGCCACCTGGTTGAACGCCGGGGTCACGACTTCGATCGGATCTTCGATGGTGACGATGTTCACCTCGGGGCTCGCGAGCGTACGCAGCGTCGAATAGAGCGTCGTCGTCTTGCCGCTCCCGGTGGGACCGGTGAGCAGGACGATGCCATGCGGCTTCGCCACGAACTCGTTCCAGAGGAGGCGCTGGCTCTCGAAGAATCCCAGCGACGAGAGGTCCTGCAGGAACAGATCGGGGTCGAAGATACGCAGCACGACCTTCTCGCCGAAGGCCGTCGGCATCGTCGAGACGCGCATCTCGACCTCGCGCCCTTCGCGCAGCGTCTTGATGCGGCCGTCCTGCGGGCGGCGGCGCTCGGCGATGTCCATGCGTGCCATCATCTTCATGCGGCTCGTGATCGGCGGGATGACGGCGCGCGGCAGCGTGTGGACGGTGTGCAGGATGCCATCGATGCGATAGCGGACGAGCGCCTCGTCTCTCTTCGGCTCGAAGTGGATATCACTGGCGCGCTGCTCGGCGGCATGTCTCAGCAGGAAGTCGACGGCCTTGACGATGTGCTGGTCGGTGGCTTCGAGCTCGGCGTCGCTCTTGATGCGGAAGAGCTGCTCGAGGTTCTCGCTGCCGGGACCGCGCGCGTATTCCCGCTCGGCGGCGGCGATGGTGCTCTTGAAGCCGTAGAACTCGGAGATGATGCGCAGGATGTCGGACTTCGACGCGACCACGGGCCGGATGTTGCGGCCGGTGATGCGCTGCAGGCTCTCGCGCAGCTCCATGTCGCGCGGCTCGGCCATGGCGACGACGAGCGCGCCCTCCTGCTCGCCGATGGCGAGGCAGACGTGGCGGCGCGCGAACGGACGCGAGAGCGTGCGGGTCACCAGGTCGAGATCGAGCTCGACGGGGTCGAGGCGACGCCAGGACAGGCCCTCGGCGACGGCGAGCGCCTGCATGATCGCGTCCTCGGTGAGGACGGCACCGTCGACGCGCTTCAACTTCAGCGAGGCGAGCACCTCGGGCGCCGAGACGCGGTAGCCGACGCCGCGCCCGGCGGGCGCGCCGATGTTGGCGCGGAGCACGCGCGCCCGCTCGGCGGACTCCCGCACCCGCGCCTCGCGCACGACGTCGGGCGCGAGCAGCCCGGCGTCGGCGAGCGCGCCCAGGACCTCGTCGGTGGTGTACTCGCCGTGCATGCGCGCTTCAGTAGGCCAGTTGGCCCGAAAAGGGCAAGGGCCGCCAGCTTGCCCTCGGGCGCGGCCTGCGCATAGACTGGCCACCGCAGTATCCACCGACGGGGGGTCGGACGCATGACGCAGCAGCTCGGGGAGAACGCGGCGCTCGATACGGTCTTCGTCGGCGCGCGGCCGGCGGTGAAGCGCATCCGCAAGAGCAAGCTCGTCGTGCTCGAGGGGCCGGACGGCGGCCGCGAGTACGAGGTGGCGCGCGAGGTGGTCACCGTGGGCCGCAGCCCGGTGTGCGACCTGACGCTCACCGACAAGTCGGTCAGCACGCGTCACTTCTCGATCATCGCCGACGACCGCGGCTACCTGTTGCGCGACGAGGGCAGCACCAACGGCACCTTCTACGCCGACCTGCGCGTGAAGGAGGTGTACCTGAAGCCGGGCACGGTGTTCCGCGCCGGTAACACGGTGCTGAAGTTCCAGCCGACGCAGGACATCGTCACCATCGAGCTGTCGGAGCGCGACCGCTTCGACCAGGTCATCGGGACGAGCGTGCGCATGCGCGAGATCTTCGCGCACCTCGAGCGCGTCTCCCCGAGCGACCTGACGGTCCTCGTCCAGGGGGAGACCGGCACCGGCAAGGAGCTGATCGCCCAGGCCATCCACAACTTCAGCCCGCGCAAGAAGCGGCCGTTCGTGGTGCTCGACTGCTCGGCCATCCCCAAGGATCTCATCGAGAGCACCATCTTCGGACACGAGAAGGGATCCTTCACCGGTGCCATCGCGCAGCACCGCGGTGTGTTCGAGCAGGCCGACGGCGGCACGATCTTCCTCGACGAGATCGGCGAGCTCGACCTGAACCTGCAGCCGAAGCTGCTGCGCGTGCTCGAGAACCGCGAGGTCAAGCGCGTCGGCAGCGACAAGACGATCAAGGTCGACGTGCGCGTCGTGGCGGCGACGAACCGGGACCTGCGCAAGATGGTCACCGAGGGTGGCTTCCGCGAGGACCTCTATTTCCGCCTGAGCGTGATGCAGATCCCGCTGCCGCCGCTGCGGGAGCGGCCCGACGACGTGGCGCTGCTCGTGAACCACTTCCTGAATGGCATCAACGAGCAGCGCCAGCAGTGGGGGCGCCCGCCGCTGCAGGTGAGCGCCGACGCGATGGAGTCGCTCAAGCGGCGGCCGTGGCCGGGCAACATCCGCGAGCTGAAGAACGTGGTGGAGCGCGGCGCGAACCTGGGCGAGGGCCCGGTGCTCACGACGCGCGACTTCCTCATCGGCAACGAGGGCGGCGCGTTCTCGGCGCCGGCGGTTCCGGCGGCCGCCCTGACGCTGGCGGCGGACGGCGGCGCGGCAGCGCCGGGCGACCTGCACTTCTTCGTGAACATCGACCTCGAATACAAGGACGCCAAGCAGGCGCTCACCGACGAGTTCGAGGCGATCTATCTGAAGAAGCTGGTGGACCGGCACCAGGGCAACATCTCCCAGAGCGCGAAGGCCGCGGGCCTGACGCGGTACCACCTGCGCGAGCTGCTGAAGAAGCACGGCATCCATCAGGCGCTGCGCGAGTAGCTCCGGCGCGGCGGTCAGCGCGCCGCGGCGCCGACGGCGTCGTCCAGGTCGAGGCCCCAGGCGGCCTCGAGCGCGGGGACGAGCGCGTCCGCAGGGGTGTCGAGGCCGCGCAGGTCCCACAGGCGCACGGCCCGGTCCCAGCTCGCGCTGACGAGCGTCGCGCCGTCGGCGGAGAACGACACGTGGGCCACCCGGTCGCCGTGGCCCCGCAGCACCGCCTGCAGGGCGCCATCGGACGTGCGGAAGAGCCGCGCGGCGCCGTCCAGCCCCGCCGTCGCCACGTGCTCGCCCGACGGCGAGAGCGCGACGTCGAGGACGCGAGCGTCGGGATGGGGGATCGTCAGCGCCGGCCGGCCGCCCGCCGCGTCGTGCAGCGCGACGGCGTGCGGTCGGCCCACCGCCAGCCACCGCTCGCCGAGGTCCACCGCGAACGCGAGCGGGTCGTCCAGCACCGGCTCGAGGCGCGGCGGATCGCCGGCGAAGACGCGGGCCACGGCGCCGGTCCGGTCGACGACGGCGGCGACCCGGCCGTCGTGGCGCACGGCGAGGTCGATCTGGGTCTCGGCCGTCGCGAGCACGACGGCGTCGCCGCCCGGCCAGAGGTGGGGGCCGCCGAGGTAGCCCACCGCCACGGGCACGCCCCCGGCGAGCCAGCCGACGCGACGGAAGGCGTGGGTACGGCCGCTCAGCGCGTCGACCTCGCTCCAGTCCGCGGTGTCGAACAGCCGCACGTGCCGGTCGCGCATGCCGGCGGCGGCGAGACGGCGACCGTCCGGCGAGAAGGCCACCGACTTCGCCACCCCGTCCTGCCAATGGAGCGTGGCCACGGACGCGCCGTCGGCCGTCGACCAGATCGGCACCGATCCTCCGCCGGTCGCCGCGGCCAGCAGGCGCCCGTCCGGCGAGAGCGCCGCGGCGGCGTGGCCGCTGTCGGCGACGAACCGGCGCGGGAACGGCGCTTCGGGCAGGGCCCAGGTCCACCGCACCCGTCCCAGCGTCCGCACCTCGCCGCCGACGAAGCGCACGGTGGCCCCGGCGGCGACGGGCAGGCGCGTCTCCCAGGCGCCGGTCGCCGGCCGCCACAAGCGCACGCCGCCGCGATCGCCGGTGACCGCGACGCGATCGCCCCCGGGCGAGACCTCGACCCGGACGATCCGGCCGACGTGCGCGGGCGCGGCGCGCACGGTGGCGCCGTTCGCCGCGTCGACCAGGGCCACCTCTCCCCGCTCGTTGCCCACGACGAGGTGGCGGCCGTCGGGGGTGAAGACGAGGGCGATGGCGGGTCGGCTCGCGTCGAAGACCGTGGGCAGCGCGCGGTCGGCGCGCGCCAGGGGGGCGCCCACCCACACCGTGCCGTCGGCGCAGACGACGGCGATCTGCGACTCGTCGGGCGACACCGCCGCCGCCAGCGCGCCCGCGGCGCGGTCGTCGCGACACCCCGCGCGCAGCGAGTGCGCGCCGGTGGCGGCGTCGACGACGAGCACGTCCCCGAACGACACCACGACGGCGAAGCGGCCCGGGGCGACGGGCAGCAGGCCGTGGTCGTCGGGCGGCACCAGATCGGCGCCCACCACCGCGCCCGTGTCGGCGTCGAGCAGCCGGAACCGGACGTCGGGCAGCGTGAGCGCCACCCGGCCGGCGCCTTCGACGATCACCCCGTCGCGCGCCCGGACCGGCACCGACCAGCGCCGCGCCGGCGGGTCGAGCGTCCAGAGCGACACGTCGTCGGTCCCGAGGCACAGCATCCGGTCGGCGGTCGACGAGAACCGGGCGCGCGGGCATTCGGGCAGGGCCGCCCGCGAGACCACCCGCGGACGCCCCGCGTCGCCGTAGGCGGCCAGCACGCCCCGGGCGGCGGGTGACTCGCCCAGCCGCAGGACGTGCGCGGCGAGCACCTCGGCCTCGCCGCGGGCGTCGAGCTCGAGGGCGGCCTGGGCCTGCTGCTCGAGCGCGTGGGCGAGGTGCCGGTCGGCGAGCGCCAGCGAGGCGCGCGTCGCCGCCTCCGCCGCCACGGCGCGGTCGCGTTCGATCTGCGTGCCGCGCCACGCCACCCAGCCGACGAGGAGCAGCGCCAGCAGGGCCGCCGCCGAGATGGCCAGGGGCGCGCGGCGGGCGCGCACGAAGCGCACGAGGTGGTCCCACGGCGTGTAGGCATAGGCCGCCACCATGCGACCGTCGACGAAGCGCGCCACGTCGGCGGCGAGCTGCCGCGCCGACTCGTACCGGTCCTGGGGATCGGCGGCCAGCGCCCGCTCCGCGATCGCCGCCAGCTCCGGCGGCGCGTCGGGCGCCCGCTCGCGGACCGGCGCGATCGCCCCCCGGCGGACGGCCTCGAGCACCTCGACGGCGGATCCCGCGAACGGCGGTCGGCCCGTGAGCAGCTCGTAGAGCATCGCCCCGAGCCCGTAGACGTCGGAGCGGGGATCGGCCGGCTGGCCCCGCGCCTGCTCCGGGCTCATGTACGCCGGCGTGCCGACCACGGCCCCGGCGACCGTCGCCTGCGCCCCATGCGGCAGCACGTCGTCCCACACCCCGTCGGCCTCGGCCCGCGCCGAAGGGCGGGCGACGCCCCAGTCGGCCACCTGCGTCTCGCCGTGCTCGCCGATCAGCACGTTGGCCGGCTTCAGATCGCGGTGCACGATGCCCGCGTCGTGGGCGAAGGCCACCGCCTCGCACGCCTGCAGGAACGAGCGCAGCAGCGTGACGCGCTCGGCGAGCGTGGCGCGGGCCGCGAGCGCGTCGGCGAAGGTCCGCCCGCGGACGAGCCGCATCGCGTACCAGACGCGGCCGTCAGCGGAGGTGCCGGCGTCGTAGACCGGCACGATGCCGGGGTGCTCGAGCTGCGCGGCGATGCGCGCCTCGCGCACGAGGCGCGCCGCGGGGGCGCCCGCCGCCACCTCCTTCAGCGCCACCTCGCGGCCGAGGCGCAGGTCGGTCGCGGCGACGACACGCGCCATGCCGCCGATGCCCAGCAGCGGACCGCGCGCGTAGCGCGCCGGCTCGGCCACCTCGAGCACCGCCGTGGCGTCGGGGAGCGCCGCCTCGGCGACGAGCGCCTCCGTCGTGACGGGCGCGTCGCCGCCCGCCGCCGCGTCGGCGCCCGTCGGGTGCGCCATGCTCGTCCGCTCGTCCTTCAGGTGAGGTCCTCGACGACGTCGTGGGCGTAGAGGACGAGCTCCACCTGCCCCGAGCCGTCGGCCCGGACGAGGTCGGGCCGGACGTGCGCCGCCTCGAGGCGACGGCGCAGGCGCGCGAGGCCCACGTCCCAGCGGCGCCGGAGCACCAGGCGGTCGGTCTTTGCGCGCCAGAGCTCGCCGGCGACCACCTCCCACGAGACCGGCCCGCCGAGCGCGACGAGCTCGCTCACGATGCGCGCCGACAGGCCGCCGAGCGCGAGCACGGGCCAGCCCTCGCGGTGGAGGTGCACGCTGTCGTACGTCGCGACGAGCCGGAGCGGCGAAGGGGTGCCGCCCCGCGCGTGCGTGCGCTCGGCGCCGGCCTGGCCGAGCGCCACCTCGACCGCGCGGAACGTCCGGCCGTCGGTGGTGAAGGCGTCGCCGGCGGCGAACGGGCGCACCTCAGCGTCACCCACCCGCACCCGCCACGCGTCGCGCGTCGTCCAGAAGACGGCGGCCGCCCCGCCGACACTGCCCGCCATCAGACGCGGCCGCGGCCGGGTGACCAGCGAGCAGACCCCGGCGAGCACCTGGCGCGGCAGGCCGTCCCCCTCGAGCGCGAGGACGTCGTCGGGCAGGTCGACCGAGAGCACCTCGAGCTCGATGCCCTCGGCGAGCGACACGCGGAGGCCGGGCGTCAGCGCGATCCTCGAGAGGGGCTGCCCGCCGACGGACAGGGCGCCGCGCAGGGCGAGCAGCTGCAGCTCGCCGCCGCGCAGGCTCACCAGCGCGTGCGCCTCGGAGACGCGGGCGTCGTCGATCGGCAGCGCCGCCGACCACAGCCGCCCGACCAGATCTCCGTGCCCCAGCTCGTGCACGCTCCCGTCCGGGAGGCGCACCTCGACCCATGCGTACATGCCGACTCCCGAGACGCCGCAGGATACGGCAGACCCGGGGAGACGCGCAGGCGTGTTCGATCGGACCGCGCGCTCGTCCGCGAGAGGCGTGTCCCGGTCCGCCCTCGTTCGGCAGGACGCGCGGTCGGTGGGCCGGAGGGGCAGGCGGCCGGCGCGGCGCGGCGTCAGGGGCAGGCGGTGGCGTCGAAGCGCGGGCCGGCGTCGCCGCAGACGGCGTGGCGACCGCCGGCGGGCACGCACCAGGTCGCGGTGCCGGTGCAGGCGTGGCCGTCGGGATCGGTGGCGGTGAACTCGACGTGGTACACGCGACCGTCGGCGCCCCGCCCGCGGTCGGACTCGTCGCGCACGCGGGCCACGGGTCCGCCGATGCCCGACGCGTCGGGGCAGGTGCGGCCGACGGGCTCGTCCTGGGCGACGCGGTCGATCGTGATCTCGGCGAACTGGTGCTGGGGATCGGTCACGCCAACGACGACGAGATCGGTGAAGCCGCGCTCGCGCTCGCGCCTCGCCTCGGGCTGCTCGGCGAGCGCCGCGGCGCTGCAGTCCGGGCACTGCGCCTCGTGGCGGCACTCGCCGGTCTCGCGGTCGCAGGCGTCGGCGGTGCACTCGTCGCCGTCGTCGCACGTCCGCGGCACGAAGCGGCACCCGCCGCCGGGCGCGCAGAAGTCGTCGGTGCACGGATCGCCGTCGTCGCACTTGACCGGCTCGTGCGTGCAGCCCCGCTTCGGATCGCAGGCGTCGGCCGTGCACGCGTTCCCGTCGTCGCACGACACCTCGCGGTGGGTGCACCCCTCGCGGTCGTCGCAGGCGTCGGCCGTGCACGCGTTCCCATCGTCACACGAGATGCGCGTGTGGCTGCACCCGGTCTTGTCGTCGCAGGCGTCGGCCGTGCACGCGTTCCCATCGTCACACTTCACGGCGACGCTGACGCATCCGCTCTCGAGATCACACGCGTCGATCGTGCACCCCAATCCATCGTCGCACTTGACGTCGGTGTGGATGCAGCCCTTGAGCTTGTCGCACGCATCGGTCGTGCAGGCGTTGCCGTCGTCGCACGACACGGGCACGGTCGTGCACCCCTTCGCCGCGTCGCAGATCGGCGCCGTGCAGGCGTTGCCGTCGTCGGGGCATTCGATCGGCGCATACAGGCAGCCGGCCTTCTCGTCGCATCGGTCGAGCGTGCAGACGCTGCCGTCGTCGCAGACCACCGGCGCGTGGGCGCAGCCCGCAGCCGGATCGCACGCGTCGGACGTGCAGGCGTTGCCGTCGTCGCACGAGACGGGCGTGTGCGTGCACCCCGCGCCCTCGCCGTCGCACGCGTCGGCGGTGCAGGCGTTCCCGTCGTCGCAGTCGAGCGGCGTGGACTCGCAGCCGAGGCCCGGCACGCACGCGTCCACCGTGCAGGCGTTGCCGTCCGCGCAGTCGTCGACCAGGTTCGCGCACGTGCCGTCGGGGTTGCACACGTCGATCGTGCACACCTCGCCGTCGTCGCACTCCGCGTCGGCCTCGCACGGGTCGCACGCGTCGCCCTCGCCGTCGCCGTCGACGTCCGCCTGGCCGGGATTGGGATCGTCGGGGCAGTTGTCGCAGCGATCGCCGACGCCGTCGCCGTCGCGGTCCCTCTGCCGGCGTTCCCTCAGATCGGGGCACACGTCGTCTTCGTCGCACACGCGGTCGCCGTCGCGGTCGCGGCAGACGCCGGCGAGCGAGCGCTCGAGCACCAGCAGGGCGTAGCTGTGGCAGACCACCAGGTTCCAGCAGGCGTGGAAGACCGGGGTGGCGCCGTTGTTGCGGTAGGACGCGGCCGTGAACTGGCCCTGGGCGTCCTGCTGCGTCATCAGCGTGTACGCATAGTCGTAGTACCAGCGCGCCTTCGGCCGGTCGTCGCGGTAGTGCTGATACTTGCCGGCGGCTCCGGCGCCGCGCGCCGGCGGATCGGCGGCGAAGTCCCGGTTCGCCAGCCGCCAGTCGGGCCGGAGCAGGGTGATCGGCGCCGCCGGCAACGTGCCCATGTCGTCCGGGCCGAGGTTGCCCGGCGCGGGCGCCGCGCCCTCGAGCAGCGTGAACGCCTTCGCCGAGGCGACGAGCTGATCGTAGTAGGACATGTTGTAGACCGACGCCGCCGCCCAGGTCGTCTGGTAGTTGTAGGCGTCGCGCATCCAGCCGAGCAGGCCCTGCACCACCGGGTCGTCCACGCTGGCGCCGGCGAGCGTCAGCGTCCACAGGGCCGCGGCGGTGGTCTGCGACGTCGTGGCCGCATACATCGCCAATGTCGGCCGGTAGCCGATGCCGCCGTCGGGGCTCACGTGCGCCGCGATGGCCTGCCGCGTGCGCGCCAGCGCGGCGTCGATCTGGTGAATCCGCAGGTTGTACTGGCCCTGCGCCAGCGGGCTGCCTCCCGAGGGCAGACGCGCTTCGTAGAAGCGCCGCGCCGCCGCCAGCCCGCCCACGGCGAAGTGCGTGGTCGAGAGGTCCACCTCGGGCGTCGTGTAGCCCCACCAGCCGGTCTCCGCGCCGGTCGTGCCCTGCGCCGCGAGCACGCGCTGGACGACCGTGTCGATCGCGCCGTCGACCGTGCGGTTGCCGAAGTTCGGCACGTCCGGCCCGCCGCCGAGCGCATAGGCCGAGAGCGCCATCAGGCAGCTGGCGTCCGCGTAGATGAGCGGCGCGGGCGCCGCGACGCCGTACAACGTGTCGTCGAGGATGAGCTCCACGGCGGTTCGCGCGAGCGCCTGGTCGGCTGCCGGCAGGCCCGTGTATCCCACGGGCCGTGCGTCCGGACCGACGCCGTCGCGCTGCCCCAGCAGGGCCAGCAGCGCCCAGGGCCGGGCCTGGCGCGCGCCGGCGTTCCCGGCCGCGAAGGCGTCGATGCTGCGCAGCCAGGCCACGCCGTCGGCGATCGAGGCGGCCACGTCGGTCTCGAACGCCAGGTCGTCGGCGGCGCGCGCCGGTGTCGCGGCGAGACACATCGCCGTCACCCACGCGCCGATCACTGCTCGATGTCGCATCGCTGCTCCCCCAGGTCCCCGCTCAGGCTCGAAGACATGGAAGCAGACACCCGGCGAAGCGTCCGCAGGGAAGCGGCGGCGGTAAGATCCGTGAAAGGGGCGCGCGCCGGATCGTGATCGGGCGCTCTCGGGCGTTTCGAACACACGAGCACGGGGGTCCGCGGGGCCGTCAGGCGGGCGTCGCGCGGCGCCCCGCCTCGCCCGTGCGCGGCGCGCGCGCGGCCGGCACCGCGCCCTCGCCGTAGAAGGTGACGCCCTCCTCGGCCATCTCGGCGAGCAGCGGCGCCGGCTCGAAGCGCACGCCGTGGCGGTCGCGCAGCGCCACGAGGCGGTCATGCACGTCGCGCGGCCCGAGCGCGTCGACGAGCCGGAACGGGCCGCCCCGATACGCCGGGAAGCCCACGCCGAGCACCGCGCCGACGTCGCCGTCGCGCGTGCTGCCGAGCACGCCCTCGCCGTGGCACCACAGCGCCTCGTTGACGAGCCGCAGCACGCACCGCCAGGCAAGGTCCTCGGACGGCTCGCCGTCGCCACGCGGCTGGACGCCGAGCACCGGATACACGGACGCGTCGACCTCGCCCCGCGCGCGATAGAAGCCGCGCCCGTTCTTCTTGCCGTAGCGCCGGTCGTCCACCAGCCAGCGCAGCCCCGGCCAGGGGCCGATGCGGGGCCCGTAAGCCTCGGCCAGCAGCGTGTTCACGCGCGCCGAGACGTCGAGCCCGATCTCGTCGAGCAGCCGGAAGGGCCCGACCGGAAAGCCGAATTCGACGAGCGCGCGGTCGACGGCCTCGATGGACGCCCCCTCCGAGACGAGGTGTCCGGCCTCGCTCAGCAGCGGCGCGAGGATGCGCGTGGTGAAGAACCCCGGCCCGTCCTTCACCACGATCGCCGTCTTGCCCTGGCTCCGCGCGAGCGCGACGCACGTCGCGGTCACCCACGGCGCCGTGCGAGGGCCCGGCACCACCTCGACGAGCGGCATGCGCGCGACCGGCGAGAAGTAGTGCATGCCGATCACCGTCTCGGGGTGCACGCTCGCGGCGGCGATGTCGGCGATCGGCAGGGCCGAGGCGTTCGAGGCGAAGATCACGTCGGGGCCGGCGACGGCCTCCACCTCGCGCAGCACCTGCCGCTTCAGCTCGAGGTCCTCGTAGACGGCTTCGATGACGACGTCGCAGCGCTCGAAGCCGCGGTAGTCGACCGTCGGCGTGATGTGGTGCCAGCGGCGCTCCATCTCGAGCGGGTCGATGCGCCCGCCGGCACGCCGACGCTCGAGCATCCCGCGCAGGCGGCGCAGGGCCTCGCCGACGCGGTCGTCGTCGCGGTCCTTCAGGCGGACGGGCAGCCGCGCACAGTCCGCCGTCACGTAGGCGATGCCGGTGCCCATGAGGCCGCAGCCGAGCACGCCCACGCGGTGCACCGTGCGCGGCGAGGCGCCCGTGTCGTTCGGCACGAGCGGCCCGTGATCGATCGCCCGGCGCGCGAGGAAGAGGCGCACGAGCTCGCGCGACGGCGCCGCCGTCGCCACCTCGCCGAACGCCCGCGCCTCCGCTTCGAGGCCCGCTTCCGGCCCGCGCTCGAGGCCCGCGCGGACCGTGTCGAGCAGCCGCTCGCCCACCGGGAGGAGCCAGCGCGCGCGGTCCGCCAGGCGCCGCCGCGCCTGCTCGAACACGACGCGGCGCCCCACCGGGTTCTCGGCGACCGCCAGCGACTCGAGCTCGTCGCGCGAGAACAGCCGCGACAGCCGCTCCCGGAACGTCTCGCGCCGCCGCGCCGTCTCCGCCAGCCGCAGCGCGTGTCGCGCCGCCACGTCCACCAGGATGCCGCGCGGCACCACCTCGTCGACGAGCGCCACCTCGAGCGCCTCGAGCGCGCCCAGCCGCCGTCCACCGAGGAAGAGCTCGAGCGCCCGCTGGACGCCCACGAGGCGCGGCAGCCGCTGCGTCCCGCCCGCGCCCGGCAGCAGCCCGAGGTGGATCTCCGGGTGCCCGAGCCGCGTCGCGCGGTCGTCGCTGGCGACGCGCGCGTCGCACGCCACGGCGAGCTCCAGGCCCGCGCCGAAGCACGCGCCGTGGATCGCCGCGACCACCGGCTTCTCGAGCGCCGCGATCCGGCCGGTGATGCGCTGGGCCGTGCGCGCCAGCGACGTGCCCTGGGCGGCGTCGCGACAACGCAGGACCACCTCGAGATCGACGCCGGCGATGAAGGCGTCCGGCTTCGCGGACGTGAACACGACGGCCCGCACGTCGTTTGCGCCGCTCAGGTCGTCCAGCACGCCGTCGAGCTCCTCGACGAACGCCCCGGAGATCAGGTTCAGCGGCTGCCCGGGCACGTCCAGCCGCACCACCGCCACTTCGTCCTGACGGACCTCGATGTCGAAAGCCCTCGCCACCATCACGCCACCTCCAGGACCACCGCCGCGCCGAGCCCTCCGGCGGCGCAGGCGGTGGCCAGCGCAAGGCCGCCGCCGGTGCGTCGCAGCGCGCGCAGGGTCTGCACGATCTGGCGCACGCCGGTGGCGGCGTAGGGGTGCCCGAGGGCGAGGGAGCCCCCGCACACGTTGAAACGGTCCCAGTCGACGTCGCCGATCGCGCGGTCGCGTCCCAGGCGCTCGCGGGCGAAGGTCGCGCTGCCGAACGCCTGCACGACGGAGAGCACCTGGGCGGCGAACGACTCGTGCATGTCGACGAGGTCGACGTCGGCCAGAGTCGCGCCCGCGCGCTCGAGCGCCCGCGGCGTCGCGTGCGCCGCGCCCATGAGCAGCTCGTCGCGCGGATCGCACGCCGCGAAGCCGTAGCTGCGCACATACCCGAGCGGCGCGAAGCCGAGCGCGCGCGCCTTGTCCTCGCGCATGAGCACCATCGCCGCCGCGCCGTCGACCGGCGCCGCCGCCGTGGCCGTGGTGACCGTGCCGTGGCGCGCGTCGAACGCCGGCGCGAAGGCGGCGAGGTCATCGAGGCTCGTCTCGCGGTCGACGGTCTCGTCCTCGTGGACGGCGTGGAATGACGGCGGCACGTACAGCGGCATGACCTCGTCGTCGAAGCGGCCCTCGGCCCACGCCCGCGCCGCCCGCGAGTGGCTGCGATGGGCGAGCTCGTCCTGGGCGGCGCGGCCGATGCCGTACGCCTTCGCCAGGCGCTCGGCGTGCTCGCCCAGCGTCAGCCCCGTCGAGGGATCGCGCGGCCCGGGCGCGACGGGCACGAGGTCGCGCGGCCGCAGCTCCGTCAGCGCCTTCGCGCGCTCCGTGAACGTCCGCGCGGCGCTCGCCGTCCGCAGCGCCTCGGACAGGTGCCGGGACGCCGCGATGGGCACGTCGCTCGCGCTGTCGGCGCCGCCGGCGACAACGCAGTCCGCGTCGCCGGCCTCGATCGCCTGCAGCGCGGCCACCGTCGCGCGGAAGCCGGTGACGCACGCGCACGACACCGTGTAGGCCTCGGCGCCTGTCGGCAGCCCCGCGCCGAGCGCGACCTCCCGCGCGAAGTTCGGCACCGTCGGCGACGGCACCGCCTGCCCGAACACGACCATCCCCACCTCGGCGGCGTCGACGCCGGCGCGTTGGAACATCTCGGCGACGCACAGCCGCGCAAGGTCGAGCGCCGAAAGGTGCCGGAACGCGCCCTCGCGCCGGCCGAACGGCGTGCGCAACCCGGCGACGATGGCGGCGCGCTTCCCTCTGGCCATGACGAGCTCCTCCCCCCGGAACGCAGGCGGGAGAAGCATCGCCCGTGCCGTCGCCCGCCGGCGACATGACGCGGATGGGTCGGGGCGGAACGCCTCGAAAACGGGGAGAAACGCCTCGCGAGGCGTCGCCGTGAGACGCCGGGCGCCGCCGTATGGACCGGCGCCGGGCTCTCCGTCAAGATGACCGCGAGGTGCGCGCCATGGCCCCTGCCGAGAAGCTGCACATGACCGAGGACGAGTACGTCGCGTTCGAGCGCGCGTCCGACCTCAAGCACGAGTACGCGAACGGCGACGCGTGGGCGATGTCGGGCGGCACGCCGGAGCACTCGCTCATCGCCGCCAACGTCGTCGGCGCGCTCTGGGGAAGACTGCGGGGCCGCCCCTGCCGCGCCTACCAGAGCGACCTGAGCGTCCATGTCGAAGAGACGGGCCTGTACGCCTACCCCGACGCGACGGTGATCTGCGGATCGCTCCGCGTCCACCCGAAGGACGGCCGCTCGGCGCTCAACCCCAAGGTGATCTTCGAGGTGCTCTCGGACACGAGCGAGGCGTACGACCGCGGCGCGAAGTTCCAGCATTACGCGCGGTTGCCGGACCTTGCCGAGTACGTGCTCGTCGCGCAGAGCCAGCGGCGGGTCGAGCACTATCGCCGGCTCGAGAGCGGGCAGTGGCTCCTCACCGCGTACCCGCCGGGCGCCGAGGTCGAGCTGCCCGCGCTGGGCATCGCGCTGCCGCTCGACGAGATCTATGCCGGGCTCGAGGGCCTGCCGACCGAGCCTGCCTAACGCAGGGAGACGTCGTGGGCGCTCGCCTTCAGCCCCGGCAGGACGTCGCGCTTGAGGCGGACGAGGCTGTCGAACTTCGGCGCCTTGCGCGCCTGGATCAGGTCGCCGAGCGGCTTCGCGTGCCGCCCTTCGAGATACATCGCGTCCATGTCGATGAACGTCGTCCGGACGGGCTTCCCGTCGTCCTTCTGGGCGAACGCCGCCGCCGGCGCGAGCGAGAGCCCCGCGAGCAGCAGTGCCGAAGACATGCGCATGGCATCACCCCCTGGTCGCGCGTAGAGTGCGCCGTCTCATCGTGACGCGCCCCGCGCGGGGCGCCAGGGCAGGAATCTGCACGTGGAGCACGTCCTGACGATCCTCGCCGTCGACGACCTCGAAGCCATGGCGGCGTTCCATCGCGCCGCGCTGGGATGGCAGACGGCGGTCGACGTGCCGGTCTACGTCGAGCTCGTCTCGCCCGGCGGACGCCGGCTCGGTCTGTATCAGCGCGAGGCGTTCGCGCGCGTGACGGGCGAGAGGCCAGCGTCCCGCGAGGGCCTGAGCGGCTGCGAGCTGTACTTCCACTGCGACGACCCGGCGGCAGCCGCCGAGCGCGTCGCCGCGGCGGGCGGGCGCCTGCTCTCCCCGCTCGCGCCGCGCCCTTGGGGCGACCTCGCCGCCTACTTCGCCGATCCCGAGGGGAACGTGGTCGTCGTCGCGCGCCCGCTCACCGCCTGAGGACGGCGACGCGCCGGATGTCCTCGGCCCGCACGTCGACGAGGCGCCCCTCGACGTCGATCAGCGCGCGCAGGCCGTTATAACCCCGCAGAATCCCTGTGAAATCCTGGTCGGGGGTCACGAGGCGGACGAAGCGGCCCACCGCGCGCTCGAGCTCGCGCTCGACGGGCGTCGTCGCCGGCAGGCGCGTCTCGCGGTCGTACGCGTGGCGCACCAGCTCGTCGACGTAGGGGTTGTCGCGCTCGTCGTAGCCGTAGACCTGCAGGAACGCCTCCGCCCAGCGCCGCTTCTCGGCGGGCGAGACCACCTCGAGGCGCAGCAGCCGCGCGAGGCGCCTCCAGTCGCGATCCCGCGACTCGGCGCGGCGCTGCCGGGCGTCGCGCTCCGCGCGCAGCTTCGCGGCGTGCGCCTCCCACGCGGCGGCGCGCCCGTCGGCGAACGCCTTCCACTTCGGCGCGCGCGCCCCCACCGTCCGCCACGCGGCCGCCTTCTCGGCCGGAGAGCCGCGGCCGCGGTCCGCGCGGACCGCGCGGTCGTAGGCCTCGAGCGCGTCGATGTCGACCTCCGCGAACGACAGCGCCGCGTCGGAGAGCGGTGCCGGGCCGTCGTCCGCCACCGGCGGCGGCGGCAGCTCACGCCGGCGCAGCGCGAGGCCGGAGAGCGCCGCGCGCGCCGCCTCCACCACCGGCCCCTCGAGCCCGAGCACCGAAGGCGCGCGCGCCGTCGCGTCCGCGAGCAGCCGGCCCTCGCGCGTCTCGTGCAGACGCAGGACGAGGCGCAGCTCCCCGCCGAAGCGCACCACCTCCCCCGACAGCACGAAGTCCGCGCCGATGTTGCGGCCCGTCTCGACGTCGCAGTCCCCGACGCAGTCCTCGAGGGTGCGCCCCGGCGGCAACAGCTCGAGCAGGTTCTCGCGGGTCATGACGAGGAAGCGGTCCACCGGCAGGCGCAACGCTTCGCCGCGGACCAGCCCCGCCAGGTAGCTGACCTCCTGGCCCTCGAGCGCGGCGGGGTTGCCCAGCTCGAGCACGGCGACGCGTCGCGGCTCGGCGCCGGCGGCGAAGGGCAGCATCAGGAGAGTGACGAGGACGAAGCGCATGGCCCCCCTCCGATCACTCCGTTCGACGCGCCTCCGCCAACATGCGATCCGCGTAGTCCGCGCCTTCCTCGCCGAAGATCGCGCGGACCTTGCCGTCCGCCCCGATCACCACCGTCCGGGGCAGCCGCAGGACCTCGCGCCCGCCCTCGACCTCGGCGCCGCCGAGCGCCCGCGCCGCGCGACCGAACGGGTCGAGCAACACCGTCGCATCGGCGAGGTCGCGCGCGGCGAGCCACGGCCCGACCACCTCGGCCGGCTCGCCGATGGCGACGAGCACGAGGTCGAGACCCTGCGCGACGAGGTCGCCGCGTCGCGCGGCGAGCGCCCTCAGGCCGCGCTCGCAGGGCGCGCACGTCGTCGCGAAGAACACGAGCGCGTGCGCCTTGCCGGGCCGCTGCAGCAGCTTCGTGCGGTTGAGGATCTCGTTGCCCGGCGTCCAGCCCGCGAACCAGGGCGCCGGCTGTCCGACGACGGCGTCGCCGCTGCGCTCGAGCGCCACCGTGCGCTCCGCCGCGAGCGCCGGCGCCGCGAGCGCGAGCAGCAGCACGACCTCAGCGCGTCGGGAGGACATCGCCGATCTGTTGCCGGAGGGCGGCGGCGAGGGCGCCGCCCGCGAGCCGGTCGAGCAGCTGCCGGCGGGCGTCGTCCTCGCTGCGCGGGTGGGCGCCGACGACGCGGGCGCGCAGGGTGCCGAGGCCGGCGTGGGCGGCGCAGTCGCGCAGCTCGCCGTCGATCTGCAGCTCGCAGCTCGGGCCGAGCGGGCCGAGGCCGCAGGCGACCTTCGCCGCGGGGCGGAACTCGACGCCGGCGGCGCAGGTGTCGCCGGGCGCGGCGAGCAGGCCCGCGTCGCGGAACGCCCCGACGAGCGCGCCGGCGAGCGGCTCGCGCCACGCCTCGTCGGCGGCCGCGTCGAGGCGGAGCGTGACGCGCAGGTCGGCGAGCATCCGGGCGCGGCGGGCGCGCAGGGCGTCGCGGCGCTCGCGGTCGGTGGCGTACGGCCCGTACGCACGCCCCGTGACGCCCTCGATCTGGCGGCCGCGCGGCTCGAGCGCGTCGAACGCCGTCTCGGCCTGCCGGAAGCGCACGGTGAAGTCGGCGAGCCCGGCGGCGCCCTCTGCGGCGCCGGCGGCGGTCGTGAAGGCGGCGTGGCCGGCCACGTACTCGCGGCCGAGCAGGTCCTCGACCTCGTCGCGGTCGAGCGCCGCGAACGCCTGACAGCGGCGGCCCTCGCAGTGCGTCGCCTCGCGGACCACCTTGATCAGCTCGCCGCGGTCGAATCGCGCTTTCTCGCGCGTGACGCTCTCGATGTCGTGCGACGGGCGGCCGTCCGTCTCGCCGGTGCGGACCGTCAGCGTCGCCTCGATCGAGGAGTCGATCTGCCGCGCCACGCCGGCGCGCGCCTCGGCTTCGGCCGCGTCGGGGCCCTCGTCCGAGAAGCCGTCGGCCGTGATGAAGCGCGACGCGGGATGCCGCGCCTTCCACGGCTCGGGGCGCGGCGCCTCCCCGCCGCAGCCGGCGAGCGCACAGACGACCAGCCCGAAGAGCGTGCCCCTCACGGCGTCCACCGTAGCAGCGACCCGCGGGACGGTCGAGCCGCGGTCAGCGGTCGGCGCAGCAGCGGAAGCCCGTCGAGTAGTCCCAGTGTCCCGTGTCGTGCGCCGTCGTGCGGTACAGGCAGCCGTTCCCGTTGATGCGCGTGTCGACATAGAAACCGCCGCGGAAGGTGCCCGCGGGATCGGCCGTCCACTCGTGCAGGTTGCCCATCATGTCGAGGGCGCCCTCGGCGGTGACGCAGCCGGGGTGGCTGCCGGTCGTCGCGAGCGAGTCGGGGAGCTGGTTGATGCACGCGTCCTGGATGCGGTCGAAGGGCGTCGGGTCGTCGGGAAAGAGCTCGACGGCGGGGTGGCGCGCGCGACGGTCGTTGCAGACGTCGTCCTGGCGCGCGTCGCCGTACGGGTAGGTGTGCTCGTCGGGGCCCTGGCAGGCGCGCAGCCACTCGGCGTCGGTGCACAGGCGCTTGCCGGCCTCGGCGCAGGCGCGGCCGGCCTGGACGCCGTTCACATAGCCCTGTGGGACGGCGCCGCGCAGCGAGACGGCGCGCACGCGCCGGTCGCCGGGGTTGTGGTAGGGCGACCAGGGGCGCTCGCCGTCGGCGGTCACCTCGACGAGGGCCGCCTCGAAGCGGTCCACGCAGAAGTCGGCGGCCGGGAGCATGCCCGGCGGGCAGCCGCCCTCGCCCGGCGCCTCGGAGAGGCCGGCGTTGGGCTGCGGGTGGTCGTCGGCGTCGCAGGCGCCGGCGCGCGGGACGCAGCACTGGATCTCGGCCGGTCCCGGGCAGTGGCCGGGGACGGGCTGGCGATCGTCGTCGCAGTCGGCGACGTCGAGGCACTCGCCGGGGGCGTCGCCGACCTGGCACGGACCCCAGCCGCCGGCGTCGGGCGCGGGGGCGGCGTCCGGGTCGGGGCCGGCGTCGACCGCCGCGTCCACGTCGACCGCCGCGTCCGCGTCGACCGCCGCGTCCACGTCGACCGCCGCGTCCGGGTCGACCGCCGCGTCCACGTCGACCGCCGCGTCCCTTCCCACGGCGCCATCGCCCGCCGCGTCCGGGTCGACCGCCGCGTCCCTTCCCACGGCGCCATCGCCCGCCGCGTCGATGACGGTCGCCGCGTCGCCGCCACCGGCATCCGCCGTGCCACCTGCCGACTGTTCGGCGTCGCAGCCCCAGAGGGCGCACGCCACGACGACCACGAACTTCCGCATGCCCTCCTTCATGCGTCGGCCGCGCCCTCCGCCGCAAGCCCCGTCATCGCGTCGCCGACAGCCACGTCCACAGGACCGCGTTCGTCTTGGTCCTGCCTCGAGCCGCGTTCGTGTGCGATCGGGCGCCGTCTGCGGCAAGCGCTGGCGCCGCGCCGTCGCCCGTCGCATGCTCGCGCACATGAAGCGCCCACTCCTCGTCGTCGTCGCCGCACTCGGCGTCCCGGCCGCGGCGGCGCTCGTCGCGCTCCGTTGGAACCGCCTGCCGTCGAGCAGCATGGAGCCGTCGTTCGCCACCGGCAGCCTGCTCGTCAGCAACCGCTTCGCCTACGCGGGCGGGGGGGCGCCGGCCCGCGGCGACGCGATCGTCTTCTTCTATCCGTGCCAACCGGGTGTCGAGTTCGCCAAGCGGGTCGTCGCGGTCGAGGGCGACGTCGTCTCCGTCGACGAGGCGGGCTTCGCCACCGTGAACGGCGTGCGCGAAACGGCGCGCCGCGGCGAGCCCTGGCACGAGGCGCTCCCTGGGTGCACGCCGGTCCGCTTCGCCCACGACGGCTACGAGACGCTGCATTGCCCCGGCGAGGACTCCACACCGTTGCGGGACGGCGAGCCCCTGGGATGGGGCGGCTGCGACGGCAACGCGCCCGCGTTCCCGTGGAAGGTCCCACCCGGCCACGTCTTCGTCCTCGGCGACAACCGCCCGAACTCGTCCGACTCGCGCCACTGGGGCTTCGTGCCGGTGGGCCACGTCCTCGGCCGCATCGTCGGCTCGCTCTGACGCGACCGTCAGTCGTCGTCGTGGTCGTCGCGCCCGGCGTGGTGCTCTTCGTGGTGCTCGTCGCCTTCGCCGAGCTGCAGCTGCGCGCCGCCGAGCGGCAGCGTCACCACGCCCGTCGCCGCGTCGTAGCCCTGGAACAGCACGCCCGCGACGCCGCCGGTGAGCGCGAGCGCCACCACGGCGGCGATCGGGCGCGTCGAGCGGATGGCCTGCGCCTCGTCGCCGACCTTGCGACCGTCGACCATGCCGAGCGCGATGTTCTCGCGATGCCGGATCGTGTGCCAGACGACGCCGGCGACGTGCCCGCCGGCCACCGCGATCAGCGCCCACGCGAGCACCTCGTGCGCCTCCTCGGCGGCCTCCACGCCGGCCCCCATCGCGAGGCCGGTGGCGCCGAGGCCGAGCACGAGCGCGAACATCGCGATCGCCGCCCAGCTCGTCGCGGGGTTGTGGCCGGTGTGGCGCTCGCCGCTCCGCGAGAGCGTGCTCTTCAGGTAGCGCAGCAGCGCCGAGGGCCGGAACGAGAAGTCGGCGAAGCGGGCGTGGCGCGTGCCGACCACGCCCCAGAGGACGCGCAGCGCCACCATGAACCCGGCCACGAGCCCGAGCAGCATGTGGACGGCGAACGCCGCGCTCTCGTCGTCGACCGTCTGCCCGATGACGAAGGCCGCGACGATCGCGCCGGCGAACAGCCAGTGGAAGAGGCGGACCGGCAGGTCCCAGACGAGGATGCGTTTCATGACGGTCTCCTTCGACGATCAGGGTCGCGAGGTGACCATAGGCACTCCGGATGCGTCGTGCCTTGAGCGAGCATTAGAAGTTCATGAGAAGCGGCGGCGCGGTCACTGGACGCGAAGCTGCACCGTGCCGCTGCCGTCGCCGTCGACGATCAGGTGGTACACGCCGGGCGGGGTCGGGCCCTCGTAGCCGTTGCCGGGCCGCACGCAGCGGATCTCGTCGTCCCGGTCGTCGCACCGACGCCGCAGGTAGAGGGTCGGCACCGGCCCCTCCCAGCGCTCCACGCTGAAGCCGATCAGGCGCTGCACGCGCAGCTCGAAGCGGAGCGCGACCTCGCCGCTGCCGGCGCCGCCGCAGCTGCCGGTGGTGCGGCCCTCGAGCATGCCGAGGTCCACCGGGATGATCGCCGACGCGGCCTCGACGTCCTGGATGCGGATGCCGTCGCACACCGGGGCCGGAGCGCCCTCGGCCACGCCGGGCGACGGGACGGACGGCGCGAAGTCGCGGGCGTTGTCGCCCGTGTCCGTGTGGACCGCGTCGCGGGTGAGCGACTGGCCGTCGGGCGGGTCGATGGCCGGCGCGCCCTCGCCCGCGAAGACGGCGCCGGCGAACTCGCCGTACCCCACGGCGTCGACCACCCGCTCGCCGCGCATCAGGCGCACGCTGTCGGGGCCGTTCTGGAAGTCGATGTTGGCGTGCGCCAGGTCGACGACCGCCGCGAGCGGACCGCGCGCCATCGGGTGCGCGATCACGAACAGGCCGTCGTCCGGGATCGCGCCGGCGAGCGGGACGCGGTTGTAGGCCCCGCCGCCGTTGCCGTTGACGCCCTCGAGCCGGAAGCCGTCGAGCGGCGTGCCGGGCGGCCCCCAGAGCTCGACGAACACCGCCGGCGCGTCGGCGCCCTCGGCGTCGTACAGGATCTCGTTGATGACGACCGCCGGCGGCGGCTCGGCGCACGCGGCGTCCACGCAGCCGAACGCGCAGGGCTCGGCGGCGGGCCACTCGACGCACGGATCGGCGTCGTCGGCGCCGCAGACCTGCCGGCCGCCCTCGGCGCAGCGGGCCTCGCCCTCGGCGCACTCGTCGCGGCAGGCGCCCTCGCACTCGCCCCAGGCGCCCCAGACGCGGCCGGCGCACGTCCGGTGGCGCCGGCCCGAGTCGCGGGCGCCGCAGGGCTCCTCCTGGCGCTCGCCGTCGGCGCACACGCCCGGCTCCTCGCAGTCGCGCCAGGGCTCGAAGCGGCCGGCGACGCAGGCGCGCGTGCGCATGCCGCCGGCGCCGCATGCCTGGGTCTGCGCGGCGCCGTCGACGCACTCGTCCGGATCGGCGCAGGGGCCGGGCGCCGCCCAGCGACCGCCCTCGCAGACGCGCGCGGCGACGCCGCGCAGGTTGATCCCGCAGGCCACCTCGTCGCTGGCGCCGTCGGCGCACTCGGGGCTGTTGCAGGCGCTCCACTCGCCCCACCGGCCGGCGACGCAGCCGCGGACCTGCTCGCCGCCCTCGCAGGCGATGCGCTCGCTCTCGCCGTCGCGGCAGACGTCGGGATCGGCGCACTCGCCCTCGACCCAGGCGCCGGCGGGGCAGGTGCGCCGGCGCAGGCCGCGGCCGTTGAGACCGCAGGGCGCGTCCTCGACCTGCCCGGGCGCGCAGGCCGCGACCGCCGCGTCGGACGCCACGGCCCCGTCCGGCGCGGCCGCCCCGTCCGGCGTGCCGCCGTCCCCGGCCGGCGCCGCGTCGCCGCCGGGCGCCGCGTCGTCTGCCGCCTGATCGGCCTCGCATCCGGCGACCGCGACGCCGCCCACCACGAGACACCACGTCGCCCAGAAGCTCCGGCGCATCGACCCCTCCCCGCGCGAATGCGCCCCCTTACGACAATTGCGGGGTGGTTGTCATGGGGCGCGCGCGGCATGCGAGCCGCAGGACGAGGGTCAGTAGGCGAGCGTGGCGGTCGCAAACAGCGTGCGGCCCGGCTGCGGCACGGTGGGCGACGCGATGTCGCCGCCGGTGGGGTGGTCGACGCGCCAGTCGAGGACGTTGCGCAGGCCGACGCCGTACTCGAGGTGCCACTGCGGCAGCTGGCCGGTGAGCGTCACGTCCCACAGGAGGGCGGTCTCGGTGTCCTCGCCGTCGCGGGTGAGGCGCGGCGCCTCGACGCGCAGCCGGTTGGCCAGCAGCGGACCCCCGCGCGTCACCGGCACCACGCCCTTGAGCGCGAACAGATGCGCCGGCGAGTTGCTGATCTCCTCGCCGTCGCCGAGCCCGCCGACGCGCGTCCGCTGGAAGGAGTACGACGCCGACAGCATCCAGCGCTCGCGCCACTCTCGCCGGACTTCGACCTCGCCGCCGACCGTGTTCACCTCGTCGTCGAGGTTGCGGTACTGCCCGACGGTCGCGGCCTCGTCGCCGGTGCCGGTCGTCGTCTCCCCGACGACGACCAGGTCGTTGATGGTGTTGTAGAAGGCCGAGGCGGTGGCGGTGACCGAGCGCGCGAGGCGGTGCGTGTACTCGGCCTCGGTGGTGTAGATCGTCTCGGCGTCGAGGTCCTCGGCGGCGATCTGCGTCACGCCGTCGTCGTTGTAGGAGAGCTCGTAGGGGCTCGGCGCGCGGAAGGCGCGGCCCCCCATCAGCTTGAGCACGCCGTCGGTCCAGGGCCGGACGATGACCGCCGCGCGCGGGCTCACGGCGCTGCCGAACGTCGAGAAGTGGTCGACGCGGGTGCCGAAGGAGAGCGCGATCCACTCGGCGGGCCGCAGGTCGACGGTGCCGTAGCCCGAGTACACCTGGTACCTCGCGTCCTCGTCGAGGTAGGTGCCGCTCACGTCGCGGCTCGTCAGGTCGGCCTGCAGCTCGGCACGGCCCTCGCCGCCGATCGTGAGGCGCAGCCACTCCCCGAAGCCGTACACGACGCGGCCCTCGCCCCCGGCCCACAGGCCGTCCCACGCGTCGCGCACGACGCCCGTCTCCGGGTCGTCGTACGGGTAGCCGCCGCGGAAGCGGTACCAGTCGACGTAGGCGCGCAAATACAGGCGGTCGTCCTCGCCGAGCGACGGCTCGAAGCGGAGCTCGGCGAAGCCTCGCGTGTCCTCGCTGCGGGCCCGGTCGTCGCCGGGGATGGTCTCGAACGCGCCGGTGGGGATGCGCTTGTTGCGGTGGTTCACGTCGACCTGCAGCGTCAGGTCGCCCCACCACGCCTTGCCGCCGGCCCAGCCGGCCTCGGCCTCGTCGGCGCCGCGCAGGACCTCATCGGGTGCGACGCCGGGCAGCGACAGGTCGCCGCCCTGGGACTTCACGCCGCCGACGCCGATCCACGCGCCAGCGTGCTCGTCGCCGTAGCCGGCGCCGCCGCGGGCGCGCACCGTGCGCTCCCCGTCGGCCGCGACCGACACGTGGGGCCGCGGCACGTCGCGCCCGTCCCGCGTGACGACGTTGATCACGCCGAAGAACGCGTTCGTGCCGTAGAGCACCGATCCCGGGCCGCGCACGACCTCGATGCGCTGCACGTCCTCGAGACTCTCGCGGAAGTCGTAGCCCACGTACGACGAACCGAGCTGGTCGTCGTTCATCGTGTGGCCGTCGAGCGTGACGAGGACGCGGTTGCCGTAGTCCTCGCCGGGGCGGGAGAAGCCGCGGAAGCCGACCGACTTGTACGTGCGGTCGTCGGTCTGGAAGACGCCGCGCGTGCCGGCGAGCGCCTCGTACAGCGTCTGGTCGCCGAAGGCGCGGATCTCCTCGCGGGAGATGAGGCTGACGCTGGCGGGGGCGTCCTCGATCGACTCCGTGGTGCGCGAGGCGGCGGTGACCTCCTGCAGCGGGCGCAGCTGGGCGCGGACCTGCACGCTCTCGCGCGGCTCGACGACGACGTCCTGCAGGTGCGGGCGGAAGCCGCTCAGGCTGACGCGCACCTTGTGGAAACCGGCCGGCACGTCGCTCAGCACCGCGGGCGTGAAGCCGGCGGGCTTGCCGTCGATCTCGATCAGCGCGTCCCGCTCCTCGGCGTCGACGACGAGGGTGCCCGTCTCGAGCGGCAGGTCGATCTGCACGCGCGTCTCCTCGCGCGGCTGCACGGTCACCGTCTGGCGGACCGGCTGGTGGCCGCGCGCGCTGATGAAGAGCACGTGCGTGCCGGGGACGAGATCGATCGCGGCGGGCAGGCGGCCGACGACGGGCCCCTCGCCGTCGCCGACGCGGACCTCGGCGCCCTCGGGCGTGCCGGTGACCTGCGCGCGGCCGAGGATGCGCTTCAGCGGCAGCTCGACGTCGGTCGAGCGCCCGAGCTCGACGGCGAACGGCGCCGACTCCGCCGGCTCGTGCCCGGCGAGCTCGACGAGCACGCGGTGCTGCCCGGGCTCGAGCGCCAGCACCTTCGGCGTGACGCCGCGCGGGCCGAGGTCCTTGCGGTCGACGTAGATCGTGGCGCCCGGCGGCTCGGAGGCGATGCGGACGAGGGCCACCTGCGGGCGGATGCGCTCGATGGCGCGCAGGGCGCCCTCGCGGCGGTCCGGCGCCGTCTCGAGCTCGAGGTACTCGGAGTAGGAGCGGAACGCCTCGGCGTAGCGCCCGAGCTGCTCGTAGGCGCGCGCGATGTTGAAGACGACGTTGCGGTTGCGCACCAGCCGGTTCGACATCAGCAGGTGCTCGAGCGCCTGCTCGTAGTTCTCGACCCTGTACGCCTCGACGCCGAGGCGGAAGTGCAGGTCGGCCTCGTCGGCGAGATCGATGTCGGCGGGCGCGGGCTCCGCCGCCGTCGCGAGCGCGCACGGTTGGAGCAGCGCGGCCGCCAAGGCCGCGACGCGCAGTCGCCTCATCGGAACCTCATCGGCCGATCCTCATCGGGTGGTGCGGATGTCCATGTCGTCGGGCGGGCGCGACGCCGGCGGGGGCGGCCGGCGCGGCGGCGGCGGCCGCGGGATGGTCGGCGCCAGGGCGCGGCGGACGGTCGTGCCCGCCTGCTCCGGCTTCACGTCCCAGGTCTGCAGCTCGTAGCCGCCACGGCGCAGCGTCAGGCGCTTCGCCTCGGCCGGCACGTCGAGCGGGGCCTGACCGATCATGGTCTTGCCGTCCCAGACCTCGACGCCCGGCGGCGTCGTCTCGAGGCGGACCGTAGCCGGCGCCGCCCTGGCGGGGCCGCCCGCCGCCGCCGAGTCGGCCGCTTCGCGTGCGGACGGCGTCGGCCGCTCCGGCTCGGAGGCGACCACCGCGACGGGCGCGGTCGCCGGCGGCGGCGCGGACGCCGCGACCGGCGGCGAGGGCACCGCGACCGCGTCGTCGTCGTTCCGGCCGAGCAGGAACACCCCCGCGGCGACGATCACCGCCGCGGCGACGAGCGCCACGATCGGCCACGGCGATCGGCGCCGCGTCGGCTCGACGAGGCCCGTGCCGGTGACCGCCTGCCCGCGCGGCGGCGACCCGTCGGACGCGTCGGTGTCGACCCCCGACGGCTCGGGCTCCCGGCGCACGTTCAGCGACTGCATCGAGGCGCGGCTCGCCAGCGACGCCCCCGTGAGGCCGGGCAGCGGCGGCAGCTCGTCGAGCGCGCCGATGAAGGCCTCGACGTCGGCGTAGCGGTCCTCGGGCTTCTTGGCGAGGCAGCGCAGGACGAGCGCCTCGAGCTCCGGCGGCGGCGCCGCGCCCCCGCGCAGGCGCAGCGGCGGTACCGGCTCGTTGAGGTGCATCACCAGCGTCTGCACCGCCTTCTCGCCGCGGAACGGCACGCGCCCGGTGAGCACCTCGAAGAGCAGCACGCCGAGCGCGTACAGGTCGGTGCGGCCGTCGAGCTGAGTGTGGCGGATCTGCTCGGGCGCCATGTAGCGCGGCGAGCCGATGAACTTGCCGCCCATGGTCAGGTCCTCGGTGTCGTCGCGCACGAGCTTGGCGATGCCGAAGTCGAGGACCTTGACGAGCTCGCCCTCGTCGCTGGGGACGAGCATCACGTTCGACGGCTTGAGGTCGCGGTGGACGATGCCGTGGCGGTGCGCCTCGCGCAGCGCGCGCGCCACCTCGCGCACGACCTCGACGGCGCGCGCGGGCGGCAGCGGCCCCTCCTGGCGGAGCGCCTGCCGGAGCGTGCGCCCCTCGAGGTACTCCATGACCATGAAGTAGGTCTCGAGGCCGCCGACGTCGAAGCGACCGTAGTCGAAGATGCGCACCGTGTTGGGGTGCGAGAGCTTGGCGACGGTGGCCGCCTCGAGCAGGAAGCGCTTCTGGAAGCCGGGGTCCTGGTCGCCCTGCACGTAGCGGCTGTCGAGGACCTTCAGCGCGACGGGCCGCTCGAGCGGGAGCTGCTCGGCGAGGTAGATGCGGCCCATGCCGCCCTTGGCCACGAGACGCTGGACGCGGTACTTGCCGGCGACGACGACGCCGACGAGGTCGTCGCCGCCGACGCCCGCCTGGCTCTCCTCGTCGTCGAAACCGCCGACGTCGCGCCGCGATCCCGTGTCGTCCCCCGTCATGGGCTGCGATGATGGCACGGCGCGGCCCGCCGGCCAAAGAGTGCGGCGCCACCGCCGGCACGGACGATGCCGTGACGTGGCCGGGCCGCTAGAATGCGCGGTCTTGCGAACCGAGGAGCCGAACGGGATGCCCCAAGCGCTGCCCACCTGCCGCTGCGGCCACGACAGGCACCATCACATGGTCTCCGCCAAGGGCCGCTACTCCACCATGGGCTGGTTCACGCTGTTGATCGGCGTGACCGCCCGACCACGCGCCGTCGAGTACTGGTGCCGGCGCTGCGGCGAGCGCTTCGACTCGACGGCCGACCCCGACGTCCTGGCGAAGCACTGCTGACTCACTCCACCTCGCGCCAGAGGCCGACGGGCAGCAGCCCGCCCTCGACGACGCGCAGGTGGAGCTCGACGCGCGGGCCGCCGGACGCGCGCCGCCAGGTCAGCGTGAGGAACGGGTCGTCGCCGGCCGCGTGCGGGCCGAGATCGACGACCGGCGCCGCGGCCGAGCCCGCGGCCACCTCCGCGCCGCCGCGCGCGAGCGTCCAGCGGTACGGACCGCCGCCGCCCACCCCGGCGAGCGCGCCGAGGTCGGTGAGCGACACGGACCACCCGTCGACGCGCGGCTCGTCGAGCGGCAGGACGGGCGCGAAGGCATGGCGCAGGAGCTTCTCGCGCCGCGCGAGCAGCACGCGCTCGACGTACAGCGCCGCCCCCGGCTCGGCGTACTCGGCGGCGTCCACGGCGGCCCCCACGAGCGCGGGCGAGAAGCGCGCGAGGATCGACGCCGCCCAGTAGGTGTCCCGCGCGTCGGCCTCGTCGAACGCCGCGTTCGGGAACGTCGGCCGCCAGCCCGCGGGATCGAACGCGTCGGCCTCGAACGACACGCCCGCCGCGCGCCACGCCGGCGGCGGCATCTCCTCCCAGTCCGGGTACCAGAACCCGAGCGAAAGCAAGGACTTGCCGATCACCGAGAAGTCGATGAGGTGGTGGTCGCCCTCGCCGATGAACTTGGGCCGCGGGCCGCCGGCGCCCATGCTCGTCCCGAAGTCGATCAGGTAGTGGCGCAGCGAGCCCTGCCCGGGCGACGCCTCGATCCACACGTCGAGGTTGTTGGCCTCACGGCGGTCGACGTCGTTCGTCCAGGCCGTGAACACCCACAGGCCGCGCAGGCTGCGGCGGTGCTCGTGCGGCAGGCGGTCGTTGGGGTCCTCGGGGCGGACGCCGCGGAACGGCCACGGCCCGACGGGGCGCCCCGGCAGGCCGCGGCTGAAGAGCGCGCGCACCTGGCCGTCGGCGTCGCGCGGCACCTCGGCGAGCAGCGCGCCCAGCCAGACCTCGTCGGCGGGCTGGTCGCGGCCGTAGCGGTCGGTCCGCGTCGCGTCGGGCGCGAGGCGCAGGCGCGCGGGATCGAAGCGGACGACGACGTTCTCGGGGACGTGCCAGCCGGCCGCCCACATCAGGCGGGTGACGATCGCCTCGGCGCCGCTCGACAGGCCCGGTAGCGCCGGCGGGTCGAACTTCACGAACCAGCGCTCGCCGGCGGCGTCCTTCAACACGAAGCCGGCCGTCATGCCCTCCGACTTGCCCGAGGTCACCGTCAGCGGGCCGGGCGCCGGCCCGTCGACCTGCATCGGTCCGCGGCGGATGTCGTCGGGCGTGAGCGGCGCGCGGCCGATGCGGTTGGTGAACCACGCGGAGTCCGGCACCTGGCCGAAGGCGTTGACGTCGCCGGCGGGGGGACCGCCGCCGAGGCCCGTCCGCGCCGCGCGCACCGGCCCCTCGAGAAAGGCGTGGTCGAAGAACTCCCACCACGACGAGACCTCGCGCTCGGGCGGCGGGGGGTGCAGCGCGGGCGCCGGCGCCCGCTGGAACGGCTCGTCGTGCGGCGTCGTCTGCCACGCCGGTGCGCCGCAGCCCGCGATCAGCGCCGCGAGCAGCAGCCGCCTCACGGCGCCAGCCCCACGCCGCCGACGAGCTCGGACCCCTCGGGCGAGAAGGCGATCTGCGCGTTGAACACCAGCGCCGCCGCGGACTCGACGCGCACGCCGAGCCCCGCCGACCAGCGCACCGGCCCCTCGGCGAGCTCGCGCGCCTCCTGCCCCACGCGCCCCACGTCGCCGAAGATCGCGGCCGAGCTGGTGATGCCGGTGTTCCAGAGGGTGTAGAGCGGGTAGCGGTACTCGGCGGTGCCCGTCCAGCCGTAGCGACCGCGGAAGCGCCCGTCCGCGTAACCGCGCAGGCCTTCGTCGCGGCCGAGGGTCACGAGCCGGTGCACGGGGACGGCGTCGCCGTCGCGCAGCGGACCGACGGCCTCCGCGGCGAGCGCCAGGACGACCACGCGCGCCCGCGGCGCGACCGGCAGGTACACGGCGGCCTGCGCGCGCCCGGCCACGGCGCTCTCGCCGTCCCCCTGCGTCACGACGCCGGCCAGCTCGTGGAAGACGCCGCGCGTCGTGCGCCCTTCGGTGTCGCGCGTGTCGTAGCGCAGCCGCAGCCCCCCCTCGGGGAAGCCCGACGACTCGCCGAAGCCGGCGATGCCGTCGCCCGCCGTCGCCGCCGGCACGTCCTCGCCGCGGTCGCCGGGCCCGTACTCGCGGAACACCCAGCCGCCCTCGAGCGCCAACTGGATCGGCGGGGCGTGCCCCGGCAGCAGGCCGATCCCGGCGCGCGCGTCGACCGCGTGCACGCGCAGCGCGCGCTCGTCGTCCTCGCGGGTGTCGCCGCCCAGCCCGAACCAGCGCTCGCGCCGGTCGTCCCAGGCGCCGGCGGTGAGGCGCAGCCGCCGGTCGCCGAACGCGGCGACGTCCGCGTCGAGCGTGCCGCGCACGTTCCAGTCGCGGTTCGCCCAGCCCTGGCCACGCAGCGTCAGGTGCTCGCTGCCGCCGAAGAGGTCGGTGTGCCGGAACGTCAGGCCGCCCCCGACGCCCTGCGTCCCGCTGTAGGTGAAGCCGGGCAGCAGGAAGGCGGTGCGCTCGTCGTTCGTGAGCAGGTCGTACAGGCGGCGGTCGAGCCTCGTGCGCTCGACGGCGCCGATCGCGAGCCCGATCGGCGTCGCCGCCACCTGGAGCGCGTGCTCCGGCGCCCGCAGCAGCGCCCAGCCGAGGCCCGGCGCCACCTCGGGCCGCGCCTCCGCCGTCGTGAGCGCCGTCGCCGCCAGCAGCGCGATCATGGGCCCTCGCGCGGCGGGTTGGGCCGCACCAGCACGTGGTCGACGATGGCGCCCGACAGGTCGAGCGTCCGCAGCGCCAGGCCGCCGGGATCGACGTCGACGAGCACGTAGTGCGCCTCGGTGCGCTGCGCCTTGCTGAAGTTGCGGGGATCGACGCGCGTCGCCGGACCGCCGGCCACGCCGGTCACGACATACGTCACGCCGTCGATGCGCTCGGTGCGCTCGTAGTCCCGGTCGCGCCCGGCGAAAACGAGCTCGGCGCCGTGCCTCGCCGCCAGCTCGCCGACGACCGCGCGCAGGTCGCGCTCGGGGGCGCGCCCGCCCGACGAGTAGGGCGGGTGGTGCAGCACGACGACGAGCAGGCGGTCGCGGGCCTCCGCGAGGGCCGCGTCGACGCCGGCGCGCCACTCCGCGGCGGGGCGCGCGCTGTCGACGCCCACCACGCGCAGCCCGCCCCAGTCGCGCACGGAGAACGCGCCGCCCGGCGCCCAGCGGTCGCGCCGGGCCACCCGGTCGAACCACGGGCCGCGGTCGCCGTCGCCCGGCACCGCCAGCAGCGGCGCCCGCGCCAGCAGCGGTGCCTCGGTGCGCAGAAAATCGAGCCAGTCCGAGGGGTTGCGGACCATCGTCCCCGTGTGGACGACGAAGTCGGGCCGCGCCTCGGCCACCCGCTCGACGACGGCGGCGTGCGCGGCGCCGTCGGTGCCGCCGAACACCGCGAAGCGCGGCGCGCCCGCCCCCGCGCGGAAGGTGCGCGCCGGGCCGTCCCCCACCTGGTAGGCCACGCGGCCGTCCGCCGGCAGGCCCTCGGGCGTCGCCGCCCACAGGCCGGGACCGAGCGCCTCGAAGCGTGCCGCCTGCGGCGCCGCCCGCGGGGCGTCCGCCGCCCACCACGTCAGGGTCGGCGCCTCGGCGGCCGCCACCTGCACCGCCACCTGCCCCGGCCCGAGGTAGACGAGCCACGGCCCGGCGTCCGGCGAGGCCGGCCCCGCGCTCGCGCACCCCCCCGCCAGCAGAAGACTCAGGGCGACCCCGCCCCACCCTCGGGGATCGGACCAGGAAAGGAGGCCCCGCTTGGAGAACCGATCACGCAATCCCCTCGCCGCGTTCTGGCAGGTGCGCCGCACCGAGACCGCCGCCGTCGTGAGCCTGTTCTTCCTGTTCTTCTGCGTCATCTTCGTCTTCTGGTGCCTGAAGCCCCTACGCACCTCCGCCGTGGTGAAGGCCTACGGGACGGAGTGGTACCCCCTCTTCCGGCAGGGCACGGCGCTCGTGATGCCGCTCGTCGTGTGGGCGTACTCGGCCCTCTCGGACCGGCTGCGGCGGGACCGGCTCTTCCTCGGCGTCCTCGGGAGCTTCTTCGCGGTCACCGTCGCGTTCTGGGGCCTCTTGCGCACGGTCGATGCCGACTGGCCGTCGGTCCTCTTCTACTTCTACGTCGACACCTACGTGACCGTGGCCGTCGCGATGTTCTGGAGCTACGTCAACGACGTCAGCACCGTCGGCCAGGCGAAGCGGCTGTATGGCGTGATCGGCGCCGGCGGCATCGCCGGCGGCATGGTGGGATCGGCGGCCAGCGCGATGCTCAGCGAACGGCTCGGCGACGGGCTCGTGCTCGTGACGCTGCCGTTCCTCGCGCTGGCGGCGGGCCTCGTCGTGCTGGCGAGCCGGGCGCTCGGGCCGGGCGTGGGCAAGCAGCCGGGGCGGCCGACCCGCGGCGCGCTGGCCGACGCGCTCGCCGGCGCGCGCCTCGTGAAGGCCTCGCCCTACCTGCTGTCGATCGCCGGCGTGGTGCTCGTCTACGAGCTCATCAGCACCAACGTCGACTACATCTTCAACGCGCTCGCCGACGCGGCCTTCCCCGACCGCGACGCCATGGCCGCGTTCCAGGGGCGCGTCTTCTTCTGGGCCAACCTGGGCGCGCTGGTCACGCAGGTCTTCGCGGTGAGCTGGGTGCACCAGCGGCTCGGCGTGCGCGCGGGGCTCTTGATGCTCCCCCTCGGCCTGCTCGTCGGCTGCGTCGCCTTCCTCGGCGAGCCGATGCTCCTCGTCGCGAGCCTGCTGATCGGCCTCGATGGCACGCTGTCGTACTCCATGCACCAGTCGTCGAAGGAGGTGCTCTACACGCCGACCGACCGCGCCACGACCTACAAGGCCAAGGCGTTCATCGACATGTTCGTCTTCCGGACGGGCAAGGCGATCGGCGGCGTGTTCCTTTTGGTCTACGGCCTGTACCTGGCGCAGCTCGGCATGGACCTGCCGATGCTCGCCGCCATCAACATCGCGCTGCTGGTGCTGTGGATGGGCCTGGTGGGCGTGGCGGGCCACCACTTCGCCCGCCTCGAGGCGCGGCAGGAGGCCCGCCGCCCGCCGCCGCTCGCCGAGGGCCGGACGACCTGACCTACGGGTGGCGGGCGCTCTTCGTCTTGGCTTCGACGAGCAGGTCGAGCGCGTCGCGGTGCTGCGGCTCGCGATCGAGGATCGCCTGCATGAGATCGGCGCACTCGGTGTACAGGCCGCGCCCGCAGGCCATGCGCCCCTTCTCCATCAGCTCGGACACGCCGAGGCCGTCGCCGAGGGGCGGGCGCGCGGCGGCGGACGCCGGCGCGGGCGCAGCGGGCGCCACGCCGGACCCGCCCGCGTCCACGACGGGGGGCGCCGGGGCGCCGGTGCGCTGCCAGAGCACGAGGCCGAGCGCGATCCCGAAGAACAGCGAGCAGTTGACCGCGAGCTGGCTGAGGTACGCCGTGCCGCCGGGCCCGGGGGCGGCCCGCTCGCCGCGCGCGATGGCGGACGCCGTGCGGTACGCGTCGATGACCGCCATCGCCCACGGGAAGACGAGCAGCGCGCCGAGCGCGAACCACAGCCCGCGCTGGCGCTCGCCGTTGTAGACCTGGCCCATGCCCGGCAGGAAGAGGCTCAGCGTCGCCGCGAGCCCGGGCCGGTGGTCGCGGCGCGGCGTCGCCTCGACGGGGCGCGACGGGCGCGCCGGCGGCGCCAGGAGCGCGCGCTGGCCGTCGGGCCCCATCACCTCGATCGACCCGGTGTTGCGCGGACGCGGCTGCGCCGGCCGGTTGTCGGCGAGGCGCGCCGGCATCGGGCGCCCGGTGACCGCCGCCTCGGCCCGTCGCTCCGCGGCGGCGACCTCGCCGGGCGGCGCGGTCGGCGTCGTGCGCGCGACGGCGGGGCTCGCCGACGGCGGATCGATCGGCGGCACCGACATCTGCTCCGTCGGCTCGGCGGTCGTGCGGTCGCGCAGCACGACGGAGCGCGGCCGCAGCTTGTAGACGCCGGGCCGATCGCGCCCCTCGACGGGGCGCTCGGTCGTCTCCGCCGCGTCGGCGGGCACCTCGCCCGCCGGCGACCCCACCTCGGCCTCGTCGGCCTCGACGAGCACGTTGCGCGGCACCGATCCGGTGGACGTGGGCTCCACCGGCGGCGGCGCGAGCCGGAAGATCAGCGGCCCCGCAGTGACGCTGCCCATCGCCCCCGTCTCGAAGCTCTCCTCGCCGACGCGCGGCACCGGCCCGGTGACCGCCTCGTCCTCGGGCGGCGGGCGGCGGATCGACGGCGCGAGGCGCGACGCGATGCGCGCCGGCGGCGGGTCGTCGTCCATCGGGTCGATGGCGGTGGGCGGACGGAACGGCCGCGTCGGCGTCTCGTCCTCGTCGAGCTCGACGCGCTGCAGGCCGAAGGGCAGCGTGCCGGCGCCGACCTCGACGGCCTGGATGCCGCCGCCCGGCGTGCGCATGAAGTCTTCCTTCTGGCCCCGCACCTCGAGCGACAGCGTCGGGGAGTTGTCGCCGGGCAGCGCCTCGGCGCGCCCGCGCGCCGCCGCCAGGCCGGCGGCCACCGCCGCCCCGTCGAGGCGCAGCGTCGGCGCGTCGGCGGTGGTCTGCAGCTCGAGCGCCTGCGTCGTGGCGTCGGGCGCGGCCTCCCTGGCGGCGAGCGCCCGGGCCAGCTCGGCCGGGTCGACGCGCACCGTCGGCGCGCTCGCCTCCGCCTCGGCCAGCGCCTGCGACAGCGCGAGCGGGTCGACGCGCACCGTCGCGGCGCCCGCCGGCGCCTCGGCCTGCGACAGCGCGAACGGATCGATGCGCACCGTCGGCGCGCTCGCCTCGGCCACCGCCTTCACCTGGAACGGGTCGATCGGGCGCGTCTGCGCCTCGGGCGGCGCCGTCGTGCCCGCGGCCACCGGCGCGAGGCGCTGCACGTCCACGGGGAGGGTCGGCGCGCCCGTCGTCGGCGGCGGCAGGCGCGAGGCGGGCGCCGGCGTGGGATCGGGCCGCGGCGCGACGACGGCGCGCCACGCCTCGGGGACGTCGTCCTCGTCGGCGGGCCGCGACGGCGGCCCCACGAGCTCGGCGTCGGCGCCCAGGCTGCGGAAGACGGCGACCAGCTGCCCGGCTTCGCCCTCGTCGAGCCCGCTCGCCGCCGTCCACGGACCGACGCGCAGCTGGCCGAACACGTCTTCGCTCGTCAGGTCGAGCAGGGGCGCGATCATGCCCGCGAGGTCGCGCAGCGCCTCGTCGCGCATCTCCGGGGGTCGCCGCAGGCGCACCCCGTACCGTCCGTCCCCACGCCCCATCCGCCTCACCGGGAGCTCGTCCGACCGCGCTAATGTAGTCGGGTTTCGCTGGAAACTGTAAATCCACGGTCCTCCCGTTCGTGCTAAATCGCCCCCCGTGAGCGATGGAACGGACGACGCGCGGCCGCTCGAGCGCCGCGAGGCCCTCGACGTGCTGCGCTACTGGCTCGCGGCGCTGCGGCACGAGGAGGCCCTCGCGGTGCGCCCCCGGGCGGCGGCGACGCGCGCCCCGAAGGCCGCGCTCGACCTGCGCCAGCCGGGCGAGGGGCAGAACTACTTCAAGCTCCTGCCCGCCGAAGCGCCGGCCGCCTCCGCGTTTCTGCTGCGCGCCGAGCGCGAGCTGACGCTGCCCGCCGACGGCGAGCGCCTCGGCCTCTTCGAGCGCTGGCTGCGCAACAGCTACCGGCGCGAGCAGATGAAGCGCTTCGGCGGCGGCCGCGACGAGGCGGGGCCCACGTGGCTCGTCGGCTTCCCGGTCGTGCACTTCCCGCAGAGCGGCGAGCTGGCGACGCTCCTGCGCTTCGTCGCCGACGACCTCGTCTGGAAGGGCCAGGACGGCCGCGCGTGGCTGCCGCCGGCGTACCGCGACCGCCAGGGCGGCCGCTTCCCGCCCATGCCGGCGCACGTCCTGTTGCGCATGCTCCCCAAGGAGGACGAGGGCGGCGACGTGCTGCCCTACGCCCTCGACGCCGACCTCCTCTCGCGCACGCTCGGCGTCGACGAAGAGAAGGTCGAGGACTTCCTGACCGGCCTGCGGCAGCGCAAGGAGCTCTCCGCCGCGGAGATGGTGGCCGCGCTGCGCGACCTGCTCGCGGAGACGCCGGGCGCCGTCGAGGCCGACCCGGACGCCGCGCTGGCGGGGCTGACGAAGGCCGCCGGCGCGCGCCTCGCCGCGCTCGAGGGCGGCCGCGCGCGCATCTACCCCATCGGCCTCGTCTACGACGGCACGCGCCAGCACGCCACCTACCACCTGCAGCGCGACCTGCAGGCGCTGCTCACCGCCGAGGTGATCGGCGAGACGCGCAGCCCGCTCGGCGCCTACCTCTCCGGCCGCCGCCCGCAGCCGGGCCGCGCCCCGCGCGTCGGCCTGCGCGAGGACCGCCTGCCCACGCCCGACCAGCACGACGCCGCCGAGCACTTCCTCGGCACGACGCTGACCGCCGTCCAGGGACCGCCGGGCAGCGGCAAGACCGAGCTCATCCAGGACCTGATCGCCGAGACGCTCGTCACGCGCGTGCGCCAGATGCGCGCCGGCGGCAGCCTGCGCCTGCCGGAGCGGCCGCTGCTCGTCGTGACGAGCACCAACAACCGCGCCGTGGACCACGCCATCGACCCGCTCGGCCGCGGCGCGCCGCCGGAGCGCCTGCCGCTGACGCTCCGCCTCGGCAACCGCGAGGTCACGCGCACGGTCACCGTCGGCATCCTGCAGCGCGTCTCCGACTGGCTGCACGCGCAGGAGGCCGGGGACGCGCTGTCGCGCCTCGAGGCGGCGGTCGGCGCCTTCGACGCCGCGTGGAAGCGCTTCGAGGCCGGGGATGACCGCGTGGCGGGGGAGCGCGCCGTGTTCGAGGCGGCGCGCACGTTCCGCGAGCGCTGGGCCGTGGAGCACAAGCAGACGCTGCTGATCGTGCTCGCGCGCGCCGTGGAGACCGCCCGCGAGCGCGGCTCGCTGCGCCCGCTCTTCGAGGAGGACGCGTCGGCGGCCGGGCAGTGGCTGCGCCGCCTCTTCCCGGCGCTCGGCTGCACGCTGCTCTCGCTCGGCAACGCGTTTCCCATGGAGAACGGGACGTTCGACCGCCTCGTGATCGACGAGGCCGGGCAGTGCCACCCCGCCTACGCGGTCGCCGGCCTGTACCGCGCGACGCAGGCGCTCGTCATCGGCGACGTGAACCAGCTCGAGCCGGTGTACCAGCTCCTCCCGACCGACGAGGCGCGGGTGCGCCGCGGCCTGCGCATGTCGCTCTCCGAGGCGCGGCTCGCGCCCTACCGCGTCTCGACGGAGTGCCGCACCTCGGCCCAGGCCCTCGCGGACCGCGCGGCGGGCTCGCCGCTCGTGCTGCGCGACCACTTCCGCTGCCAGGCGCCGATCATCGCCATCTCCGACGCGCTGTGCGGCTACGGCCTGCGCGTGCGGACGGCCGCCCGCACCCGCGCGGGCGAGGTGTCGTGGCTCAAGGCGCCGGTGCTGCTGCACACCGTGAAGGGCGAGCAGGTCCCGTTCGCCGGCAGCTGGCGCAACGAGGCGGAGCTCGACGCCGTCGGCCGCATGCTCGACTCGCTCGCGCGGCGCGGCGTCTCGTTCGGCGACGTCGCCGTGATCACCCCGTACCGGGCGCAGCTCGACGCGCTGCGCCGGCGGCTGCGGGCGGTCGGCGTCCCGTTCGACGAGGAGGACCACGCCGCCGCCGCCGAAGACCTGGCGCTGCTGCCCCGCGACGCCATCGCCGTCGGCACCGTCCACCGCTTCCAGGGCGGGGAGCGGTCGATCGTGATCTTCACGACCGTGGTGAGCCGCGAGCGCTCGCTGCAGTTCCTGAACGACCGCGTGAACCTGGTGAACGTGGCGGTGTCGCGGGCGCGCGACCACCTGGTGGTGGTCGGCGATCCGGAGGCGCTGCGGGCGGGTCGGTACACGCGGTACCTCGTGGAGTCGGCGGCGCCGCTGTAACCGTCGCCGCGCCCTCGTGCGAGTCCGCCGGAGACGCCGGTCGAGCCTGAAGTGCGCGCCTGCCTCCGAATCCGTAACGACGCGACCGGGACCGGCTCCACATCGAATGCCGAGCGGCCCGCACCACGTCCGACCACCGACCCCCGGTGGTCCCGCGTGGCTCGACGCGCCGCGACCCACCGGCGCCCGCCCCCGACACAGCCGCGTCTCGCGATCATGAGACACATCTCGGCGGGTTTCGATTGACGGGCGAGCGCGGGGCGGCCTATGACCGCGGACGGGCCGCCCTCGGGCGAGGGCGGGGTGAACAACCGGGAGACAGGGGGAGCGTGGCATGAACCTGAAGCTGATGGACAACGGCGAGATGCACTTCGTCGTGAATCTCGCCGTGACAGACCAGCGCGCATCGCTCGACAAGCCGGCATACAAGCTCGTGCTCGATGGCTTCGAGGCGCTGCTGCCCGAGCTCGCCGCCGTCCTGCCGAAGTCGACCTCACCCGTGGCGTCTGCCCTCGTCGAAGAAGGCAAGCGCCTCGATGCCGACTTCGACCGTCACGTCCGCGCCCTCTACGGCACGCTCGATGGGATCGCCCGGCTGCTGCCCGCCGCGCTGGCCGCGCAGGTGACCGGCGCGCGCGCTCATCTCTTTCCGGAAGGCACCGCGCTCGTCAACGCGACCTACGCCGACGAGGGCATGGAAGGCATCCGCGCCGAAGGCCGCCTCACCGCCGCCGACCGCGCGCTGCTCGCCGCCGTCACGCTGCCCGACGGCACGACGCTGTGGCAGGCGGTGCAGCGCTGGTTCGCGACGGCGGCGGCGCTGCGCGACTTCGAGAAGCGCCGCCTCGCCGCCGACCAGGCCGACGCCGCGCCGGCGCTGCGCCACGTCGACCTGCGCAACCGCTTCATCCGCCTCGTGCGCGCGCTCGAGACGAACGCCGACCTCAGCCAGGAGCCGAACCACCCGGTGCTCGAGGCCGTCCGCTACTACGAGGCCCGCGCCGCCGCCCGCGCCGCCGCGGCGGCGACCGAGACCAGGCCCGCCGCCGAGACCAGGCCCGCCGCCGCGCCCACGCCCGTCGTCGAGCCCACCCCCGCCTGACGCGCGCCGCGCCTTCGGCGCGTCGCGGGTCCTCGTCGACGATGCCGAGATCTCCGTCGCGGACACCGGCCGACGCCGATCGCGCACAAACGGCGCGACGTCCGGGGTTCCCCGGGCACCTCACAGGTGGATGGAACTCCGCGTACCCACTGCCGATTGCGACCGGCTGGACCGGTTCTTCGCCCACCTGCGGGCGGCGGCGGACGCGGTGCTGCTGCTCGATTACGACGGCACGCTGGCGCCGTTCCGGGTGGAGCGCGGCGAGGCGCGCCCTTACGTGGGCGTGGCGGAGCGGCTGGCCGACGTGCCCCGCACGCGGCTCGTGCTCGTCTCGGGAAGGCCGGCGCTGGACGTCCGCGCGCTGCTGGGCGTCGAGCCGGCGCCGGAGATCTGGGGCGTGCACGGCCTCGAGCGCGCCTACCCCGACGGCCGCCTCGAGCGCGAGGCGCTGTCGACGGCGGCCCTCGAGGCGCTGGACCTGGCGGAGCGCTGGGGGCGCGCGCACCTCGCGCCGGGGCGCGTGGAGCGCAAGGCGGGCGCGGTGGCGCTGCACTTCCGCGGCCTGTCGGCCCGGGAGACGGCGCGTGTCACCGCCGAGGCCGAGGCGGCGCTCGCGGATCTGGGCCGCCCGCTCCTGCGCTGGACCCGCTTCGACGCGGGCATGGAGCTGCGCAGCACGCGCGTCGACAAGGGCACCGCCGTGGCGCGCGTGCTCGCGGACATGCCCCGGGCGGCGGCGGCCTACCTGGGCGACGACGAGACGGACGAGGACGCGTTTGCCGCCATCGGCGAGACCGGCCTTTCGGCGCTCGTGCGCCCCGAGCCGCGACCGAGCCGTGCCCAGGTCTGGCTGCGGCCGCCGGAGGCGCTGCTCGCCTTCCTCGACCGCTGGCGCGACGCGCGCGCGACGGTGCCCCGATGACGCAGGACGCCCGCCTCGTCGTGGTCTCCAACCGCCTGCCGGTGGTGCTGCACCGCGGCCGCGACGGCTGGACGGTCGGCCCCGGCGCCGGCGGCCTCGTCAGCGCGCTCGGCCCCGTGCTCGCGCACCGCGGCGGCCTGTGGATCGGCTGGCCCGGCGTCGCCGCCGAGGACGCCGGCGAGCTCGACCGCGCCGTCGCCGAGACCACGGGCGACTACGGCCTCGCCACCGTGCCGCTCGGCCGCGGCGAGGTCGACGACTTCTACTACGGGTTCTGCAACGGCGTGATCTGGCCGCTGTTCCACGATCTGCTCGGCCACTGCGACTTCAACCCGCGCTTCTGGCGCGCCTACCTCGAGGTGAACCGCCGGTTCGCCCGGGTGGCGCGCGCCCACGCGCGGCCCGACGACTTCCTGTGGGTCCACGACTACCAGCTGATCCACGTGGCCGAGTGCCTCCGTTCGGAAGGTGACCAGCGGCGGGTCGGGTTCTTCCTGCACATCCCCTTCCCGCCGCTGGACATCTTCCTCAACCTGCCCTGGCGGGCCGCCATCCTGCGGGCGCTGCTGGCCTACGACCTGATCGGGTTCCAGACGGGGCGCGACCAGCGCAACTTCCTCGACTGCCTGCGGCGCCTGCTGCCGGACATCGAGCTCTCGCGCGGCGGTGGGCTCGTCACCGCGCGGCTCGGCGGGCGCGACGTGCGCATCGGCACCTTCCCGATCGGGATCGACTACGACGCCTTCCACGGCGAGGCCGCGAGCGCGGCGGTGGCGGCGCGCGAGGCGGCGCTGCGCGAGCGGCTCGGCGACGTGGCGGTGCTGATCGGCGTCGACCGCCTCGACTACACGAAGGGCATCCCCGAGCGGCTGCGGGCGTTCCAGGACGCGCTCGAGCGGCACGCCGAGCTGCGCGAGCGCGTGATCCTCATCCAGCTGCTCGTGCCGAGCCGCGAGGGCGTGCCCGAGTACCAGAAGCTGAAGACGCGCGTGGACCGCCTCGTCGGCGCCATCAACGGCCGCTTCGGGACGCCCTCCTGGGTGCCCGTCCACTACCTCTACCGGGCCGTGTCGCGCACCGACCTGCTCGCCCTGTACCGGGTCGCGCGCGCGGCGCTGATCACGCCGCTCAAGGACGGCATGAACCTCGTCGCCAAGGAGTACTGCGCGTCGCAGCGCGACGGCGTGCTCGTCCTCAGCGAGTTCGCGGGGGCGGCGGCGCAGCTGCGCGGCGGCGCGTTGCTCGTGAACCCCAACGACATCGAGGGGGTGGCCGACGCCATCCGCGGCGCGGTGCACATGCCTGAAGACGAGCGCCGCGCCCGCATGCGGCGCATGCGCCGGCGCGTGCGCGACGAGGACATCTTCTGGTGGGTGGACCGCTACCTGCGCGCGGCCGCCGATCGCGAGCTCGCCGACCTGCGCGGCCCCGCCGAGTACCTGCCGCGCGTCGACTACCCCCCGCCCGCGACCGAGCCGCCCTCCGGCCCCTCGGAGGCCTGACGATCAGTCGTCGTCCTGGCGGTGCTGACGGTGTCCGCGGCGGGACGGTCCGGGGCTGCCCTCCGACGACGGCGGCGCGCCGGTGCCGCCACGGACGGGGCGACCCGAAGCCTTGACGGGCACGATGTCGGACGGCGGACGCACCTCAGGGGCGGCGGCCTCCGGGGCACGCTTGACGTTCTTCTCTGGCATGGGGTTCTCCTTGCTTGCCCAAGCGCTTGAAATTGCAAGGGATATACCCAGAGGAACACCCGTTCCGGCGCGCGGCGGCGGGGCGTTCCACCGCGATCCGCGCCCCGATCGCAGGCGGTCGAGCGCGCGCATGGACCCGGCCCGCGCCCGCTCGGCGTCCCACAAGGGCCTCAGGACCTCGCTCCATCCCGTGATCTTCCGCACCTCGTCGGCTCAGCGGCCCCGGCGCCGCAGGGCGTACGCGGCGCTGTCGCGCACGCCCGGATCGGGATCGGCGGCGAGGCGCTCGAGGTCGGCGAGCGCGGTGCGGTCGCTGCGGGCCGCGGCCCGGCGCACGGCGCGGTCGCGGTCGCGGGCGAGCGTGCCGAGCAGCGCGGGCGAGGCGTTCGGGTTCGTCGCCGCCTCGCTGCGCACGTGGACGTGCAGGTCGCCGACGAGGCGCGTGAGCACGTCGAGGCTGGGCGTGATGGCGGCGACGCGGCCACGCACGACCGGGTCGACGTCGCGGGCGAGGCGCAGGTGGACCGCGGCGGGCGCGCGGGCCGCGGAGGCGACGTGAGAGCGCGTGCTGGCCTCGGGGCTGGCGGCGGCGCGCTCGAAGGCCTCGGCCGGCGCGTCCGGGTGGTGGAGCGCCGCGTGCCGCACGTCGGCGTCGGCGTCGGTCGCGAGGACGATCAGCGCTTCGGGGGGCGTCGCGCGGTTGCGCGCGAGCCGCATGCGCACCCAGCGCTCCGGATCGCGCGCCATCGCGAGCAGCAGGGCCGGGGACGCGGCGGCGTTCTCGGCGACCCCGGTCCGCACCCAGCGGCCCTCGTCGGCGGCGAGCGCCTCGAGCAACGCCGGCGGCGTCGTCGGGTTCTCGGCGGTCATCTGGCGCACCCACGGCGCGGGATCGCGCGCGAGGGCCGCGCGCACCTCGGGCGACAGGTCGCGCCGCCCGGCCAGCGCGGCGCGCACCCCCTCGTCCGCGTCGGCGGCGCGGGCGGCGGCGAGGCGGGGGTCGAGCTGCGGGTGGCGCACCGCCGCGGCGCGGACGATCGGCGACGGGTCCTGCGCCAGGGACGCGAGCGTGAGCGCCGGCAGCGACGCGCAGTGCGCGGTCTCGGCGCGCGTGCGCGGGTGCGGGTGGGTGGCGGCGGTCTGCACGAACCAGGCGGGGCGGCCGGGGTGGTCGAGCAGCATCGCCAGCAGGCCCCGCGGCAGCGAGCGCGCCAGCTCGCCCTGGCCGCGGGCGAGGCGGCCGAGCGCCGGGTTCTCGAGGAAGGCGTCGGGGCACCGCCACGCGAGCTCCAGCAGGAGCCGCCGCGGCGCGTCGGGGCGGCGCGCCAGAAAATCGAGCGTGTCCGGGCAGTTGCGTGCGAGCCAGCGCAGGATGCGCGGCGTCGCGTTCGCGTGCTGCGCGACCTCGACCGCCGCCTCGGCGCCCTGCCGCGCGAGATGGCCGAGCCACTGCGGATTCGCGTCTGGATCCAGAGGCATGCGCGTGCCATGGTCGCAGAGCGATGGGCATCCTGCACCGATTGCTGCGCCGGCCGCCGCCCGAGGTGTGGCGCACCGAGACGCGGCTGCTGCACGCGCTGCGCATCGCGCGGCCGCCGACCGCGATCCAGTGGATCGCCACCGCCGCCTGCGATCTGCGCTGTCCCCACTGCTACAGCCACGCCGGGCGTCGCCTGCCCGACGAGCTGTCCACCGACGAGGCCTGCCGGCTCGTGGTCGACGAGCTGGCGGCGCTCGGCGGGCCGACGTTCGTGGTCGCCGGCGGCGAGCCGACGCTGCGGGCCGACCTGCCGCGCGTGCTCGAGCACGCCGCCGCCCGCGGGCTGCCGTGGGCGCTGCACACCCACGGCGCCCACGTGGAGCGCCTCGCCGACGTCGTCCGCGCGCACCCGCCGCTGCTCGTCGCGGTGAGCCTCGACGGGCCGCGCGCCTTCCACGACGCCTTCCGGGGGCGCCGCGGCAGCTTCGACGCCTCGCTCGCCGCCCTGCGCGACCTGCGGACGTGGGGCGCGCCGGAGGTCATCGCCGGCACCACCGTCACCCGCGAGAACGCCGACCTGGTCGCCGACCTGTACCCGACCGTGCGCGCGAGCGGCGCCGACGGCTGGGGCCTGCACCTGTTCGCGCCCGAGGGCCGCGGGGAGGCGCACCGCGCGCTCGTCCCGACTCCGGCGCAGCTCCGCCGCGTCGCCGCCTTCGCCGAGCGCGTGCGCGCCGAGTTCCCGGTGGAGCTCGACAACGAGTGGGGCGGCGCCGGCCCCGACGACTGGCGCTACCGCGACACCCCGTTCCTGTGCGGCGCCGGGCGCCTGTCGTGCGTGGTCGGCCCCACCGGCGAGGTCATGCCCTGCACGACGACCGACCTCGCGGAGAGCGCGGGAAACGTTCGCGAATCGCCGCTCTCCCGGCTCTGGGCCGAGGGCTTCGCGGCGTTCCGCGACGGGCGCGACCCGTTGCGGGGCGACGTGCACGACTGCTGGCTGCAGGCGCGCCACGGGACGTCGTGCCGCCCGCACGCCTTCGGGATCGGCGCGTGAGGGACGAGCTGCCCGTCGTCGCCGGCGGCCTGCTCGTCGCCGCGGCGCTCGTCGTGCGCCGGCGGCGGCGGGTGGCGCGACCGCCGCGGCTCGTGCGGTACGCGGCCCTGGCGATCTGCGCGCTGACGCCGGCGCCGTCGCGCGCGGCCGAGCCGTCGGCGGCGACCGCCCCGGCGCTGGCGGCGGCCACGGTCGAGGCCTGGCTCGCCCAGGTCCCGATCGCGCTCGAGAACCGGCGCCACGAGACGCCGTGGCAGCGCTTCAAGCGCGCGACGCCGGCCGAGCGGGCGGCGCTCGACTTCCCGCTGCTCGCCCCGGGGGCGTCGCTCCCGGTCCGCCTCGCCGCGCTCGGCGACCTCGAGCGGCGCGGCCTCTACGACGCCTGGAACGTCGCCTGGCTGTGGCGCGAGCCCCCGCCGGCCGCGGCCGCCGACCTCGCCGCCTTCGCCGCGCGCCTCGTCCACCACGGGCGGACGGCGGAGGCGCTGGCCGCGGCCAAGGCCAGCCTGCCGGTCGCGCTGCGCCCGTGGATGTCGAAGGCCGCGCCGCCGCCGTCGGTGCGCATGCACGGCGTGCGCGCCGGCGACGTGCTCGCGCGGTTCCCGGCGGCGTGGGCGGCCGCGCGGCCGCGCTGGACGCAGCCGGGGCCCCTGACGCTGACCGTCGCCGCCGGCGAGCTCGGCCTGTGGCGGGACGGCCGCCGCGCCACGGTGACCGCCGGCGCGTCCTTCGCGCTGGCGCCGCTCGACGTGCTCGAGGCGCGCGCCGAGGTGCGCCTGCGCCACGACGAGGTCGGCGCCCTCGTGTTGCCCGCCGGCAGCGCCACGACGGCCTGGACGCTGCCCGCGCGCCTCTCCCCCGAGGCCGCCGCCCAAGTCGACGCGCTCGCGGCGCAGGTGGCCGCGAGGGTGCCCGGCGCCGTCGACCGGGCCGAGCGCCTCCTCCCGCTCGCCCACGCCGCCCTCCGCGGGACGGACGCCCCCGACGCGCGTCTGCTCGTCGAGCTCTTCGAACGCTGAACCTCGGGGCCGCGCCGCGGCTTCGTATCGGTGATGGACCTCTACAGCCTCGCGCGGCGACTCCACCGCCCCTTCCCCTTCGGCGACCGGCCCGCGCCGCTGCCCATCGGGGCGCGCGGGCTCATCGGCGACGGGCACACCGCCGCGCTCGTGCGGGTCGACGGCGCGATCGACTGGCTGTGCCTGCCGCGCTTCGACAGCCCGAGCGTGTTCGCGGCCCTGCTCGACGAGCGGCGCGGCGGCCTCACCGCGATCACGCCGGTGGCCCGGCCTTTCGAGAGCCTGCAGCGTTACGACCCCGGCACCAACGTGCTCGAGACGCTCTTCACCGTCGCGGGCCAGGGCGTCGTGCGCCTGACCGACTTCATGCCGTGGACGAACGACCCGCGGGCGTCCATCCACGAGGTGCACCGGCGCGTCGAGTGCGTGGAGGGGCAGGTCGAGGTCGAGTGCGTCTTCGATCCGCGCTTCGACTACGGCCGCGCGGAGACGACCCTCGAGGGGCAGCCGCACGGCGTGCTCGCGCGCGGCCCGGGCGGCGAGCGCCTCGTGGCCGTCGTGAGCGGCGAGACCCCGTGGGAGGCGCGGCCCGAGGGCGGCGTGCGGTGCCGGGCGCGGCTGCGCGCCGGCGAGCGCCGCTGGATGGTGATCTCGTGGAACGCGCCGCGGGCCGAGCCCATCGCCGTCTACCGCCCGTTCGAGCACCTGCGGCACACCCGGCACGCGTGGCGCGAGTGGACGGCCCATCTGCGCTACGACGGCCCGTGGCGGCACCACGTCGTCCGCTCGGCGCTGGCGATGAAGCTGCTGATCTACGCGCCCACCGGCGCGATGGTGGCCGCGCCGACGACCTCGCTGCCGGAGTGGATCGGCGGCACCCGCAACTGGGACTACCGCTACTCGTGGGTGCGCGACAGCGCGCTGGCCATCCGGGCGATGAACCTGGTGGGCTGTGTCGCGGAAGCCCGCGATTTCTTTCACTTCGTGCGCGACACGGTCTCGCTCGCCGCCGGCCTCGACGTGATGTACGCCATCGACGGGCGGGCGTGTCCGCCCGAGGAGACGCTCGACCACCTCGAGGGCTTCGCCGGGTCGCGGCCGGTCCGCATCGGGAACGCCGCGCGCCACCAGCTCCAGTTCGACTCGGCCGGCGCGCTCCTCGACGCGGCGTACCTCTACGAGCAGTTCGGCGGCACGCTGTCGCTGCGCACGTGGCGCATCATCCGCGGCGTCGTCGACCAGGTCGGCGAGCGGTGGCGCGAGCCGGACCACGGCATCTGGGAGCCGCGCTCGGGCAAGCGCCACAACGTCCACTCGAAGCTGATGTGCTGGCTGGCGCTCGAGCGCGGCGCGCGCCTCGCCACGCTCTTCGGCGCCCGCGAGGAGCGGCGCCGCTGGCACGCGATCGCCGAGCAGGTGCGACACGAGGTCGTCGAACAGGGCCTCGACGCCGAGCGCCGCCACTTCGTGAATCATTACGGGGGCGCCGAAGCGGACGCCGCCCTGCTGCTCCTGCCGATCTACGAGCTGTTGCCGCCGACGTCGGCGCTCGTGAGCCGCACGCTCGCGTGGGTGCGGGCGGAGCTCGGCCAGGGGCCGTTCCTCGCGCGCTATCCGCTGCGGTTCGACGACGGCGTCGGCGGCCCGGAGGGCGCGTTCCTGCTGTGCGGCTTCTGGCTGGCCGAGGCCCTGGCGCGCGCCGGCCGGCTCGACGAGGCGCAGGAGGTCTTCGTCGCCCACGCCGAGGCGTCGAACCACGTGGGCCTGCTCTCCGAGGAGGTCGACGCCGCGACCGGCGCCCCGCTCGGCAACTTCCCGCAGGCGTTCAGCCACTTCGGCCTGATCAACGCCGCGGCGGCCATCGACCACGCGCTCCAGCAACGCGACGAGGGCTCGCGCAAGAGCGCCGAGTTCACGCCGCCGGGCTGGCGGCCGTGATCACCGGACGCCGGCGTCGCGGTTCAACGGCGGCGTCGGGGTCACCGGCACGCGCGGCGGCGCGAGCGGCGGGGTGACGCCGGCGTCGGGCCGGCCGGCCTGCGGCTCGAGGCCGGCGTCGCCGCCCTCGCCGCCCTCGACGCCGGCCCCGCGGATGTGCACGACGCCCTCCTCGTCGACCTCGATGATCGGGTCGCGGGCGAAGGTGCGCCGCGGCTCGGGCGGCGGAGGCGGCGCGGCGGGGGCGGGCTGGCCCTGCGCGGTCGGGGGCTGACCGGTCGTCGGGAGCGACTGGCCCTCGGCGGTGGTCACCGCGTCGGCGCCCGCCGGCTGGTCCGGCGCCGGCTGGCCCTGGGTCGCCGCCCCCGCCGCCGGCTGGTCCCGGGCCGCCGCCCCCGCCGCCGGCTGGCCCCGGGCCGCCGCGCCGCCGGCGCCCTCCGGCTCGCCCGGCGCCTCGAGCCCCGCATCGCCCGCGGCCGGCGGCGCGCCGCCATCGTCCGCCACGCCCGCGTCCTCCGGCGCCGCGTCCGCGACCTCGGCGTCCTCGACGGCGGCGTCCGCCACGTCCGCGTCGGCGGGACCGGCGTCCGGCGCCGCGTCCGCGGGCCCGGCGTCGACCGGCGGCTCGACCGCGCCGCCGTCGTGCGGGAACGGCTCGAACACCCAGTTGCCGGCGTCCCCCGCCCAGATCGACTGCCCCGCGTCGGGCCAGGGGCCGCTCGGCGATCCGACGCCGCCGGCCGACGGCGTCCCCGTCTGCCCCAGCGTCGGCATGCCCCGTTCGCCCGCCGACGGCGATCCGGTCTCGCCGGCCGAGGGCGTACCCATCTCGCCGGCCGAGGGCGTGCCCATCTCGCCGGCCGAGGGCGTGCCGACCCTCTGGGCCAGCGCGGCCCCCTCGCCTTCGAGCGGGGCGGTCCGCCCCATCCGGCAGCCGCCGAGGGCCAGCATGGCGCACCAGGCAACGAGAATTCGGGCCATGTCCGCGCTCCTGGCCCCGTCCGGGCCGGGAAGTCCGCGTATCCATTCAGCAATGGACGGGCCAGCGCTTCGTTGCCGTCTCGCGACACACGGTGGTACAACCCCCGACAGTCACCAAGGGAGGGCCCACCATGCGTCTCGTGATCGTGAGCGTCGCGTTGCTCGCCGCCGGCGCCAGCCACGCCGCCGAGCCCAAGCGCTTCGGCGTCCGTGCCATGACGGCGCTGCTGATCGCCGACCAGGACGTCGACAAGCAGCGGTTCAAGGGGGGCGACAAGCGCGACTCCGACGGGGACGACCTCGAGAAGAACTTCGGCATCGACGCGACGTTCGAGGTGCCGGTCACGGGGGCGATCCGCGTCGGCGGCCGCCTCGGCTTCCTGCGCGCGAGCGGCGACGACTACGACCTGGACCACAACACCTTCGACTTCGGCGGCTGGGCCCGCTACGTCTTCGCCACGAGCGCCGTCATCCAGCCTTTCGCCGCCGCCGGCCTCGGCGCGACCTACATCTCCGCCGACGGCGACGTCAACGACGCGGACACCGAGGCCAGCGGCATCGGCTGGCACCTCCTGCTCGGTGGCGGCGTGACCTACGCGGTGTCGCCGGCGGTCGACCTCTACGGCGGCTTGCACTACCTACATCAAGCCGCCTTCGAGCTCGAAGGCGAGGTGGAGAAGACCGACGTCACCTTCTATGACGTGTCATACTCCCGCTTCCTGCTCGTCGCCGGCGCCATGTTCTGACAGCGCCGCGCCCTCCCTCGTTCCGCACGGTATACTCGTTGCAAATCCCGTTGCGGAGCGAGGACTTGCATGTTCGTCGACGTCGACCGCCACGGCCCGTTCCGCCTCGATCCCGACTTCCTCGGCGGCTACGCGCGACGCCCTCCGGCCTGGGGCTTCGGCGCCCTCTCGCGCGTCACCTTCCAGCGCAGCTACAGCCGCGACGGCGAAGCCTGGTGGCAGACCTGCCGACGCGTCGTCGAAGGCATGTTCACGGTGCAGCGCATCCACTGCCGCGAGCGGCTGTTGCCGTGGGACGATGGCAAGGCGCAGGGCATGGCGCAGGATGCCTACGAGCGTCTGTTCTCGTTCAAGTGGACGCCGCCGGGCCGCGGCCTGTGGATCATGGGCACGCGCTTCATGTACGAGCACGGCGGCGCGGCACTCAACAACTGCGGCTTCATCAGCACCCGCGAGCTGCCGCTCGACTTCACCGGCCCGTTCGGCTGGATGCTGCGCATGTCGATGCTCGGCGTCGGCGTGGGCTTCGACACACGCGGCGCCGGCCTCGTCACGCTGCAGCCGGCCGCCCGCGACGGCGAACCCCACCTCGTCGGCGACAGCCGCGAGGGGTGGGGCGAGGCCCTCGAGCGCGTCCTCGGCGCCTTCGTCGGCAAGACGTCCCTCCCCGCCCGCTGGGACTTCTCGCGCATCCGCCCCTCGGGCACGCCGCTGCGCAGCTTCGGCGGCTACGCCAGCGGCCCCGAGCCCCTCGAAGAGATGCTCGCCTCGATGGAGGCTCTCTGTTCGACCTACGTCGGCCGCGCCATCGACTCCACGTTCATCGTCGATGCCATGAACCTCATCGGGCGCTGCGTCGTCGCCGGCGGCATCCGACGCTCGGCGCAGATCGCGTTCGGCGCCCCCGACGACACCCCCTTCCTCGATCTCAAGCAGGACCGCGAGAAGCTCGCCGCCTGGCGCTGGGTCTCGAACAACAGCGTCCTCGCCGAGGCCGGCATGGACTACGCCGACGTGGCGAGGCGCACGGGCGACAACGGCGAGCCCGGCTTCCTCTGGCTCGACAACGCCCGCGCCTACGGCCGCATGGCCGATCCGCCCGACTGGCGCGATCGTCCCGCCGAGGGATCGAACCCCTGTGTCGAACAGACGTTGTGGGATCGCGAGCTGTGTACGCTGGTCGAGACCTTCCCCGCGCGGCACGACGACTTCGACGACTTCGAGCGCACGCTGCGCGTCGCCTATCTGTACGCGAAGACGGTCACGCTGGTGCCGACCGACGACCTGCGCACGAACACGGTGATGCTGCGCAACAGACGCATCGGCTGCTCGATGACAGGCATCGTGCAGGCCATCCACAAGTTCGGCTACCGCCGGTTCATGCGCGGGTGCGACCGCGCCTACCGGCACGTGCAGCAGCTCGACGAGACATACTCGAACTGGCTGTGCATCCCGCGCTCGATCAAGACGACGTCGATCAAGCCGTCGGGCACGGTGAGCCTGCTGGCGGGCGCCACGCCCGGCGTGCACTGGGAGCACGCGCCGCATTACATCCGGCGCGTCCGCGTGGCCAACCAGCACCCGCTGCTCGAGCTCTGTCGCGAGGCCGGCTATCACACCGAGCCGGATCACTACTCGCACAACACGACGGTCATCGAGTTCCCGGTGCGCGTCGAGCACCTCGAGCGCGCCAAGGACGAGGTGCCGCTCCGCGAGAAGGTCGACCTCGCCGCGCAGATGCAGCGCTACTGGTGCGACAACCAGGTGAGCTGCACCGCCGAGTTCGACCCGGAGCGCGAGCGACCCGAGCTGCCGCGCATCCTCGAGGCCTACGAGGACCGCCTCAAGGCCATCGTCTTCCTGCCGAACCGCGGCCACGACTACGTGCAGGCGCCCTACGAGGCCATCACCCGCGAGCGGTACGAACAGATCGTCGCGCGCCTCCGGCCCATCCGCGGCGACCTCGAGCACGAGCACGACCACGAGGCGCGCTTCTGCGACGGCCGCGCCTGCGAGGTGTAGCGCTCAACGGCCGCCCGGGACGGCCTCGACGACGACGATCTCGGGCGGGCAGTTGAAGCGCAGGCGCGGCGCGTCGTCGCGCTCCATGCCGACGCCGCGGGAGACCACGAGCGTACGCCCACCGTCGAGCGGGGTGACGCCCGCGGCCCAGTCGCGCGGCACCGCGGTGAGCGTGAGCAGTGGGCCGATGAGCGGCAGGCGGACCTGGCCGCCGTGCGTGTGGCCGGCGACGAGCAGGTCCGCCTCGACGCGGCCGAGCGCGAAGTCGGGCGCGTGGCCGAGCGCGATGTGGAAGCGGTCGCGCGCGGGCACCGCAAGGCCGGTGTCGAAGGAGTCGAGCATCGCCAGGCCGGTGACGGCGAGGTCGGCGCGCTCGACGGTGCGCGTGCGGTCGAACACCTGGAAGCCGAGGCCGGCGAACGTCAGCGCCCAGTCCTCGGCGTCCACGTTGCCCTGCACGACGTAGACGCCCTCGGGCGCGGCGAGGCCCACCTCGCGCATCGCGGCGCGCAGGCGCTCGCGAAGGACCGGGCGCTCCCGCTCCCCGGCCTGCAGGTAGTCGCCGGCGAACAGCACCACGTCGGGGCGCTCCTCGACGACCCGGCGCAGCGCCTCGCGCTCGTAGTCGCCGATCTCGTCGGTCTGCAGGTCGGCGACGATGACGATGCGGAGCGGCCGCCGGAGCTTCGGCGACTCGAGGCGCACGCGGTTCACCTCGAGCCGACCCGGCTCGACGAGGAACGCCCACACGCCCGTCGCCACGAGGAGCGCGGCGAGCGCCAGCAGGCCGTGGCCGTCGCGGCGCGTCCGCCGACGGAGGAGCCCGGCGCCGGTCAGCACCAGCGGTCCGTGCACGAACAGGCCCCACGCGACGAGGCGCATCCCGCCGAACGCGCCGCCGCCGAGCGCCGCCGCGAGCGTCACCGCGCCGAGCGCCGCGAGCGCCACCGGCAGGAACACGCGCCCGCCACGGCGCCGCGCCAACTGCAGCGCGGCGGCGTCCACCGCCAGCATCGCGAGGTTGTAGAGGACGTCGATCGCGAGCACGGACGCGAGGATAACCGTGCGCCTCGTCCCGAAGAAGCTGCGGTCGCGCGGCACCCACCCGCCGAATCGGCTCAACGAGGGCGAGAACCGTCCGATATCCCTGGACATGCGACACGAAGAGATCCTCTTCCGACTCTCGAGCGCCGCGCCCGACGACCGCCGCACCGCCCTCGCGCTCGCCGCCCGCCACGGCGTCTACCGCGCGATCGGTCCGGCCACGCGGATGTTGCACGACCCCGACGCCGAGATCCGCGCGTCGGCGGCGACGGCGCTCGACCGGCTCGGCGCCCGCGAGGCGGTGCCCGCGCTGCTTGAGGCGCTGTGCGACACCGACTGGCGCGTCCGGTCGAACGCCGGCTGGGCGCTCGTCCACTTCGCCGAGTCGGGCGATCCGGGCGTGGTGCCCGGCGTGACCGGCGTCCTCGACCTCTCCGACGATCCCGACGTGCGCGAGATGGCGCGCCTCGTCCTGCAGTACATCGGCGCGCCCGGACCGCGGCGCGCCGTCCTCCAGTAGTCGTTCAGTCGTCGCCCAGGCGAGCGCGAGCAGGCCGCAACGCCGCGCCCGCTTCGGCCGGCGCTCGGAGGGTGTTCCCGTCAAGCGCCTGCTGCGCGAACCGCTGACCGGCTGCGCCCGCATCGCCTCGGCCAGCCGGGAGCGCAGGGAGCCGAAGGCGTCCGGTCCACGGCGCGGCACCGGAGAGACGAGCGGAGGCGGGCCTCGAGGCCCGTCGAGCTCGTCTCGAGGAGCCCCGGCGGGGAGCGCCCCGGATGGCGGCGTCGCAGCCGGCGGCTCATTTCCGCCGACCCTCTTCAGGGGGGCAGCGGGAACTCGACGCAGCGGGTGCGGCCCTCGACGAAGGCGCAGCTGACGGGGAAGTTGCCGGGCGGGCAGTCGGCGTCTTCGCGGCAGGCGTCGTCGGCGTACGTGCAGTGGAAGCCGGAGAGGCCCGCGCAGGGTCCGGCGCCGCCGAGGGGACGGCACTCGCCGCCGGGGCGCTCGGCGCAGTCGCCGTCGGTGGCGCAATCGCGCGCGACGCAGGTGGCGGCGACGAGACCGCGGAAGCCGGCGGGCGCGCAGGCGCTGTCGGCGCCGCAGTCGGCGTCCGTGGCGCAGGCGTTCGGCCGGCAGACGTTCTGCTCCGGCGGGCGGGCGCCGCCGCAGTAGCCGACCTCGAAGGCGAGGCAGTGCGCGCCGAACGGGCCGGCGCAGTCGGCGTCGGCGCAGCACTCGTGCTCGCCGCCGCCGTCGGCGCACGGGTGGGTGAAGCCGAAGGGCGTCGCGCAGAAGCGCGCCGCGCCCGGCTCGTCGGGGATCGCGACGCAGCGGCCGCCG
>CAUJDF010000039.1 GCA_963169045.1 Myxococcota bacterium
TTTGTGGGGTTCCCGGTGGCGGCGTGCTCCTTGGATCCCGGGGGGGCGCGGGGGGGGGGGGCTGGGGGGGCCCGGCCGGGCGGCCGCCGCTCGGGCTTCGGCGAGGACGCGGATCCGCTGCTCGCCATCGAGATCCAGTGCCTGCTCGAGGCCGAGGACGCGCTGAAGCAGGGCGACGTCTTCGCCTGCATCGTCGAGCCCTTCCAGTGCGAGGGCGGGGACCGGGCCGCGACGCCGCGCTTCTTCCAGGCGCTGCGCTGCCTCACGCGCGGCTACGGCGTGCCCCTGGTGTTCGACGAGGTGCAGACGGGCTTCGGCCTCTCGGGCTACGTCTTCTGGCACCAACGCCTGTGGATGCTCGACGAGAACGGCCGCCCCGACGCGCCCGACATCGTGACGTGCGCCAAGCGGGCGCAGGTGGGCGTCGTCCTGTCGCGCTGGCCCGATCCGGCGCCCGGTCACGCCCACGGCGCCGGCCTCGTCCGCGGCCGCGTCCACCTGGGCCTCGTCCACCCCTCGCTCGACCGCTCGGACCGCGTGAAGCAACGGCTGCAGCAGCTGCGCGCCCACTGGCCGACCATCGTCAAACGCCCGCGCGTATACGGCGATGCGGTCGCCTTCGACGTGGCCGACCCGATCATCGCCCGGCACCTGCTCGACCAGCGCTTCCACCGCGGCTACATGGTGTACCTGGCCGGCGATCGCACGCTGCGGTATCGCCTGCAGCGGGAGATGACCGACGCCGACATCGATCTGCTCTTCGACATCGTCGAAGAGTCGATCGGGGCGCTGGAAGAGCTGGCCGGTGGACCCGGTGAGCACCTGGTCGACCGCATGAAGGCGGTGACGAACCCGGTGTGGAAGTCCCCATCGATGCCACCGTCGCGGGCGCTGCCCCAGCCGACGCTCGAGGACCTGCTGGCGGAGCCGACGCCCGCCGAAGCGGACCGCGTGCTGCGGGTGCACGGCCAGCTCGCCGGCGCCGACCGGGCCGCGGGCGCGGCGTGGCTGGGTCTCCCGCCCGACGCGCGCGGCGCCGCGGGCCTGCCGGCGCTGAACGCCGCCGATCCCGTGGCGTTCGAGGCCGCCGTCGGCTACCCGCTGCTGCGCTTCGCCGCGGACGGGCTGGGCACCCGCATCCGCCGCGTGACGCTCGCCGAGTTCGACCGGCTGACCCACGCCACCGAGGCGCTCGAGGCCGACGCGTACGAGCCGGCGCGCCGCGACTCCCTCGGCTACCTGCGCTCGGTCGCGGCGACCGACGGCGGCGTGTTCCTCGTCGCCGAGGAGCCGGGGCCGCCCGGGCACGCCGACATCCTCGTGGGCATCGCCGCCGCCGGCCCGCTCGAGCGCTGGTGGATGCTCGACGGCCCGCGCCAGGACCCGAACCGCGGCCGCGAGAACACCCTCTACAGCGCCGACATCACGGTGGCGCGCTCCGCGCGCGCGCGCGGCGTCGGCTACCGGCTGCGCGTGGCGCAGATCCAGGAGGCGCTGGCGGAGCGATGGCCCGACGGCTCGCCGCGGTACGCGTTCATCACGGGCCGCAACCGCGTGGGCCACGCGGACGCGATGTGGGAGCTCAACCAGAAGGTGGGCGCCTACACGGTGGCCATCTACGCGGGCCAGTACGGCGAGATGGACGGCCTCTCGCGGTACTACCGCGTGCCGCTGCGCCGTCACGACCGGCGAGCCTTCGACGTGGAGCGCCCCGACGACGCGGCGCTCGACGTCTCCTGCGGCGTGTTCCAGCCGACGGGCCCGGACCACCCGCTGCTGCGGCGCGCCCGGGCGCTCGGCACGTTCGACGAGGCCGCGATCACCAAGCTCACCGTCAGCAACTTCATCACGCGCGGATACGCGCGCTACGGCGAGTACCTGCGGGCGCTGGCGCCGCGCGGCTGTCCGCACGCGTACCTGACGAGCGGCGCCGACGAGATGGTCGACAAGGCCATCCGCGTCCTGAAACACCGCCGCACGGAGGCGCGCTTCGCCGTGGCCCTCGAGGGCGGCTTCGCGGGCGTGATCACGGCGGCGGCCCGGTCGCTGACGGATCCGCGCCATCTGCCCGAAAACTCTCGGTATTTCGACTGGCCGCTCGCGCCACACCCGGGCGCTGGGCCGCAGAGGACGCTGGCGGCGCTCGACGCGTTCGTGGCGGCGCACGGCACGGAGTCGCTGATCGGTGTCTTCGTCGAGGCGGTCCAGGCCTGCACCGGCGAGGTGCTGAGCGACGCCGCGTGGGCCGCGCTGTGCGCGTGGCGCGACCGCACCGGCGTGCCGCTCGTGCTCTTCGAGACGACCACCGGCGCGTGGCGCTCGGGGCGCGGCGCCTGGTGGCTCGACGGCGCCGCGGGTGACGCCGACATGGTGCTGTGGTGGAGCGGCGGCCAGATCGGCCACGTCTTCGCCGGGGACCGCGTCTGGGTCGACAAGCCGCTGACCTTCATCAGCACGTGGGACGGCGACGAGCTGTCCGCCACGCGTCTCGAGTGGCAGCTGTACGCGTGCGCCGGCGCGCCGGTGCCCGCGATCTCGGCGCGGCTCGACGCCCTGCTCGACGGCTTCGAGCCGGCGGGCCTCGGCCTGTACCGCGTCCTGCGTCTGGGCGCCGCGCGTGCCGACGCGATGGCCGCACGCCTGCTGGCCGAGGGCGTTCGTGTGGGCCGGCCCGCGCGCGACGTCGTCCTGATCAACCCGCCGACCACGGTGAGCGACGCGGAGGTGGACCGCCTCGCCGCCGCGCTCGCGCGGATCCGGGAGATCCAATGACCATCCGCCTTCTGGACCTCGGCGCCCGCGGCTACGCCGATCTCGGCCGCGCCCACGGCGACGCCTGGGGTCCCGACGCCTGCGCGCTGTTCGGCATCCGCTTCGGCCTGACGCGCAAGAAGAGCCCGATCGGCGACGCGGCGCAGATCGCCGAGCTCGCGCGCCTGCACCTGCCCGTGCTGCGTCAGTACGACGCCGGGCTCTACGACGAGCTCCTCGGCCTCGCCGAGCGCGCCGGCCTCGAGCCCTGGCAGGTGCTCCTGCTCAACCATTACACGGACTTCCGAGACGTCCCGCCCGAGGCCATGGGCTGCAGCGTCCTGTATGCGCCGACGGCATCGGGGCCCGTCGCCGCCCAGACGTGGGACATGCACGGCACCGCCGAGCCCTTCGTCGGCCTGACGCGGTTCACGCCGCCCGACGGCCCGACGGCGGTCGTCTTCACGCTGGCCGGCTGCCTGGCCCTCGCGGGCATGAACGCGGCGGGCGTCGCCGTGTGCATCAACAACCTGACGCCGAACGACGCCCGCATCGGGGTGAGCTGGCCGACGCTGGTGCGCCGGATGCTCCGCGCGACGACAGCGCGGGAGGCGCGCGCCCTGCTCGAGGCGGCGACGCTCGGCAGCGGCCACAACTACCTCATCGCCGACGACCATGAGGTCTTCAACGTCGAGGCCACCGCGCGGCTGACGCGCGTCACGCACTCGGACGCCGGCCGCGTATACTGGCACACCAACCACTACACGCACGCGGACCTGATTCCGCTCGAGCAGCCGCCGACGGCGGCGAGCACGTCGCGGCGCCGCTACGACCTGCTCACGACGCGCATGGCGAAGGGTGCCCCGCGCACGATCGAAGAGGTGTGGGGCGTCCTCGGCATGCACGAAGGTTTCCCGGCGAGCATCTGCACGCACCTGACCGGCGACGATCCCGACGCGAGCAAGACGTGCGGTGGTCTCGTCTGCGACGTGCGGGGGCGGCGTGTGCTGGCGGGGCGCGGTTGCATGCACGACCAGGAGTGGACGGTGGTGGAGGTGGGCCCGTGAGCGATCTCGAGGCGCGTCAGCGGCGCCACGTCTTCTATACGTGGAGCGCCCAGAGCGCGGCCAGGCCGGTGCCGATCACCGGCGGCAAGGGCGCCTGGTTCACCGACGAGCAAGGCGAGCGCTGGCTCGACTTCGAGAGCCAGGTCTTCAACTGCAACGCCGGCCATGGCGAGACGCGCATCAGCGAGGCCATCGCGCGCCAGGCGGCGACGCTGGCGTGCGCGCACCCGGCGGCGGTGTTCGAGGCCAAGGCGCAGCTCGGCGAGAAGCTCGCCGCGGTCACGCCGCCCGGCCTCGACAAGTTCTTCTTGTGCCTCTCGGGCGCCGAGGCGAACGAAAACGCCTACAAGATCGCGCGAATGCTGACCGGCCGCTCCAAGGTGATCGCGCGCCGGCGCAGCTACCACGGCGCGTCGATGGGCGCGCTCTCGCTGACGGGCGATCCGCGGCGCTGGCCCGCCGAGCCCGGCCTCTGGGGCGTCCTGCGCACCGAGGACCCGTACTGCTACCGCTGCCCGATGGGCGCCTCGCCCGAGTCCTGCGGCACACGCTGCGCCGAGCACCTCGAGCACGTCATCCAGATGGAGGGGCCGGAGCACATCGCGGCGGTGTTCCTCGAGGGCGTGACCGGGGCCAACGGCGGCTTCGTGCCGCCGCCCGACTACTGGCCGCGCATCCGCGCGATCTGCGACCGGCACGGCATCCTGCTCGTGGCCGACGAGGTCTTCACCGGCTTCGGCCGCACGGGGCGCTGGTTCGCCGTCGACCACTGGGGCGTCGTCCCCGACATGATCTCGATGGCGAAGGGAATCACCAGTGGTTACGCCCCTTTGGGGGCCGTCGCCCTGCGGAGCGACCACGCGCGCCGCTTCGACGACGAGACGCTCTGGGCCGGTCTGACCTGCTACGCGCACCCCATTTCGTGCGCCGCCGCCGTCGCCGCGCTCGACGTCTACCGCGACGACGACCTGATCGGGAACGCCGCGCGGGTGGGGGAGGTCCTGAGCGCCGGGCTGGCCCGCCTCCGCGACAAGCACGCGGCGATCGGGGACGTCCGGTCGCTGGGCCTCTTCGGCACGATCGAGCTCGTGAAGGACCGCTCGACGCGCGAGCCCCTCGTGCCATACAACGGCAGCGCCGCGCCGGGCTCGCCGGCGGCAAAGCTGCGCCAGGGGCTGCTGAGGCGGCGCATCCACGCGTCGCTCCGCTGGAACTTCCTGTTCATCGCGCCCCCGCTGTGCATCACCGCCGCCGAGATCGAGCAGGGTCTCGCGGCCATCGACGACGCGCTCACCGAGGCCTTTTCATGAGCAGCAAGGTCTACGCGGACGCCGCCGCCGCCCTGCACGACGTCTTCGACGGCGCCGTGGTCATGGGTGGCGGCTTCGGCCTGTGCGCCAACGCAGAGAACTGCATCCGCGAGCTCGCGCGACGCGGGAACCGCAACCTGACGGTCGTCAGCAACAACTGCGGCAATCAGGGGCGCGGCCTCGCCGTCCTGCTGAAGCAGAAGCAGGTGCGGAAGGTGGTCGCCAGCTTCATCGGCGGCAACCCGGACCTGCAGGCGCAGCTGTTGGCCGGCGAGATCGAGGTCGAGCTGACGCCGCAGGGCACGCTCGCCGAGCGCATTCGCGCCGCCGGCGCCGGCATCCCGGCGTTCTTCACGCCCACTGGGGCGGGCACGCTCGCCGCCGAGGGCAAGGAGACGCGCGAGTTCGACGGCCGCACGTACCTCATGGAGCGTGCGCTCCACGGCGACTACGCGATCATCCGCGCCTGGCAGGGCGACGCCTTCGGCAACCTGCGCTTCCGCGGGACGGGCCGGAACTTCAGCCCGCTGATGGCGATGGCGGCGAAGGTGACGGTGGCCGAGGTCGACGAGCTGGTGCCGATCGGTGCGCTCGGCCCCGACGACGTGCACCTGCCCGGGATCTTCGTGCAGCGGGTCTTCCAGGGCCGCGACTACGAGAACCCGATCGAGCACCGCACGACGCGGCCCCGCCCCGCCGCCGTCTGAGGCGATCGCTCAGTTCGCCGCGAGGGCGACCCGGACCGGGGCGCCCGTCGCGGCGACGACCTCTTCGACCGTGTGGCCGGGCGCGACGTCCACGAGCACGAAGCCCTCGGGGGTGACGTCGAGCGTGGCGAGGTCGGTGATCACGCGGTTCACGCAGCCGACGCCCGTCAGCGGCAACGCGCAGCGGTCGAGCAGCTTGGGCGCGCCCTCGGGCGACGTGTGCGTCATCAGGACAATGACCCGCCTGGCGCCGGTGGCCAGATCCATCGCGCCGCCCATTCCGTTGACGCGCTTGCCGGGGATCATCCAGTTGGCGAGATCGCCGGTGGCGCTGACCTCCATGCCGCCGAGGATGGCCAGGTCGACGTGCCCGCCGCGGATCATGGCGAAGCTGGTGGCGCTGTCGAAGAAGCTGCCGCCGGGGACGACGGTGACCGTCTCCTTGCCGGCGTTGATGACGAACGGGTCCTCCTCGCCCTCGTAAGGGTAGGGGCCCATGCCGAGCAGCCCGTTCTCGCTGTGGAGCCAGATCGTCATGCCGTCGGGCACGAAGTTGGCGACGAGCGTCGGGATGCCGATGCCCAGGTTGACGACGTCTCCGTCCCGCAGCTCGGCTGCCGCCCGCTGCGCCATCTCTTCGCGCGTCCTTGCCATGGGCCCGTCTCTACCACCGTGCGGGGTGGAAATCCATGCATGCGGCGCCTATCCTGCGCCGCTCATGCGCCGGTCCGACTTCCGATTCGACCTCCCCGAGAGGCTGGTCGCGCAGCACCCGCCGGCGGTGCGCGGCGCCAGTCGACTGCTCGCGCTCGGCGGCGGCATCACGTCCTTCGCCGAGGGCGCGCGCGCCGCCTTCCGCGGCGACGAGGTGCTCGTCGTCAACGACACGCGGGTCGTCCCGGCGCGCGTGCATGGCCACAAGGTCAGCGGCGGCGCGGTGGAGATGCTGGTGCTCGGCTCGCTGGGGACCGGCCGCATCACCGCGATCCTGAAGGGGAAACGGCTCTCGCCGGGCGTCCGGCTCACGCTGCCCGGCGCCGAGGCGACGCTGGGCGCTCGCCGCGACGCCGGTCACGTCGCGATCTTCGAGGTGGACCTCGAAGGCGTCGACGACCTGTGGGCGTGGCTCGATCGAGTGGGCGAGATCCCGCTGCCGCCGTACATCCGGCGCGCGCCCGAGGGCGACGACCGCGAGCGTTATCAGACAGTGTTCGCGCGCGCGCCGGGCGCCGTCGCCGCGCCGACGGCGGGTCTGCACTTCACCGAAGCGCTGCTGGCGGAGCTGGGCGGCCGGGGCGTCGCCATCCACACGATCACGCTCCACGTCGGGCCGGGCACGTTCCTGCCGGTGCGCGAGGACGACGTCTCGCGGCACGTGATGCACGCCGAGGCGTTCGAGGTCCCCGCGGCGACGGCCGACGCGGTGCGCTCCGGGCGCCCGGTGGTGGCCGTCGGGACCACCGTCGTGCGCGCGCTCGAGGCCTGGGCGCGCGACCCGGCGGCGACCTCGACCGACCTCTTCATCACGCCCGGCTTCGGCTTCCGCGTCGTCGACGGGCTCGTCACCAACTTCCATCTGCCCGAGAGCACGCTGCTGATGCTGGTCTGCGCGTTCGCGGGGCGGGAGCGTGTGCTCGCGGCGTACCGGCAGGCGGTCGACGCCGAGATGCGCTTCTACAGCTACGGCGACGCGATGCTGCTGCGCCGCCCCGGGGGCCGCTGGGACCGATGAACCTCAACTTCCGGGTGGAAGCCCGCTGCCCCGACACCGAGGCGCGCCTGACGCGCTTCCGCACGGCCCACGGCGAGATCGAGACGCCGATCTTCATGCCGGTCGGCACCGTCGGCTCGGTCAAGTCGATCACCGCCCACGAGCTCGAGGCGGTCGGCGCGTCGATCATCCTCGGCAACACCTACCACCTGGCGGTGCGGCCGGGCATCGAGACGCTGCGCGCCCTCGGGGGCATGCACACGATGGCGCACTGGCGGCGGTCGATCCTCACCGACAGCGGCGGCTTCCAGGTGTTGTCGCTGGCGAAGCTGCGCAAGATCACGGAGCAGGGGGTCGCGTTCCGCAATCATGTGGATGGCGGCCTGATGAACCTGACACCGGAGTACTCGATCGAGATTCAGGAGGCCATCGGCAGCGACATCATGATGTGCCTGGACCACCTCCCCCCAGTGGATTCGCCGCGCCGGGAGATGGAAGAGGCGATGGCCCGCACGACGCGCTGGGCGAAGCGTTGCCTGGTGGCGCGCAAGGCCGAAGACCGGGCGATCTTCGGCATCGTCCAGGGTGGCGTCGACCTCGAACTGCGAGCGCGCCACATCGACGAGCTCTGCAGCGAGTCGTTCGAGGGCTTCGCCCTGGGCGGTCTGAGCGTCGGCGAGTCGATGCCGCAGATGTACGACACCGTGGAGTTCGCCGCGCCCCGCCTGCCGGCGGGCAAGCCACGCTACCTCATGGGCGTGGGCCGCCCCGTGGACATCATCGAGTCGGTGGCGCGCGGCGTCGACATGTTCGACTGCGTCTACCCGACGCGAAATGCGAGAAAGGGCAATGTTTTCGCGGACCTCGGTCGGCGGAACGTCAACGTCCGCAACGCGAGGTACAAGAACGAGCGGGGACCCATCGAAGAAGGGTGTCCCTGTTTCACCTGCCGACACTACGGCGTGGGCTACCTGAGACACCTGCTCATCAGTGGGGAGATGCTCTCGGGCCGCCTGCTCACGATCCACAACCTGTACGTGTATCTCGACCTGATGCGTCGCGTCCGGCTCGCGCTGCGTCAGGGAAGCTTCGCCGCTTTCCTGCGCGCGTGGCGAGGCGGTGTTGCCATCGGGGAGGTCATCTGCTAAAGCCTTGCGGCCCTTGACCACGGAACGTCACGCGTCGTCGCGTCCGAAGTGCGACGAAGGGAAAAGCACGTGAACAACTGGATTCTGCTTGCGGTGGGGCAGGCGGACGGCGCGGCCCCCGGCGGCCCTGGCGGCATGCTCGGCGGCATCCTGCCGATGCTGATCATCTTCGCCGTCTTCTACTTCTTGATCATCCGCCCGCAAGCGAAGCGCCAGAAAGAGCACCGCGGGATGCTCGAGCAGCTCAAGAAGGGCGACCGCGTCGTCACCAACGGCGGCCTCATCGGCACCGTCTGGTCGCTCGACGACAAGGAGCTCACGCTCGAGATCGCCGAGAAGGTGAAGGTCAAGGTCCTCCGCAGCCAGGTCGCCGCGCTCTATCCGGCCACGAGCGGCGCCGCGCCCGAGTCGAAGGAATAGTCGATGAACCGTGAGTGGAAGTGGAAGGTCCTCGGGGTCATCGGCCTCGTGGTCCTCGCCGTCTTGATGCTGGTGCCCACGATGGTGGGCACCAGGGGTGAAGAGTCGCCCCTTCCGGGCTGGTTCACCAAGGTGTTCAGCCAGCGCATCGTGCTGGGCCTCGACCTGCAGGGCGGCATCCACCTGCAGTACAAGGTCGACATCGAAGAGGCGCTGGTGCGCCGCACGGCGCAGCTCGCCGGCAACGTCGAGGCGAGCCTCCAGAAGGAGGCCGGCGTCACGGCGAAGGCCGCGCCCGCGGCGCTCGAGGGCGAGCTCGACGAGGTCACGCGCATCCAGGTGACGTTCCCCGACGCCGCCGCCGCCGAGAAGCTCGACCGCGACTTCGTCTCCCGCTTCGTGCCCGACTACACGCTGGAGCGTCGCGACGGCGCGACGGTCTTCCTCGAGATGCGCCAGGACGCCATCGACGCCTTCCGCACCGATGCGCTCGACAAGGCGGTCGACACCATCGAGCGCCGCATCAACGAGTTCGGCGTCGCCGAGAGCAGCGTCACGAAGCGCGGCGAGAACGAGCTCGTCGTGCAGTTGCCCGGCGTGAAGGAAGAGGAGTTCGGCGCAGCGAAGGAGAAGCTGGGCCAGACCGGCCAGCTGCGGTTCCAGATCGAGGCCGATCCGCGCACCGCGCAGGCCTTCATGGCCAAGGTCGCCGGGCGGGCGCCCAAGGCCGACAGCTGGCCGGCGGAGCTCGATCCGAAGCTGCAGAACCACAAGGTGGCCAACCTCGGCTTCACCGTGCGCAGCACGAGCCGCGAGCTCCTCGACTACATGGCCCAGGGCCAGGCCGACGCCGCCGAGTACATCGTCGGCATCGAAGAGCTCTTCGTCGACCCGCGCAAGCCCAATCTCGACCAGATCCAGACGCTGACCCCCGAGCAGGAGAACTCGCTCAAGCGCCGCAAGGCGTACGACCCCGAGGCGTCGGTGGTGCCGGCGTACCAGCTCCACTACCTGCAGCTGAAGGCGGGCATGAGCGGCGACAAGGTCGTCGACGCGCGCGTCGGCTTCGACCAGTTCAACCGGCCCGAGGTCTACATGACCTTCGACCGCACGGACGCCGAGCGCTTCTTCGAGATGACCAAGGCGCACGTCAACGAGCGCATGGCGATCATGATCGACGAGATCGTCTACAGCGCACCGAACATCGAGGAGCCGATCCCGGGCGGCAACGTCCGCATCCGCCTCGGCGCCGTCGGCCAATCGGCCTTCAAGGAAGCGACGGCCCTCGTCGCCGTGCTGAAGAGCGGCGCGCTGCAGGCGCCCCTCCGAAAGATGTACGACAGCCAGATCGGGCCGACGCTCGGCTCCGACTCGGTCGAGGCCGGCAAGATGGCCGTCCTGGTCTCCTTCGTGATGGTCGTGATCTTCCTCGGCTTCTACTACAAGGCCGGCGGCATCATCGCCGACATCGGCCTCGCGGTGAACCTGCTGTTCACCGTGGCGCTCCTGGCCGCATTCGGCGCCACGCTGACGCTGCCGGGCCTCGGCGGCATCGCGCTCACCTTCGGTGCCGCCGTCGATGCGAACGTGCTGATCAACGAGCGCATCCGCGAGGAGCTGCGGCGCGGCAAGAGCGTCCGCCAGGCGATCGCGCTTGGCTACGACCGCGCCTTCAGCGCCATCTTCGACGGCAATCTCACGATGGTGCTCGCGGCGCTGATCCTCTACCAGTTCGGCACGGGTCCCATTCGCGGCTTCGCCGTCACGCTGGCCATCGGCGTCATCTGCTCGATGTTCACCGCCGTCGTCGTGACGCGCGTGATCTTCGACTTCGTCTACGGTCGCGGCCCCGCGCCACACAAGATGAGCATCTGAGGAGGTCGCCATGGAGTTCTTCAAGCCTGGCGTCCGGTACGACTTCATGGGGATCGCCCGCGTCTGCGGCATCCTCAGCATCGCGGGCGTGGTGCTCTCGTGGGGCCTCGTCTTCACCAAGGGCCTCAACTTCGGCATCGACTTCGCCGGCGGCACCGAGGCGCTGATCGCCTTCAATGAACCGATCGACGTCGGCGAGCTGCGCACCACCGTCGAAGGCACGGGCCTCGAGAAGCCCGAGGTCGTGACCTACGGCCTCAACAATGAGGGCCGGTACTTCGTCCGCAGCCAGACGCAGACGCTGCTGACCGAGGCCGACACCGCGAAGCTGAGGCAGGCGGTCGAGAAGGTCGGCGCCCCCACGCTCTGGGACACCAAGGACGAGACGGGCGAGGAGATCCGCTTTCAGTTCGACGGTGCGAAGGACGTCGCCGCGCTGCAGGCGGCGGTCGCCGAGTCGGGCGTCCCCAACGTGCAGGTGTCGCAGCAGAGCGGCGGCGCCAATCCGGTCTACGTGCTCAACGTGCCCGGCGTCCGCTCGAAGCTGACCGAGTCCATGAAGGCGGCGTACGGGGACAAGTTCAAGAGCATCGACCGCCTCGAGACCGTCGGCTCCGCCGTCGGTCGCGAGATGCGCGAGCAGGGCGCGTTGGCGCTCCTGTACGCGGTCATCGGCGTCGTGCTGTACATCGTGTTCCGCTTCGATGCGCGCTACGGCCCGGGCGCAGCGGCGGCGCTCGTCCACGACGTGAGCGTGACGATCGGCATCTACGCGCTGCTCGGCCTCGAGTTCAACCTGCCGATCGTGGCCGCGCTGCTCTCGCTCGTCGGCTACTCGATCAACGACACGGTGGTGGTCTACGACCGCATCCGGGAGAACGTGCAGGGTGGCGTCGGCAAGGACCTCACCGAGACGATCAACATCAGCGTGAGCGAGACGCTGGGCCGCACGATCAACACGTCGCTGGCGTCCTTCTTCGGCGTGCTCGCCATCTACATCTTCTGCGGCGGCACGGTGCAGAACTTCGCCTTCGCGATGATGGTCGGCATCATCATCGGCACCTACTCGTCGATCTACGTCGCGAACCCGCTCGTGCTCTTCACCGACCGGTACCTCGCCAGCCGCAGCGCCGGCGGGCCGACGAAGACGTCGACGCCTGCCCGCGCCAGCCGACCCTGATCCTGCCTGCGGGGCGACGATGAACGACGACGACCGTCGCCTGCTCGGCGGCCGGCTGCGCGAGCGCCGACGGCCGCGTCGTTCGCCCTGGCTCCGCGTCATCGCGTACGCGGTGGCGCTCGCGCTCGTGATTCACGTGATGTATCTGCTGAACGAACGCGGCTCGGCCATGCTGACGGCGATCTTCGGACGTCTGGCCGGAGAGGAAGCGAAGGCGCCGCCGTCCGCGCCGGCCACTGAGCCCGTCCCGATGCGCGAGATCGTGGTGCCGGCCTCGCCGAGCGCCGCGCCGTGAGTCGCCTGCGGGGACCCATGCCGCCGGTGCCGGCGGTCGACGCGCCCTGGCCCATCCTCAACGCGCAGCTCTTCGGCGACGTGATGGCGGGCGGCTACCACCTGGCGCCGCGGCCCGAGGCGCTACCGCTCGACTGGACGGCCGTGTTCGGCCGCGAGGCGCCGCGCACGCTGGAGGTCGGTTTCAACCGGGGCCGCTTTCTGCGTGGGCTCGCCGATCGATGGGCGGACCACGACCACGTCGGCATCGAGGTGCGGCGACGGTACGCCTGGACGGTCGCCCAGGAGATGCTCGCGGCCGAGGGGCCGCGCAACGCGGCGCTCATCTGGGGGGACGCCCGGTTGCTCGTCCCGGCGCTGTTCGGACCGGGTACGCTCGCGGGCGTGTTCATCAACTTCCCCGATCCGTGGTGGAAGCGGAAGCATGCCAAGCGTCGCCTCGTGGACGAGTCCTTCGCGGCCCAGCTGAGCGTTGCGCTTCGTCCCGGCGGGCGCATCTGGGTCAAGTCCGACGCCGCGCTGATCGCCGACGACATCGAGGGGGTGCTGCGCGGCGAGCCCCGCCTCGAGGGACCGACCGCTTTCGGCCAGGACGACCTGCCTCTCAGCTACCGCGAGCGCAAGTGCCTCGCGGCCGGCCTGCCCATCACGCGCTACTTCTTCACGCGTCGTCCCGAGTAGACTGGTCCTTAGGGGTGCGTGCGCCACATCGGCGCTCGGCCGGACCCTTCAGTCGATGGCGAAGATGTCGACCTCCCGGACGGGTGTCCGCGCGAAGAAGTGCAGGGCGACCGCCGAGATCGCCGTGAGCACGAGGAACGTACCGAGCGTGATGAGGACGCGGTCGAGCACCCGTCGTCCACGGAAGGCGATCGCCGCGAGGGCCACCGCGAACAGCAGGTTCGCCCCCAGGAACAGGATCGCCAGATCGCGGTCGAGCGTCAGCGCGACGGCCCAGATGGGTCCGAGACTCCTCAAGCGGGTTCCGTGCTGCGCGGACGCAGAAGGTAGTGGAAGTTGAAGTAGTTGATGGTGAAGTGGGCGAGCAGGGGGGCGAGCAGCGAGCCGCGCGCCTCGAACATCCAGCCGAACGCGAAGCCCATCACCATCGCCGCGATGGTCCAAGGGAGCAGGGAGCGTTGGGCCGGCAGGTGGGCCAACCCGAAGAGAACCGACGTGGCGACGAGGCCGAGCAGCGGTTGAAGGAAGCCGCGAAAGAACAGCTCCTCGGCCAGGGCGCTCGCGACGACGATGCCTGGCACCTCCCGGTGCCGGATGGGCCGGAGCACCTCGCGGAACTCGGCGTCGAGCCGCTGCGCCCAGCCGAAGCGCGCCGACAAGATGCGGGTCAGCACGACCGTGAGCAGCCCGAAGCCGACGCCGAGCGCCACATCGACCGTCACGCCGCCCGGCGCGGAGTGAACGTAGAACAGCTCGCGCACCGAACCCCGGAAGACCGCTTGCAGGAGCAGCGTCGCCACCACCAGGACGGCGTACGAGATGAGCATGGTGCGAGCCACGGCGCGGCATGTTACCACCGTGATCCCGCCGGTGCACCCGCGCGGCCGAGGCGGCGCCGGACGTTTTGGGGTTTGCTGCTCACTCCGCTGCTGAGCGGATGCGGAGGCGCGGAGGACGACGCCGTCCAGAACGACGCGGCGGTCGTCGATGCGTCGCCCGCCGACGCGGCCTTCTGCGTCGACGACGCCTACGGCCCCGGGACCGCCGAGCTTCCTTCGGCGCGGCTGCCCGCCGGGGTCCACTCGCTCGTCGCCTGCCCGGGGACGGAGGACTGGTTCGGGGTGGGGCTGGCGCCGGGCACCGACGTGCATGCCACTGTGGACGCGGCGTCCGCGTTCTCCCTCACGGCCCGCGGGGTCGATGGCGCCCTTCTCGCCACGGGCGGCGCGGTCACGTTTCGCATCCCGCTGGGCGGCGCGGTGATCGGTGTCGGCGGGCGACACAATGCGGCGGTCGCGTACACCTTGACGCTGCGCGAGGCCGCCAGTCCGGGTCCCTGCGTGGCGGACGCCGCGGAGCCCGACGACACGCCCGCGGCCGCCGTCCCGCTCGGCGCCGGACGGCACGGCGGGCGAACGGTCTGCGCCGGGGACGTCGACTGGATCTCCGTCGAGGCCGCCGCGGCGGGTGAGCGGGTCGGCGTCGCGATCGAGGGGAGCGCGGTGCGGGCCGCGGCCTACGTCGAGGTGGGCGGCCGGCTGGTGCGCGCGCTCGAGGGCGCCGCGCTGGACCTCGTCGCGTGGGCCCCGCGGCAGACGATTCATGTCCGCATCGAGGGGTCCGACGCCGAGGCCGAAGCGCGCTACGCGGTCCGGGTGTCGAAGGTGCCCGCCGACGCACGCGTCGCGCGAGTCGCGGGGCGCGCCTTCGTCCCGCACCGTGCTCTCGGCCCGGACGGCCTCGCTCCCGCCGTGGAGCGGCCGGCCGCCGGTCTCCGCGTCGACGTCGTGCGCGCCGACACCGCAGTGCTCGTCGGTCTGGGCCTGGCGGACGAGACGGGCGCCTTCGCTGTCGATTACGCCGCTGACGGCGAGAGCGATTACGACCTGCGCCTCGTCGCCGCGGTCGACGGTGCGGTCGCGCCGGTCACCGTGGGCCCGGAGGTGGCGACGCCGTGGGCCGTCGTCGTCCGCCGCCTCGCCGTCGACGGCGCTCACGGCGTCGAGGCGTCCGTGGCCGCGGACGAGCCTGTGGCGGCTGCGTTTCACGTCGCGCGGACGCTGGCGCACGGCCTTGGGCGGGTGGCCGAGGTGGCGCCCGCCCATCCGGCCCCCCCGCTTGCGGTCCGTTGGGCGCCGGGCACCGCCGCCCCCTGCCACACGTGCTTCGTGCCGGGATCGGCGCCGCGGATCGAGCTCTCGGGCCTGCTGCGCGATCCCGACGAGTGGGACGACGCCGTCGTCCTGCACGAGCTCGGGCACTACGTGTTGTCGGTCTTCAGCCGCGACGAGAGCCCGGGTGGTCGTCACGATGGCAGCCCGCTTCCGCCGCCGATCGCCTGGTCCGAAGGGTTCGCGACGTTCCACGCATCTTGGTCGCTCGGCACGTCGGCTCAGCTCGACGCGCGGGCCAGCGGCGTGTCGGTGCTGGACCTCGAGATGCTGGACGACGCTCGGGCGCACGGCACCACCGACGGGACGATGAGCGGCGACCTGTCCGAGCGACTCGTGGCCGCGGTCCTCTGGGATTTGGACGACGCCGCCGACGACGTGACCGACGCCGACGCAGTCGAGCTCGACGACGTCTTCGCGCCGGTCTTCGGCGCGCTCGCCGAGGGCGACCACGATCGGGGCGCAGCCGGTCCCGACTTCGTCGACTACCTCGACGGCCTGCGCTGCACGACGGACGCCTCTGGGTTCGCGGGCATCGAGGCGTTGCTCGTCGCGCGTGACTTTCCATACGACGGCGCGCCGGCCTGCGCGCGCCACAAGTCCTCGTCACCTTTGAAGATCTCCCGAAAGCTGGACGAGCTCTTGGTCGAGGCGTCGGCGTCGGGCCGTCTCGTCGTCTGGCGCGGCGACGAGCGCCTGGTGGCGATGGTGGCCCCGGGCCAGGTCGTGCGCTGGCGTCCGCCGGTCAGCGGTCCCGCGTTCGTCGGCGTCTCGCTCGAGGCGCCGGGCCGCCGCGATGTCGAGGCGTTCCCCTGGGAGCCGGTGAAGCCGCGGGTGTTGGCCACGCAGGTACGAGCGGGCGCGGTCGAGGCGAAGTGGCGCTGAGGCGCGCCGATCAGCCGCCGCTGGCGAGCCACTCCAGGTAGCGGTGGATGCGCTCGTCGGTCCAGGGCTGGATGCCGACGAACCGCAGCCGGACCCGGCCCCGGGCGTCGACGACGTAGGTCTCGGGGAGCTTCTCGGTACCGTAGCGGTGCGCGCCGCTCTGCGTGGTGTCGAGCACGACACGCATCGCCGTCGGTTTGCCGGCGAAGAACGTATCGATGTCGGCCCACGACTGGTCGGCGCTCACCGCGAGGATCTCGAACGGCAACCCCTTCAGGTCGGCCGCGAGCTCCTCGAGGTCCGGGATCTCCTTGCGACATGGTGGGCACCACGTCGCCCAGAAGTTCACGAACACCACCTTCCCGCGCAGGTCCTCGAGCCTGACCGTCGTGCCGTCGCGGGCCTTGCCCTCGAGGGGCGGCGCGGGACGGTCGACGATCTGCGCGTCGAGCTGGCGGGCGAGGATGGCCTCGGGCGTCTCGCGGTCGCTTCGAAGCTGCAGCCACAGCGCGGCGAGGACTGCCGCGACGGCGCCGAGGAGCAACAACCACTGGGCCCCGCGGGCGGTGGGGCCCACCCGCGGGGAGGAGGGGGGGTTCATCGGAGGGGCGACCCGCTTACTTCTTGAGGGCCTCGTCGATCAGCCGCTGGAAGCTCTCGAACGGCTGGGCACCGCGGAGCTTCTTGCCGTTGATGAAGAAGGTCGGGGTGCCCGACGCGCCGACGGTGCGCGCGGCCTCGATGTCGGCGTCGACCTGAGCCTTGAACTTGTTCGTGTCCAGGGCCTTCTTGAACTTGTCCATGTTCAGGCCGAGCTCCTGCGCGTACTTCTCGAGGTCCGGACGGGTGAGCGCCCGCTGGTTCGCGAAGAGCAGGTCGTGCATCTCCCAGAACTTGCCCTGCTCGCCGGCGGCGAGCGCCGCCTCGGACGCCAGGGGCGCGTCCTTGTGGAAGCTGAGGGGGTTGTGCTTGAAGACGACGCGCACGTCGTTGCCGTACTTGTCGGTGATCTGCTTGATGGTCGGGTTCACGCGGGCACAGAAGGGGCACTGGAACTCGCTGAACTCGACGATCGTGACCTTCGCCTTGGCCGGACCCTTGGCGTAGTCGTTCGGGCCGACCTTGACGTCGTAGACCTTGTTGTCGTCCTCGGGCGGCGCGCCGCCGGCGGCGACGGCGGGCTTGGTCGCGCCGTTCTTGATGGTCTCTTCGTAGACCCGGGCGCGGGGCGTGCCCTTCGCGACGAGGTCCTGGGCCTTCTTGAGCTCGTCACCGATCAGCTTGTCGAAGCTCTCGAAAGGCTGAGCGCCCACGAGCTTGCGGCCGTTCACGAAGAAGTTCGGGGTGCCGCCGGCGCCGATCTGCTGGGCGAGCTTCTGGTCGGCGTCGATCTGCGCCTGGAACTTGTCGCTCTTCCAGTCCGCCTTGAACTTGGCGATGTTCAGCCCCAGCTCCTGGGCGTGCTTCTCGATCGTGGCGTCGTCGAGCGCCTGCTGGTTCTCGAAGAGCTTGTCGTGCATCTCCCAGAACTTGCCCTGGGCGCCGGCGGCGAGGGCCGCCTTCGAGGCCGAAGGGGCGTCCTTGTGGAACGGCAGCGGGTTGTGCTTGAAGACGATGCGCACGTCCTTGCCGTACTTGTCGGTGACCTGCTTGAGCGTCGGGCCGACGCGCTTGCAGAACGGGCACTGGAACTCGGAGAACTCGACGATCGTCACGAGCGCGTCGTTCGGGCCCTTGACGGCGTCGGCCGACTCGACCGGCACCTTGTAGACGGTGGTGTCGTCGGCGGCCGGCTTGCGCTGGGGCGCCGCCGCCGCGGCCTTCGTCAGGCCCTTCTCCGTCAGCTTGTCGTAGACCTGCGCGAGCGGCGTGCCGGCCTTCACGAGGGCCTCGGCCTTGGTGATCTCCTCGTCGATCAGCTTCTTGAACGCGTCGAAGGGCTGCGCGCCGACGAGGTTGCGGCCGTTGACGAAGAAGTTCGGGGTGCCCTGCGCGCCGAGCCGGTTGGCGAGCTCCTGGTCGGCCTTCCAGAGGGCGTCGAGCTCGGTGCCGTCGAGGTCCGCCTTGAACTTGCCCATGTCGAGGCCGAGGCCCTGAGCGTACTGCTCGAGGTTCTCACGCTTGAGGGCCTTCTGGTTCTCGAAGAGCTTGTCGTGCATCTCCCAGAACTTGCCCTGCTTGCCGGCGGCGAGCGACGCCTTGGCGGCGAGCGGCGCGTCCTGGTGGAAGGCCAGGGGATTGTGCTTGAAGACGACCTTCACCTTGCCCGGGTAGGTGTCGAGGATCTGCTTGATCGTCGGATTGACGCGGGAGCAGAAGGGGCACTGGAACTCGCTGAACTCGACGATCGTCACGAGCGCGTCCTGGGCGCCCTTGGTGTAGCTCTGGCCCACCGGCACCTTGTAGACATCCTTGCTCGTGTCGCCCTGGGCCGCCGGCTCGGCCTTCGCCGGCTCCTTGAAGTTCTTCTTCACCATCGCGGCGTAGAGCTCGTCCGCCTTGGTGCCGTCTTTCTGGGCCTGCTCGGCGGCCGCAAGCTGCGCGTCGATGACCTCCTTGAAGGAGTCGAACGGCCGCGCGCCGGTGACCTGGACGCCGTTGATGAAGAAGTTCGGGGTGCCGCGCGCGCCGACCTTCGCGGCCAGCGCCATGTCGGCCTCGACGTCCTTCTTGAACTTCCCGCCGTCGAGGTCGGCCTTGAACTTCGCCATGTCCAGGCCGATCTCGGTCGCGTACTTCTCGATGCTCTCGCGCTGGAGGGCCTTCGTGTCCTGGAAGAGCTTGTCGTGCATCTCCCAGAACTTGCCCTGGGCGCCGGCGGCCAGGGCGGCCTCGGCGGCGAGCGGCGCGTCCTTGTGGAACGGCAGCGGGTTGTGCTTGAAGACGATCCGGACCTTGTCCTTGTAGGTGTCCTGGATCTGCTTGATCGTCGGGTTGACGCGCGAGCAGAACGGGCACTGGAACTCGCTGAACTCGACGATGGTGATCGGCGCGGTGGCCGGGCCCTTCGTATAGCTCGTCCCGACCGGGATGATGTCGCTGTCGCCCTTGGCGACCGCCTTGACGGCCTCGACGCCCTTCTTGTCGTCCGCGCCCTTGTCGTCCCCGCCACCGATCGTGGCGCGGCCGATCAGGAAGGCCGCGGCGGCGACGGCGATGAAGCCGAAGATCGCAGTTTCCTTCTTCATACCTCTGTCCTCGGCGACGGAGCGTCCTCGCCCGTCGCGTTCCGGGGAATCGTTCCCACAGCGCGCACGTACCCACGCGGCACGCGCGCCGGTCGCGACATCCGCCCAACTTGGGCGGTTCGCTGGCGTATCTCTTCGAATTCGTTGTTGAAAGTAGCCTGCCGGCGCGCACGGGGACGCCGGGCCGGCTCAGGCGACGCGCGAGGTGGATCGCGGTGGAGGCGTGGGGGGCGCGCTCGTTCGTTCGAGCAGCCGCGCCCGATAGGCGACCGGCGCGGCGCCGGGCAGCGTGCCGGCCGCGCGCGGTGGCACGAGCGCGGCGGTGTCGGTCGTCGGCGCCAGGGGGGCGACCCAGCCTTCGAGACCGGCCGCCGGAACGCCGGGCTCACAGGATGGACCGGCCGTGAGGCAGCGCGGGCCCCGCGGCGCGGGCTCGGGGCTCGGCGGCGGCAAACGCAAGGCGGAGGCGCCTTCGCACCCGCCGTCGACGCAGGTCTCGAGCGCCGCCTCGTCATCGGCCCCACCCTCGAGACCGCAGTCCTCGCCGCACGCCGGATCGCGACCGTCCGTCCACGGGGCGACGCGCACGCCGCCCGCGGTCAGGCAGGTCCCGATGTCGGTCCGTGCCAGCGCCGGCGCCGCCCCGGTGATCACCACCAGGAACGCGCCCAGGACCAGGCCTCGGAGCAAGATCGACTCCCCGTCGCGAAAAGTGCCGAATCCCTACCAGCCCGACAGGACGCCGTCAACCCCGCCCGCCCTGCGCTGCGCCGTCGTCTCGCGCGCTCCCGTGGCGCTCGCGCGTCGCCTGGCCTATGCTGCATCCCGCGTGGGCGCCCGCCGGCAACGGCGCCCGGGAGAGACGCCTTGGCTCCGATTCCCGCGTCGCTGCTGCGCCTGTTCGCTCCCCTCGAAGGCCTGCTCACCGATCCCGCCGTGCGCCGGGTGTTCGTCGACGGCCCCGGGCGCGTCTTCGTCGAGCGGCATGGCCGGGTGGAGAGGCTCGACGCGGTCTTCGCGTCGGACGCCCTCGAGGCGGCTCTCGAGGGGCTCGCGCGCCGCGCCGGCAAGGTGTTCGACGCCGCGCGGCCCTCGCTCGAGGCCCGCCTGAAGGACGGCACGCGGTTCGTGGCGCTCCGGCCGCCGGCCGTGGCCGACGGCCCGGTGCTGGCGGTGGTCCGACCCGGCGGTCGGACGATCGACCTCGGCACGATGGTGCGGCAGGGGGGACTGGCCGAGGACGCCGCGTCGCTCCTCGCGGCGGCCGTCGCGGCGGGCCTGAACATCGCAGTCGTGGGGCCGCCGGGCAGCGGGCGCACGAGCTTCACCGAGGCGCTGGCCTCGGCCATCCCCATCGAAGGCCGCATCGGCGTCCTCGAGGAGTTCCCGGAGCTGCGTCTGCCGGGGCGCGAGCCGGTCCGCCTCGTGCCGAGCCGTGGCGACGGGCAGGGGCGGGGCGGAGTCTCGGTCGGCGATCTCCTCTACTGCGCGGGTCGCCTCGGCCTCGACCGCCTTCTGCTCGGCACCGTCCGCTGGCAGGACGCCTGGGACGCCGCCTCCGTCCTGGCGCGGCGCGCAGTGCCCATCATCCTGACCCTGCCGGGGCTGACCGGCGTCGACGCCATCGCGCGCTTCGAGGCGGTCGCGCGCGCGGGCGCCGGACCGCGGGAGCGCGCCGTGCCCGGCCTGCTCGGCGCCGGCCTCGACCTGGTCGTGACGCTCGGTGGCCGTCCGGGCGCGCGGCGTGTCGTGGGCGTCGATCGCATCCGCCCCACGCCGGAGGGGCCGCGCCTGGTGCCGCTCTGGGTCGCCGATCCCGAGGCGCCCGGGCGCCTCGCCGTCGTCGATGCCAAGGAGATCGACGGGTTGCTGTCGGCTTGCCGCGCGTGGGGCCACGTCGTCGAGCCGTTCGTCGCGGCCGCGTCCATCGAGATCGACGATGAGAGCGAAGCGGACCTGGTCGAGGTCGTGACCGAGGCGAACGCGTCGCTGCCGCCCGGTGAGCTCATGGCCACGCAGGACGGCATGGCAGCGCTTCGGGTCGCCCCTTCGCCCGACGCCACGGTCGAGCGCCCGGCCCCCCGGCTCCCGCCGCCGCTGCCTGCGCGTGTGGACGCCGAGGGCGACGAGGACGAAGAGCTGACGATGATCACCGACGTCATCGAGCCCGCGCCCCGCGCCGAGGTGCTGTCGACGAAGACGTTCTCGCAGATCCTGCGCACGATCGGCGCCGAGAGCGGCGAGAACACCGAGAGCCTCGATCGGCCCGACGAGGCGTGGTCCGGTCGCCGGGAGGCCGACGCCCGCCGCACGAACGAGATGGAGGCGCCCGTCGATCCGGCGGGGACCGTCGAGCGCGACGAGTCGGCCTCCGAAGAGATCGACCTCGAGCCGGTCCTGCGGGGGTTGCTGACGCGGCGCCGCGGCGACCGCAACACGGCCGTCCACTCCGACGACGATCCTGTCTAGCCTTGCGCCGCGGGGCGTCAGTCGCCCGCGCGCGTGATCTGCACCGCGAGCTCGCCGTCGTCGTCGACGAGGACGCCCACCGCCACGGTGTGTCCGCCGGCGCGCAGGCGCACGACGGGCGGATTGGCGAGCGCCAGGGGCACGACCTGGCCCGTGGCGAGCGCCGCGACCTCGCCGGCGGGCAGCACGAGCGTGCCCACTTCGACGGTGAGTGCGACGGGGAGCGTCTCGAGGCTGGGGAACGCCATTTCGTCCTCCGGAGCGAGGCCGGTGGCCCGCAGGCGGCCCCCGGTCCATTCGAGCGTGTACAGGGCGCGGTCGGTGGCGACGAGGCGCAGGCGCCGCACCGGCAGCAGACTGCCGGGGCGGAGCGGCGACGCGTCGACGGCGACAGGGCCGGCCTCCACGCGGAGCGGCAGCGGCACCATCGTCGCCGCGCTCGCGGGCGGAGCCGCGCGCTCGTCGGGCAGCCACCAAACGGCGGCGCCCACCTGCCCGCCGATCTCGAGGCGCCAGGTGACGGCGGCGGCGCCCCCCGGCGGCACGGGCCACGTGGGGTCGCCGCCATGGACCCACGCCAGGCGCGGCGCGGGCGCCGGCAGCAGGCCGCACCATGCGAGCGCGAGGTAGGCGAAGAGGCCCTCTTCCGCCGGGGTGAGCGGCGCCGGTCCCACGAGCGTCCCGGGACGGCCGACGAGGCGTTCGAGCGTGCCGGCGAGCAGGTGCGCGTCGACGCGGAGGCGACCGACGGCGCCGTCGGGCCACACGAGGCCGGCCCAGGCCGCCGGCAGCATCGAAGTGTTTCGCGGCTCGGGGCGGACAGCGACCGGCAGTTCCAGCAGTCGCGCCCATGCCGCGGCGGCGGCGGCAGCGCAGTCGACGAGGGCGCGCCCCGTCCTCGAGGCGCGGGCCCGGGCGGCGGCGTCCGGCGCCGGCAGCGGTCGGGGCCAACCGCACGTCACGGCGGCTCCGGGGGGAGCAGGGCGGCGACGCGGGTGGCGGCGCGGGCGTCCACGCGGCCGGCCGGTCCCTCGAGGACGATGTCGCCCGGCTCGAGGTGCGCGTCCGCGTCGACCTCGACGCCGGGTGGCAGGCCGGCGGCGCGCAGGGCCGCTGCATCCTCCGGCGACAGGCGGAGGCGCAGCCAGGCGCCGGGCGGCGCGGCCACCCGCGCGACCTCGAGGAGACGGGCGGCGTCGCCGCGCAGCGACTCGCCCACGAGGCGCGCGGCGAGGGCCAGGGCGAGCTCCAGCGCCTCGGCGCGCAGGCGCCGCCGCAGCAGGGCGCCGAAGCGATCGAGGGCGTCCAGGCGGCGGCGGAGGCGCACGGTGGCGGCGGCCCGAGCGTCGGCCCGTGCGGCCTCGAGGGCGGCCTCCCACGCGCCCCGGATCCGGCGCGCCTCATCGAGCGCCGCCCGAACGGCAGGGTCGACGCGCCCACCGACGGCGAGCGCGGCGGACGGCGGGATGGATGGCGGGCGTCTCACGGGGCCTCCGGCGGCGGAGGCGCGTGGCCCACCCACCGGGCGCGCGCGTCGGGCGCCATCGAGACGAGATCGCGCCGGCGGCCGGGATCCGGCTCGGCCCAGACCGCGACCCACAGCCCGAGCGCCTCGAGATCCGGCGGCGGCGACGCGAACGTCCGAGCGTCGGCCACGCGGCGGCCCAGGCGCGCGAGCGCCTCGTCCGGGATCGGACGCGTCGCGCCCTGGGGTGTCCGTGCGCGGCGTTGCAGGCGTCGGACGAAGCGGGCCGCCGGCGCGCTCGAGCCGGTGGTCGCCGGTGGCGGTCGGCGCGCGAGGATCGCGGCGAGGTCGGCGGCGACGCATGCCACCGCCCGCTCGAGCGGCTCGTGCAAGCGGCCCCCCGGCGCGCCATGGTGCGCGATCGCCGCCGCGAGGGCGGCCAGGCCGTCGGGGCCGAGCGGCGCGCCGGCGATCACCGCGCGGGGCTCCGCCGGAGGCGGCGCAGGCGGCTCAGCAAGACGCCGCACAGGGCGGCGAGCGCGGCAACCGCAGCGCCGGCGGCGACGAGCGCGGGGCGGCCCGTGCGCTCGGCGGGCACGGCGCGGGCCGCCGCCACGGAATGCAGATCGAGAGTGACGGGGCCTCCCTCGGCCGCGGCGAGGAGCGCGCGGAGACGATCGCCGAGCTCGGGCGGCGCGTCGCCGCGGATGCGGACGACGGCGGCGCCGCCGGCGGGTCCCAGGACGACGCGCGCGTCGACCACGCCGGGCGTGCTGCGCAGCAGCTCGGCGAGCGCGCGGCCGCGACGGGCACGGTCGAGGACGGCGGCCTCGCTCGGCCCCACGACCAGGCGCGAGGGCGCCGGCTCCGCGTCCGTGCGCGGGAAGCCCGCCTCGCGCACGGCGCTCCACGCCGCCGCCAGCGCGCGACGGTCCACCTCGACGCGGAACCGCGCCGCGCCTTCGGCCACCTTGTGCCCCTCGAGACCAGCGCCGGCGAGCGCGACCACCACGTCGTTCGCCTCGGCCTCGTCGAGGTCGTGCAGCAGCGCCGCGTCGCAGCCGGCGAGCAGCAGGGCGGCGAGGACCATCGCCCTCACGGCCCGCCCCTCGGGTCGAGCAGGCGCCGCAACCGATCCAGGATCTGCCGGTGCCGCCGCGAGATGTACGAGCGAGTCACGTCGCGCCGCCGCGCGAGTGCCGCGCCCGAGTCCCCGGTCTCTCGAAAGTCGTACACCGCCTCGATCAGCTCGCGGTCGTCGGGCGGGAGGCGCTGGAGGGCGCCGCGCAGCGCCTCGATCGACTCGTCGTCGGCCAGGCGCGCCTCGGCGTCGTCGGGCTGCTGCTCAACCGCGCCGAGCGCGGCTTCGGTGAGGAAGGCGGTGGCGAGCTGGGCGACGGCCGACGTCACAGCGGCCGCGTCGTCGGCGCGGGAGGGCGGCCCGTTGCCCGCCGGCTCCTCGACCACCTCGTGGGCGATCGCCTGCCGCCGCAGGTCCTCGTAGGCGCGTCGCGTGAAGAGCCCCTGCGAACGCAGGCCGTCGAAGATCGCGCCCCGGACGCGGTGCCGCGCGAACGCCTCGAAGTGCACGCCGTGGCGCGGATCGTACTGGCGCGTGGCTTCGACGAGGCCGATGTGACCGAAGCCGACGAGGTCGTCGAAGGTGGGCCCGCCGGCGGGCAGCCGGCGGGCGATGCGGCGGGCCTCGGCGCGCACGAGGTCGAGCAGCTCGGGAGCGGGGTCGGCGTTGTGCGTCACGGCAGACGAATCGCCCCTCGCTCCCCGTCGATCAGGGGAAGATGCCGCGCTCGCGGTAGACCGTCTGGATGCGGTCGAGCGCGTGCATGTAGGCCGCGGTGCGGTTGTCGACGTTCTTCTCCTGCGAGATGTGGCGCACGGTCGCGTAGGCGCGGCGCATCATCGTGTGCAGGCGGGCGTCGACCTCTTCGAGCGTCCACATCTCGGCGCGCTGGTTCTGCAGCCACTCGAAGTAGCTGACCGTCACGCCGCCGGCGTTCGCGAGGATGTCGGGCAGAAGGTCGATGCCCTTGCTCGCCAGGATCTCGTCGCCGTCGAGGTCGGTGGGGCCGTTGGCGCCCTCGACCACCAGCTTGCACTTCAGCAGCGGGGCCGTCTCGGCGGTGATCTGGTTCTCGAGCGCGGCGGGGATGACGATGTCGCACTCGGTGGCGAAGAACTGCTCCTTCTCGATCGGGTGGCCGCCGGGATAACCCTTCACGCCGCCGTTCTTCTGGACGTACTCGGCGAGGCGGCGCGGGTTGAGGCCCTCGGCGCTGGCGATGGCGCCGGTGTGGTCGTGCACCGCCACGAGCGTCGAGCCGAGGCGCGACAGGATGCGCGCCGCGTGCGAGCCCACCTTGCCGAAGCCCTGGACGGAGAAGGTGGAGCCGTCGAGCGAGAAGTTCGTTTCGCGCGCCCACTCGACGATGCAGTGCACGAGGCCCTGGCCGGTGGCCTTGTCGCGGCCCTGGGAGCCGCCCGACGTGATCGACTTGCCGGTCACGACGCCGCGAAGCGCGTTCTTGTCCTTCTGCGAGCCGGCGTTCATGAACGTGTCCATCATCCAGACCATGATCTGGCTGTCGGTGCCCATGTCCGGCGCGGGGATATCGTAGTTCGGGCCGATGTTCTGCCCGAGCGCGTGCGTGAAGCGGCGCGTGATGCGCTCGATCTCGGTGCGGCTGTGCTTCGACGGGTCGAACTTGATGCCGCCCTTGGCGCCACCGAAGGGGATCTCCATCAGGGCGCACTTCCAGGTCATCCACGAGGCGAGCGCCTTGCACTCGTTGAGATGGACCTCGGGATGGAAGCGGATGCCGCCCTTGTAGGGCCCCATGATGTTGTTGTGCTGGACCCGGTACCCCTTGAACAGCCGATAGCTGTTGTCGTCCATGCGGACCGGGAAGTTGATGATGAGCTCGTTCTTCGGCTGCAGCAGTATCGTGTGGATCTCGGAATCGAGCCCGAGCGCCTTCGCCGCCTTGTCCAGCTGGGCCTGCGCGACGTCGTAGATGTCCTTCTTCTTGGACACTGGCTTCGCGTCTGCCTTGCGGTTCGCCTTCTTGTCTTCCTGGGCTTCGGCCATCATCGAGAGCTCCTCGTGCGGGTGGATGCCCGCTGCCATCGAACGCGCGCGATCATGGACGCCCGGGGGGTCCGGCGCAAGGGAAGCCGTGCCCTGCGCGCGCGCTCGTTGCCGGTGCTCGGGATGATCGACTGTGGCATAGTCGCCGCCAGAGGATCGGACGACGAGGCGTTTCGGTTGAGCACCATCAAGGGATCGGGTCCGGTCGGCGGACCACCGGGCGCGCTCCCCGTCGGATCGACCGACGAAGCGGCGCCCGGCGCACCGGCGGCCGCCACCGCCCCGGCCGCGGCGGCCGCGTCCCTCGACGCGGCGGCCGTGACGCGGGTCTTCGACGCGGTGGTCGCGCGGCTCGCGACGGGCGAGATCGGCGACCGCGCCTCCGCCGTGCGCGTCGTCGTCGCCGACGTGCTCGCCGAGCAGCTGTCCGGGCTCTCCGAAGCCACGCGAGCGGGCCTGGTCGATCGCATCGCCGCGGCGCTCGAAGACGATCCCGCGCTGGCCGCGCGCCTCGACCGCCTCCTGGGCCCGTGAGCGCCCGCGCCGCCTTCGCCGTCGTCCTCTGCGCCGCGGGCGTGTCGGCGGCGGCCACGCCGGTGCCGGTCGTGGTGGTGCCGGTGCGCCCGGCGACGACCCCGGAGGCGGCGGCGGTGGTCTGGTCGGCCCGCCGCGCCGTCGAGGGGCACGCGGCGCTGAGCGCGGTCGACGTCACCGAAGTGCTGTCGACGGGCGGCGGCGCCGAGACCGACGTCGACGCGGGGCGCGCCGCGCTGAAGGCGGCCCGTGGGGCGTTCGAGGCGCTCGAGGTGGACCGCGCGGCGCACGAGGGTGAGCGCGCCGTACGGCTCCTGCTGCGAAGTGGCGCCGACGAGGCGTCGGCGGTCGACGCGCTGCTGCTGCTGGCGCGCGTTCGCCAGGCCGTCCGCGACGAAGAAGGGACGGTCGGAGCGCTCCAGCGGGCCCTTCGCCTCGATCCCGAGCTGAAGCTCGATCCCGAGTCCGCCTCGCCCTCGCTCGTACGCGCCCTCGAGCGCGCGCGGCGGCCGGCGGCCGGCGCGCCGGGCCGGCTCCGCGTCGACTCCGCGGACATCCCGGCGGCGGTCTCCATCGACGGCCACTTCCTCGGGGTGACGCCCGCGTTCATCGATCCGCTCGCCCCGGGCGCGCACCTGCTCGTCGTCGAGGCCGATGGACGGCGCCGCGAGGTGCGCCTGCTCGATGTGCCGTCCGGCGCGGGCCAGGCGGTGCGCGTGGATCTCGAGCCGGCGCCGCGGGCGTCGCTGTTCGAGCGGGTGACCGACCGCCTCCGCGACCAGCTCGACGCCGACACGGCCATGCCCGCGCTCGGCGACCTGAAGAGCCTCTTCTTCGCCGAGCAGGCGATCCTCGTCGACGTGCGGGACGGCGAGGCGCGCGCCGCGCTCTTCGACCTGCGCGCCGGTCAGCGCGTGCGGGCGGTCGAGGTGTCCGCGGCGTCGCCCGCGCGCTGCGGCGAAGAGATCGTGCGCCGCCTCTACGGCGATCTCGACGCGCGCGCGCCGGCCCTCGCCGACGTGCCCGTGCCGCCGCCCGCCACCGAGGGGGAGGGAGCCGGCCTCACCGACCAGTGGTGGTTCTGGCCGGCCGCCGGCGTCGCCGCCGCCGCCGCGGTCGCGATCCCCGTCTTGCTGCTTACGGGCGGCGCGGACGAGGGCCTGCCCCACCGCGACGACGCGGGCGCGGTCGTCATTCGCTTTTGAGACTCAGTTGCCGTCGGCGATGTGCTTCCGGAAGGTCGTCTGGCCGGCGACGATCGTGACGTCGAACTCGTGCGTGTAGCGGGGCTCTTCCTCGCGGACGAGGCGGACGTGGTATGTACCGGCGGGGAGGCGGTGGCCGAGCAGCGGCGTCCAGCCGAGGTCGCGGCCGGCGACCTCGACGCGGGCCGGTGGCTTGGCCAGGAGCTTGAGCGTGCCCTCGCCGGCGGGCGGCGCCTGGGTGGCGGGGGCCGCGGGCACGACCCGCGCTTCGGGCGCCGCGCTCGGCGGCGTCGGCGCCACGACGACGACGCGCGGCGCGCCGACGGGCGGCGTCGCCGAAGGGCAGTCTTCGCCGATGCAGCCGCCCTGGGGTCGTGGCGGGGTCGGAGGCGGCGTCCATCGGGCCACCGGCGGCGACGGGGGCGGCACGCCGGCCTTCGGCAGCGGGATGAACTCGGTGGCCGGGCCGGTCTCGTACTGCCCGAGCCGGCGCTCCACACGCTCGAAGCCGGCCTTCTCGGCGATGACGACCGCCTGGCCGCGGTTGTCGAGGTCGTTGAAGAAGACCGAGCTCTCGCCGAGATAGACGTCACGCCCGTCGGCCTGCCGCAGCGTGATGCGCGCGCCGCTCGGATCGGTGACGAACTGCACCGAGACGCGCTCGGGGAACAGCCGGATCGGCTTGACGTTGACGACGACGCCGTCCCGGGCCTCGACGGTGCCCTTCCACGGGAGGAAGCCCGTCTTCTCGATGCGCAGCTCGCGCACGCCGGCGGGGAGGCCCGTGACCCGCGTCGGCGTCACGTCGGCCGCGAGCTGACCGTCGACGTAGACCTGGGCGCCGCCCGGCTCCGTCTGCACGTTCAGGCCGGTGGTCGCCGAAACCTTCGCCACGGGCCGCAAGGTGACGACGAGGCGGTCCTGCGCGCGGGCCCGCAGCTCGAGCGTGCGCTCCACGGCCTCGAAGCCGGGCGCCGAGACGCGCACCCGGTGCGTGCCGGGCGGCAGGTCGGGCAGCTCCACCGGCGTCTCGTCGTCGTGCACGACCTTGCCGTCGAGCTCGATCAGGACCGCCTGCGGCGCCTTGCTCTCGACGACGAGCGACGCGCCGCGCGTGAACCAGAAGATGGCGACGCCGGCGAGGCCGAGCGTGACGAGCGTGATGACCGCGAGCGCGACCATGCGGTTGCCGACGGCGGCGCTCCGGCGTCCGCCCGTCAGCGGGATCGGCTCGAGCGCGTCGATCGCGGGCACCGTGGGCACGGCGTTGCCCGGCGGGGCGCGGCGCGGCGGTTCGTCGGACGGCAGCCCGTTGAGGGGCGGCTTCGGCAGCGCGCGCTCCGGCGGGCGGGCCTGGTTCTGGAATGCGGGCGGGTCCGCGTTGAGCGCCGCGGCGGCCATCACCTGGGAGGGCGCGCGATCCCACACCGCCGTCTCGACCTCGTCGTCCTCCCAGGAGAGCGACGGGAGCTGCGGGCTGAACTGGACGGCGGGACGCTCGGGCTCGGCGGGCACCGCGGGCACCGGCACCGAGGCGCGCTTCGCTTCGGCGATGTTCCTGCGCGCGTACTCGCGGAACTCGGCCAGCTTGTGGGCCTCTTTGCGGATGTCGGCGTCGAAGGTGCGGCGCATGTAGGCCGCGAGGTCCTTGCGCGCGTAGAAGGTGCCGGACTGATAGAGGAACTTCTGCAGCGCGTCCTGCAGCTCGGCGGCGCTCTGGTAGCGCTCGTCCGGGTTGCGGGCGAGCACCTTCATCACGATGCGCTCGAGCTCCGGCGGGATGGGCCGGTTGAGCGTCGACGGGCGCCGGATCTCGGAGTTGCGCACCTTCTCGAGCACCGAGAAGTCGCTCTCGCCCTGGAAGCAGCGTTCGAGCGTGAGCAGCTCGAAGAACACCACACCGAGCGAGAAGAGATCTGACCGCTTGTCGATCGGCTTGCCCCGCACCTGCTCGGGGCTCATGTAGCCGAACTTGCCCTTGAGGATGCCCGACTGCGTCTTGCTGGCCTTGCCGGCGGCCTTGGCGATACCGAAGTCGATCAGCTTCACCTCGCCGTCGTAGCTGACGATGAGGTTCTGCGGCGACACGTCGCGGTGGACCAGGTGCAGCGGCTCGCCGCGCTCGCCCTTCTTGTTGTGGGCGTACTCGAGCGCCTCGCAGGCCTCCTTCACGATGTGGCAGCACATCGGGATGTCGAGGACCTCGCCGCGCTTGCGGGCGCGGTCGTACATCGCGCGCAGGTCCTTGCCCTGCACGAACTCCATCGCGATGAAGTAGGCGTTCTCCTTCTGGTCGCGACCGAGCTCGAAGATCTGCCCGATGTTCGCGTGGTTCAGCTGGACCGCGATCTTGGCTTCATCGATGAACATATCGATGAATTCCTGGTCCTCGGCGATGTTCGGGAGGACGCGCTTGATCGCGTACAGGCGCTCGAAGCCCTCGACACCATAGGAGACGGCCTTGAACACCTCGGCCATGCCGCCGATGTTCACGCGCTCGAACAGGTGGTAGTTGCCGAACTTGATCGGATCGCGCACCGAGGCCAGCCCCTGCTCCCGACCCGCCGCACGCCTTCGCCGGGCCGCGGGGTGAGGTCGCTAGACCTTAGAAAATGGCTCGTGGCAAGTCAACGCACGTGGACGGGGGCCGCCGGAGAGGACGGCGGACCCCGGCGCGACCCCGCTCCGGGCGGGCGGGCCCGCGACGCCCCGGTCGTTGAGGCGATCCCCGAGCTGGGCTATCCTCGTGCGCTGTGCGCCCGGATTCGGGGGGAGTCGCGGGCGCGGGGGACTGGCCGTTGCGAGACTCGATCGAGACCGTCCGGGCCCGGCTCGCTGGCGCGCGGACGGTGGCGGCGTTGACCGGCGCGGGCATCTCGGCGGAGAGCGGCATCCCGACGTTCCGCGGCGAGCCCGACTCGCTGTGGGAAGACCACCGGCCCGAGGACCTGGCCACGCCGGAGGCGTTCCGACGCGATCCCGCCCTGGTCTGGCGCTGGTACCTGTGGCGGCGCAGCGTCGTCGGCGTCGCAAAGCCGAATCCCGGTCACGCGGCCCTGGCGCGCCTGGCCGGCCGCTTCGACCACTTCACGCTCATCACGCAGAACGTCGACGGCCTGCACGAGAAGGCCGGCCACCCGTCGGACCTCGTGGAGCTCCACGGCAGCCTCTGGCGCACCCGCTGCCTCGGCTGCGGCCGCCGCCGCGAGGACCGTCGCTGCTACCCCGAGCAGTTCGAGCGGTTCCCGCCGGCCTGCGACCACTGCGGCGGGCTGCTGCGGCCCGACGTGGTGTGGTTCGGCGAGTCGCTCGACCACTCGCGCTTCGACCGCGCCGTCCGCGCCGCCGTCGCCAGCGACCTGTTCTTCGTGATCGGCACCAGCGGCGTCGTCCAGCCGGCGGCGAGCCTCGCCGGCCTCGCCCGTGAAAACGGACACTTCGTCGTCGAGGTCAACCCCGACGCGACGCCGATCAGCATCGTCGCCGACGTCTGCCTGCGCGGCCCCTCCGGCGACATCCTGCCCCAGCTCTTCTGAGACCGGCGACGCCCGGCGCCGAGCCCCGGACGGGCGTCCGGGGGCGTTCGTCAGTTGGTGAGCGCTTCGGCGGGCTGCAGGCGCGCCGCCGCGTTCGCGGGGAAGAACGCCCCGACGACGCAGAAGAGGACGGCGAAGCCGACCGCGGCGCCCCACAGCCAGGCGGGGAACGCGAAGAAGGTCTCGGGCTTGTAGGGGAAGTCCGGCAGGCGGCCGCCGAGCAGGTCCGCCGCGCGCGTCGCGCCCCAGCCGGCGAGGGCGCCGAGACCGCCGCCGAAGAGTCCGATCAGCGTCGCCTCGCCCAGGATGAGCAGACGCACATCGCCGCGGCTGGCGCCGATGGCGCGCAGGACGCCGATCTCCCGCTTTCGCTGGAGGATGATCATGAAGAAGGTGTGGCTGATGTTCACCGCGGCGATGGCCACGATGATCACGGAGATCAGGGAGAAGACGAGCGTGATGACGTTGATCAGCATGCCCGCCTGTTCGGCCCGCTCCGTCTTGTCGGCCAGGTCGAAGCCCATCGCCTTCACCTTGGTGGCGATGGCGGGCACCCGCCCCTGATCGGCCGCCTCGAGGATGATCGAGTGGTACGTGGCCGCCGCCTCTTCGCCGGCGAACTGGGCGTTCAGCCGCTTGACGTAGCCGATGGGCAGGGTGACGCCGACGCTGATCGCCTTGTCGCTGAACCCGACGAGCTTCAGGCGGCGCGTGATCGGCTTCGCCTTCTTCGACTGGCCCAGGAACGACTTGCCGAACGTGACGTTGAGGCCGAAGCCGATCACGGCCTGCTTCGAGAGGCGCGGCATCTTGCCGGCGCCGCCGCTCATCGCGGTGGCGAGGCTGCCGTTGTAGAGCTCAAGCAGGTTGTTGCTGACGAGCACCGGGATGGGCGTCTCGCAGCGGCCCGTGTCCTCGGCGCAGTAGCTCTCGCCGGGGCAGGCGGGCGGGGTGGCGGGCGCGGCCTCCTCGTCCTTCGGGTCGACATAGGTGCAGGCCTGCCTCTCGCACTTGCCGGCCTGGCAGGTGCGCCCGTCGGGGCACGCCGCGCCGTCGCCGCATGCGATGTCGGCGTCCCAGTCGCGGAACTGCTCGGGCTGCTCGATCTCGGTGGCGACGACCTCCGGCTCGAGGCCGTCGGCGATGATCTCCGCCCAGACGTCGCGTCCGAACAGCCGCTTGCCGCCCCACCCGCGGGCCGGGAACGCGAACTTCATCTTCGGGAAGACGCCGGTGACGCCCTCGATCGCCGAGAGCTCCCTGGCGACCTGCGCGTCGAGCGGGCGTGTGCCGCCGATGCCGAAGAGGCTGTCGCTCTCGGTGAGGCCCGTATCGAACTTCTTGCGCACCACCTCGACCTGGCCGGCCAGGAAGATGCGCCCGAGCACCACGTTCTTGATGCCTTCGCCGAGCCCGATGAAGAACACGAACGTCGAGATGCCGACGATGATGCCGAACCCGCTCATCAAGAAGTTCTTCTTGGAGCGGACGACGTTCTGGCCGACCAGCGAGACGAGGGCGCCGGGCTTCAATTCGTCCTCCCCGGGTCGACGATGCGGCCGTCCTCGATGTGGATGACGCGCCGGGCGGCGTCGGACACGCGCTGCTCGTGGGTGATGATGACCACCGTGTAGCCCTCGGCGTTGAGCGCCTGGAACGTCTCGATGATCTGCCGCCCGGTCGTCGAGTCGAGGCTGCCGGTGGGCTCGTCGCACAGCAGCAGCTTCGGCTTGAAGAAGAGCGCGCGCGCGATGGCGACGCGCTGTTTCTGCCCGCCGGAGAGGTTGCGCGGCTTCTCGTCGACCTTGTGGCCGAGGCCGAGCGCCGTGAGCGCCTCGACCGCACGCGCCCGCGCATCGGACACCGGCGAGTCGCCGCGGACGAAGTGCGACGGCAGCATCACGTTCTCGACCGCGCTCAGGTGCTCGAGCAGGCCGAACTGCTGGAAGACGAAGCCGATGTGCAGGTTGCGGAAGCGCGCCAGGTCGCGGTCGGACATCCCGCCGAGGTCGCGACCGTCGACCTCGACGCGGCCCTCGTAGTTGCGGTCCAGGCCGCCGATCAGGTTGAGCAGCGTCGTCTTGCCCGAGCCCGACGTGCCGACGATGGCGGCGAGCTCGCCGGTGGCGATCTCGAGGTCGACGTCGCGCAGCGCGAGCTCGTCGGGACGGGCCGTGCGGTAGCGCTTGCGGACCTTGGCGAGCCTGATCATGGGGCGCAGACCTAGCATCCGCGCGCCGGGGCTGTAAAGCCGCGCCTGCGCCTGCTATCGTCCGCCGCGTTCGCGACCCGGAAGGGAGTTGTGCACATGGCGCGTTCGTGGGGGTGGGCGGTGGTCGCGTCGCTGCTGGCGACGCCGGCGCTGGCGGATGAAGAGGCGGGGCCCTTCGAGCAGGGCAACTCCCGGCTGTCGATCATCCTGGGGACGGTGAACCAGGGCGGCGACACGGCGTGGGTGGTCGGCGCCGGCTATGGCTACTACATCACCGACGGCCTCGAGGTCGGGCTCGAGGCCGAGCACTGGTTCAACAGCGAACCGAGCGTGAGCAAGGTGAGCCCGCAGGCGCGCTACGTCCTGTGGATGGTCCCCGTGCTCAAGCCGTACGTCGGCGCGTTCTATCGGCACTGGTTCGTCAGCGACTTCGACGACGTCGACTCGATCGGCGCCCGCGGCGGCGTGTTCTGGGTCAGCGGCGGCGGCAGCTTCTTCGGCGTCGGCGCGGTCGTCGAGCAGGCGGTGTCGGGCTGCGAAGAGGAGTGCACCGACATCTACCCCGAAGTCGCGCTCTCCATCGCCTTCTGATGATGACGCCGGTCGACCTCCGCTCCGACACGGTCACGCGCCCGACGGCGGCGATGCGCGCCGCGATGGCCGCCGCGCTGGTGGGCGACGACGTGTTCGGCGAGGATCCCACCGTCGCCGCGCTCGAAGCGCGCGCCGCCGCGCTCGCCGGCCACGAGGCGGGCCTCTTCGTGCCCTCGGGCACGATGGGCAACCAGATCGCCTTCCTGGCGCACACGCGGCCCGGTGACGAGGTCGTCGTCGGCGTCGGCGCCCACAGCGCCAACTCCGAAGGCGGCGGCGCGGCGGCGCTCGCCGGCGTTCAGTGCGTCGTCGCCGGCACGGACGGCCACTTCGGCGTCGACGAGCTGGCGCGGGTCGTCCGCGGCGACGATCCCAGCGGCCACGAGCCGCCCACGTCGCTCGTCATGGTCGAGAACACGCACAACCGCGCCGGCGGAGTGGTGCTCCCGTCCGAAAAAATGAACGAGATCGCAGGTTTCTGTCGGTCGCGGTCGCTGCGGCTCCACCTGGACGGGGCGCGGCTGTTCAACGCGGCGGTCGCCGCCGGCGAGCCGGTCGCCGCGTGGGCGGGGGTGGCCGACAGCGTGTCGCTCTGCCTCTCGAAGGGGCTCGGCGCGCCCGTCGGCTCGGTGCTCTGTGGCTCGCGCGCGTTCGTGAAGCGGGGGCATCGCTTTCGCAAGATGCTGGGCGGCGGCATGCGCCAGGCGGGCATCCTCGCCGCCGCCGGCCTGTACGCGCTCGACCACCACGTCGAGCGCCTCGCCGACGACCACCGCCGCGCCCGACGCCTCGCCGAGGGCCTCGCGCGCCTGCCCGGCGTCCGCCTCGACCTCGCGCGCGTGCAGACCAACATCGTGATCTTCGGCCTCGAGTCGCTGTCGCCGGCGGCGTTCTGCGCCGCGGTCGCCGACGAGGTGCGCGTCCTGCCGTTCGGTATCGGCGTGCGTGCCGTGCTGCACCTCGAGATCGGCGACGAGGACGTGGAGCGGGCCCTCGCGGCCTTCGCGCGCGTGCTGCAGCGATGAAGCGCGCGGCGCTGGTGGCGCTGCTGCTGGTCGCATGCGGTGGCGAGGCGCAGCGGGTGGAGCGCATCGAGACCGACCGCGTGTACGCCGACGCCGAGCGTGCGTTCAGCCGCGGCGAGCCCCGCGCGGTCGAGCTCTTCGAGGCCTTCATCGCGCGCGCCGACGATCCCGCCGACAAGGCGCTGGCGCTCTTCCGGCTCGCGCAGATCCACGAGAAGGCCGCGCGCTGGGACGAGGCCGACGCCGCCTATGTCCGCGTCGTCGAGACCGGCGTCTACGAACGCGCCGCCCTCGCCGAGATGCGCCGCGGCGTCATCGCCGTCGAGCAGGGGCGCCCCGGCGGTGAGGCGCGACTGCGCGCGCTCGTCGAGGCCTATCCGGACTCGGCGGCGGCCGACAAGACGCTCCGCTGGCTGTCGGTGACGAGCGACCGGCGCTTCCCGGACGCCGCCGCCGACCGCGACCTCGTCGCGTGGATGCAGTCGCTCGTCGAGCGTTTCCCGGAGCGCAACGTGGCCGACAACGCCCAGTTCTGGACGGGCTGGGTGCAGGTCTTCCGCATCGGCGACCTCGGCGCGGCGCGGCGCACGCTGCGCGCGTTCGTGCAACGTTGGCCGGAGAGCCCGGTGCTCGATCCGGTGGTGTCGCTGCTCGCCGGCGTCCACCAGCTCACGGGCCAGTGGCGCCTCGCCGCCGACGCGTACGCGACCCTCCCGCGCCTGCACGCCACGGCGAAGTACTGGTTCGGCGAGTTCCGCACGCCGGCGCTCGACGACGCGGCGAACATGGTGGGCATGCTGCTCTACCACGGGGCCCGCGACCTCGAGGCCGCCGAGGCGGCGTGGCGCGACCTGCTCTCGCGGTTCGCGACCTCGCGCACGCGGGACGACGCGTGGTGGGGCCTCGCCAACATCGCGTTCGAGCGGGGTGACCGCGAAGAGGCGTCGCGGATGCTGCGCTCGCTGCTCGAGGACACCCCCGACAGCCGTTACGCGGAGCGGGCGCGCGCGCTGCTCGAGGGGCGCGACGAGCCGGGCCTGCGCGACCCGCCCAGCGAGGCCAGAGTGCGCTCGCCGCTGGCGAAACCCGACGCGAGCGGCAACCTTTGACGTCCAACGGAGGTCGAGGGTGATCCGCGTCGAGGGCGTGCACAAGTCGTTCGGCGGCGTGCCGGTGCTGAGCGACGTGAGCTTCGAGGTGCCGACGGGCGGCACGCTGGCGCTCGTGGGCCCGGGCGGCGCCGGCAAGTCGCTGCTGCTGAAGCTGATCTGCGGCCTTCTGAAGCCGGACGCCGGGCGTGTCTTCATCGACGACGCCGAGGTCTCGGCGCTCGGCGAGACCGCGCTCATGCCCATCCGCGGGCGCATCGGGATGATCTTCCAGAACTACGCGCTCTTCGACTACATGAACGTCGGAGCGAACGTGGGGTTCCCGCTGGCGCAACTGGGCACGGTCTCATCGAGTGAGGTTCGCGAGCGAGTGGCAAGGCGCCTGGCGGACGTGAACCTGCCGAACATCGAGCATCTGATGCCGCGCGAGCTGTCGGGCGGGATGAAGAAACGGGTGTGTCTGGCCCGCGCCACCATCCACGAGCCGCCGATCATGCTGTGCGACGATCCGACCGCGGGGCTCGATCCGGTGTCGACGAACCGCATCTTCCGCCTGCTCAAGCGATTGCAGCAGGACAACGGCGCGACGGCGCTCATCGTGAGCCACGAGGTGGAGTACCTGCGGCCGCTCTGCGACCAGGTGGTGATGATCTCGCGCGGCCGCGTCGTGCACCGCGGCGGGTGGGACGCGCGGGCGAACGACGAGGCGGCGCAGTTCCTGAGCGGGGAGGGCGTGGCGTGAAGGCGCTCTTCGCCCGCCTCGGCGCGGTGTTCTTCGCGCTGTCGGAGCAGGTCGGCGGCCTCGCGATCTTCACCGGCGGCGTGGCGCGCCGCCTCTTCCCGCCGCGGCTGGACCGCTTCGAGACGCTGCGCAACTTCTACAAGGTCGGCGTCAAGTCGCTGCCCATCGTCGCCGTGACCGCCGCGTTCGCCGGCGCGACGGCGGTGATCCAGTCGGGCATGTACGTGGTCAAGTTCCGCGCGTACGAGGTCGTCGGCTGGGCCTTCGGGTACGCGGTCTTCCGCGAGATCGGCCCGCTGCTCATCGGCCTCATGTTCAGCGGGCGCGTCGGCGCCAACAACACCGCCGAGCTCGGCACGATGACCGTCACCGAGCAGGTGGACGCCCTGCGCGCGCTGGCCATCGACCCGATCGCCTACCTCGTCCTGCCGCGGGTGCTGGCGATGGTCGTGATGATGACCCTGCTCAACGCGATCGGGAATCTGTTCGCGTTCTTCGGCGGCGTCCTCACCGCGAAGTACCTCGTGGGCGTCGACCACTGGGTGTTCTGGAACTCGTTCATCGAGTACATCCGCCTCGCGGACTTCATGAACGGCATGGTCAAGGCCACGTCCTTCGGGCTCGCGATCGGGCTCGTGAGCTGCTACTTCGGGCTCGCCGTGCGCGGCGGGGCCACCGGCGTCGGTCGCGCGGTGAACGCGAGCGTGGTGGCCTCCGCCGTCGGTATCTTCGTGCTCGACTACTTCATGACGTACCTGCTGAAGTGATCGCGCTGCTGACCTTCGCCAAGGACCAGACGGTCGGCATCGCCCGGGTGCTCGGCCTGACGCTGTACTACATCGTCCGCGGGCGGACGGACCGGCGCGTCGTCCTCGAGCAGATGTGGGAGATCGGCAACCGCAGCGTGTTCTTCGTGATCGTCACGCTCGGCTTCCTCGGGGCGATCCTCATCTTCCAGACGTCGTTCCAGTCGCAGCGGCTCTTCGGCGACGTGTCGCTGGTGGGCCCGGCCTCGCTGCCGCTGCTCTGCCGCCAGCTGGGGCCGGCGCTGTGCGGGCTCATGGTGGCGACGCGCGTGGGCACCGGCATCGCGGCGGAGATCGGCAGCATGGTCGTCACCGAGCAGGTGGACGCGCTGCGCATGTCGAACGCCCAGCCCGTCGATTACCTCGTGAAACCGCGGTTCTACGCGTCGCTGGTCATGATCCCGGCGCTGTCGGTCATCGGGGTGTTCACCGCGTGGATGGCCGGCCTGCTCGTGTCGACGGCGGTCTACCACACCAACCCGTCGACCTACCTGAACTTCGGGATGGTGCGCGCGAGCGACGCGATCGAAGGCCTGGCGAAGGCCGTCGTGTTCGGCGCGACCATCCCCGTGATCGCGGCCCACAGCGGCCTCGAGGCCCGCGGCGGCAGCGAAGGCGTGGGCGCGGCGACCACCCAGGCCGTCGTGAACAGCAGCCTCGCCGTCATCGCGCTTGATTTCCTCATCGGCGGCATCGCGTTCGTGGTCAAGGCCGCATGAGCATCGAGTTCCTCGACATCCACAAGGCGTTCGGCACCAATAAAGTGCTCGATGGTGTCACGTTGACCGTCGAGAAGGGCCAGATCGTCTTCATCATCGGCAAGAGCGGTGCCGGAAAGAGTGTACTTGTCAAGCACCTCGTCGGTCTCATCCAACAGGACGCCGGACGCATCCTCTTCGAGGGCGAAGACATCACGCACTACACCGAGCGCGAGTTCTTCGCGCTGCGCAAGCGCTGCGCGATGGTGTTCCAGCACAGCACGTTGTTCGACAGCATGACGCTGCTCGAGAACGTGGCGCTGCCGATCCGCAAGCATAAAGGACTGAGCCACGGGGACAGCCTCGCCGCCGCCCGCGACAAGCTGGCGCTCGTCCAGATGCACGAGATGGCCGCCCGCTTTCCCGCCGACATCGGTGACGGCCTGCGCAAGCGGGTCGCCATCGCGCGCGCGCTCACGCTCGATCCGGAGTACGTCGTGTTCGACGAGCCGACGACCGGCCTCGATCCGGTGAGCGCCGTCCGGGTGGACCGCCTGATCCGGCAGATGAGCGACGACACCGGCGTCACCTCGATCGTGGTCAGCCACGATCTGCGCAGCATCTTCGGCATCGCCGACCGGATCGTGATGCTCTATCAGGGCCGCATCCGGCTCGACGGCACGCCGGCCGACTTCCGCGGCAGCGACGACCCGGTGGTGCACCAGTTCGTGAACGGGCTCCCCGAGGGCCCGATGGAGCTTTGATGTCTTCCGACCGCAACATGCAGGTCAAGGTCGGCGCCCTCATCCTGGTGGCGCTGGCGCTCCTGGTGGGCTTCGTCTTCGTGCTCGGCAGCTTCAGCGTCGGCAAGCAGCGCAGCTACTCCATCGAGCTGGCCGACTCCGGCTCGGTGCGCGTCGGGGCACCGGTGAAGATCGCCGGCGTCCAGGCGGGCCGCGTCGAGGAGGTCGAGTTCGTCGTCGCCCGCGACGCTCGCAAGAGCGAGCCGCGGCGGAAGGGCGAGGCCGCCATCAACGTCCGCCTGCGGATCTCCGTCGACGAGAAGATGGCCGCAACCGTGCGGAAGGACTCGGAATTCTTCATCACCACCCAGGGCGTGCTCGGCGAGAAGTACATCGAGATCGTGCCCGGGAGCGCGGCCTCGCCCGAATGGGAGGACGGGGCCTTCATCCGCGGCCACGACCCCGCGCGCATCGACCTCATCTTCGCGAAGGTCGACACCATCCTCGAGCGCGTCGAGGGAGCGCTCACGCCGGAGGAGGGCAAGGCCATCCGCCTCGCCGACCTCATCGCCTCGCTGACGAGCCTCACGCAGCACGTGGACCAGTTCCTCGTCGAGAACCGGGACCGCCTCGACCGCGTGGTGGTCAACGTCGAAAGCACCACCGAGGAGGCGGCGCAGGTGGCCCGCTACCTGCGCGAGGGCCTCGGCTCCGGCGAGGACGTGCGCCAGATCGTGCAGAACGTCCAGCGCATCACCGCGTCCGTGGCGCGGCAGGTCGATCCGACGCTGGTCTCGGCGCGCAAGGTCCTCGGGCAGGCCGACGAGGCCATGGGCGTGATCAACGGCGTGCTGAAGCGCAACGAGCCGCACGTGGACGCAGCGATCGCGAACCTGGCACCGATCAGCGACGACGCCCGCAAGGTGATGCGCGACGCCGCGCACGTCGCGGGCAGCGTCAAGATGGGGCGCGGCACGGTGGGGCAGCTGATCGTGGACCAGGAGATCTACGACGACCTGAAGGAGCTGCTCCGCGACCTCAAGCGCCATCCCTGGAAGGTGCTGTGGCGAGAGTAGCGCGCCGGCCCGCCGGTGACGGGACGAGCGGCGGTCAGTCCGCGGCGACGGCGGCGTCGACCGCCTCGATCGCGGCCACCCGTCGCCCGTAGAGATCGGCCCAGGCGCTCGCGACGCGCGCGCGCAGGGCGTCGTCGGAGAGGGCTGCGAGCTCTTCCAGCGCCTCGGCCAGCGCGTCGCGGTCGACCTCGCCGTCCGCTTCCCAGGCAGGGCGACCGGTGAGCGCCGAGAAGGCGAGCACGGCCACCTCGAGCTCGTTGCCGCGGTCCGATGTCAAGACGAATCGGTAGAGGTGGATGAGGCCGAGCTGGGGCGGCGCGTCGGTGGTGAGCATCTCGGCGAGGTAGGCGGACAGCTCGCGGCTGGCGCGTCGCTGGACGCGCTCGTTGTAGCGGCCGAGCCGCTTCAGCACGAGCGCGGGCAGCGGCAGGTGCGGGCCGTCGATCTGGTGCTGGAGCTCGTGGCGCTCGGTGAGGGCGACGAGCGCCGGCGCCAGGTCGCCCCCGGCGCGTTTGAGCACTTCGGCGAGCAGCAGCCCGCAGCGTTCGGCCCCTTCGGGGCCGAAGAGGCCCGGGGCTTCGTCGGAGCAGCGCGGCGGATCGGCGCTCGCCAGCTCCGCGAGATCCACCTGGAAACCGTCGATCTCGCCCGTGGCGACGAGCGCGAACGGCTGCACGTCCCGGGAGAAGCCGAGGCGCGTGTCGTTGCCGCTCGGCACGTCGAGGCGGGTGACGTGGAGCGTCGCGAACGGGTCGCCGTCGGCCGCGAAGCGGCGCACGCGGTCGATGCGGTACGGCCGCACGCGGAAGTGGCGCCGCAGGCCCTCGGCGGTCTGGAAGACGTAGGCGGTCGGGTCGAGGTAGTAGGGCAGGCCGGCACGACGGCTGGCCTCGTTGACGCCGGCGACGAGCGCGTTCCAGCGGCGTCCGGCGAGGCCGAGGTCGCTCGACTCGCGGGCCAGGGACTCGAGCGCCGAGGCGAGGCGGGCGTCGATCGGGCGCGCGGCTTCGATCATCGCGCGGGCCGCGCCTTTCACCTCGACCATCGCCTGCGCGCTCGAGTCCTGCCGCACGCGGCGGTCCCAGCTGAGCCGCGCCGCGTCCCACGCGGGCAGCAGCTCGCCGAAGAGGACGTCGCCGGCGTCGTTCGGCGGCTGGAGCGGCCAGTCCACGCCCTTCTCGGGGGGGAGCGCGGCCCACGCCTGCGCGCCGAGCACGACGGCGAGCACGCCGCCGGCGACCCCGAAGGCGCGGCGCGGCCGCAGGCCCCGCGGCAGATCGGCCTCGGGCACTGGCGCGAAGAGGCCCTCGAAGAGGCCCTCGAAGGCCGCTGCGAGCAGCGAGAGCAGACCCCCGAGCACGAACAGGCCGCCCAGGAACACGAACCAACTCACGCCGGCGCCGGCCATGAAGCCGCGAAGGAGCATCGTCCCGAGCAGCGCCGGCATGCCGTAGATCGCCGCGATGGCCAGGACGGGGTGCCCGTCGCTGGGCGGCCAGCGCAGGTGCAGCAGGCCCAGGAGCGCCATGATGCCCGGCCAGGCGGCGAGCAGCGCGAGGAAGACGAAGCCGACGTTGAGGCCCGCCGGCAGGTCGCCGTCGATCTGGCCGAGGACGCGGACGATCGTGGCGATGGGCGCCTCGCCGTGGGCCGGCCAGAGGTAGAACACGGCGGCCAGCAGCGCGGCGCCGCCCAGCACGAACCGGGACAGGCGCCGGGCGTGGGGCCGCGCCGCGAGGACCGTGCCCGCCGAGACCAGCGCCAGCGCGAGCAGGGCCCACTGCGGGCGGTCCGTGATGCTCTCCGGCAACGCCAGGATGTCCCACGCCGACGCGTCGGCGCCCAGCCGGATCACCAGCGTCGCGCCGAGCATCGCCGCGAGCACGAGGATCGCGAGCGAAGCGGCGCGTCGGCACACGTAACTTCCCAGAAACACGAGCGTTCCGGCGACGGCGGGCGCGAGGTAGGCCGCCAGGCCCGCCGGCGGCAGCTCGCCGGCGAGGTCCCAGAGGAACTGCGGGCGCTCGTCGATGACTTCGTAGGGGAGGAGCGTGATGAGGGCGACGAGGGGGCCGGCCCACCGGCATCGGGTACGGAGCCGGGCGAGCGTGGCGTCGTAGAGGAACTCGTACTCGCTCACGGGCGCCCGCCGCTCACGGTGCGGCGGGCACCGACGCGATCACGCTGACGTTGCGGTCGAGCGGGAAGGCCGGGTCCCGGTCGAGCGACTCGAAGAAGATGCGCGCGCCGTCGTGGGAGAACTGCGGGTAGCGATCGCGGAAGGGGTTGTCGGTGAGGCGCGTCACCGCCCCGCCCGCCGCGGAAATGACCGCGATCTCCTCGTCGTCGTCGGCGCCGTTCGGGACGAGGTTGAAGGCGATGCGCTGGTCGTCGGGCGAGAACACCGGGGCGCTGGCGTCGCCGCTGACGTCGTGGACCGTCATCGTCGCCGCGTTGCCCCCTTCGACGTTGATGACGGCGAGGCCCCGGCCCTTCGGTCCGCGGTGGGCGGCGGCGAGGCGCTTGCCACCACGTCCGCCCCGCAGCCAGGACAGCGACTCGCCCTCGCCGACGGTGAGCAGCGCGACCGGGCTCGCGCCCGGATTGCCGAGATCGACGAGCCACAGCGTCTGCCGCGGCGCGTCGAACCGCTTGGGTCCCTGCGCGGCGGCGGTCGCAGCCGGCTCCTTGGCCGCGTTGGCCTGGCCCTCGGGGGCCGCCTCTTCGGTCTCGGCGGCGACACCTTTCGGGTCGTGCAGGACGACGAGCCGCCTGGCGTCGAGCCACGCGTGGCCACCGAACGCACCGCCCTCGGGTCCGGCGCGGAAGAGCTCCTGTCCGTCGGCCAGCGAGAGCACCAGCAGGTCCGTCGGGCAGCCGCTGTAGCAGCCACGGTCCTCGAGGGCGACCGCGCCGCCGCCGGGCGCCACCACCGGGGTCGAGAAGCGGTGGACGGGATCGAGCTTCAGGCGCTTGGGCTCGCCGCCGGCGCCGACCACCGTCACCGTCTTCGCGCCGCCGAAGAGGTCCTCGACGAGCACGACCGGCGTGCCCTCGGGGGCCGCCGCCGGATAGCCGTAGACGTTGTATCCGGTCCAGAGCGCCTTCTTCTGGCCGTCGGGCTTGCGCCACTCGAGGCCCTCGAGGCCGGGGATGCGCCCCAGCTTGCCCGTCGCCGGCGACATGAACGGCGTCTCGGGCGACGTGCGCACGAGCACGCCCTCGGGGCCGGCGCCGCAGAGCGCGTCGTCGTCGGCCATGGTGCCGTGGTAGGTCACCTCGACCGCGCCCCGCTCCTTCGCGATGCGGTTCGGGCCGGCCGACTTGTAGGCGGACGCCGCCGCCTCGAGCGCGCGGGACCGCCCGGCGACGAACTCGCGCGCCCGCTTGAGCTGCTGCAGACGCTCGGGCGGGACGTTGCGGGGGTTCTCCTGGAAGAAGGCTTCGAGCTTGGGGTGGGACGCGAGCGCCACGAGCGCCGCGTCGAAGGTGCGCAGCGCCACCGAGGTGCCGAGGCCCTCGAGCGCGCGTTCCTTCGACTTGGCGCCCGACCAGCCCTGCACCGGGATCTCGGTGGCCGGGCCCGACTCGCCCACGTGCACGATCTGCACGATGCCCTCGGCGCGCGTCTCGAAGTAGCCCTCGTCGATCGGGTGCTCGATCACCTTGGGCTCGAACTTCGCCTGGATGACGTAGCCGGCCTTCAGCGAACGGGCCGCCTCGACGGGGCTCGCCGCCTTCTCGAGCGCCGCGGTGACCGCCGGATCGCCGGCGCGCACCGGGTCGAAGCCGAGCTCGCGCAGCCAGTCGGCGATCTCGTCGGACGCCTTGGCTGCCGGCGCGGAGCCCTGCCACCACTGACCGTTCAGGTCGATGGCGACGAGGATGCGCGTGGGCTCGGCGGCGTTGCGGGTGCGCCAGAAGAGAAACCCGGCGCCGCCGAGGGCGACGACGAGCAAAAGGAGCGCCACCAGCCGGCCCTTGGGCTGGTAGTCGGCGGGATTCTCGTAGGGATCACGGGTGTTCGCGCTCATCGGCCCCATATAACCCGAACACACATCGCCCCGGAAGAACGTTGCCACCGGCGCTTGTAGGGGAGCGGCCGGACCTTGTATACGCGATACGTCACGGCGGAGGGACCGCATGCTCGCACAAGCGCTGCTGATCCTGACATCCGGCCTGTTCCAGGTCGCCTTCTTCGACGGCGGTTTCGACATGCCGCCGTCGGCGGTGATCCTCGACGGCGAGCGCGTCGCGGTGTCGTGGAGCGACGGCGACAGCTTCGAGATTCTCGAGGGGCGCCTCAAGGACGGCAAGACCCGCCTCATGGGCTACAACTCGCTCGAGAGCTACGGCCCGGTGCACTCCTGGGGCGACTGGAAGGCCGAGGAGCTCTATGTCGTCCAGAAGCAGGGCTCGCAGTTCGTGCGCACCAAGGTGTGGAACTGCAAGTGGGGCCAGAAGAAGGACCACTACGACCGGCTGCTCATCGAGTGCGGCGACCTGACGGAGGCGATGCTCGCCGAGGGCTACGGCCACCTCATGGCCGTCGACGAGGAGCCGGTGCCGGCCCACGTCGAGATCCAGAAGAAGGCGATCGCCGAGAAGAAGGGCATGTGGGCCAAGGGCGTGCCCAAAGGCATCATCACGAGCCTGCACAGCGCGGACGAAGGCGGTGGCAAGAAGCCCTACAACCGGCTCGCCGATCCGATGACGGGCAAGACGCGCAAGCGTGAGCACGGCGAGACGTACCGCCCGTGCCAGAAGGTCTGCCACGACGGATCGTGCCTCGTCTACGTGCCTTTCTCGATGCGCTACGGCGACGACAAGGCCGACTGCCTCTACGTCCGCCCCTGACCGGCGGGCGGGGCGCCGGCGTCAGACTTCGACGACGCTCGCGACGCCCTGGCCGACCCCCACGCAGAGACTCGCCAGACCGACACCGCCGCCCTGGGCGCGCAGCGCGTGCAGCAGGGTGGTGAGGATGCGCGCGCCGCTGCAGCCGAGGGGGTGCCCGAGCGCGATGGCGCCGCCGTTGACGTTGACGCGCTCCGGATCGAGCTCGAGCTCGCGGACGACGGCCAGCGACTGGGCGGCGAAGGCCTCGTTGAGCTCGACGAGCTTCAGGTCGCGGACACCGAGGCCGGCGCGGGCGAGCGCCTTGCGCACGGCGGGCACCGGTCCGATGCCCATCACCCGGGGATCGACGCCGGCGTTCGCGCTCGCCACGTAGCGGCCGAGGATCGTGCGTCCCTCGGCCACCGCGCGGTCGCGCGCCATGAGGACGAGCGCCGCCGCGCCGTCGTTCAGCGTGCTGCTGTTGCCGGCCGTCACGCTGCCGCCTTCGCGGAACGCGGCGGGCAGCTTCGACAGCTTCTCGAGGGTGGTGTCGCCGCGGGGCCCCTCGTCGCGGTCGACGAGGATCGGATCGGCCTTGCGCTGCGGGAGCTCGATACGCAGCAGCTCGGCGTCGAACGCGCCGCTCTTCTGCGCCGCGACCGCGCGCCGGTGGCTCTCGAGCGCGAAGGCGTCCTGGTCGGCGCGGGAGATGCCGTGCCGCTCGACCAGGTTCTCGGCGGTCTGCCCCATCGCCTCGAGCGGAAAGAGCTTCTCCATCGCGGGGTTGGGGAAGCGCCAGCCGAGCGACGAGTCGTAGACCGTCACGTTGCCGGTGGGGAAGGGCGCGTCGGCCTTGGGCATGACCCAGGGCGCGCGGCTCATCGACTCGACGCCGCCGGCCACCACGACGTCGGCGTCGCCGCACGCGATCAGGCGCGCGGCGTCGTTGACGGCGCTGAGGCCGGAGGCGCACAGGCGATTCACGGTGATGCCGGGCACGTGCTGCGGCAGCCCGGCCAACAGCAGCGCCATGCGGGCGACGTTGCGGTTGTCCTCGCCGGCCTGGTTGGCGCAGCCGAGGACGACCTCGTCGACGTCGCCTCCCTCGATGCCCGCCCGCCGGACGGCCTCGGCGACCACCTTCGCGGCGAGGTCGTCGGGGCGCACGGAAGAGAGCCCGCCGCGCAGCCGCCCGATGGGCGTGCGCACGGCGGAGACGAAGACGACGTCGCGCATCGGTCAGCCCTTCTTGCCGTGGTCGTGGTCGTGGTCGTCGTCTTCGTCGGCCATGGCGTCGAGCTCCTGGATGGCCGCCTCGAACGTCTCGTGCATGCCCTCGAGCTCTTCATCGGTGAGGGCGCGGGCGCGGTCGTCGGAGACGAGCTCGACCGGGTGCAGCTCCTGGTCGACCGGGTACAGCAGCCAGTACCGCTCGTCGCCGCTGTCGAGCTCGCTGATGATGAGGAAGTCCTCTTCGCCGTCGTCGGTCTCCGCCGAGATCTGGTCGATGTCGGTGAAGGCCTCCTCGGGGAGCTCGCCGTCGAGGGCGTAGCGGCCGCCGTAGCGGCGGGCCTTGACGCCGTACTCCTTCAGGGTGTCGTTGACCTCGCGGCGGAGCTCGTCGAGGCCCTCGGGCCCGAGCTCGTTCATGCTCGTCTCGCCGTCTTCGTTCTCGTCGACGGCGAACAGGCGGAGCGTCGGGTACGGGGGCGTCAGGAGGGCATAGTCCTTCCCGTCGACTTCGAGCTCGACGACGACCTCCATCTCGAGGTCCTCGTTCGTCTCCTCGTCCGGCAGCTTCACCAGGCGGCGGGGCAGCAGCTCTTCGTCGTGCTCGTGGTCGCTCATCGGGTACTCCAGGGGGACCGGGTGCTCGGTTGCGCGCACTCTAAGGGGCCGCGCACGCACGGGCAATGCCAATTCGGCTATCATGCGTGCGCCGGTCGGGTCGCCCTGGGGTGAGGAGGCGCGCATGGGGTGTTGGGGGCGGGTCGCGTGGACCCTGCTGCTGGTGATGACCCTCTGGGCCTGCGACGACGCCGGCGGCGGCGGCGATGAAGACGTCGCGCCGCCGGACGCCGCCGGCTCGCCGCCGGATGAGGGCCTTGCCGCGCCGGACGCGTCGTCGTCGCCGTGCGGTCCGGCGGGACGCTGCGGCGAGCCGCCGGACGCCGCGCCGCCGGACGCCGCGCCGCCGGACGCCGCGCCGCCGGACGCCGCGCCGCCGGACGCCGCGCTCCCCGACCAGGGACCGGCGCTCGACGCGGCGACGCCGCCCGCCGAGGTCCACGCCATCGAAACGCGGCTCGGCGCGCCGGCGACGGTCGCCGGGCTGGCCGACCGCGTCACCTGCGAGGCGCTGGACGCGGACGGCGTCCCGGTGCCCGGCGTGACGACGCGCTTCGAGGTCCGGCCGGCCGAGGGCTGGCGCCTCGCCGAGGGCGACCAGGCGTCGGTCGTCGGCGTGCTCGCAGGCACGTACGAGGTGGTGTGCGTCGCCGACGGCCTCGGCCTGCGCGACCCGACGCCCGCCCGCTGGGACGTGCTGGCGGGCGCCGCCGCCACCGTCCACGCGCGCGTGACGCCCGCGCTCGTCGCCGCCGGCGAGTCGGCCCGTGTCGACTGCGCCGCCGCCGACGCGGAGGGCAACCCGGTGGATGCGGCCGCGGCGACGGTCCTCGTCTCGCCCGTGGGCGCCGGCGTGTCCGTCGAGGGGCGCGAGGTGCGGCCGACCGCCGCCGGGCGCTACCGCGTCGACTGCGCGCTGCCCGGCGCGGTCCCCGAGGGCGCGGCCGCGCTGACGGTCGTGGCGGGGCCCCCTGCCGCGCTCGTCGCCGCCGTCGTCCCGGAACGCCCCGTCCACGACGTGGGCGCCGTCGTCGCGCTGCACCCGACCGTCACCGATGCCTACGGCAACACCATCGCCGGCGTCCAGCTCGAGTGGACGACCGCGCCGGCGCTCCCCGCGTTCGGCGAGGGCCGCTTCCGGCCGGCCGCCGAGGGGCGCTATCGGCTGAGCGTCCGCGTGGCCGGTCCCACCTTCGAGGACCGCGCCCTCGAGGCCGCCGCCGAGATCCTCGTCGACGCCGGCGGCCCCGCCGTGGGCTGCACCAGTCCGGCGCCGGGCGCGACGCTCGGCGGGCTCGGGCCGGTCGAGATCGAGGGCCAGGTCTCCGACGTCGCGGGCGTGCGCGAGGTGCGCGTGGACGGCCAGGTCGTGCCCGTCGGGCCCGATGGCCGCTTCGCGGCCCGGGTCCAGCCCGCGTGGGGACTCAACGTCCACGACGTGGTGGCGGTCGATGCTTTCGGCAATGAAAACAGCACCTTCTGCAGCTACTTCGCCGCCGAGCGCTACCACCCCGAGGACGCCCCGCTGGCCGACGCGGTGCAGTTCCACCTCACGGGCCGCGCGGTCGACGACGGCGCACCCGACCGCCCGCTCCGCAGCCTCACCGACCTGCTGCGGTCGGTGGTGAACTCGCCCGGCCTCGTCCAGACCCTCGACGAGTCGCTGCGCGCCCAGAACCCGATCGTGCCCAACGAGTGCCGCCAGCGAATCCTCGGGGCGTGCGTGTTCCGACTCGGCGCCGAGTACCGCGGCATGCGCATCCACGGCCCCAACGAGATGTCGATCGGCCTGGTCGACGGGGGTCTCCGGCTGCGGGCCCGCATCAACCGCCTCGACCTCGACGTCGACCTGCAGGGCACGATCTCGAGCGACGGTACCGTGTCCGCCGAGTACATCCTCGCCGACCTCACCTTCGGCGTGTCGCTCGAGAACGGGCGGCCGCGGGTGCGGCGCATCGCGACGAACGCCGTCGAGGTCGGCCGCCTGGACAGCGACTTCGACGGCCTCAGCGGGGCGCTGCTCGATCTCGTCTTCTGGGCGTTCGAGAGCGTCATCCGCGACACGGTCACCGACACGCTGCGCGACTTCCTCGAGGACCAGGTCGACGCGCTCCTCGGCGACGTGCTGGCGGGCCTCGACGTGTCGGCGTTCGGGACGGAGATCGAGATCCCGTCGCTCGGGGGCGGCGCGCCGATCGTGCTCGGCGTCGACGTGGGCCTGAACGCGATGGAGGTGAACGCCGAGCGGCTGCTGATGGGCCTGGGGACGACCGTCCGCGGGCCGGTCGTGGAGGGCGGCCCGTCGCCCGGTCCCCCCGAGGTGCCCGGGCCGCGCCGCGCCGTGCTGCGCCCGCAGGGGACGGTCGGCGGCGCCGTCTCGATCACGCTGATGAATCAGATCCTCCACCGCCTGTGGCGCGCGGGGCTCTTCCGGCTGGACGACGCCGGCGGGCTGGTGGGCGACGGCGACGGCGCGCAGTTCGCCCTGCGCTTTCAGCTGCCGCCCGCCGTCGTGGGCGTCGAGGGCGGGGTGCGCCTCTTCCTCGGCCCCGGCGTCGGCACCATCGCGCTGCCGGAGCTCTTCGACGAGCCGCTGCAGGTCCGCATGGCGGTCCAGGCCCACGTCGCGGTGGGCATCGTCGGCGGCAACTCCATCCGCTTCGGGGACGGGCAGGGCGGCGGCATCGTCATCGAGCGCCTGCACCTCGCGTTCGACGGGGCGTCGGTGAGCCAGGAGGCCCGCGCGACGCTCGAGGCCCGGCTCGTGCGGGTGATTCAGGCAGTGATCGACGGCGCGTTGAACGGCGCGCTGCCGGAGCTGCCGATCCCCGACTTCGAGCTGCCCGAGAGCCTCGCCCCCTACGGCATCGCGCCGGGGACGCGGCTCGGCCTGCGCAACCCGCAGTTCCGCCAGACCGAGAGCCACTGGATCCTCGACGGGGAGTTCCGCGAATGAGTCGCTCGATCCTGGTCCTCTCCACGGCACTCGTCCTCCTGGCCGGCTGCGGCGACGACTCGGCGTCGAACGGCGATCCCGAGGCGGACGCGGCGGCGCCCGATGCGGCCCCGATCGAGCCCGACGCGGCGCCGATTGATCCCGACGCGGCCTCGATCGAGCCCGATGCGGCTCCGATCGAGCCCGACGCGGCCCCGATCGAGCCCGATGCGGCCCCGCTCGAGGCCGCGTGGGTCGTCGTCGAGCTGGACCCACGCCGCGGGTTGTACGACCTCGACGACGCGATCACTGCGAGCGCCACCGCCTACGACTTCGCCGGGCGCGTCATTCCCGGCGCGAAGGTGTCGTGGTCCGTCGAGCCGCCGGGCATCGCGACGATCGAGCCCTCCGGCGTGATGGCGCTGCTCGGCGAGGGGCAGGGCTTCGCCGTCGCCTGCGTCGCCGGTGGCAGCTGCGGGCGCGCGGCGTTCTATGTCGACGCGGCGCCACCCTCCCTGGTCGTCGAGGAGCCGGCGCGCGGCGCGCTCCTCGGCGGGGGCAACCAGCGCACCATCCGCGTCCGCGGCGCGGCCGGCGATGGCGGCGGCCACGTTTCGGTGCGGGTGAACGGCGTGCCGGTCGATCTCGACGCCGACGGCAACTTCACCATCGACGTCGAGGCCCGGTTCGGCGTGAACCGTCTCGAGGTCACGGCCGACGACGGCGTTCGCCGGCCGGCGGTGCGCGAGCTGCGCGAGGTCCTCTGGGCGCCGTCGTGGATCCCCACCGACGAGGCCGGCGCGACGATCCCCGGCGCGCTCGAGCTGCAGCTCGACCAGGCGCTGCTCGACCGCGACGGCCCGCTGGAGCTGCCCGACGGTGGCGGCGCCGTCGTGCTCGACGAGCTGGCGCTGGTGTTGGGCGCGCTGCTGCGTCTCGCCGATCCGGCGACGCTCCTCGGTGACCTGAGCTTCGGTGATGGCGACGCGATGTCGCTGCGAGCCGACGGGGCGCGCCTCGGCGAGCCCGACGTGGACTTGTACTTCGTGCCTGGGGGGATGGAGGTCTTCATCCGCCTGCCCGACATGGAGATCTCGACCTCGGGGCACTTCGTCCTCGAGGGCGAGCGGATCGCGCTCGACGGCGCCCTTCACGCGAGCCTCGCGGCCTTCGCGCGGCTGCGCATGGGGCTCGACGGGCAGCTCCACGTGGAGGTCGACGACGTGTCGGTGGCGATCGAGGCGCTGGCGGGCGACTTCGTCGATCCCGCGGCCGACGCGCTGATCGGCACCTTCGGCAGCCGCTTGCGCGACGCGGCTGAGGCCCTCACCGGCGAGGCGGTGGAGGGCCTGCTGGGCGACGGACTCCCGGCGCTCGTGTCCGAGGGGCTCGTGTCGCTGCTGGGATCGATCGCCGAGGTGCCGATCGAGCTCGATCCAAACATCGAGGGGTTCACGCCGGTGACCCTGCGGCTGGCCCTCTCGCCGTCGGCGCTGGAGTTGCGGCGCCGGGCGTCGATGCGCCTGGCGCTCGACGCGCGAATCGGGCAGCAGGGCGCGGTGCGGGCGCCGCACGAGGATCCCGGCGTGCCGGAGCTCGCTCGGCCGGGCGCGCGCGGGCCGGGGCCGGGGTTGTCGGGCGGCGTCCGCCTCGAATTGATCAACGGCATCCTGCACGAGGTCTGGCGCGCGGGGCTGCTGCGCTTGTCGCCGCCCCTGCCGGAACAGCTGGCGGCATCGCTCGGCCGCGTCGACATCGACGGCGTGCTGCCGCCGGTGGTCGCGCCGGCGCCGCCGGGCAGCGCCTATCCGCTCGAGCTCCAGATCGGCGAGCTGCGCCTCGAGACCCACCCGATGATGGCCGAGGTCGGCGACGTGTACGCCATCAGCATCCGCGCGGGGCTGGGCATCCGGGTCGTCGGCGGACGCTTCGAGCTCGCGGTGTCGGAGGATCCCGACGTCTCCGCCGTCCTGCTCGCCCAGGCGGGCGTGCGCGCCGTGCTGCCGCCCGACGTGCTGGCGACGCTGCTCGAGGCCGTCGTCTGGCCGCAGCTGCAGGAGGCCCTGGCCGGCGGGCTCTCGCTGGGGTTCGACCCGGTCGAGGTGGACCCCGAGTCGCTCCAGCGCATCGCGCCGCGCCTCCAGGGGCTGACGGTGTCGACGCGGTTCGGGCTCGATCCCGCCTTCGAGGGGGATCACGTCGTCCTCGAAGGTGGGCTGGACGTGGAGCTGCAACTCGCACCCGAGTGAGCGGGCGGGGCGAATCACCCCGACCCCGCCTCGGGGGGGCGCCGCGCCACGTGGCCCGGCGGTTGCTTCGTCGAGGGCAAGGTGCCCCACGACGGAGCCAGGCCCCATGAACCCCAGGCCCCGAACGGCGCAGCCGCTGCCCCCGTCGGCGCTGCACCGCGCTTGCGACCCGCGCGACCTTCCGTTCGAGACGACGCGAGACCTCGAGGACCTCGAGGGCGTGCTGGGGCAGGAGCGCGCGGTCGAAGCCCTGCGCTTCGCCCTGGGGATGCGTCACCCCCACTACAACCTCTTCGTGCTCGGCGCTCCGGGGACGGGGCGGCATCGGCTGGTGCGCCGGGTGGTGCAGGCCCACGCCGCCACGCAGCCGACGCCCGACGACTGGTGCTACGTCCACGATTTCGAGACCCCGGCGAAGCCCCGGGCGCTGCGCCTGCCGCCCGGGCAGGGCAACCGGCTGCGCGAGGACGTCGAGCGGCTGGTGGAGGCGCTCCACGCTGCGATCCGGACGGCCTTCGACAGCGAGGACTACCGTCAGAAGAGGGCGTCGCTCGAGAACGAGTACAAGCAGATGGCGGAGGAGGCGGTAGACCTCGTGCGCGAGGACGCCCGCCGCCGCGACGTGGCCCTCGTCAACACGCCGGGCGGCGTGGCGCTTGCGCCGCTGCGGGACGGCGAGGTGATGACCGCCGACGAGGTCGACGCCCTCCCGGAGGACGAGCGCGCCCGAGTCGAAGCGTCGCTGCGCGACCTGCGCGAGCGCCTGCACCGGACGCTCCATCTTGCGCCGCAGTGGGAGCGGCGCCACCGCGAGCGCCTACGCAACCTCGACCGCCTCGTCACGGCCGGATCGGTGGAGCACCTCGTCGCCGAGCTGCGCGCCCGCTGGGCGGCGCACCCGCCGGTGGTGGCGTACCTCGACGCCGTGAAGGACGACGTGATCGAGCACTCCGAGCGCTTCCTGGAGCCGGGCGAGCGCCCGTCGCGCTCGTTCACGCTCGACGGGCAGGCCGTGGCGGACGAAGAGGACGTCTGGCGACGCCGCTACGGCGTCAACGTGCTCGTCGACCACGAGAAGACACCCGGCGCGCCCATCGTCTGCGAGGCCAACCCGACGCTGCCCGCCCTCGGCGGCCGGATCGAGCACATGGCGCGGCTCGGGGCGCTCTTCACCGACTTCACCCTGATCCGGCCCGGCGCCCTGCATCGCGCCAACGGCGGCTACCTGATCCTCGACGCCGAGAAGGTGCTGACGCAGCCGTTTTCGTGGGAGCTGATCAAGCGAGTGTTGCGGGCGCGCGAGCACCGTATCGAAGGTCTGGCGCAGATGTTGAGCCCGGTGACGACGGTGTCATTGGAGCCCGAGCCCATTCCGATGGACCTCAAGGTCATCCTGGTGGGCACGAGGGAGGTGTATTACCTCCTCGAACGCCTCGATCCGGAGTTTGGGCTACTGTTCCAGGTACCGGCCGATACGGAAGAGCACCTGGATCGGGACGGCGCCTCGACGCTGCGCTTCGCGCGGTTCGTCGCCACGTTGGTACGCGAGGACGGGCTGAGGCCGTTCGACCGCGGGGCGGTCGCCCAGGTCATCTCGCGGGCGGCGCGGCTCGCGGGCGACGCGACGAAGCTTTCGGCGCAGCAGGAGCGCATCACCGATCTGCTCCGGTCCGCGGACCACTACGCGGCGCAGGCGGGGTCTCCGGTCGTGGAGGCGCAGCACGTCGCCCAGGCCATCGACGCGGATCGCCGCCGCCGCGAGCGCTTGCGCGACCGCGCGCTCGAGGAGACGTTGCGCGACCACGTGCGCATCGAGACCGACGGCGCGCGGGTGGGCCAGGTCAACGGCCTCGTCGCCCTGTCGCTCGGCCGCGCCAGCTTCGGGCGGCCCGTGCGCATCACCGTGCGAACGTGGCTCGGCCGCGGCGGCGTGCGCGACATCGAGCGCGAGGTGGAGCTCGGCGGGCCGGTGCACGCGAAGGGCGTCCTCATCCTCTCGGGCTTCGTGGGGGCGCGTTACTGCCGCGATCGGCCGCTGGCGCTCGGCGCGAGCGTGGTCTTCGAGCAGTCCTACGGCCCGGTGGAGGGAGACAGCGCGTCGCTCGCCGAGACCTGCGCCCTCCTGTCGGCCGTCGGCGAGGTCCCGCTGCGCCAGGACGTCGCGATCACGGGCTCCGTCGACCAGCACGGCAACGTGCAGGCGGTGGGCGCGGTGAACGAGAAGATCGAGGGCTTCTTCGACCTCTGCCACGCGCGAGGGCTCACCGGGCGGCAGGGCGTCATCCTGCCGCGCGCCAACATCGAACACCTGATGCTGCGGGAGTCCGTGTGCCGCGCCGCCGTCGAGGGCCGGTTCCACGTCTGGGCGGTGGGCCACGTCGACGAGGCGCTGGCGCTGCTCGGCGGCGTCGAGGTGGGCGAGCGCGGCGCCGACGGCTGCTACCCGCGGGGCAGCTTCAACCAGCGCGTGGAGGCCCGCCTCTCCGAGTATGCCGCGCAGGCCCAGCGCTACGGCCAGGACCGCGGCGGCGACCGCCGCTAGTCTAGAGCGCGACGTGCCCCAAGAGGGCGCCGACGCCGTAGGCCAGGCTGGCGGCGACGCCGCCCATCGCCAGCGTTTCGATGCCTCCGCGCCACGGCGACTGCTCGACGACGCGCGCCTTGAGCACGCCGACGACGAAGAACGCCGCCGCCGTCATGCAGGCGCTCCAGAGGAAGGGACGCGTCACCGACTCGGGCGCGAAGAGCGCGCAGACGAACGCCAGCAGCGGGAAGGCGCCGACCGCCAGGAACGCGAAGAACGTCGCCAGGCCTGAACGCCAAGGCGGCGGGGTGTCGAGGCTGAGGCCGTGCTCCTCGCGCAGCATCGTCTCGATCCAGATGCGGCGATCGGCGGTGATCACATGGACCACGCGCTCGAGGTCCGCGCCGGAGAACCCTTTCGCCGCGAAGATCTGCCGGACCTCCTCGCGCTCGCCCTCCGGGACCGTGTCGATGTGGCGCTCTTCCATGCGCCGCGCCCGCTCGGTCGCGAGGCGCTCCGCGCGGGCGCCGAGGAAGTTGCCGAGCCCCATGGAGAAGCCGTCCGCGATCAGGTTCGCGAGGCCCATCACCACCACGACGCCGGGAGACAGCCCCGCGCCCTGGACGCCGGCGACGACGGCGAAGGTCGTCACCGTGCCGTCCATCGCGCCATAGACGATGTCGCGCAAGTGTCCGTGCCCCCGGCCGCTTTCCAGGCGACGGCGGATGCCGGCGGCGCTGTGGTCGTGTTCGACGTGGTGCATCAGAGGGGCATCGGTCCGATCAGGCGGTCGAGGACGTCGGCAGGCAGCGCGCGCTCTTCGGCCTCGGTGGGCCGGAGGTTCTCGGGCAGCGAGACGAGCTTGCGGATCGTCTCGGCGCGGTCGGGGTGGCGCGCCACCAGCCGCTCGCGGATCAACCACGCGACGGCGGGCTGACGCGTCTGCTTTCTCGCCGATGCGAAGACGACGCCGGCGACGAGGTGTCCGGGCTGGCGTTCGAGGACCTGCCGCGCTTCGAACTCCGCGTCGAAGAAGTCCTGGTTGCGCAGCGCCGTCACTGCGACGGCGAGGTGCGCCGGGTAGCGATCGGGGGCGAGACGCCGGGCGTCGTCGAAGGCGGTGCGCGCCTCGACGTCGGAGCGCATGCGCAGGCGCGCCACGCCGAGCAGGTACTGCGTATCGGGGTCGTCGGGCGCGCGGCCCGCGAGCACCTCGAGCGTCGTGAGCGCCTCCCGCAGCTTGCCCTCGCGCAGGTAGCTCAACGCCAGCTCGCGCGCCGCGGCGCGATCCTCGTTGCGCTCCTTGAGGTACGGCGTGAGCAGCTTCTGCGCCTCCGGCTGCCGGTTCGAGCGCACGAGCAGCGTGGCGATGCGGCGCGTGAGGTCGGGCGTGTCGTGGCCGAGCCTGCTGCGCAGCGCGCCGAGGTCGTTGAGCCCGTCGCCATAACGACCGATGGCCGCATAGAAGTCGCTCGAGAGGCTGTAGGGCGTGGGATCGGCCCCGCCGCGCACCGCGGCGTCGATGTATGCCTTCTCGGCGCGGTCGGGCTCGCCGAGCAGATACGAGAGCCAGCCCTCGCGCAGCGACGCGTCGGCGCGACCCGAGGCCTTGGCGGCGGCGTCGTAGGCGCCGCGGGCGGCGTTCGCGTAGTGCTTGAGCAGGTCGACCTTGGCCGCGTGGAACGGCCACTCGGGCCGGTCCGGGAAGCGCCGCTGCCCCTCGGCGACGAGCTGCTGGGCGCGCGACGCGAAGCCCAGCGCGAGGTGGAGCTCCGCGTCGAGCAGGGCGGTCTCGGCCAGGTTCGGGGCGCGTCGCTTCAGCTCCGCCAGCGACATCCACGCGTCCTGGAGGTCGCCCTGCAGCATCTGGAGGCGGATCAGCAGGACGCGGTGCGCCGGCTGGTCGGACTGGAGCTCCGTCAGGCGGCGCGCGTCCTCGGTGGCCGCCTCGAGCCTGCCCATGGCGACGCGCGCTCGGATGCGCCACATGAGCGTCGTGTGCGGGTCGGCGCCCTGCGTGTACGCCTGCTGGAACCACGCGTCGGCTTCGGCATAGCGCCCGAGCTCGAGCGCCTGCTGGCCCGACCTGAGCGCCGCCTCGCCCGGCGGCGGACCGGCGGGCGCGGGCGGGGAGTCGTCGCGACCGCAGGCGGCGAGCATCAGACAGAGGACCAGCTGCGGCAGACGGCGCATGGTTTCAGTCGTCCTTGCGCATCATCTTGAAGACGAGCACGACCGCGCCGGCGAAGAGCAGGAGCACGAACGCCACCACCGAGAGGCCCAAGGGGTCCTTCTTCTGGAAGGTGACGAACAACCACTCGCCGAGCGCGTACCCGCCCTCTTTCTCGACCGCCATGGTGTTGGTGCGGCGCAGGTTGGTCTGGCGCTCCGCCTCGGAGGCCTCGCGCCAGCGCTGCTCCGCCATGGGATCGGCGGCCACCTGCTCGAGCCACGCCTGGCTCCCCGTGCCCCGCGCGCGGTGCCGGTCGCGGAGGGCGGCGAGCTCTTCGGGCGAGACGGGGATGTAGGCCAGCGGGGCGCCGCGAGTCCCCGCCGCGGGGCGGTCGCCGGGCCGCGGCGCGCCGGGACCCGGGCCGTCGGGCGGGACGCCGTCGGCGGGCACCGGCGCGTCGTCCGCCGGCTTCTCCGCCGGACGGGCGAGCACCTCGCGCAGCGCCACGCTCGTGCGCCCGGCCTCGAAGCGCTCCGCGGAGGACGGCCTCACCTCGTCCGCGAGCGCCTCGCGGCTGCGGGCGGCGTCACGCACCTGCTTGCGCCGCGCGGCCTGGGCGGCGGCGCGAAGGCGGTCGAGGTTCTCGGCGCCGCCATGTTCGAGGAGCGCCAGCGCCCAATCGAGGACGAGCAGGTCGGTCACGACGTCGAGCGTGGGCCGGTCGGTGCGGCCCAGCGGACCGTGGAACGTCTCAGGCTGAATCGTGAGCAGCTCCTCGGCGGCGAGGTCGACGATGGCGTCACGCTCGGCCTCGAGGGCGCGCAGGCGTTCCTCCTCCTCCCGGCTGACGGGCTGCGCGAGCGCCGGCGCGGCGAGCGTCAGCAGCAGCAGCAGCACCGGGAGGAGCAGGGGACGCCTGTTCACTTGAGCTTCTTGAAGAGGGCCTCCAGCTTCGAGCGCGCGTCCTCCGCCTCGTTGCGGTCGGCGTCGGTCGTCGACTTGAAGGTGAACGACATGCAGAAGTTCGCCTTCTCGCGGTCGCGCACGAAGTGTTCGACGTTCTCGCGGCACTCGTTGTGGTGGCCGGGGTCCCAGAAACGGCAGTTCTTGCAGACGTGGAGGTCGGCGTCGCACGACGGGCAGGAGTCGCGCCGCTGCACCTTCGTCGACATGTCGAGCTCGTGGCCGCACTTCCAGCACAGATACTTGGGATCTTCCATCGTCGCTCCTGGCGCTGGTGCCCGTCTTTACCAGAATGGGGGGGGCCCGGCCAGCGGCTTCGCGCCGCCCGGGCGCGTCGTCGTTGCCGACGGCGCGTCCGGGGCTAAGATGGCGATCGGTCGCGTACACTGAGGTTTGCGATGCCGACCATCGACCCGCGGACGCTCAAATCGTCCATTCGCATCTATCGCGAGCTGGCGTCCCGGCAGCCCGACAATCCGCTGCACCACGAGCAGCTCGGTCGGCTGTATCTGCTCGCCGGCCGCCGGCAGCGCGGCCTCGGCGCCCTCGAGCAGGCGGCGCGGCTGCGGGCGGCGCGCGGCGATTACGCGACCGCCATTGAGATCGTACGCGACGTGCTGCGGGTCGAGCCTGTGCGCACCGAAGCGGCCCTGCTGCTCGCGCAGCTCTACGCGCAGGCCCCGCAGATGGCGGCGCGAGTGAGCGTGGCCGCCGCAGTCGCCGACGACCCGCTCGACGAGCTGGCGCGGCCCGACCACGACCCGCCGCTCGACGCCTCGAGCCTCATCGCCGTCCACGACGTCGAGGACCTCGGCGTCGAGGTGCTCGAAGACGAGCCGCTCGCCTCGCCGCTGGCGCCGGCCCCCGATACGCGCGCCCACCGGGTATTGCGGCACGCGCTGACCGTGGGCAGCACCATCGACGCAACGATGACCGTCGACGTCATCGACGACGACGACATCCTGCAGATCGTGGAGCTGATGCCCGACCCCGAGGACTGAGGCGGGTCACTCGACCGCTTCCGACTTCTTCTCGAGGCGCCGGCGGTCGGAGTGGTCGAGGATGCGCTTGCGCAGCCGGATGGCCTTCGGCGTGACCTCGACCAGCTCGTCCTCGTTGATGAACTCGAGCGCCTCTTCCAGGGTCAACTTGCGGATCACGTCGAGCCGCACGTCGATTTCCTTGGTCGCCGAGCGCATGTTGTCGAGCTTCTTGGCCTTGCACGGGTTGACGACCATGTCGCCCGAGCGCGCGTTCTCGCCGCAGATCTGACCCGCGTAGACCTTCTCGCCGGGCTCGGTGAAGATGCGGCCCCGGTCCTGGAGCGTCTCGAGCGCGTAGGTCGTGACCTGGCCCGTCTCGAGCGCGATCAGCACGCCGCTCTGGCGGCGGTGGAACGGGCCCTTGTAGGGGCCATACCCCGAGAACGTGCTGTAGAGCGTGCCCGTGCCGCGTGTCTGCGTGAGGAAGAGACTGCGGTAGCCGATCAGGCCGCGGCTGGGGATGCGGTACTCGAGCCGGACCATGCCGTCGGCGCCGTTGCGCAGCTCGAGCATCTCGCCGCCGCGCTCGTTCAGCTCCTGGATGACCGTGCCCGTGTAGCCCTCGCCGCAGTCGATCGTCACGTCTTCGTAGGGCTCCTGGCGCCCCTCCGGGGTGTCGTGGAAGATCACGCGCGGCATCGAGACGAGCACCTCGTAGCCCTCGCGACGCATGGTCTCGATCAAGATCGCGAGGTGGAGCTCGCCGCGCCCCGAGACCTTGAAGACGTCGGGCTTTTCGGTGTCCTCGACGCGGAGCGCCACGTTGGAGTTGAGCTCGCGATCGAGCCGCTCGCGCACCTTGCGGCTCGTGACGTGCTTGCCGTCGAGGCCGGCGAACGGGCCGTCGTTGGCGATGAACTCCATCGAGATCGTCGGCTCGTCGACGGCGATCGGCGGCATCGCGTCGGCGTGCCCGGGCGCGCAGAGCGTTTCGCCCGGCAGCGCGTCGAGCACGCCGGCGAGCCCGATGATATCGCCGGCCTCCGCCTCGTCGATCTCCACCTTCTCGAGGCCCTCGAAGCCCAGCAGCTTCGTGACCTTCGCGCTGCGCTGCGCGCCGTCGTGGCCGATGACGAGCAGCGGACTGCCCCGCCGGATCTGGCCGCGGCGGATGCGGCCCACGGCGATGCGGCCGACGAAGTCGTTGTAGTCGATGGTCGCGACCTGCATCTGCAGCGGGCCGTTGCGGTCGGCCTTCGGCGGTGGCACGCGCTCGACGATCAGCTCGAAGAGGGGCGTGAGGTCGATGCGCTCGTGTCTCGGGTCGCGGATGGCCCAGCCCTCGCGGCCCGAGGCGTAGATGACCGGGAAGTCGAGCTGGGCGTCGTCCGCGTCGAGCGCGACGAACAGGTCGAACACCAGGTTCAGCACCTCTTCGTGGCGCGCGTCGGGCCGGTCGATCTTGTTGATGACCACGATCGGCCGCAAACCGTGGCCGAGCGCCTTGCGGAGCACGAACCGCGTCTGCGGCATCGGGCCCTCGGCCGCGTCGACGAGCAGCAGCACCGAGTCGACCATGCCGAGCACGCGCTCGACCTCGCCGCCGAAGTCCGAGTGCCCCGGCGTGTCGACGATGTTGATCGTGTGGCCGTGCCAGCGCACGGCGGTGTTCTTCGAGAGGATGGTGATCCCGCGCTCGCGCTCGAGGTCGAGGCGGTCCATCGCCCGCTCCTCGATGCGCTGATGCGCGGCCACGGTGCCGGACTGGCGAAGCAGCCCGTCGACCAGGGTGGTCTTCCCATGGTCGACGTGGGCGATGATCGCGATGTTGCGGACGTCGGTTCTGAGCATGGCGCGCCGGGATGCCATAGGCGGCGGCGAAACTGCAAGCGACTTCGGTGCGAACCGTCGCCTTCGGAGTCCTTGATCGGTCCTGCCCACGCGAATACGTTGCCCCCGAGCGGGCCCGTGGGGCGGGAGGTGTGCGATGGCGACGAAGGCGTTCCGTCTGGCGAGGATCGCCCTGGTTGCGGCATTCGCGGGCTGCGGGCCGCAGGGGGGCACGATCGAAGACGAAATCCCGCCGACGAGCGCGGGCCGCGTGGTCATCGGCGAGGGGAAGGGCGTGCCGTTCGACGGTCTGCTGCTCGCGAGCAGCCGGACCGTGCAGGTCGTCCTCTCCGCCGATGAGCCCGCCGACATCCTCTATACGCTCGACGGCAGCGAGCCGACCCCGGACAACCGCAAGATCAGCGTCGGCGGCCGCAGCACCTTCTTCATCGTCGACCGCGACACGAAGGTCCGCTGGCGCGCTCGCGACACCGCCGGCAATCTCGAGCCCGTCGCGCACGAAGGCGAGATCAAGTTCGACCGCGAGCCGCCGGTGCTGACGGTGGAACCGCGCGGCGGCACCTTCGCGGGCAAGGTGCGGGTGCGGGTCACGACCGACGAGCCGGCGAAGGTCCTCTGGGCCTTCGACGACCGCTTCCCGTTCGAGGGCTCCGCGTTCACACAAGTGGGCGACTCGCCTGTGGAATTCGTCGTCGACCGCACCACGCGCGTCAACGTCCGCGCCATCGACCCCGCCGGCAACAGCGTGGTCACCGAGAGCCTGGCGTTCGAAGTGGACGCGCAGGCGCCCTCGACGCGGGCCGTGCCCCCGGGCGGGCGCTACTTCGGGCCCATCGACGTGGCGATCGTGAGCGACGACGGCGACGCGACCATCCGGTACACGACCGACGGCTCGGTCCCGACGACCGAGTCGCCGGTGTATGCCGGGCCGGTGCGGATCGAGGCCGACACGATCCTGCGGTTCCGCGGCGTCGACGCCGGCGGCAACTTCGAGGCGGTGCACATCGAGCGGTACACGGTGGGGCCGGCCACGCTGCGCTCGGGCACGACCGAAGGCAAGGACGTCTTCGCCGTGGGCGGCGCGCTCGGGCTCGCGGGCGCGCTGCTCGACGCCGCAGGGCCACTCTCGGGACGCGACGGCGCATCGGGCTTCGGCCGCGATTGGCAGGCCTGGGCCGCGGGCCGCACCGCCGCCGTGGCCTACCTGCTCCAGTCGGGCGTCGGCCTCCACGCGCTCTACTCGCCGGCGGTGCGCGCGCTCGCGGCTTCCGAGGCTGGCACGCCCGACGGCAACGGCAACGGGACCAACCTCGACGAGACCTTCGCGACGCTGCTCGGGGGGCTCGCCGCGCGCACGGGCGCGACGCCGCCGGAGGGCCTCTTCCCGCTCTACGGCTTCTACGAGTTCGGACAGAGCCGGCTGATTCGCCCTCTCGAAACTCGAAATGATTCCAATGGTTTGCCGCCTTGGGCCGCCGACTTCCTCAAGGTTCGTTGGGAGGGGACCGGCGGACGCGGACGGGTGCTCACCGCCGACGCGCTCGCGGGCGGCCTGGCGGCGCTGACGGCGCAGGCGCGGTCGGCGACGGCGGGCGAGCACCTCGTGGCCGGCGGCTCGCTCGGGGCGGACGTGGCGCCCGTGGTGGCGCTTCGATGCGCTGGCTGCCATCGCGCGGGCGCCGTCGAGCCGCCGCTGACGACCCCGGCGCAGTGGCACAGGGCGGCCCTGGTGACGCCCGGCGCGCCGGGCGACAGCCCGCTGGTCGCGCTGCTGTCCGGCGCCGCCGCTCATCACGGCGACCGCGCGACGCCCGAGCAGGTGGCGAAGGTCTCGGCCTGGATCGCCGACGGCGCGAACGATGATCCCGAGGCCGAGATGAAGCCCGGCTTCGAGGCGGTCGAGGGCTTCTACGGCCTGCTCGCCGCCGCGCAGGCGGGCTGGGCGGTGGATCGCGTCGTCGAGAGCGGCGTCTTCGACGTCGCGACGTCGTCGCTCGGCGCGCTGGCTGAGGGGGAGGGGGTGCGCTTCACTGCCGCGCGCGTCGCGGTGACCGAGGCGGCGGCGGCGCCGGGGCTGCCCCGGCGCCCCGACCGCATCCGGCTCGAGGATCCCTCCTTCGACACGGGCCCCCACGCGCGGCTCCTGGCCGCCCTCGTCGATCTGCACCGCCTGTTCGCCGCGCGCGGGGATCTGGCGAACGCCGGGGTGCGCGCGCGCGTCGCCGCGCTCGCGCGCGCCGAAGCCAGCGCGCTGCTGGCGCTCGCCTGGGACGAGGGCGCGGGCGCCTTTCGCTCGGGCTGGCATCCGGCCGACGGCGCGGCGCCGGACGTCGACGTGGCGGCCGCCGCCGATGCCGCCACCGCGCTGCTCGAGCTCGCGTCCGACGGCCCCGAGGGCCTCGACGCGGAGGAGGCCGCGACGCGCACGATCGACTTCCTCGCCGGCGTGCGTGACGCGTCCGGCGCGTACGCCGGGCGGTGGTACCCCGATCGCGGCGCCGACGCGAGCGAGCGCCCCCGTCTCGACGTCCAGCTCGCGGTGCTCGACGCGCTGGTCGCGCGCGCCGCCCTGGCCGGCGACGGCGCCGCCGGCGAGGACGCACGCGCCCTGTGGGCACACCTCGAGGCGGTGTGGTGGGACGACGCCACCGGCATCTGGCAAACGGCGCTCGGCGAGCCGGAGGCCACCTATGACACGGCCTTGGCGGCGCGCGTCGTGCGGACGCTCGCGCGCGGCGCCGCGGCGGGCGTGCTCGAGGGCGCCGGCGCGCGGCTCGCCCGCTTCCACGACGTCGTCGTTGCGCGTGGCCTGCGTCCGTCGGAGACGTGGCTGACCGGCGAGATCGGCAGCGCCGCCGACGCCGACGGCGACGGCGTGCCCAAGCCGTGGGGCGTCTCCCTCGGCAACGGCGTCGCGCCCGGCTTCGCCCTCCGCGTCGTCTTCCGCTGAGCCCCGGCGAGGAGGTTCGCGCCTTCAGGGCGTGGGCAGCGTCACGGTGAAGGTGGACCCGAGTCCCGGCGTCGACTTCACCGCGACGTGCCCGCCGTGGGCCGCCGTGATGCGCTTCACGATGGCCAGGCCGACGCCGGTGCCGCGCTCGTCGCGGTGGGCGCGGTGGAAGAGCTCGAAGATCTTCTCCTGCTCTTCTGCGGGAATGCCGCAGCCCTGGTCCGACACGCTGAGCGCCGCCCAGCCGGGCGCCGTCGTGCGCACGGCGATCTCGACCCGCGGCGCGTCGCCCTCGGTGTAGCGGATGGCGTTGCCCACCAGGTTCGTGAGCAGCGTCGACAGCGCGACGGGCTGGCCGAGCAGCGGCGTCTCGTCGGCGGTGACGACGATGTCGCCCCGGCGCTGCTCGAGCTCGGCGGCGAGCTCGTGGCGCACGCCCTCGAGCAGCTCGCCGAGCGGCACCGGGCGACTCGCGCCCTCGTCCGACGTCCCGCGCGCAAAGCGCAGCAGGCCCTCGACGAGCGTGGTGCCGCGCTCGGCGGCGGCATAGACACGCTCCGCGTGGGCCCGCGCCCTGGCGTCGGCGGGCAGGTCGTCGAGCAGCAGCTCGCTGAAGCTGGCGATGGTGCGCAGCGGCGCCTTCAGGTCGTGGGCCACGTGGTGCGCGAACGCAGTGAGCTCGTCGATGCGCTTCGTCTGCGCCGCGGCGTGGGCCACGTGGACGGACACGTTCGAGAGCGCCATCAAGCACAGGCTGGCCTCTCCGGGCTCGTGGGCGACCCAGTGGGCCTCGCAGGCCACCGCCAGACGTTCGCCGTGGCTGGTGATCAGGTCGAAGCGGGCCTCCTCGAGGGGCTCGCCCGTCCGCAACCGCTCCCAGTGCTGGGTGAAGCGGTCGAGCCAGTCGGGGTGCACGAGCCACGCCAGCGGCATGTGCAGGACGTCGTGGTCGAGGCCCATCTCTTCGAGGAAACGCTGGTTGGTCCGCACCACCCGTCCGAACCGGTCGAGCGCACAGAGCATCATCGGGGCCACGTCGAAGAGCTCGCCGAGCGCCGCCTGGGCCTGCCGCAGGGCGCCCGCCTCGCGCGCCAGGCCGAGGTGGGCGGCGAGGATGGGGACGGCGCGCCGTAGGACCTCACGGATGCGCGTCCGCGCGGGGGCCTTGCTGCGGTAGACCAGCGCCAGCACCCCAACGAGGCCGCCCTGGGTCAGCAAGGGCTGGAGCAGCGCCTTGCGATAGCCGGCCGCCGCGAGCCGCGCCACGACGCCGCCGCGGTCGCGGCTCAGCGACAGGCGGGTGAGCTGGTCCCTCTCGAGGACGTCGAGGATGTCGAGATCCCGGCGCGCCACCGGCTCGCCGACGTGGAAGCCCAGCTCTTCGAGGGGCAGGCTGGCGCCGAACGGGGTGAGCGAGTCCTCGTCGACCGTCGCGACCACCACGAGATCGGCGGAGAACTCGTCGGCGAGGTGCCCGGCCACGCGGCGGAACGCCTCGCGCGGCGAGCCGGAGCGGGCCAGCACCTCGGTGAGCAGCCCGGCGAGATGCGTGGCGCCGCGCTTCTCCTCCCGCAGCATGACCACGCGGGCGATGGCGTCGGCCATCGTCGGATCGATGAGCGTCGTGGCCTCGGCGGCCACATCGGGCGTGGGCGCGCGCTCGCGCAGGTAATCGCGCAGCTCGCGGTCGACGAGCATGCCGGCCATGACGAAGTCGCCGATGGGCTGGTCGCGGTAGGGCGGCGGATCGACGTAGCGCGCGAGCTGGTCGTCGGCGATGGTCTCGCCCCGAAGCAGCCGTACCATGAACGCGATCGTCTCCCGCGCGATCGCGCGGCGGCCGGACTCGCCCATCGCGACGTAGATGCCGCCGGCGTGGGCCAGCGCGCCGGCCCAACGGCCGACGAGCTCCGCGTTGTCGGGTGAGACGAGCGCCAGGAGAGCGCGCGCGGCGGCGGAAATGTCGGGACGGCTCGGCAACGGCGTTCCTCGCGGGATTACCCCGAGGGTCGCCGGGCTCAGTCCCAGCGGCAGTCGACGTCCGAGCGGCGGAGCGTGAACGCGTCCTTCAGCAGGGGGTCGCGGTCGACCAGGAGATCGAGCCGGCAACGGCTCTCGAGACTCACGGCAGGATACTCGAAAGCTTCGCGGCGCACTCGCATTTCCTCGGCCTCCGGCAGGCCCTCGAGCGTGTCGAGGCCGACCCGCTGGGTGACCAACGTGCGGATCTCGAGGCGTCCGGCGTGGCGGGAGGGCACCCGGCCGTGCAGACGCACGGTGCGGACCGTCGAGGGGAGCAGCGGATCGGAGCGATCGCGCACGACCTCGGCGCGGCCTCCGCGCGCCAGGAGGCCGCGCAAGTCAGCATAGAGAAAGGCTTCTTGCCGCTTCAGGTCCTCGTGCCAGACCTCGATGTAGACGAACGGCGCCTGGCCGACGCCGTAGGGCGTGCTGACGTCGATCTGAACCCGCAGGTCGATGACGTCGTTGGGCGGGTACGCGTAGGCCGAGAACGCGGTGACCACGTCGTCGCTGGCACCCGCCTTCTTGAGGCGGACGAGCGTGTCGGCATCGGCGAGGGCGAGCACCTTGCGGGTGCGCATCATCTCGGTGATCGCCGCCTGGCCGACGCCGGCGCCGGCGAGCTTCTCGATCTCGTCGAGCGTGAGGGGACGGCTGTCGCTCGTGCGGTGCATCCGCTCCCAGGCGTCGACGTCGCCGGTCTGGAAGCTCATCAGGTCGATGCGCGTCGCCCTTGGCGCCGCCACGGCGGGGGAAGCCGCGAAGACCGCGAGGAGGGGGAGCAGGGCGGGTCGGAACATCGGGGACCTCCGTACGCGAGGACGGACGCGACGCAACATCGCAAATTCACCCGCGTTGTTGCGAGGGCAAGGCGTCCCCTCTATAACCGTCGGGCAGCCTGCGCACCAGAGGGTGGGACATGTCGGACACGGTCGTCTGCCCGAACTGCGAAGCAGAGGTTCCGGTCGCGCACCGGTTCTGCGGGCGCTGCGGCCATCCCATGCGCGAGGCCGCCGAGGCGCCCGCCGAGCCGACCGGACGCACCGCGATGTTCGGCAACTCGCCGCCCATGGGCAAGGCCAAGCTGATCCTCATCCGCGGCGAGGGCATGGATGGCGTCAGCTACCACCTCAACGCCGCCGAGCACATCTGCGGCCGGCGCGCCGGCGCGATCCTCTTCCCCGAGGACAACTACCTGTCGCCGCGCCACGCCAACTTCTTCTACGACGGCGGGCGCCTGTACGTGCGGGACGAGGGCAGCCTCAACGGAATCTTCCTGCGCATCCGCGAACCCGCCGAGCTGCGCGACGGCGACGTCTTCCTGGCCGGCGAGGAGCTGCTGCGCTGCGAGCTCGGCGAGCCCGGTGGCACCACCGTCAGCGCCGACCACACGCACTTCTTCGGCAGCCCGCGGCCGCCGCGGCCGTTCCGGCTGCGGCAGCTCTTCGAGGGCGGCCGCTCGGGGCTCTGTTTCTTCCCGCGCGACGAGACGGTCCTCATCGGGCGCGAGCACTGCCACGTGAACTTCCCCGACGACCGCTTCATCAGCGGCCGCCACTGCCAGGTCGAGTTCGCCGGCAACGTGGCCCGCGTGAGCGACCTGCAGTCCCGCAACGGTACATACGTGCGCATCCGCGGCCAGCGCGAGCTGCGCAACGGCGACTACCTGTTCGTCGGCAAGCAGCTCCTCCGCGTCGAGATCAACATGGCGTAGGCGCGCATTCCGCGTGCCTGCCCGGGAGCTTGGGGCGTGATCATCTGTCCGAACTGCGCTCGGGAGAACGAATCCCACTACAAGTTCTGCCTGGGCTGCGGCACCGAGCTTTCGAAGTCGGCGGCGAAGGCCGCGGCGGCGGAGCCGCGGCCTGCCGCCGCGGAGGCCGCGACCCCGCGTCCGGTCGCGACGGCGTTGCCCCAGGCCGCCCCCCGCGCCGGCGGTCGGGCGCCGGCGCCCGCCCCGAACGTCTCCGCCGTGATCGCGCGCCTCGCGGCCGCCGATGCGCCAGCGCCCGCGGCGCCCGCGCCCGTCGCCGTCGCCATGGCCACGCCGGTCGCGCCGTCGGTGCCGGTCGCGGTGGCCGCCGTCGTCGCTGAGCCGCAGACCGACGAGATCGCGCCCGAGGCGCCCGCGTCCGAGGAGCTCGGGCCGCCCTTCGACGAGGGCGCGGGCATGTTGCCGACGCTGGCCGTCTCCGTCGAAGAGGTGCGCGCGGCGCTGGCCGACAGCCAGGCCGCGGAGCTCGCGGCGTCCAGCCTCGAGGCGGGCGGCGAGCTGCTCCAGACGAACCCCGGCGTCGAGGCGGTCAGCACCTCGGCGCCGCCCGACGAGGCGGCGCCGCCGGTCGCCGACGATCCGGACCTGCCGTTCGACGTCTCGGGCGCGGGGGAGCCGCTGCCCGCCGCCGACGCGGCCGTCGGCGGCGCCGCGGAGCTGCCCGATCCGCTCGCTGACGGGGATGCCCACGGCGCCCCGGCCGCGCTCGATGCGCACCTCTGCCGCTCGTGCGGGGCGGTGGTGCCGCCGGGCTTCCGGTTCTGTGGTGTCTGCGGCTCGCGGTATGAGCCCGCCGAGGCGCCCGCCGCCGCGATGTTCGTGCCGCACCTCGGTGCGGGCGAGACGGCGCCGGCGCGGCTGATCGTCATCCACCCCGACGGGAGCGAGGGCGAAACGTTCCCGCTCGGCCCCAGCGAGACGCTGGTGGGGCGTCTGCACCCGTCGCCGCTCTTCGCCGACGATCCCTTCCTGTCGCCGCGGCACGCCACGTTCTACTTCGTGAAGAACCAGCTGTTCGTGCGCGACGAGGCGTCGCTCAACGGCGTGTTCCTGCGGATCAAAGCTGAGGTGGAGCTCTTCCACGGCGACATGTTCCGCATCGGGCAGCAGCTGCTCATGTTCGAGGAGATGCGGCAGGTGCGCCCCGTCCTGCCCGGCGCAGGCGACGGCACAACGGTCATGGGCTCGCCGGCCCGTGGCGCGTGGGGTCGCGTCTCGAGCGTCGTCGCGGTCGGCACCAGCGCCGCCGTCTGGACGCTCCGTCGTCCCGTCGAGGCGTTCGGCCGTGAGCGCGGCGACATCCTCTTCCCCGAGGACGGCTTCGTCAGCGGCGCTCACTGCCGCCTGCACCAACGGGACGGCCGCTTCTTCCTGCTCGACCTCGGCAGCACCAACGGCACCTACCTGCGCGTCAAGGGCGAAGGCATCCTCGCCCGCGGCGACCTGCTCCTCCTCGGCCAGCAGCTGTTCCGCATCGATCTCCGGCACTGACCGGGTCGCGCCTACCCCCCCTCAAGCCGCGCCGCCGTGCCGCCGTGACAAGGGGCATGGAAAAAACCGAACATCGTGAAGCGCAGGCCCGGGCCGAGATCAACGGAATCCAGCGGCGCCGCTTCGAGCGGCTCGCGGTCGAGATCGAGGTCAACCTGACCAGCGATCACAACTTCTACACGGCGTTCACCCAGAACATCAGCGAGGGGGGGCTGTTCGTGGCCACCACCCGGCTGATGCCGGTGGGCACGCCCATCGAGTTCTCGTTCACGCTGCACCCGGATCCCGAGCCGATTCAGGTCACGGGCAGGGTCAAGTGGGTGCGCGATCCCGTGCTCTACAACCGGGACACGGTGCCCGGCATGGGCATCGAGTTCGGCGTCCTCGACCCGAGGCTGCAGAAGAGAATCAACGACTTCATCGTGCGGACGCGCGACTCGCTGTTCTACGACGAGTGAGCGGCGGCGGGGGCCCCGGCGCGGCTCGCGGGGAACCACGCCTCGAGGAAGCGCGCCACCTGCGTGCCGACGAGCGTGGGCTGCTCGAGGGGGGCGACGTGGGTGCCCTCCGGCACGACCAGCGGCTCGGCGGTGGGGATGCGACGCGCCATCTCAGCGGAGAGCCAGGCCGGCGTGAACCGGTCGTGCTCGCCGGAGACGACGAGCGTCGGCACATCGATGTGCGCCAGATACTCGCGCGCCGAGTGCGCGGCGGCCCGCGCCAGCATCTCGAAGAAGAGCATCGGCTGCACCTTCGCCAGGTGGTCGAGGTACGGCTGGAACTCGTGGTCGCGGATGAAATCCGCATTGATTTCAGTTAGTTTCGCCACGACGATGCCGGCGGGCAGCGGCACGAGGCGCTCCCAGACGCGCTGAAAGACCTTGCCGCCGCGCTGCGCCACCTTGCGCAGCAAGGGCAGCGCCATCATCAGCGCCTTGCCGTCGTGGAACGTGGCGACCGGGTTCTCGAACGACCCGCACATGAGCACGAGCCCCGACGCGCGCGGGCGATCCCGGTGCCACATCTCGAGCGCCACCTGGACGCCCATGCTGTGGCCGAAGACCACCGTGCGCTGGCTGCCTTCGGCATCGAGGACGGCGCGGAAGTCGGCGACCAGATCTTCGATGCCGACCGCCGCCGCATCCCGCGGCCCCTCGCTGTTGCCGTGTCCGCGGTAGTGAGGGTGAATCACGCGGCAGCGCGTCGGGAGCCACTGGCGCAGGTGCCGCCAGATGAAGCCATCGCAGCCGATGCCGTCGCACAGCAAGAGGTCGAGATCGGCGTCAGGCGGGCCCTCGACCGTGTAGTGGATGCGGGTGCCGTCGATGGCGCTGACGTCGCGCTCCTCCATCAGGGGGCCTCCCAGTGCAGGTCGACGACCGCCGGCGGGCCGGCGATGCGGAGGGTCACGCGCTTCGGATCGGGCAGCTGCGGGAACGTCACCCAGTAGACCGTCGTGAGCGGACCCACATACGGAAAGAACGGAAACAGATCCGCCTGTCGCTCGTCGCTCACCTGCTCGACGGACGTGGGCCGAATCTCCTCGCCACCCTGCACGATCGCGACGCGCAGCGTCGACCCTTCGCCGCCGAGATCGCTCCACCGCGGATCGTGGGTGTTCAACGCCAGGATGAACCGCGCTTCTTCGGCCGCCGTCTTCACCAGCGCCTCGCGTCGGCCGGTGGCCTCGGACGTCGGCAGCGCGAGGCGCTCCTGGGCGCGCTCGGCGTACGCCGCGGCGAAGGCGGGTGAGAACCACGTGGCCCGCACGAACAGGCGGCCGACGAATTCTTCGTACGCTTCGCCGCCGCGCGTCCAGCGGTTCAGCGCGCCCTCGTAGGCGGCGGGCAGGCGGACCGGCGCGTCGGTCGCCAGCATGGGCGCCGACGGACCGCCGCAGGCACACAGCGCGAGCGCGATCAGCGCCCGCCTCACGGCGACAGGCCCGCCCGCAGATCGTCGAGCGTGAAGAGCGCGTCGACGGGCAGGCCATCGCGCTCGAGCGCCTCGCGTCCGCCCGCCTGGCGGTCGACGATCGCCGCGACGCCGAGCGGCTCGAGGCTCTCCTCGCGCACGCGCTCGGCGGCCCGCAGGGTGGAGCCGCCGGTGGTGACGACGTCCTCGAGCAGGATCACGGCGCTGCCGTCCGGCAGGTTGCGGCGGCCTTCGACCCAAGCGCCCGTCCCGTGCCCCTTGCGCTCTTTGCGGACGAGGAACGCGGGCAGGTGCCGACCCCGCGCGAACGCGGCGAGGCTGACGGCGGTGGCGAGCGGATCGGCCCCGATGCTCATGCCACCGACGCCAGCCGCCGTGCAGCCGAGGCGCGCCTCGAGGCGCTCCACGGCGTCGAGCAGCAGCGCGCCGAGCGCCGCCGCCCCCTCGGGGTGCAGCGCCGTCTGCTTGCAGTCGAGGTAGAAGTCGCTCTTCTGGCCCGAAGCCAGGACGACCTCGCGGCGTTCGTACGACAGCGACAGCAGCAGCGTGCGGAGGCGGTCGCGATCGGGGGGGGTGGCGGCGGTCACTTCTTCCTGCGGACGTTGACCTTCTTGGGGGCAGCGCCGTCGGGGAGGTCGGGTTCCTCGCCCTCCGGTTCGTCGCCGCTGCCCTCTTCGGCCATCGCCGGCGCGGGCTCGGGCGGCGGCGGTGCGGCGGGGGCGGGGCGCGGCGCCGGACGCGCCGGCGGCGGTGCCGGACGCGCAGGCGGCGGCGCCGGCCGGCCGGGCACCGGCGCGCCGGGGCGGCCGGCGGCGGGCGCGCCCGGACGCGATCCGGGCCGGGCGGGCGTCGCCACGGCGGCCGGGCGGCGCGGCGCCGGCTCGGCACCCTCGACGTCGCCCATGTCGATGGCGCCGGAGAACGCCGCGCCCTCGTCGATGATGATGCGGGGCGCCGTGAGATCGCCGAGCACGCGCGCCGTGGACGAGAGCTCGACGCGATCGCTGGCGATCACGTTGCCGACGTAGATGCCGTGGATGATGGCGGCGATGACCTCGGCGTCGGCCTCGACCCGCGCCTCGGCGTCCACCAGCAGCTCGCCCTCGAGCCGGAGCGTGCCCCGAAGCTGACCGAGGACGGTGACGTCCTCGGCGCCCTCGACGCGGCCGCTGACGACGGTGCCGGGCGCGATGACCGTGGTCGACTTCGCGGCCATGTCAGCGCTCCACGTCCATGTCGATGTTGCCCTTGAAGAGGGCGCCGTCGGCGATGTGGATGCGCGGCGAGCGGATGTCGCCGACCATCTTGCTCTCGGCCTTCAGCTCGACCTTCGCGCTGGCGCTGATGTTGCCCGTGACGACGCCGCCCACCTCGACCGAGTCGGCCTCGAGGTCGGCCTCGACCTGCGCCGAGCTCTCGATGAAGACGCTCTCGGAGAGGGCGATGCGGCCCTTGACGGTGCCCTGGATGACCAGCGGCTCGCTGCCGGTGATCTCGCCGTCGATGCTGATCGAGCTGCCGATGACGGTGTTCGCCATGTTCTTCCTCGGCTGAATGCGGTGCGGGCCCGGGACGCGCGTCAGCGGCGGCGCTGAGGCTGGCCGCCCTGGGCGGCGGCGCGGGTCTCGAGGCCGGGGATGTCGACGTGCATGGTGACGCGCCCCTTGAAGCGGGCGCCGTCCTGGATCACCAGCCGCGGCGTGGTGAGATCGCCGACAACGATCGCGCCGGCCTCGAGCGTCAGGCCTTCGTTGGCCACGACGCTGCCGCGGACCGTGCCGCCGACGGCGACGGTGCGCGCTTCGACGTCGGCCGCCAGCTCGGCACCGGGCTGGATGGTCAGGTCGCGGGACAGGCGCACCGACCCCTCGATGCGGCCCTCGACGGTGAGGTCCTCGTCGCCGCTGACGTTGCCGCGGATCGTGATCCCCGGACCGATCATGCGTACATCCTCCGAGCTCGAGCTTGGTGGGCCGTCATAAACCCTGCGCTGGTCAGTGTCAACGCGCGTCGGGGCGGATCAGGCCGACCGGCGAGGTCTGCCATTGATCGCCCACGCTGCGCAGCGCGAGCGGCGGCCGATCGTCGGCCGGGACCTGCACCGCGACCTGCCACGGCTGGGTGAAGAAGGTGTTGTGCAGCACCAGGGCGTCGGGGTCCCAGGCGGGATCGGCGCCACGCCACGAGAGAAACCACCCCACCACCTCGGCGGTGGGGAAGTGATAGCGCAGCGTCGCCCCGGCGGACCGCCACTGCGTGCGGAGGTAGCGCCCGAAGTCCTTCAGGTCGTCGGCGTGCGTCGCCGCGATGAACCCCTCGACCTCGACGTATCCCTCGCCGGTGTCGGGGCAGCGGAAGTGGGCGCCGACGAGCAGGCCGCCGGCCACGCGGGCCGGCTGCCAGCCGCCATTGAAGCGGATCTCGTCGAGCACGTCGCCGAACAGATAGGCGGCGGGCGGCTCGGGAGTGGGCGTCACGACGGGCGGTCGGGCACGGGTGAGGGCTTCGATCACGCGTCTCGTCTCGCACACTCGCCGATTCGTTACAAGACCTGGCTTTCCCCCGCCGTCGGAGGTTCCGTATAGTGAGGTCTCGGCCGCCACACGGGGGAATCCGCCGCTTGCGCCGTACGACTACGTGGGGATGGGGAATCCGCGCGCTCCTGCCGATCGTGCTCGCCCTGGCGGGCTGCGGTGAGAGCAGCAGCAGCGGCGGCGACGACTTCCGCGTCGACATCGGCGCCGAGGGCGTGCCGGCGGCCGACAAGCTGGTGCTCACGGTCAAGCGCGAGACGCCCTCCGGGCGGGTCGTCGTCAGCCGGTCGGCCAGCCTGTCGAACGGCCTGCTGATCGACCGACCGGTCCAGCTGCCGAAGGACGCCGTGCCGCCGGGGGAGGGGCCGCTCTACGTCCACGCCGTCGCGCAGCTCGAAGGCAGGGCCGTGGCCGTGACCGACGGCGCGGTCGGCGACGGCGCGGAGGGGCGCTTCACCTTGAAGGTGGTCCCGCTCGTCGCCAGCTGCGACCGCGACGGCGACACGTACCGCGACTGCACCAACGTTCGCGACGAGTGCTGTGTCGACGTTCCCGAGGCGACGCGCGCGGCCGTCATCGATTGCGTCGACGATCCCGCCGGCATCGCGCCCCCCGTCACGCCCGACGGGAAGCGGCGGCGCGCCGAGGCCGCCCACGGCTTCGCGCCGTCCGAGAACGCCGGCGACTACGCGACCTGCGGCAACGGCCTCGACGACGACTGCCGCGGCGGCGATCTCGCCTGCGACACCGAGACGGACGCCGACGGCGACCAGCACCCCATCGCCGAGGACTGCAACGACGCCGACGACCAGATCCACGTCGGCGCTTACGACCGGCCGGGCGACGGCGTCGACCAGGACTGCGACGGCATCGACGGCTTCGGCACCGACGAGGACGAGGACGGCTGGCTCGCCGACGATCCGGACGAGGCGCGCCGCGACTGCGCCGACGACGATCCGCGGCGCTTCCCCGCCGCGGCCGAGGTGCCGTGCGACGGCATCGACCAGGACTGCGACGCCAGCGATCCGTGCCCGGACATGGGCGACATGGACGCCGACGGCGTGCCGGCGGCGGTCGACTGCGACGACTACGATGCCGGGGCCTTCCCCGGCGCGCGCGAGCGGTGCGGCGATGGCATCGACCAGGATTGCAACGGCACGGACCTGGCCTGCGCCGAGGGCGACACCGATCGCGACGGGCGCGTCGGGGCCGACGATTGCGATGAAGGCAATGCGTTCGTCCACCGTGGGGCGCCGGAGAAGTGCGGCGACGGCGTCGACCAGGACTGCGACGGCGCCGATCTGCCCTGCGCCGGCGTGCGCGACGGGGACGGCGACGGCTTCGCGGCGCCCGCGGACTGCGACGACGGCGCGGCGGAGGTCCATCCGTTCGCCGACGAGCTCTGCAACCTGATCGACGACGACTGCGACGGTCTGCTCGACGAGGGCTCGCCCCTGCGCCTGGCCGCGGGTGACGTGCCGCGGGAGCCCACCTGCGGTCTCGAGGGCGGCACCTGCTTCCTCGGCCGCAATGTCTGCACGCGGGACCAGGTCGAAGGCGGTCCCGCGCGCCCCGCCATCGTGTGCCTCGGCCAGGAGCCCCAGCCCGAGGTCTGCGACGGCCTCGACAACGACTGCGACGGCATGAGCGACGAGCCGGACCAGGAGGACGGGCGGCTCTCGGACGAGGGGCTCGAGGCTTGCGGTCCCGAGCGTGAGATGGGCGGCTGCCGGCGCGGCACGCTGTTCTGCGAGAACGGGTCGCTGAGCCGTTGCGTGGGCGCCGTCTTCCCGGCCGAAGAGGAGTGCAACGGGGCCGACGACGACTGCGACGGTCGGGTCGACAACGACGCCGCCGGCGGCGCCCTGACGCGCGCGTGCTTCGACGGCGCCGAGGATTTGCGCAACCAGGGGCTCTGCCGCGACGGGATCCAGCGCTGCGACAACGGCCGCTTCGGCGCCTGCGAAGGCCAGGTCGTGCCCGCCGACGAGACCTGCGACACGAGGGACGAGGACTGCGACGGGGCCGCCGACGACGAGGTGCTCGCCGACTGCTACTCGTTCCCGCCGGAGACCCGTGGCGTGGGCGTGTGCGCCGCCGGCCGGCGCCTTTGCGCCGACGGCGTGTTCGGCGAGTGCGAGGGCGAGGTGGGCCCGTCGCCGGAGCAGTGCAACAACCGGGACGACGACTGCGACGGCCGCATCGACCAGTTCGCCGAGCGGTGCTTCGAGGGCGATCCCGCGGTGATCGACGTCGGTCGATGCCGCGCCGGCGAGCGCGCGTGCATGGGCGGCAACTGGACGGAGTGCCGTGGACAGATCGTCCCCGAGGCCGAGACCTGCGACCTCGAGGACGACGACTGCGACGGCGCGATCGACGAGGACTTCGACCTGCTGACCGATCGCCAGAACTGCAACCAGTGCGGTCGTGCCTGCGGTGATGCCGAAGAGTGCTGCCAGGGCCGTTGCCGTCGGCTCGACACGGCCGAGAACTGCGGGGCGTGCGGGAACTCCTGCGATCGCCGCGCCGACCGTTGCGAGGTCGGCCCCGACAGCGCCCGCTGCCGCTGCGGCGACGGCGACGCCTGCCCCGATGGGCAGCGATGCGTCGACGGCCAGTGCCGCTGCCTGAGCAATGACGACTGCGGGCCCGACCAGCTTTGCTGCAACGGCGCGTGCCAGGCGACGCGCGTGGAGGCCGGCCCGAACGGCGAGCCCGCCCAGTGCGCGGCGTGCGGCGATGGCGGCTGCAACCCGCGCTTCGCCGAGCACTGCGAAGAACGCGTCTGCAAGTGCGGTGACACCGACGCCTGTACCGGCACGACGGTGTGTCTGCAGGACGACGACGATGGCGAGTACCTCTGCTTCGGGTGCGAGCGGGACCGCGACTGCCTGCAGGCCGGGACGATCTGTTGCCGCAACGCATGCGTGCCGGTGAACGCCGACGCGCAGTGCGAGGCGTGCGGCGAGCGGTGCTCGCCGACGGCGGCGGACCGCTGCGTCGAGGTGGGCCGCAACGCGGAGCCGCCCGTGGCCTGCGTGTGTGGCGATGGTCGCGCCCCCTGCGCCGCGCCGACGCCGTTCTGCATCGGCGGCGCCTGCGAGGAGTGCCGCAACGACGCCGACTGTCCCGGAGACCGCTCGCGCTGCGTGGACAACGTGTGCCGCGAGTGCAATCCGGCGGATCACCGGCCATGCGGCGCCGACCAGCTCTGCTGCAACTTCCGCTGTCAGGCGACCGGGCCCACCGCGGGCGAGCAGTGCGAGGCCTGTGGAGAAGCCTGCGACCAGCTCTCGACGAACCGGTGCACGGGACGGGACTGCCGCTGCGGCAACAACCCGGAGTGCAGCGGTGCCACGCCGATCTGCGACGACGCGCGCGGGGTGTGCGTGAACTGCCGCAACGACACGGATTGTCAGGGAAATCCGAACGGCGGCCAGTGCGTGAACAACGTGTGCCGCACCTGCGATCCCAACGGACACGACGGCTGTGCCGGCAACCAGCTCTGTTGCGCGCGCGGCGGCGTGCCGCGGTGCGAGGCGACCGGGTCGCGGCAGGGCGACGAGTGCGAGGCCTGCGACGTGGCGTGCGCCCAGGCGCCCACCAACGCCTGCAACGGTCGCTCGTGCGGGTGTGGCAACGGCCCGCCGTGCGGCGGCGGCACGCCGATCTGCGACGACGGCCGCAGCCTCTGTGTGGAGTGCCTCGTCGACGGCCACTGCAACAACCGCCCCGGTGGCAGCCAGTGCGTGAACAACGTCTGTCGTCCCTGCGATCCGGGCGACCATGCCGGCTGCGGCAACGATCAGCTGTGCTGCAACTTCCAGTGCCAGGCCACGAGCGGGGCCGTGAACGGTCAGTGCGAGGCGTGCGGCCAGGCGTGCGGCAGCAGCGCCGACACGTGCCGGAACCGCGACTGCGTCTGCGGCGGCGCCGCGGGGGCGGCCGCGTGCGGTGATCCGAGCCCGTTCTGCCAGAACGGCGCGTGCCAGCGCTGCCGGAACAACAACGACTGCGCCGGCAACGAGCTCTGCTGCAACGGCGCATGCGTGCCGACGGGTGCCGAGGCGCCCCTGCCGTGCACCGCGTGCGGCACCTCGTGCAACGCCACGAACTCGAACCTCTGCACGAACCGCGGCTGCCGGTGCGGCGTGAACAACGCGTGCGGTGGCGCCTCACCGGTGTGCAACGACGCCGCCGGCCGTTGCGTGCAGTGCCTCGCCGACGTCGACTGCAATGGGCGCGCAGGCACGCCCGAGTGTGTCGGCGAGACGTGTCGCGCCTGCGATCCGGCCACGTCGGCGGGCTGCGCCGAGAACGGCGCCATGCCGATCTGTGATGCCGGGAACTTCACGTGCCGCACCTGCAACGGCGACGCGGAGTGCGTGACGCGAAATGGGAATCAGAACGAGTGCGTCATGGGCCGTTGCCGCGCCTGCGAGCCGGGCACCAACGCCGGCTGCAGCGACGAGACGCCCACCTGTGATCCCATGTCGTTCACCTGCCGCGCCTGCGCCAACAACAACGAGTGCACCGCCGGCCAGCAGTGCGTCGCCGGCGCCTGCGTCGGCTGCAACCCCGCCAACGGCGCCGGCTGCGGACCGGATCAGCCGATCTGCGAGGCGGGCACCTTCGTGTGCCGGACGTGCCGCAACGACAACGAGTGCGGCGCGCGCACCGGCCCCGAGGACCAGTGCGTGCTCGGCCGCTGCCAGGCCTGTGACACGGCAGATCACGCGGGCTGTGCCGCCAACCAGCTATGCTGCAACTTCCAGTGCCAGGCGACCGGCGCGGCGGCCCCTGCGGCGTGCCAGGCGTGCGGTGTGTCGTGCAACGCCGACAGCACGAACACGTGCAACGGCCGGGCGTGTCGCTGCGGCAACAACGCGCCCTGTAGCGGGCAGACGGCCTTCTGCGACGATCCACGCGGCGTCTGCGTGAACTGCCGCGACGACGACGATTGCGGCGGTGCGCGCGGCGAGTGCGTGAGCAACGCCTGCGAGGCGTGCGATCCCGCCGATGACAGCGGCTGCGCCCCCAACAGCAACACGCCCATCTGCGCCGGCGCGACGCCGGCGTGCCGCGCGTGCCAGAACGACGCCGAGTGTCCCAACAACGGTCAGTGCCTCGCCGACGGTCGCTGCCGTCCGTGCGATCCCACGAACGCGGCGGGCTGCGGCGAGGGCAGCGCGGCGCCGATCTGCGACGCGGCCAATGCCACGTGCCGCGCCTGCGCCAACGATGGCGAGTGCGCGGCGCGGCCCGGCACCCTCGACTGGTGTGTCCAGGGAGAATGCGAGGCCTGCAAGCCGGCCGACAACTCCGGCTGCAACGCCGCGAGCGCCACGCCGATCTGCGACGCCGCCTCGCGGACGTGCCGCGCATGCAACAACGACGTGGACTGCAACGGGAATCCGAACGGCGGGGAGTGCGTCGCCGGCGCCTGCAAGCCGTGCGATCCCGGAGACTATGCGGGCTGCGACGCCGCGAGCGCGACGCCGGTGTGCAACGCGGCGTTCGCGTGCGTCGGTTGCACCCTCGACCCGCAGTGCGTGACGAGTCCGGGCAACGCAGATCAGTGCGTCGCCGGCGGCCGCTGCAAAGTCTGCGACACGGCGGATCACGCCGGGTGCGTCGAGTCCAGCGCGACGCCGATCTGCGGCGCCGGCAATACGTGCGTGGCCTGCGAGGAGGACGACGAGTGTGCCGCGCGGCCCGGCAGCCGCGATCTGTGTGTCGACGGCGCCTGCAACGTGTGCGATCCCGACGACAGCCGAGGTTGCGTCGCCCAGGTCTGCAGCGCGCAGCAGTGCGTCGCGTGCACCGGCGACCCGGACTGCGACGGTCATCAGAACGGCGAGGTGTGCGACGACGGCCTCTGCGTCGAGTGCGCCGATCACGCCGACTGCATGGGTCGACTCTGCACGGCCAACGTCTGCGTGAACTGCGCGACCGACGAAGACTGCGAGAACGCCGAGCTCGGCGACACCTGTAACAATGGCACCTGCCAGTAGCCGGCGAGCCCTCCTGGCGCTCGTCCTCGCCTTCGGCTGCTCCGAACGGGAACCTGGTCAGCTCGACGTGGAGATCGTGCGGGGCGATGTGGACGCGCCGCTCGAGGACCTGGTCGTCTTCCTCCGCCTGGGGGACGGGGACGAGCGTCGTGTGGGCGCCGATCTGTTCCGATTGAAGCAGGCTGGCATCGATCTGGCGACCGAAGGCTCGGTCACGGTCGGCCTGCGGGTGCCCGGTGGCATCGACGGGGAGGCCACCGTTTATGTGGTGGGCTGCGGGACGCCCGCGCGCTGCGCGAACGATCTCGTCGCCGGTCCCGACTGCCGGTGCGACGAGCCCCGGGCGTTCGGCGCGCTGCAGGTGCGCGTCGGTGGCCCCACCCGCAAGGGCCTTCGCCTCTGGCCGTACGACCCGGCCTGCGACGGCGACGGCGATCTCGTCGTCGATTGTGGTCGCGTCGCGCCGTCCGGCGGGTGTTGCCGGATGCTCGGCTCGGACCTCGTCGCCGGCGTCGGCGATTGCGAGGACGCGCCCGTCGACCCGCAGTGCGGCGGGCGAGGCTGCGACGCCCGCCTGGCACACCCGTTCCGGCCCCTCGAGCCCGGGCCGACGTCGGCGGTGGAGGGGGCCGCCGCCGACCGGCAGGCTCGCTGGTGCGGCGACGGCCTCGACAACGACTGCCGGGGCGGCGACGCCCCATGTGCCGACGTGGACGCGGACGGCGACGGCCATGCGGCGGGCACCGACTGCGACGACGGCAACCCCGCCATCCACCCCGGTCGTCCGGAGGTCTGCGGCGACGCGGTGGACGACGACTGCGATGGCGTCGCGCCGGGCTGCGACGCCGACGGCGACGGCGTCTACGCCGACCAGGACTGCGACGACGACGACGCCGGTCGGCACCCCGGGCGCCCGGAGATCTGCGGGGACGGGGTCGACCAGGACTGCAACGGCGTCGATCCACCCTGCCTCGACGACGACCTCGACGGCGACGGCTACGATTGCCACGCCGAGGCGCCCTGGGCCTCCCATCGTTGCGCCGGCGTCGGCCTCGACTGCGACGACCTGGACGCCGGCACCTACCCGGGCGCGCCCGAGCGCTGCGGCGACGGCGTCGACCAGGACTGCGACGGCGTCGATCCGCCGTGCGCCCCCGGCGACGCCGATGGCGACGGGGTGGTGTCCGCGGCGGCCAACGGCACCGACTGCGACGACATGGACCGCCTCGTCCACCCGGGCGCGCCCGAACGCTGCGGCGACGGGGTCGACCAGGACTGCGACGGCGCCGACCGCCTGTGCGCGGGCCTCGTCGACGCCGACGGGGACCGCTGGTCCCCGCCGGCCGACTGCGACGACCGCCGGGCGGACGTGCATCCGGCGGCGGAGGAGCTCTGCAACGCCCGCGACGACGACTGCGACGACTCGATCGACGAGGGCAATCCGCTGCGAACGGGCGACGCGCCGCCGCTGGCGAGCGTGTGCGGCGACGAGTGCCCGCCGGGCTCGGTGGCGCCGTGTCCTTGCCGCCGCGCGCCCCGCGTCTGCCGCAACGACCGCAGCGATCCGGCGGCGGGCGCCGTGGTGCTGTGCCTCGGCGTGGCCGCCGGCGATCGCGCCGAGACGTGCAACGGCATCGACGACGACTGCGACGCTCGCATGGACGAGCTGCGCGACGGCGTCGTCCTGCAGCAACGCTGCTACGACGGGCCGGCGCCCACCGACGGTGTCGGCGCGTGCATCCCCGGCGTGGCGACCTGCGCGGCCGCGCCGGGGGCCGGCGCGCCGGCCTGGGGTCCGTGCGAGGGGCAGATCCTCCCCGGCGTCGAGGACTGCAATGGGCGCGACGAGGACTGCGACGGCGTCGCGGACCGACGCGGCGGATCGCCGCTCGAGCGGGACTGCTACCCGTTCGAGGCGGGCACGCCCGACGTGGGCATCTGCGCCGAGGGCACGCAGACGTGTCGCGTCGACGACCCCGTGCCCGACTGGGGCGCTTGCGTCGACGCGGTCGGGCCGGCCGGCGAGACCTGCAACGACACCGACGACGACTGCGACGGTACTCGCGACGAGGGCGCCGACGGACAACCGCTGCGGCGCGACTGCTACACGGGTCCGGCGGGGACGGAGGACGTCGGCGTCTGCCACGGCGGCTTCGCGCTGTGCCGTGCGGGGCAGTTCGGCGCGTGCCAGGAGGAGGTGCTGCCTGCCGCCGAGATCTGCGACGGCGAAGACGATGACTGCGACCGCAGCGTCGACGAGGCGGCCACCGACGTCGGCGAGGCCTGCGAGGTGGGCCGCGGCGCGTGCCTGCGGCGTGGGCACACGATCTGCCGGATGGGCGCCGAGGCCTGTGATGCCATCCCCGGGAACCCGGGCCCCGAGACCTGCAACGGGGTCGACGACGACTGCGACGGCAACGTCGACGACATGCCCGTGGACGCGGGCGGTGCGTGTAGCGAGGGGGTCGGCGCCTGCGCCCGAAACGGCAACCTCGTCTGCCGCAACGGCCGTATCGTCTGCAACGCGATGCCTGCCGCCGCGGGGATGGAGGCCTGCAACCGCGTCGACGACGACTGCGACGGGCGCGTGGACGAGTCGCTGACGCGACGCTGCGGGACGGACGCGGGTGTCTGCCAGTTCGGCATGCAGACGTGCGCGGGCGGCGACTGGGGTCCATGCGTCGGCGGCGTGCCGCCGGTCGACGAAGTGTGCAATGGCCGGGACGACGACTGCGACGGCAACGCCGACGACATGACGGTCGACTCGAACCGGCCGTGCTTCGTCGGCGTGGGCGCGTGCGTCGCCGAGGGCCGCTCCGTGTGTCGCGAGGGTCGCCTCGACTGCCAGGGCCAGCCGGGCGCCGGCGGGCCCGAGGTGTGCGACGACCGCGACAACGACTGCGACGGCCGGACCGACGAGGCGGCGACCGGCTGCGACGCCCGCAGCGATCGGTGCGTGTCCGGTGCGTGTCGCTGCGGCAACACCGGCGGTCCCTGCGCGGCGGGCGAGCGCTGCGAGGGCGGGGCCTGCCGTCCCTGACCGCGGTCCGACGCGCACCGTGTTACAGTCGCGGTCGATGGGCCTGGAGCTTCCGAGCGACTTCGGGCGGTACCGCTTGCTCCGGCTCCTCGGCCGCGGGGGCATGGCCGAGGTGTTCCTCGCCGACGACGCGGGGCGTCCCGTGGCCATCAAGCGCCTGCTGCCGCACTACGCGGCGGAGCGCCGGTTCGCGCGGATGCTGCGCGACGAGGCGCGCATCGGCGCCGCGATCCGCCACCCCAACGTGGTGGGGGTGATCGACGCGGGCGTCGTCGAGGGCGTGCACTACCTGGCGATGGAGTACGTCGACGGCGTCGACCTCGCCCGCATCCTGCGCGATCTCGGCACGCACGGCCGGTACCTGCCGGTGGCCGCCGCGCTCTACGTCGCGTGCCGCGTCGCCGAGGGCCTGCACGCCGCCCACGGCGTCACCGACGAGAACGGCGTCCCGCTGTGCGTCACGCACCGCGACGTCAGCCCGCACAACGTGCTGATCTCGTTCGACGGCGAGGTGAAGCTGATCGACTTCGGCGTCGCCAAGGCGATTACGAACCGCACGCATACGCGCAGTGGCGTCATCAAGGGCAAGCTGCAGTACATGAGCCCCGAGCAGGCGCAGGCACGCGCGATCGACGCGCGGTCTGACGTCTTCTCGCTGGGTCTGACGCTCTACAAGATGCTCACGGGTCGCCTGCCGTTCACGGGGGCGAACGAGTTCCAGATCTACGAGCAGATCCTGCGCTGCGAGGCGACGCCGCCGCGGCTGCTGCGCCCGGAGGTCTCCGAGGTCGTCGACGCGCTGGTCCTCCGCTCGCTGCGCAAGCGGCCGGAGCGACGCTTCGCGAGCGCCGCGGAGATGGCGGCGGTCGCGGGGCGCGTCCTCGACGGCATCGCGCCGGGGTTCGACGCCGCCGATCTGGCGGCCTGCCTCGCCGACGCCCTGCGCGCCACGCCCGACGACGACGAGACCGTCGCCGCGCCGGCGGACGTCGGCGCGAACCGGCCCGAGCCGCTACCGCCGGCGCCGCCGGAGGACGAGTCCCGGGTCGACATGCTGACGCGATGGGACCTGCCGTCCCCGGAGCCGCAGGCCCCGCCGCCGTCCGCCCCGCCGCAGGCCATCCCCGTCGGACCACCGTCGCCGAGCGTCGTCTCCGTCCGCACACACGAGCTGCGCGGCCTGCGGCGGCGTTCCACCGGCCTCGCGGTGGCGCTCGCGGGCGCCGGCGCGCTCTGCGGCGCCGCGGTCCTCGCGCTCGACAACGGGACGGCGCCGGCCCGCGGCGGCGAGGCCGAGGCCGTCGCTCTGCCGGTCCGGGTCGCGGCGCCCGACGCCGCCCCGCCCGCCGTCCCCGTCGCGCTCGTCGAGCCGCGCCCCGATCCCGCCAGCGTCCCCGCGCCGAGCCGCGTCGCCGAGCCGGCGCCCGCCCCCGCGCCGGCGACGGCCTCCCCCCGCCGCGACGCGCCGCCCGCGGGCCCCGGCTTCGTCACGATCACCGCGCTCCCGTGGGCCTGGGTCGAGGTGGACGGCCGAACGCTCGACCAGCAGACGCCGATCACGCGCCTTCCGCTCAAGCCCGGCCGCCACACGGTCCGCCTGTCGTCCCCCGATCGCACGGCGTCCGTCGAGCGCGTGATCGACGTGCGCGCCGGCCGCGGCACCCAGGTGAGCCACCAGTTCCCCTGAACCGAAAATCATCACCTTGTGATGTTACGTGACAGCCTGTGATAGAAGGGGGCGTTCGCCACCATCGGCGCCGACGTACGTGGAGGCAGGCGCCGATCCTTCACCACAGGAGTCCCATGCGGTTTTCGAAGTCCTGCATCCTGATTGCGGCGCTCGGCGCCGGCTGCAGTGAGAAGGTTGGTCGCGACGACGGCGCCTCGGCGCTGCGGAGCGTCCCCGACCAGGTCGTCGCGCTCGGCAAGGCGCAGCCCCGGCTCTCCGGCGCCGCCCTCCCCGCCCTCAAGCCCTCGGCGCGTCTGCTCGAGGAGGCCGCGCGCCGGCCCCGCCCGGCGCCCCAAGAGCCCGAAGTCCCGGAGACGCCGGAGGCGCCCGAGGCCCCCGAGCCGGCGGAATTCTGTCCGCCCTACGTCGAGTCCCCGCTCTTCCGGCAGCGCGATCGCCAGGTGGTGGTCGGGCCGGGCGACGACTGGGTCGGCGCCATCCAGAACGCCCGGACGGGCACCGAGGTGCTGCTGCGCGACGGCGAATACCGCCTCGGCCGCGTGCGCCGCGTCCAGGTCGGCAGCGGCGTCACCGTGCGCGGCCAGAGCGGCGATCGGGAGCGTGTCGTCGTGCGCGGCGAGGGTTACGGCCCCGAGGCCGAGGGCTTCTACATCACCGGCCGCGACGTCACCATCGCCGACCTCAGCGTGACGCGGGTGCGCAGCTTCGCCATCTCGATCAAGGGCGAGCTCGGCGCGCAGGCCCCGCACCTGTACAACCTGCACCTCACCGACACCGGCAAGCAGCACATCAAGATGTCGCCGGGCGAGTCGCGCGACGGCGTGATCGCCTGCTCGTCGATCGGGTACTCGCCGGGCGCGGTGTCGGGTGACTACATCGACGCCATCGACCTGCACAACGCGATCGACTGGGTCATCCGCGACAACTACATCTACAACATCACCGGCGAGCACAACGGCTGCAACGTCGACACCGACTGCGGCACGTACGTGAGCGGCCCGGCGATCCTCGTGTGGAACCACTCGCGCGGCACGATCATCGAGCGCAACACCATCGTCGACAGCTATCGCGCCATCGCGCTCGGCCTCGGCAACCACCACGAGGGCGGCATCGTGCGCAACAACTTCATCTGGCGCACGGAGGGCGGGGACTCGGGCGTCGAGCTGCGGACCGCCAACAACGCGGTGGTGGCCAACAACACGATCATCCACGGCGGCAACCGCGGCCCGATCGAGGTCAGCCGCGGCCACGGCCACCGCATCTACAACAACCTGCTGAGCGCGCCGATCCGCGACCGCGGCGACGCCTCGTGGGACGAGGGCGGCAACATCACCGACGCCACCGTGGACGATCTCGCCGCGCCGCGCGAACCGTACCTCGCGCCCGGCAGTCGCGCCGTCGAGGCCGGCGTGCCGGTCGCGGAGGTCGAGACGGACTTCGAGGGCGAGCCGCGCAGCGGGCGTCCCGACGTGGGCGCGGACGAGGCTTCCGCCGCGCGCTGATCAGCGCCGGAGGCGGTCGATCTGCTCGTCCGCCCAGGCGCGCTCGGCGTGGCCCTTCACCCGGGCGCGATACTCGCGGCACCGGCGGACCCCCGGATCGGGGCGCCGGAGCCGCGCGTAGTTCGCGCAGAGCATGCGGTAGGCCGTGAGGTCCTCGCCTACGAGGGCGAGCGCGGCCTCGGCGCGCTCGATCGCCCCCTCCCGATCCCCCTTCAGCACCCTCCGCTTCGCCTCGGCCATCAGCCGCGCGTGTGCCGCCGCGCGGTCGTCCGGGAGCCGCGGCGCCGCCCGCTTCGGGGTCCGGACCGGCGGCGGCTTCGGCGCGATCGCCACGGCGGCGTCCTCCGGTGGCGGCAGTGCCGCGTCCAGTGCCGAGGCCGGCGCCGACGCGTCGACGGCGGGCAGGGACTCCGGCGCGACCGCCAGCGCGCCGATCGGCGCCTCGGGGCCAGGCCGATGGAGCGCGAACGCGGAGAGCACGGCCACCACCGCGAAGGTGGCGACGACCTCGAGCCCGCGCGTGCGGCGTCGCCGCGTGCGCCCCGACTGCTCGGGCGGAGACGCTTCGGCGGGCGCCGCCGGGGCCGGCGGCGGGACGGGCGCCTTCGCGCCCTCTCCGACGCTCTCGAGCAGCGCCCGCGCCATCGACTGCGCGTCCGGGTAGCGCGCCGCCGGCGCTTTCGCCAGCGCCCGCAGGACGACGCGCTGCAGCGCCTCCGGCACGCGCAGGTCCGGGGAGAAGGGCGGGGGCGGCCGCTCGATTTGCGCGCTCAGCACTTCGAGCCAGTGGCCCTGGAACGGCACGCGCGCGCTCAACATGTGATAGAGCACCACCCCCAGCGAGTACAGGTCGGCGGCCGGACCGATTTCCTCAGTCTTTCCAATGGCTTGCTCCGGCGATGCGTACTCGGGCGTCCCGAAGAAGCTGCCGGTCATCGTCTCGAAGGTCGGCGTCGATCCCGCGTCGAACGCGCGGATGTGCTTCGCGATGCCGAAGTCGAGCAGCCGCGTCTGCTCCTCGCCGAACGCGTCGCGCACCAGCATCAGGTTCTCGGGCTTCAGGTCGCGGTGCACCAGGTCGAGCGCGTGCGCCGTGGCGAGCGTGCGCAGGATCTGCGCGGCCAGGCGGACGACGCGCCGCGGATGCATGGGCGCCTCGCGGTCGATCACCCGGCGCAGCGTCTCGCCCTCGACGTACTCGAGCGCCATGAAGAGGAGGCCGTCCGCCGGCTCGACGCCGTAGTCGTACAGCGCCACCGCCCCCGGATCGCGGATGAGCGAGATGGCGCGCGCCTCGCGGAAGAAGCGACGCGTGAGCTCGTCGATGTCCGCCCGATCCGGCCGGATGATCTTGACCGCCACGCGGCGCGCCACAGGGTGCTGGATGGCGCCGTACACCGCGCCGCAGCCGCCCATCGCGATGCGGTCGACCACGGCGAACTTGCCGGCGAGCACGCGGCCGAGCAGCGGGTCGTCCGGCGTCCGCATGAGCGCCGCCTCGGAGACCAGCGCGCCGCAGCCTTGCGGACACGGCTCGCCGGGGGGGCCGTCGGCGCGGGCGCCGCAGCTGCGGCACACGAGCCGCACTGGTGCTCGATGGGTCTCGGTCATCTCCGGGCGGCGTCGATCGGGCTTGATGCCGCTCGCCGCGCTCGGAGGTTCGATCCGTTCAGACGGGGAGAAGATGCGCGCTTCGTGGCGGGCGGTCGGTCAGAGGCCGATCCACTTGGAGATGATCTCCTTCATGATCTCGCTCGTACCGCCCCCGATGGTGATCAGGCGCATGTCTCGCCAGGCGCGGGCGATGAAGTACTCCTCCATGTAACCCATGCCGCCGTGGAACTGCAGGCAGCGGTCGATGATCTTGTTGGCCACCTCGCCGCAGTAGAGCTTGGCCTGGGAGATCTCAATGGTGGCCTCTTCGCCGCGGGCGAACTTGTCGGCGGCGCGGTAGGCGAGCAGGGTGCCGGCGTCGATCTCGGTCAGCATGTCGACGAACTGGTGCCGCCACACCTGGAACGAGCCGATGGGACGCCCGAAGGCCTTGCGCTCCTTGCCGTACTGGACGGAGCGCTCCCAGGCGCGCCGCGCGCCAGCGATCGCCGACAGCGCGCCCACCAGGCGCTCGCCCTGGAAGTTGCGCATGATGTAGACGAAGCCGTGGTTCTCCTCGCCGAGCAGGTAGCGGCGCGGGACGCGACAGCCGTCGAAGTGCAGCTCGGCGGTGTCGCTGCTGTGGTTGCCGAGCTTCTTCAGCTTGCGGCCGATGCTGAAGCCCTTGGTGTCGGTGGGGAAGAGCAGGAGCGAGATGCCGGCGAACGGCGGGTCGGCGTCGGGGTTGGTGCGCACCGCCAGCGTGATGAAGTCGCACTGGGTGCCATTGGTGATGTAGGTCTTCGCGCCGTCGATGACATAGTCGTCGCCGTCGCGCCGCGCCGTGGTGCGGATGTGCGCCACGTCGCTGCCGGCGCCGGGCTCGGTCACGCCGAGGGCGGCGATCTTCTCGCCGCGGATGGCTGGCTTGAGGAACTCCTCGATCTGTTCGGGCGTGCCGAGGTCGCCGATGACCGGCGTCGCCATGTCGGACTGCACGAGCAGGCCCATGGCCGTGCCCGCGAGGCCGGAGCGCGCGAGCTCCTCCGTCCAGATGACGGTGTACCAGAAGTCGCCGCCGCTGCCGCCGCACCGCTCGGGGAAGCGCGCGCCGAGGAAGCCGAGCTGCCCGGCCTCGTGGAAGACCTCGCGCGGCGTCAGCTCGTCGGCCTCCCACTTCTCGGCGTTGGGCACGATCGTCTTTTGCACCCAGTCGCGCACCGACTTGCGGAAGATGCGGTGCTCCTCGGTGAAGCGCTCCTCGAACATGCTGGAATTCCTCAGTCGTCGTCGCGGCCTTCGACCGTGATCGCGTACTTCTTCATGAGCTTTCGGAAGTACTTGCGGTCGATGTCGGCCTCGCGCGCGGCGTGGCTGATGTTGAAGTCAAACTGGCTCAACAGTCGCAGGATGTAATCGCGTTCAAACGCGGAGATCCACTGTTCCTTCGCGTCTTTGAACGTGCCGAGCTGAGACACGTCGCCGCCGCCGCCGCCGGCGAGGATCTGTGGCTTGAGCGTCGACAGACGCTGCACGTGACCCGTCCCGAGGATGTGGCCGGGCAGGGCGTCGACTTCGATGGTGTCGCCCTCGGCGAAGCTGCACGCGCGCTCGACGACGTTCAGGAGCTCGCGGATGTTGCCCGGCCAGTCGTAGCCCATCAGCGCGTCGAGCGCGTCGCGGCTGATCGTGTCGACGCGCAGCTCGCCTTCCTCGGTGCGGTTGAACTGCCCCGTGCGCAGGAAGTGGCGCACGAGGTGCGGCACGTCCTCGCGGCGCTCGCGCAGGGGGGGCAGGAAGAGCCGCACCACGCTCAGGCGGTAGAACAGGTCCTCGCGGAAGCGGCCGGCACGCACCTCCTCTTCGAGGCGGCGGTTCGTCGCGGCGATCACGCGCACGTCGACCTTCATCGAGCGCGTCCCGCCCACGCGGCGCACCTCGCGCGTCTCGAGCACGCGCAGGAGCTTCGGCTGCAGCTCCACCGTCAGCTCGCCGAGCTCGTCGAGGAAGATGGTGCCCCCGTTCGCCATCTCGAAGAGGCCCTGACGGGCCATGATCGCGCCCGTGAACGAGCCCTTCTCGTGCCCGAACAGCTCGGACTCGATCAGGTTCTCGGGTACCGCCGAGCAGTCGAACACGATGAAGGGCTTGTTGCGGCGCGGAGACTTCTTGTGGATGGCATGGGCGACCACCTCTTTCCCAGTCCCCGTCTCACCCTCGATGATCACCGTCGTGGACGTCGACGCGATCTTCTCGAGGATGCCGAAGAGCTCCCGCATGCGGACGTTCGTGCCGATGATGTCGCCGAACGCCTCGCTCTCGCTCGGGCGGATGCGGACTGTCTCATCGATGGTCGTGAACCGCAGCGCCGTCTTGCCGAGCGTCAGCGTGCACCCCGTCTTCAGGTAAGCCTCCTTGATGCGCACCTTGTTGATGAACGTGCCGTTGGTGCTCGCGAGGTCCTGGACGACGTAGGCGTTGTCTTCTTGAACGATGCGGCAGTGGTAGCGGCTGACCGTGTCATCGCCGAGGACGAGGTCGTTGTCGTCCATCGCGCCGATGGTGATCACCGACTGATCGAACGTGCGGTCGATCGTCGGCTCGCCGTCGCTCTCCGACAGCAACCGGCACTTGCGCAGGTGCAGCGTCGTGCCGTCGTCCTGATAGGCGATCTGCGTCGGGGGGACGAAGTCGGGGAACTTCTTGCCCATCGCCGGGGAGTGTGCGTCGCGGGCCCGTCGGCCGTCAACCTCGCCCGGGCCGCGACTTTGGCCTATCATGCCCCGCGATGCACGAACAGTTCGGCCGTTACATCCTGCTCGAGCGCATCGCCATCGGGGGCATGGCCGAGATCTTCCGGGCGAAGGCCTCGGGGCTCGGCGGCTTCGAGAAGATCCTGGCGATCAAGCGCCTGCACCCGCGCTACAGCCAGGACGCCGACTTCATCGAGATGCTGATCGATGAGGCGCGCATCTCGGTCGAGCTCGCCCACGGCAACATCGGGCAGATCTTCGACCTGGGAAAGGTCGACGACCACTACTTCATCGCGATGGAGTACATCGACGGTCGCGACCTGTATCGGGTCATGAAGCGCCTCAAGGATCGGGTGCACGCCTTCCCGATCGAGGCCGCCGCCCACGTCGCGATGGAGGCCGCCGCGGGCCTCGACTACGCGCACCGCAAGAAGGACGCCCGCGGGCGTCCGATGAACATCATCCACCGCGACGTCTCGCCCCAGAACGTGCTGCTGTCGTACGAAGGCGAGGTGAAGCTGGTCGACTTCGGCATCGCCAAGGCGGCGCTGCGCGCTTACGAGACCGAATCGGGCATCATCAAGGGCAAGTTCTATTACATGAGCCCCGAGCAGGCTCGTGGAGAGCCGCTCGACCATCGCACCGACATCTTCAGCCTCGGCATTGTCCTGTACGAGATGCTCACAGGCGATCTCCTCTACAAGGACGACGACGAGGTCACGCTGCTGTCTCGCGTGCGGCGCGCCGAGATCCAGCCGCCGACGCACCTGCGGCCGGAGATCCCCGCGGCGCTCGAGCGCGTGGTCATGCGCGCGCTCTCCCGCGACCGCGAGGACCGCTACCCGTCGGCGCTGCACCTGCACCGCGATCTGCAGCGCTTCCTGCGCGCACAGGGGGCCGACTACGGCAAGGCGCAGATCGGGCGCTTCATGCGCGACCTCTTCCTCGACGAGGGCGAGCCCGATCCCACCGAAGACGGCGTCTTCCTGCGCAACCGCAGCGACTTCATGGTCGACCGGCAGTCGGTCATCTCGTTCGGTGACGGCCGCGGCTTCGCGTCCGAGCCCGACGACAGCGAGGACTCGACGGCCATCGACTCCCACGGCGGGCCGCCCTCGGTGGTGCTCGACGCCTCGGCGCTCGGCAGCTTCGGCGACTCCGAGGCGCTCGAGCTCGGATCGGGCGAGATCCTGCTGGTCGACGAGCACGAGTCGACCGACGTGCCGGGGCCGCGCCCCGTCGCTGCCAGCTTCGACTCCATCGAGATCGGGGTGGCGGGGGCGCCGGTCGACTTCGGCGAGGACGAGTTCGAGGACGAGACGACGAAGGCGTTCCAGGGGGCGGTGAAGCGGCGCATCGAGCGCGCGTCCGTCGGCCCGGCCGACCCCACCGGCGACCTTCGCGGCCCCGATCCGGCGGCGTTCGCGGCCGCGCCGACGCCGGTGCCCGCGCGTCCGTCCCGCTTCGAGGTCGACGCGCCCGTGAAGGGGCCGCCCGCCGACGTGGGCCGGCGAGGCGGGCGCGGCGGGCGATCGGCGGCGGTCCCGTCGCGCGGCGCGTCGTCGCGGGCCGACTCCGCGGTCGTGCCGCACGAGGAGGACGGCTTCACGCGTCAGCCGACGGTGATCGTGCCGTCCGACCAGCCGCAGCCGCCCCAGGCGCCGCCGCGGCAGGCCCGGCCGGCGCGCGCTCGCCGCCCCGGCGACGTCGAGACGCCCACGCCGGCGAACGCCATCCCCATCCCGTCCGGCGCGCGCTGGCCCGCCTGGCTGACGCGCGAGCGGCTCATCCTCGGCGGCGTGCTCTCGGCGGTGATCGTCGTGGCGGCGGTCGTCACGAGCGTCCTCCTCGACCGTGGCGAGGGCCCGACCGCGCCGAAGGACGAAGAACCCGCGGTCATCACCATGGGCGCGCCGGTCCCCCAGTCGGGCGTGCTCAGCATCACGTCCTACCCGAGCGGCGCCACCGTGAAGGTGGCCGACCGGCTGTTCTTCGAGACGACGCCCACCAAGATCGACATCCCGGCGCCGCAGACGGTGAAGGTGCGTGTCACGCTCGAGCAGTACGAGCCCTACGAGAGCGAGGTGACGCTCGAGCCCGGCGAGAACCGGTCGCTCCACGTCCGCCTCGAGAAGATCCGCGGCACCATCGCGGTGGAGTCGATCCCGAGCGGCGCGTCCGTCTTCATCGACGGCACCGACGTCGGGCTGACGCCGCTGACGAAGTCCGACGTGCCCGCCGACCGGCCCGTGCGCCTCCGCGTCGCCAAGGACGGGTTCGTCGCCCACGAGAAGACGATCGACTGGAACGGTCGCCGCGAACTGAACGTCGAGGTGCAGCTCGAGCCCGCCGAGGACGACCGCGCGACGGTCGCCCGCCGCGAGCCGCCGCCGGCGCCGCCGCGCCTCGAGCGCGAGCCGCCGCCCCGCCGCGTCGTCGAGCGCGATCCGGCGCCGCCCCGCCGATCGCGTGAGCCGCCCGCCATCCGCGAGCTCGAGCGTCCGCGCGCGTCGCCACCCGCGCGGGCTCCGGCGCGCGAGACGGGCGACCGGCAGTCCGGCCTCGGCTACCTCAGCGTCAACGCGCGCCGCTGGGGGTCGGTGTACGTCGACGGGCAGCTCGTTTCGCCCGAGACGCCCCTCGTCAAGTACAAGATCCCCGCGGGCTCCCACCGCGTACAGGTCTACTTCGGCGGCGATGCGGGACAGAAGAGCCCCGTCAAGACGGTCAAGATCAACCGCGGCGAGAACTCCGTCGTCCTGTTCTGATCGCGTCCTCCTCGCGGCGCTGGCGCTCGCGGCCTGCGCGGCGCCGCCGGTCGAGGGGCCGGGCGCGGGCGCGGCGCTGCGCGTCCGCTCGCCGGTGGCCGGCGTCGTGCTCGTCGGCGACGTCTCGGTGCCGGTCTCGGCCCGCGGCGAGGCGGTGGTGGGAGGCCTCGGCGAGCCGCCGTACGCGGTGACGCTCGAGACGCCGACGGAGCGGGTGACGGTGATCGGCGTCGAGGGGCCGGTGGTCGATCTCGGCGGCGTCATCGACGGGCCGACGCCGCTGCGCGGACGCCTGGTCGAGCTGCTCGCCGACGTGACGACGGCCGTCGATGCGGGGACCTCGGGTGACGCGGCGTCGCCCGTCGAGGTGGTCGCGCGGGCCTTCACCGATCGGCAGGTGGTCGTCGGCCGCGAGCTGCGCCCGGGGCGGTGGGCGTTCGAGGTGCCCGCCCACGAGGGCCGGGTCGAGATCGTCGCCGTGTGGTCCGCGCGGGGCCGGCCGTTGCGGTTCGCGCGCGCGGTCGTGCCGGATGCGTCGCGGCAGGCGACGTCGATCCTCGCGCTCGAGCCCGAGCATGCGTTCGACGAGCGTGTCGTGGTCTCCGTGGACCGTGCGCCGTCGGCGCTGGTCGCCGCCGAGCTCACCTACGCCGGACAGCCGACCGGCCTGCGCCTCGGCGACGCCCTGGCCGAGCCCGGCCTCGCCGCGAACCTGCCCCGTCCCGGCGCGGGCCTGTCCGCGTCCTACGGCCTCTGGATCACCGCCACCGCCCGGCGTCCGGGCGGCGACGTCGTGGCCGCCGTCGGCGAGCAGCTCCCCATCGGGAGCGACGAGCACGTGATCCGGTGGCCGGCGGTCCCCGAGGTGGCGCCGGTCCCGACGGTGGACGCGGCCGACGCCCTCCCGCTGGGGCGCCGCGCCGCCACGATGAGCTGGACCGGCGCGAGCCGCGAGGCCACCTGGGTGGAGGCGTCGCTCGTCGGCGATAGCGGCTGCGGCACCCGGCGCTGGCGCGTGATCGCGCCGGCCGAGGCCGGCGAGGCGGTGTTCCCGGGGATCCTCGACGGGGAGGACGTCCTGAAGATGTCAGTGATTTCAGGACGTTTCGAGACGGTCTCCGTTGCCGACCGCACGTTCGCCGACATGTTCGCCGCCGGCGCGACACCGTTCGACCGGCTGCCGGCGGAGGCGAGCCGCATCGCCCGCCGCGCGGTCGTCGGCTGGTGGCGCGGCGAGACGCCGGGCTGCGACGACGCGCCGCTGGCCGGTCGGTACGCCGTCGTCGCGGCGGCGGCACGCGACGGGCTCTGCGGCGCCGACGTCGACCTCACCGAGGGTCTCGTGGATCGCTGCGGTCGCTGGGTCCCGCTGAGCGACGGCGGCCCCGGCGGCGTCCTGCGCTGCGCCCGCCTCGACGGCGACCGCGTGGTGTTTCCGTCGGGCGCCGCGCGCCGGCTGAGGGCGGTCGACTGGGGTCGCCACGACGCCCACGCGTTCGATCAGCCGGACGGCGCGCGGGTGATGGTCGTCGCGACGCCCCCGCCGCGGCGCGTGCAGGCGGCCGTCCTCGTCGGCACGTGGCGCCGCGTCACGATCCACGTCCGCCACTACGCCGTCGGCGAGGAGGGCGCCCGGGGACCGGCGCTCGAGGACCCCCAGGTCCTGTTCTCGGGCGAAGCCGAGGCCGGGCCGTGGCTCGAGGTCACGGCGGGCGGCGCGATGCGGGTCGTCACGCCCGACCTCGCCCTGCGCGGCGTGGTGTCCGCCTTCGACGGCCGACGCGGCGAGCTGGCGCTGCAGCCCGACGTCTGCACGGGCGCCGCGCGCACGGCGACCCTCCTTCTCACCGAGGGTGGCGCGCTCGGCATCACCTTCGAGGCGCCCGGTCGCCACGAGGGCGAGCCGGCAGTGCGCGTCACCTCGATGACATTCCGGCGTTGAGCATCACAGCGTGAAGGGGAGCAGCGCCAGCGCCTGACCGCTGCGGAAGTGGAGCAACGGGTGGTCGAGGAGCGGCCGCAACAGCTCCGGCACCAGGGCGAGGGGGCTCCCGGGCGGCGCCGCCTCGCCGCGCAGCTTCGCGAGGCGCTCGGTGATGCCTTCGAGCGCGTGCACCGGCGCGCGGGGCGCGCCGCCGAAGCCGCTGGTGCGGGGGTAGACGCCGACGTCGAAGTCGTCTGCGCCCAGCTCGGCCCGGGCGGCGGCGAGGTCGATGGCGGTGAGCAGGCCGGCCGGCCGGTCGACGAGCCCGCACGCGCGCGCCTGCTCGCCGGTGAAGACGCGGCCGCGGCCCACGGCGTCCACCTGCTCCACCTCGAGGCCGGGCCGGCCCTCGGCCACGCGCTCGAGGAAGAGGCGGTACAGGGCCTCCATGCCGCCGCGCACGATGGCGAGGTCCTCGTCGTCCCAGGCCGTCGCGGCGCTGAGCAGGTCGGCGTGCTCGCCGCGCTGGAACACCGCGCGGTTGACGCCGAGCAGCCAGAAGAGTCCGGAGAGATCGAACTTTCCCGTGAAGATCCCGATGCTTCCGGTGATCGTCTCCGGTGACGCGAGGATCTCGGCGCCCGGCGCGGCGATGTAGTAGCCGCCCGAGGCCGCGATGTCGCCCATGCTGACGATGAGCGGCTTCTCCTCGGCGAGCAGCTTGAGCTCGCGCCACATCGCGTCGGAGGCGGTGACCGAGCCGCCGCCGCTGTCGATGCGCAGGACGACGGCGCGCACGCCGGGATCCTCGCGGAGAGCGCGCGCCGTGCGAACGAACGTGTCGCCACCGACGGTGACGGTGCCCGTGAACGGGTTCACCACCGAGTCGCCGTCGGTGATCGTCCCGACCGCATAGAGCACCGCCACCTCGGACGCCGATCCCCAGCGCCGCTGGCGCGTGGCGAGCACGTCGCGCGCCTCGGCGAACCGGAAGCGAGGCCCCAGGTCCTCGCGCGCGATGCGCTCGAGCTCGTCGTAGTGGATGACGGCGTCGGCGAGGTTCGCCTCCTTCGCCTGCTGCGCGGTGTAGGGCGCCTTGTCGATCAGGGCCCGCGCCTGCTCCACCGTGACCTTGCGGCCGTCGGCGACGTGCTTCAGGACGCGGCCGAACAGCGCGTCGAGGACGGCCTCGGTCTGCGCCCGCGCGGGCTCGCTCGGCTCGCGCCGCGTGAACGTCTCCGGCGCCGACTTGAAGTCACCGATGGCCACGAACTGGGGCCGGACGCCGATGCGCTCGAGCAGCTCCTGGAAGTACATGGGCTCGCTGCGCAGGCCGGTCGTCAGCAGGCCGCCGGAGGGCGCCAGGAACACCTTGTCGGCCGCGGCGGCGATGCTGTAGGCGAGCGTGTCCGCGACGGTGATGTACGCGTAGACGCGCTTGCCCGCGGCGCGCAGCGCCTTGACCTCTTCGCGCAGCTCGTTGGCGCGCGCCCAGCCCAGTTCCGGATCGCCGAAGCTCAGGACGACCGCCGCCACGTCTTCGTGCCGGCCCAGGGCCCGCAGGTCGCGCAGCAGGTTCAGGAACGGCGTGGCGGGCCGAGACGCGAAGAGACCGCCCGATCCGTACTCGCCGAGGTCGCCCGCGATGGGGACCTCGACGATCCAGGGGGGCGTGAGCAGCGGTGCGTCGGGCTCCCGGGCGCTGCCGGCCCGCGCGAGGATGCCGAGGCCGGCGCGCACGTCGTCCGCCGCCGCGTCGGGCACATAGCCGAACGCGCCGGCGAGCAGCCGGTCGGTCAGCTGGTCGGTGAGGCCGACGAGCAGGGTGTGGGCGCGCGCGTCGCCGACGTCGGCGGTGTCCCACCGGCCCACGAGCGCGAAGGGCCCGGGCAACCCGAGGCGGACGCGCGCGCCGTAGACCGGGTCCGGATCGCCGCCGTCCTCGAGGCGCACGCGGCCGGAGAGGGTGAGCGCGTCGGTGCCGGGCCGCACCGCCAGGCCCAGCTCGTACCCGCGATCGAGCGGCAGGCCGGCCACCTTCGGCGTCGTGAAGTCGGTCACTGCCAGGCCGGCGGCGAGCCACTGGAAGGCGCGCCACTGCAGGCCGGCGTCGAACGTGTCGAGGTCGTCGAGGAGCGGGTCGCCGTCGGCCACGAACGTGTTCCACGAGAAGCCGATCGACAGCCGCTCGGAGAGGCGCAACGCGTGGCCCCAGGTGACCTTGAGCGGCTCGTTGGCCTGCCCACCGGGCTGCTCGAGGAACTGGAAGCCCAGGCCGGTGTGGTACGGCCCGAGCCGCAGGGCCGTGAACAGCGCGTGGCCCTCGTGGGGCGCGTCCGTCCCCGCGCTCGTATAGGCGTAGGTGAGGTCGAAGCCCTCGTTGAAGCCGATGCCGGCGGGGTTGTCCTCGAGCGACTCGGCGTAGCCGTTCGCCGCGACGTCGGCGGTCGGCAGCCGCACGCCGCCCGTGAGCCGCTGGGCGCCGGCGGGCAGCGCCGCGAGACAGGCCGCTAGGACAACAGCACCACCGTGACGCCGTCGCCGCCCTGGTCCTCGGGTGCCGGCCGGAAGTCGCGCGCGTAGCGAGAGGTCTTGAGCCACTGACGGATCTCGCGTTTCAGGGCACCCGTGCCGTGCCCGTGGATGAGGAACGCCGCTGCCTGGTCCCGTTCGAGCAGCGCGTCGAGGAAGCGTTCCGCCTTTTCGAGCGCCTCGTCGGCCCGCAGGCCGCGCAGATCGACCGAATTGTCGCTCGTCTGCGGCGGGAGGTGGTCCCAGTCGACCGGCGGGGGCGCCGCCGGTACGGGGACGGGGACCGTGGGCTTCGGCGCCTTCGGCGCCTGCTGGACCGCCGGACCCTTCGCGCCCCCGAGGCGCAGATCGTCGACGCTCACCGTGGCCGTCAGGATGCCGGCGCGCACCTGCACCCGGCCGCGCCCGTCGGGCGCCGTGAGGACCTCGGCGTCGCAACCCAGCGAAATCACGTGGACTTTCTTGCCGGGCTTCACCTGGTCGACGTTCGGCGGCGGGCCGGCCTGGGCGCGGACCGCGGCCGCCTGCTGCTCCACGACGTCGGCGATCACCTGGTCGACGCGCCGCTGCTTCTCGCGCAGGGTCACGTCGTCCTTGCGGGCCTCCGGCGCCTGGATGGCCCGCTGAAGGCCGCGGATCTCGTCGCGCAGGCGCCGCGCCTCGGAGAGCAGGGCGGTGCGCTCCTTCTCGAGGCCGCTGCGCAGCCGCTCGCGCAGCTTGCGCTCGAGGTCCTCGGCGTTCTCCCGCGCCTCCTGCAGCCGCCTGCGCTCCGCGGCGAGCGCCTCGTGCTCGAGCCGCGCCTTCTCGGCCTCGGCCTGCAGCTGCGCCAGCACCGCCTCGAGGCTGCGCTGCGTCGGGCCGGCCAGCTCGGCCGCGCGATCGACGATCGCCGCGGCGAGGCCCAGGCGCCGCGCCGTCTGCAGCGGCGAGGACGCGCCCGGCACGTCCATCCGCAGCCGATACGTGGGCACCAGACGATCCGGGTCGAAACCCACGGCGCCGTTGCGGAACCGCGGATCGGAGAAGGGCAGCGCCTTGAGCGACTCGTAGTGCGTGGTGACGAGGGTGATCGCCCCGCGATCGGCGAACGCCTCGAGCAGCGCCTGCGCCAGCGCCGCGCCCTGCATGGGATCGGTGCCGATCACGATCTCGTCGAGCAGCACCAGGCTGCCGGGCTCGAGCGCATCGAAGATCGCCATCAGGTTGACGATGTGGCCGCTGAACGTCGACAGGTGCTGCTCGAGGTCCTGCTCGTCGCCCAGATCGCTGAAGATCGAGGGCACGCGCGGCACGATCGAGCCGCTGTCGGCGGGGATGTGCAGGCCCGACAGCGCCATCATGGCGCACAGGCCGACCGTCTTGAGCGTCACCGTCTTGCCGCCGGTGTTCGGGCCGGTGACGACGAGGACGCGCTGCGGCGGCGAGAGCTCGACGTCGTTGGGCACCACCTGCACGCCGCCGAGGATGAGCAGCGGATGCCGCGCGCGCCGCAGCGCGAGGCGCCCCTCGTCGGAGAACCGCGGCTCGGTGCCGCCGAGCTCGTGCGACAGCCGGGCGGCGGCGAACGTCAGGTCGAGGACGGCGAGCAGCTCCTGCGAGACCAGGATCTCCTTCGCCTTCGCGCCCACGCGCTCCGAGAACTTGCGGAGGATGCGATGGATCTCGCGATCGACTTCGGCCTGGGCCAGCCGCAGGCGGTTGTTCGCGTCGACGACGACCTCGGGCTCGATGTAGACGGTGTGCCCCGAGCCGGACCAGCCGTGCACGATGCCGGGCACGTGCCGCTTGTGCCCGGAGCGGATCGGGAGCACGTAGCGGTCGTCACGCAGCGTGTAGTAGTTGTCCTGCAGCAGATCGACGTAGTCCGCGTCGGAGAGCAGGGAATGCACCCGCTGCTTGAGCTCCTCGTGCAGATTCGCGACGCGGCTCCTCAGAAAACCGAGGTCGCCGCTCGCCGCGTCGACCAGCTCGCCCTTCTCGTCGAAGGAGGCGTTCAGCTCGCGGGCCAGCTCGCGCAGGTCGACGAGCCCGCCGTCGGTGTTGAGCGCCACCAGCGCCAGCGCGGGGAAGGTGTCGGCCCGCAGGCCGAACCACTGGCGGGCCCGCGCCGACGTCTCGAGCAGCTCGCCGACGGCGGCGAGGTCGCCCGGATCGAGCACCGCGCCGCGGGCCGCGGCGTTCACGGCGGCGGCCACGTCGGGCAGGCCGCCGAGGGGCGGGGACTGGTTCGCGTCGATGAGCGTGCGCGCCTCGCTCGTGCGGCGCAGGCGCACCGCCACCTCGTCGCGGTCGCTCGCGGGCTCGAGGGCGCGGGCGCGTCCGGCGGCCACGGGCCCCCGGCAATGGAACGCCAGGCGCTCGAGCAGGCGGTGCCATTCGAGGTGGGCGCGCGTCTTCTCGGACAGGGTCTGCGTCACGGGCTGCATGGTGTGTCCAAGGCGGGGCCGGCGCAAGGCGTAAGCGCGCGGATGGCGCGGCGCGGCTCGGGTTTTGCTATCACGGTCGGCCGTCAGGAACCGAACGGGGCGGTGAACCGGTGAACTTCCGCAGGCTGATTTCGCTTCCCGTCTACGTGGCCGCGCTCGCGGCCGCGCTGCTCGCCGCCTGCGACGACGGCGACACGACCTCCGACGACGATCGCGGCGTCGAGGAGAGCGACGCCGGACCGGGCGACGACGCGGCGCCCTTCATGCCGCCGCCGGACGCGGGCCCGGGCGCCGACGGCGGCGACGCGGCGCCGGTCGGGCCGCGCGTCAACTCCGTCATCCCCAACCGCGGCGCGATCGACGGCGGCACGCGCATCCTCATCGTCGGCGAGCGCTTCACGGCCACCACCGAGGTGCACCTCGGCGGCGACGCCTGCACCGAGCTCGCATTCGAGAGCGAGAACCACATCCGCTGCACGACCCCGCCCCACCCGATCGCCGAGCCGGTGCACGTCACGGTTCGCTGGGCCGAGGGCGGCGAGCCGTCGCGCCTCGACGAGGGCTTCACCTACTTCCAGCCGCTTGCCGTGGCGATGATCGACCCGGCGCGCGCCAGCGTGCGCGGCGGCATCGACGTCACGATCGACGGGCGCGGCTTCATCGAGCCCACCGAGGTGCGCTTCGGGAACACGCCGGCCACCGACATCCGCGTGCAGAACGCCGGCCGCATCGTGGCGCGCGCCCCCGCCGGCACGCCCGGGGTGGTGGACGTGAAGGTGCGCAACATCAACGGCGAGGCCGTGCTCGCGCAGGCCTTCACCTACACCGAGAGCCTCGCGGTGTCCGGCCTCGAGCCGCGCTGGGGATTCACGACCGGCGACGCCGAGGTGGTGATCTCGGGCGGCGGCCTCGTGCAGGACTCGGTCGTGCGCTTCGGGGGCGAGGCGGCAACGGTGGTCGGCAGCGAGCTGAACCGCGAGCGCCTGCGCGTCCGCACGCCGCCCGGGGACGTCGGCGTGGTGGCCGTCGAGGTCGAGAATGTCAACGGCTCGTCGCGGCAGGAGGACGCCTTCCTGTACGTCGACGCGGCCGAGGGGGCGCTGTCCGTCGTGGGCGCTGTGCCGCGGCGCGTGCCGACGGTGGGCGGCGCGCCGTTCCTCGTGGGCGGCGGCGGCTTCACCGAGGCGACCGAGGTGACGGTCGACGGCGTGGGCGCCGGCTGTGAGCTGCTCCTGCCGCAGCTGTTGCGCTGCACGGCGCCGCCGCACGCGCGCGGGCCGGTCGAGGTGACGATCACCGAGGGCGACCGCACGCTGCCCGTGCCCGGCGGGCTGACCTACTACGAGCGCCTCGAGCTCTTCGACGTGCGTCCGGGCCGCGGCGCCATCGCCGGCGGCACCGTCGTCGAGGTGCGCGGTCGGGGCCTCACCCCCGAGACGCAGCTCTTCCTCGACGGCGAGCCGATGTCGGTGCTCGAGGTGATCGACGGCGAGATGGCCATCGCCGTGACGCCGCCCGGCCATGCCGGCCTCGCGCCCCTGCAGGGCATCAGCGCCGACGACGCCACGCTGCTCCCTGACGCCTACGAGTTCTTCGACCCGGTCTCGCGCTTCGGCGGTGTCTGGGGCGACCCGATCGGCGGCGCGGTCAACGTCACCGTGCTCGACGCCTACACCAGCGAGCCGCTGCCGGAGTCGACGGTGCTCGGCGTCCCGCTCGACGGCTCCGAGACGCTCATGGGGCTCACCGACGCGAACGGGCAGGTGACCCTGTCGCGCCGCGCCCTGACCGGGCCCCTCAACGTCACCGCCGCGCGCCTGGCGTACGAGGTCTACACGATCGAGCGCGTCACGACCGAGAACGTGACGGTGTACCTGTTCCCGCAGAACCCGCCGCAGGGCAACGGCGGCGGCAACCAGGAGCCCATCCCGCCGGCGCGCCTCGCCGGCACCGTCACCGGCATCGACAAGCTGCTCAAGCCGCGCGATCCGGAGCTCATCCTCGTCGCCTTCGTCGACACCACCCACTCGTCGCCCTTCAACCGGCGGGCGCTCCAGCGGCCGGCCCCGAACGGAATTCTCTATGAAGACGGCCCCTTCGAAGTGTTCTGCCGGCCGGGGGAGCTGGCGGTGATCGTGACGGCGGCCTATGTCCGCCGCGACGCCCTCGAGCTCTACTCGCAGAACCGCCTGTCGTACTGGGACCTGCGCGAAGGCGTGACGCCCCTGGCCATGGGCCTGCGCCGGTTCGTCAGTGTCAGCCCGGGCGCGTCCGCCGAGAACCTGGTCGTCGACATCGACCGGCCGATGGACCTGGAGATCCCAGTCACGCTCGGCAACCCGTCGGGCGGCGCGCCCGGCACGCCCAACACCTACGAGGCGTGGACGTTCCTCGACTTCGGCGCCGAGGGCTACTGGGAGCTCGACTCGCGGGCCGCCGGCGACGCCCCGCAGCTGCGTGTGCGCTACCTGCCCGACATCACGACGTGGGACGCCGACATCGAATACGAGTGGGTCGGCGAGGCGCGCGCCGAGTCCGACCTCGGGTACCCGTACGCGATGGCGTTCCAGCGCGAGCGCGACATCCGCGGTGGCGTCACGATCGGCCCGTTCGTCGGCGCGCCGGAGCCGCTCCACCCCACCGTCGGCGGCGCCCTCGAGGGCAACCGCACCATCGAGTGGGCGGTGCAGCCCGGCGTGAGCGGGCCGACCGAGCCGGCGCAGGTCAACCTCATCCAGATCAGCACCGGCCGCGGCCTGCCCCTGTGGACCTACGTCACGCCGGGGCCGGTCACGCGCTACACCCTGCCGGTGCTGCCCGCCGAGATCGTGCCGGGCGGCCTCAAGCCCGACGAGCCGATGTACCTGACGATCGTCCCCATGATTCTGCAGGGGCGGTTCGCCTTCGAGGAGTTCACCCTCGACGACCTGAGCTTCTGGAACCGCAAGTCCTACGCGGTGACCGTCATCGAGTTCTTCGAGTGATCGAGTACAACTTCGACGGCATCGTCGGACCGACCCACAGCTACGCGGGGTTGAGCCCCGGCAACCTGGCGGCCACGAGGCACGCGGGGCAGGCGGCGAATCCGCGGGCGGCGGCGCTCCAGGGCCTCGAGAAGATGCGCTTCGTCGCCTCGCTCGGCGTCGGGCAGGCGGTGTTGCCGCCGCAGCCGCGGCCGGACGTGGCGACGCTGCGCGCGCTGGGGTTCGGTGGCAGCGACGCCGACGTGCTGGCGGCGGCGTCTCGGGACGACGGCCTGCTGCTGCGGCTCTGCAGCAGCGCGTCGGCGATGTGGACGGCGAACGCGGCCACCGTGGCGCCCTCCGCCGACACGCTCGACGCGCGCGTGCACTTCACGCCGGCGAACCTGTCGACGATGTTCCACCGCGCGCTCGAGGCGCCGACGACCACGCGCGTGCTCCGAAACATCTTCCGTGATCCCGAGCACTTCCAGGTGCATGACCCGCTGCCGGCGCACCTCGCGGACGAGGGCGCCGCGAACCACACGCGGCTGCGCACTCCGCGCGCATCGGTCCAGCTGTTCGGCTGGGGGCGACAGGCCTGGCCCCGCGGCGGCGTGGCGACGCCGGCGCGTTTCCCGGCGCGGCAGGCGATGGAGGCGAGCGAGGCGGTGGTGCGGCGACACCGCCTGCGGGACGGCATCGCGCTGCTCTGGCAGCAGGATCCCGGCGGCATCGACGACGGCGCCTTCCACACCGACGTGCTCGCCGTCGGAAACGCCCACCTGCTCCTGCTGCACGAGCGTGCCTTCGTGGACCCGACGCGCCTGCTCGCGGCGTTGCGCGAGCGGCTGGGGCCGGACTTCGTGTGGGTCCTCGCCACCGAGAAGGCGCTGCCCGCCGCCGACGCCGTGGCCGCGTATCCCTTCAATTCTCAAGTAGTTTCGCTGCCTTCTGGCGGCCTGGCGATCGTCGCGCCGATCGAGTCGGCCGAGAACCCGCGCGCGCATGCGTTTCTGCAGCGCGTGGTCGCCGAGGGCGCCGCCGAGGCCGTGCACTTCCGCGACGTGAAGTCCTCGATGGACAACGGCGGCGGCCCCGCGTGCCTGCGCCTGCGCGTGGCCCTCACCGCGACGGAGCGCGCCGCCGTCGGCGCCCGCGTGTTCTTCGACGACGCGCTCCATGCCGACCTCGCCGCCTGGATCGAGCGCCACTACCGTGACCGCCTCACCTTCGCGGACCTGGCCGATCCGGCGCTGCTCGTCGAGGTGCGCACGGCGCTCGACGAGCTGTCGGGCCTCCTCGGCCTCGGCAGCGTCTACGACTTCCAGCGGGCCTGACCGACCCACCCCTGTAGCGCCGGGGAGACGCCGCCGACCAGTGGGGCGACCGCAAACCGCCCTCGGAGGTCCGCCGTGTCGCTGCCCCTCGTCGCCCTGCTCGCCTCGGCCGCGGCGCCGTTCCCGTCCGAGACGCCGCCGCGCATGGTGGACGTGCCCTGCGCGGTCTCGCTGCAGTCCGCCATCGACCGGCTGCACGGCGCCTACCCCGATGGCGGCGCCCTGCGACTCGCGGCGGACTGCACCTGGAAGGCGGATCTGCGGCTGCGCGGCGAGCGCCCGCTGGCGCTGATCGGCGGCGAGGGGAGCCGCATCGTGGGGCGCGTCGTGTTCGACGGCGAGGCGCCGGTGACGATCCGCAACCTCACGATCGAGGGGCCACTCACGCCGCTGGTGGTCCGTGGCGCCGGCCCGCTCACGCTCGACGGCGTCACGATCCGAAGCGGCGACGACGGGGTACACGTGCAGGGGAGCGGCACGGTGTTCCTCCGCGCGAGCGAGGTCGTGGCGGCGTCGACAGGCCTGTGGGTCGAGGACGCCGCCGGGTTGCGCATCCTCGGCGGCGCCATCCGGGCGGGCGAGCAGGCGCTCGTCGTGCGCGGGACCACCGGCCCCGTGCGCCTCGCGGACGCGCACGTCGAGGTCGGCCCGGCCAGCCCGGCGCCGGCGGCGGTCCGCATCGACGGCGCCGGGCCGGTGGAGGTGCTGGGCAACGTCTTCGTGCACCAGCCCGACGGCACGAACGAGGCGGCGGTGGTCCTCGACCTCGCCACTGCCGGCGTCGTCGCCGAGAACGACTTCCGCACAGGCGCGCTGGCCGTCCGGACGCACCGGCCGCTGAGCCTCGGCTGCAATCGCTTCCAGACGCTCGTCCACACCGTGGACGGACCCGCGGAGCGCGTCTGCGCCCGCGACCTCGCCCCGGACCGCCTCGACTGGCGCGCGCGCGTCGGCGGGCCCGACGTGACCGCCTGCCTCGCCGCCTTCGAGGTCGGCGTCTGCCCGGACTTCAGCGCCGCCGTTCGCGATTAGCCTCGAGTCTCGCCATTTTCGGCTGCCTGCGGCCGGCCCCGACCGGCCGCCGCAGCTCGCTCCCACAGGCGAAGCCGCCGTCTTGCGGTGGCGAGTCTGCCCGAAGGGGTCGGTCGCCTCGCTGCGCGCGGCGCATTTCGGTCTCGACGTGCATCAAGCACGCCTTCCACCAAGATTCGCCTTGCTCCTTGCTGCGACTCGGTCGTTGCTCGGCCTCGCCGACGCCGAAACGGCGAAACTCGAGACTGGCCTCAGCGCCTCGAGGGCTGGAGGGGGCGGAACTTGCGCTCCGGGGGTGGCGCGGCGCCCCGCAGGCGATCGGCCTCGGCGAGCGCGGCGAGCGCGGCGGCCTCGTCGCCCTGCCGGCGGAGGAACTCCGCCAGGCGCAGATGCACGAGCGGGTTGCGAGGGAAGTCGGCGGCGAGCGCGCGGTAGGCCTCGCCGGCCTCGCGCGCGCGGCCGCCCGCCTCGAGCAGCTCGGCGCGCTTGAGGCGCAAGGGGGCGTCGAAGGGATCGGCGCGGACGACCTCGTCGATGTGCGGCCAGGCGTCCTGCGCGCGGTCCAGCCGCAGCAGCGCGTCGACGAGCCGGCGGCGTTCGTCGACCGTCAGCGCCGAGCGCTGCTCGAGCAGCTGCAGGTGGCCCACGGCATCCGGCTCGCGGCCCAGCTCGAACTCGAGGGCGGCGAGCGCACGCAGCAGCGACGCCCGTCGATCGCCGAGCCCCAAGAGCCGCGTCAGCTGGGCCGCGCGCGCCTCGGCCGGCGCCTTCGTGTCGTCGAGGCAGCGCGCGAGCTCCTGGTGATCGACCAGCACCGGCGGGCCGAGCGTCTCGGCCACCTCGAGGTGCTCGCGCGCCTCCGCGCAGCGGCCCTCGGCCAGGAGCGCCGCCGCGTGTGCCCGGTGCGCGCCGTTGATGCCGCGCGTGGGGGAGGGATCCTCGGGCAACCGCGCCCGCGCCTGCTCGTAGAAGCCGATGGCCTCGACGTAGCGGCCGTGCGCGAGGGCCTCGTCGCCGCGGCGGAGGTCGGGATCGACGCAGCCCGCGGCGGCGAGCGCGAGCGTGGCGACGACTGGCACGTTTCGCATGCGCGGCAGGATAACGCATGCGCCGTCGCTTTACCTTCCTGCCACCCGCGCGCATACTCCGCGCCATGTCACGCCCCCTCGCTGGTGCGGGGCTGGCGCTGCTCTGCCTGGTCGCCGCGGCCTGCGGCGGCGGGCCCCGCGCGACCTCCGGGCCGCCGGCGGCCGGCTCCGGCGGCGACGCCGCCCTCGGCATCGAATTCGCCCTGCCGGACCTCGACGGTCGCGTCGTCCGTCTCTCCGACTTCCGCGGCAAGGTCGTCCTGGTCAACTACTTCGCGACCTGGTGCCAGCCGTGTCTCGGCGAGATCCCGTCGCTCAACGAGCTCGTCGCCGACGAGGGCGGTCTGCCGGGCTTCGCGGTGGTCGGCATCTCGGTCGACCTGCAGCCGGACGAGGTGCTGCGCCCCTTCGCCGAGTACATGCAGATCCGCTATCCGGTCCTGAAGGCGGACGAGGCGATGATCCGCGGTCGTACGCCCTTCGGCGACGTCCCTGCCATTCCCGCGTCATTCCTGATCGACCCCCGGGGTCGGGTCGTCGAGTCCTTCGTCGGTCTCGCGCCCATCGAGTACATCCGGAAGCGGGCGGCGGAGCTTTTGGACTGATCATGCGAGAGCTCGGCGCGATGTTGGCGACGGGCGGCGTCCTGATGCTGCCCATCCTGTCCCTGTCGGTGGTGGCGCTGGCGGTGTTCCTGGAGCGCGCCTGGGCGCTGCGGCTGAGCACGGTGCTCCCGCGGGACTTCCTCGAGCAGGTCCTCGACGACCTCGCCGCGGGACGCATCGCCGAGGTCGCTACGGCTTGCGAGAACCATCCTTCAGTGATCTCGGCGGTGACCGCGGCCGGTCTCGAGTATCACGGGCACGCGCGCGAGCAGATCAAGGAGAATCTGGACCTCGTCCGGCGCGCCGAGGTGATGTACCTGGACCGCTACGTGAAGCTTCTGGGAGCGATCGCGGTGCTGGCGCCGCTCCTCGGGCTCCTCGCGACGGCGATCGGGGCGATCGACGCGCTGCGCGGGCCGGAGTCCGCGCTCTCCGAGGCGCTGGCGCGGGCGCTCGTCGGGACGGCGGCCGGCCTCGCAGTAGCGGCGCCGTCGTGGGCGGGCTTCGCCTTCCTGCGGGCCCGCATCGGGCGGCTGGACCTCGAGCTCGAGGACGCCGCGCTCGACGTGCTCGACGCGCTCTCCGGGACGGCCCCGCGCCGCCTGGAGCGGCGGGCGCGGACGGCCGAGGCCGGCGTGCGTGAAGGTGCGTAGGGGACACTTCCCCACGTCGTCGAACAGTGTTATGCAGCCTTCCATGAAGCACCGACTGCTGCGCTGGCTCGGGCCGCCGCTCGCCGTGGCGGCTCTCTCGGGCACCGTCTACGGGGTCTGGCGCCTGTCGCTCGATCCGCGGGTCGAGGCTCGCAACGGGGCCCTCCATGACGAGCTGCTCCGCATCGAGTCGCGCAACGGCCGTCTGCGGGCCGACATCGCCGCGCTACAGGGCGAGATCCGCCGCCTGCGCGAAGACGAAGCCGAGAGTCTCCACCGCGCGCGCACGGGCCTCGGCATGGTCCGTACCGGCGAGGTCGTCTACCAGCTCGCGCCCGCGGCGGGCGGTCCCCGTTGAGACGGAAGGAGCCCGTCGGCGCGGTCGCGCTCCGTCTGCTCGAGGCCTGGTACGTGCCCGGCGTGGCCGCGCTCGGCGGCGGCGCCGTCGTCGCCGGCGCCTTCGATCCCGGCCGCCACGCGCCGTGGATCGGCCTGCTCATCGGCGCGATCGTCGTCTTCCTCGGCGCCCGCGACGTCCGCGAGCGCGTGCGGGGCCAGCGCAACGACCATCCGCTCGGCTCGGTCGAGGGACCGCTCCTGTGGGTGGTCGGCACGTGGATGCTGCTGCGCACCGCCGGCAGCTTCGGACCGCACCTGACGCCGCTCGCCGCCGGCCTCCTGGCGTGGTTCCACGCCACCTGGCCGCGGCGAATGAACGTGTTCCCGCTCGGGGCCGCCGCCGTGCTCGAGTTCGGCCTCACCGCCGCCGGACGCCAGACGGCGGGCGTCCTGGTCGTGCACCTGCTCGTCTTCGGGGCGGCGGCGATCGCCCTCTCGCTCTTCGCCCGCAGCGAGGCGCACCGCAGCCGGGTCCGCGAGGAGCGCGCCCGCGCCGAGGAGGAGGCCGCCCGCCGCCAGCACGCGCGCGACTTCGGCCTCCTCACGACGCAGGCCCCCGCGCTCACCGAGCTGCCGCAGGTGGCCGACCACGTGGCCGACGACCGCAGCGTCGGCCACATGACCCTCGACTTCCTCCAGGAGTCCTTCGCGCTGCAGCTCGACCAGCTCCGCGCGGCGCTGGGCCTGGACACGGCCGCGGTCCTCTGGCGCTCGCCCGACGACGAGAAGCTCCACCTGCGCGGGCTGTCGACGAACCGGCAGGACCGCATCGAGCCCGGGCCGTTCCCCGCCAACGCCGGCGTGACGGCGAGCCTCCTGCGCGACGTGCGCGAGGTGGCGCTCGCGCCGGTCAAGAGCGGCTTCGGCGGGCTGCCGTACTACCGCGACGCCGAGGGCGTGGGCGGGGTGCTGGCGGTGACCATCCACGGCGACGGCGAGGCGGTGGCCGGGGTGCTCTCGGTCGACCGCGCCGCGGGCGATCGCTGGACGGACGCCGAGCGACAGGTCGTGCGCCTCGCCGCGCGCAAGCTGTCGCTCGACGTCGCCACCGGCCAGCGCCTGAAGGCCACCGACCACGAGCGCAACACCTTCTCCCGCTTCTGCGCCGGCCTGCGCGAGCTCAACGCGTCGCTCGACCTCGAGGGCGTGTCGCACGCCGCCATCGACGCCGTGCGGGCGCTCGTGCGGACGGATCTCGTCGCCATCAGCCTCGTCCACAGCGACGTGCATCGTGTCATCGCGGCGCAGGGACTCCACGCGGAGCGCTTCCAGGGCCTCCAGTTCGCCGAGGATGAGGGCCTCGTCGGCCGCGCCGTCCGCCTCGGGCACGCGCTGCCCGCCGGTGGGCGCTACCGCGGCGCGCGGCCCGTCTTCACCGCCGATGACCGCCTCACCGAGATTCGCTCGCTGCTGATCGTGCCGCTCCGCAAGGAGGAGGGCCCGCCAATCGGCGCGCTGACGGTTGCGTCCTGCGACGAGGACGTCTTCGTCTCGCCCCACGGTGACATGCTGCAGCTCATCGCCGACCAGGTGGCGATCAAGCTCGATCTGGCGCGGGCACACGACCAGATCCGGGAGATGGCGACGGTCGACGGCCTGACCGGGCTCAAGAACCACCGCATCTTCCAGCACTCGTTCGACGTCATGCTGGAGCGTGCCGAGCGGCGCCAGGGGCCGCTCTGCCTGATCCTCACCGACATCGACAAGTTCAAAGTGCTCAACGACACCTACGGGCACCCGTTCGGCGACAAGGTGCTCAAGGGGGTGGCGCGGGTCCTCGGGCGCGCCGTGCGCGGGGTCGATCTGGCCGCCCGCTACGGCGGCGAGGAGTTCGCGCTGCTGCTCGAGGACTCCGACAACGACGGCGGGCGCATCCTCGCCGAGCGCATCCGCGCTGAGGTCGAGGGACTCGAGTTCCCGCACGAGAGCGGCATGGTGCGGGTGACGTTGTCGCTGGGCATCGCCGCCTATCCCCACGACGGGCGCACGAAGCCCGAGCTGATCGAACGCGCGGACCAGGCGCTGTACCGGGCCAAGGAGAGCGGGCGCAATCGCTCGATCTGCTGGCGCGATGTGCCGGTCGAAGTGCGCAAATCGGTCTCCCACGCGTAGGAGAGCCCGCATGCGGAAGATCTTCGTCCTCGACACCAACGTCGTCCTGCATGAGCCGCGGGCGCCGCTCATGTTCGGCGACAACGACGTCGTGCTGCCCATCTACGTGGTCGAGGAGCTCGACCAGTTCAAGAAGGAGCTGTCGGAGCTCGGCCGCAACGCCCGCGAGCTGTCGCGCACGCTGGACAAGCTGCGCGACAAGGGATCGCTGGCCGACGGCGTCGCGCTCGAGAACGGCGGCACGCTCAAGGTGGGGTTCCTGCGCGACCGCGCCACGGAGGTGGCGCAGCACTTCGCGCAGCGACACGTCTACGACAACCTGATCCTGGGTGTGGCCCTGCAGCTCCGGCGAGAGAATCCGGACCGCACCATCGTCTTCGTGACCAAGGACTCGAACCTGCGCATCCGCGCCGACGCGGTGGGTCTGACGTCCGAGGATTTCGACACCGAGCGCGTCGAGATCTCCGAGCTCTACTCGGGGCGACGCGAGGTGATCGTCTCCGACGAGCAGCTGCGCCAGTCGTTCGACGAGGGCGCCGAGCTCACGCCGGAGCTCCCATTCAAGCCCAATGAATACGTGCTGTTGCGCGACGCGGCCAAGGCGAGCCACACGGCGCTCGCCCGCTTCGAGCACCGCAGCGGCCGCGTGCGCGCGCTGCCGAAGCGTCGCGAGGCGGTGTGGGGCATCCTCCCGCGCAACCTCGAGCAGAGCTTCGCGCTCGACCTCCTGCTCGACGACGACGTGAAGCTGGTGACGCTGGTGGGCAAGGCGGGCACGGGCAAGACGCTGCTCGCCATCGCCGCCGCCCTCTACAAGGTGACCGACGACGATGCGTACCAGCGCGTCCTCGTGAGCCGGCCCATCCTGCCGCTGGGCCGCGACATCGGCTACCTGCCGGGCACCATCGAAGAGAAGCTGAACCCGTGGATGCAGCCGATCTACGACAACGTCGAGCTGCTCATGGGCCTCCACCGGTCCGACGTGAAGGAGGGGCGCAGCCACCACGAGCTCGTCGACATGGGGATCATCCAGATCGAGCCGCTGACCTACATCCGCGGCCGCTCCATCCCCAACCAGTTCCTGATCGTCGACGAGGCGCAGAACCTCACGCCACACGAGGTGAAGACCATCGTGACGCGCGCGGGCGAGGGGACGAAGGTGGTCTTCACCGGCGACCCCTACCAGATCGACAACCCGTACGTGGATTCGACCAACAACGGGCTGGTCCACATCGTCAACCGCATGATGGACCACCCCATCGCCGGCACGATGACGCTCTCGAAGGGCGAGCGCAGCGAGCTGGCGGAGATGGCGGCGAATCTCTTGTGATTTCGCCTACTTGATGTCGGGGTACCACTTGCGCAGGACGTCGACGAGCGCCTGCGCCTGCTTCTCGGACGAGATGTTGAAGCGGCTCTGCTCGCGATACTCGCCCTTGAACTTCTTGTAGCGGCGGATCGACACCTTCTTGTCGCCCCAATCGTCCGAGTCGCGCTCGATCTCCTCGATCAAGAAGGCGATGGTGCTCCAGGCGCCCTTGCTCAGGACGGCCTTGTCGAGGGTCCGGCGCACCTGGCGACCGTTCTCCTCGTAATCCAGGGTCAGCTCGTCGATGGTCTCGGCCATGATTCTCCCTCGGGTGCGGCTCGCGGTCGCAAGTACCAGAAGGCTTGCCCGGTCCACAAGGGTCGGCGCTATCCTGTGCCGCGGATCCGAAGGAGCTCGAATGCGCGTCATCGCCGGCCTCTGTCTCGTCGCGCTCTTCGCGCCCGCGACGGCGCGCGCCACCACCGCGCTCGCGCAGAGCCTCGAAGAGATGGCCGAAGTGGCCGACGTGGTCGCGATCGGCACCGTCGAAGCCGCCGAGCCGTTCTTTCGCGGCCGCCGCATCCTCACCCGCGTGCGCGTCGCCCCGCTGGGTGTCCTCAAGGGCGCCGCCGGCGACGTGCTGTGGATCGAGGCGGAGGGGGGCGAGATCGACGGGCTCGGCCAGCGTGTGGCCGGCGCCGCGCGCTTCGTGGCGGGCGAGCGGATCGCCGTCTTCCTCGAGGCCGTCCCCGGGCGGGGCGAGCCGGTCTTCCGCGTCGTCGGCATGGCGCAGGGCAAGCTGCGGGTCGAGGCGGGCTTCGGCGGCGCGGAGGTGGTTCGCGACGACCTCGTCGGCCTCGTCCTCGTGGCGCCCGACGACCGGGGCACGCTCCGGCCGGCGCCGGCGCCGCCCGCGCGGCAGCCGCTCGGCGAGTTCATCGGCGACGTCTCGAGCGCGCTCACGGCGGCCCCCTGAGACGCGCCCTGCCGATGCTCGTGGCGTTGCTGGCGCCGTCGGCGCACGCGTGGACGCCGCTGCGCGCCGCCGACGAGACGCCGCTGCGCTGGCCCGCCGAGGCGTGGCCGCTGGCGCTCGTCGACGACGACGCCCCCGCGTGGAGCCGCGCCGCCGCCACCTGGACGCAGCTCGGCCCGGCGGCGTTCTCGCCGGTGGCGGGCGGGGGGGCCGTCTCCCTCGAGCGCGTCGCCGAGGCGGCGACCTGGGCGGCCCGCGTCGGGGATCCGGCGCTGGTGGCCTTCACCCTCGTCGAGCACGCCCAAGGCGAGCTTCGCCGCGCGGACGTGCTGCTCAACGCGGCCCGCTTCCGGTTCGCGGATCCGCCGGCCACGCGCGCGTTCGACCTCGAGGCCGTGCTCGTCCACGAGCTGGGTCATGCGCTCGGACTCGGGCACAGCTGCGGCCCCGACGCGGAGGCCGGCTGCTTCGATCTCGAGTCCGACGATCCGCGCCGCGCGGCGGTCATGGCCCCCCAGGTGGCGCCGGGTCCAGGGCGACGCCGGCCGAACGACGATGACCTCACCGGCCTCGAGGCCGTCGCCGAGGGCGTGACGCTGCGGCGGCCGGCGCTGCGCGCCGTCGCGTCCGACGGACGCTCCGCCTGGACGCTCGTCGTCGACGGCCTCGCGCCGGGCGACCTGGTGCGGGCGCGGCGCGGCGCGGTGGTGGCCGCCCGGATCACCGTGGAGGCGGGCCGCGCGCGCATCGAGAGCGACGCCGCGCCGCCGCTCGACGTCGAGGTATGGACGACGGCGGGCCAGGGGTTGTACGCCCCCGGCGTGCTGTCGGTCGAGGGGGCAGACGAGGCCGACGCCGGGGCGGACGGGTGCGCCGCCGTCCCCGGCGGGTGGATCTGGCTGGGTGCGGGCATGCGGGTCAGGAGGCGGCGGCGATGAGGCGGGCGCAGGTGCTGTTTGTTTGGGCCGCGGTCGGCGCGTCCGTCCCGGCGGCGGCCTACGTGCGCTCCCGCAGCGACGGCGGTGCGCCGCTCGCGTGGGGCCGGCGCTGTCTGCCGTTCTGGATCAACGAGCGCGGCAGCGCGGATCTCGGCGGCTTCGCCGTGGCCGAGGACGCCACGCGGAAGTCGTTCCAGGCCTGGGCGGACGTTGCCTGCTCCGACCTCGAGTTCCCCTACCAGGGGTCGACTGACATCGACGAGGTGGGCATCGACTTCCGCAACGTCATCGTGTGGCGCGACGAGGCCGGATCGTGGTCGCACCCGCGCGGCGTCATCGCCCTGACGACCACCACCTTCTGCACGAAGCCCGACGGCAACCAGTGCGACGTCGCCGGGCGCATCCTCGACGCCGACATCGAGATGAACGGCGTCGACTACGACTTCACGCACACGAGCAACCCGCTGCGCACCCGCTTCGACGCGCGCAACACGTTGACCCACGAGATCGGGCACTTCATCGGCCTCGACCACACGCCGGTGCCCGAGGCCACGATGTACGACGAGGCGCCGCGCGGCGAGACGGCGAAGGCGTCGCTGCACCCGGACGACATCCAGGGGATGTGCGACATCTACCCGAGCGAGGCGGAGCCGGGGCCGTGCGAGCCGATCCCCGATCCCGCCGACCTGACGGGCGGCCGCGCCGACGACGGCGGCTGTGAGGCGGCGGGCGGCGTCGGCGGTCCGGGCGCCCTCGCGCTCCTGGCGGCCACGGCCCTCGCGCGCCGGCGGCGTCGTCCGGCTTGAGCCCGGCGCCCGGGCGGTCCGGGGGCGCCTCTCAGACTCGAGTTTCGCCATCACCGGCTGCCTGCGGCCGGCCCCGACCGGCCGCCGCTGCGTCGCGCGGCGCATTTCGGTCTCGCCGTGCATCAAGCACGCCTTCGACCGGAATTCGCCTTGCTCGTTGCTGCGACTCGGTCGTTGCTCGGCCTCGTCGACGCCGAAATGGCGAAACTCGAGTCAGAGGGTCGGCGGAGATGAGCCGCCGGCTGCGAGGCCGCCTTCCAGGGCGCTCCCCGCCGGGATTCCTCGAGACGAGCTCGACGGGCCTCTTGGCCCGCCTTCGCTCGGCTCTCCGGTGCCGCTTGACGCTGCGCCGTGGACCGGTCGCCTTCGGCTCCCTGCGCTCCCGGCTGACGGCCTCTCGCTCGGCGTCTGTCTCCGCCGACCCTCTCAGCGCGGCCGCTGACAGAGCGGCGTGACGACGACCGTCTCGTCGGGGTAGCGCACGTTCGTGGGCACGCACGTCCAGCCGGCGGGGCAGTCGGCGGCGTCGCCGCAGCCCTTGCTGCAGTAGCCGCCGCCACGACACCACCAGTGGTCGCACTCGTCGGGCGCGGCGCAGGCCTCGCCGACGCCGACGGCGTCCGGCGGGGGCGCGTCGCAGAAGCCGCCGGCGCGGGTGCCGTCGTCGACGCGGTCGTAGTGGCAGACCTCGCCGTCGGGGCAGTCGGCGTCGCGCACGCACCGGGCGAAGCACCCGCCGACGCTGACGTCCCCGGCGCGCAGGACGTACCGCGCGCACGTGCTGCCCTCGCCGCACTCGGCGTCGCGGACGCACAGCGAAGAGCAGCGGCGGACGCTCTCGTCGCAGCGCCACGTGACGCAGTCGCCGTGGGCGGCGCAGCGCTCGCCGACCGGCCGGCCGCCGGCGATCGGCGGGCGGCACTCGAGGCGCGCGCCGCCGGCGAGCGCGAGCATGCAGTGCGCGTCGCCACCGCAGTCGCTCTCGGATTGACACGGCGCGTAGTTCACCACGCACACGTCCCGGCCCGCGATCGCGGCGCAGTGCAGGCCGAAGCCGCACGTGCGGTCGTCGGCGCCGGCGCACTCGCGGCTGCAATACTGCTGGCCGGAGTCGTCGAGGCAGAGGCCCGTCACGCAGCGGTCGTCGTCGCCCTGGCAGTCCTCTCCGACGCGCGGGCAGCGGCCGCCCCGCACGTCGTCGGACTCGTCTGTCCGGCCGTCGCAGTCGTTGTCGACGGCGTCGCACGCCTCCGGGGTGGGCGAGACACCACCGAAACAGAGCAGCTGTCCGGCGACACAGCGGACGGCACCGGGGCGGCACGCGCCGACCGCGTCGCCACAGGGCGCGTTCAGCTGCGGATCGGCCTCGTCCGTCTGGCCGTCGCAGTCGTCGTCCTCGCCGTTGCACGTCTCGGCTGCCGCGGGGAGGGCCCCTTCGCAGACCATGCGCCCGTCCACGCAGAGCCGGGTGCCTCGACGACAGAGTGCGCCGTCGCCGCAGGCCTCGCCGGCGCCTGCGACGTCGTCATCGACGTTACCGTCGCAGTCCTCGTCGCGGCCGTCGCATGTCTCCGGCGTCGCGGCCACGCCGCCGGCGCACACGATCTCGCCGTCGACGCACGCGCTCGTGCCGGGGCGGCATTCGCCCGTCGCGGAGCCGCAGGGCAGGCCGAGATCGGGGACGTCCTCGTCGGTCTCGCCGTCGCAGTCGTCGTCGCTGCCGTTGCAGGCCTCGGCGGCCGGCGGCGGCCCTTCGCACAGGACGCGGCCTTCGCGGCAGACCTCGCGTCCGGCGCAGCCGCAGGCGCCGCCCGCGTCCACGGGGGCCTCGTCCGTGACGCCGTCGCAGTCGTCGTCGGCGCCGTTGCAGGTCTCGGCGACCGGCCCCACCGCGCCCTGGCACACGGTGACGCCGTCCACGCACGCCGTCGTGCCGCGGGTGCAGGCGCCGATCGAGTCGCCGCAGGGATCGCCCGCCGGCGCGTCTTCGTCGATCTCGCCGTCGCAGTCGTCGTCGGCGCCGTTGCAGGCCTCGGGGAGGGGCACGCAGCCCCGGTCGGGGGCCGCGTCTCGCGCGAGGGCGGCGTCGACGGCGCCGTCGGCCTCCGAGCGGCCGCCAGCCCCCGCCACCGCCGAGTCGTCTCCGCAGCCCGCCAGCAGCGCGAGCAGGGCACACCACGTTCGCTTCATGGACGGCTCATGGGGCGATGCAGCTGTCGAGGAGGCACACCTGCGAGTCCGGACAGACCAGGAAAGGCAACGGCACGAAGCCGCAGCCCGTACACACGCGGAACAGCGCGTTGCACGTGTGGTTGGGTCGGCAGTCGTTGTCGTTGACGCACTGGCCGTCGAGTCGGTAGCAGCGCTGCAGCAGCTCGTCGCATCCGCGACCTTCGCCGCAGTCCGCGTCGGCCAGGCAGACGTCCGTCGGCGCAACGCAGCGGCCAATCAGCTCGTTGCAGGTCGTCCCGCCGCCGCAGTCGGCGTCGCGCTGACACTCGACGCACAGCTGCAGGATGCCGTGACAGAACGGCGCCCGCGCGCCGCAGTCGCGGTCCGCCTGGCACTCGACGCAGCGCTCGTCCTCGGTGCAGACGCCGCCGGGGCAGCGCTGACCCGGAATGCAGGCCCGGCAGCGTCCCGAGCCCGGATCGCACGTCGGCGTGTCGCCGTCACAGTGGGTGTTGTTGGCGCACTCCACGCAGCGGTCGTTGGCCGCGTCGCAGCGCAGGTCGCCGCCGCAGTCGGCGTCGCGCCGGCACCGAACGCAGCGCTGCTGGTCGCACACACCGGGGCTGCAGTGAGCGTCCTCGGTGCACTGCACGCACCGGTCGGCCGCGCGGTCGCAGCGCTGGCCGGCGGGGCAGTCCTGGGGGCCGAGGCAGGCGTGGCACGCGTGGTCGTCACCACACTTGCCGCCGTTCGGGCAGTCGGCGTCCGCCAGGCACGCGACGCAGCGGCGCTCCCCGGGCAGGCACCGCGCGCCCGGGCAGTCGGCGTCCTCGAGGCAGGCCACGCAGCCGGCGGCTGGATCGCAGCGTCCCCCGGGACAGTCGGCGTCGGCGAGGCAGGGCGCGCAGCGGCCCGCCGCCACGTCGCAGCGGCCGTTCAGGCAGTGGGCGTCGGCGGTGCACTCCACGCAGACGCCGGCGGCATCGCAGTGGCGACCCTCGGTGCATCCGTCGTCGTCGCGGCACTCGACGCACCGCTCGTCGCGGCAGACGCGCCCGGCGCCGCAGTCGCCGTCTCCGGCGCAGCCGGTGCAGCGCGCGTCCGGGCCGCACCGTGCATTCGCCCCCGGACAGTCGGCGTCGACGCGGCAGTCGACGCAGGCGTTCGTCGCCGGATCGCAGCGTCGTCCGGCGCAGTCGGCGTCCTCGATGCAGACGACGCAGGCGTGCGTGGCCGGGAGGCAGCGGCCGCCGGCGCAGTCCGCGTCGGCGACGCAACCCACGCAGGCCTTCGTCTCGGCGAGACACTTGCCGCCGGGGCAGTCGTCGTCGCCGCGGCAGCCGACGCACGTCTGCGATCCGGGCTCGCACACGCCGGCGGGGCAGTGGGCGTCCTCGGTGCACGCCACGCAGGCCCCGAGCGTGCGGTCGCAGACCTGCCCGCCGAGACAGTCGCCGTCGGCGGCGCACGACACGCAGCGGCGGGCCTCGGGATCGCAGACGGCGCCCTCGGGACACTGCGCGCGACCGCGGCACTCGACGCACTCGTGGATGCGCACGTCGCAGACGCCCTCGGCGCAGTGCTCGTCCCCGACGCAGGGCACGCAGCGGCCCTCGGCGCGCAGGCAGGCCCCGCCGGTGCAGTCGGCGTCGTCGTCGCACGCGCGGCAGCGGCCGCGGGCCAGGTCGCAGGTGCGCTCCGCGCCGCAGTCGGCGTCGGCGCGGCACTCGACGCAGCGGCCGCGTGCCCCGTCGCAGACCGCGGGCGCGGTGCAGTCGCCGTCGGCCACGCACTCGCGGCACAGCCCGGTCTCCGGACGGCACCGCGTCGGCGGCGGGCACATGGAGGCGTCGGGATCGCAGCGGCCGACGCAGGACCCGAGCAGCGGATCGCAGACCTCGCCGTCCCCGCAGGCGACGTCCGCGCAAGCCTGCCGGGGGCGGCAGCGCCGATCGTCGGGGACACAGCGGCCGCTCTCGCAGGCGAATGTCGGTGGGCACGAGCCGTCGGCGGCGCAGGCGAAGGCGCAGAAGCGGCCGTCGGCGAGCTCGACGCAACCGTCGTCGGGGCCGCCGCAGTCGCGGTCCGCGGTACAGCTCGCGCACGGCGCGCCACCGAACGGCGCGCACTCGCCGGACGCCGCGTCGCAGTACGTGCCGTCGGAGCACAGCCCGCCACGCCGGCAGTCGAACGTCTCGAGGACGCAGACGCCTTCCGCACAGCGCTCGCCGGCGAGGCAGTCGCCGTCGATCCGACACGCCGCGCCCGCGAAGCGGCACGATCGCGTGCGCGGGTCGCACACGCCTCCGGGACAGTCGGCGTCGCTGCCGCACCCGACGAGCGCGTCGCGATCCTCGGGCTCAGGCCCCGCCGGCGCGGCGTTCTCGCCCGCACAGCCGGCGAACGCCGCCCACACCACAACCATCAGCCAGCGCCGCAGTGCCAACCGCTACCTCCCCGAGCCCCCACGAGGTGGCCGATTGTAGGCGTGGCAAGGATCGCGGTGCAAACGGGCAGCGCGGCCGAATATCGACGGCGGCCGCCGCGTCCCGCCCGCCGGAACCGCCTGCCATGGAGGACTCCATGCGCCGATTGGCCTCGACCGCCGCCCTGTGCTTCGCCTCGGTCGCGCACGCGGGGCCGCCGGCGGGCGTCGACGTGGTCCGCGAGGCCGAGGCACGCATCGATGACCTGCGCGCCACGCCGCGCGACGAGACCCCCGCGGCGCCGGTCGATGAGGCCACCTTCGGCGCGCTGGTGTTCGAGATGCACGCCGCGCCGTTCGTGGCGGAGCGCCGGGACGTGCTGCGCGCCGCTGTCGCCGGGCGCTGGTTCACCTCGGCCCAAGTCGCGCGCGTGCTCGACGCGTTCCCGTTCTCGTCCGACCAGGTCGAGGCCGTCCGCCTGCTGGTGCCCCGGCTGACGGATCCGGAGAACGCCTTCCGCCTGTTCGGCGCTTTCCCGTTCGAGGCCGATCGCGCGGCCGTGCGGGCGCTGCTCGAGGCGCGGCGTCCCGCCCCTTGACGGGCGCGAGCGCGCGGTACGAAGATCGCGCGCGTTTCGTTCTGATGGAGGCGACGATGTCGCGCACCCGCCGTCGTTTCGGGCGCTTCGAGCGCGCGCTGCCCGTCGAGCTCGCGTTCGGGAGCGACATCCGCTCCGCGACGACGATCAACCTCGGCCTCGGCGGCATGCAGGTCGAGGCCGACGCCGACGTCGCCTTCGACACGCCCGTCATCTGCCGCTTCGACGTGCCGTCGCCGCCGCAGGCGGTCGAGGCCGGCGGCCGCGTGCTGTGGAGCCGTCGCGCCGAGTCCGGCCAGTGGGCGCTCGGCATCGCGTTCGACGCGCTGCGGCCCATCGACGTGTGGGCGCTGCTGCAGTACTTCAACCTGTCGAGCGCGGGTCAGCAGCAACAGGCGCTGCTCGACGACTGAGAGCCTGCGGAGCCCCCCGAGGCGGTCGAACGAGCGGCTCGCGGGGGATCGGCATCGCCGACGCGCCCCGTCCGTTCAGCGACGCCGGCGCCTCAGCGCGACCAGCGCGAACAGCGCCGCGAAGACGGGCGCCGGGGCGCCCCGCGTCGCGTCGCAGTCACAGCCCGATTCGGCTTGCGTCTGTCCGACCGGCGTGCCGTCGGGCACTGCCGCATCCAGCGTGGGCGGCAGCGGCGCCGCGTCCGCCTCGCCGATGGGGGGACCGACGTCCGGCGCCCCGACCGTGCCGTCCGCCGGAACGGCGCCGTCCGTCGCGACGCCCGCGTCGCCGCCGGGCAGCACCGTCACCGGATCGCGCACGCACTGGCCCGTGCCCATGACGATGGCGCAGTGCTCGCCGCGCGGACACGCCACGTCGCGGCACGGATCCTCGACGCAGCGGCCGTTGAGGCACCGCAGGCCGAAGGCGCAGGCGACGCCGCCGCACGCGTCGTCGCGGCAGGCGCCGCGGACGCACACCTGGGCGCCGACGCAGGCGACGCCGCCGCACGCGTCCTCGGTGCACGCGCCGTCGATGCAGGACTGACCGAGCGGGCACGCCACCTCGGCGCACGAGCGGACGCAGGCGCCGTCGCGGCAGAACGTGCCCCCGCCGCACGCCACCCCGGCGCACGGATCGGGCTCGCACCCATTGAGGCGGCAGCGCAGACCCTCGGGACATCCCACGCCGTAGCAGTTGTCCGGCACGCAGGCGCCGTCGCGGCAGGCGTGGCGGGCCGGACACTCGACGCCGGCGCAGGGATCGACGCAGTCGCCGCTGCGCTCGCAGACCTGTCCTTCGGGGCACGCCTGGATCTCGCACGGGAGCAAGCACGCGCCGCCGGCGCAGCGGAGTGATCCGGCGCACTCGTTGTTGACGCACGGCTCGGCGCACCGGCCCGCGGCGCAGAGCTGCTCGCCGGCGCAGGTCGCCTCCTCGTCGGCGGCGCCGTCGCAGTCCTCGTCGCGGCCGTCGCAGGTCTCCGGAGGCACGGGACCGCAGCCACCGCACGCGTTGCGCAGGCCGTCGTCGACGCGTCCGTCGCAGTCGTCGTCGGTGCCGTTGCAGACCTCGGGCGCGCGATCGGACTTCGGGACGCAGGCGAGATCCCCATCCACGCAGCGCACGGCGCCCACGCCGCAGCGACCGACCGCTCCGGTCGCGCAGGGTTGGTCGTCGATCGCCTCGTCGATGGCGCCGTCGCAGTCGTTGTCGAGGCCGTCGCAGCGCTCGACGCCGGCTTCCACCTCGGGCCGGCAGACGACGCCCGCGCCGTTCTCGTCGCACACCTCGCGTCCGGCGGCGCAGACACCGGGCATGCCGCTCTCGCAGGCGGCGCCGGCGCGACCGAGGCCCTCGTCGATGCGTCCGTCGCAGTCGTCATCGTCGCCGTTGCACTGCTCTTCGCCGGGCGCGGCGCGATCCTGGCACATGGGCACGCCGTCGAGGCAGGCGCGCACGCCTGCCTCGCACACGCCCGGGCGTCCGGTCCGGCAGGCGTCCCCGAGCCCGGGTACCTCCTCGTCGGTCGCGCCGTCGCAGTCGTTGTCGACGGCGTCGCACGCCTCGGGCAGCGGGGGCTCGCAGCGATCGCAGACGTCGCCGCGGCCGTCGCCGTCGAAGTCGGCCTGATCGGCGTTGGGTCGCCCGGGGCAGTTGTCGCACGCGTCGCCGATGCCATCGCCGTCTGCGTCGAGCTGGTCGGCGTCCGGCGCCTCGGGACACGAGTCGCACGCGTCGCCGACGCGGTCGCCGTCGACGTCGACCTGGTCGGGGTTGGCCAGCTCGGGGCAGTTGTCGTCCCGAACGCAGACGGCGTCGCCATCCTCGTCCGAGCAGGCCACGCCGACGCCCCACTGCACGTTGTAGCAGAGGCGCGCGCTGAGGGCCCCGGGCCGCAGCGGTCCCGTCTCGTAGCGCAGGCTGAGCGTCACGTCGTAGCCGCGGTCGGTCACGAGGTCGCGGTTGACGTCGGTGGAGTCCCCGCGCTCGTCGGTGATCGCGCGCCGCAGCGGCTCGCAGCCGTCACCGGTGCGCGCGATGCGACGCCGGCTCTCGCTGTACTCGCCGAGCTCCCAGCCCTCGAGGCGCCGGTCCTCGGGATCGCTGCCGAAGAGCGCGAGATACGTCGTCGGCTGGTTCGGATCGTCCCCCTGGTCGAACTCGTAGACCGTCTTGGGGCTGCCCTGTGATACCCCACCGAAATCATTGTTGAAATTGCTGGCGAAGAACAGGTCGCCGTCCATGTAGGGCGTCAGGTAGATGCCCGCGATCGGCGCGTCGGTCTCGTTGCGGAAGGTGTAGCACTGGGTCAGGACGTTGCAGTTGAACTCGGCCTCGAGGTGCACGGCGACGCCGTCCACCGTGAAGTCGCTGACGAGGCGGTTGCCCTCGCCATGGGCGCGCGCCGGCACGTCGCCGATGCGCCCCAGCTCGAGCCACCGGCCGCGGCTCTCGCCCTCCTGGGTGACGCAGAGGAACGGCATGCTCTCGAAGACGGTGCTGCGTGCGCCGACGTCGGGCTCGTCGCCGGCGGGATCGAACAGCGCGTCGACGTCGACGGCCGTGGCGCTGCCGAAGGCGCCGAAGACGTCGAGCCCCAGCTCGACTCGTCCGAGCTCGACGTCGCACGCGGGATCCGTCGCGAACGCCTGGAATCGGTCGACGGGCGCCGCGTGCGCCACGCCCAGTCCGCCAGCCGTGATGGCCGCGGCGATCCGCCCCCGCTTCATCCGTGCTCCCCGAGACGTTGCGCACAGGATGCGCAGCGCCCGGTGATGGCGTCAAACGCGCTTCACAGCAGGGGATGCAGGGCGCGCCCCGTGTGGCTGGCGTCGACGAGGGACACCGCCTCGGGGGTACCTTCGGCGATCACCCGGCCGCCGCGACTGCCACCTTCGGGGCCGAGGTCGATGATCCAGTCGGCGACCTTCATGATGTCGAGGTTGTGCTCGATCATCACCACCGTGTTGCCGCCGTCGACGAGCCGCTGCACCACCTCGAGCAGGCGGCGGATGTCCTCGAAGTGCAGCCCGGTCGACGGCTCGTCGAGGATGTACAGCGTGCGCCCGGTGGAGCGGCGCGCCAGCTCGCGGCTCAGCTTGATGCGCTGCGCCTCGCCGCCGGAGAGCGTCGTCGACGCCTGCCCCAGGTGCAGGTAGCCGAGGCCGACGTCCTGGAGTGTCTGCAGCGTGCGCTTGATGCCCTTGTGGTTCTGGAAGAGCTCCACCGCGTCGTCGATCGACGTCTCGAGCAGCTCGGCGATGTTCTTGTCGAGGTAGCGCACGCGCAGCGTCGCCTCGTTGAACCGCTGGCCGTGGCAGACCTCGCAGGGCACGTAAACGTCGGCGAGGAAGTGCATCTCGACCTTGGTGACGCCCGCGCCCTCGCACGCCTCGCAGCGCCCGCCCTTCACGTTGAAGCTGAAGCGCCCCGGCCCGAAGCCGTAGGCGCGCGCCTCCCGCGTGGACGCATACACGCTGCGGATCTCGTCCCAGAGCTTGGTGTAGGTGGCCGGATTGCTGCGCGGCGTGCGCCCGATCGGGCTCTGGTCGATGTCGATGACCTTGTCGAGGTGCTCGAGCCCCTCGAGCGCATCGTGGTGCGCCGGAGTGACCTGCGCGCCGTTGAGCGCCCGGGCCGCCGCCGGGAACAGGATCTCGTTGATCAGGGTCGACTTGCCGGCCCCGCTCACGCCGGTGACGCAGGTGAACACCCCGAGCGGGATGGCGACGTCGACGCCGCGCAGGTTGTTGGCGCGGGCGCCGCGGATGACGATCTGACGCTTCGGGTCGACCGGACGACGCTTCTCGGGCATGTCGATGGCGCGCCGGCCTGACAGGTAGGCGCCGGTGAGGCTGCGCGGATCGTCCTTGATCGCCGACGGCGGACCGCTGAAGACGACCTCGCCGCCGTGCCGGCCCGCGCCCGGACCGAAGTCGACGATCCAGTCGGCGGCCTCCATCGTCTCGGTGTCGTGCTCGACGACCAGCACGCTGTTGCCCAGGTTGCGCAGGTGCTCGAGCGTGTCGATCAGCCGCCGGTTGTCGCGCGGGTGCAGGCCGATCGACGGCTCGTCGAGGATGTACATCACGCCGGTCAGCTCGCTGCCGAGCTGGCTGGCGAGCCGGATGCGCTGGCTCTCGCCGCCGCTGAGGCTCGGGCCGGGCCGGTCCAGCGTCAGGTAGTCGAGGCCGACGTTGTTGAGGAAGCGCAGGCGACCGACGATCTCGCGCACGAGGTCCTGCGCGATGACGCCGCGGTTGCCCGACAGCCGCAGACTCCCGAAGAACTCATGGGCTCTCTGAATCGTCCAGCCGCCGACCTCGACGATCGTTACGCCCTCGACCCGCACCGCCGCCGACTCGGCGCGCAGGCGGTGCCCCTTGCAGGTCTTGCACGGCCGGCTGCTGAAGTAACCGGCGAGGTGCGCCCGGGCGTCCTCGCTCTGGCTCTCGCGCCACCGCCGCATCATGTACGGGATGACGCCCTCCCACGCGCTCGAGAAGCCGCGCGAGCCGCCGCCGTGCTTGAACCGGACCTGGACCTCGGTCTCGCCCGATCCGAGCAGCATCGCGTCCTGCTGCGCCTTCGTGAGCTTCACGAACGGAGTGTCGAGGTCGAAGCCGTAGTGCTCGCCGACGGCCTCGCCCATGCGGCGCAGCCATGCGCCCGAGGGGTGGTTCATGAGCCAGCGCCACGGCTTGATGGCGCCGTCGTTGATCGAGAGGGCCGGGTCAGGGACGACGCGCTCCGCGTCGATCTCGAGCGCCGTCCCGAGGCCGTTGCAGTCGCGGCACATGCCGAGCGGCCCGTTGAACGAGAAGGCCGCCGGCGTGAGCTCGGGGAACCCGATCTTGCAGTGCGAGCACCAGCGGTCCTCGCTGAAGAGCCGGTCCGCCTCCTCGCCGACCACCGACACCACCAGCTTGCCGCTGCCGCGCTTGAGCGCCGTCTCCACCGAGTCGGTGACGCGCGGCCGCGCGTCGGGGCGCGCGACGAGCCGGTCGATGACCACGTCGAGGTCGTGCTTGCGCTTCTTGTCGAGCGTGAGCTTCTCGTCGAGCTCGACGACCTCGCCGTTCAGGCGGATGCGCGCGAATCCCTGCGTGCGCAGCTCGTCGAGCAGCTCCTTGTACTCGCCCTTGCGGTTCTCGACGACCGGCGCCAGCAGCACGTACTTCGTGCCCTCGGGCAGCCGCTGCAGCTCGTCGACGATCTCCTGGGCGCTCTGGGCGGTCACCGGCCGCTGACACTGATGGCAGTGCTGGACACCGGCGCGGGCGAACAGCACGCGGAGGTAGTCGTAGATCTCGGTGATGGTGCCGACGGTCGAGCGTGGATTGCGGCTGGCCGCCTTCTGCTCGATGGAGATCGTCGGCGACAGCCCGCGAATGCTGTCGTACTTGGGCTTCTCCATCTGACCGAGGAACTGGCGCGCGTAGGCCGAGAGGCTCTCGACGTAGCGCCGCTGGCCCTCGGCGAACAGCGTGTCGAACGCCAGCGACGACTTGCCGCTGCCGGAGACGCCGGTGAAGACGACCAGCTTTTTTTTCGGGATGGCGAGGTCGACGCCCTTGAGGTTGTGCTCGCGCGCACCGCGCACGATGAGATGGTCGAGCTCGCGGACGGGCTCGTCGGCGGGCGTGCCGGCCGCAGAGGACGCGTCGTCAGACATTCTGGACATCGGTTCAGTGTTCCGAGGTTCGCGGGAAAGATGCCCACCGCCCCCGCGCCTTGCAAGTCATCGGGAAAAAAGTCGTGTTAAAAGGCCCTCCATGACCAAGCCCCATCAGCCGTGGTTCGTCCGGCGTCCGATGCCGACGACGGTGAAGAAGGTCCACCTCATCGGCATCGCCGGCGCCGGCATGGGCGCGTTCGCCACCATGCTGCAGGAGGCCGGCTTCGAGGTCCGCGGGTCCGACCGCGGCGTCTACCCGCCCATGAGCGACGTGCTCACCCGCGCCGGGATCCGGTGGATGGAGGGCTGGGCGCCCGAGCACCTCGACTGGAATCCCGACCTCGTCGTCGTCGGCAACGTCTGCAGGCGGGACAACCCCGAGGCCGTCGCCGCCGAGCAACGCGGCATCGCGGCGGTGTCGTTCCCGCAGGCGTTCAGCGACCTGTTCCTTGCCACCCGTCACCCCGTCGTCGTGGCCGGCACGCACGGCAAGACGACCACGACCGCGCTCACCACCTGGCTGCTCCACAGCGCCGGCGGCCTCGACCCGGGCATGCTCGTGGGCGGCGTCGCGCGCAACTTCGACTCGACCTATCGCATCGGGAGCGGCGCGCCCTTCGTCGTCGAAGGCGACGAATACGACACCGCATACTTCGATAAGGGTCCGAAATTTTTGCACTATCGGCCGCGGACGGTCGTCCTCAACAACATCGAGTTCGACCATGCCGACATCTACGACAGCCTCGAAGAGATCATCGAGAACTTCGACCGGCTGATGGACCTGCTCGGACCGGACACGCTCCTCGTCGCGAACCACGACGACGCCCGGGTGATGGAGCGCGCGCGGCGGGCGAAGGGCAGGGTCGTCACCTACGGCTTCGGGGAGGGCGCAGACCTGCAGGCGATCGACGTCGTGCCCGGGCCGCACGGCTGCACGTTCACGCTGGTCCACCGCGGCCGGGTGCTCGGCTGCGCGGTCTCGCCGCTGCCCGGCCGCTACAACCTCTGGAACGTCCTGGCCGGCTTCGCCGTCGGCTTCGAGCTCGGCGTGCCCTTCGAGAGGCTGGCGCCCGCGCTGCAGGCCTACGCGGGCGTCAAGAAGCGACAGGAGGAGCGCGGCGAGGTGGGCGGCATCCTCGTGGTCGACGACTACGCGCACCACCCGACCGCCGTCGACGAGACCCTGCGGGCGCTGCGCGCGAAGTACCCCGGGCGGCGCCTATGGGCGGTGTACGAGCCCAAGAGCAACACCGCGCGCCGCAACATCCATCAGCACGAGTACGCCCGCGCCTTCGACGCCGCGGATCGGGTCGTGCTCGCGCAGCCCTACGCGAAGGACGACGGCCTCGGCCGTGAGCGAATGCTCGACGTCGACGCCCTCGTCGCGCGCATCGCGGAGGGCGGCCCGGTCGCGACGTACCTTCCGGGCGTCGAGGAGATCCGCGACCACCTCGCGGCGCAAACGGCGCCGGGCGACGTCGTCGTCGTCATGGCGAACAGCGGCTTCGGCGGCCTGATCGAGAAGCTCTTGACCGCCCTGCAGGCCCGCTTCAGCGGCGTCGCGGGCGGTTGAGCCGTCGACGGAGCGCCGCCGCCTCGCGCTTCACCTCGGGCTCGACGTTCGCCAGCGCCGCGACCGCCTTCAGCGCCAGGTTCGCGCCGGCGACGTCGTCGAGCAGCGCGCACATCTGCGCCTGATACAGCCATGCCGGCGCGCAGGTCGGCACCTGTTCGGTGGCCGCCTGGAAGAGGGTGCGGGCGCCCTTCACGTCGTCGCGGTCGAGTCGGTGCGCCGCCCACTGGATGTAGGCCTCGGGCCGCTTCGGATCCACGCCGACCGCCTCTTCGAGCACCCGCTCGGCCTCGGCAGTCGCGCCGTGCTCCGCGTGTTGGATGGCGAGGTAGAGCAGCAGGTCGTACTCGAGCGTGCGCCCGCTCGTGTCGTCGGCATCCGCCGCCTCGCGCGGCCCTTCTCCTGCGGCGACCGGATCGCCGACCTTCTGCGCGTTCACCCACACCGGCTTGAGCTGCAGGATGGGATCCTCGTAGTCGATCTCCTCGATCTCGTGCAGCGAGAAGCCGGCATCTCGGTTCAATTGCTGAAAGGTTTCAGGTGAGTACACCCGAATACTGATGGTGTCGCTCGAACCTGAGAACTGGTCGCGCCCGACCCAGAACTGATAGCGGAACCAGCCGCCCGGCCGGAGCACGCGGCTGACCTCGCGGAAGTAGGCGCGCGCCACCTCCGGCGGTACGTGCGACAGCACGGCGTAGCTGAAGACGAGGTCGTACGCGGCGTCGGGAAAGCCGGCGAGGTCCGCCCCCGAGTTGACGTGGAAGGCGACGCCGGGCCGCGCGCCGTGCTCCCGGCGGGCGACCTCGATCATCTCCGGGGAGATGTCGACGCCGTCCACGTGGCCGAAGCGTTCGGCGGCGCGCACCGTCAGGCGGCCCATGCCGCAGCCGAGGTCGAGCACATTGGCCTCGGGACCGACGCGACCGCGCAGCCCGGCGACGAGCATGGCCGCGTCGCGATCGCCCGACGCCTCGTAGCTCTCCACCGTGGCGTCCTGGGTGGCCGCGACCCAGTAGCGCGGGTCGATGCGGGCCCGGCGATCCCAGTCGCGACGCATTTTCTCGCGGATGTCCATGCCGGCGGTATACGCCAGTCGGACCAGCCGCGCCACCGCGGGCTGTGCTAGATCGGGAGCCGATGTCCCGCTCCTCCGACGCGCCCCTCACCGCCGCCGTCTTCGCCGTCGCGGGCGCGTTCGCGGGGCTGACCGCGCTGCCCGGCCCGCACTGGCACGACACCGCCGAGTTCGCCGCCGTCGGCGCGCGGCTCTCGCTTTCGCACCCCCCCGGCCACCCGGTGCATGCGGTGACCACGCACGCGGCGCAGCTCGTACCGCTGGGGGACGCCGCCTTCCGCGCCAACCTCGCCAGCGCCTTCGCGCTCGCGGCCGCCCTCGCGCTGTTCTTCCGCCTTCTCCGGCGCCTGGCGCCGGGGGCTCCCGCCGTCGGGGTCGCCGCCGCCGCGCTCCTGCCCGTCGTCATGCCCGTCGTCTGGTTGCAGGGCGCGCGCGCCGAGGTCTACGCGCTCCAGCTCGTCTTCAGCGTCATCGCCGCCGACCTCTGCCGCCGCGCCGCCGCCGGCGACGACGCGCGCGCGCCGGCGGCGCTGGCCCTCGCCGTCGCGCTCGCCGGCGCCAACCACAGCCTGGTCGCCGCCACCTGGATCCCGCTCGGCGTCGTCGCGCTCGCTCTCGGCGTCCGCCGCGCCCGTCCGCTCCTCCTCGCGGTGCCTGCCGGGCTGCTCGGGCTCGCGGCCTACGCCTACCTCCCGCTGCGCGCTCACGCCGGCGCGGAGGTCGGCTGGGGGGTTCCCGACACGGTCGCGCGGGTCGTCGAGACGATCACCGCCCGCGAATGGCAGCGCGCCGCGGCGCCCGACGTGCCCCCGGTCGATCTCGCCGACAACCTCGCGAGCCTCACCGCCTACGGCATCGACCAGGTCGGCCCGGTCGTCGCGCTGGCGCTGCTGGCGATCGTCCTCGCGGGCACGCCGCGGCTGGTCCGCGAGCGACGCTGGATGGCGCTCGGCGCCCTCGCGGTCGTGGCGCTCGCCTTCGCGACCCGCGTCGTCTTTCCGCTCGATCTGTTGAACCCGGACCTGGGTGGCTACGTGCTGTCCGGCCTGCTGGGCGGCGTGGCGCTGGCCGTGGCCGCGGCCGATGCCGCCTGGCGCCCGGCCGCATGGATCTTCGTGCCGCTCCTCGCGTTCGTGGCGCCGCGCTTCGACCCAGGCGAGCGCATGGGGAGTCGCGCCGCCGAGATCGCCGCCCGGCGAATGCTGGCCGAGGTCCCCCCCGGCGGCACGATCGTCTTCGCCGACTACGCCTCGTGGTTCCTCGGCGCGGCCCTGCGGGCGATCGAAGGCGCGCGCCCCGACGCCGCGCTGTTGTTCCGCGGCCAGATCCACCGCGACTGGTTCCGGGAGCGGCTGTCGTGGCACCGGCGGGACGCCGCGGCCCGCGCCGCGGCCTTCCCGGCGGGGTACGGTGCGCCCGGCGATCGCTTCGAGCCCGGCGTCCACGCCGAGCAGCTCGCGGGCCTCGCCTCGCGCCTCCGGCCCGTGGGGCTCACGCTGGCCGCGGATGGGCCGTGGCCCAGCGTGAGCGCCGCTGCCGCCGCCTTCGCCGGGCTCGCCCCCGAGGACCTCGACACGAGGCGCGGCCTCGCCTTCGTTCACCTCCAGCACGCCGAGCACGTGGCGAGGGCGCTCGCGGGCGGCGGCGAGCGGTCGGCTGAGGCGCGCGCGCTGCTCGAATGGCACCTGGCGCGTGCCGACGCGCTGGCGCCCGGCGACCCGTTCGTGGCGGACGCCCGGGCGCGCGCCGGGGGGCCCGACTCGCCGAAGCCTCTGGACGCTGTCGGGGGCCGGTGATAAACCCCCCCGAAGGGACGAGCCCCGGACAGGCGCAAATACATGGAGGTCCGCTTCTGGGCCGCGACCGACGTCGGCCGCGCCCGCGACCACAACGAGGACAACTTCCTGGTCGACAAGAAGTTGAACCTCTTCATCGTCGCCGACGGCATGGGCGGTCACGCCGCCGGTGAGGTCGCTTCGTCGGTGGCGGTTCGCGAGGTCCGGCGCATCGTCGCCGAGAACCGCAAGATCGTCGCCAGCTACGCCCGGGACGAGTCGCCCGAGGGCCGTCACGCCGTGCTGCGGCTCATCGAGCAGGCCGCCCAGGCCGCGTGCGCGCGCATCTTCGAGCTCGCGCAGCAGTCGGCCGATCGGCGCGGCATGGGCACGACGCTCTCGTTGCTCCTCATCGCCGGCCGCCGGGGCTTCATCGGCCACGTGGGCGACAGCCGCATCTACCTCTTGCGCAGCGAGCAGGTCCACCAGCTCACCGAAGACCACTCGCTGATCAACGAGCTGATCAAGCGCGGCCGGCTGAAGCCCGGCGACGTCTTCGACAGCCCTTACAAGAACGCGGTCACGCGCGCCGTCGGGGTCTACGAGTCGGTCCAGGTCGACACTCTCGACTTCGACATCCTGCCCGGCGACGAGTTCCTGCTGTGCAGCGACGGCCTCAGCTGCTACCTCGAGACCGAGAGCACGCGCCGCATCCTCGCCAACGAGAACATCCGCGAGGTGCCCGAGCGCTTCATCGCCTTGGCGAACGAGGCTGGCGGCAAGGACAACATCACCGCGATCGTCGTGCGCATCCTCGACGAGGCCGACGAGGCCCGCAGCGAGCGCATGACCGAGGTCCGCCTCAAGCTCGACACGCTGCGCGCGATCCCGCTCTTCAAGTACCTGAGCTACAAGGGCCTGGTAAAGGTGATGAACATCACCGAGACCCGGCGCTTCCGTACCGGCACGCGCATCTTCGAAGAGGGCACGCGAGGGGACGAGTTCTACATCGTCCTGTCGGGCACCGTCCGCATCACCAAGGCGGGCGTGCATCTCGCCGAGCTGGGCCCCGGTGGCCACTTCGGCGAGATGGCGATGGTCGACAAGGCCGCGCGCTCTGCCACGGCCACCGCCGTCGACGACGTGAAGGCGCTCGTCATCCAGCGGCGACAGTTCTACGACGTGATGCGCCGCGATCCCGTGATGTCCGTGAAGCTCATGTGGAGCTTCATCCAGGTGTTGAGCACGCGCCTCCGCCTGACGAACCGGGAGCTGCTCTCCGCCCGGGAGACGATCGACATCCTGCGTCGGCACCAGGTCGGCGGCATCATCGCCGAGATGCCCTCCATCGATCCGGCGGCGGCTGCGGTCGCCGCCTTGCCGATCGAGGTCACCGACGAGCTGATCCCCGGCTTCCTGTTCGCGGACAGCGAGGCGTCGCGCACCGATCCGCTCATGCGGGTCGAGGAGCGCACTTCTCCGCTGGACCACGCCGATCTCGACGCCCGCCCGGGCCTCGAGGACGGGGCCTCGGGGCGCATGAGCGACGTCGACGACCTGGACGACACCGAGGTCCGGGCCGTCGACGACGACGAGCTCGATAGCCTCCTGCACGACGAGACGGAAGGGGGAGCGACGACCCTCCCTCGATCGCGCGCGCCGGCGGGCATCCAAAGCCCCGCCGTCGACGAAGCCGCCGCCGAGGTCCCGACACCGACGTCTCCGGGCTCGGGCGAGCCCGACGGAGACGACGACGACGACGATCTCGAGGCGGACGACGCCGCCGGCGTTCCCGCGGACGTCCCGACGACGACCGACATGCCCGCCCTCATCGTCCCCGAGGGCCGCACGACCCTCGACCTCGGCCGCCGCTCGCGCCCGCCCGTATCCCTCTTCGCCGACGACGAAGACGACCCCTCCGACGACGACCGCTAGAGAGATACCAGCCCGTGGAATCGCCGATGCCCGTGAAAGCGCCGGAGCCCACCGATAACGGCGGACCTGCGGCGTCCCGATTCCGGTCCGTCAGGCGCGGCCGCCTCTTCGTCGCCGTCGCCGCGCTCGCGTTCCTCGCCGTCTCGATCGCGACGATGGGATGGGCCTTCCGTCCGCGGACGCTGCCGGCGCCGAACGGGCGCCTGATCTACAGCGACGACTTCGAGGGCTCCGCGCTCCGCGACGACTGGCGGCAGTCCGAGGCCGATCCGGGTTGGACGGCGGGCCGCTGGCAGGTCGTGGGCGGACGCCTGCGCGGCGAGAAGATCCACAACGCCGCGCTCTGGCTGAGAGTGCCGCTGCCCGAGAAGGTCCGGATCGAGTTCGACGCGCGGGCGGAGACGCCCGACGGCGACGTGAAGGCGGAGGTCTTCGGCGACGGACGCACGCACCAGAGCGGCTACATCGCGATTCACGGCGGTTGGCGCAACACCGTGCGCGCCATCGCCCGCCGTGACGAGCACGCCGAGGAGCGCAAAGAGGACAACCGTTGCGACGTCGTCGGGCGACGGACACGCTGCGTCGAGCCCGACGTCGACTATCATTGGGCCCTCGTCCGCACGGGCGACACGCTCGAGTGGTACCTCAACGGTACCCTGCTGCTGACGTATCCCGACACGCACCCGGTGCGCGGGCGACACTTCGCCTTCAATGGCTGGGAGGCGGTCACCTCCTTCGACAACCTGCGCATCTACGATCTCTCCGACTAGCGATCTCGTCGGCCGTCCCGGACGCTGCGGAACGGTCGCGACGACGCGCGCAAGCGCCCGCGGGGCGGCCCTCCGCGCCGATTCTCCCTTGTCACCTGGGGCCCCCCGTGGTATCTCCGCCACCGACTTCGCCGTACGCTCCGGTCGAGGGCTCGCAGAGCCCTTTTTTTTTGGCCGGGGCCACGGCGGCACCTGTGGAGGCGCGTTCGTGTCCGAAGAACGTCGCGAAAACGACCGGCTCGTCATCGGGGGCGCTCGCCGCCCGGTGATCGAACGGGCGTGGGCGGCGGTCGCGCCCATCGTCGAGGACGTCGGCCTCGACCTCGTGGGCCTCGAGCTCGGTCGCGAGGGCCACCGGCCCGTCCTCTGGGTCTTCATCGATCGCCCCGAAGGCGGCGTGACCATCGACGACTGCGCGCGGGTCCATCCCGAGATCTCCGCTGCGCTCGACGTCGAAGATCCCATCACCGAACCCTACGAGCTGCGCGTCTCGTCGCCTGGCCTCGACCGGCCGCTCGTCCGGGCGACCGACTTCGAGCGCTTCGCCGGGCGCGAAGCCGTGGTGCAGCTTTCCGAGCCGCTCGGCGGGCGACGCAAGTTCACCGGTGTGATCCTGGGCCTGCGGACGGACGCCGTCGCGCTGCAATGCAGCGATGGCGAACACGAGGTGCCGCTCGAGCTCATCCACCGCGCACATCTGAAGTACGACGTGGGGCCGAAGCCGACGAAGCCCAAGTCCTGAAGGACGCTTCCGAAGCGACGATCCGACGGCGAGCGAGCGAGGCCATGACGTACACGAAGAGGAGGGGCTGAGATGGCGAGCCGCCCCGGCAAGAACACCGACGCCGGCGCTGAAGCGACTGGCGATGTCAACCTGAACCTCGTCATCGACCAGGTCGCGAAGGACAAGGGCATCGACAAGGCCTCGCTCCGGGAGACCCTCGAGCAGGCGATCCTGCAGGCGGCCAAGAAGGTATTCGGCCAGGACCGCCAGATCGAGGCCGAGTACAACCAGGACGACGGCGTCGTCGAGCTCTTCCAGGTCATGCGCGTCGTCGCCGACGTGACCGACCCCGTCTCCGAGATCAGCCTCGAGGAGGCCCTCGAGCACAACCTCGAGGTGACCGCCGGCGAAGACCTGCTCTTCCAGATCTTCTACCTGCCCAAGGACGCCGAACGGGCCCGCGAGCAGGACGAGCGCTACGGCGACATTCTCCAGCTCAAGTCGCAGCGACAGAGCTTCGGTCGCATCGCGGCGCAGACGGCCAAGCAGGTCATCACCCAGCGCATCCGCGAAGCCGAGCGCGACAACGTCTACAGCGAGTACGTCGACCGCAAGGGTGAGCTCATCACCGGCATCGTGCGCCGCTTCGAGCGTGGCAACATCGTCGTCGACCTTGGCCGGGCCGAGGCGATCTTGCCGGTCCGCGAGCAGGTGCCGCGCGAGTCGTACCGCCCCGGCGATCGCATCCAGGCGTACGTTCTCGACGTACAGCGCAACACGAAGGGCCCGCAGATCATCCTATCGCGCACCTCGCCCGGTCTGCTGATCAAGCTCTTCGAAATGGAAGTTCCCGAGATCTACGAGGGCATCGTCCGCATCGAGACCGCCGCGCGCGAACCGGGCAGCCGGGCGAAGATCGCCGTGTCGAGCCGCGATCCCGACGTGGATCCGGTCGGCGCCTGCGTCGGGATGAAGGGCTCGCGCGTCCAGGCCGTCGTCCAGGAGCTCCGCGGCGAGAAGATCGACATCGTGCCCTACAGCGAAGATCCGGCCCGCTTCGTGTGCAACGCGATCCAGCCGGCCGAGGTCGCCAAGGTCCTGATCGACGACGAGAATCTGACGATGGAGCTGATCGTCCCGGACGACCAGCTCAGCCAGGCCATCGGCCGCCGTGGTCAGAACGTGCGCCTCGCCAGCCAGCTCACCGGCTGGAAAATCGACATCCACTCCGAGAGCAAGGTCCGCGAGCTCGAGGAGGAGGCGCGGCTCGCGCTTCTCACGATCGAGGGCGTCACCGAAGACCAGGTCGACACCCTCTGGCGACTCGGCTACCGCTCGCTCGACCAGATCGCCAGCACCCCCGACGAGGAGCTCGCCAACATGCCCGGCATCAACGCCGAGGCAGCGCGGCGCCTCCGCGAGGGCGCCGACGACCTGCTCGCCCGCAAGGAAGCCGGCGAGGACATCCGCCCGCGCGCGCCGCTGCCCGCGGGCTACGACCAGGAGACGGAGTGGCGGCGTTGGCCCGCAGGCATCGATGGCCTGGACCGCGGCGTGTTCGAACGTCTCGTTCGCGCCGGCTTCTTCACGCTCGAAGACGTCGCCGAGGCCGGAGACCCCGAGAAGTTCGCGAAGCGCACGGGCTTTGACGTCGAGCGCGCGGTGAAGGTGCTCTTTGCGGCGCGAGAGGCGCTCTCGGTGTTGCGGGCCGGTCGAGCCGCCGTGCCCGGCGGTGAATCTTTGAGCGACGCCGCGACCGATGACGAGGCTCCGTCGTCTGAGGAGATTTGAAAGATGGCGCGGCGCGGGCGCGGTCGCCGTGCCCCGCGCACGGCGACCCCAAGACCCGAAATCCCCACCCGAACCTGCCTCGGTTGCCGCGGCCGGTTCCCGCGGGATGAGTTGGTGCGCTGGGTCGTCGGACCCGGTGGTCAGCTGTTCGTCGATAGAAACCTGAAACTGCCGGGTCGTGGCGCCCACCTGTGCCACGACGCGGCGTGCCTCGAAAAAGCCATACGCCGCAAGGCCTTCGGTCGAGCGTTCCGACAGCCGGTCGGTGCGATCGACGGCGAGGCCCTCCGCGGCCGAATCCTCGAAGCCGTCGAGGCACGCGTGGTCGACCTTCTCGGCATCGCACGCCGCGCCGGTTGGTCCGTCTTCGGTGCCGATGTCCTCGACCGGGCACTGCAGGCGGGCCAGGTACGGCTGGTGGTGACCGCCACTGACGCCGCCGCCCACTCGTTGAAGCGTCTGATGGGGCGCAGCGAGACGGAGAGGATCCCGGTCGCCGAGGGGTTCCTCGATCGAGAGGCGCTGGGCCGCACCCAGGGGCGAGAGGCGCTGGTGGCCGTGGGCATCACTCACGGGCCGGTCGCCGAGAAGCTGCAGTCCGAGTTGCAGCGTCGTAACCGGGTTTTGGTTGCGGCCGCAGCGCAAAGTCTATAGAAGTGGCCCGCTCGGCGGCCCCCCAAGGGGCCACCGGTGGCTGGAGAGCAAATGGGCAAGAGAGTCTTCGAGGTCGCCAAGGAACTGGGGATGGATCACCGCCAGCTCATGGACCGGTGCGACCAGTTCCAGATTGAGGTCAAGAACTACATGTCGGTGATCAGCGACGCCGACGCGCAGCGCCTCAAGACTGCCATCGAGGCCGAGCGGCGGCCCGCCTCCGTCGAGCAGAAGGCGCCCGGTGTGCGCCGTCGCGTCGGCGAGGCCGCCGCGCGTCCGGCTCCTGCGCCTGCTCCGGTCGCCACGCCGGCGGCTCGGGCTGCGGCTGCGAAGCCGGCGGCTCCGACCGCGCCGCCGCCCGTGCGACGCGCGACGTCGACCGCGGCGCAGCCGACGCCGACGCCCGCAGAGGCGGCCAAGCCGGCCGAGGCGGAGGTGGCGACCGAGCGATCCGCGCCGATCCCGGAGCCGCCCGCCGAGCGTCCCGCGCCCGTGACGCCGCCAGCCGCCGAGGCGCCCGCGCCGCCGTCCTCGCAGGTGGAGGCGCCCAGGCCCGTCGCGCCTCCCGAGAAGCAGCCCGAGCCGTCGTCGGCCGAGCCCGAGCGTCCCGCGGCCCCGGCCGAGCCGGCTGCTCGCGTCGTTCGTCCGGCGGAGCCGCCGGTCGACGAGGTCGAACGACCCGCTGCCCGCGTCACCGCGCCGCCACCTGCCGAGCGCCGCGCCCCCGAGCGTTCCACCGAGCGCGCCCCGGCCGAGCGCCCGACCGAACGCCCCGCTGTTCGCGGCGCCGAGCGTCCGATGACCGAGCGCCCGGCCCTGCGTCCGGGCGATCGGCCCTCCGGCGATCGGCCCGCGGTGCGTCCGGGCGAGCGTCCGTCCGCCGGTGACCGGCCCGGTGTCCGTCCTGCCGAGCGACCCGCGCAGCGCGGTCCGGCGGGCGACGGCCAGCCGATGCGCACCGGTCCGACGCGGGGACCGATGGTGCGACCGGGAGATGCCGGTCCCGCCTCGGCGCGTCGTCCCGACGACCGTGGCGAACGCCCCGGCGCCGACCTGCGTCGTCCGACCGCCGCGCAGCAGCAGGCGCCGGGCGCCCGCTCCCGTCCGGGGGCGCCCGAAGGTGGCGCCGGCGCGGCCGAGAGCCCGGTTCGCGCCAAGGTCCTCGGGACGATCCCGCTCGACCAGCTCCGCAGCCGGACGGCGCCGCGCATGCCGCCGCGCGGCGCGCCGCCTCGACGCGACGGCATGGGGCCTGGCCCCGGCGGTCCGCGTGGCCCCGGCGGTCCGCGTGGCCCCGGCGGTCCGCGTGGCCCCGGCGGCATGCTGCAGCAGCCGATCGTGCCGAGCGCGTTCCCGCCTGGCCGTCCGGTCGAGGGGCGCCGCCGTCGCGAAGGGCCCGCGCGGCCCGGAGGAGGCGGCGAGACTGCCGAAGCCGACAAGCCGAAGACCGGCGGCGGCAAGGGTGGAGCGAAGAAGCGTCAGGTCTTCAGCCGCGAGGATCTGTACTCGCCGGCTGGCTCGAAGAGCCGTGCGCGCAAGCGCAAGGCGCCGACCCGCAAGGGCGGCAAGACGATGGTGACCACGCCGGCGGCCCACAAGCGCATCGTCAAGATCGATGAGACGATCAGTGTCGGCGAGCTCGGTCGCGAGCTGGGTGTCAAGGCCAACGAGCTGATCGCCAAGCTCATCCAGATGGGCTCGATGGCCACGATCAACAGCCAGATCGATCGCGACACCGCGGGCATCCTCGCGGCCGAGTACGAGTACGAGGTCCGCGACGTCTCGTTCGACGAGGACGAAGTGCTGTCGGGTCCCCTCGAGGAGGAAGAGCTCGCCGAGGATCCCGACGCCGAACCGCGTGCGCCCGTGGTTACCATCATGGGTCACGTCGACCACGGCAAGACGACCCTGCTCGACCGCATCCGCAAGGCCAAGGTGGCCCAGGGCGAGGCGGGCGGCATCACGCAACACATTGGCGCGTACCGCGTGCCGGTAGGCGACAACTTCGTCGTGTTCCTCGACACCCCGGGTCACCAGGCCTTCACGGCCATGCGTGCGCGCGGTGCCCAGGTCACCGACGTCGTTGTGCTGGTGGTCGCCGCCGACGACGGCGCCATGCCGCAGACGGTCGAGGCGATCAACCACGCCAAGGCCGCCGGGGTGCCGATCGTCGTGGCGATCAACAAGATCGACAAGGCCGGCGCCGACACGGACCGTGTCAAGCACGAGCTGACGAAGTACAGCCTGATCCCCGAGGAGTGGGGCGGCGATACTCTCTTCGTCCCTGTGAGCGCGCTGACGGGGAAGGGCGTTGACTCGTTGCTCGAGAGCCTGGCGCTTCAGACGGAGATCCTCGAGCTCAAGGCGAATCCGAAGAAGCCCGGCTTCGGTCACGTCGTCGAGTCGCGCATCGACAAGGGGCGCGGCCCGGTGGCAACGGTTCTCGTCGAAGAGGGCACCCTTCGGCGCGGTGACTTCGTCGTGGCAGGCGCCAGCTTCGGCCGTGTGCGCGCCATGCTCGACGAGCACGGCAAGCAGCTGAAGGAGGCGGGACCCTCGACTCCGGTCGAGGTGCTCGGTCTCGACGGTGTGCCGCCGGCGGGCGAGGGCTTCCACGTCGTCGCCAATGAGAAGGACGCGAAGCGCGTCGTCGAGATGCGCACCCAGAAGGAGAAGGAGAAGGAGGCCAAGGCTGGCGCGCGCCAGGCTCCGGCCGACCTTCTCGCGGCGATGGGTGCGAAGGCCACAGAGACGCTGCACGTCATTCTCAAGACGGACGTCCATGGCTCGCTCGAAGCGGTGAGGACGGCGGTGGAGCAGCTCGGCACCGCGGAGGTGTCGGTCAGGGTGATCCACTCTGGAGTCGGCGCCATCACCGAGTCCGACGTCATGCTGGCCGAGGCTTCCTCGGCGCGCGTCGTCGGCTTCAACGTGGGACCCGACAACAACGCGAAGCGCCTCGCGACGCAGAGCGGCATCGACATTCGCAGCTACACCGTCATCTATGAGCTCATTGATGCAGTGAAGGGCATGATGGGCGGGCTGCTGGCCCCGGAGCTGGTCGAGAACGCACTGGGCCGCGCCGAGGTGCGGGCCGTGTTCCGGGTCAGCAAATCCGGGACGATCGCCGGCTCCTACGTGCTCGACGGCAAGGTGGCCCGCAATGCCCAGGCGCGCATCATGCGCGAGGGCAAGCTGGTCCACCGCGGCAAGCTCGTCGGCCTCAAGCGCTTCAAGGACGACGTGCGCGAGGTTGCGAGCGGATACGAGTGCGGTATCTCCGTCGAGGGCTATGACGACGTCGCCGTCGGCGACATCGTCGAAGTCTTCGAAATCAAGGAGGTCCAGCGGAGCATCGGCTGATGGCCGCACCATCCAACCGCACCCAGCGGGTGGCGACGCTCGTCCGCGAGGTGCTCTCCGAGCTGATCCGCTTCGAGGTGAAGGATCCCCGGGTCGCCGCCATCACGCTGACAGACGTCGAGGTGACCGGCGACCTGCGGGAAGCCCGCGTCTATTACACTGCGCCCGAGGACGACAAGACCCGTCAGGCGATCGCCGAAGCGTTGCGACGGGCGAGCGGCTTCCTGCGGCGCGAGCTCGGGCAGCGTATCCGGCTCCGCGTGACGCCCTCGCTCGAGTTTCGGCTCGATCCGTCGCTCGAGTACGGCGCGCGCATCGAGCGCGCGCTCCACGAGTTGGGGCTCGGGGAGGCCGCCGCCAAGGAGCGGTCCGAGGGCGGCGACGATGAGCGCGCAGAGGACGACGATGAAGGGTGAGACCGTCGAGGTCTCCGGCGTCCTGGTCGTCGACAAACCCACAGGAATCACGAGCTTCGGTGTCGTCGAGCAGGTCCGGCGCGCCTTGCGGGTCCGGCGTGTCGGCCACACCGGCACGCTCGATCCCATGGCGACGGGTGTCTTGCCCGTCTGTGTCGGCGAAGCGACGAAGCTCGTTCCGTACCTGCTCGGCGCCGACAAGCGTTACCTCGCGACGGCCAAGATAGGCGCTGCCACCGATACGCTGGACGCTGAAGGGCAGGTGGTCGCGACCGACCCTGTCGAGGCGGTGGCGCGGGTCGATGCGCCTGCCTTCGACGCGGCGCTGATGCGCTTCGTCGGCGAAATCGTACAGCGTCCGCCCGCGTACTCGGCGATCAAGGTCGATGGCCGGCGGCTGCACGAGCGCGCGCGAGCTGGCGAGGCCGTCGAGGCGCCGGCGCGCACAGTGACGGTCCACGCGTCGCGGATGGTCGAGGCCGCGCCGCCATTCTTCACGTTCGACGTCACTTGCTCCAAAGGCACGTACATCCGCAGCCTCGCCGCTGACGTGGCGGCGACGCTCGGTCTGCACGCGCACCTCACGGCGCTGAGGCGGATTGCCGCCGGTCCCTTCACGCTCGAGGACGCGCGACCGCTGGCGGACCTCACCGCCGACCCCGAGCTCGCCAGAGCGGCATTGCTTCCGATGGCGAGCGCGCTGAGACATCTCCCGGCGGTGCATCTGTCTGGCCGCGCGCTCGACGACGCTCGCCACGGCCGCAAGTTCGAGGTCGCCGCGGCGCCCGCCGGCGTGGTCGTCGCGCTCGATCCAGAGGGCCGACTGGTCGCCCTGCTCGAGGTACCCGCGGCGGGTCCGGCTCGGATCCTGCGGGGGTTTACCGCGCCTATGACTTGACGGACGCTCCACGTTGGCGTAGAAGGCGCGCGATAACGGCGCTGGCTGCTCGACGGCGCGGCCAGTCGCGACACGCTCCCCGAGGGGAGCCGGAGGAACACATGCCGCTCGCTCGTGAGACGAAGGCCGAAATCATCGAGAAGTTCAAGCGAGGCGAGAACGACACCGGTTCGCCCGAGGTCCAGGTGGCGCTCATGACCCAGCGCATCAACGACCTCACCGAGCACTTCAAGACCCACAAGCACGACCACCACTCGCGCCGCGGCCTGTTTCTCCTGGCCGGCCAGCGTCGTCGCCTGCTCAACTGGCTCAAGAAGACCGACGTCGAGCGCTACCGTGCGCTGATCGCCCAGCTCGGCATCCGCAAGTAAGGTCAGGTTCGAAGCCGGGGAGGGGGCCCCCGGCGCCCTCCCCTCCGTACATTCAACCCGGAGCGCGCATATCGCGCTCCGCCCCGGAAACCGGTCGCAGCCTCAGTAACTGACCAGAGCCGCCCACTCGCCGTGGACGTACCTGGTCAGCGACCGAGGCGAGCGAAAGCAATCGCGTCCGGCGTCCAGGGGCGCACTGCGGGCTCGGGTGGCAAGGGCCGCCTTCCGCAGAAAGGACGCTGCATGGGTGTCACCACCCTGTCCGCTCAGTTCGGCACCACCGCCATCACGCTCGAAACCGGCCGACTCGCGAAGCTCGCGGGCGGCTCGGTCCTCGTCACGATGGGGGAGACGGTGGTGCTCGTCACCTGCGTCGGCGCGAAATCCGGCCGTCCGGGCCAGAACTTCCTGCCGCTGACGTGCGAGTACGTCGAGAAGATGTACGCCGCGGGGCGCATCCCCGGCGGTTACTTCAAGCGCGAGGGTCGCCTCGGACCTTGGGAGATCCTGGCTTCGCGCCTGATGGATCGTCCCATGCGCCCGCTCTTCCCCGATCACTGGCGCAACGAGATCCAGGTCATCGCGACCGTCCTCTCCGCCGACAACATCAACGACCCGGTCATCTGCGCGATGGTCGGCGCGTCGGCGGCCACCACGATCAGCGACGTGCCCTTCGACGGCCCCATCGGCGGTTGCCGCGTGGCGCTCATCGATGGCGAGTACGTCGTCAACCCGACGTTCCAGCAGCAGGAGCAGGCGAAGCTCTCGCTGATCGTCGCCGCCGGCCGCGACGCCGTGGTGATGGTCGAGGGCGAGTGCCACGAGGCGTCCGAGGCCGAGGTCATCGATGCCATCATGACCGCCCACGAGGCGATCAAGCCGATCATCGCGCTGCAGGAGCAGCTGCAGCGAAAGGTCGGTCGTGCGAAGATGAAGGTCGAGGCGCCCGAGACCGATCGCGATCTCTTCGGTCGCGTCATCGATCTCTCGCTCGACCGCCTGGCCGACGCCGTGGCGATCCCCCAGAAGGAACTCCGCTACGACGCCGTCTCCAAGGTCGCCAAGGACGTCATGGAGACGCTGGTGGCCGAGGACGCCTCGCTCGCCGAGCGTGCCGAGGAGATCAAGGGCTACCTCAAGGCGATCCAGAAGGACATCGTCCGTACGCAGATCGTCGAAGAGGGCGTCCGCATCGACGGTCGTGGGCCGAAGGACATCCGCAAGATCACCTGCGAGGTGGGCGTGTTGCCGCGCACGCATGGCTCGGCGCTCTTCACGCGCGGCGAGACGCAGGCGCTCGGCACGGTGACCCTCGGGACGCGCCGTGACGAGCAGCGCATCGACAACCTGCGAGGCGACCAGTTCGTCCGCTACATGCTGCACTACAACTTCCCCCCGTTCTGCACGGGCGAGGCGAAGATGTTGCGCGGCTCGAGCCGACGCGAGATCGGCCATGGCGCCCTCGCGCAGCGTGGCGTTGAACCGATCCTGCCGTCCCGCGACGACTTCAACTACGTGCTCCGCATCGTCAGCGAGGTGCTCGAGTCGAATGGCTCGTCCTCGATGGCGACGGTGTGCGCGTCGTCGATGGCGCTCATGGATGCCGGCGTCCCGGTGAAGAAAGCCGTGGCTGGCATCGCGATGGGCCTCATTCAGGAGGAGGACCGCATCGAGGTCCTGTCCGACATCCTCGGTGACGAGGATCACCTCGGCGACATGGACTTCAAGGTCGTCGGGACGAAGGAAGGCATCACCGCCATCCAGATGGACATCAAGGTCTCGGGGCTCAGCCGCGAGATCCTCGAGCGCGCGCTCAAGCAGGCGAAGGACGGCCGGCTCCACATCCTTCGCGAGATGGCCAAGGCGATCAAGGCGCCCCGCGAGGATCTGTCGCAGTACGCGCCGCGGATCCTCACGTACTACGTCAAGCCCGACAAGATCCGCGACGTCATCGGCCCGGGGGGCAAGACGATCCGCGGGATCATCGAGCAGACGGGCGTCGCCATCGACGTCGACGATACCGGTCGGGTGTCGATCGCCAGCCCGAACCTGGAAGCGGCGCAGTCGGCGCTCGACATCATCAAGGGCCTCACCCAGGAGCCCGAGATCGGCCGCGTCTACCGCGGAACGGTGCGCAAGATCATGGACTTCGGCGCCTTCGTCGAGATCCTTCCGGGCACCGACGGCCTCGTGCACATCTCCGAGCTGGCCGATCACCGCGTGGCGCGCGTCGAGGACGTGCTCTCCGAGGGCGACGAGGTCATGGTGAAGTGCATTGGGGTCGATCGGCAGGGCAAGATCCGCCTCTCCCGCAAGGAAGCCATCGCCGAGCAGACCGCGCACTGACCTGCCCTTGATCGTTCTGTTCCAGCGCCTGCCCGCGGCGTCGGCGCCCGACGCGTTGCCGCTGCCGACCTTCGCGACACCCGGTGCGGCGGGGATGGACCTCGCCGCCGCCGTTCGCGAGCCGCTGACGCTTGCGCCCGGTGAGCGGGGCCTCGTGCCGACGGGGTTCGCCATCGCGATCCCGGATGGCTACGAAGGACAGGTCCGGCCGCGTTCCGGCCGCGCGCTCGCCGAAGGGCTGACCGTCCTCAATGCGCCGGGCACGATCGACGCCGACTACCGCGGCGAGCTTCGCGTGCTGCTGGTCAATCTCGGCTCGGCGCCCATCGTCGTGCGCCGCGGCGAGCGCGTCGCGCAGCTCGTGGTGGCGCCTGTCGTTCGTCCGACGGTCCACGAAGCCGAGGCGTTGCCCCCTGCCGCCCGCGGGGCCGGCGGCTTCGGCCACACGGGGCGCTGACCCTCTCGCCCCTTGATGGGGCGCCTTACCTCTGCTAAAAGACTGCGCTTCCTGGCCGAGGGGGAGTTCGCGTTGATCTGCTTCCGCTGTGGTAGCGACGTCCCCGAAGCTGCGCCGCAATGCCCGAACTGCGGCCAGCGTTTCGCCGGGGCCCGGCGCACCTTCACGACCACCACCACCTCGTTTCGTGCTCTCGAGAAGCGCCGCCTGCGGGCCGCCAAGGTCGCGGAGACGTTGCCCTTCGCCATCGGCGACGTCGTCCGTTCGCGCTACGAGGTGCGCGACCTGGTCGGGCGTGGTCCGCTCGGCGTCGTCTATCGCGTGCACGATCAGGAGATCGAGGTCGACGTCGCGCTGAAGGTCTTCGACGCGTCGCTGATCGACTCCGACGAGTCCCGCGAGGCCTTCCGCCGCACGATCCGGAAGGTCCGCAAGCTCTCGCAGCAGAACATCGTCCGCATCTACGACGAGGACCAGGACGGCGACCGGCTCTTCTACACGATGCAGCTCCTCGAGGGGCTCACGCTGCGCAAGGTCATCGGCCTGCGTCAGGAGAAGGGCAGTCGGTTCACCGCGCGCGAGATCGAGCCCATCTTGGGCCAGATCTGCATGGCCCTTTCGCACGCGCACCGGCATACGGCGCACGGCGACCTCAAGCCCGAGAACGTGCTGATCCTGCCCGACGTGCTGAAGCTCACCGACTTCGGCATGTTCGAGGCGGTCCCGCGCGACCGCTTCGTCGCGGCCCAGGAAGACGCGGGCACAGCGCGCTACCTGGCGCCCGAGCTGAGGGACGAAGGGCCGATCGATGCCCGCGCCGACGTCTTCAGCCTCGGCGCGCTGTTCTACGAGCTGCTCACCGGTAAGCCGTTCGCGGAGGGCGCGCCGCCGCCGAGCGTGGTCCTCGAGATGCCCGAGGAGGCCGGCGCCGATGGGGTGGACGGCATCGTCGCCCGCGCGACCGCCACGCGTCCCGAGGACCGGTACGAGAGCGCCGAGGCGTTCTCCGAAGCCCTCTCGACCTATGTCGACGCTCAGGAGCTCGGCTCGGTCGACGTCAGCATGGTCGGCGCGCCGTCGCTCCTCCCCGAAGACGTCACCCGCAAGGTGAAGGTGCCCGCCGGCCTCCAGGACGAGCCCGGCGAGGATCTCCCGACCACCGAGCGGCCCAAGCTGCCCCCGGCCGCCACGCTGCCGGCCGCGACCCCGTTCTCAGAGCTGACGAGCGAGCCGCCGGCGGAGCGCTCGTACATCGAGGAGCTCGACGCCGACGACCTCGACGCGGTGATCGACGAGGCGGGCGAGTCCGTCGACATCCCGGCGGTGCCCGCCTCGCGGGTGGGTCCGCCGTCGGATCTCGGGCCCCGGTCGGCGACGCCGCCGCCGGTGCGCGAGACGACGCCCATCGGCCCCCCGCCGCCCGCGGTTCGGGCGCGCAGCGAGCCCTGGTTCCTGCGTTCGAACCTGGGCTTCGTGCTCGCCGTCGTCGTGCTCGTGGGTGGGGTGCTTGCCGGCACCCTCTACCTCATCGACGTGCTGCGCAGCGATCGCGACGCGAAGGACGGCCCGCTGGTCGTGCAGGTCGAGGGGGGCGGCGTGAGCGCGCCGCCGAGCGAGCCGCAGGTCCTGGTGGTCGCCGCCGAGCCGGTGAAGGCGGTGCCCGACGCGGCCACCGTCGCGGCGCCGACGACGGAGGCGGCGCCTTCGACGGAGGCGGCGCCTCCGCCGACCAGCGTGGCGGCGGTGAGGTCCGAGCCCGAGGCCGTGAAGCCGGCGCCGGCGACCGAAGCCCGCGCCGTCAGGACCCCCGCGCCCGCCACCGAGGCGAAGGCGCTCGTCGCCGAGAGGCCGCCGGTTCCGACGCCCGCCGCCACGGAGTCCGCGGCTTCGCGTCCCGAGCCAAAGGCGGTCGCCGAGGTCAAGGCGCCCGCCGACAAGCCGGTCGCCGGCGTCGTCCGCGCCACCGAGCCCGAGCCGATCGAGCCCCCGGTCGTCGCGGCGGCGGGCGGCAGCGACAGCCTCGCGTGCCTTGGCGGCATGCTGTTGATCACCAAGGCCGCCTTCCCCAAGGGCTCCGTCAAGGGCGGCAAGGTGTCCGGGGCCGAGGGCGTCGCGCTGGCGAAGGCCGGCAAGGCGTACTGCCTCGACGCCTACGAGTTCCCCGGTCGCGGGAGCAAGCCGCGCGCGAACGTCACCTTCACGGCGGCGGAGGGTCTGTGCAAGCAGGCCGGCAAGCGGCTCTGCTCCGACGACGAGTGGCGCCGCGCCTGTCGCGGCCCCGGCGGCGCCGACTTTCCTTACGGGGGCGAGTTCGACGCCGGCCGCTGCAATACCGAGGACGAATCGGGCAGCGAGCGCAGCATCGAGGCGGGCGGCAAGTTCTCGAGGTGCCGCAGCGCCGTCGGCGCCTACGACATGAGCGGCAACGTGGCCGAGTGGACGGCGGACCAGACCGTGCGCGGCGGCGACGCCGCCTCCGCCGACGAGGACGCCGCCTGCTCCGCCGGCGGTCGGCGCGCACCCGGAAGCGCGCGGCCCTCCATCGGCTTCCGCTGCTGCGCCGACCTCCGCTAGAACTCGCCCATGGCTGCAACGAACGACGCCCCGCCGCCCCCGGAGGGGCGCCGTCTGCTCCTGGTCGGGCGCGAGCCCGACGAGCGGCTGTTCCTCAAGGACGCCCTCGAGGCGCGCGGCTACCGCGTGGTCGCCACCGCGCCGGGCGAGGGCGTGTGGCAGGCGCTGCACGGCCTGAAGCCGGAGATCGTCCTCATGGACCTGCAGCCGGGCCTCATCGACCCGCTCGAGGACCTGGTCCGCATCAAGGAGATGGTCTCCGCCGAGGCCTTCGTGCCGGTGCTGGCGATCTTCTCCGACAAGGAGCGCGCGACCATCGTGCGCGCGTTCCAGTCGGGCATCGACGACTTCCTCGTGCGTCCGTTCGAGCACTTCGAGCTCGTCCTGCGCCTCGAGGTGCTGTGGCGCATGCGCTCGCTCCAGGAGGCGCTCCTCGTCTCCAATCGACGCCTGCACGCGCTTTCGATCACCGACGACCTGACGGGTCTGTGCAACCAGGGCGAGTTCAAGCGCCGCATGGAGCTCGAGCTGCGCCGAGTGAACCGCTTCGGCATCCCGCTGGCCTGCATCTTCTTCGACTGCGACCGGTTCAAGTCGGTGAACGACACGCACGGCCACGTCATGGGCAGCCACGTCATCAAGGAGGTCGCCCGCATCCTCGTGGCGAACCTGCGCGAGACGGACGTGCTCTGTCGCTACGGCGGCGACGAGTTCGTGATCGGGCTGCCCGGATGTGATCTCGCCGCCGGCGTGCAGACGGCCGAACGCTTGCGGGCGCTCGTCGAGATGTCGACGTTCCGCCTCGGCGACGCCGAGGTGCGCTGCACGCTCAGCATGGGCGTGACCGCCGCGCACGTGGGCGAGGTGGTCGACCTCGGAACGCTCCTCGAGCGGGCCGACGAGGCGCTGTACGACGCAAAGGAAGGCGGCCGCAATCGCGTCTGCGCCCGCGGGGCGGTCGCCGTGAAAGAGTCAACGTGATCGAGCGCTACACGCGACCGGAGATGGCCCGCCTGTGGTCGCCGCAGGCACGCTACGAGGCCTGGCTCGCCGTGGAGCTGGCCGCCTGCGAGGCGATGGAGGATGAGGGCCTCGTGCCGCGGGGGGTTGCCTCCCGCGTGCGTGCGCGCGCTCGCGTGGACGCCGACCGCATCGCCGAGATCGAAGAGGTCACCAAGCACGACGTCATCGCGTTCCTGAGCCAGATCGAGGAGCAGGTGGGCGAGGATGCGCGCTGGCTGCACCTCGGGCTGACGAGCTCCGACGTCCTCGACACCAGCTTCGCGATCCTGTTGACGCAGGCGACCGACCTCGTCCTCGAGCAGCTGGACGCGCTCCTCGCCGCGACGAAGCGGCGCGCTCTCGAACACAAGCACACGCCGATGGTGGGTCGCAGCCACGGCATGCATGCGGAGCCGACGACGTTCGGTCTGGCGCTCGCCAGCTTCCACGCCGAACTGCAGCGCGACCGCGAACGCCTCGAGCGCGCCCGCGAGCGCATCGCCCATGGCAAGATCAGCGGCGCCGTCGGCACCTTCGCCAACGTGCCGCCGAGCATCGAGGCCGCGGTGTGCGCCGAGCTGGGCCTCGAACCCGAGCCGGTCAGCACCCAGGTGGTCCCGCGCGACCGCCATGCCGAGCTCTTTTCGACCTTCGCGATCGTCGGCGCCACGATCGAGCGCATCGCCGTCCAGGTCCGCCACTGGCAGCGCACGGAGGTGGGCGAGGCCGCCGAGCCCTTCGCGCCGGGCCAGAAGGGCAGCTCGGCCATGACGCACAAGCGCAACCCCATCCTCTCGGAGAACCTCACCGGATTGGCAAGGATGTTGCGGGGTTACGCGAGCGCGGCCCTCGAGGACGTCGCCCTGTGGCACGAGCGCGACATCAGCCATTCCAGCGTCGAGCGGATGATCGGTCCCGACGCGACGGCCACTCTACACTTCATGATCTTCCGCTGTGCGCGCCTGATCGACGGCCTCGACGTCTACCCCGAGCGCCTCCGGCGGAACCTCGAGCTCAGCGGCGGCATCATCTACAGCCAACGGTTGTTGCTGGACCTCGTGCGCGCGGGCGTGCCCCGTCAGCGGGCCTACGAGTGGGTGCAGCGCAATGCCCTACGGGGCGACGCGGACTTCGCGTCGCTCGTCCTGGCAGACGCCGACATCGGGCGGCACCTCGACGCCGCCGCCGTGAAGCGGGTCTTCGACCCCGCCTACCATCTCCGCCACGTCGACGACATCTTCCGCCGCGTGTTCGGCGAAGAGGGCACCTGAAGTGAACGCCGAGCTGCTCTACACGGGCTCCGTCAAGAAGGTCTGGACCGTCCCGGGACGCCCCGACCTCGTGCGCTTCGAGTTCACCGACCGCATCAGCGTCTTCGACAAGTGGATCCCGAACGAGGTGCCGCGCAAAGGCGAGGTCCTGTGCGGCGTCGCATCGTTCTGGTTCCAGCGGCTCGTGTCGCTGGGCGTCCGCTCGCACTTCGTCGAGCAGACCGGCCCGCGCGAGATGCTCGTCAAGCGCATCGAGGTCGAGCACGACTACGCGAAGATCACGCGCGACCGCCGGCGGGTGCTCGTCCCGCTGGAGTTCATCCAGCGGCACTATGTCGCCGGATCGCTCTACGACCGCATGAAGGCGGGCACGCTGCCCGGTGTTCGCCACGACCTGTGGGCGTACGGGCAGAAGCTCGTCGAGCCGTGGTTCGAGATGAGCACCAAGGTCGAGCGCACCGACCGGCTCCTGGCGCTCGACGAGGCCCTCGCGATCAGCAAGCTCGACGGCTCCGAGCTTGGCTGGATCGAGGACGCCTGCAAGCGCATCGACCTGCTCATCGACGCCCAGGTCGAACCGCGGGGGCTGCTCCACGTGGACGGCAAGAAGGAGTTCGGCCGCGACGAGGACGGGGCGCTGATGGTCGTCGACGTCTTCGGCACGCCCGACGAGGACCGCTGGTGGGACGCCGCCGCGTACGCGCGCGGCGAGATCGTCCAGTTCTCGAAGGAATTCGTGCGCCAGCACTACCGCGACACCGGCTACAAGGACGCGCTGTACGCCGCCCGGGCCGAGGGCCGGGCGGAGCCCGACATCCCGCCGATGCCGGCCGCGCTCGTCGAGCGCACCGCCGACCTCTACGTCTCGCTCTACGAGCGCATCACCGGGGAGAAGCTGTGATGAAGGGCCGCGTGACGGTCCGCCTGAAGCCCGACGTCCTCGACGTCGAGGGCAAGGCCGTGTCCGGGGCGCTCGCGCGCCTCGGCTTCGACGACGCGCACGGCGTGCGCGTGGGCAAGGTCTTCGAGGTGGAGCTCGGCGACGTCGATCCCGCGGTCGCCCGCGAGCGCCTCGAGGCGATGGCGCGCAAGCTCCTGGCCAATCCGGTGATGGAGACGTTCTCGGTCGAGGTCGAGTGATGCGGTTCGCCGTCGTCTCCTTCCCCGGCAGCAACTGCGACGACGACTGCGTGCGCGTCGCGACCGAGGTCCTCGGCGAGACGGCCTGGAAGGTCCGCCACGACGAGCGCGACCTGCGGCGGCCCGACGTGGTGCTCCTGCCCGGCGGCTTCAGCTATGGCGACTACCTACGCTGCGGGGCCATCGCGTCGCTGAGCCCGGTGATGGAGGCGGTCGCCGCGTTCGCTCGCGCCGGCGGTCCCGTGCTCGGGATCTGCAATGGTTTCCAGGTGTTGACCGAGTCGCACCTGCTGCCGGGGGCGCTGTTGCGCAACGCCGGTCTGAAGTTCATCTGCGAGGATGCCCACGTTCGCGTCGACGGTCGGCCCACGCCGTTCACCGCCGGCGTACAGGGCGTGCTCCGGCTGCCGATCGCGCACAACGAGGGGCGCTACCACGCCGACGCCGACACGCTGGCGCGCCTGGAGGGAGAGGGCAGGGTGGTCTTCCGCTACTGCGGTCCCGACGGGACGGTGAGCGACGCGTTCAATCCGAACGGCGCGTCGGCGAACATCGCCGGCATCTGCAACGAGGGCGGGAACGTGGTCGGCATGATGCCGCACCCCGAGCGCAACGCAGAGCCGCTGCTCGGCAACGGCCAGGGCCGGGCGCTCTTCGACGCTGCGCTCCGGTTGGTGGGAGGCGCGCGATGAAGCCGCCATACACGCCCGAGATCATTCGGCAACATGGCCTCACGGCCGACGAATACGCGCGCGTGGAGCGGCTGATCGGCCGCGCGCCGACCTGGCCTGAGCTCGGCGTCTTCAGCGTGCTCTGGAGCGAGCACTGCGCTTACAAGTCGAGCCGCGTGCACCTGCGCCGGCTACCGACGACCGGTCCGAAGGTCATCCAGGGCCCCGGCGAGAACGCGGGCGTCATCGACGCTGGCGACGGCTGGGCCGTGGTCTTCAAGATGGAGAGCCACAACCACCCCTCGTACATCGAGCCCTACCAGGGCGCGGCGACGGGCGTGGGCGGTATCCTCCGCGACGTCTTCACGATGGGCGCCCGCCCGGTCGCGCTCCTCGACGCCCTGCGCTTCGGGCGGCCGGACCACCCCAAGACGCCGCACCTCGTCGAGGGCGTCGTCCACGGCATCGGCGGCTATGGCAACTGCGTCGGCGTGCCCACCGTCGGCGGCGACGCCATGTTCGACGCCAGCTATGACGGCAACATCCTCGTCAACGCGATGGCGGTCGGCGTCGCCCGCGCCGACCGCATCTTTCTCGGTCGCGCCGAGGGCGTCGGCAACCCGGTCTTCTATGTCGGCTCGAAGACCGGCCGCGACGGCATCCACGGGGCCACCATGGCCTCCGAGGAGTTCGGCGAGGACTCGGAGTCGCGGCGTCCGACCGTTCAGGTGGGCGACCCGTTCACCGAGAAGCTGCTCATCGAGGCCTGCCTCGAGGTGATGGGCGAGGACCTGCTCGTCGGCATCCAGGACATGGGGGCAGCCGGCCTGACGTCGTCCTCCTGCGAGATGGCGTCGCGATCCGGCTCCGGCCTCCACCTGAAGCTCGAGGCGGTGCCGGTGCGAGAGTCGAACATGACGCCCTACGAGCTGCTGCTGAGCGAGAGCCAGGAGCGCATGCTCATGGTCTGCGAGCGCGGCCGTGAGCAGCGGCTCATCGACATCGTGACCCGCTGGGGGCTCGACGTCTGCGAAGTCGGCACCGTGACGGACACCGGCCGTTTCGTCTGCTCGTGGCACGGCGAGGTCGTCGTCGACGTCCCGGTGGCGGCGCTCGTGGACGACGCGCCGAAGTACGAGCGGCCCATGCGGGCGGCGACGACGCCGCCTGCGGTCGGCGAGGTGCCGGTCCCCGCGGATCTCGGCGCGACCCTCGTGCAGCTGCTCGCCCGGCCGTCGATCGCCTCGAAGCGCTGGATCTACCGGCAGTACGACCACATGGTGCGCACCGGCACCGCTCTCCGGCCCGGCGACGGGGACGCGGCGGTCGTCCGCCTGCCCGAGACGCGGCGCGGCATCGCGATGTCGGTCGGCTGCAATGGCCGGCAGTGCGCGCTCGACCCGCGCGTCGGCGCCGCCCTCGCGGTCTACGAGGCGGCGATCAACGTCGCCTGCGTGGGGGCCCGGCCCACCGCGATCACCGACTGCCTGAACTTCGCGTCGCCCGAACGCCCCGAGGTCATGTGGCAGCTCTCGCAGGCCATCGACGGCATCGCCGAGGCCTGTCGCGCGCTGGACACGCCCGTCGTCTCGGGCAACGTCAGTCTCTACAACGAGACCGAGGGCCGCGGGATCCACCCCACCCCGATGATCGGCATGGTCGGCCTGATGGACGACGTCGCGACCGTCCGAGGTGCCGCCTTTCCCTCGGCAGACCTCGCGGTGGTGCTCGTCGGCGGCGCGGCCCCGGTGCTCGGCGGCTCGGAGTACCTGCTGCTCGCGACCGGCGAGCTGGCGGGTCCGCCGCCCGCGTTCGATGCCGCGCAAGCGCGCGCAACCATTGAGACTTTGCTCGCTGCGCACGCCGACGGCCTCGTGCTCTCGGCCCACGACTGCAGCGAGGGGGGCCTCGCCGTGGCCCTCGCCGAGTGCTGCTTCGGCCGCGACGTCGGCGCGGCGATCGCCGTCGTCGGGGAAGGTCGGGACGACGTCATGCTGTTCGGTGAGGCCCAGGGCCGGGTGGTCGTCGCGACCGACCGGCCCGACGCGCTCCTCGCCGTCGCCGCGAAGCACGGGGTGCCGGCGGCGATCCTCGGTCGCACCGGCGGCGACCGACTGCGGGTGCGCTGCGCCGAACGCACGTTGATCGACGCGCCCGTCGCCGAGCTCCGCCGGGGCTGGGCCACGGCGCTGGAAGAGATGCTCCGTTGAAAGAAGACTGGGACGACCATTTCCGCGACGAGTGCGGCGTCTTCGGGGTCTTCGGACACCGGGAGGCCGCCAATATCGCCTACCTCGGTTTGCACGCGCTGCAGCACCGCGGGCAGGAGAGCGCGGGCATCGCGTCGTCCGACGGCCACACCCTGCATGCCCATCTCGGCGAGGGCCTCGTCGCCGATGTCTTCGGCGCCGCACAGCTCGCGCGTGTGCCCGGTGACCGCGCCATCGGGCACGTCCGATACTCGACGGCGGGCGGCGCGGGGCTGTGCAACGCCCAGCCGATCACCGTCCGCTACGGCGGCGGCATGATCGCCGTCGCGCACAACGGCAACCTCACCAACGCCGGGACGCTGCGCCGCCGCCTCGAGGCCGAGGGCAGCATCTTCAGCGGCACCGCCGACACCGAGGTCATCGTCCACCTCTTCGCGCGTTCGCGCGCCGACAGCGTCGAGGGCCGTCTGCTCGACGCGTTGCGGGCCGTCGAGGGCGCATGGTCGCTCGTCGCCCTCACCGAGGACACGCTCATCGGCGGCCGTGATCCCTACGGCGTGCGTCCCCTCGTCATCGGCGACCTCGACGGCGCCCCGGTCCTCGCTTCGGAGACGTGCTCCCTCCACCTCATCGACGCGAAGTTCGTGCGCGAAGTGGAGCCCGGCGAGCTCGTCTTCGTCACCAGGGACGGCGTCCGCTCGTTGAAACCGTTCGCGCCCGTACGGCGCCGCGCGTGCGTGTTCGAGCAGGTCTACTTCGCGCGCCCCGACTCGCGCATCTTCGACGCCAGCGTCTACAAGGTCCGCCGCGAGATGGGACGCCAGCTCGCCCGCGAGGCGCCCGCCGAGGCCGACATCGTCGTCCCGGTGCCCGACAGCGGGACGGCCGCCGCGATGGGCTTCGCCGACGTCTCCGGCATCCCGTACGGCATGGGGCTCGTGCGCTCGCACTACGTCGGGCGCACGTTCATCGAGCCGGCGCAGTCGATCCGTCACTTCGGCGTGAAGCTCAAGCTCTCACCGGTCGAGGAGGCCATCCGCGGCCAGCGCGTGGTGGTCGTCGACGACTCGCTCGTGCGCGGGACGACGAGTGCGAAGATCATCGCGCTGCTGCGCGGGGCGGGCGCGCGAGAGGTGCACCTCCGCATCTCGTCGCCGCCGATCACCCACCCATGCTTCTACGGCATCGACACGCCCGATCGCCGCGATCTGGTGGCCGCGAACCTGAGCGTCGAGGCCATCCGCGAACGGCTGGGCTGCGACAGCCTCGGTTACCTCAGCCGCGAAGGGCTGCTGACCGCCGCCGGCGGCGAGGGCCTCGGCTTCTGTGATGCCTGCTTCACCGGCGACTATCCGATCGTCGTCACGGATCCGCCCGACCGGTGATCGCGGCCCCCGCGCTGCTGTGGTCGCTGCTCGCCGGGGGCTTCGCGTCGCCGGGGTCGGGGTTCGACGTCCGCTGCGCGCCCTGTCACGGCGCTGGCGGGCGGGGGGACGGGCCCGCGGCGCACCTCTACCGGCCACCCCCGCGGGACCTCGTGGCCGCGCCTTTCACCCACGGCGACGACCGAGGCGCGATCGAGCGCACGATTCGCCAGGGTCGGCCCGCCACCGGCATGCCTGCGTTCGGCACGCTGCCCGAGGCGGAGATCGCGGCGCTCGTCGACGAGGTCGTCCGCCTGCGTGTCGCGCGACCCGCCGGCGCCAACCCCACGGTCCCCGCGGATCTCGACGCCCACGCCGTCCGAGGCGAGGCAGTCTGGGGCGCGGCGGGCTGCACGACGTGCCATGGCCCCGAGGGCGCCGGCGACGGACCGGCGGCGCCGCCGGGTACCGCCGATCTTCGCGCGGCCGCCGCGAAGTCGCCCGTCGACCTCTTCGCCACGGTCACCCACGGACGCAAGGCCATGCCCGCCTTTGGCGCGGTGCTGCCGGTCGCCGATCGCTGGGCCGTCGTCGCCGCGCTGCGAGCACGCGGGGCGGCGCCGGCGTCCGACGCCCACGGCGCGCTCCCTCCGCCGGCGCAGCGGCGCGCCGGGATCGCCGACCGCCTCTGGCCTTCCCGGCCGTTGCCCGCCCAGGGGACGCCGCCGACGGGCCTCGTGCCCGCGCGCCGGACGCTCGACGCCCGCGCTTGCGGCCGCTGCCACCCCGCGGAGCACGCGGCGTGGCGCGTGAGCCGGCACGCGCTCGCCGCCGGCCCCGGCGTCCGCGCCCAGCTCGTCGACCTGCCGCCAGAGCAGCGCGCCGCCTGCAATGCCTGCCACGCGCCGTTGGCCGAGCAGCAGGACGCCGCCGCCGAGGCGGTCGAGGGTCGGGAGACGCTGGGCGGCGAAGGCGTCAACTGCGCTGGGTGCCACGTCCGCGGTCACGAGAAGCTCGGGCCGACGACGCCCGTCCGGCGTCGCCTCCCGGCCGCCCGGATGCGCGCCACCCCGGAGCCGCGCTTGACCCGCGCCGACGCGTGCCTGCCGTGCCACAATCTGCCGCTCGACGTCGCGGTCGCGGGCCGCCCGCTGCTCGACACCTGGCGCGAGTGGGCCGCGAGCCCGTATCTGCCCGCGGGCGTCCAGTGTCAGCACTGCCACCTGGCCGACGGCGATCACGGCTTCAGCGGCGCCCACGATCCCGATGCCGTCCGGAAGGCGGTGCGCCTCTCGACGGTCCTGGAAGCGGATGAACTTCAAGTAGAGAGTGAGATCTCGATCTACAACATCGCGGCAGGACACCACTTCCCGACGACATCAACCCCTCGGGGCGTGCTGCGTGCGCGCCAGCTCGATGGCACCGGCGCGCCCATCGCGGACACGGAGGCGCTCTGGGCCATCGGCCGCACGGTGACCTGGGACGGTCGCCGCTGGACGGAGGTCGCCGACACCCGCATCCCCGCCGGAGGCGTCGGGCGCTGGACGTACCGCCGGCCACGGGCCTCGGCGGCGTCGCGCCTCGAGGTGAGCCTGCACTTCTTCCCGGACTGGTACTACGCGGGCCTGTACCGCGACCGCCTGCGGCGTGCGCCCGCAGAGCCGGCGCGCGCCCAATACGCGCGAGCGCTGAAGGACGCGGAGGGCAGCGGCTTCCTCGTCGCCTGGGAGCGCCTGCCGCTACCGTGACTCAGGGCGTGAGCGACGCGGTGCGCCGCTGGGTGATCTCGGCAGCGACCGCTTCGGCGGCGCGCGTGTCGCCGAGGGCGAGGTGGGCGGCGCGCAGGGTGGCGAGGTCCTCGAGTGAGGGGCCCTCGACGGCGACGGCGGCGCGCAGGTGGCGGATCTGCCCACGACGGTCGCCGAGGCGAGCGCAGGCGGCGGCGAGGTCGCGCTGGATCGCCGGCCGGAAGTGGACGACGTCGTCGTGCAGCACGAGCAACGGCGCGCGGCCGCCGAGCAAGCCGTGCAGCAGGTTGCGGACCGAGGCCGCCGCCGGCCGCGCTTGCGGCTGACGCAGGTTCGGCGCGTGGAAGTAGGCGTCGACCGCCTGCTCGACGCGGGCCATGGCGCTGACGGCGCGCTGGATCGCGTCTGCGCCTCCGCCCGCCTCGAGCGCCGCGAGCGCCGCGCGCAGCTCGTCCGCGGCATTGGTCGCGGTCGTCGCCAGCCGGTCGTCGAGGCGAGGCGCCGCCATCGCCTGGGAGGTCGCGAGCGCCATGCCGAGCAGCCCCACCGCGACGCCTCGTCGAGCCGGAAACCCCATGCGCACCCTCCGCGGCGCCCTTCGACAGGGCACATCTTTCGGATGATAATCGGAACGTGAACGATTTGCGACGAGGGGCCGCGGCCCCGGGGCGGATGCTCTTCACGCTGCTCCTGCTGTTGCCGTGGACGTCGAGGGCGGCCGAAGGCGACGGCGTGCGCGTGGTGCTCACGGGCCCGGCGACGCCGTACGCCGCGGTCCGCTACGCCGTCGAGGAGCGGCGTGGCACCATCGCCGCCAGCGTAAGCAAGACGTTCGCCGACGACTTCGGCCTCCGCGAGGAGGTCGGCCTGCTCACCGCCGGCGACTTCGCGGCCCTGCTCGCCGAGCTCGAGGGGCTCGGCGCGTTCACGCTGCCCTCGACGACGGCGAGGGCGGCCCGAGCGCGCTACGAGGTCGAGGTGCGGCGCGCCGGTCGACGTCACGCCTTCACGGTCCACGATCCGGCGCTGCTCCCCGACGCACGCTACCGCCAGCTCATCGCGCGCGTTCGCGGCGCCGTCGAGGCCACCGCCGGCGCCATCGCCTTTCGCGATCCGCTGCTGCTGCCCGGCGAAGCCGGACTCCTGACGCTCCAGAGCCGCCCGAGGGCGCGCGTCGAAATCAATGGCGTGGCCCACGGCGAGACGACGCCGCTCGACGCCTTGCCCCTGCCGGTGGGGACGCATACCGTGCGGCTGGTCGCGCTCGACGAACCGCTCGAGCGCACCTACGAGGTCAAGGTCGAGGCGGGCAAGACGACCCGGCTCGTCGTCGACCTGCGCTAGACGAGGCAGAGGCCCCCGGAGGACGCCCGCATGGCCGAAGGTCCCGACCCGCTCGCGGAGGCGCGCCGCGCGTCCGACCCCGCCCACGCCGATCGGCTCGCCGTGCGTGCGCTCGCGGCCGCGCCCGACCGAGCGGAGACCTACGCGTTCCGCGGCGAGCTGGCCGTTCGCCGCGGCGACGCGGTCTCCGCCGCCCACCACTTCCGGGCGGCCTATGCCCGCGGGGACCGTACGCCGCTCGTGCGCGTCGGCCTCTCGATGTGCCTCGCGGCGGCCGGCCAGGCGGAGCTCGCGACGCGCGTGCGCGAGGGCGACGCGACGCCGCGGGTGCTCGAGGACTTCGACGAGACGGTCCGGGCGCAGTCGAGCGGCGTCCGCATGGTGCTCGCGGGACCGCTGCCGCCGCGGGGAGCGCCGGCGCTGCTGCCGGGGGAGCGCCTGCCGCCGGACGCCGCGTGGTCAGCGCCGAGCGCACCTCCGGACCCGCCGACGACGCGCCCGGTGGACGACGGGGCGGTCCTCAGCCGGCCCACGTCGTCGCCGACCCCCCCGGCGCAAGCGGCGGAGGCCCTCGCCAGCGGTCCGCGGACACGGCGCCTCGGCGGTCCCGCCCCGGAGTGGCTCGAGCCGACCTCGTCATCGCCGCTCTCCGCGCCCGACACCGGCGGCGCGCCCGACTGGCTCCTCTCGACCGGGGCGCATGCCGACGAGCTGAACCAGGCCCGCGGCGCGAGCGGGCCGTCCCTCACGGTCGAGCGGGTCGAGCTGGTGGTCGATCCGGGCGTGCCGGAGGTGGCCATCCGCTCGCCGGTCACCGGCCGGCTGGTCTCACCCGACGAGATGGCGCGCCAGCGGCAGGGCGCGCAGATGCCGGAGCTCGTGCTCGAGGATCCGCTCGAGGCCGAAGGCCTGTTCCGCGGGACGCTGGCGTCGGGGGTCGCGGTGAGAGTGGCCGTCTTCTTGCCCGGTCCGGTCACCACCGCTCCGGGCCAGGCGCCGCGGACGCTCTGCAAGCGGGTGGCGCTCGGCGTGACGCGCGCCGAGATCCTGCTGCGGGACCCGGATCGTGGACCGGAGGCCACGGTCCGCCTGCCCGTGAGCGGTGTTCGTCGGCTCGACGTGGTCGGCGATGGCCAGCAGCTGTCGCTTCTGCTCGCCGACGGTCGCCAGATCCACCTCGACCTGCGCGCGCTCAAGCGGCGGACGCCACGCATGGCGAACGCGGTGATCGACGCGCTCGCGGACGCGCTCGAGGCACCCGCCTGAGGGTGGTTGCGGGCCGGATCGCGCTGTCCTAGAATGTGCGCTTCGCCGATTCCTTCGTCGAATCCATGACTTGTGGGGGCTTTCGCGTGCGTGCCTTCATTCCGCTCCTCGCGACCGTGACGCTCCTCGGCTGCGGCGGCGCACCGGCGCAGGTCGAGGCGCCGCCGAGCGCCGCGCAGCTCCCCGAGGTCCCGAACCCGTGCGCGGCCAATCCGTGCGGCGCGACATCGATCGATCCGGCGGCCAACCCGTGCGCCGAAGCGCCGGCGGCGGCAGCCCCGGCGAACCCGTGTGCCGACGCGCCCGCCGCGCCGGCCGAGGACGCGCCGCAGGGCGACCGCTGACGCCGAGGGGCCGCGACCCCGGGGGGCACTGACCAAGATGACGGTGGCGGAGCAGACCCGCCGATCCGGTTTCTCCCTCCGGCTCGAGCAGGGTCAGGGTCGGCTGGTCCTCGCGCAGCGGCGCATCGCCGACCTGTTCACCGTCGAGCAGCTCCAGCTCACCTTGCACGAGGTCCCCGCGCGCCTCGACCTCACGCGCGGCGTCGAGCGCTTCCGCCACGCCCACGGCCGCGTCGAGCAGCTCACCGTCGCCGCCGAGGACCACGACGTCACGCGGGCCCTCGCGCTGGCCATGCGCGACGCGCCGCTCGCCGATCTCGAGGTGCGGGCCGTCGACGGCGATCTCGTCGTCGCCGGCGAGGTCCGCGGCGAACCGCCGGCGCCGTTCGTGGCCCGCGCCCGCGTGGAGACCGCCGGCATCGGTGACGAGCGGTCGCTGCTCGTCAGCTTCTTCGAGGTGCGCGTCCTCGGGGTGGCGCGCCTGTGCGCGCCGCAGGTGGCGGCGGCGCTGCTCGCCGGGTTCGGCCTCGACGGCTTCGCCGTGGGACCGACGGCGGCCCGCTTCGACCCCATCGACGGCCTGCTGCTCGAGGCGTTCGCCGAGATCGGCTGGAAGCTGCCGGACCGGCGCGGACTGCGGCTGACCCACGTCCGGCTCGACGGCGGGCGGCTGCGCCTGACCGCCGAGCGGCCGGCGGGGGAGCGGCCGGCGCTGCGTGCCGTGACGCCGCAGGCCGGCCCGGATGGCGGCGTGCGCTATCGCCGCTTCCTCGCCGACTACGAGGCCAAGACGCTCTACGCCGACACCGAGGCGCTGATCGCCGACGGTCGACTCGACCGCGCGATCGCCGCGTACGAGCGACAGATCGAGGTCCACCCCGATCACCCGTTCCTCATCGCGCGACTGCTGCAGCTCCTCGTGGCCCGGCCCGAGTCGCGGTCCGAGGCGGCGGCCCTGGCCTCGACGTACCTTCAGCGGTACCCCGACGACCTCGACGCGCTGACGGCGCTGGCCGTGGCGCGACAGGCCGAGGGGCGCGCGCGCGAGGCCGCCGAGGCCTACGAGCGCCTCGGCGCCGTGGCGGAGGCGCGGGGCGACGTGCTCGAGGCGGCGCAGGCGCGGTGCGCGGTGGCGGCGGCCCTGGCCGAGGCCGAGCCGCGGGCGGCGATCGTGGCGCTCGAGAAGGCGCTGGGGCTGCGGCGGCGATTGCCGGCGGCGCTGCGGTTCCTGGCGGAGCTCCACGCGCGGACCGGCGACTGGCCGGCGGCGCTGCGGGCGCGCGAGCGGCTGCTCTCTGCCGAGGCAGAGCCGGCCCGGCGACGCGCGCTGCTGCACGAGCTCGGCACGTTGGCGCTCGACGCCGCAGGCGACGTCGAGGCGGCAGCTGCTTACTACGAACGCGCGCTCGAGCTGGACGCCGACGACGTGGAGGCCCTGCTCGGACTGGCCGCCGCCCAGGAGCGCGCCGGGCGCACGCTCCCCGCGGTCCGGGCGCTCGACCGCGCGGCCGACCTGCTGCAGCAGCGGGGGGATGCGGCGGGGGCGGCGGCGGCGATGGTGCGCCTCGGCGACCTGTGGCGCCGATTGCCCGAAGGCGCCCAGTCGGCGGCCCTGCGGTACCGTCGGGCGCTCATGCTCGATCCGCGGCGCGCCGGCGCCCTGCTGGGCCTCGCCGAGACGGCCGTGGAGCAGGGGAGCGCCCACCAGGCGCGCGCCCACCTCGAGGAGCTGCTGCGCCTGCCGCAGAACGCGCTGCTCGAGCCGGTGGACCGTGCCGACGTCCACCTGCGGCTCGGCCGTCTCCTGGCGCAGTCCCTCGAGGACCGCCCGCTCGCCGTCGCGCACTACCAGAAGGTGCTCGAGGGCCGGCCCGAGCAGGCGGCGGCGGCGCTGGCGGAGCTGGAAGGGCTCTACGCGTCCGAGGCGCGCTGGGACGACCTCGCTCGGGTCCTCCGCGTGGCCGCCGACCGGGCGTCCGACGCCGCCGAGCGCGGCGCGCGACTCGTCCGCCTGGCCCTCGTCGCGCGCGACCACCTCGGCGACGCCGGTCACGCGCGCAAGCTGCTGGAGGAGGCCGCGGCGCTCCGGCCCTCCGATCCGGCGGTGCTCGAGGCACTCGCCGATCTGCACCGGGCGCGGCGCGACCACGCGGCGCTCGCCGACGTGCTCGCCGAGCTGGCCGAACGCGTCGACGCGCCTTCGCGCCTCGCGGCGGCCTACACCGAGCGCGCCGACCTGCTGCGCACCCATCTGAACCGCGCCGACGAGGCCATGCAGGTCTATACGCTGGCGCTCGGCTGCGTCCCGACCTGGCGCGAAGCGCTCGACGGCCTCGCCGACCTCTACCGTGAACGGGAGCGCTTCGGCGAGCTGGCGCCGCTGCTGGGGCGGCGGGCGGAGATCGAGCGCGACCCGCGGGCGGCGGCGAACCTGTGGCTCGAGTTGGCGCGCCTTCAGACGGGGCCGTTGCACCGGGCGCGGGACGCGGCGCGCAGCCTCGAGCACGCGGTGCGCCTGGTGCCGGACGACGCCGAAGCCCTGCGACGGCTGGGCGACGTCCACTTCGACGCGGGCCGCCTGGACGCGGCCGCCGAGATCTACCGGCGCCTGCACGCGCTGTACGCGCGTGACGGCTACGACGAGCCAGCCGTGCCGTTCCTGCTGCGGCTCGCCGAGGTGCTGGCCGGCACCGACGCCGCCGATGACGCCCTGGGGATCCTGGCCGAGGCCGCGGATCTCGCGCCGGACGACACGGCGATTTTCGAACAGATTCAGGATCTTCTGCTGAGGCGCGGCGACGTCGAGGCTATCGTCGCCGCGTTCCGATCGGGCCTGGCGCAGGCGCGTGCGGCCGACGCGCGGGCCTTCCTGGCACGCCGCGCGGGCCGCCTCCTCTGGCGCGAGCTGCGGCGGCCCGGCGACGCGGCGGCGCTCCTGGACGAAGCGCTGCGTCTCCGGCCCGAGGACGACGATCTCCGGCGCGTCCGCCTCGAGGTGGCCACGGCACTGGGCGACTGGCCGCGGGTCGCGGGGCTCCTGCGCGCGCAGCTGGAGCGGGCGCCGGCGCCGGAGCGTCCGTCGTTGCTGACCCGCCTCGCCGAGCTGGCGTTCGGCGCGCTGGAGCGGCCGGAGGAGGGCTGGCAGCTGGCCTACGCCGCGCTCGACGAGGATCCGCGCTACCTGCCCGCGCTGACGCTCGTGGCGGAGCGGGCGCACGAGGCGGGCGACTGGGCGCGGGCAAGCGACGCGTGGCGCCGCGTCGTCGCGATCGAAGGGGACCACGCGAGCCCCGAGGACGTCCTGCGCCTCGCGAGCGCCGAGCTCAACGCCGGCGACGCCGCCGCCGCCCTGCCGAGGCTGCGCGGACTCCATGCCGCCGGGCTGCGCCTGGCGGGGCAGGGGGCGGCGCTCGCCGAGGCGGCGCTGCGGCTGGGCGACGCCGTCGCCCTCGAGACCGTGCTCGACGAGCGGCTCGCGGCGTTGCGCGCCGAAGCCGCCGCCGTCCGCGAGCGGTTCCTCCGGCGGGCCGCCGGACTGTTCGGCGCGGCCCCCGAGCATCGCGAGCGCGCGGTCGCACTGTGGACGACGCTCGTCGAAGAACTTCCCGGCGACTCGGAGGCCACGCAGGCCCTCGCCACGCTGAAGCCTTCGGAGGCGCCGGCCGCCGTCGCCGAGGCGGACGCCTGCGTGCCCCCCGTCGCCGCCTCCGAGCCGACCGCCGCGCTCGAGTCGGCGCCGCCGCCCGACGCGGACGCCGTCCGGGCGCTCGATACGCCCCTCGACGCCGCGCCCACCGACGTGGACTTCACTGCGTTCGACGCGCCGCCGGCCACGGCCCGGGCGGCCGGCCTGCCGGTCGAGAGTGACGACGTCGCCGCTGCGCTCGAGCGCCTCGAGGCGGACGTCGCGGGCGCGGCCGACGACGCCGCGTGCGCCGCCGCGTGGCTCGCGCTCGGCGAGTTCCGGCGCGACGCGCTCCACGACCCGGACGAGGCGGTGCCGGCGCTCCGCGAGGCGCTGCGCCTCGCAGAGCCTGGTGGCGAGGTGTGGGGGGAGGCGCGCGAGGCGCTCGAGGACGTCTTCGCCGTCCGCGGCGACTGGGAGGCGCTCCTCGAGCTCTACGACGAGCGGCTCGCGCGGGGCCTGGAGCCCGCCGGCGCGCTCTTCGCGCTGAAGGCGTCCATCCTGCGCGCGGCCGAGCGCTTCGACGAGGCGATCGAGGCCGCCGAAGCGGCGGTGGCAGCGGGAGACGAGCGCGCCCGGGAGCTGCTCGTCGATCTGCTGATGGCCGAGGAGCGCGCTTCCGAGGCCGCGGACCGGCTCACGGAGGACGCCGACGCGCTCGCGCCCGCCGACGCGGCCCGGCGCCGGCGGACCGCCGCCGAGCTGGTCGCCGACGAGGACCCCGCCCGGGCGCTGGGGCTCTACCGTCAGGCCGCCGCGGTCCTCAAGGACGCGGTGCTGTGCGAGGAGTGGCTCGCGCTGGCTCGGCGGGCGGGGGCGCCGGTGGATCGCCTGGACGCCCTCGTCGCCCGCGCCCAGCTCTTCCGGACGAACGGCCCCGAGGGCATGCGCCGTGGCCGGCTGCTTCAGGAGGCGGGCGCGGTCGCCGACAGCGAGATCGGCGACTCGCCGCGGGCGCGCGCCCTCTTCGAGGCCAGCATCGCCGCCTGGCCGGACAACGTCGAGGTGCTCGAGGCGCTGACGGCGGTGCTCGAGCGCCTCGGCGACGCGGAGGCACTCGAGGGCGCGCTCTCCCGACAGATCGAGCTCGCACTGCCCGGCGCCTGGCGTGGTCGACTCGCCCTGCGCCTCGCCGCGCTGCGGCACGAGGTGCTGGGACGCGACGCCGAGGCCGTCAGCGCGGCGCGCATGGCCGCCGAGGACCTCGGTGGCACACCCGACGCCGAAGATGCCGCGCTGTTGCTCGCCCTCCTCGGTGCCACCGACGAGGACCCCGACGCCGGCTGAGCCCGTCAGCCAGCTTCGTTGACGCTCCCCCGGCCCCGTGTTAATGCAGCTTGGTTTCGGCGGACGGGGAGGTCGGTATGCGCGGCGTCAGCCGTTGGTTGGTCCTGTTCCTGGCCCTCGGGGCTTCGGCCTGCGGCGGGAGCCGGCAGAGCGTCCTCGAGGACGGCGGTCAGTCGCTCGAGAAGAAGGGCGACGCGACGCCCGCGGTCGCGAAGGGCGACGCGCTCTGGGCGGAACGTGAAGATCGCGCGAAGCTCGACGGGGCGATCGCCGCCTGGGAAGAAGCGGCGGTCCTCGATCCCACGCGCGCCGACGTCCAGCTGAAGCTGGCGTATGCCTACTACTTCCTCGCCGACGCCCACCTGCGCTGGGCCGAAGACGACGCCGGCATGCTCGCTTCCTACGACAAGGGCACCAACGCCGGCGAGCGCGCGATTCGTTTGCTGAGCCCCGCCTTCGCCGAGCAGATCAAGAACGGCAAGAGCTGGGAGGAGGCCATCCCGTCGGTCGGCAAGGAAGGCCTGCCGGCGATGTACTGGTATGCCACCAACCTGGGCCGCTGGGCGCTGCTCGACGGGTTCACGACGGTGCTGTCCTACAAGGACCGCGTCTTCGCGATCATGTCGCACTGCGCGAAGCTCGACGAGGGCTTCTGGCACGGCGGACCGCACCGCTACTTCGGCGTCTACTACACCAAGATCCCGTTCCCGAGCGGCGATCTCCCCAAGTCGAAGGAGCACTTCGAGAAGGCGGTGGGCCTCGCGCCCGGGTACCTCGAGACGAAGGTGCTCTTCGCCGAGAACTACGCGCTCAAGGCGTCCGACAAGGCGCTCTTCCAGAAGCTCCTGACGGAGGTCTCGGCGACCGCCGACGACGCCAATCCCGAGCTCGTGCCCGAGACGAAGAACTCCAAGCGCAAGGCCAAGAAGCTCCTCGACGAGATGGCCGACTACTTCGACTGAAGCTGGGGGCGCGCGGGCGGCGCCACGGCCGCCCGGTCCGACCTCGGGTCGCCCGGCCGGGCGACCCGAATCCCGAGAGAAAACGGAAGGTTACTCGGCGGGGGTCGCCTTGCTCTTCGGCCGGCTGCCAGCGGCCTTCGCCGGGCGCTTCGCCTTGTCGGCGACGGGCTTCGCGGCGGGCTTCTCGTCGCCGCCGGAGGGCTTCGCGTAGTTGGACGCCGCCGAGAAGAGGCGGGCCTGGTCGGCGGCCTTGGCGGCGGACTTCGCCTTGTCCTCGGCGTCGGCCGCGCGCGCGGCGGCCTCGTCGACGCGGGACTGCAGGTCGCCGAGCTCGCGCTCGAGCCGCTCGACCGCGCGCTGCAGCCCCTTCACCTCGTCGCGCGTGACGAGGTTGAACGTCTTGATCATCTGCGAGATCTGGCCGTCGATGAGGGTTCGCGCCTCGTTCGACACGGAGAAGGCCTTCATCACCGCCTTCATCACGGCCTCGTTCTGCAGGACCTTCATCGCCTGCTCGCTCTGCATGAGCTTGCCGAGGTTCTCCAACACCGTGTCCTTGAGCGCCATGATCCCTCCGGGAGACAGTCCGCGAGACGGGCGGGAAGCTGTCATGACGGCCCGGCGCTGTCAACGCGCGCGGTGGCCGTTGTCCGGGCGCACCTCGGCTGTTACCGTCGCGCCACGCGACCGAACCCGGCCCCGGAGCATCGATCCGGCGCCTCGCTTCCAGGGGACATATGCCCGCCGACGCGCTCCCGGTCCTGAACGAGCCGCTCACCGACCGCTTTCGGCGGCGCATCCGCTATCTCCGCGTGTCGGTCACGGACCGCTGCAACTACCGCTGCCAGTACTGCATGCCGCTCGAGCACTGGGAGCGCGTGCCGCGTCACGACGTCCTCACGCTCGAGGAACTGGCCTTCGTGGTGGGCGTCTTCGCAGAGCTCGGGGTGGAGCGCGTGCGCCTCACGGGCGGCGAGCCGCTCGTTCGCCGCGACCTCGACCGTCTCGTGGCGGCGATCGCCGAGCTGCCGGGGGTTCGCGAGGTGGCGCTGACGACGAACGGCCACCTGCTCGACCGCCAGGCCGCGGCGCTCTATGCGGCGGGGCTGCGCGGGCTCAACGTCAGCATCGACACCGTGCGGCCCGAGCGCTTCGCCGCGATCACCCGCGGTGGCGATCTCGGGCGGGTGCGCGCCGGCCTCGACGCCGCGCGCGCCGCCGGCTTCACCGATGTGAAGGTGAACGCCGTCGCCATCCGGGGATTCAACGACGACGAGCTGGCCGATCTCGCCGCCTTCTGCTGGTCCGAGGATCTCGTTCCGCGCTTCATCGAGCTCATGCCGATCGGTGATCTGGACTTTCAGGGTCCCGAGCACGTGTTGACGACGGGCGAAATCCTGGCGCGGCTGGGCGAACGCTTTCCGCTGGCTCCCGACGGGCCGCCGTCGGGCGTCACCATCCGCGGGCCGGCGCGTTACCACCGCGTGACTGCGGGGCCCTTCGCCGGGCGGAAGGTGGGCGTGATCAGCCCGATGACGGACGACGGCTTCTGCGAGACCTGCAATCGGGCGCGCCTGACCGCGCGCGGCGGACTGCGCGCCTGCCTGGCGAACGATGACGAGGTCTCGGTCTTGCAGACGGTGCGGGGCGACGCGCCCCGCGAGGCGCTGATTCGACTCATCGGCGAGGCGGTGCAGGGCAAGCTGCCCGCCCACCGGATGCGCGATCCGGCCACGGTGCCGGCGAGCGTCATGACCGGCATCGGCGGCTGAAGCGCGGTGCGTGGTCGGTTATACTTGCGCGCGCGAGACTCGCGACGGGAGAGACGAGCGATGGACACGACGCAGGCGGTCGCGACGAACCGGAAGCCCAGGCGCTTCCCGGGATTGCTCCTCGGCGTGCTGGTGCTGGCGGGCGGCTTCTGGGCGCTCGTCGGCAGCTCCGCCGGCGAGCCCTACTTCCTCACGGTGGACGAGGCGAACGCTGCGTCCCGCGGGCTCGGCGACCGCCCCGTCCGCATCAAGGGCGACGCCGTCGTCGGCAGCTACCGGCAGGAGGGGAAGAGCCACCTCTTCCAGATCAAGGGCGCAAGCTCCGTCATCCCCGTGCGGTACGACGACAACAAGCTGCCCGATACCTTCCAGATGGCGATGACCGGCGGCCGCGAGATCGTGGCCGAGGGCCGCATGGCTGCCGACGGCACGCTCGTCGCCACCGAGATCGTCGCCAAGTGCCCGTCGAAGTACGAAGCCGGCAAGGTGCCGGAGCACCTCAAGACCGCCTCTCCGAACGGTTGACCTCCTCATGCTTTCGCTCGACGCCAACCTCCTCGGGAACGCGCTCGTCCACGGCGCGATCGTCCTGGCCTTCTTCGCGGGCCTGGCCAGCGTCGTGGGCCTCCGTCGTCGGGACGGCCGGCTCATGCTCGCCGGCGAGCGCGCGGCCTTCGCCGTCACCCCGGTGTTGCTCACGGCGGGGTTGGTGCTCGTGCACCAGTTCGTCACGCACGACTACACCAACAAGTACGTCGCGCATTACTCCGACAACAACATGCCCTGGTACTACCTGGTGGCGGCCTTCTGGGGCGGGCAGGCGGGCTCGCTGATGTTCTGGTGCGTCACGCTGGCGGTCGTGACGGGCTTCGTCGTCTGGCAGAACCGCGACCAGAACCGTGACATCCTGCCCACGGTGATCGCCACGTTGATGGTGATCCAGCTCTTCTTTCTCGTGCTCATGGTGTACGAGGCCAACCCGTTCGCGGCGTTCCGCATCAACGAGCCGCCCGTGAACGGCCGCGGCCTCGAGCCGCTGCTGCAGAACCCCGCGATGACGTTCCACCCTCCCAGCATCCTCAGTGGATACGTCTGGTTCACGGCGCCCTTCGCGTTCGCCATCGCCGCGCTGGTCCACAAGCGCACCGACGACGCGTGGATTCGAACGACGCGCCGCTACGCCATCGTCTCCTGGGCCTTGCTGTCGGTGGGCAACCTGTTCGGCGGCATGTGGGCCTACCAGGAGCTCGGCTGGGGCGGTTTCTGGGGCTGGGACCCGGTCGAGAACGCGGCGCTCATGCCGTGGATCCTGGCCTCGGCCTACATCCACTCGGTGATGATCCAGGAACGCCGGGGCATGTTGAAGGTCTGGAACATGTCCCTGGTGCTGATCACGTACTTCATGACCGTGTTCGGCACCTTCCTCACGCGCTCCGGCCTCATCGAGTCCGTGCACACGTTCGCCCAGAGCGACGTCGGCACCTGGTTCGCGTGGATGCTCGCCGCCATCGCCCTCGTGAGCCTCGGGCTGCTGGTCTGGCGCGTCTCCGACGGCACGCTGGCGTCCGAGAGCAGCCTCGACAGCATGTTCAGTCGCGAGGGCGCCTTTCTGCTCAACAACTGGGTGCTCGTGGGCTGCACCGCCGTCGTCCTCTTCGGCACGCTCGGCGAGAAGATCAGCGAGTACTTCTGGCAGCAGACCAAGTACACCTCCACCTGGTTCAACACGTGGATGGCCCCGCTGGGGCTGCTCCTCCTCTTGTTGATGGGCATGGGGCCGCTGCTGCCCTGGCGGCGCGCGACGCTGTCGAACCTCCGCAAGAACTTCGTGGTCCCGACGCTCGTGGCCGCCGTGGGCACCGGCGCGCTGGTCGCCATCGACGCCTTCCACGTGCGGCAGCTGCTCGCAGAGACCTCGGTGCCGGTCGGCGAGGTGCCGCTGGCGCTCCTGCTGCGCTCCTCACACCTGACCGGCGTCTACGCGACGATCGGCTTCTTCGGGGTCCTCTTCGTGGTCTACACGATGGGGCTCGAGTTCGTGCGTGGCGCCATCGTCCGCGCCCGTTCGACGGGGGAGGCGCTGCCGACGGCGCTCGCGCGCCTCGTGGCCAAGAACCAGCGGCGCTACGGCGGCTACATCACGCACGTGGGCTTTGCGCTGCTCTTCCTCGGTTTCATCGGCACGGGCCTGAAGACCGAGCTCGACCTTCACTTCACGCAGAAGGGCGCCACGCACACGATCGAAGGGCATCAGCTGACGTTCGACGGGTTCCAGCGCACCGACAATCGCGAGTTCGAAGAGTGGTTCGCGAAGTTCCGCGTCCACCAGCTCGACGAAGCCGGGCAGCCGGGCGCCGAGATCGGCCTGCTGCACCCCTCGCGCCGCATGTACCACGGCGCCAACGTACGGATGTCGCGCACGACGACGGAGAAGGACGAGATCCACGGCTGGAAGGGCAACCTGTACCTGTCGCTGGTCTCGTTCGCGCCGCAGATGGGCACGGTCGACGTCGTCGCGCACTACAACCCGATGATCATCTGGATGTGGATCGGCGGCGCGTTCTTGTTGGTCGGCGTGGCCTTCGCGATCTGGCCCGAGGCGTCGAAGTACCCCGTGTTCGCTGCCGCCCGGCGGCGCGCCCGCGATGCGACCCCCGATGCGGTGCCCGACGCCGCGAACCTCGCCCGACAGCAGATGGACGGTTGATCGGATGCTCCTGTTCCTCGCCCTCGTCGGCGTCCTCGTCGCCGGCTACTTCGTCTACCTCGCCCTCAAGCCCCTGGTTCAGTCCGGCGTCGTGACCGACGCCGACTGGCGGCGCATGGAGGACGAGTCGAGCGAGCTGCTGTCGCGGCGTGACCGGCTCGTCGAGGAGCTGCGCGACCTCGAGTTCGAAGCGGCGCTGCACAAGCTGAGCGACGGCGACCTGGCCGAGCTGCGCGCGCGCTACGAGGCCGAGGCGGTCGACGTCGTCCGCCGGCTGGACGAGGGGGCCGAGCAGTATCAACAGCGCATCGACCAGGCCGTCGACAAGGCGCGCGCCACCGAGAACGCGCCCGCGGTCGCGGCTGAACCGACGCTCGCGGACGGAGCCGAGCCTGCCGCCAACACGGTCGAGGGTGCCACCCCACCGACGACGTCGTGCCGCGCCTGCGCGACGGCGCTGCCGGCCGACGCCGCGTTCTGCGATGCGTGCGGCGCGGTCCAGGCGGCGGCGACGTGCGAAGCCTGCGGCGCCACGAACCGCCTCGGCGCGCGTTTCTGCAAGGCGTGTGGCGGCAACCTCGTGCGGGAGAGCGCGTGATGCGGCGCCTGATCGCTCTGCTCGTCCTCGCGCCGCTGGCGGCCTTCGCCCAGTACGCGGCGCCCGGGTCCCAGGGGGCCGAGCCGCCCCCCGCCGCCCCGCAGCCGCCGGCGCCCGCGCTCGCCCCCGAGGCCGCTGCGGCCAGCCCGGCGCCGGCGCAGCCCGGCCTGCCCCCGTTCCTCGCCCAAATGCAGCGCCACGACGTCGAGGTCCGCGTCGTGCGCGAAGGCGGCGGTCCGCTCGTTGACGCCCCCGTGATGTTCCACATCACCGCCGGCGGCGCCCGCGTCCGCGAGTATCCGGGCAAGACCGACGCGCAGGGCGTCGCCCGGTTCGTCGGCATCCCGACGAACCCCGAGGTGCAGAACCAGATCGGGTACGTCGTCGACGTGCAGAGCGACGGCGTCGTCTTCCCGTTCGCGGTCGACCGCATCCCGACCGACGGCGGCCGCCTCGAGCTGAGCGTGCCCGCCGTCGGCGTCGACACGTCCGTGCTCCGGGTCGAGCACGGCATGATCGAGCTCTTCCCCGACGAGGAGTCGCTGGTCGCCCGCCACGAGATGCGCCTCTTCAACGACAGCGCGAGCGCGGTGAACGTCGCGACGCTGCCCGGCGGCGGCCTCGCGCTGCCGCTCCCCGAGGGCGCCAAGCACCCGGAGCTGCATGGCGGCACCGACGGCGATCTCGTCGAGGTGCGTGGCACCGACCTGATCTACAAGGGCCTGGTGCTGCCGGCGGGCAGCCCGCCGGCGATGATCCGCGTGATCTACACCATCCCGTATGGTCCCCGGACGTTCGCGTGGCGGCAGACGCTGCCGGTGCGCGCCTCGGGCGGCATGGTGATCGTCAGCCGCGACAAGCAGCCGCAACAGCAGACGGCGGTGCCGCTCGAGCTCGTCGCCGGCGATCCGGGGATGACGGTCGAGGACTCCGCGCTCGACGGAGGGCGCCGCTTCCAGGTGCTGCGCGGCGACGGATTGAAGCTGGGCGCGGGGCAGGCGATGCAGTTCGCCGTGAAGGGTCTGCCCTCGGCCCGCGGACCGGGCATCTACGTGCTCCTCGTGGCCGTCGCGCTGGTGCTGCTCGTGGTGCTCTTCGGCTTCCGCCGTTCGCCCGCCGAGGCGGGGTCGGAGCGCCTCTCGCGCGCGCACCTCGAGATCGAGCGGGACCGCCTCGTCACCGCGCTGCGTCGCATGCGAAAGGCCGTCCAGCGCGGCCAGATGAGCCAGACCCGGTTCGAGCGCGAGCAGGAGGCGATCAACGCCCGCCTCGTCTCGATCTTCCGCGCCCTCGATCGGCTGGATGCCCGTTGAAGTCCGCCGCTCGTCGGCCGCCCTTCGACGCGGTGCGGGTGAAGGGCGCCTCCCGCCTTTACGACGACCATTACGCGCTGGTGAACCTCACGACCGCCTTCCCGGCGGGCTCCGTGACCGCGCTGCTCGGGCCGAACGGGGCGGGGAAGTCGACGCTGCTCTCCCTGCTGTCGACGGTGGTGCGTCCGACGGAGGGCGAGGTGTGCTTCGGTGACCTGTCCGCGGTCGATGCGCCGGCGCACTTGCGGCGCCTCATCGGCTTCGTCGGACACCGGACGATGCTTTACGGCGCGCTGACGGCGCGCGAAAACCTCAGGTTTTACGGGCGGTTGTATGGCGTCTCCGATCTCGAGGCGCGCGTCGACGCGATGGTCGAGGCGGTGGGCCTCGGCTTCGACCGGGACCGGCCCGTCGAGGGGTTCAGCCGCGGTATGGCGCAGCGCCTCACGCTCGCGCGGGCGCTGCTCCCGGATCCGGCGGTGCTGCTGCTGGACGAACCACTCACCGGTCTCGACCGGGAAGGCATCCGGACGGCGGTCCGCCTCGTGGCCGCCCAGCGCGACGCCGGGGCCGTCGTCGTGATGGCGACCCACGACCTCGGGGCCGTGAGCGACCTGTGCGACCGCGCCCTGGTGCTGCGCCGCGGGCGCCGCGCCTACGACGGTCCCGTCGACGGCGATCTCACCGGGCTCTACGAGTCGCATGTGGCGGGGGCGGCGCGGTGAGCGGCGGTTACCTCGACATCGTCCTCACGATGCTCGTGAAGGACCTGCGCATCGAGCTGCGATCCAAAGAGGTCCTGCTCACGCTGCTCCTCTTCGGCCTCGTGATGGTGCTGGTCTTCGCGTTCGGCTTCGCCACCGACCCGGCGGTGAGCCGCGCCGTGATGCCGGGCATTCTGTGGACGACGCTCCTCTTCAGCGGCACGCTCGCCATCGGCCGGACGTTCGCTCGCGAGTCCAAGGACGGCGCCTTCACCGCGCTCGTGCTGTCGCCCGCCGCCCGCAGCGCGGTGCTCCTCGCCAAAATCATCGCGAACATCGGGCTGATGGCGCTGGTCATGGTGCTGCTCGTGCCGGTGCTCGCCGTGATGCTGCGAGTGGATCTGTCGCCGCACGCGGGTATCATCGCGCTCCAGATCGGCCTGGGGGCGGTGGGGTTCACGGTCGTCGGCACGCCGCTGGCGGTGATGGCGGTCAACGCCCGCTTCGCCGAGGTCCTGCTGCCGCTGGTGGTCTTCCCGCTGGCGTCGCCGGTGCTGATCGCGGGCGTCAACGCCACCGGGGCGGTCCTGGGCACGGTGGTCGACCCCGATCCGGCCCCGTGGATGAAGCTGATGACGGCCTTCGACGCCATCTACGCCGTCGGCGGCCTGTTCCTGTTCGAACGGATGGTGACCGAGTGAAGGTCTTCCCCGCGCTGACGGCCGTGGCGACGGCCGGCGTTCTCGCCGCGCTGTACATGGTGTTCGAGTACGCGCCCCTCGAGGCCGACATGGGCGTCGTGCAGAAGATCTTCTACTTCCACCTGCCGAGCGCGTGGCTCTGTTACCTCGGCTTCCTCATCGGGGCCGGCGCGAGCGCTGGTTACCTGTGGGGGAAGGGACCGAAGTGGGACCTGTTCGCGCTGAGCGCCGTCGAGGTGGGTCTGTTGTTCGGCGCAATCGTCCTCGTCACCGGGCCGTTGTGGGCGAGGCCGGTGTGGGGCGTGTGGTGGAAGTGGGAGCCCCGGCTCACCACGATGTTGCTGCTCATCATCTTCTACGCGGCCTACTGGGTGCTGCGCGTCTATGGCGGCGAGAGCGAGGGCGTGCGTCGCTTCGCCGCCGCGCTCGGTGTGTTCGGCGCGCCGAACATCTACTTCGTGAACCAGGCGGTGAAGATGTGGCGCGGGGTCCATCCCGACGTCATTCGCGGCGGTGGCCTCGCGCCGTCGATGTGGACGGCGGTGTGGGTGTCGCTCGCGGCGCTGTTGCTCGTCTTCGCGCTGCTGTTGACGTTGCGCTATCGCGCCCGCCGGGATGAGCGCGCCGCTCGTCTGCTGCGTCGCCGCCTCGGTCGCATCGGAGGACTCTCATGAGACGCATCCTCGCCGCCGCCTTGCTCGCCGGCGGCCTGTGGGCGGCGCCGGCCGCCGCCCAGGAGACCCCGGCCTCTGCGCCGTCGGGCGCCGTGGAGCAGGTCACGAGCTTCGCGGCGGGCAGCAACGAAGGCATGAAGTACCGGCACCTGTGGCTCGCCTACGGTGCCATCTGGCTGCTGGTCTTCGGCTTCGTGTGGCGCACCTGGCGGCGCCAGCGCGACACCGACACGGAGCTCGAGGACCTGCGTCGCCGCCTCGTCGCCCTGGAGGGACGCGATGGACCCGGCGACTGACCTCCTCGCCGTCCCGCCGGCGACCCACGTCCTCTACATTCCGTTCGTGCTGCTCGTCGGTCTGATCATCGGCTTCATCCTCGGCCGCAAGGCTGGCATCAAGGAAGGCAAGGCCCAGTTCCTGGGCGCCGGCCCCGACGACGAAGAGGACTGATTCGGGAGCGGGGGCGGATCGACGGGCCGTCCGTTGACGGCCCGTCCCGTGGCGGACGCGGCTTGGACTCGAGTTTCGCCATCTTCGGCTGTCGGCGGCCGGCCCCGATCGGCCGCCGCTGTGTTGCTCACCGAATCTCGGTCTCGACGTGCCACGAGCACGCCTTCGACCGAGATTCGCCTCGCTCCTTGCGGCGACTCGGTCGTTGCTCGGCCTCGTCGACGCCGAAGTGGCGAATCTCGAGCTTAGAGGTCGTCGCCGTAGCGACAGGCGGGCGGCACGCGGTTCTCGGCCGAGGCGGGGTTCATCGCCCACTCACCCGGCTGTAGCAGGTCGTCCCAGCAGACGCTGTCGGCCGGCAAGGGGTAGGGCTCGTCGTCGTCGTCGCGCGCTTCGTCGGTCAGGTAGTAGCAGTGGTAGACGCCGACGATGAGACAGGTCGTCTCCGGCGCGCCGTAGAACTGCACCGCCTCCTCGACGCGGCGCGGCGGGAGCAGCAGCTCCACACCCTCGTCGATGCGTCCGATGGCCTCCTCGAAGAGCTGCCAGTTGAACACATCGGGGCCGATGAAGAACTGCGCGTTGACCGTAGAGGCGTGAGTCATCCAGCGGACGACCTGCATGATCGCGAACTGGTAGTTGCGCATCCACACGCCCTGCCCGTTGGCGAGCACGCTGGCGTTGCCGATGTTGCGCACCTCGAAGAGCAGGTTGACGTACTCCTCGTCCGTGGTGCCGCCCTCGACGTCGAAGCCGACGCGGACGATGCGATCGAGGCCCTCGATGACCTGCGTCAGGCGGTCGCGGATGTCCTCGACGTTGTCCGCGCCGTGCCGCGACTCGAGGCGCAGGTACAGGTTCAGCTCGTCGCGGATGCCGGTGAGGATGTTGCGCCCGCGCCGGTACTCCTCGGTGAAGTTGAAGCCGGGGAAGGGCTGCGCGCGGACGTTCATGTTCCAGAGCGTGTACGCGATCTTGTGCGAGAAGAAGGCGTCGAGGCCGTACTGGGCCGAGTCCGTCCAGCGCTGCGCCTCGACGGCCGCAAGCATGAGGTCGAGCGCGCGGCCGCCGGTGTCCATGTCCGCCTGGTAGTCGTCCGGCGCCCAGCCCTGATCGTCGACGGGGATGCGGGCGAGGACGTTCGAGTCTTCGATGAACTCGCGGAACAGCATCGAGTCGGACCACGCGATGCGGTGCAGCAGGCCCAACAGGTCGCGCAGCTCGGGCTTCTGCGCGGCGTCGGCGTCGGTGATCGCCGTGTCGAAGTTGATGGTCGCCTGCTGCACCGCCTTCAGCGCGCCGCCGAGGAAGAGCGGCGTGTCGTACGGCGAGCCCTGGATCTTCATGCTCGCCATGTCGCGGCCGGGGGTCAGCTTGTTGACGCCGCGCTGGAGCTGCTGGGCCACCCCGGCCGCCAGGTCGCCCTGCTGGATGCGCGCGACGACGCGGCCGGCCACGATGTCGGCGCCGAACTCGAGGTTCGCGTTGGTGAACTTGGAGTCCTGCGTCGCGGTGTTGCCGGCGAAGTCGGTGAGGATCAGCCGCAGCGTGTGGAAGCCGACCCGCACCTTGCGCAGGTCGAGATCGCCGTCGCGATTGCAGTAGGCGTCCGCGGCGCGGTTGTCGGAACAGCGCAGGTTCCCGGCGACGCGGTTGCCGCGCTGCGGGTTCCCCTGGCCGGGCAGCGTCGTGTCGACGAGCGTACGGCCGTTGCCCTGGGCATCGGGATCGAGGATGACCTGCACCCGACGGATGCCCGACTGGATGCCGTCGCCCGGCTCGTTGCCGCCGACGTTGAGCGGCATCAGCTCGGCCTGCGCGTAGACCGGGAAGGTGAGCTGCTGCGCGGGGTTGACGCCGACCTGCGCCGGCACGACGACGGCGGGCACGGGCGGCGAGCTGTCGATGCCGAAGCCGATCGAGTTGTCGCTGGCCTGGTTGCCGGCGCTGTCCTCGACGGACACCTGCAGGTTGTAAAGGCCGTCGCCCGCGTAGGTGAGCTCGAGCGTGTTGGCGTCGACCTGGCGCGTGGCCTGCGGTGGCGGCTGGACGTTGACCTCGATGCCGCCCGCGAGCTGACTGCAACCGTCGGTGATGCGCAGCCGCACGTTCGCCGCCTGGCGGTACCAGCCGAGCTGCGGCGCGTCGACGACCTCGATGCGCGGGGCCTGGCGGTCGGCGACCGTGACGATCATCTCCTGCGTCCGCTGATTGCCGGCGGGGTCGCGGGCGATGAAGCGCATCACGTGGCGACCGCCCGTCAGCTGGATCTGGTCGGGAATCGGGTTGAACTGCCGGTTCGCGCCGTCGGGATCGACCACCAGACTGAGGATGAGCTGGTTGGCATTGTAGGCGTTGTCCTGCCAGACGAGCGCGGGCACGGCCACCGTCGAGCCGGCGGGGTTGTTGCACTCGCGGAAGACATCGGCGGGTGCGTCGCCGGCCAGCGTCGGGGCGGTGCGGTCGCGCACGCGCACCACCACGTCGGCCTGCGCCTGGTTGCCCGAGGCGTCGCTGCACGTGATCCGGACGTTGGTGTCGCCGAGCGGATAGCGGGCGCGCTCGTCGCTCGCGAGCACCGGCTGCGGGTCGCAGACGTCGCGGCACGCGTAGGCGCCGAGCGCGACCGGCGTGCCGATCGGCGAGGCGGCCTCACGCTCCTGGCCCACCGGCGTGGGGTTCGGCACGGGCGCGATGACGGGCCGCGTCTGGTCGCGCACGTCGATGCGGAAGGTCGCCTGTGCCTGGTTGCCGCGACGGTCGGCCGCGGTCACCACCACGTCGTAGGAGCCGACGCCGAGCTCCACCTCGTCGCCCGCCGGATCGAGGTTCTGGGGCGGATCGGTGCGCAGCTGAACGGTGACCTGGGGGTTGGCGTCGCGATTGTCGCGGACGCGGATGGCCGGAATCTGGACGGTCGTCAGGCAGCGCTGCGCCCCCGCCATGATCGCCACCGAGATGTTCTGCGGCGGCGGATCGAACACGGGCGGATCGCGATCGCGGGCGGCGACGGCGCGGGCCAGGAAGCCGTTGTAGACGGTGATGCCACCCCCCTCGGTCTTGCCGACGGCCATCCCGAGGCCGACGGCGGAGAAGTGACGGATGCCGCCGCCGGTCGACTCGCCACCGCCGCCGGTGACGGCCTGTGCGCCGAGGTTCTGCGCACGCGCCATCCCGCCGATGCCCAGGCCCCCGACCAGGCACATGGCGATGGCGTAGCGGATTCGCAGGCTCACCATGGTTCCCCCCCAACAACGGACGGCGCAGAGCCGCCAGTCGTAGGGACTGTATCACCCGATTCCGAACGCCGGCAACCGATACTGTAATTGCCGCAGCCGGGACGTAATTCGGGTCGATTCGTGAAACCTGCTATCCTTTCGGGCGTTTCCCAAACAGAGTGATGCGTATGCGCCGTGCCGCCACGTTCGCCCTGCCAGCGCTGCTGGCGTGCTCCCTCGTGTGCGTCCCCGAGGGCGCCGTCGCGAAGGCGAAGCCTCGCGGCGCCGCGAGCGAGAAGGGGGTCGCACGCAAGGCGAAGCGGCCCGCTTCCACGGCCAAGGTCGCGACGGCGGCCCTGCCCGAGGCGTGGCCCGGCGTCGCCGGCTACGAAGCGCTCCCCGCGGCGCTCGCGGGCGGCGTGCCGCGCGACCCGGCGCGCGCGCTGGCGCTCGCCGACGAGGTCCTGAAGTCGGCGACGGGACGACCGGCGGCGCTGGCGCAGGCCGCGCGCGGCCTGGCCCTGTACCGGCGGGGCCGCTACCGCGAGGCGGCTGTCGCGTTCGCTGCCATCGACCGCCGCCGCCTCGCGGTCGCGGATCTCGTGTCGTTCTACGAGGCCGAGGCGCGGTTCCATGCCGGCGAGTACGCCGCCGCCGAGAAGCTCTTGCGAGGCTTCGGGGAGGCATGGCCCGAGTCACCGTGGCGGCACCGCGCCGCCTTCCGCCTCGCCGACTGCGAGCTGGCTCGGGACTTCCATGCCTCCGGGATCGCGACCCTGAAGCGCCTCCTGGCGGAGTACCCCGAGTTTCCGCACCGCGCCGCGATGCACGTGGCGCTCGCGCACGCAGAGGTCAAGCGCGGCCGGCTGAACGCCGCCGCGGGCGAGCTGCGCCGCGTCTTGCGCGAGTGGCCCGGCGATCCGCTGGCGATCGCCGCCCGACGCGTGCTCGAGGGCCTCGAAGCCCAGGGCGCGAAGGCCGAGGAGCCGGACGCCGAGGCGCGCTTCGCGCAAGCCGTGGATCTGCGGCGCCGCAAGTACTACGGGCCGGCGCTGACGGGCTTCCAGGCCATGCTGACCGACGCGTCCGTCAGCGGCGCGTTGCGCCGCCGCGTTCGTCGGCAGATCGCACGCACGCTCTTCGACATGGAGCGCTTCGAGGAGTCGCTGACGTCGTTCACGGCGCTCGTGAAGGATGCGCCCGACGCCGGTGAGCGGCGCCACGCGCTGCGCTGGAAGGCCCACTGCCTCGAGCGGCTGGGCCGCCTCGCCGACGCCACCGAAGCGCTGCGGGCTTCGTGGGGTGGGGAAGCGACGCCACAGCGCTTGTCGGAGCTCGCATGGCTCCATCTGAACGGCGCGTCGTACGAGAAGGCCGCCGAGCTGTTCGCGCAGGTGGCGAAGTCCGGTGGCCGCTGGGAGCTGAACACACGCTGGTGGCGGGCCTGGCTGGCGTACCGTCTCGGTGACTACGACACGGCGATCGAGGCGTTCAAGCGGCTCCAGGCGGCCTCGAAGAAGAGCCCGGACCAGTACGCGTACTGGCTCGCGCGCGCGCTGGCGCGCAAGGGCGAGATCGAGGCCGCCGTCGACACCTACCGCGGGCTCATCGCCTCGATGCCCCTGAGCTACTACGCGCTCCAAGCACGCGAGCGGCTGCGGGAGATCGGCCGTCCGCTCGAAGACGCCGCGACGCTGTCGGCGACGGCGTCATCGGCGGAGTCCGCGCCCGACGAGGAGAGCGAGGGCACGGCCTGCGAGGCGGACGACGAGGAGCGGGCGGGCTGCGAGGCGCGGGCCACGAGCACCGCCGCAGAGTCCGCGGCTTCGACGCCCGTGGACGCGACGACCACGGCGCCGGAGACACTCGCGCGCGCGCCGGATGCCGCTCCGGCGTCGCCGGAGGCGGAGGCGCCGAAGGCCTCGCCGCCGGCGCCGAAGCCGGAGACCCCCGGCGCCGACGCGCTCGACGCGATGGCGCGTCAGTGGGGGGCCCTGTTCCCGGGGCTCGTGGCCGCCCAGGAGCTGCACGCCCTCGGTGAGGACGCGCTGGCGGCCACGCGCCTGCGCGCGGTCAGCGACGAGCTTTCGGCCTTCCGCAACGCGGGCCGGCCCCGCCATTGGCGCTTCCGCCCGCGCCCCTACCTCGACAACCGCAAGGGGCCGCCGCGCGGCGAGTGGGGGCGCGAGCTCGACGACTCCGCCCCGGACGCCGATCCGCGCCGCGCGTCGACCATGGCCCGCGGCCTGCCGACCGAGTTCTGGCGCGGCCTGGGCGCGAGCCTGCTCGCCGTCGGTGACCACCACTACGCGCGGCGCCATCGGCTGGACCGGTCGCCCCTGCGCGGCGCCCCCGAAGACGAGGACGAGAACGACCGCTGGGCGGCGCGCTACCCGCGGGCGTACCGCGAGGTCGTCGAGGCGCAGGCGGCCCACTACGGCCTTGAGCCCTACTTCCTGTGGGCGTTGATGACGCAGGAGTCGATTTACAACCCGCTCGCCGTCAGCCACGCCGACGCGCGCGGCCTGATGCAGGTGATGCCCTACACGGGCACGCTGATTGCCGACCGCATGGCGTGGCGCAACTTCGGCCCGGCGCTCCTGTTCGAGCCGCGCGTCGTGGTCGAGATGTCCGCCTGGTACTTCCACCAGCTGCTGACCAAGTTCAACGGTCAGCTCCCGCTCGCGATCGCCGGGTACAATGCCGGCCCGCACCGCGTGGCCGCGTGGCTGAAGCGCAAGGGCCACCTGCCGATGGACGAGTTCATCGAGGAGATCCCGTACACCGAGGCGCGCGGCTACACGAAGAAGGTGCTGCACTACCTCGCGCTCTACCGCCGCATCTACGAGCGCGAGCCCGGCCTCAGCGTGTCGCAGGTCATCGACCCCGCCTTCCAGGACAACATCAACTTCTGAGGGACAGGCGGGGGGCGGCGCGCGCGACCGTCACTCGGTCGGCTCGCCCTCCTCGGTGGGCTCTTCGCCGGTGGGGTCGGTGCCGTCGGTGCCGGCGCCTTCGAGGGTGGGCGGCTCGACCAGCTCGCCGGCGGCGGAGTCGATCTCGACGGGCGGCGGCGGATCGGCGGGCGGGGGCACCTCGACGGGCTCGGGATCGAACACCGGCGTCGGGGGCGGCGCGGGCTCTTCGGCGGCGGGCTCCGGCGGAGGTGCCACCGTCGGCGGTCCGAGGGACGAGCGCCCCGAGCGCAGGCGGATGGCGTCGGCGCTGTCTTCGTCGCGGTGCGACGGCATCGGCGGGCGGGGGCGGCGCTCCGGATCGCCGACGGCCGCGGCGGTGTCTTCGTGGCCCGCCTCACCGGCGGTCGCCCGCTCGCGGGCCTGGCGCGCGCTGCCGGTGCGGCGCCCCTTCGTGCCCTCTGGCTTCTCCTCGTCGTCGCCGGCGGCGGCGGCCACGGGCCGGCCGCTCTCGGTGACGTACGGGCTCTTCTTCCGTGGCTGGAACTGGGGCTTCTGGAACGTGCCGGTGACCGAGAAGCCCGTATAGCCCTCGGACTGACCGCGCTTGAGATAGCCCACGCTGGTCATCATCACCTTGACGTCCTTGTTCTTCTCGAGGAACTCGTCGCTGAACTTGAAGCGCAGGTGGGCGCGCGGCGCCCAGCGGTCGAACTTGTCGGCCAGCTGGATGTAGCCCGTCAGCTCGCCCTCCATGTCCCTGCCGGACATCTTGAAGTTCTCGAACGTGGCGCGGCGCTTCTCGATGGCGAGGCGGCCGCCCAGCTCGTCGACGCGGGCCTTCGGGACGTCGAAGTAAGGGAACGCCCCCAACTTGTCGCTCTCGATACGTCCGGGGCCGATGGCGCCGTGGTGGACCTTCACGTCGACGTGGCCGGTGGCGGCGGTGAGGCGCAGGCCACCCTGGTCGCCCACCGGCACCTCGACGTCGACCTCGCCGTTGAAGGCGCCGGTCAGCGGCAGCGGCAGCACGCTCTTGAGCGCCGCCAGCTGGCGCAGGTCGAGCTCGGACCACTTCGCGTCGACGTCCAGCTTCTCGCGATCGCGGCGGTACGCGGCGTCCAGCGTGCCGCCGAACATCTTCGCCTCGAGCACGCCGCTCTGATTGCCCGTCAGCAGGTCCCAGAGGCCCATCTTGAAGCGGAGCTCGTCGACGTGCAGGGGCTGAGGTCCGTCGGGCAGCGGCGGCGGCTGCTCGTCCGCGGCCGGCGCGGAGGCCGGCGCCACCGCCGTCTCCGCGAGCGCGTCGGCGGCCTCGGCCGGCATGCCCTCCTCGGTGGCCGGCGCGGGCGGCGGCGCCGCGGGCTTGTCCGCGCGCGACTTGCGGCTCTTCTCCCACGCCTCGCGGGCCTTGCGCGCCTCCTCCATCGCCACGCGCTCCTCCGGCGTCGGCCGCGGCGTCACGACGACGTTCGTCGCCTCGAGGCCGGTCAGGCCCCACGTCGACAGGTCGCCGATGGAGACGTCGAGGTTCTGCTCGTCCGCCGCCTTGCGGACGATCAGGTCCTTCGCCGCGTCGAGGGGCAGCGTCAGCCACACGAACACGACCAGCGCCGCCACGAAGAACAGGGTGTAGCCGGCGTACCGCGCGGCGTTCTTCAAGAAGGCCGACATCAGGGGGTGAACTCCTCTTTGCGGTACGTGGCGACGGTCATGCGCACCTCGCGCAGCAGCTGGCGGTCGCTCTGCAGCGTGTTGATGTTGAGCTGCGTGACCTTGATCGGCTCCGGCCGGCCCTCGAGCGCCGCCATGAAGTTCGCGAGCTGATCGAGGCTCACCTTGCGGATGGTCACCGTCTGCGCCTCTTCGACGAGATCCTTCTGCACGTTGGCGGGCCGGGCGGCGGCCCCCTCGTCGTCGCCGCGCTTCTTCACCTTGCGCCAGTTCTCGGTGAGCGCGCGCCGGTGCTCCTTGAAGTCCTCGATGGTGATCCCGAGCTCACCGGCCTTCTCCTCCATGACCTGGACGAGCTTGACCGTGTTGTTCTCGAGGCGCTTCTTCTCGGCCTCGAGGCGGCTCTTGTCGCGCAGGTACTTGTCCTTGCGCGCGTGGATCTGCTCGAGGGTGTCGCGCACGCTCTGGTTGCGCTGCTCGAGGTCGCTGATCTGACCGCCGATCACGATCCATACGACGGCGACGATCGTGACCACGAGCGCGCCCGCGAGGCCCCCGACCATGACGCGCTCGCGCGTCGACAGTCGGTCCCAGAAGGCGAAGAGGTTCGCCACGCGTCCTTGTCCGGCCATCTCGGGCTCCTCAGCCGCAGGTCGAGGTCCCGGTGATCCGGAACTTGGTCTGTTCGTTCATGGTCTTCTCGACCCGGTCCTTCTGGATCTGGCGCGCGAAGCACTTGGTCTGCTGCAGGGCCTCGACCAGGCGCTCCACGTCACCGCCCGACGCCGTGCGGCCGGCCAGTTCCAGCTTCTTGTGCTCCAGATCCAACTCGAATCGATCCAGATCGACCTTCAGGCTCGGGTCGACCTTGCCCGACATCTCCGCCAGGATCTCGAAGGCGCTCATCTCGGGGATGAAGCGGGCGTCGTTCTGCTCCGCCTCCATCATCACGCGGAAGACGCGGTCCACGTCGTCGGTCTCGTCGTTCAGGATCACCTTGCCGACGGAGCGCACCTGCGCCTGCAGCGTCTCGTACTCGGCCTCGAGCACGCGCTTGCGCGACACGGCGACCATCGCGCCCAGCACGATCATGAGCGTGGCCGCGACGCCGAGCGCGATGAAGCGCCCGCGCAGGAAGCCGAAGTCGCCGGTGTAAGCGAACGGGCCCTTGCGGAAGTTGATCTGGCTCTGCCGCTGCTGCTTGAAGGCGCGCGTCGACACCGCGAGCGCCTTCGCCACATACGGACGCAGGCGATCGCCCTCAGCGGCCAGCTTGTTGAACGGCACCGAGAGCGGCTCGAGCGCCGCCACCGGCGTGCCGACGAGGCTCTCGAGCCACTCGGCGAAGCCCGAGAGCAGGCTGCCGCCGCCGGTGAGGTAGATGCGGGTGACCTCGTGGTTCGAAGCCGAGAAATGCGCCGCCAGCGAGCGCTTGACCTCGCGCGCGAGCGGCAGCAGCGCGTCGCGGCAGGCGCCGCCGATGACCTCGCGGCGCGAGCCGCCGCCGGCGCCGTCGAAGTCCAGCCCGTGATCGGCGTCCGGGCCGTGGCCGACGAAGCCTTCGGCGTGCTTGCCGCGCTCGGCCTGTTCCATCTCGACGCCGAAGACCTCGGCGAGCGACTGGGTCACGTCGAGGCCGCCGCCGGGGATGTTGCGCACGAGTACCGGCGCGCCGCCGTCGAGGACGACGAGCTCCGAGTGGACGTGGCCGACGTCGAGCACCGCCACCGGCCCCAGCTCGCCGTGGGCCGACAGCAGGTGGTCGTAGAGGTTGTAGTGGGCCAGCGCGCCCATGCCGACGATCTTCGGGTCGACGCCCTCGGCCTTCAGCGTCACCAGGAACGCCTCGAGCAGCTCGCGCCGGACGTAGGCCACCAGCACGTCGGAGCCGCCGTCGGCGGTCTTGGCGAGCACCTGGTAGTCGTAGACCACGTCCTCGACGTCGAACGGGATCGCGTCCTCGAGCTGGAAGGGCAGGGCCTGCTCGATCTTGCGCGGCTGCTCGAACGGGAAGGTGAGGCGCACCGTCGACACGTAGTCGGCGGGCAGCGCGCACATGATCTGCTCGCCGAGGAGGCCGCGGCGCTCGAGCAGCCGGTGCGCCGCCGCGGCGATCGCCTCGAGCGTGGGCCGTCCGGCGACGCCGCCCGTCGGGTCGACGGGCTCGCTGCCGAACCCGACCAGCTCGAAGTTGCGGAACGTCGTGACCAGCTCGCACACCTTGACCGTGTGCGTGCCCAGGTCGAGGCCGACGACCTTCGTGCTCATCAATCCTCCCGGTAGTAGAGAGTCCGCACGTACTGCGGCTCTCGCTTCAGGATCGCGAAGACCTTGCGCGTCATGTTGCCGACCCGGCCGGCGGCTTCCAGCCGGAAGAGCGACGAGTCGACGCGGCTGCGGCGCTCGACGTCGTCCCAACGCATCTGGGCGTTGGCCATCCACTGCAGGAAGGCGGCCTCGTTGCCGGCGAAGCCGGCCTGCTGGAGACGCGCCATCTTGGCCTGCTGCTCGTCCATGCCCGTGAGCCGGAACGCCATGAACGAGCCGTTGACCGCCTGATACCAGCACTGGAGCGGGTTCTCGGCGCATGCGCGGAAGTCCTTGGCGTTCTTGAACGGCCGCGCGAAGAGACGGTTGCCGCTCGACTCGAGCTGGCGGTACTGGCGCGCCTCGGCGACCAGCTGGGCGCACATGGTGAAGAAGCGGTCGGCGGTGTCGAGCCCGCCGCCGGCGTTCTCGACCTCCTTGCCGCAGAACGCCGTCTCGGCGACGAGGCCCGCGATCGACGCGGCCCGCAGGTGGGACGCGAGCACCTCGGCGGAGGCGGCGTTCACGTTCACCTTGCCCGCGGAGTGGATGCTGACCTTGTCCTTGAGGAAGGCGTAGAGCTCGTCGTCGACGCCGCGCACGAGGCGCAGCTCCTCGATGCTGTCGAAGGGCTCGTCCTTTACGCGGTAGCGATCGTCCTGGCGCGCGTAGTAGGCGTCTTCGCCCTCGCCGGTGCTGTCGACGAGGTTGCCGGTCACGTCGAACGCGGTGCGCGTGTCGTCGGGATCGACCCAGTCGATCAGGTTGGCGATGACCTCCTCGCGCGTGTAGCGCTGCCCGTCGGACCGCTCGGTCTCGAACACGGGGGCGATGGCGGGGTCGCAGAGGATGGCGCGCAGCTGGTTGACGGTGGCGAGCTGGCTCGCGCAGTGGGAGGGCGCCGCGGCGCCGCCCCGCGGTGTGCCGCAGTGCAGGCCCGCGAGGCCGATGCGGCCCTCCTCGGGCATCAGCTTGATGTCTTCGATCTCACCCGACGCGATCCCGACGCCCTGGATGCCATCGAGCTCCACCGACAGACCGCCGAGCGGCAGGTCGATGCGCCCGCGCACGAAGATGCCGAGCAACATGTTGCAGAGCTTCTCCATGTCGAGCTTGCTCTGCATCTGGCCGAAGGGCCCCCACGCCTGGTGGTCGAGACAGGCGCGGGCCATGACCAGCGAGGTGTCCGCGAGCGTGCTGGCGCGGGACTGGTCGCGCAGGTTCACGCCCTGGTTGAGGTGCGTGCGCGCCGTCGACGAGAATTCGACGACGACGATGCCGAGGATGGCCACCGTGGTGATGACCATCAGCAGGGCCACGCCCGCCTGGGAGCCGCGCGTCCGTCGTTTCTTCATTGCGCCGCCACCGGGCTGATCGGCCGCCGGATCTTCGGCGCGGCCTCGGTCACGAATCGCAGGGGCTGCAACTCGCGGTCGCCATTGAGGTTTTCGAGCACGAGCGTGATGCGCACGCGCGAGGGCAGGACCGGGTTGGCCGGGTCGTCGTCGGAGTCCCAGCTGCGCGTCCAGGCGCGCTCGCCGATCTCCTTGCGGTCGTCCCAGTACTCGATCTTGAACTCCTTGATGCCTTCGATCACCGGCCACACCGTGCCGCCGCGCTCCGGCTTGTCGTCGAGCCGCTTGCTCTCGCGCCGGTACAGCGTCTTGCCGCGGTACTTCCGGCTGTCGCCGCTCTTGAGGAAGTAGGCGACCTCGGCCTGGTCCGACTCCTTGGCGTCGGCGTGCAGGCGCAGGTGCGCGGTGGTCGCGAAGTGGAGCTCGTCTCCTTCGCCCTTGAAGTGCGTGATGACGTTGGGCTCGGTCTGCTCGCGCATGTTCTGCGGAACCGGCTGACGCAGGAAGGCCATTCGGACCTCGCGCGCGAGGCGGTTCATGACCTGCCGGCCCTCCTGGTAGCGGTCATTGATGGCGCCGACGCGCTCCCGCGTCTCGAAGGAGAGCGCCATCGTGCGCCAGACGGCCACCGACACCACCATGAGGATGGCGATGCTGACCATCACCTCGATCAGCGTAAAGCCGCTGCTTCGGCGCGGCATCACTTGATGCCTCCCGCGCCCGGCAACTTAAGGCCGTTCAGCGGGTTGTTGCCGCGGGGGTTGAAGCCGCGGACGCCGCCCTCCTCGTCGCCGGTGTTGGCGACGCCGTCATCGCCGAGCGGGTTCGGCGGCGGCTCGTCGCCGCTGTTGGGGATGCCGTCGGGGCCGTCGGGATCGGGCGGGGGCGGGGGCGCCCCGCCGCGGCGGTCCTGGCCGAGCACGGTCACGAACCGCTCGAGCACCACCGTGCGCTCGCCAACCACGTCCTTCCACGCCACCTCGAGGCGGACCTTGCGGATCTTGTCCTCGAGCTGCTGCAGGAACATGGGGATGGCGCCCACGGCCATGCCCACGTTGCCCGCCAGCGCGCCGCCGGCGAGGCCCTCGGCCTGCGCCGGGTCGATGCCGAGCGCGCCCGTGTCGAGCCCGGTCATCATGCTCATGAACCGCTCGCCAATGGCGTCGGTGGCGCCCTCGGGCACCTCGAGCTTGTAGGCGCAGGCCTTCCACTTGAACTTGTCGAAGCCCTCTTCGTCGAACGAGCCCTCGTCGCAGCTGTCGAGGTCGTCCATCGTGCTCTCGTCCTCGAGCAGCTTGTGCTCGAGGTCGAGCAGCTTCCCCTCGGCGAGCAGCGTGGCCTGGCTGAGGCGGTTCGAGTAATCGCTCATCTGGATGGCGATGCCCTCGTGCCCCACCAGCGCGGCAAGGCCGAGGACCAGGATCGCCATCGCGACGACGACCTCGAGGAGGGTGAAGCCGGCGACTCGGCGACGACGAAGCGGAGAGGAGCGCCTCAAAACGACTCCTCCTCTTCGTGGTCCGGCTCGCCGAAGTCGCGCGGCGGGTCGATCTTGCCCGGCGAGCGCTGCACGCGGCCCGTGAAGGGCTGGACCTGCAGCGTGTACCAGGTCTCGTCCTGGTCGTGGGTGTAGATGATCGCCGGTTCGACGCGACCGTCGGGGAAGAAGTAGAGGTACGCCTTGCCCGTGCGGAACATGTCGGTCTGGCCGGTGGTGAGCACGCCCGCGATGTCCATGCCGCCGGCCAGCTGCTTGCGCGGAATGACGCCGTCCTCCTGGAACCGCTGGCGCCGCTCGACGAGCACGCCGTCGGTGTCCTCGCCGCTCGCCTCATCCACGTTGCCGGCCTCCGCGCCCTCGGCGACCTTCTTCTTCGAGAGGAAGACGGGCTGGTCGGACGCCTCGACCCAGTACGCCTCGGCGTCGAGGTCGAAGACCATGCGCATGTAGAGGCCGTGGGCCGCCGCACGGTTGAACGTGTGGCGGATGGCCGCCGCGATCTTGTTCGTCTCGGTCCGCAGCTTGATGGCGTCGACCCGGGAGAAGCCGCCGATGGCGACGCCGATGGCGAGCACGAGGATGGCGAGGACGACGATGACCTCGAGCAGGGTCAGGCCGCGGGCGGACCGCCGTCGTCGTGGGGAGAGGCTCGCCATCCGCACCGCACCTGTCAGCTCTTGCCGCCTTCGCCGCCGGCCTTGACGTCGTCCTCGGTGCCCTCCTGCTTGTCGGGCCCCTTCGAGATCACCTCGACGCCGCTGCCGCCGTTGCGCGACGGGTTGTAGTAGACGAACGGCTGGTTCCAGGGGTCCTTGGGCTCCGTCTTCTCCTTCATGTAGGCGGGGCCGCCGCCGGGGGGAGAGATGAGCGCGCGCAGGCCCTCGGACTGCGAGGGGTAGTCGCCGGCGTCGACCTTGTAGAGGTCGAGCGCCTTCTGGATCTCGTTGATCTTCAGGCGAGCGGTGTTGACCTTCGCCTTGTCGAGCTGCCCCATGACGGCGACGACCACGACCGACGCGATCAGCGCCAGGATCGCAATGACGATCATGATCTCGAGCAGGGTCATGCCGCGCTGCGCCTTGCGCGCGGCCAGCCGGGCCTTCCTACGGGCGGCGGATGCGTTCATGCGCGTCCTCCTGGTCACTGGATGAATTCGTTGAGCTGAAGGATGGGCAACAGCACGGCGAACACGATGATGCCGATCGCCACGCCCATGCCGACGATCATGAGCGGCTCGAGCAGGCTCGTGAGCGTGGCCACGCGTGTCTCGACCTGCGTCTCGTAGGCCTCGGACACGACGGTCAGCATCTCTTCGAGCTCGCCCGATCGCTCACCGATGGCGATCATGTGCGTCACGATGGGCGGGAACTTGCCCGAGCGCTTCAACGGGTCGGCCAGGGTCGCGCCTTCCTTGACGGCGAGGCGCGCCTCTTCGACCACCTCGGCCAGCACCCGGTTGTTGAGCACGTTCTTGGTGATGTCGAGCGCCGTGAGCAGGGGCACGCCCGAGCGCAGCAGCGTCGCCAGCGTCTTCGTGAACCGCGACACCGCGATCATCAGCGTCAGCGGCCCGAAGACGGGGAAGCCGAGCCGGCGCTTGTCCCAGGTGAAGGCGCCCTTCTCGGTCCTCTTCCACTTGCGAAAGCCCCAGACCATCGCGATGAAGCCCAGGATGCCGGCCCACCAGTAGTCGCGCATCATGTGACTGATGAACAGGATGACACGGGTGATGACCGGCAGCTCCTGCCCCGTGTCTTCGAAGATCTGGGTGATCTGTGGGATCACATAGGTGAAAAGACCGATCAGGATGAGACCGCCGAAGCACACCATGAGCACCGGGTACATCATGGCGCTCTGGATCTTCTGCTTCAGGCGGACCTGGGCCTCGTTGAACTCGGCGAGGCGGAGCAGCACCTGGTCCAGCGTGCCCGACGCCTCGCCGGCGCGGACCATGTTGCCGTACACCTGGTTGAACACCTGCGGGTGCTGGTTCACTGCCGAGGCGAGGCTCGAGCCCTCCTGCACGTCGCGGCGGAGCTGGGAGACGATCTTGCGGAACTTGGGCTTCTCGATCTGGTCGGCGCAGGCGCCGAGCGACTCGACGAGGGGGATGCCGGCCTTCTGAAGCGTCGCGAGCTGACGCGTGAACAGCGCCACATCGATGGCGCTGATGCGCTCGAAGGCGCCGGCGACGTCGACCTCGGTCGACAGGACGCCGCCGCCTCCCTTCTGGCCCTTGCCGACGCGCGTGAGGAAGATGCCGTCGCGCTTGAGCAGCTGGCGGAGCGTCTTCTCGTTGTCCGCGTCGCGGACCCCCGAGACCTCCTTGCCGGCCTTGTTCAGGCCCTTGTACTCATAGACCGGCACCCGCGCTTACTCCAGATCCAGCATGTCGTCCTGCGTGACGCGCAGGACCTCGGCGATCGACGTGTCGCCGGCGATCACCTTGCGGGCGCCGTCGTCACGCAGCGTGAGCATGCCTTTCTTGATCGCGCGCTTCTTGATGCTGTTGGAGTCGACGTTGTCCATGATCAGCTGCCGGATCTCGTCGTCGACGACCAGCATCTCGTAGATGCCCGTACGCCCCAGGTACCCGTTGTCGAGGCACTCGGAGCAGCCCGTGGGCTGATAGACGTGGCCGGGGCCGCGCGCCAGGAAGCTCTCCATCGTCAGGCCGAGCTGCCGGAGCTCGGACTCGGTCGGGACGGCGGCCACCTTGCAGTGCGGGCAGAGCACGCGGAGGAGGCGCTGGGCCATCATGCCGATGGTGGACGAGGCCACGAGGAACGGCTCGATGCCCATGTCGACCAGGCGGGTGACCGCGCTGGCCGCGTCGTTGGTGTGGAGAGTGCTCAACACCAGGTGGCCGGTCAGAGATGCCTGGACGGCGATCTCCGCGGTCTCCTTGTCACGGATTTCGCCGACCATCACCACGTCCGGGTCCTGGCGGAGGATGGCGCGGAGGCCGGCGGCGAAGGTCAGGCCGACCTTCGTGTTCACCTGGATCTGGCCGATGCCGTTGATCTGGTACTCGACCGGGTCCTCGACGGTGATGATGTTGCGCGACGGGCTGTTGATCTTGGCCAGCGACGCGTAGAGCGTCGTCGTCTTGCCGCTACCGGTCGGGCCGGTGACCAGGATGATCCCGTAGCTCTTCTGGATCATGTCGGACATGGCATAGAGCGCCTGGTCGCCCATGCCGATGTGCGTCAGGTCGCGAAGGACGTTGGCCTTCTCGAGCAGACGCATGACGATGCGCTCGCCGTGGGAGGTGGGCACCGTCGACAGACGGATGTCGATCTCGCGGCCGGCGACCTTGATCTTGATGCGGCCGTCCTGCGGGATGCGCTTCTCGGCGATGTCGAGGCCGGCCATGACCTTGATGCGGCTCGAGATCGAGGCGTGGAAGCGCTTGGGCGGCTGGATGATCTCCTGCAGCACGCCGTCGACGCGGAAGCGCACGCTGATGTGGCGCTCGAAGGGCTCGATGTGGATGTCGCTCGAGCGCTCCTTGACCGCCTGGGCCAGCAGCGCGTTGACGAGGCGGATGATCGGGGCCTCGTCGTCGGCGTCGTTGATGTCGGTGTCGAGGTTCTCGAGGCCCTCGTCGCCCGACAGGCCGATCTCCTCGTTCTCGATGCCCTCCATCACCTGGCTGGCGGCGGCGCGGCGGTCGAAGATCTTGTTGATGGCGTCCATCAACACGTTCTCGGGGACCACCACCGGCTCGACGTGCGCGCTGAGCATCACGCGCAGCGCGTCGAGGGGCGCGAGGTTCAGCGGGTCGGCGATCGCGACCTGAACGCGCGACCCGCGCCGCCACAGCGGCAGCAGCAGGTGCGACTTGGCGAAGCTCACCTGCAGGTTGCTGTTGAGCTCGGCGTCGAGGGCCTCGACGTCGAGCGCGTCGAGGAAGGGCAGCCCCAGCTGCTCGGCGCGGGTGCGCAGCAGCAGAGACGGCTCGATCAGGCGCAGCTGCTCGAGCGCCTCCTCGAGGCGGACGCCCTTCTCCTGGGCGGTCTCCGCGGCACGCTCGAGCTGCTGGCGCGAGACGTGGCCCCGCTCGAGCAGCATTCGGCCGAGCTCGCTGGTGAAGTTCAAGGTTGGCCTCCGGTGCCGCCCTCGAGGGGCGGCGGCGCGGGCGCGTCGATCGGGGGCGGGGGGGGCACCGGCGCGGTCGGGACGGTGTCGCCACCGCCCGCCGGCGCGTCGCCGCCGCTGCTGCCGGGGCCGGCGGGGATGCCCCCACCCGCGCCGGGCGTGGCGGGCAGCGGGCCGTCCACCGGGACGCCGTCGACGTCCTGGGGGAGCGGCGGGCCCTGCTGCGAGTCGCGGAGCTGCTGCAGCAGGTCCTCTTCTTCTTGCGCGGAGCGGACCGCCTTGTGGATGGCCTCGACGACGCCGTGCTTCTTGCCGTAGTCGACGCCGACCACGAAACCCTCGCCCTCCTTGTGGAAGCGGGCGAGGAACTCGCGGTGCTCCTCGAGCTTGCGCTTGAAGATGTTGCTGAAGTCTTCGGGCCCTTCGATGACGTGCGGGGTGATCAGGAGCAGCAGGTTGCGCCGCTCGCGGGTCTTGCCAGTGTCACGGAACAGGTAACCGAGGATGGGAATTTCCCCCAGGATCGGCACCTTGGACTCGGTGTTGAGTTGCTGGTCGCGCTGCAGGCCGCCGATGACGATCGTGTTCTGGTCGCGGACCGACACGGTGGTCTTCACGCTGCGCTTCGACGTGGTCGGGCCGAGCTGCTGGTCGATGGAGTCGACCTCCTCGATGACCTGCTCGACCTCGAGCGTGACGTAGTTCTCGGCGTTGATGCGCGGGGTGATCTTCAGGGTAAGCGCCACGTCCTGGCGCTGGACGCTGACCGTCGGGAAGAAGCCGCCGAGGTTGCCGAGGTTGCCGCCGACTGGCTGCGCGCCGCCGAGGCCGCCGGCGAACCCGGCGACGAAGGGCACGTTCTGGCCGACGATGATCTCCGCCTCCTCGTTGTCGGTGGTCAACAGGTGCGGCGTGCTGAGGATGTTCGAGTCGTTGCTCGTCGCCAGCGCGCGCAGGATGGCGCCGAACCGCGGGATGGGCACGCCGCCGATCGTCTCGTTGCCACCGAAGCTGGCGACCGCGAGGCCCTGGAGGTTGGCGGCGCTCGCGAGGCCCAGCGTGGTGTTGAGCTCGCCGGGCGCGTGCTTGAAGACGAGCGGGATCGCCTCGTCGCCGACGCTGCCCACCTCGGGCACGGCGCCGTGGAAGCCGATGCCGAAACGGCGGTCGGCGCGGATCGAGACCTCCATGACCACCGCTTCGAGGAAGACCTGGCGGCGCGGCCGGTCGAGCAGCTCGATCACGTTCTTCAGGGACATGTAGTCCTTCAGCGACGACGTGACGACCAGGGTGTTGGTGTCCTCGTCGGCGGTGATCTGCACCTCGCCCTCGAAGAGGGTGGCCGAGCCGTCGCCGCCGCCGCCCGCCGCCGCCGCGCCCTCCTTCGGCGCCGCCGCGCGCGCCGGGCGCGCCTGGTTGCCGCCGCGGCGCGCCTGCTGGCGCTGCTGCGCGTTCTGGCTGAGGTTCGACAGCACGTTGGCCAGGTCGGCGGCCTTCGCGTGGTTGAGCTGATGGATGTGGATCTGGCCGTCGCCCGGGATCTCGGTGTCGAGGCGGGCGATCAGGCGCTTGATGCGCTGGTAGCTGCGCGCCGTGGCCACGATGATCAGGCGGTTGGTGCGCTCGTCGGCGACGACCTTGCTGACCGAGACCTCGTTGTCGGACTCGCCGACCGCCGAGGCGCCCGCCGCGCCGGCGGCGTCCGCCGCGCCCGCCCGGGGCTTCGCGGCGGCCCGCGCCGCCGGCCGCGCCGCCGCCCCCGCCGCCCCGCGGCCGCCCTGCTTCTGCTCGAAGATCTCGAGCAACTTCTGCGAGATGTCGCCGGCCTCGGCGTGCAGCACCTGGTAGATCCAGACCTGCTCCTCGCTGCCGGCGACGTCGATGTGCTGGATGAGCTCCAGCAGCTTGCGCATGTTGCTGCCGGTCTCGGTGATGATCAGCGAGTTGTTGGGCGCGTACGCGATGAACTCCGCGTTCGGCGTCGCCAGCTTCGAGAGGACCTCGCTGACCTCCTGCGCGTCGATGAACTTGAGGGGCACGATCTGGGTGACCATGCGGTCCTCGTTCGGCGGCAGGTCGGTGCCCATGCGGATGGGACCGGGGTTCCCGTCGTACTCCTTGATCGGGATGATCTTCAGGAACTTGCCGCGCTCCGACAGCGTGTAGCCGTTGGCCTCGAGCGCGGTCAGGAAGGCGCGGTACGCCTCGTCGGCGGTGACCTGGGTGGGGGAGTAGATCGTGATCTTCTTCCCCTTCAGGCTCTCGGAAAGAATGATGTTCTTCCCGGTCATACAGGCGATCAGCTTGACGACGGCCTCGAGGTCCTCGTCGTAGATGTCGAGCTGGACGCGCACGCCGGGCCGCAGCCGCTGGCAGTTCTTGATGAAGTCGCTGCCGAGCGTCGGCTTGTCGTCCTTCTTCTCTTCCTGCTGGCGCCAGCGTGGCGTGTCCTCGCCGCCCGCCGGCTCCGCGCCGCCCGCCGGCGCCGGGGCCGCGCCGGGCCGTCGGGGTGCCGCCGGCGCGCCGGGCCTGGCGCCACCGCGTGGAGGAGCCGCCGGCTGGTCGGGCTGGTTCTGCGCGAGCAGCGGCTGGCCCGGCATCGGCGCCTTGGCGACCGTCGGCGGCCCCAACGGCTTCTTCGAAGCGGGGCCGGCCGGCAACGGCGCCTTCGGGACCGGCGCGTCGGCGGCGCCGTCTTCGGGCTGGGCCGCCGCGAAGAGAGGGACGAGCACGGCGGCGGTCAGCAGCAGGGCGGCGCAAACGTGCAATCGGCGCGGAGTCTTCATCCGGATTCGCGTCCCGTCAGGGGTTCACTTGATGTCGTATTCGAGGGTCACCGGCTGGCCGCGGCGGTCGATCTCGATGGGGACGTTGCCCGTCGTCTTCAGCTTCTCGAGGAGCTCGAGCGCCTTGTTGGGGCTGTCGATCTCCTCGCCGCTCACCGACTTGAGCACGTCGCCGGAGCGCACCCCGAGCTGGGAGAGCAGGGAGCCGGGCCGCACGCCGACGATCTTGAAGCCCTGGGGCTTGCCGTCGCGGTAGTGCGGGATCACGCGGGCCTGCCGCGTGAGCGTCTCCATGTTCTCGAGCTGCTCGTTGAGCATCTCGCGGTCGATCTCGTAGCGGTCCTTGCCGACCTTCTTGATGCCCTCTTCGATCTTCTTGGAGCTGTCGTTGGACGCGACGGGGGGCGGGCTGTACGAGCTCGAGGGCGTGTAGGAGGCGCCCTTGCCCTTCGGCTTGCCGAGCTCGACGCACTCGAACGAAGAGCCGCGGCTGAGAACGAGGCGGCTCCGGTAGATGCGGGCGATCGTGGCGTCGCCCACGGACTGGCCTTCGCGCACGACGCGCGACTGAGGGGTCTGGCCGTCGTCGACGACGGCCATCGACAGCGGCGACGGCGTGGCGGCCATCGTCGCGAGCAGCGACACGGGTGCGTCGCTCTCCTTGCACTCGTCGTCGGGGCCCGGCGGCTCGCCGGTGGCCACCGGCGTCTCCTCGATCTCGACGTCTTCCGTCGGCTCGTCGACCGGGGGCTCGGAGTTGAAGAGGTTACGCCGCTTGACGGACTCGGCGTTCGCCATCGCCGACGAGTCGTCGCGACCGCCGGCCTTGCGGGCCGCAGGCTCGGTGGAGGGCGCCGCCGGCGTCGTGCCGATCGAGGCGATCTCGCCGGCGACGACGTTGTTGACGACCCGCGCCGCGAGGTAGGCGAGGGCCGCCAGCGCGACGAGGTTCACCACCCAGAAGTACCGTTTGACCAGGTTCTCCATGGACGCTCCCGGGGCCAGGCCATCATCAAGAATCGTGCCGTCTCTCGGCGCGGGCCGACGGGACGTGGTCGTCCATCGGGAACGCGGCGGAAGCGGCTCCGATTCCCGGGCCCCTCATTGCCAAATTGTCATCGGCCCCGCCAGAACCGCGGGGACCACTGTCAAATTGTCACTCGGAATCGGGCGCGGCGCCGACCTTGCGATAGATGGTGCGCGTGGCGATGCCGAGCAGCTGCGCGGCCCGACGCTTGTCGCCGTGCGTCAGGCGCAGGGTCTCTCGGATGACGCGCCGCTCGATCTCCTCGAGCGGGGTGCCGAGCGCGATCGTAATCTCCTGGGCGTCGCGCGCCTCGGCGACGAGGCTCTCCGGCAGGTCGATCTCGTCGAGCAGCGTGCCCTGCGTCAGCACGACGGCGCGCTCGATGGTGTTCTCGAGCTCGCGCACGTTGCCCGGCCACGAGTAGTCGACCATTCGCGCGAGGGCGCGCTCCGAGAAGCCTTCGATCCTCTTGCCGTTCTTCTCCGCGTAGTGCCGCAGGAAGTGGTCGGCGAGCAGCGGCACGTCCTCGCGACGGGCGCGCAGGGGCGGCAGCGTGATGGGGATGACGTTGAGGCGGTAGAAGAGGTCCTCGCGAAAGTCGCCGTCGCGGACCATCTGTTTGAGGTCCTGGTTGGTGGCGGCGATGACGCGGCAGTCGACGCGGACGGTGTGGGTGCCGCCGACGCGCTCGAGCTCGCCGGACTGGAGCGCCCGCAACAGCTTGACCTGGACGCGTGGCGAGAGCTCGCCCACCTCGTCGAGGAAGAGCGTGCCCTTGTGCGCGCGCTCGAAGCGGCCCTCGCGCGTCGCCGTGGCCCCGGTATACGCGCCCTTCTCGGCGCCGAAGAGCTCGGCTTCGATGATGCTCTCGGGGAGCGCGCCGCAGTTGACGGCGACGAAGGGCCCGCCGGCGCGGGGCGACAGGTCGTGGATGACGCGGGCGAACATCTCCTTGCCGGTGCCGCTCTCGCCCATGAGCAGGACGGTCGCCGACGAGGGCGCCGCCTGACGGGCGACCTCGAGCACGCGGCGCAGCGCCGGCGCGTTGCCGACGATGCCGCCCGCCGGCCGGCTGCCGCGCGCGTCGGCCAACTGGGCCCGCAGCTGCCGGTTCTCGGCGAGCAGCGCCTGCTTCTCGAGCACCCGCGTCACCACGCGCTCGATCTGTGCGCGCCGGAAGGGCTTGGTCACGAAGTCGTAGGCGCCTTCGCGCATCGCCTCGACGGCGCGCTCGATCGTGCCGTACGCCGTCATCAGGATGACCTCGGCGTCGGGCGTGAGCGTCTTCACGTTCTTGAGCAGGTCGACCCCGCTCATCTCCGGCATCATCAGGTCGGTCAGCACGACCTCGACCGGCGTCCCACGCAGGAGCTCGAGCGCCTGGCGACCGCTCGTGGCGGGCAGCACCCGCAGGCTCAAACGTTCGAAGATCTTCACCAGACTGGCGAGATTCGACGCGTCGTCGTCCACCACCAGGATCGTGGGCAGGGCGGCGGGCTGCATGCGGAGACTCCTGTGGCCGGTGGGGAGTGACTACCGGGCCGCCCGGGTTCCCGCAAGCCGGCCTGCAAGCGGCAGGCCTCCGGCCCGGCGGCGGGGCGGCGACGGCAAGACGCGCCGCAGGCCGTTTTCGCGAATCCTGGTGTAGAGTGCGCGAAGTGGATCACCTGCTCGCGTACATCGACGGTCATCTCGAAGACCTCGTCGGCGACCTGCTGCTCGGCCTGCAGGCCTCGGACATCGCGTTTCGCGAGTGCGATCCGGGGCGACTGCGCGCCGCGTCGCTGCGCTCGCTGCGGCACGTGCTGACGTTCGCGCGGACGCACGATCGCTCGCACCTCGACGCGGCGGCGACCGACCTCGCGGCACCCTGGTCGCCGGGGCGCTTCTACCTGTCGGCGGCGGCGCGCCTGCTGATCGGCTTCGAGGACCTCGTCACGATCCGTTCGCAGGCGGTCTTCCCGGTCGACGAGGACTTCCTCGATACGCTACGCATGCTGCGCGCGGTGATGCGCGAGGCGCTGTGCGCGACCGCGGACCGCGTCCAGGGCCGCCGGACGGGCGACGAGTCGGCGGCGGCTCGCGCGCCGACGGGGACGCTGCCGCTCGGCCGGCCCGACACCGCCACGATCGTGCCGCGCTACGACACGGTGATGGACGGCCTCGATCCGGTCGTCGCCTCGCCCGAGACGGTCTCGTCGCCGGGGCCCGCCGAGCGCCTCGGGGCCGGCCGCTTCGTCGGCCGCGGCCCGGAGCTGCAGCGCATGTGGGAGCGCTTGCGGCTGGCGGTGGGCGGCGCGCCGGATCGCGCGCACGAGGTCATCGGCGTCAAGGCGCCCGACGGCTACGGCAAGACGACGCTGCTGAGGGCGTTCGTCGAGCGCCTGCGCGAGCACCTCGGACGGCCGCCGGTGGTGCTGGCCACGCGGGCGCCGCGGCTCTTCGGCGTGCCCCTCTGGCCGTTCGCGGCCCTGCTGCGGACCTGGTTCGACCTGCCGCTCGGAGTGATGGGGCAGGGGCCTCGCCTGCGCGAGCGGCTCGAGGCGCTCGCCGCACAGACCGACGGCGAGGGACGAGGAGCGCTGCTCGAGGGCGCGCCGCACCTGCTCGCCCTGCTCGGCGACGCCGAGGCCCTCGCCGAGGTCTCCCGGCTCGATGGCCGCACCGCCGGGCTCCGGCTGCGCCGCGGCCTCGTGGCCTTCTTCGAGACGGTGGCGCTGCAGGCCTTCCGCGAGACGCGCGCGCCGCTGATCCTCGAGATCGAGGACGCCGGCGAGATGGACGACCCGTCATGGCTTCTGCTGACGGAGCTCCTGCACGCCGTCGCCCCCCACGCGCGCCTGCTCGTCCTGTTGACCTACGGCGGCCGCTTCTTCGTGCCCGCCCCGCTGGCGCGCCACCCCGGCTTCACCGAGCTGACGCTCGAGCAGTTCGACATGAACGAGGGCGACGCGCTGGTCGACGGGCTGCTCGACCCGAATCGGCTCGACGAGGCCACGCGCTTCCGGCTCAACGCCGGCGCCCGCGGATCGCCGCTGCTGCTGCACGAGGCCGCGCGCCAGCTCGTCGAGGACGGCATCGTCGCCTTCGTCGGCGGCGCCTGGGTCGAGGTGGCGCCGCTGCCCGAGGAGGGCATGATCCAGGATCTCGCCGCGGTGGTGGCGCGGCGGACGGAGGCCCTGCCGGAGGCGGCCCGCGAGGCGCTCGAGCTCGTGACGGTGCTGGAGGACGCGCTGGGCGGGCCGATCCTCGAGGAGGTGGCGAGCCGTCGCGCGCTCGATCCGCGCGAGCTCGTGGCCTCGCTCGAGCGGCTGGCCGGCGCGGGCTTGCTGACGTTCACCGCCGACGAGCGGGGCATCGTCGCGCGGGTGCGGCACCCGCTGGTGCGCGACGAGATCTACCGGGGCATGGGCCAGGAGCGGCGGCGCGCCGTCCACGAGGACGCCGGCGAGGTCTACGAGCGGCTCGCGGGGGCGGCGGCGTTCCCATCGCTGGCGGCCGATCACCTGGCGCTGGCGGGCCTGACGGCGCGCGCGCTCAACGGGTTGCTGGCCGCTGTCGACCGCTGCCTGGCGATGCACGAGCTGGTCGGCGCCCTCGAGCTCTGCCAGCAGGCGATGGGCCTGCTCGAGGGCTTGGGGCGCGACGACCGCGAGCGCTTCCTGCACCAGTTGCTCGTGCGGCGCGAGCGCGTCCACGGGCTGCGCGGGGACGTCGAGTCCCAGGCCGTCGACCTCAAGCGGCTCGAGTCGCTGCCCCCGCAGGTCAGCGAGGAGGGCCGCACCGACCTCGCGCTGCGGCTCGCGCGGCATCACCTCGCGATCGGCGAGTCCGCGCTGGCCGAGAGAGGCGCGGAGGCGGTGATGACGCGGGCGCCCGGGGGGACGCCGACAGGGGCGCGGGCGCGCCTCGTGGCGGGGCTCGCGGCTTGGCAGCAGCGCCAGCGGGACGCCGCGCGAACGCTGCTCGAGGACGCCGCCGAGGGCGCCGCCGACGGGCCACCGCGGCTGCAGGCGCGGGCGCTGCACGCGCGCGGGATGCTGGCGGCGCGCGAGGGCCGCATGGCCGAGGCGCTGCACGACCTCTTCGAGGCATGGCGCCGGCACGCCCGCCAGGGCGACCTGTACGGCGAGGCCATGACCCTCGAGCACCTCGGCGGCTGGTTCTGGTCGGTGGGGCGCCTTGCCGACGGGCTGAAGATCCTGCGGCGCAGCGTCGACCAGCTCGACGCGCTCGGCGAGGCGCGCTCCGCCGGACGCACGCGCCTCGCGCTGGCCGAACTGCACGCCGCCATCGGCGACTTCGACGAAGCGCTGCGGCACTACGACGTCGTGCTGCGGACGGCGGATCGCGAGCGCGACCGGCTGGTGCACGCCTCGGCCACCATCGGGCGAGGCCGGGTGCTCGTGCACCGCGGCCGGTTCGACGAGGCGATGGGCATCCTCGCGCAGTGCCTCAAGGAGCTCGGCCGCCGGCCGCTGCGGCACCCGATCTACGTCGACGCCCTGAACGCATTGGCCTTGAACTTCGCGACGTTCGCGCGCGGCGAGAAGCTGGTCGTCGGGGGGTTGCGCTACGCCGGCGAGGCGGCGGACCGCGCCACCGACATCGGGCACCTGCGCGGGCTGGTGCAGGCGCTGGGCATCCAGGTGCGCGGCCTGTTGGCGTTGGGGCGGTCGCCCGAGGCGCAGGCCCGCATGGCGGAGCTCGACGCGGCGATCGGCAGCGCCGTCGACGCCGATCGCCGGCTCGAGCGCATGCGCGCCGAGGTGGAGCTGCTGCGCTGGCGCGTCTGCACCGCGATGGGCGACGCCGACGGCGCCGACCGCGCGCGCCGCGCCGCCTGGGACGAGCTGCGCACGCAGCACCGCTGCCTCGAGGGCACGGGCTACGAGCGTGGCTTCCTCGCCAACATCCTCGCGCACCGCGAGATCGTCGCGGCCATGGGCCCCGAGGCGCAGGCCCTCCTCAACTGATCCCGCGGCGCGTCGCCGAGCCCGCGGCCGCTCTGTCGCTGGCGTTCTCACGGGAACGACCTCTCACCGGGTCGACGGGAACAAGACGACGTCGCGAGCGGCTTGGTACGCCCGTCGATCAAGGAGTGGGGGTGCACAACCCCTGGTGGCTGTACCGAGCGTACCAACCCAGGGGTTGGGGGCCCGCGACGCCGCCCGGCGGAGTGCAGCGAGCCGCGCCGCAGGCGGCTTGCTTCCGTCGACCCTGTCAGCGCTCGTGGTCGGGATCGACCTCGCGGGCGCCGCGCCGCTCCACCTCGAGCCGGTTCGAGACACGACCGCCGCGGCCGGCCAGGAGCTCGGCGGCGTTGCGCCAGGGCCGCTTCGGTGGCGGGGGCGCCTCGTCCCCGGCGTCGCGCGCCTCCGTCGCCGCGATCACGCGGTCGAGCAGTGTCGGGTCGTTCGACATGCTTCGAAGAATACGGCCCGGCGACGCGCGCTGTCGACGGCGGGACGAAACGCGGGCTACCTTCGGGCCAGGAGGGACGATTCCACCATGCAGACCCGCATCGCTTTGTCCCCGGGCGCGCCGGACCGCATCGAGCTCGAGGTGCGCTCGGCGCGGTGGATCGGCGTCGCGATCTCCGGCGTGGTCGGCGCGGGTGGACTCGTCGCCGCCTCGGTCCTCTCGTCGTGGTTCGCCGGCGGCGTCGGTCTCGCGTTCCTCGCGCTGGCGCTCGTCGCGCTCGTGGCCCCCGGTCCGCCCGCCGGGCTCACCTTCGACAACGCCGCGGGCTGGCTCCTCGTTCGGGAGCGGCCCGGCCAGCGCGACGAGGACTGCGCCGGGGTGGCCTACGAGGCCCTGCGCGACTTCGTCGTGGCGCGGCACGCCCGGACGACGGGTGGCCGGCCGCGCCCCCACTGGACGGTCGAGCTCCGCCAGCGCGACCTCGGGCTCTGGCGGCTGTCGCAACACGGCGACGAGGCGGCGGCGCTCGCCGCGCGCGACCGGCTGCGTCAGGCGGTGCGCCTGTCCGCCCGCAGCGTCGAGCGCCCGCTCCGGACGGGCCGCCTCGTCCGGGCCGAAGAGACGCCCGAGGCGACCGTCCTGCGCTGGCCGAAGCGCTGGCTGTGGCTGCCGCCGGCCGTGGGGTTGCTCGGCGTCGCGGTCTTCGGTGGCCTGCTCGCGGCCGGGTGGCGGCAACTCGGCGCGGTCGGCGGCTCGTTCGTGCTGGTGCTCCTCGCCGTGATCGGCGTGCTCGCGGCGCTCACGCTGGTCGCCTCCGTCGGCAAGACGGGCGTGGTCCGGATCGACGCTCGGACGCTACGTGCGGAGGAGGCCGGCGGGCTCTGGCGCAAGTCGGTCGAGGTGCCGGTGGCGCGGGTGGCGGCGGTCGTGGCACCGAGGCGCGGCGGCCCCACGTCGGCCCTCCGCCTCGTCGACGCGGAGACGCTGCGGCGGCTCGAAGCCGAGGCGCCGGGCGCGACGACGGGGCTCGATCTTGCCGGCATCCTCGCCGCCGGCGAGGCCTTCACCGTCGGCTATCTCACGACCTCCGAGGGGCTCGAGCTCGAGACGCGGATCCGGGAGGCCCTCCGTCGGCGCGCCGGCGACGTCGCCGCCTGAGCGGCGTCACGTCAGGCCGGTGACGCGGTAGATGGGCACGGGCCGCGCCTTGCCCTTCATCTGGGCGTCGGGGCGGGCGTCGAACTGGATGCGGCCGCGCAGCTGGTGCACCACGGGATCGGTCACGAGGATCTCGCCGGGCGCCGCGTGGCCGCACAGGCGCGAGGCGGTGTTCACCGTGTCGCCGATGACGGTGTACGAGAGCGTGCGCGTCGAGCCCATGTAGCCGGCGACGACCTCGCCGCAGTTGATGCCGACGCCGACGCGGATGGCCTCCTCGCCGTTGGCGACGCGGAAGCGGTTGAAGTCCTCGAGGGCCTTCATCATGTCGAGGGCGGCGCGGACGGCGCGCTCGGCGTGGTCGTCTTGATGAACCGGCGCGCCCCAGACGGCCATGATCTCGTCGCCGACGAACTTATCGAGCGTGCCGTCGTGCTGGAAGATGATGTCGACCATGATCTCGAAGTACTCGTTGAGCATCGAGACGACGGCCTGCGGATCGAAGCGCTCGCTGCTGGCGGTGAAGCCGCGGATGTCGCTGAACAGCACCGTCGCCTGACGCAGCTGCCCGCCCTTCTCCATGGCGATGTGGCCGCTGACCACCTGGTCGACCAGGTTCGGCGACAGGAGACGCGACAGGTTGTTGCGCGCGACCGCCTCGGCCTCGGCGCGCTTGGCGAGGCGCACGTTGGCGATCTGGACGGCGGCCTGGTGGGCGAAGGCGTTGAGGATCTGCAGGTCCTTCTCGGAGAAGACGCCGGTGGCCACCTGCGAGTCGAGGTGGATCACGCCGAGCAGCTCGCCCGAGAATATCAGCGGAACCGCCATCGTGCTGCGGATGCCCTGCAGGATGATGCTGTGGCTGCCGCCGAACCGGCTGTCGATGGTGGCGTCGCTCGACAGCACGGCGTGGCGCTCGTTGATGACCTCGTTGAGGATCGTCTGCGAGACCTCGAACGGCTCGTCGGCCTTGCCGTGGCGCTGCTTGACGGCGCGCGGATCGGGCGTCTTGCCGTCCTCGAGCAGCAGGATGCAGCCGCGGTCGGCGGTCGTGATCTCGAAGGCCTTGTCGAGGATCTTGTTGAGCAGTGCGTCGATGTTGAGCTCGCTGGCGGTGACCTGGCTGAGCTCGAAGGCGACGCGCAGCTTCTCGTAGTCGGCGCGCAGCGCGGCCTCGTCGCGCAGGTGCCGCTCGGGCAGGAACTGCTTCTTGGCCTGCTCCTCGGCCTGCAGGCGCGAGCGGATCGCCGTCTCGACGTTGGACGACGGGTTGATCGTCACCTGCGTTCGCGGCTCGGGGCGCGTGGGCTCGTCGCTCTCGACGAAGATGCAGCGCGTGCTGCCGAGGGTGATCGTGTCGCCGTCCTTCAAAGAGGTGCGGCCGTTGATCTTGGTGCCGTTGACGTAGGTGCCGTTGCGGCTGCCCATGTCCTGCAGCCAGTGCGTGCCGTCGACGAACGTGATGAGCGAGTGCTCCTTGCTCACCACGCGGTCGAGGATCTGCACGCTCTGGCCCGGGTGGCGGCCCATCGTGTTGATCGCGCGAAGCTTGTACTCGCGCCGGGCCCCGTCCGGGGTGAAGACGACCAGCTTCGACATGTCACCGTTCCGTGGCGGCGCTGGCGGGCGCGGCCTGCGAGGCGGGCGCGCCGGCGAGACCCTTCGTGCGGAGCGCCTCGACGCGCCCCGCGAGCTGGCCGTCGGCGTCGGCGCCGGGGACGCTGGCGATCAGCCCTTCATAGGCGCGGGCGGCGCCCTCGGCGTCGCCGAGCTGCTCGCGCGTGGCGGCGAGGTTGCGCCAGGCCAGGGCGTCGCCGGGCGCGATGGCGGTGCTGCGCGAGAGAGAGCCCTCGGCCTCTCTCAGGCGGCCGGCCTGCGCGAGCACCGTGCCCAGCTGGAAGTGCAGCCGCGCGTCCTCGGGCCGGCGCTTCGCCGCCTCGGTCAGCGGTGCGACGGCGTCGGCGAAGCGTCCGGCGGCGGCGAGCGTGCTGCCGAGCTCGGCGTGGGCCGAAGCGTCGCCGGGCGGCGCCACGCGCGCGGCCTCGACGAGCGCCGCCAGGGCCCCGTCGACGTCGCCCCCGGCACGGCGGGCGTCGGCGAGCGCCTTGCGCACGCGGATGTCTTCGGGCCGGCGCGTCGCGAGCGCCTCGAGCGCGTCGATGGCCTCCTCGCGCCGCCCCGCCTTGAGCAGCACGCCGGCCAGGCCCCACGCAGCCTCGTCGGACTCGGGCCGCAGCCTCAGCACGCGGCGGTAGGCGTCGGCGGCCTCGGCGGGCCGATCGGCGCGGTGGAACAGGCGCGCGAGGCGCAGCGGCAGCTGCCAGTCGCCGGGCGCGCGCGCCTCGGCCTTCGTGAGCTCGGCGATCTTCTCGAAGAGCGCCGGCCCGGAGAGCGCCTCGTCGTCGCCCAGGGCAGGCGCCTCGCCGAACGCGAAGACGTCGACGGGCGCCTGCTTCGGCGCGGTGCGGATGATGGCCGGGACGCGCTCCGGCTGCGCCTGCACCTGGGGCAACGGCGCCTCGGTGCGCGCGGCCGCGGTCGGCGGCGCGACGACCTCGGCGGACGCGTCGGGCTCGATCGTCGTGACGGTCTCGCGACCGCACGCGCCCGTCGCGCACGCGAGCGCCGAGGCCACGGCCCAGGTCGGCAGGCGGTTCCGCATGAATCCGCTACATAACACGGGTTCCCCGGCGCTTCCACGACGTCGGCGCGGGCGTCAATCCACGGGGGCGAGGGGGAGGCCGAGGCGCACGGTGGTGCCGCCGCCGGGCGGGCAGACGACGGCGACCGTCCCGTGCTGTGACTGCAGGATGCTGCGCACCATCGACAGGCCGAGGCCGGTGCCCTGGGCCTTCGTGCTGAAGAACGGCTCGAAGAGGTGCTCGAGGGCGTCGGCGGTCATGCCGGGCCCGTCGTCGATCACCTCGAGGGTCGCGTCGTTGCCCAGGGTGCGCACACGCACCACGATGTGCCCGCCGCCGCCGGGCTCGAGTGCCTCGCGCCCGTTGCGCAGCAGGTTGAGGAGGGCGGCGCGCAGCTGGTTCGGATCGGCGACCGCCGGGCGCGCGGCGCGGTCGGCGTCGAGCCGGATCTTCACGCCGCTCTTCTCCATCTCGGAGCGCACGAACTCGATCAGCTCGCCGGCCACCTGGTTGAGGTCGAGCGGGACCGGCTCCGGCCGGGGCGGGCGGGCGAAGTGCAGGTACTCCTCGGTGATCTCGCGCAGCCGCTCCACCTCGCGGGTGATGCTCTGCAAGAGCTCGCGCGCCTCGGGCGTGCCGCCGCCGCCGTGGTCGAGCTCCTCCATCAGGAGCTCGGAGTTCAGGCCGATGCTCGAGAGGGGATTGCGCAGCTCGTGCGTGATCTGCGCCGACATGCGCCCGACGGTGGCGAGGCGCTCCTGGTGGAGCAGCTCCTTGCGCTGCTCGTCGAGGCGCTCGTCGCGCCGCCGGATCGCCTCGGCCATGCGGTTGAAGTCGGCGGCAAGCGCCCCCAGCTCGTCCCGCGTCGTCACGACAACCGGCTCGTCGAACTGCCCGCGCGCGACGCGCTCCACGCCCTCGCGCAGCTGGTGCAGCGGGCGCAGCAGGCGACCGGCGCTCACCGTGATGAAGATGCCGAGCAACATGCCGAGCGACGCCAGCAGGATCGTGCCCCAGAGCGCGCGCTGTTCCTCGGCCTCGAAGGCGGCGGAGGCGGCGGCGATGCGGTCGGCGACTTCGATCTCGAAGCGGGCCAGCTCGCGGCCCAGGTCGCGCACGCGGCCGAGCACGCGGCGCTGCAGCTCGGGATCGGCGCCGCCCGCCTCGACCTGGTCGAAGAAGGCGGCGGTCTCGCGGGCGAGGTCGGCGCGGGCGACGTCGAGCGCGGCGAGGCGGCCCGCGAGGGCGTAGCCCGGCGCCGCGGCGTGCGCCCCGCCGCCTGCGTCGGCAGGCGCATCGACGAGCAGCGCCTGCGCGCGCTCGAAGTGCTCGCGCAGGCGCTCGAGGTAGGGGTTGACGCGCCGCGCGAGGTGGACGCTCCGCCGGAGCAGAGCCGGGTCGCGCTGGTCGGCGGCGAGCCCCAGTCCCTGGAGATCGCTGCGAATGTCGCCGAGCACGGTCGGCAGCGGCATCAGCGTCCGCTGGACGCCGCTCACGTGCCGGCCGAGGGCGCGGATCTGCCACGCGGTGTAGCCGCTGACGGCCCCGAACGTGAGGAGGAGGGCGACGAAGCCCGCGAAGATCCGGCCCGGAATGGAGACCCGCACGGCCGGAGGCGATAGCACGACGTTGACGCGAAATCGAGCGACGTGATACGTCCGACCGTCCCACGTTCCGGCCCGGGACGTCGCGTCCGTCGGGGACGACGACCGACCCGAAGGCCATCCGAGGAGCCCATGAGCGACGGCATCGGATGGGGCAGGTGCGGCATGCGCGCCGTACTGCTCCTGACCGCCACCCTGGCGCTGGCCTCGCCAGCCGGCGCCCAGACGCCCGCCCCGCGCGTGTGGGTGGCCCCGCTGCGCACCGACGGCGCGCCGGGGGCCGGCCTGCTCTCCGAGAAGTTCGACGAGGCGTCGCGCAAGCAGCTCGGCGACAGCCGCAAGGTGGAGCTCGTCGGCAGCGGGCGCGCCGTGAAGGTGGCCGCAGGCGACGCCGATCCGCGGGTGGCCCAGGCCGAGACGCTGCGCTCCGCCGGCAAGGACGCCTTCGCCGCCGGCAAGACGCAGCAGGCCCTCGAGCAGCTCCGCGCCGCGTTGCAGCTCTACGAAGAGGGCATCGCCTCGGTGAACCGCGTCGACGCGATCGCCGACACGCTGGTCTGGCTCGCGGCGGCCTCCCAGGCGCTCGAGTACGACGCCGACGCTCGCGACTTCGCGCGGCGCGCCGTCGCCATCGAGCCCGAGGTGGCCGCGCCGGAGCGCTATCCCGAGGCGGCGGCGGCCCTGCTCGAGGACGCCCGCGAGAAGCAGAAGAAGAAGAAGGGCGGCGACCTCAAGGTCACCACCGTCCCGCCGGGCGCGACGGTGCGCGTCGACGGCGTCGAGAAGGGCACCTCGCCGGTCACCATCAAGGATCTCCCCCGTGGCGAGCACTACGTCCAGGCCAGCCACGGCGAGGCCGGCATCGCCGGCGAGCGCGTGCGCGTCAAGGGTGGCAAGGCCGAGACGGTCGAGCTGAAGCTGAGCACCGAGGTGGGACCGCCGGCCGCCGAGCCGCCCGATCCGGCCCACGTCGCCAACCTCGTCGCGCTGTCGAAGGCCGGCGACGTCGGCCCGAAGTTTCGCGAGAGCGCCGAGGCCGTCGCCGAAAAGACGCGCGCCCGCTACGTCGTCGCGGGCCACATCGCGACGCGCGGCAACAGCTTCGTCCTTCGGCCGCTGGTCTACGGCGTCGAGGAAAAGCAGGTGGCCGCCCTCGACGAGCTGGCGTTCTCGCCCGACCTCGCCAGCGTGTTCGTGCAGGCGGCGAACTTCGCGCGCGCCGTCGAGGCGGCCTGCACGCGGTTCCCGACCGACAAGGCGGTCTTCGGCATGATCGTCGCGGCCGCGCCGGTGCCGCCGCCGGCCGACGAGCCGCCCCCCCGCGCGGCGCCGGAGCACCGCCCGCCGCCCGCTGCGGAGCCGGCGCCGGTCGCGCGCCGCGAGCTGCCCCCGATGCCGCCGCGCGAGCCCGATCGCGCCGACGAAGATGACGCCTTCTACAAGAAGTGGTGGTTCTGGACGATCGCCGGGGCGGCGGTGATCGGTGGCACGGCCTACGGTGGTTACGTGCTCCTCCAGGACGACGGCAGCAGCCGCAGCACGTACGACGCGACGGTGAGGTGGTGACGGTGGCGATGCGAAGGGCAGCGGTCCGCCGGGCGGCGCTGTGGGTGCCGCTGGTCCTGACGGCGTGCGGCGAGGGCGAAGGCGGGGACGACGGGGCCTCGGTCTCGATCGAGCTGTTCTCCGCCCACTTCCGCTCGGAGAACGCGGGGCCGACGCCGCTCGACCTCCGCTCCGACCCCTCCGGGACCGCTGGCGCCGAGGAGCTCGAGGTGGTGGTGGCGTCGCCCGATCCCGACGTCCAGCTCCGCACCGAGCTCTTCCCGCTCTTCGACGACGGGGGGGCCACCGGCAGTGGACGCCTCCCCGACCTCTCGCTCGACCAGCCCCAGCAGATCTTCGTCCGCGGCTTCCCCAAGGGCGGCAACGAGCCACGCCTCTTCGGGGCGAGCGACGTCTTCACCATCGGCGACGGCGACCGCAGGCTCGTCGGCATCCAGATCGGGCGCGCCGACTGTGTCGGCCTCAACGCCGCGCCGGCCACGGTGACGGGTCCGCGGGGCTCGATCGACATGATCGCCGGACGCGTCGGCTCGTCGATGACCATGCTCCCCGACGGCCGCGTCCTCGTCATCGGTGGCGCGCGCATCGACGGCCAGGGTCAGGTCACCGAGCTCCTCGACACGATGGAGATCTACGACCCCAACCAGGGCGAGTTCTTCGAGGCCGAGGTGCGGCTGCTCGAGCCGCGCGCCCACCATACGGCGACGCACCTCGGCGACGGGCGCGTGCTCGTCTTCGGCGGCCAGACGACCGACACGACGAGCGGCATGCGGCGCGTGGCGCGCGAGGCGCTGGTCGTCGACCTCGGCGACGTCGACGAGCCCGTGCGACGGGTGGCGGGCGTGCTGGGGGAGGGTCTCGAGCGCTACCAGCACGAGGCGACGATCATTCGCGCCAACACCGGCGAGACGAGCGTGCTCTTCACCGGCGGCCTCGGCCCCGACGATAAGCCGCAGGCGACGACCGTGCGCTTCTTCCCCGGCGAGACCGACGACCCCGCGCGAGGCGAGTTCGTGCCGCAGGGCCCGCTCTGCGACGCGCGCGCGCACCACTCGGCGACGGCGCTCGTCGGTCGTGCCGGCGAGCTGGCGGTCGTGGCCGGCGGCCTGCGCGCCCTGGAAGACGGCACGCTCGAGCCGCTGCGGAGCATCGAGGTCTTCAGCGTCAACCCGTCGCAGGAGTGCGTCTGCGCCGACCGGGCAAAGCCCCAGGGGCGCTTCGGCTGCTTCGTGAAGCCGGCGCGCATCCAGCTCGAGGAGGCGCGGTGGGGTCACCGCTCGCTGCGGGTCGATGACGACCGCCAGGTCCTCTTCGTCGGTGGCTACGCCAAGGCCGACCGGAGCGAGTTCGCGCGCGGGCTCGAGGCGCTCGACGCCCAGCTCCAGATGCACGGCCCCGACGAGATGGGATCGCTGCCCCGCGGCATCGGCGACTTCTCGGCGACCGCGATGCCGGTCGACTTCTTCTCCGACGGGCCCGCCGAGGCCTGCAACGCTCCGACGGCGGGCGGCGTGTGCCGGCCCGAGCACCAGGTGGTGATCACGGGCGGCCGGCGCGGCGACGCGCCCGTGGCCGAGGTGCTGCGCCTGGTGCCGCGCCGCGAGCGCGACGCGGAGACCGGCGCGCTCGCGCTGCGCGGCTTCCGCGTCAAGGAGATCGAAGACGCGTGCGGCCTGAGCGAGCCCCGCTTCGGCCACCAGGCCGTGCGCCTTCGCACCGGCACGCTGCTCCTCGGCGGCGGCATCATCGGCCCGAACAACAACCGCGCCGCCAGCCGCCGCGCCGAGATCTTCTTCCCGCTCGCCTCGAACGTCCGCGCGCTCTTCCCGAGTGAAGCCTCGCTGACCGCCCGACCCGTCCCCTGAGACATTTCATTGTCTAGCGACCGGGTGTTCGTCTCGCCTAGACTGGCGGGGCCCCCCGACCAGCCACGGGCCCGCGTTTGAATCGTCCCTTCCTCCGGGCCGTCATCGGCCTGTCGATCCTGTTGATCGTGCCGGGCGCCGCCCGGGCGCTCGTCGACGGCGAACGCCACGCCCTCTATCGACAGCACCAGGTGTTCGGCGGCGCCATCGTCACCGGGAACACCCTGATGACAGCGTCGATCGCGGCGCCCGAGGTGAACAGCGGGCTCCTGCCACGCTCGGACGGCGACGTGCGCGACCTCCCGTTCGACGCCCAGCTCGAGGCGGCCTACCTGTTCTGGTCCGGCAGCATGGTCAATGGGCCCGACCGCACCGCCGACCTCACCGCTGCCGACGGCACGACGTTCGACGACGTGCGCGCCGACCGCTGCGTGTCAGTGCCGAGCCTCGGCGGCTTCTTCTACTGCCGCGCCGACGTCACCGCGCGTCTGCGCGACCACCCCGGCGCGCAGCGTTTCAACGGCACCTATCGCGTCGGCGACGTGCAGGCGGAGCCAGGCTTCATCCGCCCCGATGGGGAGTGCGTGGAGCCCGGCGAGTGCCAGGCCAAGTACGCGGCCTGGAGCCTGGTGATCGTGTACTCGGCGCCTTCGGCGCGCACCCTGCGCGACGTCTTCGTGTACGACGGCTTTCGCCAGCTGGACGAGACGCCCGACAGCCCCGGCATCGACCAGTTCGACATCGCGGGTTTCGACTTCCCCGCGGACGGGCGCGCGACGCTGACCTACTTCGCGCTCGAAGGCGACGCGTTCCTCGGCGTGCCTCCGCAGGACACCGATCCGATCGAGACCTGCGACACCTGTTACGACTTCCTCGAGTTCTCGGGCACGAAGCTCGGGGACGCCACGAACCCGCCGAACAACCTGTTCAACAGCACATCGCCGCGCGGCTTCACGCTCGGCCTGGACCTCGACACGTTCGACGTCTCGCGTCTGCTCCGCGTCGGACAGCAACGCGCGCGGCTCCGCGCCGGCTCCGGCGACGGCGTGGTCGACATCCGTCGCCCGGATCCCGGCGGGGGCGGGGAGTCGTTCTTCCTCGGCTACGTGATGCTGGCCGTCGACCGGAACGCGCCGAACTTCCTGCGCGACGGCACGCGCCTCACGGTCGTGCCCGACCAGGCGGCGCCGCGGGAGCGCGTCGTCATCACGCTGACCGTCGAGAACGAGGGCACGCTCGACGCGCGCAACGTCGTCGCCCGCCTGCCGCTGCCCGCAGGGCTCACCTACGTGGCCGACAGCCTGCGAGTGGACGGCGCCGACCCGGTTCAGGGTGCCGAGCAGCAGAATCCGCTCGCGGCCGGCCTGAACCTGGGCCTCATCCCGCACCAGGGGGACAACGACCGCGTCATCACGCTGCGGGCGACGCTGGTGCCTGACCTGCGCGCGGGGACGCGCCTCGTCCTTCGAGGTGGCCTTCGCTACGACGGGCTGGCGATGGAGGTGCCCACCAACGAGGCCGTCCTCGTGGTGCTGGGCGCGCTCAACCTGGGACGGGTCACGAAAGAGGTCCTCGAGACCGACGGCGACGGTCGCTTCGCGCCGGGCGAGCTGATCCAGTACCTGATCACGATCCCCAATCCGAACGACCGCGACGTCCAGGACGTCCTGCTCACGGATCCGTTGCCGCCGTACGTGGATCTGGTGCGCGTCCTCACGACGACCGGCGTCGATCGCAGCGACGCCGCGCGCCGGCTGGTGCGCGTCGAGGACATGAGCGTGCCGGGCGGCGCCGGCGGCGCGGCGCGCGTGACCATCCTCGCGCGCATCCACGACGCTGCGCAGCTGGCGGCCGACGGCGTCGCGCCGGGCGCCATCAACGGCTTCGTCATCGCGAATCAGGCCACCGTCGAGGTCGCCGGCACGCGGATCGCCTCCGACGACCCGTCGACCGCCGGGGCCGTCGACCCGACGCGCTTCCGGCTCGCGGCGCCGGTCGACATTGGCGGCCCCGGCACCCGAAAGACCGCCGTGGACGAGGACGGCGGGCTGCTCGAGCCCGGGGACCGCATCCGTTACACCATCCGCGTCGAGAACCGCGGGACGCAGGCCGCCGACGTCTCGATCAGCGACCCGCTGCCGGCCCGCACGGGCGACTGTCGCCTCGAGGGCGTCCACCCCGAGCTGGTCTGCGCCGGCGGGCGCCTGCGGGGCGTCGTCCGCGTCGGCGCCGGCGCGGCGGCGAGCGTCGTCTTCACCGTCGCCGTCGATGCCGACGCGCCCCACGGGACGGTCATCGAGAACGTGGCGACGCTCCGCGCGCTGCAGGACGCCGCCCAGCAGCCGCAGGTGCACAGCGAGCGCCTGCGCGTCACCTTCGCGCCCGCGCTCGGTGACGCCACGAAGACCGTCGAGGGCGCGCCGGGGGGGCTCGCGCAGCCCGGAGATCGCCTGCGCTATGTCATCCGCGTGCCCAACACGGGCAACCGCGCGGCGACGGGGGTGGTCGTCAGCGACCGCGTCCATCCGATCTTCGCGGACGTCGAGCCGGAGGACGGCGGCACGTTCGACGCCGACACGCGGCTCGTGACGTGGGTCGTGCCCGACGTGCCGCCGGGCGCCGAGGCGGTCGTCGCCTTCACGGCGCGCCTGCCCGCCGCCGTGCCGAACGGCACGGTCGTCGCCAACCAGGGCACGATCGTGGCCGTCGAGCTGCCGGAGGCGGTGCCCACCGACGATCCCGGCACCGGCGCGCGCGACGACGCGACGCGGGTCACGGTGCGGTCGGCGCCCCGCCTGCAGCTCACGAAGGCCGTCGAGCCCCGGCCGACGGCGCGCCCGGGCGATCCCGTCACCTATACGTTGGTGATCCGCAACACCGGCACCGACGTCGCGCGGGACGTCGTCGTCACCGACCCGTTGCCCGCCGACGTGTTCGCCGAGGTGGACGCGGGGCCGGGGCGCCGCGTCGACGAGGCCGTCGTGTTCGACCGCGCGGTCGTCCCGGCGCTCGCGGCGCTCGACGTCGGCGCGTCGGTGCGGCTCGTCGTGAACGCCCGCCTCGTCCCGGTGCTCGAGAGCGGCCTCGTGGTCCGCAACCAGGCGCGCGCCGCCGCAGGCGTCGGGACCGAGGTCGTCAGCGACGACCCGGCCACGGCGGCCGCTGGCGATCCCACCGACCTCACGATCGAGTCGACGCCCGTCCTGACCCTCGCGAAGGAGGTCGTCGACCTGAACGGCGGCGAGGTGCAGCCCGGCGATCGACTGCGGTACCGCCTGACGATCGGCAACATCGGCGACGCGCCGGCGAACGGCGTCGTGATCGCCGATCCGGTCCCGCCCGGGCTCGTGGACGTGTCCCCGTCGGACGGCGGCGTGCTGCAGGACGACGTCGTGCGCTGGGCGGTGGGCGTCGTGCGGCCGGGCGCGCCGCTCGCCGTCACGTTCGAGGCCACCGTCGACGCGCTCCCCGGCGCCGCCATCGCCAATCAGGCCACCGCGCGAGGCGAGGGGGCCGACGAGGTGCGCAGCGACGACCCGGGCACCCCGGTGGCCGGCGATCCGACCGTCGTGCGCGTCGTCCGCCGGCCTGATCTGTCCACCTCGACGAAGGCGGTCGCTCCGGCGGGCGAGGTGCGGCCCGGCGAGGTCGTCACCTGGACGATCGAGGTCGTCAACTCCGGCGCCGAGGCGGCGGCCGGGGTGGTCGTCACCGATGCGCTGCCCGCCGAGGTCGTCGGGGTCGCCGCCGAGGGCGCGGTGGCCGAGGGCGCCAATCTGCGCTGGAATCTCGGGGATCTGCCGGCCGGCGGCCGACGCGTGCTCGTCGTGACGGGGCGGGTCGCCCGGCCGCTGGCCGACGGCACCGTGATCCGCAACCAGGCGTTCGTCGTGGCGGAGGGCCTCGCCGCGGCGCCCACCGACGATCCGGCCACACCCGCCGCCGACGACGCGACAGTGCTCGTCGTGCGCTCGTCGCCGGACCTCTCGGCGAGCACGAAGTCGGTCGTCGACGCGAACGGCGCGCCGGTCCGGCCCGGTGACCTCCTGACCTACGCGCTCGGCATCACCAACCGTGGCGGCGACGTCGCGCGCGAGGTCGTGGTGACCGACGTGGTCCCCCCCGCGCTCGTCGTCGAGGACGCCGGCGGCGCTGCGGTCCAGGGCGACACGCTCGTCTGGCGGGTCGGCGACCTGGCGCCGGACGCGGTGCGCGAGCTCGTGTTCACGGCGCGCGTGCGCATGCCGCTGGCGAACGGCACGATCGTCGACAACCAGGGCCGGCTCGCCGCCGCCAACCTCGGCGTTCCGGCCGTCACCGACGACCCGCGGACGCCGTTGCTGGGCGATCCCACCCGCGTCCAGGTGGTCAGCGCCGCCGATCTCTCCGGTGGCACCAAGACGGTCGAGGACCTGAACGGCGGGGACGTCCGGCCCGGCGACCGGTTGCGCTACACGATCACCGTGCGCAACGCCGGCGACGACGCGGCTCGGGGGCTCGTCGTCCGCGACCCGCTGCCCGAGGCGCTGCGCGATCCGCAGGCGCCGGGCGCCCGCGTCGAGGGCGGCGCGCTCGTCTGGGGCGCCGACGTCCTCGCGCCGGGCGCCTTGGCGACGTTCACCTTCGAGGCCACGGTTGGCGGGCCGCTGGCCGACGGGACGGTCGTCGCGAACCAGGCGCTGCTCACGGCGCGCGGCGTCGCGGCGCCGTTCCCGACCGACGATCCGGCCACCGCGGCGCCCTCGGATCCGACGGCGGTGGTGGTGCGCGCCACGGCGCGGCCCACGCTCGCCAAGCGGGTCGAGGACGCGGACGGCCCGCCCTTCCGGCCCGGCGACGCCCTCGTCTACACCCTCGAGGTCGGCAACGAGGGCGACGGCCTTGCCGAGGGGCTCGTCGTCGAAGATCCGCTGCCGGCGGGGCTCGTCGACGTCGTCGTGCCCGCCCCCGCCGTCGTCGAGGGCGGCGTCGTGCGCTGGCCCGTCCCGCCGGTCGCCCCCGGCGAGCCGCCGCGCACGCTGGCGATCCGCGCGCGCGTGGCCCCCGGCACCCCCGACGGCGCGGAGATCGCCAACCAGGCGCGGGCAGGCGACCAGCCCTCGGATGATCCATCGACGCCAGAACCCCTCGATCCGACGAGGATTTTCGTCGAGGACCGCCCCGATCTGCGCACGGCGACGAAGGCGGTCTCGGGCACGTTCGCGCCGGGCGGCGAGGTCGAGTACCTCATCGCCATCGAGAACGCCGGCACGCGGCCCGCCGAGGACGTCTCCGTCGTCGACCCGATCCCCGCCGGCCTGATCGTGCTCGAGACGGTGCCCGCTGCCGTCGCCGCAGGGCGAGAGCTCTCGTGGGCCCTCGGGGCGCTCCCGCCGGGCGAGCGGCGCGAGCTCCGCGTGCGGGCGCGGGTGGCCGAGGACGTGGCCGACGGCACCCGCGTCGCCAATCAGGCGGTGGTGCTCGCTGCGGGTCTTCTGCCGGCGCCGACCGATGATCCCGCGACGCCGGCCGAGGACGACGCCACGGCCTTCGAGGTCGTCGCGCGACCGATCCTCGTCGCCACGAAGACGGTGCAGGGGGACGGCGGCGACTTCCGGCCCGGCGAGGCGGTGACGTATACCTTGCGCATCGCCAACGAGGGGAACCGCCCGGCCGAGGCCGTCGAGGTCCTCGACCCGCTCGACGCGGCACTCGCGGGCGCCCAGGCCGACGGCGGGGTGGTGGCCGACGGCCAGGCCCGCTGGGTGGACCTCACGATCCCGCCGGGCGGCGCGATCGAGCTGTTCCTCCGGGCGCGCATCCGCGGGGACGTCGCCGACGGCGCCGAGGTCAGCAACCAGTTCGGCGCCCGCGCCGGCGCCGCCGGGCTGTTCGTGCGCAGCGACGACCCGACGACGCCGGAGCCCGAGGATCCGGTCGTCTTCACCGTGAGGACGCGCGCGCCGCTCGTGGCCGCGAAGACCGTCGAGGCGCTCGATCCCGCCGGCTTCCTGCCCGGCAGCGAGATCCTCTACACGATCACCCTCGTCAACGGCACCGACGCGCCCGTGGCGAACGTGACGGTCGCCGATCCGATCGACCGCGGGCGCCTCGACGACGTGCGCCCGGGCCAGGGCGGCCTCTTCGATCCGGGCCGCGCCGTCGTCGAGTGGACGCCCGAGCGCGCGCCGGCCCTCCGCGCCATCGCGCCGGGCGCGCGCGTCGACCTCCGCGTCCGCGCCCGCATCGCGCCGGCGCTGGCGCCGGGCGACGTCGTCGCCAATCAGGCGCAGGTGGCGGTCCGCGGCGATCCGATGGTGGCGCGCACCGATGATCCGGCGACGCCGGAGGCGGCGGATCCCACGCGCTTCACGGTGGTCGGCGGTCCGGCGCTCGACGTGCAGAAGGAGGTCGCCGCGCCCCTGAACGCGCCGATCGAGCCGGGCACCGCGGTCCGCTACCGGATTCGCGTGACGAATCGCGGCAGTGGTGTCGCTCGCGCGCCGGTCTTCGCCGATCCGCTGCCTGCCGAGGTGCGCTACCGCCCGGGCAGCACACGCCTCAACGGTGCCCCGGTGCCCGACGTGGGTGGCGGCCCACCCTTCGGACCGGGCATGGCGCTCGGCGGTGACCTCGCGCCGAACGGCGCCGCCGTCGTCGAGTTCGAGGTCGAAGTTCGGCCGGACGCCCCGCGCGGCCGCGCCGTGGCCAACCAGGGCTTCGTCACCGACGCCCTCGGCGCGACCGAGCCCACGGACGATCCGCTGACACCGATCGATGACGACCCGACGGTCTTCGTCGTCGGCGGGCAGCCGGACCTCACCGCCTTCGTCAAGCGCGCGGTGATCGTCGACGGCGACGGCAGCGGACGCGCCCGGATCGGCGACGTCGTCGAGTGGCGCCTCGACGTCACCAACGTCGGCGCCGGGGCGGCGCGGCGCGTCCGCATCGATGACGCCGTGCCTGCGCGCACCTCCTTCGTGGCCGGCTCGCTGACGGTGGACGGCGCGCCGGTCACCGACGCCGACGACGGCGATGGCGGCGCGTTCCTCGGCGACGGCCTCCGCTTCGAGCTCGACGAGGTCGCGCCGCGCAGCACACGGCAGATCACGTTCCGCACCCGGGTGCGCGCCGGCCCGCGCGTCGAGAACCAGGCGCGGCTGACGGCGCTGGCGCTCCCCGTGGAGGCCAGCGACGACGACGGTGACGAGCGCAACGGCGACCAGCCGACGGTGGTGCTCGTCGGTGACGCGCTCGTCCGCGACCTGCGCCTCGACAAGACGGTCAACGACCCGACGGGCGCGCCGGCGCTCGCCGGCGAGACGCTGCGCTGGACGCTGAGCGCCCGCAACGAGGGCACCGTGGCGCTCAACGACGTCGCCGTCGTCGACGACCTGGCGCCGGGTCTCGAGCTCGTCGAGGCGCGTAACGTGCCGCCGGGCGCCGCGCTGCGCTTCGAGCCGGCGCCGGCGGGCCGCTTCCAGAACGGCCGCGTCGTGGTGTCCGACCTGGCGATCGCCGCGCAGGCGCGCGTGGATCTCGAGCTGCTGCTGCGCGTCGACCCGCGACTGCCGGGACCGCGTCGTCTGTGCAACGTGGCCGACGCGACGGCCACAGGCGTGCCGGCCACGCGCTCGCCCGAGGTCTGCGTCGACGCCGAGGTGCGCTTCGGCGACCTGGCCGGCACGGCCTTCCAGGACCTCGATCGCGACGGCGTCTTCGGTGGCGCCTCGGACGAGGCCTTCGCGGGGATGCGCGTGGCGGTCTTCGCCGTCACCGACCCGGACGGCGCGCCCGTCGCCGAGGCGGAGACGGACGAGGCCGGTGTCTACCGCCTGCGCCGCCTCCTGCCCGGGCGCTACCGCGTGCGGGTCTTCAGCGCCACGGACGTGCTGCTGCTCACGATGGACGACGTCCCCGTCACGGCCGATCGCGAGTCGGTCCGCGACCTGGTCATCGACCCCTCGGGCCGCGTCTACGACAGCGCCGAAGGCACGCTGATCGACGGCGCCGAGGTGTTCATCTACCGCGATCTCGACTTGGACGAGGACCCGTTCGACGCGGAGACGCTCCGCCGCCGCGTGCTGGTGCCCGTGGACGAGCTGGAGGCACCGAGCCAGCAGGGCCAGCGCACGGCGCACGGCGGCCTCTACCACTTCGCGGTGCGCCGCCCGGGCCGCTACCTCGTCGAGGTCGTGCCGCCGGGGCCGAGCTTCGTCAGCCCGTCGCTCCTCGTGCCGCCGCGGCCGGGCGTGGCCTTCACCGACGACCCGGCCGGCCGCATCGTCGAGGACGACCTGCCGCGCACCGACCGCGACGCGGACCGCACGTACTTCCTCGCGTTCCAGCTCGACGGCCCCGAGGACGAGGTCAGCAACAACCACATCCCCATCGATCCGCTCTCGTCGCTGATCGACCTGCAGAAGAGCGCGTCCAGGCCCGAGGCGAGCGTCGGCGACGTCGTCACCTACACGATCGACGTCGTCAACCGGAGCCCCGAGGACCTCGTCTTCGATCCGCGGACACAGAGCGGCGGCGTGTTCCTGCAGGACGTCATCCCCGCGGGTACGCGCTACGTGGCCGGCTCGTCGGTGCTCTTGCGGGTCGAGGCCGGCCGCGAGATCCCGCTCGAGTCGGCGGACCCGACGGGCGCGCGCATCCTGAAGTTCGGCGGCATCCGCCGCGAGGGCGGCCGCGACGTCTTCCGCCCGCTGGACCTGCACGCCGGCGAGGTCCTGCGCCTCAAGTACCAGCTCGTCGTCGGCGCCGACGCGCAGCCGAACCGGATCGTGAGCAATCGCGCGGTCTTGCTGGCCGACGGCAACGTGCCGGTGACCCGCGTCGCCGCCGCCGACCTGAAGATCGTGGCCGACCCCGTCTTCGACCAGGGCCTGGTGCTCGGGAAGGTCTGGTGCGACGACGACGCCGACGGCGAACAGACCGAAGGCGAGCGCGGCCTGCCGGGCGTGCGCGTCTACATGGACCACGGCTACTTCGCGGTCACCGACGCCGCCGGCAAGTTCCACTTCAAGGACATCGATCCGGGGACGCACGCGCTCAAGATCGACGCGGACACGCTGCTGCCCGGGGGCAAGCCGACGACCGACGAGACGCGCGTCGTCTACTTCACCCGCGGCCTGCCGGCAAAGGTCGGCTTCGGCGTGACCTGTCCGGCCGACGTGGTCTCGGGCGCCGTGCTCGAGCTCGGCGACGAGGGCTTGGCCGCCGCCCTCGAGGCGCTGCGGCGGCGATTCGTCCTCGTGACCGGCAACACGCAGGCGCTGCGACTGCGCGTGGGCGACACGGTGGCCGAGGCGCGCCCACCCGCCGTGACGCTCCTCGTGGACGGCGCAGCGAAAGCGTCGCCGGACCTTCCGCCCGGCGCCGGCGGTGTCGCCCGCGAGCTCTCGTTTGCGCCGACGCTGGCGCCGGACGCGCCGCGCGCCGGCTGGCGCCTCCGGGTCGGGCCGTTGGGCGGCGACGAGGCGGTGGTCGCCGAAGGCCGCGGGCCGCCGCCGGAGCGCATCGCCTGGAACCAGCGCGGTCCCGATGGCCGCACGATGCTCGAGCCGGGCCGCATCTATGCATATCGACTCGAGATCTTCGGCGAGCAGGGCGAGCTTGCCGGCAGCCCCGCCGGCGTCTTCGGCGTCGGGGCGAGCGGCGCCGCCGAGGGCGAGCTCGTCGCGTCGCTGCGCGGCGACCTGTTCGACGGGCGCGGGCGGCCCACCCGCACGCTGGTCCGCGAGGTGGAGCGGCTCGCGCCGAAGCTGCGCCAGCGCGAGGGGACGCTGGTCGTCGAGGCGCACGCCGCCGATGAGCCGGACGCCCTCGCCGTGACGCGACAGCGCGCCGAGGCCGCGCGCGCGGTGGTCGCCGAGCGGCTCGGCCGCCCCGTCGAGCAGATCGAGGCCGTGGGCGCCGGCAACCTGCGCCCGCTGGTGCCCAACCTCTCTGAGCGCAACCGCGACCGGAACCGCCGGGTCGAGCTGCGCCTGCGCCCGCCCGGCGCGCCGGCGGGCGAGCGGCACGTCGAGACGCCGGTGGAGCTGGCGCCGGTGGCCCGCGCGGGCCGCGAGGGCGCGGTCCCCGACGAGCGCGGCGACTTCGCGTTCGTCACCGAGATCCCCGAGGACGGCGTGGTCGAGGTGGCGGTGCGCGCGGCCGACGGCCGCCGGGCCGTCTTCCCGATCGGGGTGCGGCCGGGCTCGGTGCCGTCGCGGGGCGAGCCGCGCGACGTGGCGATCGGCGGGCGGCTGCCCGGCGAGCTCACGCTCGGCGGCGCCCGGATCGCCGTGCCCGCGCTCGCCGCCCGGATCGAGGGCCCCACCGCCGTCCCCGCCGGAAAGCCCGCCGCGTTCACGCTCGGCGCCGAGGGGGAGGTGGCGGCCTGGCGGTTCGCCGTCGCCGCCGCGGACGGCGCGATCGCATTCTCGGAGGACGGCGCCGGCGCGCCGCCGACGGCGATCGCCTGGAACGACCCCCCCGCGGGCGCGTTCCGCACTGTGCTCACCGTGCGCGCGCCTTCGGGCGTCGTCGCCCAGAGCGCGCCGGGCACGCTACGCGTCGGCGAGGCCGACGCTTCGCCGGCCGCTGCCGCGCAGGGCGGCTGGTCGCTGCGCGTCGACGGCCAGCCGGTCACGGTCGGCGCCGAGGGCGACGTGTATGCGCGGCTCCGCGTGCGCGGCGACGAGGCGGTGGTCGTCGACGTCGGCCGCCCCGATGGCTCGCGGGTCGTCTTCTTCGCGCGTCCGCCCGAGCGGCCCGCCGCGCCGGGCGACGCGCCCGCGGGCGCGGTGTCCGACGATGAGCCCGCCCGCGACGGCGCCGCCCGCTCCGGGCCGCTCGTCGCCCAGGCGCCGCCGATCGACGAGGCATCGCCATACCGCCGCATCGATGACGCGCTCGCGCCTGCGCCGCCCTCCGGCGCGGCCCCGGCGTCGGCGCCCTACTTCCGGGTCGACGAGGCCCCGGCGCCCGGCGCCACGGCGCCGCCCGCGGACCTCCTCGCCGACCAGACCCGGTCGGACGCCGCGCCGGCCGGCGGGGCCGACGATCGCGCGGCGGCGCCGGACCGCCGCGTGGGCGAGCCCGCCAGCCGCGCGCCGCTCCCCGCTGCCCAGCGCGACGAGATGGCCCGCTTCGGCCGCGCGGAGCTCCTCCGCCTGCTGGCGCCCACAGCCGATCCGTCCGCCGACGCCGATGTCCCCGCGCGCAACCTCACCGTCGACCTGCCGCCCGCCGGCGCGCGGCTGTCCTCGCCGACGCTGCCCGTGCGCGGCCGCACCGCCCCCGGCAACAAGGTCTTCCTCAACGGCGCCGAGGTCGGCGTCGACGAGGAGGGCGCCTTCGCCGGCACCGCCTCGCTCCCGGAGGGCACCGGCGAGCTCGAGGTGGCCGCCGTCGATCCGCAGGGCAATCGCGGCGTGATCCGCCGCACATACGCCGTCGAGCCCTCGCAGTGGTTCCTGCTGGCCGTCGGCGAGGGCCTGGCGGGCGGCATCGGCAGCGAGCTCGACGGCGTGCGCCCCGACACCAGCGTCACCGTCGGCGACACCGTCTACCTGCATGGCCGCGCCGCCGCCTACCTGAAGGGCCGCGTCAGGGGAGCGGACCTGCTCGGCGGCCTCTTCGAGCGCTACGAGGTCACCGCCCACCTCGACACCGCCCGCCAGCGCGAGTTCGAGGCCCGCTTCCGCCAGCTGATCGACCCGGAGACCTTCTACCCGGTCTATGGCGACGCGTCCCAAGAGGTGAAGGACGCGAACACGAGCGGTCCGCTCTACGTCCTCGTCCGCGCCGACGCCAGCACCCTCACCGTCGGCAACTTCCGGACCGGCATGCGCGGCATCGAGCTCTTCCGCTACGACCGCACGCTCTACGGCGCCCAGGCGCACCTCGACGTGCGCACCGGCGAATTCCGCCATGATCTCGAGGCTTTCGCCGCGGACCTCGACGCGCCGGAGCGCCACGCCTACGTCGAGCTGCGCGGCACCGGCGGATCGCTGTACTACCTGCGCCACGACTACGTCGTCGAAGGCTCGGAGCGCGTCTTCATCGTCGAGCGCGACCGGATCTCGGGCATCGAGCGCCGTCGCGTCCCGCTCGCCCGCGACGCCGACTACACGTTCCGCTACGACGAGGGCCGCCTGCTCCTCAAGACGCCGTTGTCGAGCGTCTCCCAGGACGGCTTCGGCATCGTCCCGGACCCCGTCCGGCGCGACGTCCTCGACGGGCACCCGCTCTTCCTCGCCGTCGAGTACGACCACCAGGACCCGCTGGCTTTCGGCGACGGCGCCTTCGGCGTCCACGCGCGCGAGACCTGGAACGACACCATCAGCGTCGGCGGCGGCTACATCCAGGAGACGCGCGCCGACGCCTCCGTCCCCACCTACAAGCTGTGGGGCGCCGAGCTCGGCCTGCGGCGCGGCCGCCGCAGCTACTTCGACGCGGAGCTCGCCCGCAGTCAGTCCACCAACGGCGACGCCTTCCTCAGCCACGACGGCGGCCTCAGCTTCGAACCGTTCAACGGCCGCCGCGACCTGGCGGCCCGCGGCTCGAGCTTCCTGCTCCGCGGCGGCGCCGAGCTCGACGACTTCACCGGAGACGGCACCCGGGATCGCTGGTTCACCGAAGGGTATTGGCAGTACCTCGCACCCGGCTTCTACTCGGGCGGCACCATCCAGGAGCAGGGCCTCGAGAAGTTCGGCCTCCTCTCGCGCTACCACGTCGACGAGCGCCACGCCCTGCACGTCCGCCACGACTCGGTGGTGTCCGACGAGCCGGCCACGCAGTCGCCGTCCGTCTTCCGCGCTTTCCGCCGCGACGTCACGCAGGCCGGCTACACCTACACGAACGGCGCGCTGAAGCTCGGCGCCGACTTCGCCCACACCGACCAGGACGAGGGCCTGGACGATCCCGCCTTCGTGACCGACACGGTGGCGGGCTCGGTCGAGTACCAGCTCGATCCCCGGTGGACGCTGCTCGCCGAGCAGGAGGCGATCGTGCGCGGCGACTCGCGCCTCCACGACTCGACGTCGGACCTGTTCACCAGCACCGCCGGCGTCCGCTTCGCGCCGACCCCCGACGTCCAGGTGGAGCTCACCGAGAGCCTCCGCTGGAACGGCGACAACGCCACCCAGCTCGGCATGCGCACCGAGATCGACGACCGCCACACGATCTACGTGCAGCAGCGGGTGGGGGCGCAGGACGACCGCACCGCGAGCACGACCGTCGTCGGCGGCGAGGAGCGCTTCGGCGAGGCGAAGTCCGGCCGCCTCTTCGGCGAGTACCAGCTCGAGGCCGCCGAGGAGGGACAGCGCAACCGCGCCGTCGTCGGCGTCGGCAAGCGCACGAAGCTGGTCGAGTCGCTCACCCTCGACGTGGCCTACGAGCGGAGCCAGGTGGTGGGCGACGCCCCCGGCGGCGAGTTCAGCCACGACACCGTTTCGCTCGGCTCGGAGTGGCTGGACGGCGACCGCATCAAGATCGGCACCCGCTACGAGCTGCGCTACGAGGACAATGACGAAGAGGCCGCGCGCCGCGATCGCCTGCAGTTCCTGACCCTCAACGGCGCAAGCTGGAAGCTCACGCAGGACCTCACGCTGCTCCTGCGCTTCAACTACAGCCACACCCTCGACCTGGGCCTCGACGCCACCGAAGCCGAGCTCGTCGAGGGCAGCCTCGGCTTCGCCCTGCGGCCCGTCGCTTACGACTGGGTGGCGGTGATCGCGAAGTACACCAAGCGCTTCGAGCAGCGGCCGATCGACGTCGCCCTCGAGCTGCCGGTCCGCGAGGAGTCGGACGTCGTCACGCTCATCCCCATCCTCGAGCTGCCGCTGCGCCTGCAGCTGGTCGAGAAGCTCGCCTGGAAGCGCACCGCCGCGCGCGCCGACCAGCTGCCCACCGTCATCAGCCACACCACCCTGTGGATCAACCGCCTGAACTACCACCTCACCGACACGTGGGACGCCGGCGTCGAGTACCGCTTCCTCCGGGTCTCCCTCGCCGAGAACGTGAAGCACGGCGCGCTGCTCGAGCTGAACTACATCCTCCAGAAGAAGGTCCGGCTGGGCCTCGGCTACAACTTCACGCGCTTCAGCGACGACGAGTTCGCGCGGCTCGACGAGGACCACGGCGGGCCCTTCTTCCGCGTCGTCGCGCACTATTGATCCTTCGACTTTCTGAATAATTTTCGCGGCTTCTATTTTCCCGCCACCGTCCGTCCAGCTAGACTTTCCGGCAATGCGTTCAGTCCACGTCTTCGGGGAGCGGAACCCGTGACGCCGCACGCGCACGTGCATGCCTGGCGGCTCAAGCTGGCCCTGGCGCTCATGACGGGCGTGGTCGCCGGGCAGTCGGCGCTGTGGTCGGCCTTCGGCGGCGGTCAGGCGACGGCGGCGCCGCCGTCGCCCCCGCAGTGCGGTCCGGGCTCGGGTGGGCCGACCTGCGGGCCGACGCCCGCCGACGCCGCCGTGGCCGCCGAGCTGGCCGCCTCGGCTGTCCCCACCGCCGGCACGCCGCCGACGCTCGCGCGAGCCGACGCCGACGGGGCGCCGGGCGACCGCGAGGTCGGCGAGCGCGACACGCCGCCGCGGCCCTTGCCGAAGGTGGCGCGCCGGCCGGCGCCGCCGGTCGATCCCGAGGACGAGCCGCCGCCGGGCCCGTCGCTCTCCCGCCAGGAGGTCGCGCGGCGCGCCCTCCAGTGGAGCGCCGCCATCCGCGGCGACGGCTATTACGGCGCGGGCCTCGTCGTCGACAAGCGCGGCTACGTCCTGACCTGCCACCACGTCGTCAAGGACATGAAGTCGATCTCCGTGTCGTTCCAGGACACGGGTGACCTGCCGGCGCGCCTCGTCGACTTCGACGAGGACCTCGACCTCGCGCTGCTCGACGTCGGCGTCGAGCGTCCCGTGGTCGCGCCCTTCGCCAGCTTCCTCGGCGCGCGCATCGGCGACGAGGTGCTCTCGGTCGGCTCGCCGCGGCGCATGGACTTCACCGTCGCCTGGGGCATCGTGTCCTACGTCGGCCGCCGGATGGTGGGGCACTACTACCTGCAGACCGACCTGCCGACGAACGGCGGCAACTCTGGCGGACCCGTGGTCAACGGCCGCGGCGAGGTCGTCGGCGTCATGAGCTTCAATCTGCGGCAGAGCCAGGGCCTCTCGTTCGCCACCCCGATCGACGTCGCGTACGAGCGCTTCGCGCGCCACCTCGGGCGCGACCGCTTCGACCTCGGCACTTTCCACCACTGGCTGCAGGCCCGCGCCGACGGGCCGCGCCTCGAGGTCGACCGCCGCGGCGAGGTCGCCGACGCCGCCAAGGGCGACTGAACGGCGAAGCCGCCGCGGCTGACACCGCGACGGCCCCGCACCCGCCCTCGTGTCAGGGCGCGTGTCGCCTCAGTAGCCGCCGCCGCCCGGAGAGCCGCCGCCCTCCTGGCCGCTGCCCTGCTGGCCGCCGCCGCTCGGCGATCCCTGGTCGCCGCTGCCGCCGGCCGGCGGGATGGCGCCCTCCTGACCCTGGCCGCGGACCGGCTGGATCTCGTTGGCGTCCATGCCGAGCGCCTCGATCGTCTTGCGGTCGAGCGTGCCCTGCACCGGCAGGTTCTTCGACTTCTGGAAGTCGCGGATCGCGACCGTCAGATCGGGGCTGACCTTCCCGTTGACCTCACCCTTGTAGAAACCCTGGTCCTTCAGGGACTGCTGCAGCTTGCGGGTCTGGTCGGTGTTCAGGTCGGTGAGCTGGATGGCCTGCTCCTGGCCGAGCATCTGGGTGCGGTCGCCCTGGGCGCCCTGCTTCTTCGCCTTGTCCTCGGGCTTCTTGACCTTGTTCTCGTCGCCGCCGCGGACCGGCTGGATCTCGCCGAGCTCGAGGCCCAGCGCCTGCGCCGTCTGCTGATTCAGGCGCCCCGAGACCTCGAAGCCCTGCTTGTGCTGGAAGGCGCCGAACGCCGCGATCGTGTCGGGGCCGATCACGCCGTCGATGGCGCCGTGGTACAGACCCTGCTCCTGGAGCGTGCGCTGCAGGTTCTCGACCTCGCTGCGGTCGAGCTTCGACAGCTTGACGCCCTTGTCCTGGCCGACCTGGGCCTGCTTCTGCGACCAGTCCTGGTCCTGGGCGCCCATGTCGTCCTTCTTGACGTCGGTGCTGCCCTGGTCCTGCTGGATCTGACCCTGGTTCGGGTCCTGTTCGAGCTGTTGGTCTTCCGACTGCGCCTGGGCGGCGCCGCTCGCGCCGAGCGAAAGAACGGCCGCCCACAGCCAGTGCGACTTCTTGTTGGACATCGTATCCTCCTCGAACGCCGAGATGGGATGAGTCGGCTTCTTCGAGTCACCCGTCCGTCGAGCCCCCGACGTAGCATCGGCCGTACCACCGCGCGCCGTCCGGGCGGCGGGGCGGGCCGCGGGCGGCCAATCCCCGACGATCCGTTGTCCGCATGGGGCATTCCGCCGGACGGGCGAGGCACATCGCCCCGGGGCTGGTGAGACGGGCGGCGCGCTGGCACGATGACTGCAATTTGAACGCTTCACCCGGCGCCGGCGACTCGCCGGCCCCCACGCAGGAGACCGCGCCCATGCTCACGATCCGCCGCATCCTCGCTCCCAGCGACTTCTCGGACGCCTCGCGGCGCGCCGTCGAATATGCCGCCGACCTCGCCGAGCGCTTCGGCGCGGAGCTGGCGCTCCTGCACGTCGTCGAGATCCCCCCGGGCCTGTCGGCGTCGACCCTGATGCGCTCCGGCGCCGACGGCCGCATGGAGCCCATGGGCGACTACCTGCGGAACATCGCGATGGAGACGCTGCGGGGCCTCGGCGCCGAGGCGCAGAAGCGGGGCCTCGTCGTCACGTATGCGATCGAGCTCGGCGACGCCGAGAAGGAGATCCGCCGCGCCGCCCAGAAAATGCCGGCGGACCTGGTGGTGGTGGGCACCCACGGGCGCACCGGCCTGCGGCACCTGCTGCTCGGCAGCGTGGCCGAGCGCGTGGTGCGGCAGTCGGACGTCCCCGTGCTGACGGTGCGCAGCCCCGTCACCGAGTGACGCACCGCGTCACCGTTCGGTGACGTGGCGACGGCGAGTCCCTCAGAGGCGGTTCCCTCGAGACTGTCGCCGCGAGCGGACGGATGGCCGAGCGAGCCCGCGGCGCCGACCGAGGCGACGCGGGCGCAGCCGGTCAGCGGTTCGCGCAGCAGGCACTTTCATGGGAACACCCTCTCAGAAGGGCCCGGAGAAGTGCCGGACGAGCCGCCCGATGCGGTCCTCCTCGAAGTCGGTCTCCGTCCGCAGCAACTCGGTCACGCGCCGGAGCACCTGCTCGACGCGGGCCTCCTTCTCGGCGGTGTCCTTGCGGGGGCCGGCGGTCTCCTCGAGCTGGCGGCCGCCGCGGGCGCGGAAGCCGCTCTTCACGTCGGTGGCGGCGGCGGCCTCCGGCTTCGTCGGATCGGCGGGGGTGTCGGGGCGCTCCTTGGCCAGCGGCGCGCCGCCCGGCTGGAGCCAGTCGAGGTAGGCGGCCTCGGTCGCCAGCGCCTCGGCCTCGAGCGTGCGCGCGTCGGCGCCGGCATCCTGGCGGGTGTGCGCGAGCTCGTGCGCCATCAGCGCCTCGCCGCGCGCCGTGTCGGGCCGGAAGTGCTGCGGGTCGAAGAAGACCAGCTTGCCGTGGGTGAAGGCTTCGGCCTGCAGGCTGCGCGCGAGCGCGCCCGACATGGGGCCGGCGAACACCGTCACGTCCGCGAAGTCCTGCCCGAAGAAGGCCGCGAGGCGCGACTGCGCCGTGGCGTCGAGCGTGCGGCGCTCTTCGGCCAGGAGGCGCGCGATGCCGTCGGCGTCGCCGGCGTGCAGCAGGCCGAGGATGGCGTCGCGCGGGTTCGCCGTCTGCGCTTCGGGGCGCACCTTCACCCGCAGCGTGCCCACGTGCGGGCTCTCGCGACGGACGAGGACGTCGGCCATCTGCTCGGCGAGCACGCGTCCGAGAAGGCGCGGATCGCCGGCGCGCCCGGTCGGGAGCGTCAGCTCGAGCTCGAGCTCCGGCGCCGAGCCCGCGGCCTTGGAGAGCCGCTCTCGCAGGCCGGGATCGGCGGCGAGCCGCCCGCCGAGCACGTCGGGGAGCTGCCCCAGCGCCGCCGTCATGAGCCCCGAAGCGCCCTCGACGCCATCCGGCAGCTCGACCACCGTGTCGTCGATGCGCAGCGGACCCCGCGCCTGCGCCAGCGCGCCCACGGGGCCGGCGCCCGGTTCGAGCCGTGGCCGCGACGGGACGGGCGCCGTGCCGATCGCGTCCGGCGCCTCGAGGCGGCCGGGCCAGGCCGTCGGCGCCGAGCGGAGCATCGACGAGAAAACCCAGCCTTTCCGCGCGCTTCCGGGGACCACCACCGGCACCGCCCCGCGCGAGGCCTCGCCGGCGGGGGTGACCGTCTCGCCCGCCGCGAGGTACCCGAGCACCTTCGCCCGCGGGCCGCGCCCCGAGAGGACGGGCACCTCGGGCGCGGCGGGCGTCAAGCCGCCGCCCGCCGCTGCCGGGCGGGGCGACGTCCCCGGGCGGCCGGCGATCTGACGCCGCAGCGCCAGCGTGTCGACGTCGCCCCCGGGCGTCGCCAGGCGGCCGTCCGTCAGCCCCGCCTCCTGCGCGAACAGTCGGCGTGCCCGCTCGACGAGCCGCTTCGACGTGCGCGAGTCGGGGGGCGCCTCGAGCGCCGCCGTCACCGCGCGCCGCGCCTCCGTCCGCACCTCGGCCAGGGCCCGGGCGTCCACCTCGGGCGCCGGCGGCAGCGCCAGCGCCTGCTGCAGCGCCGCGTCGTACGGGTTCTCGGCGCTCCCGCCCCGGAGCGGCCGCGCCACGGCGCCGTTCGTGTCCGGCTGCTCCTGCGCGACCGCCGCGGACGCCTGCGCGCGAAGGCGCGCGGCCAGATCGGGCGCGTCGAGCCGCGCCGCGCCGAGGGCCCCGTCGAGGCCGGCGTCGTGGGCCCGCTCGCGGCGCAGGCGCCCGCCGAGCTCGCGGCGCAGCCTCGCCAGGCGCTCCCTCAGCGCCGCCGGCGCCTCGGGCGGGAGCGCCGCCTCGGCCTGCCCGAGCCGCTGGAGCGCCTCGACCAGGTCGGCGCCGCGCCCGAGCGCCGCGGGATCGAGGCGTGGCGCCGCCGGCGCCTCGACCGGCTCCTCGTTCATCAGGCGCTCGAGCATCGTGCCGCGCACCATCCGCCGCGCGCGCCGCTCCGGGTCGATGCCGCCCGGCGCCACGTCGGCGAAGCCGCGGTCCCACGGATTGACGCCCATGCCCGCGACGTTGGGCTGGTCGAGCAGCACGCTGCGCTCGAGCAGCGGCTCGATCTCGAGCAGGTCGCGGCCCAGGCGCCCGCGGTCCTCGGAGGGGTCCTCGCGGAGCCACGCCGCGCCCTCCGTTCGCAGCGCCGCGTACTCGTGCAGCGCCTCGAAGCGTTCGAGGCCGAGCTCGAGCCGCTCCGGCACCCGCTCGAGGGGCAGCGTGGACGGCGTCCAGAGCAGGATGTCAGGGGTCCCGGCGTCCATGGCGAGCTCCCGCGCGTGGGCCTTCGCGAATCGCGGGCATTGTAAGGCACCGCGCGCCCGCGCGGCACGGTGTTTCACGCGCTCGGGGATGTGCTACGTTCGCGGCATGGCCGAGGGCCGCAAACGCATCCTGACCGTCGAGGACGCCCCCAACATCCGGCGTCTGATCTCCTACAACCTGCGTCGGGCCGGCTACGATGTTTTCGAGGCCGCCGACGGCCGGGCCGCCGTCGAGATCCTGCAGAAAGTCGTCCCCGACCTGATCCTGCTCGACGTCCGCATGCCCGAGCTCGACGGCTTCCAGCTGCTCGAGCTGATGCGCCGCTATCCACGGGCGGCGGCCATCCCGGTCGTGATGCTGACGGCGCTCAGTCAGCCCGCCGATCTCGACCGCGCGCTCCTGTTGGGCGTCGTCGACTACCTGGTCAAACCGCTGGACCCCGCCGTCTTGCTGAGCACCGTCGCCCGCGTGCTCCGCGGCGGCGCGCCCAACGAGGTCTACTGGACGGGGCCGAACCGCCGCGAGTACGTGCGCGCCAGCATCTTCGGGGTGAGCCTCGACCCGCTGCCGGGCGGGAAGGGCATCGACATCGGCGAGGGCGGCATCGCCTGGCGCACGAAGCGCGCCCCCGGGGAGGGCGCGGTCGTCGTCATCGAGTCTCCCGAGCTGTTCACGCACATCCGGCTCGCCGAGCCCAGCCTGCGCGCCCGGGTCTGCCTCGTCCGCCCGATGCACGAGGGCGACGCCCGCGTCGGGGCGTCCTTCCTCGGCCTGACCGAGAGCGCGCGCGACGCGATCCGCCGCTACGTCCTGCTGCAGGAGACGCGCTCCGCCCTGGGGTAGGTCACAGCTCCTTGCCGAAGGGGCGGCGGCCCAGCCACCCGGCGGAGGTGCCGAGCGCCTCCTCGATGCGCAGCAGCTGGTTGTACTTGGCGACGCGGTCGCTGCGGCACAGCGAGCCGGTCTTGATCTGGCCGGCGTTCACGGCCACGGCGAGGTCGGCGATCGTGGTGTCCTCGGTCTCGCCGCTGCGGTGGCTGATGATCGTCGAGTAGCCGTTGCGGTGGGCCAGCTCGATGCAGTCGAGCGTCTCCGTCAGCGTCCCGATCTGGTTGACCTTGATCAGGATGCTGTTGGCGCAGCCCTCGCCGACCCCGCGCCGCAGGCGCTCGGTGCTCGTGACGAAGAGGTCGTCGCCGACGAGCTGGACGCGGTTGCCGAGGCGCTGCGTGAGCGCCTTCCAGCCGGCCCAGTCGTCCTCGGCCATGCCATCTTCGATGCTGAGGATGGGGTAGCGATCGCACAGGCCCGCGTAGAACTCGACCATGCCCGCCGCGTCGAGCTTCCGGCCTTCACCCTCGAGGTGGTACGCGCCGTCCTTGTAGAACTCGCTGGCGGCCACGTCGAGCGCGAGGCCCACCTGCTCGCCCGGCTTGTAGCCGGCCGCCTGGATGGCCTCGACGATCGCCTGGAGCGCCGCCTCGTTGCTGGCGAGGTTCGGCGCGAAGCCGCCCTCGTCGCCGACGCTCGTCGACAGCCCGCGCTTCTTCAGGACCTTCTTGAGGTTGTGGAACACCTCGGCGCCGACGCGCAGCGCCTCCTTGAAGCTGGGCGCGCCGAACGGAACGACCATGAACTCCTGGAAGTCCACGTTGTTGTCGGCGTGGGCACCGCCGTTGACGATGTTCATCAGCGGGACCGGCAGCACGTGGGCGGCGACGCCGCCGAGGTAGCGCCAGACGGGCAGGTCGAAGTGGTCGGCGGCGGCCTTGGCGGCGGCGACGCTGACGCCGAGCAAGGCGTTGGCACCCAGCTTGCCCTTGTTGGGCGTGCCATCGAGGTCGATCAGCATCTCGTCGAGCGCGCGCTGCGCGTCGGCGGGCAGGCCGATGATCTCGGGGGCGATGTGCTCGTTGACGTTGCGGACCGCCTGCTCGACGCCCTTGCCGAGGTAGCGACCGTTGTCGCCGTCGCGCAGCTCGAGCGCCTCGTGCTCTCCGGTGCTGGCGCCGCTCGGCACGGCGAACCGGCCGACGGCGCCGCTCTCGAGGGTGACCTCCACCTCGAGGGTGGGGTTCCCGCGGCTGTCGAGGATCTCGAGGGCGTGGACTTCGATGATCTCGGTCATGGGGTCTCCGTTTTCAGGGCCTGCTCGATGGCCTCGCGGACGAGCGGGGCGTCTTCCTTCGGCAGGCGCGCGGCGAGGGCGTCGCGAACGGCGGGGCGCGCGGCGTGGGGCGCGAGCGCCTTCACCACCGCCTCGCGGGTGAGCGGATCGGCATCGGCCAGCGCGGTCGTCAGCGCGTCGAGCACGGGGCCGCGCTCCGGCTCGAGCCAGCCGGCGGCCAGCGCGCGGGCGGCACCGCGCCGGACGACGGGATCGACCTGCGGATCGGCGAGCGCCGCGCGGGCGGGCGCGTCGGCGGCGGGCGTGCGGCGGACGGCCAGGCCGGACATCGCGCGTACGCGCTGCTCCGGCGGCGCCGCAGCGTCGCTGGCGACGCCGAGCAGGACGGCGTCGGCGGGCGGCGGCAGGGCGCGCCACTGCTCGACGGTCGGCGGCCGCTCGAGCTTCAGCAACGCCTCGGGCGCCATCGGTACACCCGCCGGCGGGCCGTGGGAAGGCCGCAGCCGGCCGAGTTCCGGGCCCGCCGAGGGCGGGGGCAGCGCCGGCTGCTCGCCGGCTTGCAGGGGCTTGCATGCCGCCTCGACGGGCGGGGCGGGCGGCACCTCGGGGGGAGCGCCGCCGCACGCGACCAGGAGCGCGGCGGCGGCGGACAGCGCGGTTCTCGTCGCGATCATGGGCCGGCACCATAGTCGAGCGGCGAGCGGTCCGCCACGGGAGAGGAGACGAGCGAGACGGCCGTCGCGTCGCGCGCGAGACAGGGCACGACGGATGACCGGCGGCGGCCCTTGGTTCGGTGTCGCGACGGGTGCTAGGCTCGCGAGCGATTCGGAGGCAGACGGACGCCGTTTCACGCGTCCCGGGGGCAATCGTGGGGATGCGCCGCGCCGCGATGGCATTGACGCTGCTGCTGGCGGCGGGATGTGCCGAAGAGAAGAACAGTCCGCCGTCCTTCCTGCCGCTCGACAACCAGACGTGTCGCGCCAACACGCCGTGCCGTATCGACGTCACGGCGAGCGACGGCGACGACGACGCGCTCGAGTTCGACTTCTCGATGGATCCGCCGCCGGTCACCGACACGCAGGGCGTGGGCGGGCGGCCGCAGATGCAGCAGATCCGCCGGGACACCGCCGCCTTCGTGTGGACGCCGGGCAACGCCGACGCCGGCGACGGCGAGATCGCGTACGCGGTCACGTTCACCGTGTCCGACGGCAGCGGCGGCAAGGACGAAGAGACGATCACGCTGCGCGTGACCGCCGACGCGCCGGGCCCGGCGGCGATCACCTTCACCGACCCGCCGGGCGCGGGCAAGGCCGTCGACCTCACCCGCGACGACTGCGTCAGCGACCTCGAGGTGGCGGTCAAGGCCGACGCCATCCGCGACGACCAGATGGTGCTCGAGCTCGCGCAGCCGGCGCCGGAGGGCGCGACGCTGACGCCGAGGACGGGACTCCAGAAGAACCAGCTCTTCAACTGGTGCCCGACCGACGCCCAGCTCGACACGTCGCTCTCGCACACCGTCACGTTCGTCGCCCATCGCCAGGGGGACGCGGAGTCGGTGAGCAAGCGGTTCACCATTCGCTTCAAGCGGCCCAACTCCAGCGGGTGCCCCGGCCAGGCGCCGCGCATCGAGCACGAGCCGCCCGGCACGCTCTCCGGGCCGTTGAACTACGAGATACGCGTCCGGGTGACGGACGACCTGCCGCTGAAATCGGCGCCGCAGCTGCTCTTCAGCGCCGCTCCGGACGCGCTGCCCGTCGGCGGCGCGGCGCCCGACACCTCCGACTGGCAGCTCGTCGACTTCGTCAAGGCCGCAGGCGACGACTGGGTGGCGAGCATCCCCAACCTGCTGCTGGCGGACGGCGACGAGCGGCCGGTCCACTACGTCGTCCTCGTCACCGACAATGACGACCCGAACGGCAACCGCTGCGACCACACGACCGAGAGCCAGCCGTTCACGTTCATCGCCCGCGGCGGCGGCGGCGGCGGCCAGACCTACGGCTTCTGCGCGCCCTGTGTGGACGACACCCAGTGCGGCGACGCCGACGACTTCTGCGTGGACCTGCGCGGCGAGAGCTTCTGCACGTCGTCGTGCAGCGACGCCCAGTGCCCGGCGGGTCAGGAGTGCGTCGAGGTCACCAGCGTCGCCGGCGCGACGGCCTATCAATGCGTGCCGGCCGACCTCAACTGTGGCCAGATCTGCGTCGCCGACACCTTCGACGGCGCGACACCCAACGACGACGCAAACGACGCGACGCCCCTCGAGCCCGGCACCTACCAGAACCTGAGCATCTGCGACCAGGACATCGACTACTTCGTGATCGATGTGTTTCCGCAGCAGTCGATCCGCGTGCGCGCCGAGTTCGACAACGCTCGCGGCGACATCGATCTGGCGATGCAGCTGCCGGGTCAGTCCGAGTTCGACTACCAGAGTCTGAATGGCGACACCAACGTCGAGATGGTGCAGGAGCCCTGCGTGGAGCTGGCGGGATCGGCGCTGGTCGCGGTGTTTCCATACCAGAACGTGCGCAACAGCTACCGCCTGACGGTGGAGACCGGCCCCGGCGACTGCAACCAGGTGTGCGACGACGACTCGCTCGACGACGGTCCACGCGGCAACGACGTGCCGGAGGAGTTCGCGCCCATCGACCGATTCCCCTTCACGCGCGAGGGGCTCCGCATCTGCAGGCAGGACCCCGACTACTACGGGTTCGACGCGGCGGCGGGCGAGTTCGTGCGCGTCGGGATCGCGTTCGACCACGCTGCGGGCGACCTGCAGCTGCGGCTCCTGCGGAGCACGGGCGACGTCGTGGGCGAATCGGAGAGCTTCCGCGACGCCGAGCTGATCGAGCGGGTCGTCCCCGTGGACGACGTCTACATCGTCGAGGTGTCGGGCGCGACGCGCTCGGTGGCCAACCTGTACGACCTCGTCATCGAGAAGATGGAGGTGCAGGCGTGCGAGGGGACGCACGACTGCCCCGCCGGCCAGTACTGCTACCGCGGCGCGTGCACCGACGCCTACTGCGCCGAGGCCAACGGTTGCGGCCTCGGGCACCGGTGCGTGCCGCCCCGCGCCGGCCTCGCGCCGGAGGCGGGCGGCGAGTGCGTCGACGAGTGCTTCGCGCCCGCCGACTGCCGCGCCGAGAGCGGCTACACTTGCAAGCGCTTCGAGGACTTCACGACCGCCTGCGCGCCGGCGGGCGCCGCCGGGCCCGGCGAGCGCTGCGCCGACTACGCCGACTGTAACGGCGAACAGGTGTGCCTCAACCTGCCGGGCGGCTACTGCGCCGTCGGCGGCTGCGACGCCGATCTGCCGTGCGACGCGGCGACGGTGTGCGTGGATCTCGGCGCGTTCGCCGCCTGCCTCAAGCGCTGCGCCGGGGACGGCGACTGCCGCGTCGGCGAGGGCTACCGCTGCCAGGACCTGTCCGGCGAGCGCGTGTGCCTGCCATGAGGTGGACGGCGGCCCTGGCTCTCGGTGTGCTGCTCGGCTGCAGCGATGCGGGCGGGACGGACGAGGTGCCGCCGCCGTTGCCGCCGCTGTCGGTGGCGGTGCAGAGCCTCGACGTCGAGAGCGTGCTCCCGGGGACGCGCGCGCGGCTGGCCGGCGCCGGCTTCCTCGACGGTGCGCAGTTTGAGGTGACGCTGAAGGGGACTGCCGGCGGCAACGCCGTCGATCTCGACCTGCCGGCGGAGCGCGTCGACGACGCGGTGCTGGCGGTGACCTTCCCGCCGGCCATGGTCGGCCCCCTGGGCGAAGGTACGCTCGAGGGCACGCTGCGCGTCGTGATGACGCTCGGCGACGCCCGCGGTACGGCGGAGTCGCCCGTCGCGATCGACGTACGCCAGACGCTGACGCCGGTGGTGACCGACGGTGCCGACGCCGCGTTCCCGGCCACGCCCTTCGAGCTGCGCGGGAGCGGCTTCCTCGACGTGTCCGAGGGGCAGTCGACGGTCGAGATCCGGGGCCGCTTCACGCGCGACGGCGACGGCGAAGCGCGGACGCTGAACGTTGGCGACGTGCCGGCGGCACGGCCTCCGGCCGACGGCCTCTGGGCGCGCGACTCGCTCGGCTTCGTCTTCGATCCCGCCTGGGTGGGGATCTCCCCGGGCGCGCTCGACCTCGAGGTCCGCGTCGTGAACCGGGGCCACGGCTGGCTCCGCGAGGGCGAGTGGCGCCCCGTGCGCGTCGACCTGCTGGCGCCGGTCATCGAGGACGTCGATCCGCCCGCCGCGAGTCGCGGGCAGCGCATCACGATCAGCGGTCAGGGCTTCCTCGGTGGCGACCAGGATGGCGGCTACACGGCGTTGCGGCTCGAGGGCACCTTCCGCGCCATCGACGGCGACACGGTGGTGCTCAGCGGCCCGACGGCGCTCGAGGTCGACCCGCTGCGCCTGGATGGCCGCACGCTCGTCTTCGCCATGCAGCCGCGCTACGACGCCGACTGCCGCAGCGCCGACCTGGGCGCGCGCGCCGGCACGTTCGAAGGTCGCGTCACGCCCATCGTCGGTTGGCGCACCGAGACCGTCGAGGGCGATCCGTCGCCGATGACGTTCGAGATCCTGCCGCCGAAGCAGGTCGTCTGGCTGCGGTTCCTGCCGGCCTTCACCGACTCGCTCCGCTTGTTCGGCCTGCGCGACGTCAGCCGCGAGGTGGAGGCGCGCATTCTCGAGGTCATCCGCCGCGACTACGCCGGCATCAACGTCGAGGTGCGCCTCGACGATCCCCTCGACTTCGTCGACTACTCGATCGTCGAGATCGGCGGCCCGGACCCCAACGCGCAACAGCTGTTCGGCCTGGACAACACCCCCGGCCTCGACCACTGCAACCAGCGGCTGAACGACAACCTGGCCGGTCGCAACGCCGACAGCGAGGGCTTCGGCGGCATCTTCGTCGAGTCCTTCCTTCAGCTCTCGCTGTCGCGGCACGCGGAGAACCCGTTGGCGAACGCGGCCTTCGACGAGATCTTCGACGGCGTGATCGACGAGCCCGTCGAGCCGGGGGAGTACCCCGACGGCCCGCGGGCCGCGGAGATCGCCCGCGCCATCCGCACGTTGGGCAGCCTGGTCGGCAACACGGCGACGCACGAGATCGGGCACTCGCTCGGCCTGCCGGCGGTGGTGGGCTGCGGCGAGTACCACAACCCGCCGGGCGACGGGCAGATCATGGACTGCGGGCAGGATCGGCCATTCGAAGAGCGGGCGGAGCTGGATGGTCGTTCGCCGGCGACGTGGATGCCCGAGGACCGGACCTATCTGGAGCGCATCCTGCCCGTGCGCTGACGAGCGGAGCTCAGGGCTCGATGCCGGCGCGGTTGATGCGCAGCGTGTCGTCGAACCACACCGCCGAGCCCGTCTCGACCACGCCCCAGCTGTTCTCGTCGGGCGGGGCGATGCCCCCGAGGAAGACGAAGCCGCCGGCCTCGTGGGCGTCGGCCCGCAGGAGGTCGCCGCGCACGCGCTTCACGCCGGCGAAGTACAGCGGCGCGCCCGAGGACAGCGCGTAGAAGGTCTGGCCGTTGCTGAGCAGCGCGACGAGCGTCGTGGGCTTCGGCTCGCCGGCCTCGCGCGCCAGGGTGCGCCAGTGGGTGAGCGCGGAGCGGACGGCGCCGAGCACCTTGCTCGGCGGCGCCGTCCAGGCGTTCGGCGGCACACCTGCGTCGCGCAGGTGCGAGAGCACGAGGTGGAAGAAGAGCTCCGACTCCGTCCGGCCACGCACGTTGTGGGCCAGCGAGTCGGGCAGCGCGCGCCGGGCCGCCTCCAGCGCACCTGCCGGCATCGTCGCCCCGCCTTCGCTGCCCGCATACACCCACGGTCCGTAACGGAACGGCGGGGTGTCGTCGAGCGCCCACGTGGGCCCCACCGGCCCGCGCGCGTGCACGACCAGCGCGTTCGTGCGCACGTCCTTGGCCATGCCCGCCAGGTCGACGTCGCCGTCGGCGACGCCCGGCCGGCGCTTCAGCAGAATCTGCGTCCCGTGCGAGAACCCGAGACCGATGGCGAGGGGGCGCGCGACGGTGTCGAGGGCGGTCGCGAGCCCGGCGAGGCGGAGGGCGTCGGCGACCGGACCGGCGTGATCGCTGAAGTAACCGAACAGTCGGGACATGGTCTTGGCCGCACCTGTGTGGTTGCTCGAACAGATGATAGCGGAGACGTGTCCGTCGCGTCCTCAGCCGCCCGGGGAACGCCTGGGATGGCGCAGGCAGGCCGCAGCCGCGGCCAGGCGGACGGAGGGCACGGGGTCGGTCGTCGCCTCGTCCAGGGGCGCGCCGGGATCCGGGGCGTCGCCCGCGGTGATGGCGCGCGCGGCCAGATAGCGTAGCTCGGGCACGGCGTCGGCGAGTGCTGCCGCCGCCGCGTCACGCCGGGCCTCGGGCGCGCCGGCTTCGAGCAGCGCCTGTAGCGCCAGGGCCCGCAGGGCGACGTCCTCGGACCGCGTCGCGGCCTGCGGCTCGCCGACGACGGCGGGATCCCACGCGGCGCGCAGCGCCTTGGCCAGTCCGGGCCCGGGACGACGCCGATAAGTGGCCGCCAGCGCCTCGACCAGCTGCCGCCGCAGGAAGGGATCGCCGCGCCCGAATGCCTCGCGGATGGCATCGCGGGCGGCTTCGTGCCCGTCCCGGACGAGCGCCGTGGCCGCCGCGGCCCGTGGGCCCGGCTCGGCGTCCCGCAGGAGGGGCTCGGCGAGCGCCCGGGTGGCGGCGTCGTCGCTCGTGAGCAGCGCCTGCGCGACGGCGGCCCGCACGCCCGCATCCGGGTCGGTGACCGCCTCGGCGAGCGCGGCCCGCGCCGCGCCATCACCGAGGGCGACCAGGGCCGCGAGCGCCGGTCGCAGCAGCGAGGCGTCGCGGCTGCGGGCCATCTTGACGATGCGCCCACAGGCGGGATCGTGCCCGAGCCGGCACAGCGAGATCGCGGCCATCGCCGCCACGATGCCCTCGGGGTCCTCGGCGGCGCGCAGGAGCGCGGGGACGGCGGTGCGCTCGCCCACTTCGCCGAGCAGGGACGCCGCCGCGGCGCGGCGCTCCGCCGCGACGTCGGTCAGCTCGGCGAAGAGCCACGGGAGGGCGTCGGCGAATCCCGCGGCGAACAGCATGCGGGCAGCCTCGAGGCGGGTCTCCGTGTCGGCCTCGGCGAGCAGCGGCTGCAGGAGGCGGCGCGCCGCGGCCGGCTCGAGACCGGCGGCGAGCCGGGCGAGGGCGCGGCGGTCGCCGGGCTCGGGGTCGCGCGTCGCCGCGTCGCGGATGGCTTCGGCCACCGGGCCCGTCCGCAGCTGGGCCGCCAGACCGAGCAGGTGCCGGCGCTCGCTGCGATCGGCCCCGGCGAAGCGCCGTGCGGCGTCGTCCGCGGCGGGGGCCGGCGCCAGCCGCGCGCGGGCGCCGAGCGCCGCCAGCCGCACGAGCGCGTCGGGATCGCTGGCGGCGGCCTCGACGGCGGGGAGCCGATCGGCGGCGCCGCTGAGCCCCAACAGATTCAGCGTCGCGGCGCGAACCTCGGCGGACGGGGACGTCAGGCCCTCCTCGAGGATGGCCTGCACGCGGGCCGGGCTGCCCGGCGGCGGCGCGCCGTCGCCGCACCCCCAGAGGAGGAGCGCCGCGGCGACGAGTCGCCTCACGCCCCTCCCAGGTGGCCTTCGAGCCAGGTCGTGAGGTCGCCCACGGTCCGCTCGCGCTCCGTCTCGAACCAGATCTCGTGATAGAGCCCGGAATACTCGTGCCACGTCTTGTCGGCGCTGCCGACGCGCTCGAACGCCGCGCGGCTCGCCTTCGGCGACGCGATGCGGTCGTCACCGCCGTGCTGCATCAGCACCGGCAGTCGCAACGTCGCAGCCAGCTCGGGGATGCGCGCCTGCGCCGCGACGGTCTCGGTGTACCAACGCGAGCTCGCCTTGCGCAGGACGAGCGGATCCTGCCGGTAGCGCTCGACGACCGCCCGATCGTGGCTGAGGTCCTTCTCGTCCAGCCCGGTGGGCAGCGCCAGGGCGGGGAGGTAGCGGCTCAACATGCGCGCCGCGCCCGCCTTGAGCGAAGGCACCTCGAAGCCGAACCCGAGGAACGGCGAGCTCAGGCACAGCCCCGTGAGCCCTTCCGGCCGCGTCGCGGCGGACGTCAGCGCGACGAGGCCGCCGTTGCTGTGCCCGAGGAGAAAGCGCGGCAGCCCCGGCGTCTCGGCTTCGAGGCGCGCACGGGCGGTCGCCGCGTCGTCGAGGTATTCGCCGAAGGCGTAGACGTGGCCGCGCCGGCCGCCGGAGCGGCCGTGCCCGCGGAAGTCGATGCGGTCGACGCGCAGCCCGAGGTCGACGAGCCGCAGGGCCAGGTCGTCGTAGCGGCCGCAATGCTCGGCGAAGCCGTGCAGCAGGAGGACGGCGCCTCGCGGTGCGCCGGGTGCGGCGGTCTCGTGGTACAGCCGCGTCCCGTCGCCGGTCGTGAGGAAGCCGCGTTCGGCAGGTCGTTTGGTCGTCACGGTGCTACGGGCTATAACACGCTGGCATGTACTGGGAAAGGAGTCGCGGCGTGGTCAAGGCAGCGTTCGGGCGCGTAGGGGGCCTCGCGCTGGCCCTGGTGGGGCTGACGGCCAGCGCCGCCGGCGCGATCGAGGTCTACGTCAACGGCGTCAAGCTGACGGGTACGCTCAAGAACCAGACGTTCAAGGGCACCGAGGTCCAGTTCGACGCCAATGGCGACATCCGCATCACCGCCCCCGGCTACAAGATCGAGCTCGAGGCGCCGGGCGCTCAGCAGACGCAGGCGCCGAAGTCGGGCAAGCAGGTCTGGCTCGTGGTGAACGTCGCCGCCCCCGGCCACTACAAGACCGCGGTCCAGGTGAACGGCAAGGCGGTCGCCGAGATCCCGGCGGCGAGCAGCCAGTTCATCAAGGAGATCACCGACGGCACGCAGACCGGCGCCAACGGCATGCTCTTCACGTTCTATCCGCAACCGGACGCGCCGTCGGGCGCGCCGGTCGACGCCGTCGAGATCCTGGTGGGCGAAGGCGAGAAGGCGGCGGACGGCACGCTGACGATCAGCCGCGTCCTCGGGACCGTGAAGCGCAAGAGCGGTTCACCCTCCGCCGAGGCAGTGCCGGTGCATTTCCAGCTCACCCCGCCGACGACGCCCTGATCGGCCACCGGCGGCCGGCGACCGGCTCGAGCCAGAGCGCGCCGTCCGCCCCCTCGCGCAGCCAGTCGGCCAGCCCGCCCTGCGCGCTGCGGCCGAGGCGGGCGCGGCGGCGCGGCGCGACGTCCGCGTAGACGACCCCGCCCTCGCCGAGCGCCAGCGCGTCCTGCGGGACGATGTGCCGTTCGCCGTTGTTGAGCTCCGCCCAGAGCGACCCGCCGTCGAGCCGCAGGTGCCGCACCACGAACGGCGTGCCGTCGGACCGGACGTAGCACCAGCGATCGTCGAGGCGGACGATGGCCTCGCCGGTCTCCGGGTGGACGTCGAGCCCGGCGTCGAAGAGCGCGATCAGGCGGGGGTGGGTGAACGGACGTCCCTCGTGGTACCAGCGGCCCTCGGCGTCGATCCGGAGGTCGACCGAGCGGCGCAGGCGCTCGAGCTCCTCGGCGTCCATGGCGTCACCTCGCTTCAGGCCGCGGGCGGGCCCACCCGCCACATCGGCAGGAAGCGCGGCTCGTCCGCGGCGGTCTCCGGCGCGACGTGCCCCATCTGCTCGATGGCCTCCGCCAGGATGGCGTCGAGCGCGGCGTCGGTGCGCCCGCCGAGACGCCGCCAGGCCACTCCCGCCGCGGCGCGCGCGTCCGCGCGCAGCTGGCCGTCGCGAAAGATCGCCCGGTGGGCCTCCGCGACGCGCACAAGCGGCAGCGTCGACCGGCCTTCGAGCCCGAGGAGGTCCAGCGTCAGCTGCGTGAACAACCAGGCGGCAAGCCCCGCCTCGGGAGGCCGCGCGTCGCCGGCCACGTCGGCGAGCTCCGCGATCAGCGTCGCCCGTTGCCTCGCCGTCTCGAGATCGGCGGGGGTCGCGAAGGGGGTGCCGTCCGGCCGCTGCGGGTGCCGCGCCGACAGCGACTCGGCCCAGGGTCGCAGCGCGGCGAGGTCGACCCCGTCGACGCGGCCGCCGGGTCCCGCGAGCCGCTTCGCCTGAACCGCCTTCGTCAGCGGCCGCGCCGCTTCGAGGACCCGGGCGTGGCCCGTGCGGAACACGAGCACCAGGGAAGTGTCGACCAGCAGCGCCGCGTCACGGGCGGGATCGGCGTCGGCGCCGGCGAGGGCGTCGAGGCCCAGCAGGAGGCCCGCGCGGACCCGGTCGAGCACCGGCCGCTGACCCTCGAGGTCCCACGGCTCGACGCGGTCGGCGGCCAGCGCCATGTTCGCCAGGTACGCCAGGGCCTCCTGGACGGCGCGGCGCGGCTCTGGCGGCAGGTGGTCGACGGCGGCCTGCAGCCGGTCCGCCGGCGCGACGAGGGGCGCCAGCCAGTGGCTCGCGGGGGCGACGTCGCCCGGCAACGAGGCCCTGGCGGCGCGGATCTGGTCCGGCCGCGGCGGTGTGTAGACCACTGGGGCCTCGTACGGGTCGACATAGCCCAGATCGGCCATGCGACCCGAGCGCCACCGCCACGCCTGCTCCTCGAGGACCGAGTCCAGCGCCGAGGACGCGTGGACGAAGAGGTTGTAGCAGTGGGCCGGGTCGCTGCGCATGAGCCAGTCGAGGAACACCTTCACCGGCAGGTCGCGCGGCGAAGGCTCGGGGAACACGATGCACATGCGCCCGTCGGGCGTGAGCACGTACTCGCCGTCGGGCGGCTCGAACTCCTCGGGCTCGTCGATGGCGTAGATGCGGACCGAGCGACGCACGATCCAGTTGAGCACCTCGTCGTCGAGCGCCAGCAGGCCGCGCATGAGCGCCTCCGGGCCGGCGTTCGTGAGCGCCTCGAGCCACGGATCGACGCGTTTGATCGAGAGGCGGTCCTTCTTCCAGGCGTCGAAGTCGAAGAAGGTGCGCACCTGCTCGGGGCTGGCGAGCGCCAGAAGCTCGGTGGCGTCGGCGAGGCCGATGCGGACGACGAAGTGGTAGAGGTCCTGGGCGGGCATCGCGCGGATGCGCCGCTTCGCGTCGGCGGGCGAGAGCAGCAGATCGAGCAGCTCGCGGCCGGTGCGCGCCCGGTCGAGCTGCGCGTGCCACGCCGCGAGCTCTCGAACGTCGGTCATGCTGTGGCGACCTCTCCGGCGACGGGCGCCGCGGTGGCGCGCGCGTGGCGGTAGAGCGTGCCGGCCTCGCGTCGCAGCCAGGCGACCCGCGCCTCGGGCTCGCCGTCGGGCAGGCCGGCGGCGGCCATCGCCTCCCGCACCGCCGCGAGCGCGGCCTTGCGCCCCCGGAACCGCACCTTGCTGTAGCCCGCGAGCAGCACGTTGCCTTCCTTCAGCCGGACGACGCGCCCCACGACGACCTCCATCGGGTCGAGCTGGTCGGCGAGCGCCGCGTCGGCGATGACGTGCTCGGCGCCCGTCAGCCGGTCGGCCAGCCGCACCTGACGGCCGCGCCGGCAGTCGACGACCTCGTACAGGGAAGGATGCGTGGCCGACAGCACCTGCCGCAGGACGGCGTACCGCTTCTGGTCGTCGTCGTCGGCGTTCTGGACCTGCGTCGCGGTGATGAGCGGCGCGCCGGCCTCGATCGGCAGGTCGAAGAGGGCGTGCTGGGCGAAGGCCTCGTCGGCCAGGGGATCGGCGGGGGCCGCGTCCGCGAAGAAGCGCGCCCCGGCGGCCGCGATCTCGGGACGACCGGCGGCCAGCGCGCGGCCGGCGTCCAGCAGGGTACGGCTGTGAAAGTCGACCCACTGGGAGAGCGTCCGCAGGTTGCGCTCCTCGCGCTCCCGGGCCTCCTCGAGCGGCTCGTGGCACTTCTTGTACTTCTTGCCGCTGCCGCAGTGGCAGGGATCGTTGCGACCCAGCTTGCTCACGACCACCTCGCTGGAATCCGGTCCGAATCGGGCGCGCACGCTAGCAGGGGGCGGGACGCGGTGCAAGGCAGGGACGGACGCCGCCGGCGGCGGGGCGCGCGCGCATGACGCCCGCGGGCGCGGGCGTCATGCGGCGATCTCAGGCGGCTGATGCCCGCGCGGATCTCGGGTCGGGATGGAAGGTGATGCAGGTGCTGCCGCTGCCCGAGGCCACCCGGCAGCAAGCGAAGAAGTCGGAGAGGCTCAGGCCGAGCTCCCCGCGGTGGACGTACCAGTAGTTCAGGGCGCGGCGCTTGGCCTCGCGCGCGGTGCGGCCGCTGAATCGCAGTGCGTTGTTCATCGCCAGCTTCCTTCGTCACTCGCCGGCGGCGGCGACGACCCTCGCTGGACGTCTCGTGGTGCGGAAGCGGGGCGGGGAGGCGGGAGGCCTTCGAGCCCGGTCGTCGCCGACCGGACCCGCTCAGGGTTCAGCCGGCGACGAAGCTGCGCAACGAGACGCCACCGAGGGTGCGTCGACTGCCGCTGCCTGAGTCGCCAGATCCCATGAAAGACGAAACCGTGGGCGCATCGGCCCGGTGGTTGTACCTGCTCGTAAGTTACGGAAGCGCCGCGGGAAAAGTCAAGCCCCCGCGTCACCAGGAGACCACGCTCGCCGGCGGCCGAATTGCCTTTCCCCGAGGGGGGGGCGCGCGGTAGAGAACACCTCTCGACCGATCGGTAGGGAGGTCAGAAAGTGACGAGGAGCTTGCGCATCCGCCGTGCCGCCGTCCTCGGCGCCGGCGTCATGGGGCGGGGCATCGCCGCCCACCTGGCGGGAGCCGGCATTCCCGTGCTCCTGCTCGACATCGTGCCGCCCGGCGCCACCGGCGCCGAGCGCAACAAGTTCGCCGCGGGCGGCCTTCAGGAGGCGCTGAACAACCGGCCGGCGCTGTTCTACGACCCCGAGGACGCGCGCCTCGTCACGGTCGGCAACTTCGAGGACGATCTCGACAAGGTCGCCGACTGCGATTGGATCGTCGAGGTCGTCAAGGAGGACCTGCAGATCAAGCGGGACCTCTTCGCGAAGCTCGACGCGATCCGCAAGCCCGGCACGCTCGTCAGCTCGAACACCAGCGGCCTGCCGCTGGCCGACCTCGTGAAGGGGCGCTCCGAAGACTTCCAGCGCCACTTCCTGATCACTCACTTCTTCAACCCCGTCCGCTACATGAAGCTGCTCGAGGTGGTGCAGGGCCACGACACCGACGACGATCTCGTCGAGGCCTTCCGCACCTTCGCGCGCCAGCGGCTCGGCAAGGGCGTGGTGCTGGCGAAGGACTCGCCGGCGTTCATCGCCAACCGCATCGGCACGTTCTCGATGATGTACACCGTGCACCGCATGCTCGAGCAGCAGCGGTCGCCGGAGTTCGTCGACGCCATCTTCGGGGCGCCGGCGGGCCGGCCGAAGTCGGCGGTGTTCCGCACGGCCGACGTCGTGGGCCTCGACACGCTGGCGTTCGTCTCGCAGCACCTGCACGACGACCTGCCCGACGACGAGATGCGGCGCTACTTCCAGGTCCCGGCGTTCCTGCGGACGCTGATCGAGCGCCGCTGGCTCGGGTCGAAGACGCGGCAGGGCTGCTACAAGAAGGAGGGCGAGAACCTCCTCACGTTCGACCCCTACGCGCTCGAGTACCGTCCGCAGAAGAAGGAGCGGTACGACTCCCTCGGCAAGACGCGGTCGATCGACGACGTGGGCCTCCGCATCAAGGCGCTCGTCAATGGCACCGACGACGCGGCGAAGTTCGCGTGGGACGTGATCGCGCAGACGCTGGCCTACGCGGCGCGCCACCTCGAGGACATCGCGGAGGATCTCGTCCAGGTCGACAACGGCCTGAAGTGGGGCTTCAACCACGAGATCGGGCCGTTCGAGACGTGGGACGCCCTCGGCGTGCAGACGACCGTCGACCGCATGAAGGCGGACGGCATCGCGGTGCCCGAGTGGGTCGAGAACATGCTCGCCTCGGGCCGCAAGTCGTTCTACGAGGGCGCGCCGGGCCGGCGCACCTACTGGCACACCGGCGCCCAGCAGGTGGCGCGCGAGGTGGTGAGCCCCCGCTTCCGCCGGCTGCCGCCGAGCATTCACGACCCCTCGCTCGTCGAGAAGAACCCGAGCGCGCGCCTCTGGGACATCGGCGACGGCGCGTATTGCCTCGAGTTCTCCACGAAGATGAACGCCATCGACGGCGACATCATCGACCTGATGGAGAGGGCGGTCGACCGGGCCGAGACCGAGGGGCGCGCGCTGGTCATCGGCAACCATGGGGCCGACGCGTTCAGCGCCGGCGCCAACCTGATGCTGATCTTCCTGGCGATCCAGCAGAAGGACTGGAAGTCGATCGACGCCATCGCCGCGCGCCTGCAGGCCGCGGGGCGGCGGCTCCACCACAGCCAGATCCCGGTGGTCGCCGCCCCCTTCGGGCTGACCCTCGGCGGCGGCGCGGAGGTGGCGATGGCCGCCGACGCGATCCAGGCCTACGCCGAGCTGTACATGGGCCTCGTCGAGGTGGGCGTCGGCCTGGTGCCGGCAGGCGGCGGCTGCTTCTCGCTGCTGCACAATCTCAGCCAGGGCCAGCTCCCCGACGCCGACCCGATCGCCGCGCTGCGCGAGACGTTCCTCGCCATCGGCATGGCCAAGGTGGGCACGGGCGCGGAGCACAGCCGCCGGCTCGGCTTCCTGCGCCCGAACGACCGCGTGACGATGGACCGCGACGAGCTGATCGAGGCGGCGAAGCAGCGGGCGCTGGGCATGGCCAACAGCGACTACGTGCCGTCGAAGCCGCGGCGGGTGAAGGTCGCGGGAACGACCGGCTACGCCACGTTGTTCTCCGCGATCTGGGGCATGCAGGAGACCCACCAGATCTCCGAGCACGACGCGAAGATCGGGCGCCACGTGGCGCGCATCCTCAGTGGCGGCGACGTGGCGCCCGGCACGTGGGTCGACGAGGAGCGCATGCACGAGCTCGAGCGCGAGGCCTTCCTGTCGCTGTGCGGCGAGGAGAAGACGCAGGCGCGCATTCAGCACATGCTCATGAACAACAAGCCCCTGAGGAACTGACATGCGTGACGTAGCCATCGTGAACGGGGCGCGGACGCCGTTCGGTCGCGCCCACAAGGGCAACCTGCGGCAGACCCGCGCCGAGGACCTGGGGGCGGCAGCCGTCCGCGAGGCGCTGCGGCGCGCGGGCGTCTCTGTCGATGAGATCGAGGACCTGGCGCTCGGCTGCGCCATGCCCGAGGGGTCGCAGGGGCTGAACGTGGCGCGCGTCGTCGGCGTCTTGTCGGGGCTGCCCGACGAAGTGCCGGCGTACACCGTCAACCGGTTCTGCGCCTCGGGGCTCCAGACCATCGCCGACGTCGCCACGCGCATCGCCGCCGGCGAGATCGACGTCGGCATCGCCGGCGGCGTCGAGAGCATGACCGCCGTGCCGATGGGCGGCTTCCATCCGCAGCTGCACCCGAAGCTGGCGGTGGAGCACCCCGAGGTCTACATCGGCATGGGCCACACCGCAGAGAACGTGGCGCGTCGGTACGGCGTCGACCGCGCCTCGCAGGACGCCTTCGCCCTGGCGAGCCAGCAGAAGGCGGCCGCGGCGCGCGAGAAGGGCCGCCTCTCCGAGGAGATCGTGGCCATCGAGACGACGGCTGACGGCAAGGCGGTGCGGGTCGAGCACGACGAGCTCATCCGCCCCGAGACGACGCTCGAGGGCCTGGCGAAGCTGAAGCCGGCGTTTGATCCGAAGGGCACCGTGACGCCCGGCAACGCCTCGCCGCTGACCGACGGCGCCGCGGCCGTGGTGCTCATGGCCGGCGACCGCGCGAAGGGCAGGGAGGTCCTCGGCTGGTTCCGACGCTTCGCCGTCGTCGGCGTCGCGCCGGACGTCATGGGCATCGGGCCGGTCCCGGCCATCCGCAAGCTGCTCGCCGCCACGAAGCTCGACGTCGGCGACATCGACCTCTTCGAGATCAACGAGGCGTTCGCGGCCCAGTCGGTCTACTGCCAACGCGAGCTCGGCATCCCCGACGAGAAGCTGAACGTGAACGGCGGCGCCATCGCGCTCGGGCACCCGCTCGGCGTGAGCGGCACGCGCCTCGTGCTCACCGCGCTCCACGAGCTGCGCCGGCGCGGCGGCAAGCGCGCCGTCGTCAGCATGTGCATCGGCGGCGGCATGGGCGCCGCGGGCCTCATCGAGGCCGCGTAAGCTCGAGTCCTTACGGCACCGCCGGCGCCGGCCCGGCCGGCACCACGACGGTCGCCCGGCCGTTGATGCCTGACAGCCCTTCGCCGACCAGCACCGCGTCGAGCCCGGGCCGCAGCGCCCAGGCCTCGACGCGCACACCGGACAACGGGGCCTCCCGGTCGTCGAGGAGCGTCAGCGAGAGCACGCCGGCGGACGGCACGGCGATCTGGCCGAGGTCGACCGGCTGGTCGGCGGGGACCGTCCGCAGGACGCGCAGCGACGGCAGGCCGGTCCCGCCCGCAGGGGTGACGTCGAGCACGTGGTCGCCCGGATCGAGGCGCAGCGTGAACCGGCCGTCGCCGTCCGTCGTGGCGAGGTCGCTGCGCGGCGGTGGCGCTTCGCCTTCACGTTCGAGCCGCGGATCCGCGTAGCGCGCCCGCACCAGCGTCGTGTTGATCGTGGCGCCCTCGAGCGGCTGGCCCGTCGGCCCGACGAGGCGCCCGGTCGCCACCGTTCGCGGGCGCAAGGTCAGCCTCGTCGGCGCCGCGTCCGCCGAGAGCGCGACGCGGGTGCGGAGCAGGCGGAAATCGGTAGCACCCGGATCGACGTCGATCACATAGTCTCCGGGATACAGGTTCACCGCGAACGTGCCGTCGCGGGCGGTCTCGGCCCCGGCGATGAATTCGCCGCGGCCGACGACACCACGGAAGCGTACGGTCGCGGCGAAGAGGGGTTCTTCGTCGTCGCCGCGCAGGCCCACCACCGCGCCGCGGGCGGGGAAGACGCGCCCGATGTCCCCGAGGTACAGCGGCAGCACGCGCGAGGCGAGCGCCGGGCTCGTCGGGGGCTCCTCCACGGAGATGTCGAGCCGCGGCAGCGGCTGCTCGCTCGGACGGACGGACTCGATGTGGAGCGTCACGGTGCGCGGCTGGGCCGAGGGCCACAGGGCGAGTGCGAACAGGCCTTCGGCGTCGCTCTCGGCGCGCGTACTGACGGGACGACCCTCGGCGTCGCGGGCGAAGACGCGCACCGGCACCGGCGTCGGGTTCTCGCGGCTCACGAGGAAACGCCCGCAGATCACGTGCAGTCCGCCCGGATCGCCACCGCAGCGGACCGGCGGATCGGCCATGCTCTGCGGCGGATCGGCGGGCAGCACGATGTCGCCGGTGGCCCCGCAGTCGCCGAACAGGACGCCCTCCTGGACGAAGGGCGGCAGGCGATTCCGGTCCGGCACGACGCGGAGCGCGAAGGTCGTGCACTGGAAGCTCTCGACCAGCGTCGGCCACGTCGGGGCCAGCGTCAGCGAGAAGCTGGCGCCGTTCGTTGTCGCCACGGTGGCGCCCGACGCGATCAGCGGGCGCCCCGACAGCGCTTCGCGCGAGATGGCCGTCACGGTGCCGGCGACCGGCTCCCGGCGGGGCGTGAGCACGCGCCGCACCACGGTGACTTCGTCGGGAACGAAGACCGGCGCGGTGACCGCGAGCACCGGGCCGTCGAAGCTCACCCCCTGGATCTCCACCTCGCCGCTCGGGCTGTCCGCCGGGGGCAACAAGCGGAGCGCGACGTCGTACTCGGGCGCGGCCTCGCCGACGCACCCCCGCTCGGCGCAGCGCAGACCGGCGGCGCAGTCGGCGTCGACGTCGCATCCGCGGCGCGTCGTCGAGCCGCCGTTCGGCAGGTCCGCCTCGTCGACGCAACCGGCGAGCGCGAGCAGCGCCAGCGGAATCAGCCTTCGCACAGCGAGCGGTCCATCAGGATGATCCAGGCGAGCCGGAACGAACCGGCGTCGGCGGGCAGGTGCTGGTTCGGCGTCGTCGGTGGATCGGGCTCCTCGTCGGTCGACAGGAACGGCCGGTCGGCCACGACCACCTCGATCGCCACCGGCCCGTCGTTGAGGAACTGGTTGCACGGATCCACGATCGACAGCGTGATCTGGGCGTCGGCGCCGGGCTCGATGCCGCGGCCGTTGCCGAAGCGCGGCGCCGCCGAGAGCAGCGGGTTGTAGTCGACGAAGGCGCGCCAGAAGACCAGGTCGCCCGGGTTCGGATCGAAGATGCCGTCGATGCGCAGCACGAGCGTGCGTCCGTTCGTCGCGGGATCGTACGGTACGACGTCGAGGTAGCTCGGCGTGACCGTGCTCGCCACGAAGTAGGGCGGCAGGTTCTCGACCTCGGGCTCCTCCTCGAGGGGCTGGGGGACGAGACAGCCCGTGAGCAGCAGCCCTGCGGCGAGCGCTGAACGGAGAGTCCTGATCAAGCGCGTTCCGTGGGGGCGTAAGCCGCGACGAACATAGCACGCGGCCGGCGCGCCGCCCGATGAAACTGGACCCGAACCCGGCGCCTCGCCGCGGCGTCCGGATCGTGGTACCTGCACGTGCAGACGCCGCCGGCCGGCGGCAGGGAGGGACGCCCGGTGTTGGGCAGGTGGTGCGAGCGATTGGCGGCGCTGGCCATGGCGGCGCGGCGCCGTGCGGTCCTCCTGGCCGGCCTGATGGCCCTGGCGGCGGTCGCGCTCGCGGCCCTGCTGCCACGGCCGTCCGACTTCGAACACGCGCTGCCGCCCGCTCACCCGGCCGTCCAGGCCGCCGATGCGCGCCGCATGGCGCCGCTCTTCGAGCTCCACATCGTGTCGGCGGCCCCCGAGCGGCGCGCCGCGGCCGAAGCCGCGTTCGAAGCGGCGCTCGCCCGCCACGCGGCGGTCCTCGTGGCCGCGCGGGCCGCGCCCGGGCCCACGCCGCCGGCGCCCGACGCGACGGCGCTCGCCCGCCGCGTCGACGCCCTGGCGCCCCTGCTGGGGCTCGGCGAGGGCGCGCCGCCCGACGCCGTCGCCGCCGCCGTCGCGGCCCTCCCAGCCGAGGCGGATCTCGGGCCGGTCCGCGTCGCCCTGTTCGAGCTGTTCGAGCGCCTCCTGCGCGACGGCAAGCAGGTCTCGCCCGACGAGGTGGCGACCGGCCTGCGCGGCGCGGTGGATTTGCCCGGGATCATTCGGAATCCCGATGCGAGCTCCGCGCTGCGCCCGACCCCGTCGGCGCGCCTGTGGCTGCGCGCCGCGGGGGACGGACGCGCCGCCGTCCGCGACGTCGCCGCCGCGCTCGCCGCCGAGGGCGTGCAGGTCGAGGTCGGCGAGCCCCCCGACGAGGCGGTCCGGGCCGGGCGCGCGGCGCCGCCCTGGGGCGCATGGTTGGCGGCGGTCCTCGCCGGGCTGGCCGTCGCCGCCCTCGGCGGGTGGCGCGCGGGGCTGGGCGCCGCGGTCGTCGCCCTCGCCGCCTCCTCGATCCCGCTGGCGCTGCTGGCGCTCGCCGGCCTGCCGCTGGACGCCGGCGCCGCGATGGCGCTGACCTTGGTGGTCGCCGGCGCCGGCGCGGTGCACGTCCTGCTGGCGGGCCGCCTGCGCGCGCGACGGCCGGCGGGCGGGCTGCAGGGCGCGCTGCGCGAGGCGTTACGGACGGCGGTCCTGCCGGCGTGGAGCGCGGCGCTCGTGCTCACCGCCGCGGCGTTCGGCGAAGGCGCCGGCGCGACCATGGCGGCGGCCCGGGTGCTCGCCGGCGGCGCCGCGTCATGGATGCTCGTCTGGGCCATCCTCGCGCCGGGTGCGCTGGCCCTGGCGCCGCCGCCCGACCGGACGCTCGACGTGCTGAGCCGTCGACGCGCTCCCGCACCGCGACACGCCGCGGGCATCGCCGCGGCGGTCGCCGCGAGCGCCGCGCTGATGCTGGTGCGCGCGCCGGCCTGGCCGGAGGACAATCCGAAGACGGCGTCGCTCCGAGCGGTGGTCGTCCCGGCCACCGAGGTCGGCGCGCGGGCGGCGGCCCTCCGCGCGGCGGGCGCCGTCGTGGTCACGGCCGAAGATCCGCCGCCGTCGCGTCCGTCCGAGGTCGGGCTCGCGGCGCTGCGGACGGCGCTCGGGCGGATGCCGCACGCCGGCGCGCGTCCGATCCGCGGCGAGGGGCTCGAAGCGACGTTCGCGGCGCTCGCCGAGCGCGAAGACGAGCTGGGGCGCGCGGCGGCGCGGGTGCTGTCGGCCCTCGCGAGCGTGCCCGCCGGCGCGCGCGAGACCCGGCTCTACTACGTCGAGGGGGTGTTGCAGCGCGGGCTCGCGGCGCTGCGCGACGACGTGGAGCGGCTCCGAATCTGGGCCGGGACGCCCGCCGACGTCGCGCCGCCAGCGGAGCGGGTCGCCTTCCATCGCCTGCCGGACGACCGCGCGATCATCGTGGTGCCCCCGCATTCGGGGGGGGACACGGCGGGCGCAACGGCGGGGACGGTGGAGCGCGCGGCCCTCGCCCCCGCCGGGCCGCGGGCCACGCCGCGGCGTCTCGTCGCCTGGGGGCTGGCCCTCGCCGCCGTCGCGTTCGGCAGCGTGCTCAGCGCAGGCCGGCGCGCGCTGGCCCTCCTCGCACCGCCGGCGCTCGCCGCCGCGTGCGTCCTCGGCGTCGCCGGGCTGGCCGGACGGCCCGAGACGGCATTCGCGCCCTTGCTCGCGGCCGCCGCCGCCGCGCTTGCGCTGTTGCCCGCCGCCACCCTCGCGCGCGCGCGGCGTCACGACGAGGCGCCCCGCCTCCAGCCGCTCCTCGCGACTGGTCTTCTCGTCGCCGGGGCGCTCGCGGCGGCCGTCACTTTCGCGCCGTGGTCCGCTCTGCTCGCGCCCGCCCTCGCGCTCGCCGCCGCGCTGGCCGTCGCCGCCGCGCTGGCCGCCGCCGTCTGACCTCGACTCGAATCCCACCTCGAGCTTCACCATTTCGGCGTCGACGAGGCCGAGCGACGACCGAGTCGCCGCAAGGAGCAAGGCGAGTTTCGGTCGAAGGCGTGCTCGTGGCACGTCGAGACCTGCGCCGCGCGACGCAGCGGCCGCCGGTCGGGGCCGGCTGCAGGCAGCCGAAGGCGGGGAAACTCGAGTCTAACGCTGGAAGCGGGCCCGCAGCCGAGCCTCGACCGTCGGCGGCACGAACTCGGCGACGCTGCCGCCGTTGGCGGCCACCTCGCGAATCAGGCTCGACGACAGATAGAAGTGGTCTTCGCCGGTCATCATGAAGATCGAGTCGACCTGGTCCGAAAGCCGGCGGTTCATGCTGGCCATCTGGAACTCGTACTCGAAGTCGCTCACGGCCCGCAACCCACGGATCAGAAAGCGGAATCCGCGTTGGTGCGCGTAGTCGACGAGCAGTCCCGAGAAGCCGGTGACCTCGACGCGGTCCTCGCCGGCGAAGACCTCCTGGATCATCGCCACGCGCTCCTCGTCGGAGAACAGCGGCGTCTTGCGGATGTTGCACGCCACCGCCACGACCACCCGGTCGAACAGCTTCAGCGAGCGGTGCACGATGTCGACGTGCCCGTTGGTGATCGGATCGAACGACCCCGCATAGAGGGCGACGCGCATGGCGGGCTCCTGCGTGAAGACGGTGACGCCGGTGTCCCCATAACGGCGCTCGAAGACGGTTGCAAGGTTCTCGGGCGCTTCGGGCGGCCGTCCGGCGCGGTGCTCGACGCAGACGAGGCCGCCGGGGGCGAGCCAGCCGCCGCGCAGGACCGCCTCGAGCGTCGGTCCGGCGAGGCCCGCGTCGTACGGCGGATCGATGAAGACGACGTCGAAGGGGGTGGCCTCGCCGGCCAGGAACGCCTCGACGCGCCGGCGCACGACGCGCAGGCGATCGCCCGCGGCGGCGTCCACGCGGCGCGCGTTCTCGGCGAGGGCGGCGGCGATGCGCGCGTCCTGCTCGACGAAGCAGACCGTCGCCGCGCCGCGGCTGTACGCTTCGAGACCCAACGTGCCCGCGCCGCCGAACAGGTCGAGCACCCGCGCGCCCTCGAAGGCGACGCCGAGCCGGTGCTCGAGCACGTTGAAGATCGCCTCGCGCACGCGGTCGGCCGTCGGCCGCACGGGGCCGTCGGGCACGCTCAGCCGGCGTCCGCGCGCAATCCCGCCGATGATCCTCACCATCGCTATGTGCCCGTCGCCGGAGGTTCGGTCCGCCGCCGGTGCTCGCCCGTCAGGGAGACGTCGGCGGCGAGCGGCAGCCGCACCGTCATCGTCGCGCCCCGCCCCGGCCGGGAGTGCACCGTGATGTCGCCGCCGTGGTTCTGGACGATGCGCTGGCTGATCGCCAGCCCCAGGCCCGTGCCGCCCTTCTTGGTCGTGAAGAAGGGGACGAACAGGTTGCGCCGGACGTCGTCGGGGATGCCCGGGCCCGTGTCGCGCACCCGGATCTCGACACGCCGCCGCACGCCGTCCGGCCGGTCCGCCGCGCGCTCGCTGACGAGCGCCGTCGACAGCTTGAGCTCCCCTCCGGTCTCGGCCATCGCCTCGCACGCGTTGCGCGCGAGGTTCAGGCACACCTGCAGCAGTTGGTCGCCGTCGCCGAGCACCGGCGGCAGGTCTGCCGCCAGGTCGACCTGGACGCGCACGGGCGGATCGCGCTCCTCGGCGCGCAGCAGCATCGCCAGCCGCTCGACCACCGGCGCCACGTCCATCGGCTGCAGCCGCCCGCGGTAGGGCCGCGCATAGTCGAGGAACTGCCGCACCACGCCGTCGAGGCGGTCGACCTCCTCGATGATGACCTGCACCATCTCGCGCTGCTCCTCGTCGACGTCCCCCGGCGAGAGCAGCTGTCCGGCGGCCTTGATGGCGCCGAGCGGATTGCGGATCTCGTGCGCCAGACCCGCCGCCATCTCGCCGAGCGCCGAGAGCCGATCGCGCTCCTTGAGCCGCTCGAAGAGCTCCGAGTTCTCGACGACGGTGGCCGCCTGCGCCGCGATGCCGGCCACCAGCCGGATCTCGTCGCTCGAGAACGCCTCGCTCAGCCGGTCGTCCTGAACGTTCAGGAAGCCCAGCAGACGGTCGCCCGAAAGGAAGGCGAAGCTGAGGTCCGCCGACAGGTCGTCCATGGTCTCGAGGACGGCCTGGACCGTCTGCCGGCGGGCCGAGTCGTCGTCGCGGGAGTGGTCGCGCAGCTCCGACTCGAGCTGCTCCCGCGCCAGGACGCGCTCGCGCCGCAGCGCCTCGAGGAAGGGCCGCTGCGTCACCACGTCGATGCGCTGCGGCTCCACCGGCCCCACCGAGCGCGTCATGAAGAAGCCGCGCTCGTCGCCCTCGAGCAGGAACACGCTGGCGTGCGTGATCCGCCGCGAGGCCTCGAGGCGCGCGAGCAGCCGCTCCGAGAGCTCGTTGAGCGCGATCACGCTCGCCAGCTCCCGGCGCAGCTTCGCCATCTGCATCTGCAGGTCGTACTTCTCCTGGAAGAGCAGGCGCCCGAGCCACGTGGTGACGAGCTGCTTGAGCGGCTCGAACAGGAAGATCAAGACGATGCTGGCGAGCAGCGTGTTGAAGAAGAAGAGGCCCAGCCGGCCGCCGACCCAGACGACGAGGGCGGTGTAGACGAGCGCGATCACCACCGCCTGGATGACGAGGGCCAGCCCGCGGCCCAGCAGCTCCTCGAGGTCGAGCAGCCGCGACCGCTGGATGACCTGCATCCAGAAGTACATATAGAAGACGGTGAACAGGTGACCGATGGCCGGGAAGGGGATCTCGATCAGCGGGAGCAGGTCGAGGCCGCTGAAGGCGACCGACGCCGCGCCGCCGATGACGAGGTACAGGAGGCGCTGGCCCTCCACGGGCGTGTCGGCCTTGCGGTAACGCTTGTAGAGGCGGGCGACGCACCAGCCCACCACCGCCAGCACGTAGAAGGTGATGAGGACGCCGAGCGTGAGGCTGTCGCCGAGGCGCGTGGCCAGCAGGACGACGGAAACCGCCGTCGCCGGGGTCACGACCGACCACGCCACGCGGTCCGTCTCGCCGAGGAAGCGGTCGTAGAAGCGCAGCGCCGCCCACGGGACCATCACCGCCGCCAGCAACACCACGCGCCCGAACACCGGCCCGCCGACGACGCCGTCGAGGAAGAACACGAGGTTGTAGGCGAACAGCGCCCCGAGGAACGTGGCGAACGAGCGCCGGTGCACGACGCGTCGCTGGAAGAGGACGTTGACGCCCAGCGCCAGCAGCAGGACGGCGGCGATGAGCGCGCTCTGGGTTTGAATGCCCACGGCGCGTCAGGGTGGCGCGGGCGGCGGCGCCGCTCAAGGCCCACGTGGCGCGGGGCCCTCCGGTTGGGGTACACAGGACGCATGGGCCAGGACCGCCGCCATGACGAGGACGAGAAGCGCATGACCGCGCTGCGCGGCCCGACCACCGTCGACGACTCGATCGAGGACGCCGAGGACGCCCTCGACGAGAGCGCCGTCGACCTTCCGTCGCTCGCCGGCCAGATCCCGTGGAGCGACGAGCGCGAGGGCCCGTTCGTGGTGGCGCTCGTCGGCGGCAAGGGGGGCGTGGGTACGAGCCTCGTCGCCGCCAACGTCGCGGTGTTCCTCTCGCGCCTCGGCCGCGAGGTGGTCGTGGCCGACGGGGCCGCCGGCGGCGCGAACCTACACACCTACCTGGGCGTGGAGCCTCTGCTGCCGTCGCCGGCCTCGCTCCTGCGCGCGCCCGGCCCGCCGCGCCTCGATCGCGTGCCCGGCATGAGCCTGCGCCTGTGCCGTCCGCCGAGGCCGATCGGCGGTGGTCCCGACGCACCCGCCCGCCGGGAGGTCCTCGAGACCACGCTGGGCGTCGACGCCGACGTCGTCGTGCTCGACCTCGGCGCGCAGGCCGATCCGCTCACGCTCGACACCTTTCTCGCCGCCGACGCCGGGGTGATGGTGGTCATGCCGGAGCCGGCCGGCGTCGAGCGCACCTACGCGTTCCTGCGGGAGGCGCTCGTGCGGCGGCTCGTCAGCGGCGACGACCGCCCCGCCCGCGAGGCCCGCGCGCTGCTCGAGGCGGACGAGGGCGACGAGCTCGGCACGCCGAGCCGCCTCGTGGCCGCCCTGGCGGCGGTCGATCCCGACGCCGCCGACGCGATCCGCGCCCGGGTGCTGGCGTTCACCCCGCACGTGCTGCTGAACAAGTGCCGCAGCCGTGCCGACACGGAGCTCGTCGACGGCATCGTCAGCGCGCTGCGCCGCCGCTGGGGCGTCAGCGCCGAGCCGCTCGGCGCGCTCGAATACGACGACGCCGCGTGGCACTCGGCCCGCCGGCGCCGGCCGCTGCTCATCGAGTACCCGGGATCGGCGCTGGCGGAGCGCATCGAGCGCATGGCGCGCCGGCTGCTGGCGCTGGCCGTCCGCCAGCCGGTCCGCGACGAGCGCAGGGGATGAGCATGGACCTCGGCACCAGCTACTACGCGCTTCTCGAAATCGATCCGGGCGCCAACGAGGACGACATCCGCCGGGCGTACAAGCGCCTGGTGAAGCTCTTCGACGCCGAGGGGCCGGTGGTCTACGGGCTGTACCCCGACGAGGAGGTGGAGACGCTGTCGCGCGCGCTGCGCGAAGCCTACGAGACGCTGATCGACGCCGACAAGCGACGCCGCTACGACCTCGGCCTCTTCCCCGAGGGCCACCCGAGCCTGCGCCGCGCGGACCAGCGCGAGGCCGCTTCGCAGCCGCGGCGGCGCCCGGAGCCGCCCGCCGATCCGCTCGCCGCCCTCGACCTCCCCGAGACGACGCCGCTGAGGGGCGCCGTCCTGCTGCGCGTGCGCGAGGTCTGCCATCTGAGCCTGCAGGACATCGCCGAGCGGACGAAGATCAGCATGTTCACCCTCCGCTGCATCGAGGGCGAGCACTACGCCGACCTGCCCGCGCGCGTGTACCTGCGGGGATTCCTGCGTCAGATCGCGGACATGCTGCGCCTCGACGCCGATCGCCTCGTCCGCGACTATCTGGCGGCCTATGACGACTGGCAGCGCACGTTCGAGAGCAAGTCCTGGCCTGGTTGACGGACCGCCGGCCCTGGACTAGTTTCGCCGCATGTCGAACATCAATACGCCCGAGGCCGCGCTGCGGCTGGCCCGCACGATCGCCTCCGACATCCTGCTGTACAACAAGGAGAAGATCGCCGAGGGCCTCAAGAGCGACAAGCTCTTCGACGTCCTCGCCGAGGACATCGCCGAGGGCCGCAAGCTGTACGAGAGCCGCGTCACGCCCGACCTGCGCGACCAGTACAACTTCCTCGACCGGGCGCTCGTCGACGTGCTCGTCAAGTCGAGCGCGCGGGTCCCCACGAACATCTGGTAGCGCGACGACCCCGACCGTCTCCATCGTCGTCCCGCCCGAGGCCGGGGGCGAGCGGCTCGACCGCTTCCTCGTGCCGGCGTTCCCTGAGCACAGCCGTAGCCGCATCGCCGCTTGGATCGCCGACGGGTGCGTCCGTGTCGACGGCCGAAGCGCGCGCGCCGGTCAGGCGTTGAAGGCGGGGCAGCGCGTCGAGGTCGACGTGCCGCCGCCGGAGCCGGTCGAGGCCGTCCCGCAGCCGATGGCGCTGGACGTCGTCTTCGAGGACGCCGACTTGCTGGTGATCGACAAGCCCGCCGGCCTGGTGGTGCACCCCGGCGCCGGCAACCCCGACAACACCCTCGTGAACGGGCTGCTGCACCGCTACGGCGAGCTCTCGCCGCTCGGCGCGCCGCTGCGGCCGGGCATCGTGCACCGCCTGGACGGCGGCACGTCCGGCCTGATGGTGGTGGCGCGCACCGAGGCGGCCCATCGCGCGCTCGCCGCGCAGATCGAGGCCCGCGAGATGGAGCGCCGCTACCGCGCGATCGTCTGGGACCACGGCCTGCCCGACGAGGGCGTCCTCAAGACGCTCTACGGCCGGCATCCCGCCGATCGGCGCAGGTTCACCGGGCGTGTCGCCCTTGGCAAGCCGGCGGAGACGGCGTGGCGCGTCGTCGAGCGGCTGCCGCCGTGCGCCCTCCTCGAGTTGAAGCTCGCGACGGGGCGGACGCACCAGATCCGCGTGCACCTGTCCGAAGCGGGGCACCCCATCGTCGGGGACGTCGAGTACGGCCGCAGGCGTCGTGTGGAGCGGCCTCCGGCCTTGCGCGCGCTCGGCCACGAGCTGGGCCTGTCTCGCCAGGCGCTGCACGCGTGGCGGCTCGGCTTCCGACATCCGCGCACCGGCGAGGCGCTCGCGTTCGAGTCGCCGCTCCCCGCCGACATCGCCGCGGCGCTCGACGCGCTGCGGTCGGCCCAGGGGTCATGAGGCGCTTCATCTTCGCGATTCTCCTGCTGTTCTCGGCGTGTGTCGAGGCGAGGCCGGGGCCGGTGGCCACCGCGGTCGAGTCCTTCCGCCGCGCGCCCGCGACATCGGTGAAGGCGCTCGAGGCCGCCGCGAAGCGGGCGCCGAGCATCGAGACGGCGCTTTGGACGCTCGAGGCCGAGGCGCGGCTCGCCGCCGGCGACCGCGAGGGCGCGCGGCGCGTGGCGGCGCGCGTCGTCGCCAGGGACGCCCGCTGGGCCGGGCGCGCCGCCTGGGTTTCGGCGCGCGCCACGGACGACTGCCGCGCCGCGATCGCCTCGCTCGAGACGGCGGCGCCCGATCCCGCCTGGGTGCCGGCCGCGCCGCGCCTCGCGCTGCTCGCCGACGCGCAGGCGCGCTGCGCGGACGCCGCCGCCGCGGAGACGCGCCGCCGCCTGGCCATCGAGCATCCGCACACGCCCGAGGGCGAGGCCGCCGCGCGGGGCCTGACGTTCGACGAGCCCGAGGCGCTGGCGCGTGCGGAGGCCTTCGAGCGCGCGCGCATGTACCCGGAGGCGCAGCGTGCGCTCGAGGCGCTCGCTGGGTCGGACGAGGCGCGCTTCCGCCTGGCGATGCTGCGCCTCGACCGGCTGCGTGACGACTTCCGGGCGGCGGCGGCGGCGCTCGAGCAGGTGGCCGGCGGCGCCGGTCCGCGCGCCGAGGAGGCGCTCTACCAGCGGGCCCGCGCGCTCGGTCGCGCCGACGACGCGGGCGCGGCGGCGGCCTGGGAGGCCTACCTCGGACGCTACCCCGAGGGCGCGTTCGCCGAGGACGCACGTTTCTTCCGCGCCTTCCTCGACTACGAGCGCGGGCGCTTCGCCGAAGCCGCCGCCGGGTTCGGCGCGATCGCCGCCGGCCGGTGGACCGGCGAGGCGCGCTGGTACCACGCGTGGAGCCTGTTCCTCGCGCGCGACCCGCGGGCCGCCGCCGCCCTCGACGCGGCGGCCGCCGTCGAGCGTCCCGGATCCGAGCCGGGGCGCCGTGCCGCCTACTGGGCCGCGCGGGCGCGGGAGGCACGCGATCCCGCCGAGGCGCGCCGGCGCTACGCGGCGCTGCTCGCCGAGGCGCCGTTCGACTGGTACGGCATGCTGGTCCGGCGCCGGCATCCAGCGCTCGCAAGGTCCGTGGCGCCGCCGCAGGTGCCGCCCGAGCGGCCGGCGCCGCCCCTGCCGAAGGCGCTGCGCGACGAGGTCGACGAAGTGCGGCTGCTGGCCCGCGCCGGCCTCGGCGAGTTCGCGCGGCGGGCGCTGGCGCGGCTCGATCCGGCGCTGCGAAAGGCGCGCGCCTTCGGGCTGCTGCGGGAGCTCGCGCGCGCCGCGGGCGACTGGCGCCGGCTGGCGGCGGTGACGGAGGGCCGCCACGACGACCTGCTCCGTGGTGTGCCGGGCGCCGGCGACGTGCGGGTGTGGCGCGACGCCTATCCGACACCGTGGGAGGACGCCGTCGGCGCCGCCGCCAAGGAGGCCGGGATCCCCCCGTCGCTCGTCACCGCGTTCATCCGGCAGGAGAGCGCGTTCGACCCCGACGCGGTGAGCGGCGCCCACGCGGTCGGCCTGATGCAGCTGTTGCCGAAGACGGCGCTGCGCATCGTGGGGGAGCGGGGGCGCCCGGCCTCGCCGCCGCCGCCCGACCTGTTCCGCCCCGAGGTCAACGTCGAGCTCGGCGCCTGGTACGTCGGCGCCCTCTCGAAGCGCTTCGGCGGCCAGGTGCCGCTCGTCGCCGCCGCCTACAACGCCGGCCCGAGCTCGGTGCTCGGCTGGTTCCGCGGCCGCCCGACCGCGCCCACCGACGAGTTCGTCGAGTCGATCCCGTTCAAGGAGACGCGCCGCTATGTACGCCATCTCCTTCGACATTTCGTGACCTACCGCATCACGCGCGAGCGCGTGGGCGCCGACGTCGCGCTGCAGGCGCTGCCGCTCGAGCTCGACCTGACGGTGCGTCCCGGCGTGGATTTCTGAACGTTTGCGGTGCGGGTGGGGAGTGCTAGCATCGCGCCAGCGACGGCAGAGAACGGGCAGATGAGTCAGCCGTACATCATCCGGCGGGACGGGGTCGACTACCACGCCCCCGACCTCGACACGTTGCGGCGGTGGGCCCAGGAAGGGCGCGTCCACCCGACCGACCTCATCTACTCGCCGACCTTCCACGCCTGGTACCGTGCGCACGACCTGCGCGCCCTGCGCGACGTGCTGCCGGCGGTCGCCGCGGCGCCACCGCCGGCGATGGCCCGCAGCCAGCAGTGCTTCTGGCTGCGCAAGGGCGAGAACAACTACCGGGCCGACGACCTCGAGACCGTCCTGCGCTGGGCCGAGGACGGCAACATCGAGCCCGACGACTTCATCTTCCACCCGTCCTACGGCAAGTGGTTCCGGGCGGGCGACTCGCCCCAGCTGGCGAGCCGGTTTCCGGCGCACATCCAGTCGCAGCCGCCGTTCCTGCCGGCGTCCGCCGATCCGATGGGCAGCCCGGCGGTCGCGGCCGACGCGCCGGGGTCCGACGAGGGTGGGGTGACGCGGCCCGACCTGCAGTCGGTGAGCGCACAGCGGCGGGCCGCGGGTGGACGGGCGGGGACGGGCGTCGAGTCGGCCGATTCGGTCGCCAAGACGGTGATGGACCTGCGCGCGGTCGACGTGATCCGGGCGCTCGAGGCGGAGCGCGCCGCCGCGCGGCCCGGCGTCCCGGGTGACGGGGCGGCTCGCCCGACCTTCGCGCAGGTCTCGGTCACCGATCGCACGTACCCGGGCGCGGCGCGGCCGACGGGCGCGCTCGCGCGGCCGGCGATGCCCGCGGGCGAGGCCGCGCGGCCCGCCGTCGGGGCGCGCCCCACACCGGAGGCCGCGCGTGCCGCCGCCGATGAGGCGCGCACGGTGCCCGATCTGACGCGCGCCGCCGAGGCCGCCCGCTCCGCCCCAGAGGCCGCGCGCCCCGCTGCCGAGGCCGCGCGCCCCGCGCCCGAGGTCGCGCGCCCCGCTGCCGAGGCCGCGCGCCCCGCGCCCGAGGCCGCGCGCCCCGCTGCCGAGGCCGCGCGCCCCGCGCCCGAGCTGCCCCGTACCGGCCCGGCGCCGGGCGCCGCCATCCACCGACCGCGCACCGGCTCCATGGCCGCCGTCGATCCGGACGCGGCGGCGCGTCCCCGGACGGGCTCGATCGCGACGGCCGATCCGCGCGTCGAGCCGTCGCCGGCGCCCACGCCGGAGCGGGCCCGCTCCGTGGCCGCCCCGGCCGACGAGGCTCCGAGCCGCCCCGCCCCCGCGGCGCAGGCGGTCGCCGCTGCGGTCGTGCCAGACACCTCGCGCCCGTCGACGCCCGCGAGCGTCGCGCCGTCCGTGCGCCCGGCGGTCCCACCGAGCGACGCGCCGGCCGTGCGTCCGCCGGTCCCGGCGGGCGACGCGGCATCGGCTCGCCCGGTCCCGGAGAGCCCGACCGCCGACGCCCCGTCCGCGCCCGAGGCCGCCGCCGCGCCCGCGGGCCCGGCCCCGGCCGACGACGTGCGCTTCACTGACCGGCTCGGCCTGATGAAGCCGTTCTACGACGCGGCGCGCGTCTTCGTCGTGACGCGCGACCTGCGTCCGGGCGAACTTCTCGAGACGTCGTGCCGCATGCCCGGTGTCGTCGACGACTTCCTCGGCACCGCCAAGCGCGCCATCTATCACCGCGTGACCGACGTGCTCCAGGGCCACCTCGAGCGCGTCGTGCGCCCCGCCCGCGCCGAGATGCGCCCCGACGAGCTCCCCGGCTTCGAGCGCATGCTCGATCGCGCCGAGCAGTTCGTCGGCATCCTCGACGGCGCCCGCGATCTGATCGGCAAGAAGCCGCCGGAGCGCGTGGTCATCGGCAATCAGGGCCGCCCGAAGATGACCCCCGAGGAAGAGCAGGTCGTCCAGCGCCTCGACAAGGCGCTCAAGGCGCTGATCTCGGTGAAGGCGAAGGGATAGGCGCCGGGCGCCTCACTTGCCGTTGAGGCGCCAGTCGTAGTCGAGAAACTCCAGCTTCGGGGCCTTCCGCACGAGCTCGCCGTCCGCCGGCTCGAGGTAGCCCGACAGGAACGCCGCCACGCCGCCCGCCGCCTCGAAGTCCTTCGCGTACCACTCGAAGATGCGCGAGAGCTTCGCGCCGCCGGCGCCGATCGCGTTGCGGCCGCGATCGCGGGCGAACAAGCGCATCTGCGCGTCGAGCTGCGCGTCGAGCCGCGGCCCGGTGAACGCGTAGGGCGCGATCGGCGGGCACGACACGCTCGCGCAGTTCAGCGCGGCGTGGATGCGCGGGTCGTTGAAGCGGGGGCGCACGACCGCGTTCTCGATCTCGTCGAGCGAGTACTTCTTGCCGCCGAGGACGTGGACCTTCTGCTTGAAGAAGCCGAAGTCGGGGTAGGGGTCCTGGACGCTCTTGATCGTGGGGTGGAGCTGTACGACCGCGTGCAGCGTGAACGCGTTGTACGCGTTGATCCAGAGCGCCAGCTGCTCCTTGCGGTCCGGCAGCGCGTCGGGGTCGATCGCGGCGAGCGCCCCGACGTACTTCGCGAGGTCCGGATCGGCCTTGAGCGCCCCGTAATCGACCCTGCCGTCGTGCACGTGCCTCCTCAGCACGCCGTCCAGCAGCGTGTGGTCGGGGGCGGTGACGGGCGGCGCGGCGAGCAGGGCGAGCGCGACGAGGAGCGGCGTGAGCATGGCGGAGCGCCTCCGTGGAGCGGTTAGAGGCCGTGCAGGCGGTATCCGATACGGAGCAACACGTGCTGGGCGATGCCGTCTTCGAGCGGCCCGTCGTCGAGCGCGCGCGTGCGCAGGTACTGGGCGCCGAGCCACCAGCTCGCGCCGGCCCCGAGGCCGGCGAGCGGCACGTCGAGGCCGACGCCCCAGTCCCACGTCGCGCCCACGTCCCAGTCGTCGCCGGCGCTCGAGAGCGTCGGCGCGAAACCAACGCGCAGGTGGAGCGACGCGAGCGTGGCGCCGAGGCTGTCGCCGGTGAGCAGGAAGAAGAACAGCGGATGGAGCTGCAGCCCGACGCCGAGCCGGTGCGCCGTGAGGTCCGCCTCGGGCACGTCGATCGCGTCGAACGCGAGCGCCACGTCGGCCAGGTGGAGCACCGTCGAGACGCGGCCCGCGACGCCGACGCCGACGCCGGTCTCGCCGCCGGCGAAGGCGGGCCCGGCGCCCGCCTCGATGCCACGGAAGGCGCCGCTGAACCGCTGCGGCTCCACCGCGACTGGCTGCGCCAGCGCACCGGAGGCGAGCAGGAGCCCCGTCATCAGGCCGTGCAGGGACGGCGCCGTCAGAGGTTCTCTTCGAGGGTCTCGACCGCCGCGCGCGCCGCCGTCACGACGCGGGCGGGCGCGGTCTCGGGAGACACCGACACGACGAGCTGGTACTCGTCGCCGACCTTCAGCGTGACGAGGCTGCCCTCGGACCCGTGGAGCACCAGCGTGCGCACGCCGCGGCGGCCCGCGCGCTCCTCGGCCGCGTTCAGGCGCCGCAGCGCGATGCCGCCGTAAGCCGCGCACAGCCGGAGCTCTTCGCGCCGCGCCTTCGGATGGATGGCGATCTCCTCGCCGTCGAGGTCGGTGAAGGCCGCCCCCGAGACACCCGGACAGTCGGCGACCAGCTTGGAGATGGCGTCGGTGAACACGTCGGGCATGGGCGGTCGATTAACATGCCGGCACGGGAGGGGCAAGGTCGATTGACACCGCCGCGGGCGCCCGGCAGGCTGCCTCCCGCGCGAGACACGTGTCGCGCCGGAGAAACGCCGTGAGCGAAGGCGCCCGCCTGGCCGACATCCTCGAGGACCGCATCGCCGTCGCGGCCAACCGCGATCTCGTCGAGGCCGTCGTCGACCAGCGCCAGCACCCGTTCGTGGCCGTCGTGCTGTCGCCCGAGATCCAGTTCCGGCGCAGCATGATCCCGCCGCTGGTCGAGATCCTCGACGGCCTTCCGCGTCGCGGCCGCCTCGACCTGCTCGTCGATCGCCTCGGACACGCCTGCGAAGAGAACTGGCGCTTCGTCTCCGTGCTGCGCGAGTACTGCGAGCGCTACACGGCCGTCGTGCCCTTCGCCGCCTCCACGGGGGCTACGCAGATCGCGCTCGGCGCCAACGACCTGCTCATGGGCGAAGCCTCGAGCCTGGCGCCGCTCGACCCGGTCCGTCTGCGCGACGCCGAGGGTGCCACGGGGCGCCTGCCCGTGGCGGCCAACGACCTGCGTTACCTGGTCGACTTCCTCGGACAGGACCTGGGCCTCGACCCGGAGACGACCGCCCTGCGCGGCGCGTTCGAGCGCCTGTGGGACAAGGTCGATCCGCTCGCCCTCGGGGCGACCGCCAAGGCCCACCGCCTGCAGCAGCTCATCACGCGGCGCTGCCTCGAGACCCACCTCGACGCCGAGCGCGACAAGCCGCAGATCCAGCGCATCGTCGCGTGGATGTGCGGCGACTTCATCAGCCACAGCTTCCCGGTGACGCGGCGCGACTGCGAGCAGGCGCTGGGCCTGAAGATCGTGCGTCCCGACCGCGCGCTGTGGGGCGCCGTCTGGCGCCTCTACCAGTACTACCAGCGGATGCTCGCCATCGAGGCCGACTACGTCCTCGCCGAGGGCCGCTTCACCCTGAACTACGACGGCTTCATCGACACGCTCGACGACCGGCGGGTGCTCATCCGCATCCAGCGCGTCGACGAGCGCGGCGTCCCGCTGAACGACAAGCCCGTGCTGCATCGCTGGGTGCGACCGGGGGCCGGCGAGCCGGTGATCGACACCGAGGTCGACGTCTGACAACCGCACGCGGGCTCCTGCCCGCGTGCTCTCGCTGCGGGGGCGAAGCCCCCTTCGCTCCGCCGTCCGCGGCCGGGCCGCCAGGCCCGGGTCGCGTCTTCCGAACCGGATTCGAGGACATGGCCCAGGAACGCTTGCAGAAGATCATCGCCCGCGCCGGCGTCGCCGCGCGCCGCAAGGCCGAGGAGCTCATCACCCAGGGCCGCGTGCGCGTGAACGGCCAGGTCGTCGACCAGCTCGGCGCCAAGGCCGACGCCGAGCGCGACAGGATCGACGTCGACGGCAAGCCGCTGCGCATGCCGCGAGCGTCGACCTACGTGCTGCTCCACAAGCCGGGCAACGTGGTGACGACGGCCAGCGACGAATTCGGCCGCCGCACCGTGCTCGAGCTCATCAGCGGGGTGCAGGCGCGCCTCTTCCCGGTGGGCCGCCTCGACTACGACGCCGAGGGCGTCCTGCTGCTCACCGACGACGGCGAGCTCGCCGCGTCGCTGGCGCACCCGTCGAACGAGGTGCCCAAGGTCTACCGCGCCAAGGTGCGTGGCCCGGTGCCTGAAGAGGCGCTCGAGAAGCTCCGTCGGGGCGTCGTCCTCGAGGACGGCCAGGCGAAGGGGGAGAGCGTGCACCGCGTCCCCCTGCGCCAGCCCTCGAACCACGAGTGGATCGAGCTGACCGTCTCGGAGGGCCGCCACCGCATGGTCAAGCGCATGTTCGAGGCCGTCGGCTACCCCGTGGTCCGCCTGCGCCGCGTCCAGTTCGCCGGCCTCACCGTCGAAGGCCTGCGCCCCGGCCAGTGGCGGCACCTCCGCAAGGACGAGCTCCGCGCCTTGCGCGCCGCGTCGAGACGTACGCGCTGATTCGTTCTTGACAGCGGGAAGTTCCTGCGTATTATCGGCCCACTTGCTGCGGGGTGGAGCAGCCAGGTAGCTCGTCGGGCTCATGACCCGAAGGTCGAGGGTTCGAATCCCTCCCCCGCTACCACCAGTGAGAAATGCGAAAGCCCGGTCGCGAAAGCGGCCGGGCTTTTTGCGTTTCGGGCCAGTCTTTGGCCACTGGGGCCACGCCCCGGGTGCAAAGCGGCGGGTCGGGTTTGCAGTCGCGCCACCGGCAACAGACCGGGCGCAGGGCGACGCGGCCAGGCCCGTCCAGCATGGCGACAAGTGGCGCATCCGCTGGTTCGACGAGAACGGCGGTCGGCAGCCCGCCGGCTCCGACAGCGACCGCGAGGCCGCGCTGGCCAGAGCGAAGCTGAGCGTCCAGGTCGACGAGGTGATGAAGGCGCTTCTCCAGCTGGTCTTGAGGTCTTGATTCCAAAAAAGTAGAAGTAGCGTATGGACGCGACGCTCGAACGACACGCGGCGCAGCTCGGTGCCCTCGGTCATCCCGTGCGCCTTCAGGTGCTGCGCTTCGTCGTGCGCTCCGGCGACGGCGGCGCCCCGGCCGGCGAGATCCAGGCGCACGTCGATCTGCCGGCCTCAACGTTGAGCCACCACCTCAGGCGCCTCGTCGGCGCCGGCCTGCTGACCACGCGAAGCGAACGAACCTTCCATTACTACGCGGCCGACTACGTCGCCCTGCGCGGCCTCACGGAATACCTCTGGGAGGACTGCTGCCGACAGGGCCGTGGCAGCTGCTGCTGAGGAGAGACGACGATGGACCCGACGAAGGACAAGGGCGAGGCGCTGCGCGAGACCGTTCGCGAGCGGTACGGCCAGGCCGTGAAGGCCGTCCAGGGCGGCGCGAAGGCGTCGTGCTGCGGCTCGACGGCAGCCGTGGGGATCGGCGGCACCGACCCGATCACGCGCGACCTGTATGACATCGGCGAGGCGTCACAGGTGCCCGAGGAGGCCCTGCTGGCCTCGTTCGGCTGCGGCAACCCGACAGCGCTCGCCGAGCTGCACCCGGGCGAGGTCGTGCTCGACCTCGGCTCCGGCGGTGGCATCGACGTGCTGCTCTCGGCGAAGCGCGTCGGCCCCGAGGGCCGCGCCTACGGCCTCGACATGACCGACGAAATGCTCGACCTCGCGCGGCGCAACGCCGAGAAGGCCGGCGCCACCAACGTCGAGTTCGTGAAGGGCACCATCGAATCCATCCCGCTGGCCGATGCCTCGGTCGACGTGATCATCTCGAACTGCGTGATCAACTTGTCCGCCGACAAGGACCAGGTGCTGCGCGAGGCGTTTCGCGTCCTCCGACCCGGCGGCCGCTTCGCCGTGTCCGACGTGGTGATGCGCCGCGAGCTGCCGGAAGAGCTGCGCGCGTCGGTCGACCTGTGGACGGGCTGTGTCGCCGGGGCGCTGCTCGAGTCGGATTACGTGGAGAAGCTCGAGCGCGCCGGCTTCGCCGACGTCTCGATCGAACCGACGCGGATCTACTCGGCGGACGACGCCGCCGAGATGGCGTCGGGCGCGTGTTGTGGCGGTGACCTCTCGGCGACGACCGCTGCGCTCGACGGCGCGGCGATGAGCGCCTTCATTCGGGCGCGGAAACCCGGCTGACGCCGGGGCGGCGCTCGCCGCGCTCGTGCGTTGCTTCGGGCCGGCGGCGAGCACGTGGAAGCGCCGAACGTGTGGGTCCTCTTCGCTCCCTGAACTACTGAACGGGATTCACCCAGATGTCTGCCACGACCCGAAGACTGTCGTTCCTCGACCGCTATCTGACGCTCTGGATCTTCGCGGCGATGGGCATGGGGGTGGCGCTCGGCCACACCGTTCCGGGCATCGCTTCGTTCCTCCATCGCTTCGAGGTGGGGACGACCAACATTCCCCTTGCGATCGGGCTCATCCTGATGATGTACCCGCCCCTCGCGAAGGTCCGATACGAGGAGCTGCGGGGGGTCTTTCGCGACCGACGCATCCTCGCCCTGTCGCTCGTCCAGAACTGGGTCATCGGTCCGATGCTGATGTTCGGGCTGGCGGTCGTGTTCCTGCGTGACCAGCCGGAGTACATGACCGGCCTCATCCTCGTCGGCCTGGCGCGCTGCATCGCGATGGTGCTCGTCTGGAACGAGCTCGCCTGCGGGAGCAGCGAGTACGCCGCCGGGCTCGTCGCCTTCAACAGCATCTTCCAGGTGCTGTTCTTCAGCGTCTTTGCGTGGCTCTTCATCACCGTGCTGCCGCCGGTCTTCGGGCTCGAGGGGAGCGTCGTCGACGTCAGCATCGGCGAGATCTTCCAAAGCGTGATGATCTACCTCGGCATTCCGTTCGCCGCCGGCTTCGTCTCGCGTCTCGTCCTGCGTCGCCGGTTCGGCGACGCCTGGTACGCGCAGCGCTTTCTCCCGCGCATCGCGCCGATCACGCTGATCGCGCTCCTCGCCACGATCGTCCTGATGTTCAGCTTCAAGGGCGAGGTCATCGTCCGCATTCCGCTCGACGTGCTGCGGATCGCCATCCCGCTGGTGATCTACTTTGCGCTGATGTTCCTCGTGAGCTTCCTCTTGGCCTGGAAGCTCGGTGCGGACTATCCGCGGACCGCGACGCTGTCGTTCACCGCCGCCGGCAACAACTTCGAGCTGGCCATCGCCGTGGCGATCGCCGTGTTCGGCCTGCAGTCGGGCGTCGCCTTCGCGGCGGTCGTCGGGCCGCTCGTCGAAGTGCCCGCGCTCATCGGGCTCGTCTCGGTCTCGCTCGCGCTCCGGCGCCGGCTGTTTCCGGCGGAGGTCGCGGCGGGAGGCCCGGCGCCGAGCCGCGAGGGGATGCGGTCATGACGCAGTCCGACGAAGCCCGGGGCAACTGGCGCCTCAGGGCATGGCGCCGTGCGGGTGCAGGCACGTGATGCCGTTCGGGCCGTCGCCGACGGGGACCGTGCCGGCGACTTCGCCGTCGGCCACGTCGACGCGCTGCACGCTCCCGTCGACGAGGAGCGTCACCCACACCGAGGCGCCGTCGGGTGTCACCACGACGCCGTGCGGTCCCTCACCGACGGGGACGCTCGCGAGGACCTCGCCCGTGGCGGCGTCGAGGCGAAAGAGCGTGCGCCCGGCGGGGCGGTCGAGCAGGACGCCCTGGTCCGCGACCCAGACGCTCCCGCCGTCGGGGTGCGGATAGATCTGGAGCGGGCCGGCGCTGTCCGGGGGCAGGTCGAAGAGGCGCACCGCGTCGGTCGCGAGATCGAGCCGCGCCACCTGCCGCGTGTCGAAGAGCGTGGCGAAGGCCGCCGAGCCGTCGGGCAGGACGGCGGTCTGCACCGCGACGCCGGGCAGGTCGTGGGCGGTCACGGCGCCCGTCACCGTGTCGACCACGTGCAGCGATCCGTCGCCCATGCCGGCGACCACGAGGCGCCCGCCGTCCGGCGTGAGGCGCGCGCCGTGCGGGCCGCTGCCCCGGGCGAGGTCGACGCGCCGTCGCACGGCGCCGCGCTCGAGGTCGACCACCAGGACCACGTCCGCCTGGTTGGCGGTCACGAATGCGCGCGGCCCGTCCAGCACCACGTGGGCGATGTGGAGGGCGCGGCCGAGCGGGATGCGCCGGATCACGGCGCCCGTCTCGAGGTCCACGCCGACGAGCTCGTCGGGGAGCGGCATGCTCACGTGGCCGCCGTGCGCGCCGGCGGGCATGGTCGTCGCCCAGACGGTGCGGCCGTCGGGGGCGCCCTGGACGTTGTGGATCGCGTACGGGATCCGCATGCCCTCCACCACGGGGGAGATGTCGACGCGCCGGACGACGCGGCCGGTGACCTGGTCGATGACGGCGAGGACGCCCTCCGCTTCGACGGCGGCGACGATGTGGCCCTCGTGCGGCGACGCCTCGTCGTCGGGCGCCGCGTCGTCGCAGGCGGCGAGCGCCGCCGCCAGGAGCGCGGCGAAACGGAGCGAACGGTTCATCGGCGGATTCCTTCTCGGGTGCCGCGACATCATGCGGCGAGGGGACGGGCGCTCCGCATCCGTCAGGCGGCGGTGTCGGTCCCTGCAGCCAGGCTCGCCGTGCCGCCGCGCGGGGCGGCCGAGACGCTCGAGAACGTGTCGCGCGCTCTCCGAAGCGTCTCGGACGCTCTCCAATCTCGGAGGGCGCGCGACCGGGCTCACGCGGAGTCGGCGAGCGTCTCGGTGGCGGTCTCGGGCGCTTCCCGGGGCAGGTGGCGGCCCTTCCAGAGCGCGAACAGCGCCGGGTACACGGTCAGCTCGAGCAGGAAGGATGTCACGAGCCCGCCGACCATCGGCGCCGCGATGCGCTTCATGACATCCGCGCCGGCGCCCGTGCTCCACAGCACCGGCAACAGACCGATCATGTCGGTCATCACGGTCATCAGCTTCGGGCGGATGCGCTGTGCCGCCCCTTCGACGATGACGTCGCGCAGGTCCGCGCGTGTGCGCAGCGTGCCGGCGGCCTCGCGCCGTTTGTGGGAGAGCGTGAGGTACAGCAGCATCACGACGCCCGTCTCGGCGTCGACGCCGGCGAGCGCGATGAGGCCGACCCACACGGCCACGCTCATGTTGTAGTCGAGCAGGTAGAGCAGCCAGACGGCGCCGATGAGCGAGAAGGGGACGGCGAGCATCACGATGCCCGTTTCGACGAGCGACTTCGTGTTCAGGTACAGCAGCACGAAGACCAGCAGCAGCGTCGCGGGCACGACGAGCAGCAGGCGCTCGCGGGCGCGCTCGAGGTACTTGAACTGGCCGACGTACTCGAGGCGGATGCCTTCGGGCAGCTCGAGGCCGGCGACGGCGGCGCGCGCGTCGGCGACGTAGTCGGCGATGGGGCGGTCGGTGTCGACGAAGACGAAGCCGACGACCTTGCCGTCCTCGCTGCGGATCATGGGCGGCCCGGTGACGGCGCGCAGGTCGGCCACCTGCGACAGCGGGATCTGCGCGCCGCCGGGCGTGGCGACGAGCACGCGGCCGAGCGCCGCCGGATCGTCCCGGAACTCGCGCGCGTAGCTCACGTTGATGGGATACCGCTCGCGGCCCTCGACGGTCTCGGCGACGTTCATGCCGCCGATGGCCGTCTGGACCATCTCGTTGACGTCACCGACGTTGAGCCCATGACGCGCTGCTTCTTCCCGGTTCACCCGAACATCGAGATAGAAGCCGCCGGTGGAGCGCTCGGCGAAGGCGCTGCGCGTCCCCGGGACGTTCGCCACGGCCTGCTCGATGGCGAGCGCGGCGCGCTCGATCGTGGGCAGGTCGTCGCCGAAGACCTGGATGCCGAGCGGGCTGCGCACGCCGGTCGCCAGCATCTCGGTGCGGGTTTGGATCGGCATCCACCAGATGTTCGGCATGCCGGGGACGCGCACCTTCTCGTCCATCTCGGCGATGAGACGGTCCCAGGTCATGCCTTCGCGCCACTCGCTGCGCGGCTTGAGCATGACCGTCGTCTCCGCCATGCCGATGGGCGCCGGATCCGTCGGGGTCTCGGCGCGTCCCATCTTGCCGAAGACGCTCTCCACCTCCGGGAACTTCTTCAGCTCGCGGTCGAGCACCTGGATGGCGTTGACCGCCTCGGTCATCGACATGCCCGGCGGCGCCGATGGCATGTGCAGGATGGCACCCTCGTTGAGCGGCGGCATGAACTCGTTGCCGAGGCGCAGGAAGGCGGGGACGGTGAAGACCATGGCCGCGATCGCGCCGCCGATGACGAGCATCCGGTGGCGGATGACGAAGCGCACCACCGGCGTGTAGAGCGCGACCAGCCAGCGGTTGAGCAGGTTGTGCTCCTCCTTGGCGATGCGGCCGCGGATGAAGAGCGCCGCCAGCGCCGGGGCCAACGTCACCGCGAGCACGGCGCCGAACGCCATCGACCACGACTTGGTGAAGGCCAGCGGCTTGAACAGACGGCCCTCGCTGCCCTCGAGCGTGAAGACGGGCAGGAAGGCGACGGTGATCACGAGCAGCGAGAAGAAGAGGGACGGCCCCACCTCCTGCATCGCGGCGATGACGACGCCGCGGCGCTGCTCGGGCGGACCGTGCCAGTCCTCGAGGCGCTTGTGGACGTTCTCGACCATGACGACCGAGGCGTCCACCGCCGCACCGACGGCGACGATGATGCCGCCGAGAGACATGATGTTGATGGTCAGGCCCTGGTAGAGCATGGGGATGAACGCCAGCAGCACGCCGAGCGGCAGGATCAGGATGGGGACGAGCGCGCTGCGCACGTGCATGAGGAACAGGAAGATGACCAGGCTGACGACGACCAGCTCTTCGATCAGGCTGTGGGTGAGCGTGTCGATCGAGGCGTGGATGAGCTCGGAGCGGTCGTAGGTGGTGACGATGCGCACGCCCTCGGGCAGCGTCTTCTGCACCTCGGCGATGCGCGCCTTCACCCCCTCGATCACGTCGAGGGCGTTCTCGCCGTAGCGCATCACCACGATGCCGCCGACGACCTCGCCCTTGCCGTCCAGCTCGGCGAACCCGCGCCGCTGGTCGGGTCCGACGACGACCTGGCCGACGTCGCGCACGTGGATGGCCGTGCCGTCGCGGGCCAGCTTCACCGCCACGCTCTCGAGGTCGGCCGGGCTGCGCACGTAGCCGCGGCCGCGGATCATGTGCTCGTGGCCGGCGATCTCGATGACGCGGCCGCCGACGTCCTCGTTCGACAGGCGCACGGCGCGCGTGACCTCGGGGACGGCGACGCCGTAGGCCAGCAGCTTCTGGGGGTCGAGCTGGATCTGGTACTGCTTGACGAAGCCGCCGACCGGCGCGACCTCGGCCACGCCCTCGACGCTCGACAGCGCGTAGCGGACGTTCCAGTCCTGGAGCGATCGCAGCTGTTGCAGGTCGAGGCGGCCGCCGTCGTCGACGAGCGCGTACTGGAAGACCCAGCCGACGCCGGAGGCATCCGGGCCGAGCATCGGTGTGACGCCCGCGGGCAGGCGCGCGGTGGCCCCGCTGAGATACTCGAGCACGCGGCTGCGAGCCCAGTAGATGTCGGTGCCGTCCTCGAAGATGACGTAGATGAACGACATGCCGAACATCGACTGGCCGCGGACGGACTGCACGCCGGGGGCGGCCACGAGCGACGAAGAGATGGGATAGGTGATCTGGTCCTCGACCAGGTCCGGGCTGCGACCCTCCCATTCGGTGAAGACGATGACCTGGGTGTCCGACAGATCGGGGATGGCATCGAGCGGCGCCTGGCGAAGGGACAGGAAGCCCCAGACGCCGAGCGCCGCCGACAGCAGGATCGTCAGGAACGGGTTGCGCGCGCAGCCGGCGATCACGCGGCCGACGAGGCCGCCCTGTTCAGTGGCCGCCATGGTCGTTCTCGCTCCAGTAGGTGGCCGCCGCGCGGATGCGGCTCTCGGCGGCGACGAGGAAGTTGCCCGAGGTGACGATCACCTGACCCTCCTCGAGGCCGTCGCGCACCTCGTACCAGCCGTCGGCCTTGGCGCCGAGCCGGACCTCCTGCGGGCGTAGCCGGCCCTCGCCGAGATCGACGAAGACGAGGCGCCGCTCCCCGGTATAGAGCACGGCGCTCTCGGGGATGCGCAGCCGCTCGCCGTGATCGACGGCGAGGTTCACGGTGGCGTACATCGCCGGCTTGAGGGTGCCGGCGGGGTTGGGCAGCTCGACGCGGACGCGGGCGGTCCGCGTTGTCGCGTCCAGCTCGGGGTAGACGTAGGCGACCTTGCCGTCGAACGTGGCGCCGTCGAGGTGGGCCAGGGAGACCCGCGCCGGCTGGCCCACGCGCACGTCGCCGAGGTCCGCCTCGTACACGTCGGCCTCGACCCACACGCGGTCGAGCGCCGCGATGCGGTAGAGCCGCTGGCCGGGCATGACCGCGGCGCCGGCGACGACGTCCTTCTGGATGACCACGCCGCCCGCCGGCGCCAGGAACGGCACCGCCTCGAGCGGCGCGCCGCGCTGCGCCAGGTCGCGGATCTGGGCCGCGGAGAGGTCCCAGAGGCGCAGGCGGACCTCCGCCGCCTGGACGAGGCCGTCCATGCGCTCGCCGCCCGCCTCGCGCGTCCGCAGGGCGAGCAGATACTCCTGCTGCGCGGCGTACAGCTCGGGGCTGTAGACCGTGAACATGCGCTGGCCCTTGCGGACGACCTGGCCGGTGGCGTTGACGTCGAGGTCGCGGATCCAGCCCTGCAGCTTGAGCGTGACGTCGCGCAGGGTGCGCTCGTCCCAGGTGACGCGGCCGGCGGCGCGGATCTCGCGGCGGATGGGGCCGCGCGCGACGGGCGCCGTGCGCACGCCGATCTCCTGGCGGCGGACCGGATCGATGAGGACGAGCCCGCCCTCGGTCTCGCCGCGGGTGACCGGCGTCAGGTCCATCCCGCAGATCGGGCACTTGCCGGGCCCGGACTGCTGCACCGAGGGGTGCATCGGGCAGGTGTAGAAGGCGATCTCGCCGTCGGCGTGGGCGTGGTCGGCGGCGGCCCACTCGCTCGCGCCGCCGCAGGTGAGCATCTTCGGGCCCATGTACGGGTTCTCGATGGACGCGCCGCGCTGGAGCCACTTCTGGTAGCCGGGCGACATCGGGCACTCGAAGAGGTGCCAGCCCTCACGCAGGCGCGGCTCGGCCTCGGCGACGGCGACCAGCGCGCGGCTGACGTCGCCGAACGCGACGCGGGCGGCGCCGAGCTCCGGGGCGGCGGCGAGGCGCTCCGCGGCGGTGGCGCCCTCCTCGAGCGCGTGGACGAGCGGCGCCGGCGCGGTGCTCACCGCGGTCCGCGTCGCCCGCATCGCGTCGGCGATGGCGCGCGCGTGGGCCGCGAGGCCGTCCACCTTGTCGGCGGCGAGCAGCGCGCGGGCCTCCTCCTGGGCGGCGAGGGCGCGGCGCGCCGTCTGAAGGGCGGCGTCCGTGAGCACGGGCGGGGCCGCGGGGGCCGACGAGGCCGGCGCGGCGGCGGCGGGCACCCGGCCCGGGCGGAACCAGTCGACGAGCGCGCCGCGGTAGGCGATGGCGGCGGTGGCGGCGCCCGCCAGGACGAATACCGGAACGATCCAGCGCCTCATCGCGCGCCCCCTTCCCATTCGGCGAGCGGCGCCCCGACGGCCCGCTCGAGCGCCGCGCGGCGCGTGAGCACCGCCGCGCGCGCCATCTCGACCTCGAGCTGCACGTCGCGCAGGCCGCGCTCGGCCCCGACCACCGCGACGAAAGGCGTGCCGCCGCTCACGAAGCCGATCCGCGCCGCCTCCACCTGGGCCTTCGCGGCGGGGAGGATGCGCTGCTCGAAGAGGGCGAGCGCGCCGTAGGCCTCGGTGAGCTGCGCGAGCGCGCGCTGCACCTCGGCGCGGACCTCGTGCTCCATGCGCTCCGCCTGGTGGCGGGCGCGGGCGCGGCGGGCGTCGGCCTCGTCGAGGGCGGCGTCCCGGGCGCCGAGCTGCAGCGGCACGTTGAGCGACACCCCCGCCATCCACCGGTGCGCGGGCATCTCCCACATCGAGCTGTACTCGGCCATCAGCTCGAAGTCGGGCGCGTAGGCCCGCTCGGCCAGGGCGACGCGGGCCGTCTCGGCCTCGACGCCGGCGCGCATCGACTGGAGCTCCGGTCGCCGCTCGACGGCGATCGCCAGCAGCGCCGACGCGTCCTGGGCGGGCGCGTCGCCCACCGCCAGCGCGTCGGGCGGCGGCGGGAGCGGCGCCTCGGACGACCGGTGTAGGAGCGCATTGATCTCGGCCACTTGCGCGGCGCGCTGCGCCTCGAGCGCGAGCCGGCGGCGCGCCAGCATGCCCGCCTCGACCTCGGCCATCAGCGGGTCCTGCGCGCCCGCGCGGCCGGCGGCGTACTGGATCTCCGCGGCGTGCTTCAGCTCCTCGAGCAGCGCGAGGTGGTCGTCGGTGATCGCGAGCGCGCGCGCCGTCGCGTAGTGCTCCGCGAAGAGGGACGAGGCGATCAGAGCGAGGCGCAGCCGCGCGGCGGCGAGGTCCCCGCGCGCCATCTCCGCCTCGGCGAGCGCCATGTCGCCGGCGCGGTCGCGCTTGCCCGGGAACGGCAGGCGCTGGGCGACGCGCACCGTCTGGCCGAAGGGCGCGCCGCCGGGGACCGCGCTGCCCGGCGCGAGGCTGTAGGTGAGCATCGGATCGTCGAGCGCGGTCACCTGCGGGTGGCGCGCCTGCGCGGCGCGGACCGCCTCGCGCGCCGCCGCCACGTCGCCGTTGCGCGCGAGGACGGCGGCCACGAGCGCCTCGCGGTCGAGCGTCGCCGCACCCGCGAAGGGCTCGCCGGCGGGCGCCGCCGCCTCGTCGGGGGCCGCCGCCGCGGGGCGGACGCCGGCGCGCGGCGCGCACCCGGCCCAGAGGAGGGCCGCGGCCAACGCCGCGGGCCCCGAAAATCGTTGCATTTCGCGAGTCTCCTGAACCCGAAGGACACGTCACGCACCGCTCCGCCGGCGCGGGCGTACGTCCGCGCCGGCCCGCAGGGGGCGCGTCAGGCTCAGATCAGAAAGGCGCAGACCTCGAGGTAGATGCCGCGGCCGTGCAGGGGCGGCGGTGCCCGGGCGCCCACCGGCAGCAGTGCGCGGGGGCGTGGGGCGAGCGTGGGCTCGGGGGGTGGGGGGACCGCCGCCGTCGGCGCGGGCGTCAGCGCGAAGGCGGGCGGCGCGGGCTGCGGCACGACCGGCGCGGGGCCGGCGTCGCCGACCTCGCCGTCGCAGCAGACCTCGGGCCGCTCGTCGGCGGCGGGCCCGCCGGCTTCATCGTGCTGGTGGCTGCAGCAGCAGGCGCCGATGACCAGCCCCGCCATCAGGCACCGGTGCACGACCTGGCCCAGCGCTGCCGCCGGAAAGGCGAGGGCGAGGGTCACGAGCAGCGCGGTGATGCGGGCGATCATCGGCGACGAGCGTAGCGCGATCGACGACGCCGCGTCACTCCGCAGGACGGCGGGGGTGGAACGCGCGGCGGAACGTCGCGTCGAAGGGGGTCGGGCCGGGCAGGCGCTCGGCGCGATCGTTGGCGGCGAGGTGCTCGAGGAGGTGGAGGGCGGTCTCGGCGTCCTCGGGCGCGAGCGCCTCAGCCGTACGGGGGGTCCCGTCGAGCGCCGCCAGCAGGCGCCGCTGGAGCGCGAGCACGCCGGCGGCCGCCTTCTTGCCAGCCTCGACGCCGGGCTGGTGGTACGCGTTGACGTGGATCAGCGACGCGTAGAGCCCGACGGCCCGCTCGTAGAGCGCGATCAGCCCGCCGACGGTGCGCGCGCCCACGTCCGGCACCGTCAGGGTCATGCTCTCGCGGCCCTTCTCGGCGAGCGCGGCGCGCGTGCCGAGCGCGAAGCCGAGCAGATAGTCGCCGGCGGTGACGCCCGGCTCCACCTCGAGCGAGGCGCCCTCGCGGTCGCGCAGTACATGGAGGAACGTCACGAAGAAGTTGTCGACGCCGTCCCGGAGCTGCTGCACGTAGGCGTGCTGGTCGGTCGCGCCCTTGTTGCCGTAGACGGCGAGCCCCTGCTCGACCACGCGGCCGTCGAGGTCCCTCTCCTTGCCGAGCGACTCCATCACGAGCTGCTGCAGGTAGCGCGAGAAGAGCAGCAGGCGGTCCTTGTAGGGCAGGACGACCATGTCCTTGAGGCCGCGGCCGCCGCTGGCGTGGTGCCACATCAGCGCCAGCAGCGCCGCCGGGTTGCGGCGGACGTCGTGGACGCGCGTGGCCTCGTCCATGGCGCGCGCGCCGGCCAGCAGGCCCTCGGCGTCGAGCCCCTGCAGCGCCGCCGGCAGCAGCCCCACGGCCGACAGCACGCTCGTGCGGCCGCCGACCCAGTCCCACATGGGGAAGCGGGCCAGCCAGCCCTCCCGGGAAGCGAGCCGGTCGAGCTCGCTGCCCTCGCCGGTCACGGCGACGGCGTGCTTCGCGAAGTCGAGGCCGTGCGCCCGCCAGGCGGCGGCGGCCTCGAGCATGCCGTTGCGCGTCTCTTTCGTGCCGCCCGACTTGGAGATGACGACCGTCAGCGTGCGGTCGAGCCGGTCGCCGAGCCCGTGCAGCACACGGTCGAAGCCGTCGGGATCGGTGTTGTCGAAGAAGGCGACCGTCATCGCGTCGCGGTGGGTGCCGAGCGCGTCGGCGACGAGCTGCGGCCCGAGGGCGGAGCCGCCGATGCCGATCACGAGCAGGTGCCGGAAGCGGCCGGCGGCGTGGACCTCGCGCGCGAAGGCAAGGATCTGCGCGCGCGTCGACTCGATGGCCTCGCGCAGGGCCGGCTCCGGCGCGCGCTCGGGCGCCCGCAGCCAGTAGTGGCCGACGCGGCGGCCCTCGTCGGGGTTGGCGATGGCGCCCGCCTCGAGCGCGTCCATGGCGGCGAAGGCGCGCGCCATCGGCGCCTCCATGCGGGCGGGCAGGTCGTCGGCGAAGCGCATGCGCGAGACGTCGAGGCGGAAGCCCAGCGCGGGCACTTCGCACAGCCAAACGCGGTGGCGGGCGTAGAGATCGTTCACGGCGGCACCCCCTTTCGGGCGCCAACATAACGCGTCGGACCGCCGAACGGTCCTCGCGCGGACCGCCCGCGCTATCGGGCGGTCGTCGCCGCCCCGGTCGAAAGCGGCAGCGCCGCGAAGCCGCCGCGCGCCGCCGCGAGGCGCGCGGCCAGGGCATCGCTCGCCGCGAGCGCCCCGCGCAGCGCGTCGGCCGTGGGCGCGAAGGCCGCCGCCCCCCCCCAGAGGTCGTCGGCCGCCGCCGCCGACCGGTCGCACGTCTCGCGGAGCTCGCCGAGCGCGCGGCCGAGCGCGTCGATCGCCGCCAGCGCGTCGGCCACCTGCGCGGGATCGTGGGGCGCCGGCCCCAGGGACGGCGGCAGCGCCTCCTCGCCGAGCAGGCGGCTCTCGGGATCGGCGAGGTACGCCGACCGGCCCGGCCAGCTCCGAAAGGGCCGCAGGGAGGCGGCCCCCGGCACGCCGCGCAGCCGCAAGGCGTCGAGCTCCGCCAGCGTGTAGCCGCGATCGCCGCGGGTGCGGTCGGTCACCGGCAGGCCGTTCGTGGCGACGGCGCCGGGCGGCGCGAGGTAGAGCGCCTCGCCGTGGCGGGTGCGCGGCCGGGCCGCGGTGGGGCGCGTCGTCGGCGTCCCGTCGCCCTGCACGTACAACGGCCGCCCCGCCTCGTCGCGGGCCTGGGCGCGCTCGGCGTGCCGGTGGGCGAGCGCCGCCTCCCAGGCGGCCACCTGCGCTTCGATCGGCCCGAGCGCCTCGGGGACTGCGCGCGCCGCCCACCAGTCGTCGAGCGCCGCCGCCTGCTCGGGGCGCGTCCACAGGCAGTGCCGCAGGAGCGCGCAGTCCCCCGGCGCCACGGCGCGGCGCCCGTTGGCGGCGGCCGCGACGCGCAGAAGCCCGGCGGCGCGGCGCCACCGTCGATCGGAGACGACGATGCCGCGGGCGGCGCAGAACGCGCGGAGCTCCGCCAGCAGGGCGATGATCGCGTCGGGCACGTCGACGGTGTCCGCCTCGGCGCGCAGCCGCCGCCGATCGTCGGCGCTCAGGCGGAGCGCGACCGGCACCCAGGGGGGCGCGTCGCGGGCGGCGAGCAGCCGGGGGAAGGCGGCGTCCGAGACGGGATCCACGCGCAGACGCAAGAGAAAACGGTCGGCGAGGGCGTCGGCGTCGGGCGGCGGCTCGGTCGTGGCGGCGATCGCCGTGACGAGCGGCGCCGGGTGCCGCCGCGGCCCGTCGTCGAGGATGCGCTCGTCGAGCAGCGTCAGCAGCCCGTTGCGCACCGCGCTGCCCGCCTCGAGCACGCCGTCGAGGAAGGCGAAGCCGGCCGACGGGAGGTAGCCGTCCACGCGGCGGCCGCCCTCGGTCCCCGGCCCGAAGACCTCGTCGGCGGTCGTCGTCGGCGTGACGTGGCGCTCGAAGAACGTGGCGTCGACGAAGGCCAGCGGCAGGCGCCGCGCGACGGCGCGCCGACCCGTTCCCGGCGGCCCGACGAGGAGCAGGTGCTCGCCGGCGAGGGCCGCGAGCAACGCCAGGCGGACGGCGACGTCGCGCTCGACGAGCCCGCCGCCCAGCGCGTCGCGCAGCGCCCGCAGGCGATCGGTGAGCGAGGGCGCGTCCATGGGCCGCGATGATGGGGCCGCCGGCGGCGCGCCCGCAAGCGCGGAGGCCGCTACTCGGACCCGTCGGCGACCATGATCTCGTCGTCGTCGCGCTTCGGCGGCGGGTGGATGCGCACGCGTTCGACCCGCGCCGCGGTCGCCGCGACCACCTCGAGCTTCGACCCGTCCTCGGACTCGACCACCGTGCCGACGCCGGGGATCCGCGCCGCCAGCTCGATCGCCAGGCCGGCGACGGTCGTGAAGCCCTCGCCCTCGGGCAGCTCGAGGTCGAGCTCGCGGTTCACGTCGCGGATGGCGAGCGCGCCGTCGACGAGGAACGTGCCGTCGGGCTCGCGGCGGATCTCGCTCTCGTCGGGCTGGTCGTACTCGCTGAGGATGTCGCCGACGAGCTCCTCGACGAGGTCCTCGGTGGTGACGATACCGGCGAAGCTGCCGAGCTCGTCGACGACGATCGCCAGCTGCGTGCGGCGGCGCTGCATCTCGTGGAGCAGGTCGACGACCGGCATCCGCTCGGGCACGAAGTACGCGGGCCGGATGAGGTCCTCGAGCACGATCAGGTCCTTCTGGAACACCATCGCCAGCACGTCCTTGGCCGTGACGTAGCCGATGATGTTGTCGAGGGACCCGTCGAACACGGGCATGCGCGTGTGGTTCTCTTCGAGCAGGACCTGGCGGATGTCGTCCTGCGTGGCCTGCCGCGAGAGCGCCACGACCGCCCCGCGCGGCACCATGACGTGCTGGGCGTCGAGGTCGCCGAACTCGATGGCGCGCGACGCGATCTCGCCGGCGCGCGGGTCGATCGTGCCGTGGCGCGTGGCCTCGTCGAGCGTCATGTGCAGCTCTTCGGGCGACATGCGCGTTTCGGTGAACGACGTGCGGTCGCCGAAGAGCCGGAGCACGACGTTGGACGACGCCGTCAGGAACCAGACGAGCGGGCGCGCGAGCCGCGTCAGGCCCAGGAGGGGGCGGGCGACGAAGCGCGCGTACGGCTCGGCGCCGCGCAGGGCCAGCGACTTGGGGACGAGCTCGCCGAGCACCAGGCTCAAGTACGAGACGAGGCCGACCACGACGGCGATCGCCACGCCGTGCGCGCGCGAGCCGAGCCACGGCTCGAAGACCGGCGTGAGCTTCTCGGCGACGTTGGCGCCGCCGAAGGCCGCGGCGGTGGCACCGACGACGGTGATGCCCACCTGGATGGTGGCGAGCAGGCGCTCGGGATTGTCGCGCAGCGTCTTGATCGCGCGCCCGCGCCGTCCGCCGTCGGCGGCGAGCTCGGCCACCCGCGTCTTGCGGATCGAGATCAGGGCCATTTCGGCCCCGGCGAAGATGCCGTTGGCGACGATCAGCGCGAAGATGATCAGGATTTCGGGAAGGATCGATTCCATGAAGCAGCGAGGCGACACGCTACGGCCAGCCCGCCGTCGGGGCAAGCGGTTCTTCGCCGGAGGTGCCTCGTGAAGGTGCGTCATGTCTCGCGGCCCGGCGCGCGCGTGGGCTACACCGTGGCGGGCCGCGGGGTGCCGATCGTGCTCGGTCACAGCCTGCTGCTCGACGGGCGCATGTGGGATCCGGTCCGCGAATTCCTCACGGCGCGCTGTCTCGTGATCGACGTCGACCTGCGCGGGCACCGCCACTCGACCGCCGAGGCGCCGTTCACGCTCGAGGACGTCGCCGGCGACTGGATCGCCATCCTCGACGCGGAAGGCATCGACCGCGCCGTGCTCTGCGGGCTGTCGACCGGCGGCATGACGGCGATGCGGCTCGCGATGCGGGCCCCGGAGCGGGTGCTGGGCCTCGCGCTGCTCGACACGAGCGCCCGGCGGGAGCCGCTGCTCCCGCGTCTGCGCTTCCGGGCGATGGCCGAGGTCCTGCGGCGGGCGGGCTTCGCCGACTTCCTGCTGCCGCCGACGCTGAAGGAGCTGTTCGGCGAGACGACGCGCCGCGCGAACCCCGGGCTCGTCGCCGAGACGCAGGCGCGCATCCTCCAGCACGACCCGCGGCAGGTCTACCTCGCCTGCCGGGCCGTCTTCGACCGCGACGACGTGCTCGAGGACCTCGCCGCCGTCGCGTGCCCCACCACGGTGCTCGTCGGCCGCGAGGACACGGCCACGCGGCCCGAGGAGTCGCGGCGCATCGCCGCCGCGATCCACCACGCGTCCCTCGTCGAGGTGGCCCGCGCCGGCCACCTGACGCCCCTCGAGGCCCCCGAGGCGGTGATGGCCGCCCTGGGCGCGCTGCTCGACCGCGTGGCGCCCGCGCTTGCCGATCCCGCCGCCGGCAGGTACTAAGCTCCGCATTCCCCTGGGAGGGTGCGGATGATCCGGCTCGAAGGCGTCACCAAGACCTACGGCGAGGGGCCGAACCGCGTCGAGGCGCTGCGCGGGGTCGACCTGCACATCGCGCCCGCCGAGTTCGTGAGCATCATGGGCCCCTCGGGGTCCGGCAAGTCGACGCTGCTCAACCTCGTCAGCGCCCTCGACCGCCCCACCGGGGGCAAGATCACCATCGAAGGCCAGGACATCAGCACGCTGACCGACGACGCGCTGACGCTCTTCCGGCGGCGGCGCATCGGCCTGATCTTCCAGTTCTTCAACCTGCTGCCGACCCTCGACGCGCTGCACAACGTGCTGCTGCCGGTGATGCTCGAGCGCGAGGCGCGCGGCGAGGACGTCGAGCGCGCGCGCGGCCTGCTCGAGCAGGTGGGCCTCGGCAAGCGCACGCACCACCGCATCCACCAGCTCTCCGGCGGCGAGATGCAGCGCGTCGCCCTCGCGCGCGCGCTCGTCCTCGGGCCGAAGCTGCTGCTGGCCGACGAGCCGACCGGCAACCTCGACTCGCACACCGGCGAGGCCATGCTCGCGCTGCTCAAGGGCGTGCGCGACCAGCACGGCACGACGATCGTGATGGTGACCCACGACCGCAACGCGGCGCTCGTCGCCGACCGGCAGGTGCGCGTGAAGGACGGCACCATCGTCGAGGACGGCGCCGCCGCGCGGCTGGCGGCCGGCGCATGAACCCGCTGCGCTGGCTGGGCGAGAGCCTGGCGTTCCTCATCCTCGGCTGCCTGCGCGGGGCGGCGTTGCTGCTGCGCCCGTGGCGCATCGGCCGCCTCCTGCGCACCGTCAGCGTCCCCCACTTCGGCGAGCACAAGATCCGCACGAGCCTCACCGTCCTCGGCATCGCGCTCGGCGTAGCGGTGCTGATCGCGGTGGTGCTCGTCAACCGGTCGATCGTCGCCAGCTTCGGCGCCACCATCGACTCGGTCTCCGGCAAGGCGAACCTGCAGGTCACGGGCGGCGGCGGCTTCGAGGAGGAGGTCGTCGAGAAGGTCCGCGCGACGCCGGGCGTCTTCAAGGTCGCGCCGGTGCTCACCCAGACGACGCCGGTGCGCCTGCCGGGCCAGCAGGGCGACCAGCTGCTGCTCGTCGGGGTCGACTTCCTCGGCGAGGACGACGAGTACTTCCGCGAGTACCAGTCGGGCGAGATGCCGGCGATCAAGGACGACCCGATCGCCTTCCTCAACTCCTCGACGCACCTCATCCTCGGCCGCAAGGTGGCCGACCGCTACGGCTTCAAGCTGCACGACAAGATCCCGATCGTGACGCCCGAGGGCGTTCGGGAGTTCGAGATCTGGGGCTTCGTCGGCGACGAGGGCGTGGGCCGCGCCTTCGGCGGCGACCTCGCCATCATGTACTACCAGGCGATGCAGGTGGCGTTCGGGCGGGGGACGAAGGTCGACCGCCTCGACGTCGCGGTGCGGGAGGGCGAGGACGTCGCCGCCGTCGCCGACCGCCTCGAAGCGGCGCTCGGCCCCGGCTTCGAGGTGGACCGCCCCGAGCGCCGCACCGAGCGGGTCAGCCAGCTCCTCTCCGGCCTGAACGCCGGCCTGATGATGGCGTCGCTCGTGGCGCTGCTCGTCGGGATGTTCTTGATCTACAACACGATCTCGATCGGCGTGGTCCAGCGGAAGAAGGAGCTCGGCATCCTGCGCGCGCTGGGCACGACGCGGCGGCAGACCCTCGCGCTGTTCACGCTCGAGGGGCTGCTGTTCGGGGTCGTGGGATCGGCGATCGGCGTCGGCCTCGGCATCGTGCTGGCGAAGTTCCTGCTGCGGTCGATGACGGAGTCGGTCAGCGAGATCTACGTGCAGATCGCGGCGACCGACGTCCACATCGACGCGCCGCTGCTCGTCGGCGGCTTCGTGCTCGGCGTGCTCGGCGCGCTCGCCGCGGCGCTCGTGCCGGCGCGCGAGGCCATGCGCGTCAGCCCGATCGAGACGCTGCGCACGAGCGGCATCGTCGAGAGCCAGGGGCCGCGCCGCGGCCTCACGCGGGCCGACGTGGTGGCGCTGCTGCTCGTCGCCGCGACGATCGGCTTCCTGCAGCTGCCGACGATCGGCGGCCAGCCGGTGGGCGGCTTCTCGGCGGCGATGACGACGACGCTGGCCGGCGCGATGCTCACGCCGCGCCTCATCCGGCTGCTGATGGGCGGCCTCGGTCCGCTGGCGGCGCGCCTGCTGAAGGTGCAGGGGCGCCTGGCGGCGGGCAACCTCACCCGCGACCTGACGCGCAACTCGATCACCATCGGCGCGCTGATGATCGGCGTGGCGCTGTCGGTGAGCATCGGCACGTTCATGACCAGCTTCCAGCGGTCGGCGCTCGACTGGATCGAGCAGACGCTGCCCGCCGACCTGTTCGTGACGAGCGCCGCGAGCATGGCCAACGCGCGCAACGTCCCGCTCGACGGCGCGCTGCGCGAGCAGCTCGCGGCGCTGCCCGGCGTGGAGAACGTCGAGGCGGTGCGCATCCTCGAGTACACGTACCAGGGTCGGGCCGTCGAGTTGCTCAGCTCGCAGTTCGAGATCACGGTGAAGCGCGCCCGCATGACCTTCCTCGAGGGCGACGCCGACACCGCGCTGCGCGAGATGCTGCAGAACGAGGCGGTCATCGTCAGCGAGAACTTCGCCCGCCGCTTCGGCGTGGGCCGCGGCGCGGTGCTGACGCTCGACACGCCGGACGGCACGCGCCAGTTCCCGGTGACCGCGGTCATCATCGACTACACGAGCGACCAGGGCGTGATCGCCATGGACCGCTCGGTCTACACGCGCGTCTGGAACGACACGCTCGTCGACACCTTCAAGCTCTACGTGCCGCCCGGCGGCGACCTCGAGGCGGTGCGACGCCGCATCGCCGACCGCTTCGGCGAGAAACACGCGCTGTTCGTGCTGACGAACGCCGAGGTGAAGCAGGAGGTGGTCGCCATCCTCGAGCAGGCGTTCGTGGTCATGCACGCGCTCGAGCTCGTCGCGATCATCATCGCCGTGCTCGGGGTGGTGAACGCGCTGCTCGCCAGCGTGCTCGACCGCACGCGCGAGCTCGGCGTGCTGCGCGCCATCGGCATGCTGCGGCGCCAGGTGCAGCGCATGGTGATGGCCGAGGCGGGGCTCGTCGGCCTGACGAGCACGCTGATCGGCATCGGCGTCGGCCTGGTGCTCGGGGTGATCCTGCTCGACTACATCAACCTGGCGCAGACGGGGTGGTACATCCCGTTCCGGCTGCCGCTCGGGTCGATGGGGCTGACGCTGGCGATGGTGCCGATCGCGGCGGTGGTCGCGGGGTGGTACCCGGCGCGGCAGGCGGCGGCGCTGCCGGTGACGAGCGCGCTCGAGTACGAGTAGCCGGGTCACGCGCGTCGAAGCAGCTCGGGTGCATCTCGCACGTCGTCCTGGTCGTCGTCGCTCTGCTGCGTGCGGCGCTCGGGGCGAGCCGGCGGCAGGGTCGCGCCAAAGAAAAACGCCCGTGAGTCCCAACCTGCCGGAAACGTTCGTAAATCTCTTCGCCCACTTCGCGCCGGTCGTCAGCGGGCCGTCGTTCGCGAACTCCACGGTGCTCGTGGACGCGCTCCTGCGCGCCCGGTCTGTCTCGTCCTGCACGGCCACCCGCACGCCGGCGGGTGGCCTTGCAGGGCTGACGCCGCTCACCCCGCCGCGGCGATCGCCCGCCCGACGTGCAGCCCCAGCGCGTAGATCGAGATCTGCGGCGGCACGCCGATCGACGTCGGGAACAGCGATCCGTCCGCCACCCACAGCCCGGCGAGGTGGTGGTGCCGCCCGCGGCTGTCCACCGCCGCCGTGCGCGGGTCGTCGCCCATCGCCACCGACGACATGGGGTGCACGGCGGTCAGGTCGATGTCGCCGGCGGCGAAGTCGGCGGGCAGCTTCGCGAACGGATCGTCGCCCGGACCGAGCACCACGGCCGGCGCGCCCGGCACGTAGACGCGCCGCGCGCCGGCCGCCAGCAGCAGGCGCGCGCACGCCGCGAGGCCGAAGAGCAGCTCGCGCCGGTCCTCGGCCGACGGCCGGTAGTCGATCGCCACGTCGAGGTCGCCCGCCGGCGTCACGACGCCCGCCGTCCGGTCGTGCAGCATGGCGCTGAACACCGCCAGGTGCGCGTAACGGCTCATGATCTCGCGGTGCGCGGCGCCGTGGCCCGGGATCATCGTCGCGAGGCCCATCGGGTGCGCGAACGCGGGGATGATCCAGGAGCGGTGCTCGGCGGTCTCCGCGAAGTCGAGCCACTGCGTGCACTCCCAGCTCTGCGGGATGCCGAGCCACGCGTTCACCGGCTCGTCGAAGTCGCCGGCGCAGGCGACGCCCGGGTGCAGCCGCAGCGTGCGGCCGGTCGTACCGCTGGGGTCCGGCACCTCGGAGCGGATCAGCAACGCCGGCGTGCCGGTCGCCGACGCGGCGACGCAGACGCGCGGCGCCTCGATCTCGACGAGGCCGAGCGGGCGGCGCGTCGCCTCGTCGATGACGGCCGCCTCGACGCCCGTCACCCGGCCGCCGGCGTGCAGCACCCGCAACGCCTGGCAGTGCGTGATCACGTCGCCGCCGCGCGAGAGCAGGCGCGGCACCATCACCTTGAGCGCGTTGTTCTTGGCGTCGAACGAGCAGCCCACCTCGCAGAAGCCGCTGGCGACGCAGCCGGTGCGGTTGTGGTGCAGCGGTCCGCCGGCCCAGCCGAGCGCCTCGCAGCCGCGCTTCAGCAACTCGTTGTGGCGATTGAGCGACGGGATGCGCGAGACGGACAGCGCGACCTCGATCTCGTCGTACAGCGCGTCCCAGGTCGCCGGCGGCAGGTGCTCGAGCTTCCACGAGGCGCGCACCTCGGGCGGAATCCGCTTGCACAGGTTGATGTTGTGCAGCGACGACCCGCCCACGCCGCGCCCCTGGTGCACGTGGACGGCGCGGTCGACGGTCGTGCGGCCGCCGGCCGCCCAGTACAGCAGCGGGAACATCTCCTCTTCGCGCTGGTTCATCTCGCCGGTCGTCACGAGGGGCCCGGCCTCGAGCAGGACGACGTCGAGGCCGGCCTCGGCGGCGGCGGCGGCCGCGGTGGCGCCGCCGGGACCGCTGCCGATCACGCACAAGTCGGCGCGCACGCGGGCGGGCAGGGGGAGGCGGGCGGCATCGTAGATCATGTCGTCCACCTCCGCGGGATGTCGCCGAGCGGCGCGCGCATCGCGTCGTACGGGCTGCGCCGCGGCTCGCGGCCGACCATGGGGCCGCCGTAGCCGAGCGCGGGCCACGTCTCGGGTCGCTGGTAGTGTCCGAGCAGGCAGAGGTCGCGGATGCCGCGGTACATCTGCCGCTGGAGGCCGCCCCGCCGGTCGAGCGCCTCGAAGAATCGCAGGCGCGCCGGCGGGTCGAGCGCCGTGAGCCGCGACAGGCGCTGGTCGAGCGCGGTGCCGTGCTCGATCGCGCCGAGCAGCAGCCCGATCTCCTGGCGCAGCGGGCGCGGCAGGGCGGCGACGTAGGCGTCGACCCGCGCCGGCACGTCGTCGTAGGGGCCCGGCGCCGGCGGCAAGAGCGCCTCGGCGGCGGCGCGCACGACGTGGGCCTGCCAGGCCGTCAGCGCCGCGCCGTCCCAGTCGCCGTCGGGATAGCCGGTCAGGCGCAGGCCGAGCGCCACGCTCCCCGCCGCCGCCAGGCCGCCCAGGATCGCGCGCCGCCGCCCCGGGTGCTCGAGCGCGACGAGGCGCCGGCGCAACGCGCACGGCAGGCGGTCGCGCCAGTCGTCGGCGGCGGGCAGGGGACCCGCGCGCCGGGGCGTGACCCAGAACAGCACGCGCTCGCCCCGCTGCGCCGCGCCGCCGAGGAGCGCCGCCATCGCCTTGCCGGAGTAGATCGGCTCGAGGCCGAGGCCCTCGCGCTGCAGGCGCGCGCACGCCGCCCGCGACGCCGCCGTCGGGAGGGCATAGCCGTCGCCCACGCGCCGCCGGTCGACGAGCAGGGGCGCCGCGGGCGCGTCGGCGTTCACCCCCGCGTCCCGCAGCCAGTCCCGGCAAGCCTGCTCGAGGCCGGCGAGCCTGTGCCGCGTCGAGAACGGGCGCTCGACGGCGCTGACGGCGTGCACCACCGGACGCAGGCCGGCGAGGCCCAGGCCGAGCGCCAGGCCGACGGCGGTGCCGCCCGAGCCGAGCGGCACGAAGACGCGGTCCACGGGCGGCACCTCGCCGGCCTCGATCTGCGCGGCGAGCTCGAGCCCGGCGCGCACCGCCCCTGCCATGCCCGCCGGCGCGCTCGCCCCCGGCACGATCACCGGCCGCCCGCGGTGCGTCGGCCCGAGCAGGACCCGCGGATCCCGCAGCGCCAGGGTCGCGCGGTTGCGGCGGTACACGAGCGTCGTCGGGCCCGACGCCGTGAACGCGAGGTTCTGCTCGACGCCGTCGGAGAGGTCCTCCCAGAAGACGTGGGCCGCGAGCCGCCGCCCCAGCTTCTCGGCGGCGGCGGTGAGCGCCACGAGGTGCCCCGAGCCGATCGCGCCCGCCGAGACCCAGACCGGCGCGTCGGCCCAGGGGGCCGCGGCCAGCAGGCAGTCGAGCTTGCGGACCTTGGTGCCGCCGTGCAGCACGTCCAGCCGGTCGTCGCGCTTCGCGCCGAGCCACGCAAGGCTCAGCGACGCGCCGAGCGCCTCGAGCGGCGTGACGGGCGAGGGCGCCGCCACCCAGCCCAGGCGGGGCAGGGCGTCCAGGTCGGCCAGCCGGTGTCGCGCGCTCAAGGGCACCTCCATCGGGGGCGGGGAGTCTGGCGTCGGACCCGCGCGCTGCCTCAGCGCAGGATCAAGAGGAGCGCCGCGGCGGCGAGCGCGCCGACGCCCGCCGCGACGACGAGCGGCAGGAGCGACGGCCGGGCCGGCGCCGGCGGTCGGGGCAGCCCGGTCGCCCGCGGCGGCGCCCCGGTCGCGGGCGGCGGCGCCGACAGACGCTGCGTCGCCGCGTCGAGGTCGCCGGGCTCGATGGCCATCGTCGGCGCCAGCGCGTCCATCTCGACGACGACGGTGTCCGGCAGGTCCGCGTCGGGGCCCGTCCTCGGCCGCTGGTCGCCCGGGCGTTGCGTCATGCGGACACCTCCGCAGCCCTTCTATCGATCGAGGCTGCGCGGCGCAACCGTCGACGGGCCCGGATCCATTCGACTTCCGTCGGGGCGTCGTGGTAGGCGCAGCCGACCGATGCACGAAGACGCCCAACTCCCGCTCCTCGCGTCCGGACGGCGCCTGACGCGGGCCGACGCCCTCGACCGCCTCGCCACGCTCGTCGGCGTCGACCTGCGGCCGCTGGCCGACCGCTACGGCGTCACGGTCTGGCGCGACGGCCGGCGCAACAAGGGCTGGGCCGGCATGGTCGTCGAGCGGTACCTCGGCCTCGCCGCCAACGGGACGCAGGCCCCCGACTTCGGCGACTGGGAGCTGAAGGTCGTGCCCCTCGCGCTCGCCGCCGATGGGCGCCTGCGCCTCAAGGAGACCATGGCGGTCACCATGTTCACCGCGGCGGACCTCGAGTCCCGGGAGTTCGAGGAGAGCCACCTGCTGGCCAAGCTCGGGCGCATCGTCGTCGTCGCGCGGGTGTACGAGGGCCCCGAGGAGGCGCGCTCGGTCGTGCAGGCGGTCGCCGGCTTCGACCTGACCGACGCCGACCGCGCCCAGGTCCGCGCCGACTACGAGGAGGCGCGCTGGATGGTGCGGACGCAGGGCGCCTGGGCGCTCGACGGGCGCGTGGGCCGGCTGGTGCAGCCGCGCCCCAAGGGGGCGGGGCATGGCAGCGGCGGTATGGGCTTCTACGCGAAAAAGGCTCTCGTGACGCGCATGTTGGGGATCGGCGCGTGAACGCTTTACTCGCCCGGCGCGGGCGGGCCAGACTCGACGCGCGTGGGGTGCTGGCCGGAGGTGTGTCCTTGGTCCGCCGTGTCGCCCCCTTTTGTCTCCTCCTCGCGATGACCGCCTGCGACGACGGCGGCGCCTCGTCCGCCGGCGACGCCGCCGCGCCCGACGCCGCGCCGGACGCCGCGCCCCCCGACGGCGCCCCGCCGGACGCCGCGCCTCCCGACGCGACGCCCCCCGACGGCGCCCCGCCCGACGGCAGGGTGCCCGACGCCGCCCCCCCCGACGCCGGCCCCCCCGCGGATCCCTTGCGGTTCAACGAGCTGATGGCCAGCAACGACGGCGCATGGGTCGACGAGACGGGCGAGACCGACGACTGGATCGAGCTCTACAACGCCGGGCCCGTGGATCTCTCGCTCGAGGGCTACGCCATCGCCGAGAAGGACGACGAGTGGGTCCCGCTGCCGGGCTTCCTGCTGGCGCCGGGCGACGTGCTCGTGCTGTGGGCCGACGACACGCCGGCACAGGGGCCGCTGCACCTGCCGTTCAAGCTGTCGTCGGGCGGCGGGCGGCTGATGCTCCGCGCGCCGGGCGGCGAGCTCGCCGACGCGGTGCGGTACCCGCCGTCGCAGCCCGACGACGCCTTCCAGCGTCTCCCGGACGGGCAGGGCGACCTCGTGCGCTGCCGCTGGGCGACGCCCGCGCGCCACAACGGCGAGCGGTGCGGCCCGCCGCCGCCGCCGGAGCTCCCCGAGGAGGTGACGTTCGCGCCGTACGTCTGGCCGGCGCCGACGCCGCCGACGCTGGTGCTGACGGAGCTCGCGCTGCGGCCGTCGGCGTTCGTCGAGGTGCTCAACCCGACCGACGCGCCGATCGCGCTCGACGAATACACGGTGCGCCTCGCGGCGACGCGGCCCGGCGTGCCCTGGCCCGGCCGCGAGGCGGGCGCGGCGCTGGACTGGCCCGAGGCGCGGTTGGCGCCCGGCGCGCGCCTCGTGCTGCCGCTGACGGCCGAGGACACGGCGGCGCTCGCGACCAGCCCCGACTTCGAGGGCGTCGTGACGCTGTGGGGTCCCGAGGGGCCCGTCGACCGCGTCGACTTCATGGCCTGGCCCGAGGGCGCGGCGCTGGCGCGCGTCCCCGACGCCACCGGGCACCCGCGGTTCTGCGCCGCGACGACGCCGGGGGCGGCGAACGACCCGTGCGATCCGCTGCCGTCGCGGCCCGTCGGCGACCGACTGCGCCACCTCTACACGCCGGGCGACTTCGGGGCGCTGGCCGAGGGCGAGACGGCGCTCGGCCAGGAGCCGCTGAAGGTCGTCGTCGACATGGCGTCGGGCGACGTCGTGCACCTGCTGTCGAGCCGCGCCTGGGACCTGCACTACACGTTCATTCGGGAGCGCATCGACGGGCTGCCGCACCTCGACCGCTGCGACCCGGTCCAGAACGACGTGCACCTCGCCGGCTGGCGCGAGTTCAGCGACCGCGAGTACCTGCAGGCCGAGGGCCGCCGTTACCTGCTCGGCACGCTCGTGCACCACGCGGGCCCCGGCCTGCGCACCTACGAGTTCGCGGCGGGCGACCAGATCACGCCCGAGCTCATGCGCCGGTCGTTCTTCACGGCGATGCGGCACGTGCCCGACCCCGAGCGGTGGTTCCTGCGGCCGCAGGACGCGCGACAGATCGCGAACATGCGCGAGATGGACGGCCAGGCGCCGATGATCGGGCCGAACGCGCCGTTCCGCGGCGTGACCTTTCAGCCGCTCACCGAGGGCCTCGCCTACGGCGTGCTGACCTTCGTGTCCTCCGAAGAGCTCGCCCGGACGCCGCTCGGGCCGCAGGTGATCGTGGTCACCGACCAGGTCCCGAACGACATCGACCTCGTCGGCGGGCTCGTGACCGAGGCGTTCCAGACGCCGCTCGCGCACGTGAACCTGCTCAGCCGCAACCGCGGGACGCCCAACATGGCCCTGGCCGACGCGCGCGACGACCCGCGCGTGGCGCCGCTGCTCGGCACGCTGGTGCGGCTCGAGGTGACGGCGGGGGCGTTCACGATCGCGCCCGCCGAGCCCGCCGAGGCGGAGGCCTTCTGGGAGAGCCGGCGGCCGTCGGGCGAGCCGTTCCGGCCGCGCCTCGACACGAGCGTGCGCGGCGTGGTGCCGCTCGACACGGCCACGATCGCCGACCTGCCCGCCCTCGGCGGCAAGGCGGCGCAGTTCGCGGAGCTCTACCGCGTCGTCTCGGCGGGCCGGGGCTGCGAGGGCCCGCTCAACGTGCCGCGGGGGGCGTTCGCGATCCCGGTCGTGCACTCGCTCGAGCACTTCGAGGCGAGCGGCGCGGCGACGATCCTCGAGGCGCTGCGGGCCGATCCCGAGTTCCGCAGCGATCCGCGCGTCCGCGCCCTCGGCCTCGCGCGGGTGCGCACCGCCATCCGCGTCCACCCCGTGGATCCGGCGCTGCTCGCGCAGGTGCAGGCCGAGGTGGAGGCGCGCTTCGGCGGGGCGCGCGTGCGCTTCCGCAGCAGCAGCAACACCGAGGACCTGCCCGGCTTCAACGGCGCCGGCCTGTACACCTCGATCTCCGGCGAGCTCGACGACCCCGAGCGCCCCATCGACGACGCGATCCGCACGGTGTGGGCGAGCCTGTGGCTGCAGCGCGGCTACGACGAGCGCGACTACCACCACATCGCCCAGGACGGCGTGGCGATGGCGGTGCTGGTCCACCCGGCGGCGCTGTCGGAGAAGGCCAACGGCGTCGCCATCAGCCGCAACATCCTCGAGCCGATCCGCCGCGACCACTACCTGAACGTCCAGGTCGGCGAGGCGAGCGTCGCCAACCCGGCGCCGGGCGTGACGACGGACCAGCTGCTGATCAGCCCGTACCGCGGCAGCAACCCGCAGTACCTCGCGCGCAGCAGCCTGAGCCCCGGGGTGCCGGTGCTCTCGCTCGAGGAGGTGCGCCACGTGTCGTGCGTGCTCGGCGCCATCCACGCGCACTATCGGCCGCTGCTCGACCCGGACGCCGCGAACCAGTGGTTCGCGATGGACGTGGAGCTCAAGCTGATCGGGCCGGAGCGCGCGCTGTCGGTGAAGCAGGCGCGCGCCTACTCGTTCGGCGGGCAACAGCCGCCCGCCGACTGCCGCGAGCTCTGACTCGAGTTTCGCCATTTCGGCGTCGACGAGGCCGAGCAACGACCGAGACGCGGCAAGGAGCGAGGCGAATTTCGGTCGAAGGCGTGCTTGACGCACGTCGAGACCGAAATTCGCCGAGCGACGCCGCCGCGGCCGGTCGGGGCCGGCCGCAGGCAGCCGAAGATGGCGAAACTCGAGTCTGACTCCGACCGCCGCGCCGGGACGCGCAAAGGTCGACGAACGAACCTCGTCGGCGGCGCCCGGGACGCCCGGAGGTCGACGAACGAACCTCGTCGGAGGCTCCGAACGCGTTCCGGCGCCCGGCCGGCGGTTCAGCGCGGCCGCCAGCCGCCGCCGCCGGGGGTCTCCACGACGAGCACGTCCCCGGGCTCGACGGGCACCGTCACCTTGCCCGGCAGCGCCACGCGGGTCCCGTCGGCGCGGATCAGCGTGTCGCGGCCGCGCTCGCCGTCCGGCGCGCCGTTCCGCCCCCACGGCGCGAAGCGGCGGCGTTCGCCCAGCAGGTTGACCTCCGCCGGCGCGAGGAAGCGGTAGGCGCGCACGACGCCCTCGCCGCCGGTGCCGGGCGTCTCCGGGCGCACCGCGTACCGCTCGATCCGCACCGGAAAGGCGCGCTCGAGGGCCTCCACCGGCGTGTTGAGCGTGTTGGTCATGTGCGTGTGGATCGCGCTCGCCCCGGGACCCCGCGGCGAGCCGCCGGCGCCGCCGCCCAACGTCTCGTAGTGCACGAAGGCGCGCCCCGCGGCGTCGACCCCGCCGAAGAGCACGTTGTTCATCGAGCCGCACGAGGCCGCCGGCACGCGGTCGGGCGCCGCCTGCGCCAGCGCGCCGAAGATCGCGTCGACGAGGCGCTGCGACGTCTCGACGTTCCCCGCCGAGACCGCCGCCGGCGGCAGCGCGTCGACGACCGAGCCCGGGCGCGTGCGGACCGCGATCGCGCGCATCAGCCCGTCGTTCGCCGGGATGGCCTCGCCGGCGAGGCAGCGGAACGCGTAGAAGGCCGCCGACACGGCGATGGCGCGCACGGCGTTCAAGGGGCCGGCGACCTGGTCCGGCGCCCCGGTGAAGTCCACCTCGGCCGCGTCGCCGTCGACGCGCACGACGACCGGGATCTCGATGGGCGCGTCGCCGGCGCCGTCGTCGTCGAGGCGGTCGACGAAGCGGTGCTCGCCGTCGGGCAGCGCCGCGATCACCGCGCGCATCCGGCGCTCGGCGTAGTCGAGCAGCGCGTCGTTCAGCCCCGCGACGCGCCCGTGGCCGACCTCGTCGACGAGCGCGCGCAGGCGCAGCGCGCCGACGTGGTTCGCCGCCTCCTGGGCGCGCAGGTCGCCGCGCCGCTCCGCCGGCGTGCGCGACGCGCTCGCGAACCGCTCGCGCAGCGCGTCGTCGAGCGGCGTCGGCGGCAGGCGGATGCCCTCGTCGTCGACCGTGAGCGCGCGCACGTGCCCGTCGGCGTCGCGCGGGGAGGGCAGGCTGCCCGGCGACACGCCGCCGACGTCGGCGTGGTGCGCGCGGTTCGCCACGTAGAACGCGGGGCGCGCCGCGTCGTCGAGGAACACCGGCGTCACGAGCGTCACGTCCGGCAGGTGCGTCCCGCCCGCGAACGGATCGTTGAGCACCACCTGCGTGCCCGGCGTCATCGGCACCGCGTCGATGGCCGCGCGCACGCTCAGGGGCGTCGAGCCGAGGTGCACCGGGATGTGCGCCGCGTGGACGAGCATGCGGCCGTCCGCGTCGAACACGGCGCACGAGAAGTCGCGCCGCTCCTTGATGTTGGCGGAGAACGCCGCCCCCATCAGGTTCGCGCCCATCTCCTCGGCGATGGCCCCGAGGCGCTGGCGGTGGATCTCGAGCGCCAGCGGGAGGAGGGACGGCGCTTCGTCGGCGCGCGCCCCGCCCGTACGCTCGCAGAGCAGGTCGCCGCTCGCGAGCGCCGTCGCGCGCCAGCCCGGCGGGAGCCACAGGGTCGCGCTGTAGGCGGACACCGACCGCGGCCCCGCGAGCGCCCCGCCCGCCGGACCGGGCCCGGCTTCGTCGATCGCGGCCTCCGCCGTGCTGACCGTCGCCCGCACCGCGACGAGCTCGATCGGCGCGTCGAGCCGGTAGCCGTAGCGCGCCGCGTGGGCCGCGTCGAAGGCGGCGCGCAGCGACGGGCCCTCGAGCGGCACCGCCAGCGTGAACGTCTGGCCGGCGTAGCGGCAGTCGGCGAGCACGCTCGCCGTGGCGGGGGCGGGGCCGGTCTCGTCGCGCAGGATCGCCGCGGCCTCGGCCAGCACCTCGTCGCGCAGCTGCGCCAGCGCGTCGGCCGTCCAGCGCGCCTCGCCCAGGAAGACGGACCGCGTGGCGGTGGCGAGGGAGGGCGCGTCGAGGATGCCCTCCGCCGAGAGCAGCCCCGGCTCCCGCGGGAAGAGCACGTCGCGGCACCCGAGCGCGTCGGCCAGCGCGCACGCGTGCAGGCCCCCGGCGCCGCCGAACGCGACGAGCGTGAGGCCGCGCGGATCGATGCCGCGCTCCATCGAGACGCGCTTGCAGGCGCGCGCCATCGTCGCCTCGGCGATCGCCAGGATGGCGCGCGCGGTGTCCTCGAGCGGCGTCCCGAGCCGCGCCGCGAGATCGCCGACCGCGCGGCGGGCCGCCTCCGCGTCGACGGGCATCGCGCCGCCGAGCAGCGCGGGCAGGCGTCCGAGCACGACGTGGGCGTCGGTGACGGTGGGCTCGACGCCGCCGCGCCCGTAACACGCCGGCCCGGGCACGGCGCCCGCCGACCGCGGTCCCACGCGCAGCGCCCCGCCGGCGTCGACGAAGGCGACGGACCCGCCGCCGGCGCCCACCGTCTCGATCGGCAGCAACGGCACGCGCAGCGGGTGCTCGCCGATGGCGCCCTCGTCCTCCGGGCGCAGCGCGCCCTGCACGACGGCCACGTCGGTGGACGTCCCGCCCATGTCGAACGCCAGGAGCGCGGTGCGGCCGCAGCGCCGACCCGCCGCCCATGCGCCGCGCACGCCACCCGCGGGCCCGGAGAGCACGGTGTGGACCGGCTCGCGCGCCGCCCGCGCCGCCCCCATCCGCCCGCCCGCCGACGCCATCACCGACAGGCGGCCCGGACGCAGCGCGTCGGCGAGGCGCGCCACGTAGCGCGACATCACCGGCGCCACGTGCGCGTTCACGACCACCGTCGACGTGCGCTCGAGCTCGCGGAAGACCGGCGCGAGCGCGTGCCCCGTCGACACCGGCACGCCGGGGAACGCCGCCCGCAGCGCCGCGGCCACGGCCGCCTCGTGCCGGTCGTCGGCGTAGGCGTGCAACAGGCAGACGGCGAAGGCCTCCGCTCTCCGCAACGTCTCGGAATTCCTGGCGATCCATGCGTCGAGCGGCTCGAGCGGTTCGACCTCCTCACCGCCGGGCCCGAGGCGGCCGCGCACGCCGACACAATCCTCGGGCGGCACGAGCGGCGGCGGGACCTCGGGGTGCAGCGCGTAGAGGTCCGGGCGCGCCTGGCGCCGCAGCCGCAGGACGTCCTCGAAGCCGGCGGTCGCGACGAGCACCACCCGCGCGCCGCGGCGCTCCAGCAGCGCGTTCGTGGCCACCGTCGTGCCGTGCCGCACCTCGTCGGGCGCCGCGCCGAGGGCGGCGATCGCGTCGAGCACGGCGCGTCCGGGGTCGTCGGGCGTGGAGGGGACCTTGACCTGCGCGGTGCGGCCGCCGGGCAGGCGGGCGACGAGGTCGGTGAACGTGCCGCCGGTGTCGACCCCGACGATCACGGGCGGGGTCACTTCTTGCGCGGGGCGGCGGCCTGGGCGTCCTCGAGGCGCTTGCGCACCTCCTCGAGCTTGCCGCGGGCCGTCATGAGCGTCTGCTCCTGGTTCGGGTCCTTCTCGAGGGCGCGGGCCGCGCGCTCCATCGCCACCTGCAACGCCCCGGCGGCCAGCTTCAGGTCGCCGTGCCTCTCGGCGATCAGCCCGATGCGCAGGTGCGGCTCGGACAGCTCGTCGTCGATCTGCGCCAGCTCGCCGAACACCTGGAGCGCCGCCTCGGTCTGGTCGCGCCGCTCGTACAGGCGGCCGAGGCGGATGTAGGCCTCGCGATCGCCGCTCTGCTCCCACGCGCGCTTCAGATGGCGCTCGGCGAGCATGTCGCGACCGAGGGCAGCGTACGCGCCGCCCAGCGGGCCGTGCACCGCGGGCACGTCGCCCTGACGCGAGAGCGCCCTCTCGAACGCCTTGACCGCCTCCTGCTGCTTGCCCTGCTCGGCGAGCGCCTTGCCCAGCGTCACGAACAGCGTCGGCTCTTCGAGCTTCTTGCTCGCGCGCTCGAGGAGCTTCGTCGCCTCCTCCCAGTTCTTCTGCTGGAAGCGCGCCTGTCCGAGCGCGAGCTGGATGGTCGCGTTCTCGGCGTCGAGGCCGAGCGCTTTGTCGAGCGCGTCGACCGCCGGCGCCAGCTCGCCGGCGCGCAGGAAGGCGACGCCGAGGTTGTGGTGGGCCGGCGCGAACTTCGGATCGGCCTCGAGCGCGCGCTGGAACTGGCGACGCGCCCCGGGATCGTCGCCGCGGGCCAGCAGCAGCTTCCCGTAGGCGACCAGCAGCGGCGCCGACGGCTGCGCGCGGGCGACGAGCGCGGCGCCGAGCGCCTCCTGCAGCCGCGCGCCCTCGGCGACGTCGAGCGTGCCGCTGAACTTCAGGACCTGCTGGACGCGCGCGTCGACCAGGGCGTCGCGCCACTCGGCGCGTCGGGGATCGGCGTCGAGGGCGGCGGCGAAGGCGTGGGCCGCGAGCTCGGGATCGCCGGCGTCCAGCGCGGCGCGGCCGACGGCGGCGTGCTCGGCGCCGAGGGTCGCGGCCTCGCGGCGCGCCCCGAAGGCCGCCCATTCGTTGGCCGCCCACGGCACGGCGCCGGCGCCGAGGAGCAGCAGGACCAGGGCGAGCAACCAACGGAGAGGATCGCGCATGTCGGGCTCCCGGGGCGTGTGCGTTCAGCGCTTGGGCGCGGGGGCGGCCGACAGGGCCGCGAGGCGACCCTGCGCCTCCTCGAGGGCCGCGGCCTGCTTCTCGTCGGCCTGGGCCAACCGGATGGCCGCCTCGAGCGCGCCGCGGGCCGCGTCGGCCTGCCCGAGGGCGAGGGCGCTGCGGGCGATGCCGAGCGGCGCGCGGGCGTCCCTCGGCAGGAGGCGGCGCAGCTCGCCCCAGGCGCCGACGGACTCCTGGTGGCGGCCGAGGACCTGCAGGAGCTCGGCGCGGCGGGCGAGCGCGTCGACGTCGCCCGTCAGGCGCCAGGCGGCCTCGAGGGCGCCGAGGGCGAGGTCGTTCTGGCCCTGACGCAGCCAGGCCTCGGCGAGCGGCGCGTGGGCGGCGGCGAGGTCCGGCTGTAGCGCGAGCGCCCGCTCGAGCGACGTCGCGGCGTCGGCCCACTTCTTCTGCCGCAGCAGCGCGCGTCCGAGCGCGAGCCGCACGGGCGCGCGGTCGAGGTGCTCGACGGCGGCGCCCAGCAGCTTCTCGGCCTCTTCGTACTTCTCCTGGGAGAGCCGCGTCTGTCCCAGCGCGAAGCGGGCCTCGTGGAGCGTCGCATCGATGGCGAGCGCCTTCTCGAGCGCGGCCGCGGCGCCGTCATACTGCTTCGCCTTGAGCAGCAGGTCGCCGAGGTGCATGTGGGCGACCGCCAGGCCCGGCTCCGCGTCGATGGCGCGCTCGAACGCCCTGCGGGCCTCGTCGTCGCGGCCGCGCACCTGCAGCGCCTTGCCGAGCGCGATCTGCAGGCGGGCCGGCGCGGCGGGGGCGCTCGCCAGCGCCGTCGCCAGCTCGGACTGCAGCCGCAGCGCGTTCGCCGAGGTCACCGCGCTCGGGTCGCGCACCACCTGCTCCGCGTGGAGCTCGACGAGCCGCCGCCGCAGCCCCTCGTCGGCCGGGTCGGCCTCGATCGCGTCGGCCTGCGCCTGGCTGGCGAGCGCCGGATCGCCGGCGGCGAGCGCGGCCTCGGCCAGCGCGGCGTGGGCCGCGGCGCGCTCCGCGGCGGCGCGCCGGCGGCCGAGCGCGTCGACCTGGTTCAGCAGCAACGGGACGGCGGCCGCGGCGACGACCGCCAGCGCGCCGGTCTGGATCCAGCGGTGGGCTTGGCTCATGGTCTGGCTTATATGTCCGCCACTCGCGAATACGCAACGCCGGCCGGCGGCGACCGGCGGCCCCCGTCGCCGCCGTCCGGACGGCGGGATCTCGCCGGGAACTCGCGCTCCGCGCCGCTGTCGGACCCCTCGTGCCCTGCGGAGGAGAGCCCATGAGACTCTGGATGGCGTGCATGATGGCGTGGCTGCTCCCGGCGGCGGCCATCGCCGACGACGCGGCCCTCGCGGCGCTCGCCGGCGGCCGCGTACGCGAGGGCGTCGAGCGTCTGCGGGAGGCGGCGGCGCGCCCCGGCGCCGATCCGGAGCTGCTGTGCCTCCTCGGCCGCGCCGAGCGCCGCCTGGGCGACGAGCGCGCCGCGGCGGCCACCCTGGCCCGCGTCCCGCCGGACGCGCCCTGCGCCCGCCAGGCCGGCTTCACGCGCGCCGATGCGCTGCTCGCCCGAGGCGAGGCGGGGCCGGCGGTGGCGCTCTACGAGTCGCTGGGCACACCGGCCCTGGGCGAGGACCGCGACGCTGCCACCGCCGCGGCGATCGAGGCGCTCGCCGGGCGCCTGCTCGCCGGACCCGAGCCCGAGGTCGACCGCGCCGCCGATCTGCTGGCCCTCGCCGTCGTGCTGCGCCTCGCGCCCGACCGCCGCGTCGCCCTCGCCCGCCGCATCGCCGGGCTGGCCGCGGCGCACGCCGATCTGCCCGTGGACGGCGCGCGCGACGCGCTGCTCGAGTCGCTGGGGCGCCCCGGCGGCGACCGACCCGCCGACCGCGGCCTCGTGGCGCGCCTCCTCCCTCCGGCCTGGGGCCTGGCCGCGCTCGCCCCATTGCCGCACGACGCGCCCACCCTCGCCACGCGCGCCGACGTCGCCGAGCCGTTCGACACCGACGTGGCCTTCGCCTTCCGCGACGCGGCCCTCGAGAAGGACCCTGCCTCGCCGCTGGCGGCGCGCCACGCGAACGCCCTCGCCGAGGCGGGGCGCGCCGTCGCCGCCCGGGCGCTGCTGGCCCGCCTCGCCGCCGGCCAGGACGAGGACGCCGCCCGCGCCGCGTGGCGGCTCGCGCGCCTCGATCTCGCCGCCGACCGGCCCGAGGCCGTGCTCGAGAGCGTCGCCGCCTACCTTCGGCGCTTCCCCGCCGGCGAGGCCCGCGCGGAGGCCGAGGCGGCCCAGGGGGCGGCCCGCCTGCGCCTCGCCCGCCGCGCCTTCGCCGCCGGCGCGCCCGCGGCGGCGGTCGAGCACGGCGACGCGCTCGTGGCCCGCGATCCCCGCGCCGACGAGGCGCCCGACGCCACCTACGAGGCCGGCCTCGCCGCCCGCGCCGCCGGCGACGCCGCCGACGCGCGCCGCCGCTGGAAGGCCGTCGCCGCCCGCTGGCCCGAGGCCGACGCCGCCGAGCGCGCCGTCGCCGCCCTGGCGCGCGCCCTCGCTTTCGACGACGGCCGTTACGAAGAGGCGGTGGCCTGGCTGCGCGCCCGCGAGAAGGACGGCGTGGTGGCCGCCGCGATGGAGCGCGCCCGCCTCGCCGACGCCGACGTGCGCCTCGAGGTGTCCGGCCGCCGCGCGCCCGGCCGCCCGGCGACGGTGCGCGTCGTCGCCCGCAACCTGCGCGAGGTGGAGCTGCGCCTGCACCGCGTCGACGCGGAGGCGTTCCTGCTGGCCGGCGGCACGCCCGCCACGCTGCCGGCGCTCGACGTGCGCGTCATCGCCCCCGACGCCCGTTGGCAGGCCGCCGTCCCCGGGTTCGCGCCCGGCCGCGACATCGCGTTCGACGTGCCGGTGAAGGCCACCGGCCCCGGGCTGTACGTGGTCACCGTCGCGGCGCCGGACCGCGAGGCCTCGGCGGTGCTGCTCGTCTCCGATCTCGACCTCGTCGCGCGCGCGGTCGGCCCCGACCTGGCGGTCGCCGCGTTCCGGGGCGGCCGGCCGGTCGCGGGCGCCGAGGTGGTCGTGCGCGCCGGCGGGGAGGTGAAGCGCGGCCGGACCGACCGCGCCGGCCTGTTCCGCGTCGAGGTGCCGGGCGGACCGCTCGGCATCCTCGCCCGCGACGACGGCGCGCCGGCCCTCGTCGCCCTCGGGCGCGAGGAGGGCACGGCCCCGCCGGCGTCCCTCGTGGCCGGCGCCGATCTGGATCGTCCGGTCTACAGGCCCGGCGACACGGTGGGCTTCCGCGTGGCCCTCCGCCGCGGCGGCGCCCCGGTGCCCGGCCCGTGGAAGGTCTGGCTTGGCGACTACCCGTCGGTGCGCCTCGAGCCCGGTCCGTCGGGCAGCGTCGTGGGCGAGCTGCCGTTGCCGCCGCGCCCGGTCGGACCGCTGACCCTCTTCGCGCAGGCGCCGGGCGGCGACGGGCCGTTGGCGGTGGCCACGGTGCAGATCGCGGCGGACGCGCCCGCCGGCCGCGACCTGGTCGTCCGCATGGACGACGGCGGGGCCACGGTCGTCGTGCGCGAGGCCGACGGGGCGCCCGCCGCGGGCGTGCCGATCGACGCCGGGCCCGCGGGCCGCGGCCGCACCGACGGCACGGGGCGCCTCCGCCTCGCCGGGCCGCCGGCGGGCCTGCCCTGGCGCGTGCATGCGGCCATCGCCGGCACCGACGTCTCCGCCAGCGCCGAGCGCGTCCTGCCGGATCGCGAGCCGCTGCGTCTCGAGCCCGAGGCCGACCGCCTCCGGCCGGGCGAGGCGCCGCGCCTCCGCGTCGACGGGGCGCCGGGCCGGGTGCGCCTCACCCTGGCGCGCCTCGTCGAGCCGCGCCCCGAGCCTCCGCCGCCCGCCGATCCCTGGGTCCCCGCGGTCCGCACCGCGCTCGAGGGCCCCCTCTCGTGGCGTGGCAGCGGCCCGGCACTGCCCGCGATCACGCAGGAAGAGGAGGCGTGGCGCCTCGACGTCGACCTGAAGGACCGCCCGCTCGAGCAGGTCCTGCCCGCGCTCGCGGAGGGGCGCTACCGGGTCCGCGCGGTGGCGCTCGACGGCCGCGTCCGCAGCGTCGTCGCCAACCTCACCGTCGCCGCCGACGGTGTCCGCCTGCTGGGCGGGCGCAGCGCCGGCGCCGGCGAAGCGCTCGACTTGCGCGTCGAGGGCGGCGCCGCGCTCGTCACCGCAGAAGGGGATCGGCTCTTCGCCGCCGCCGTCGTGTCCGCCGGCGCGCGCGTACGATGGCCGGTGCCACCGGCCTGGGGCGGCGCCCTGACCCTGGCCGCGACGGCGCCCGACGGCGGCGTCCACGCCCGGGCCTTCGAGATCGACGCCGCGCTGCGGGTGGATCTCGCGGTGGCGCCGGCGGGGGCGGCCTGGGCGGTCACGGCGCGGGTCACCGACGGCGCCGGGCGGCCCGTGGACGCCGAGGTGGCCCTCGCCGCCGTCGACGAGCGCCTCATGGCGACCGCGGGGGCCGCGCCCGCGCTCGGCCCGGCGCTGCTCGACGTGCCGGTCCTCGCCGTGGGCCCGGCGGGCGGCGCCGCCCCCGATCTGCGGCACGGCGCCGAGTCGGCCCCGATCGCCGCGGCGCTCCTCGAGGAGGTCGCCCGGCAGGAGGAGGCCCGCCGCGCCGCGCGCGCGGACAGCGGCCGCTTCGGCGACAACGCCGTCGCCGACGCGATGAAGCGCGAGGTGCCGCTGAGCGAGGGCCTGCAGGGCCTCGGGGCGGTCGGGTACGGCGCGGGCGCCGGCGGCTTCGGCGCACGGTCGGCGCGCGCCCCGAGCATCCACATGGGCGAGGCGCACGTGCGCCCGTCGCGATTCGCCGGTGAGCGCGGGCGTGTCCTCTGGTCCGTCGGGCGCACCGACCGCGAGGGCGTGGTGCGGACGACGCTGGCGCCGGCGACGCCGCGGCCGACGCGCTGGCGCGTGACGGCCGTGGCGCTCGCCGCGAACGCGCACGGCCGCGCGACGGCCACCGCCGACGGCGCCGGCGCGGTCTTCCTGACGACGCGGGCGCCCGCGCCGGGCGCGCCGGGCGAGACGGCGCACCTGCGGGCGACGGTCGTGAACGGCGCCGCCGCGCCGCTGAAGGGCGCCGTGATCGCCGGCGCCGAGCGGCGCGAGGTGGAGGTCCCCGCCGGTGAGGCCCGGACGGTGGACTTCGGCCCGAAGCCGCCGGGCACGACCGCCGACCTGACCCTCGAGGCGGACGGCGGCAAGCTGGACGTGCGCCGCTGGACGTTCCGGCTCGCCGGGGGCGCGCACGCGCCGCAGGGGTCGGTGCTGAACGTGGCCGTGGGGGCGGGCGGCGGCGCGCCCGTGGCGGCCCTGGCGCTCGCCGACGATCCCGGCGCGTGGGAGGACGCGGGTCGGGCCGCGCTCGCCGGGCGCGCGGCCCTGGCGGCCCTGCCGCGGGCGCGGGCGAACGAGCGCCCGGCGCTGCTCGCGCGAGCCGCCGCGGCGCGTGCCGCGCTCCGGACGCTGGGCGCGCCCGGCGAGGCCGCCGACGCCGCCGAGGTCCTCCTGTTCCTCTCCGAGGCGCGCGACAACCTGCCGGACGTCGTGCGCGGCGATCTGGAGGTCGCGCGCGATGCCGTCCGGCGCGCGCTCCCCGCGGCGCCGTCGGTCGAGGCGCGCCTCGCCGCCGTGCACGCGCTCGCGGCCTCCGGCGCCGAGGTGGACGAGGCCGTCCTCGCGCGCCTGCAGGCGGCGGCGACGGCACCCGAGGCCGCCGCCCGGCTCGCGCGCGTCCTCCTCGCGCTGAAGCGCCCGGTCGCGGCGCCGCCGCCCGGCGGACCGCAGGCGGTGCTGGCCCGCGCCGCGCTGCGCCAGCCGCCGGGGGACGTCGCCGGGATCGGCGCGCCACCCCCGCCGGGCGAGCCCGGCCGCCCCGAGTGGATCGCGGCGCTCGCCGCGCTCTCGCCGACCCCACCGAAGAAGGCCAGTGGCGTCGCGGCGATCCACGTCGACGGCCGACGGGCCGGCGAGGTCGATCTGGTGACGGGCGGGCTCGTCCGCGTCCCGGCGGGCGACGTCGTGCGCGTCGAGGGCGCCCCCGGCGCGCTGAGCTGGCGCTCCGATCCGCGCCCCGCGGGCGACGGCGCGCGGGCGACGGCGCGCGTGCCCGCCGGCGCCTCGGGCCGACCGGTGGCGGGCGCGGAGGCGGCCGAGCTCGCGCGCGACCCGGCCGTCCGCTGCGATCCGTGCCGCCTTCGCGTCGGCGACGCGTTGTTCGTCGACGCCGACCTGCGGGCGCCGGGCTGGTCGCCGCCCGTGGGCCTCGCCCTCGAGCCGGCGGCGGGGCGCCTGCGCGCCGTGGTCCCCGGGCGCTTCTCCGTGGCCGGCCTGCGCGTCCGCGGCGAAGACGGACGCTGGCGAACCGCCGCGCCGCTCGCCGTCGAAGTCGTGGCGGACGAGGGCCCGGTCTCGCCGGTGGCCGCGCCGTTCGCGGTGGCGCTCGCCGAGGTGGCCGCCGCCGCCGGCGACGACCCCGGACCGGCGCCCGAGGACGCGGCGCCCGCCGTTCGCGCCCGCGCCGCCGCCGTACGGTTCGCCCACGCCGTCCGCGCCGGCGCCCCCGCCGCGGAGCGCGTCGCCCGCTTCGAGGCCCTGCGCGAGGTCGAGCCCGACGCCCGCCTCGAGCTCCCGGAGGTGCGCTCGGTCGCGCTCGCCTATCGCGAGATCGGGCGCCCCGAGCGGGCGATCGCCGTGTGGCGCGCCGGCCTCGGCGCCGCCTTCCTGGCCGAGGCCGGAGCCGCGCGAGCCCTCGAGGACGCCGTCGGCCTGCTGGCCTCTCTCCAGGCCCTGCGGGCGCTCACCGGCCGGTACCCCGTCATCCCGGTGGTCGAGGAGACGCTGTTCCACCTGCCGGAGCGGCTCGGCACGCTGGCCGACGGCGATCTGCCGCCCGAGGTCGCGCGCGCCTCCATCACCGCCACCGACCTGCGCCTGATGGCCGCCGCCTGGGACCGCGAGTTCCTGGCCTTCCACGCGTCGTCGCCGCTGGCGCCGGAGGCCGGCTTCCATCTCGCGCAGGGCCTGCTGCGGCTGCGCGCCTTCGCGCCCGCCGCCGAGTGGGCCGGCCGCGTCGCCGCCGCGCACCCCGAGGCCGAGGTGCTCGACGGGCTGCTGCTGGCCGAGGGCCTCGCCCGCGCCGAGATGGGGCAGGGGGACCGCGCCCTCGCGCTCTTCGAGCGCGTCGCGGAGGGCGAGTTCCCCCAGGCCGACGGCACCCGCGGCCCCGCCGCGAGCCGCACCGACGCACGCTACGCCGCGGCGCGCCTGCACGAGGCCCGCGGCGACCTCGACGCGGCCCGCGCCGCCTACCGCGCCATCGCCGACGAGAACCCGGAGGCCGGCGAGGCGGCGGCCGCGCTGACGGCGGTGCGCCTCTCCTCGGACGCCGTCCTGCGGCAGGCGACCGATGCGCCCGCCCGCGTGCCGGTGCGCGCCGCGAACCTCGACGAGGTGCAGGTCCGCGTCTATCGCCTCGACCTGCGGACGCTCTTCCTGCGTGACGGCGGCCTCGACGACGTCCTCGGCCTCAACGTCTCGGGCGTGAGCCCGGCGTGGTCCGGCGAGCGGTCGCTGCCGGGCGGGCCGGCGGGGCCGTTCCCGCGGCGCGTCGACCTCGAGCTGCCCATCGACGCGCCCGGCGCGTGGCTCGTCCGCATCGGCGGCGGCGGGCAGCAGACCTCGACGCTGGTCGTGCGCAGCGACCTCGAGGTGGCCGAGGACGGCGGCGGCCGGCTGCGGGCGCGGTGGCGACGGGGCGCGCCCGCCGCGGGCGTGGCGGTGCGCGGCGTCCGCCCGGACGGCGACATCGTCGCGGCCACGACCGATCCGCGGGGCGTGGCCCAGCTCGCGGGCGGCGGCGCCGTCCTCGTGTTCGACGGCGAGCATTACGCGTTCGCCGACGCGCCGGCGGCGCCCACGCCGGAGATGCCCGCCGCGCCGAAGGCCGCCGATCTGTACGATCGCCTCGGCGAGCGCCTCGAGGAGCAGCGCCGCCGCAACCAGGAGCGCTATGAGGACAACCTGCGCGTCGATCCGGACCAGTCGGTGGAAGCCTCGCAGATGTGACGCCCCGCGCACCGGCGGACTCCGCTGCGTTCCGCAGCCGGGGGAGCACCGATGCACCTGCACCTGATCGCCGCCTTGTTGACGACGGACGCGAGCGTGACGCCGCCCGGCCAGGTGGACCCGCTGCCCGCCGCGTGCGTCCGCCCCGGCAACACCATCGTCTGGACGCAGCCGCCGCGGCTGCCCATCGAGCACCAGCAGGCGGTGCGCGTGCCCACCGACGGGACGGTCCGCATCGCCTTCGCCGGGAGCGCCTGCCCCGAGGCGTCGCAGTTCACCATCCAGGCCGCCGACGGGACGCCCGTGCCCACCCAGGTGCGCGTCCGCTCGCCGTGGGTGCTCGACGTCTTCCGCGAGGCCGGCCCGACGCTCCTCGAGATCCAGCCCATGGCGCCGCTCGCCGAGAAGGCCGACTACACGGTCACGTGGCGCGTGCCGGTCGCAGAACTGTCTGAATTCACGACGTATTCACTGACCTTTCGCACGGCGACGCACGCGACGGACCCCCTCGACGCCGGCGCGTTCGAGGGCATCCGCGCCGTCGAGCCGTTCACGACGAACTGTGGGGGCGAGGGCAACGCCGGCGGGGTGATCCGCGGCGGCATGGGCCCGCCCGGCTGCGCCGAGGTCGACCGGCTGCTGCTGGCGGTGCGCTACTTGCCGGTGGACCGGCCGGACGTGGCCTACGTGATCGAGCGCGTCTCGTCGGCCGCCGAGGACGGCGCGCGCGACGACCGCCCGCTCGAGATCGGCTACGAGGCCGGCGTCGACCTCGACGTGGTGCACGCCTCCCACGAGCGCCGGTCCGTCGTCACGGTGCCCGCGGCGCCGACGCCGCGCCGCGACTGCTTCCGCGTCCGCATGCTGGACCAGCGGGGCCGCGCGCACGGGGACGAGAGCGCGACGGCCTGCATCGACCTGCCCGCCGGCTTCGCGTGCCCGGTGCCGCCGACGACGATCGAGCCGTCGGGGCCGGTGCCGCTGCGCGCCTGCGCGGCCGTCGGCGTGCACGGCGGCGACGCGCGGCGCGAGCCGCCGCCGGACGACGGATCGGGATCGGAAGACGACGGGGGCGGGGGCGGGGGCTGCGACGCCGCCGGATCGCCGGCGGCGCTGCCCGGGCTGATGGTGTTGGCGGGGCTGCTGCGGCGTCGTCGCCGTCAGTAGGGGCAGGCGAAGAGCGTGGCGAGCGCCCGGCGGGCGGCCGCCCCGTCGAACGCGTCGGCGGTGCCGCCGAACGCGGCGGCGAGCGCATCGGCCGCCGCGGGATCGGCGGCGCGCGCCGCGCGGTCGATGGCCGGCCCGAGGATCTTCAGGAAGGCCCAGTGGGCCGCGCGCGCCTCGCCCTCGGCCGCCTCGAACGCCTGGATGCGCGCGTCGAGGATCGCGGCGAGCGAGCTGTCGACCGCCGTGTCGATCTGGGTGTTCGCGCGCCCCTGCAGCTCGGCGTTCATCGCCGTCTCGCCGTTGTCGAGGTCGCGCCAGCAGCGGATCGCGAGCAGGCCATCGAACACGGCGTCGTGCACCTCGGGGGCGACGTCCTGGACGATGCCGCCGTATCCGAGGTTGTCCTCGTCGCGCTGCTTGCCGCCGGTGTAGTAGGCCCAGCCCGAGTCGCAGTCGGCGGCCTTGCCGGCGCAGGTGTTCACCTCTTTGTAGACGCTCACGTAGAGGAACCACAGCAGCGACGCCTCGAGCCGGGCGGCGTTCAGGCGCGGCTCCTGACCCATCGAGCCGGCCTCGAGCGCCGCCTGGACGAGCGGCTCGATGCGCGCCGGGCCGATGCAGTAGTCCGGGTGCATCGCGACGGAGCCTGCGTCCGCGCAGTCGGCCCCTTCGGGCTTCGGCACGTGCTGGTCGTAGCGGCGCGTCACGCGGCTCTGCAGACCCTCCTCCTGGCCGTACAGGAACGCCGCGTCGATGAACGCCTGTGCGTCCGGAGCGCCCTCGGCGCGCCAGAGCAGGTCCGCCATCTCCTCGTAGGCCTCGATGCGGCCGATGGTGCCCGGCGGCGAGGCGCCCGCGAGCGCCCAGTCGTCCGCGTCGCTCACGCACGCATCCCAGGCGTCGCCCGGATAGTACGTGTCGGGCCGATCGCACTGCGGGCCGCCACCACCGGCGCCGCCTTCGCCGCCGGCGCCGCCTTCGCCGCCGGCGCCGCCTCCACCACCGGCGCCACCCTGACCGCCGGCGCCGCCTTCGCCGCCGGCGCCGCCTTCACCGCCGGCGCCGCCTTCGCCACCGGCGCCGCCTTCACCGCCGGCGCCGCCTTCACCACCGGCGCCGCCGTCGCCGCCCATGGCACCCGCGCCACCGGCGCCGCCCGCGCCACTCTCCTCGGGATCGTCGGATTCGCACGCCGAGAGCGCGCACGCCAGCGCCACCGCGACGATCGACCACTGCCTCCTCACGGAGCCACCTCCACATTCACGACGAGGCCGCGGCCGGCGCCGTTCACCGCCGATCCGTGCACGCGGTACGCCTCGTCCGTCAGGTTGTCGAGCACCAGGTTGAGCGTGAACCCCGGCCGCACGATGCCGGCGCGAAGCTCGTGAACCACGTAGCCGGGCGTCCCGCCGAACGGGATGCGGGCGTCGTGGATGTCACCGAAGGACAATCGAGCCTGCTCGGCGGCCCAGCGGGTCGCCGCGCCGAGGTACAGGCCGCCGGCGCCCGACCAGCGCGCCTCGGCCGTCCCGTTGAGCGGGGGGATGCGCGAGAGCGGCTGCCGCCCGCCGGTCGGCGCCTCGCCCTCGCCGTGGGCGTAGGAGACGGTGGCGCGCCCCTCGAACCCGAGGCCGGGCCGAACGCGCGCCTCGCCCTCGAAGCCCTGAATGACCGCCGTGTCCCCGAGGTTTACGAGCCGGACGGCGATGCGGCGGTTGGACCGACACTCGCGATCCGAGGGCGGACACTCCGCGGCGCGTCGCTCCATGGCGTCGTCGAGCGTCGAGCGGAAGGCCCAGCCCTCGAGTGTGAGCCAGCGCCAGTCGAGCCGCGCCCCCACCTCGAGCGTGAGCGCCCGCTCCGGATCCAGGTCGGGATTCTCCACCTGGTATCCCTGGCCGGTGGCTTGACGCGCCGTCAGATCGTCCAGGTTCGGCGGCCGAAAGCCCTGCTCCGCGTTGAGCATGAGCGTGAGCGGGCCCCAGGCGTTCCATTCCACCCCACCGTTGGCCACGAACGCCGACCAGCCCTCATCGACGGCGACGGTCTCGGCGTCGGGGACCGCCGGGCTGTCGGCGGCGGCGAACGCCCACCGCGCGCCGGCCCGCAGCAGCAGCCCGTCGCCGACGTGGAGCCGCGGCGCGGCCCACACGCCGCCCTGCGCGTACTCGCTGCCGTCGACGTACTGCCCGCGCGGCCGCAGGTTGAGGAGGCTGTCGTGGGTGCGATGCCAGATGTCCCAGGCCGCCGACTCGATGGTCTCGAAGGTGCCGTCGACGCCGTAGCGACCTTCGATGCCGAGGTTCGGGCCGAGGCCGAACCAGCCCGTCGCGCCCCGCGCGAGCACCTCGTACTGGTCGATGTCGTCGCGCCGTCCGTTGACGAACGGCTCGTGGCTGTTGCTGGCCCGCTGGTGCTGTCGCTGGTACGCGGCCGCGAGCTCGAGCCGGCGCATCGCCGCCGTGCCGGGCTGCAGCGCCGCCTTGGCGTAGGCATGCGTGCGGAACTGCTCGTCGTACGTCAGGCAGTGCGTCTCCGGCGCCTCGGGCGGCGGGCATTGATCCGTACGCGGCGCGTCATACTGCCGGTAGAGGTAGAGCGCCGCCGTGAGCGTCTCGCCCGGCCCGAGCCGGTGGACGAGCCGCGCGTCCCCGGTCAGCTCCCGGAACCCGGTGCCGAGCTGCGTCCGCCCGTCGTCCGCGAAGCGCGGGACCTGCTTCTCGGCGGCGGGCAGGCCGACCTCCGCCGGCGTCTTCAGCCCGTGGATGGGCCCCGCGGCCTCGAGGCGCTCCACGTCGCGGTAGCCGGCGCCGACGAGCAGGCCGGTGGCGCGCCCGAGCTGGGCGTCGAGCTGCAGGCGCCCGCCGACCTCGCCGTCGGCCGTCGCGTGCCGGAAGGCGGCCTTCGGCTGCACGTGGAGGCCCTGCCGATCGGGATCGACGTCCGGCTCGAGCGGGTGGACGAGCACCGCGCCGGCGATGGCGTCGGCGCCGAGCTCCACGCCGGCCGCGCCGCGCACGACCTCGACGCTGTCGATCGTGCGGGCGTCCACCGTGACGAAGTACTGGTTCGGCCCCTCACGGAAGAGCGCGTGGTTGATCCGCAGGCCGTCGAAGAGCAGCAGGGTGCGGCGTCCGGTCTGGCCGCGAATGTACGGCGAGGCCTGGCCGTGGGCCGTCTGCTGCACGTACACCCCCGGTGTGTAGCGCAGCGCCTCCGGCGCGGAGCGGGCCTGGCGCTCGTCGAGCTGCGACCGCGTCGTGCGCGTCGTCGCCCGTCCGTCCTTCGCGTCCTCGGCCTTCTTCTCGCGCACGACGATGCCTTCGTCTTCCGGTGCGGGGTCGTCGGGACGGATCTCGAGTGTCTGCGCGGCGGCGACCGACGCGAACCCTGCCAACGCGAAGAACGTGCGAGCGATCTGTCCGAACCCCATCGACGTGGCCACCCTAACGGAATGTGCGCTGCGCGCTGAATCGCGGAGACTACCTATTCGTCGCGAGACAGGCGGACCGCGAGCGCGAGACATGCGATTCGCTTGCGACGCCCGCGGGGTCCGGCTACTCCTCCGCGCGATGTACCGTCTCGCCCGCCCGCTGCTCTTCCGCCTCGATCCCGAGCGCGCCCACAACCTGACGTTCGCCGCGCTCCGGGCGCTCGGCCCCGTGGCGCGCGCCGCCGCGACGCGCGCGTGCGGCCCCCCCGACGGCCGCCTCGCCACGCAGGTCGCCGGCCTGGCGCTCGCGGGCCCGATCGGCCTCGCGGCGGGCCTCGACAAGGACGGCCGCCTCGCCCCCTTCTGGCCGACGCTGGGCTTCGGCTTCGTCGAGCTCGGCACGGTGACGGCGCACGCGCAGCCCGGCAACCCGCGCCCGCGCCTCTTCCGGCTGCCCGAGGCCGGCGCCCTCGTCAACCGCATGGGCTTCAACAACGAGGGCTCGGCGGCGCTCGCCGGTCGCCTGCAGCGGCTGCGCGCCACCGGCCGGGCCCCGCGCGTCCCGCTCGGCGTGAACCTCGGCAAGTCGAAGATCACGCCCCTCGAGGAGGCGGTCGGCGACTACGCCGCGAGCGCCGCCCGCGTCGCGGAGCACGCCGACTACCTCGTCATCAACGTGAGCTCGCCGAACACGCCGGGCCTTCGCAAGCTGCAAGATCCTGAGTTTCTTCGCGATATCGTCGCCGCGGTCCGCGCCGAGGCCGGTGAGCGGCCGGTGTTCGTGAAGCTCTCGCCGGACCTCGAGCCGGGGGCGCTCGACGACGCCGTGCGGGTGGCCGAGGTCGCCGGCGCCCGCGGCCTGATCGCCACCAACACGACGATCGGGCGCGAGGGCGTCCGCGATCCGGGTCCCGGCGGCCTGTCGGGGCGGCCGCTGCGCGCGCGCGCGCTCGCTGTCATCCGTCACGTCGCGCAGCGGACGTCGCTGCCGGTGATCGGGGTGGGCGGCCTCTTCACCGCCGACGACGTGCTGGCCGCCATCGCCGCCGGCGCCGACGCCGTCCAGGTCTACACGGCGCTGATCTACGAGGGGCCCGGGCTCGTGTGCCGGCTGAACCGGGCGCTCGTGGCGCGCATGGCGCGCGACGGCCTGCGCGACTTCGCCGAGCTCAAGGCCGCGGTGCGCGGGTAGCGCGGCGCCGGCATCGCAGCGCGAGCAGCAGACCGAAGAGCGCGGGCCCCCCGCCGACGCCCTGGGCGCAGCCGTCGTCGGCGACGCCGCGCTCGACCGAGGGCCCTTCGAGGCCGGGGCCGCCGCCGTCGGCCTCGGGCCGGTCGTCGGGACCCGGGCCGTCAGGCGCGTCGGCGAGCCCCGCGTCCTCGTCCGATCTGCCCGCGTCGCGACGACCCCCGTCCGCCTCCGGACCGCCCGCGTCCTCGTCCTCGGGCGGCGCGCCCGCGTCCGGCGGCGGCCGTTCGCCGCACAGCCGCCGCGGAAAGCCGTCGACCGGCGCGCGCTCGATGGCGCCGCGCGTCTGCGGTCCGATGAGGCCGTCCGCGTCGATCGGATCGTCGGGACGGTTGCGGTTCCAGAGCTCCTGGAAGGCGAGCACGTTCAGCGGCGTGAGGTCGTCGCCGTCGGGTCCGGCGTAGCGGAAGATGCCCGGCAACGCCGTGCCCTCGTTCGTGAAGCCCTGCGCCAGGAGCGCCTGCGCCACCGTCGGGTGCCGCGGCACGAAGACGGCGAGGCCGGTGTTGTAGTCGCTGCGCGCCGACGGCGCGGCGCTGTCGCAGGCGATGTTCTCGGCGGCCTTCGCGAAGAAGTGCTGGAGCGTCACGTCGCGGAAGGCCCAGCGGATCGTAATCGGCGCGCCGTGGTCGCGGCTCGCGGCGAGCAGCGCGTCATGGGCCGGCGTCGCCAGCCACTCCGGCACCGGCGGCGCCTCGAGGTTCACGCACCCCGCGCGCTGGCACAGCCGCAGCGGCGCCAGCGCGCGCGGCTCGAGGCAGTTCATGGCGTCGGCCACCTGCCACGAGAGCCCCTCGAGCAGCTCCGGCGGCGGGTCGCAGCCGCGCCACGCCGCCTGTCCGACGGTGGGCCCCCGGACCGGCCCGGCGCCCACCGGCGGCACGTCGCCGTCGCAGAGCGCCACGGGGAAGCCGTCGATCGGGGCCTCGCTCAGCGCCGCGTCGGTGGCCGCGTCGATCTCGCCGGTCAAGGGCAGGGGATCATTGGGGAAATTGGCGTTCCACAGCGCCTGGAAGGCGTAGAGCGAGAGGCTGCCGAGCCCGATGTCCTCGGCGCGCTGGTAGTCGAAGTGGACCGCGTCGTTCGGCAGGTGGTTGTCCCAGCCGTGGCGGCGCAGCGCGGGACCCCAGCGCTCGATCGCCGCGCGGTCCGTGACGTCGACGGCGAGGCCGTTCTGGTGGTTCGACAGGCCCGGCGGCGCGGCGACGGCGCAGCCCTGCAGCTGGTCCTGGCGCCAGAAGAGCTGCTGCAGCGCCACGTCGCGGTAGCCCCACTTGAGCACGAGAGGACCGTCCCCCTCGGCGGCGGCGTCGAGCAGGGCGTCGAGGGCGCGCGCGTCGACGAACGCCGGACGATCGGCCTCGAGCATGCGCACGTCGCCCTCGGGGATCTCGGCGAGCGTGCCGGGCCGCAGGCAGTTGATGGCCTCGACGAGCTGCCGCGAGAGGCCGTTCACCAGCTCGGGCGGCGTGTCGCAGGTCGCCGCCGCCACGTCCTCGATCGTCACCGCGAACCGCCGCGCGGCGACCGGCGGTTCCGGAGAGGACGCCTCCTCGCCGCAACCGGCGAGCAACGTCAGGAAAGCGAGCGGAGCGGGCGCGCGGCGCATGGACGTCGAGACTAGGTCCGCGCGCCGCTTGCGCGCAACGCTCTCCGTCTGCTAACCCCGCGCTCTCCGAACGCGATTGCGGACCGTCAGGGAGGAGCCCGTGAGCGAACCGTCCCGTACCGAGCTGGCCACGCTTCTTGCGCGCACCGACGGCTGGAGCGCCGAGCGCCTGGCGCCCGCCCTGTCGGCCGCCGAAGCCATCGTCGAGGCCGGCACGCCTGCCCCCGTGCGCGCCCGCGCGGTCGCCGACCTGCGCGTCGCCCTCGCGGCGGCCGGCGCCGAGGCGCTCGGTGGCGGCGATCCGCAGCGGGTCGAAGACGCCCTGATCGCCCGCGCGCCCGACTCCCCGCTGAGCGAGGAGGTCTTCCGGCTGGCGTGGGTCGCGCTCGGCGACCACCTCGCCCGCAGCGGCGAGCGGCCACCCTGGGGCGGCAGCGGCCACGCCGAGACCTGGGCGTTCACGGCGCGCTCGCGGCACTGGCCTCACGCCGACCCTGAGGAGTTGGTGTCCAAGGTCGCGAAACGATTCGGCAATGGGACGGTGGTCGTCGCGGTGCGCGGCCCCGGGAAGTCGGCGTTCCTCGCCGCGGTGCGGCGTGCGCTGCTCGGCGCGCACGGCGCCGACGCGCTCGTGACGCCGGTGCTGCCGGCGGCGCGCGACGAGCTGCTCCCGGTCCTCGGCCCGATGGTGCGCCGCGCGCCGCTCGACGAGCCGCTCGCGAGCGCCCTCGACCAGCTCCAGCTCGGCGAGGACCTGATCGGCGTCTTCGGTCGCGCCGGCGAGAAGGCCCCCGTGGCGCTGCTGCTCGACGACGCGCACCTGCAGTCGCGCGCCGTCCTGCTGGGCCTCGCGCTGTACCTCGAGCCGTCGGCGACGCGCCGCGCCCTGCTCGTCGTGGGCGCCCCCGACGACGCGAACGACGACGCGCCGCTCGCCGAGGTGCTCGGCGACGCGCGCGAACGCGGCATCCTCGAGGAGATCCGCCTGCCCGACGTCGACGCGCACTTCGCCGGCGCCCTCTGGAAGGCCCGCTTCGGCGCCCCCGCGCCGACGGGCGTCGCCGAGGCGATCGCCGCCCGCGCGAAGCCGGGACCGGGCAGCCTCGCCTCTGACGCGCTGCGCCTCGCCCGCGCCTGGCTCGACGACGCCGCCGATCCCGCCGATCCGGCGAGGCCGCGGGGCGACGCCGTCGCCCGGCTCGAGAGGGGCTTCGACCCGCTCGCGCACCTGCCCGACCACGATGCCGCCCGGCGCGTGCTCGCCGTCGCCTCGCTCGAGGGCCAGATGTTCCACGCGCTGGTCGTGGGCAAGGCCTTCCGCAAGGACGAGGACTTCATCGAGGACCTGCTCTTCGACGACGAGTACGAGATCGAGGGCAAGGCGGTGGGCACCTGCGCCTCGGCGGTGCCGTCCGACGGCCGCCGCTGGGCCAACCTGCCCGACGGCCTGCACCCGCTGTTCTGCTTCGCCGATCCGCGGCTGTCGGTGGCGCTGCGGGCGAGCCTGCCCGAGGCCGAGCGGCCCCAGGCGGCCGGCGCGCTGCGCGACCTGATGCTCGACGCCTATGGTCCCGCCGCCATCTGGCAGGTGGCCGACCGGCTGTGGCGCCTCGACGTGGTCGCCGGCCGCAACCGGCACGTCGAGCGCCTGACGATGGGCACGTTCGACGCCAACCGCATCGAGGCCGGCCTGCGCCGCATGTTCCCCGTGCTGACCGTCGAGAAGCCGTACCGCCTCGCCCTGGCGCGCCTGTACGGCGCGGCGATGGAGGTGGGCGGCCTGGCGACGCGCTCGGCGCGGATCCCGATGGCGGACCAGGCGTTCCAGGCGGCGGCGGCGGCGGCGCAGCGGCTCGGTCGTCCGGCGCCGGCGGGCGAGGCCCTCGCGCGGCTCGCCGAGATCCGGGTGGCGCTGGCGGCCCCGCGCGCCGCCATGGCCGCGATCGACATGGCCGAGAAGCTGCTCGAGCAGGCGGGCCAGCCGCTGAGCAGCGCCCGCCTGTCGTTGCTGAAGGCCGAGGTGCACATCCTCGAGGGCGACACCGCGCAGGCGCGCGCCGTGCTCGAGGACGCGACGGCGAAGCTGCGCGCCCTCGGCGACCGCGGCCACGCGGCGCTGGCGCTCTCGCGGCTCGGTCGCATCGTGTACGAGATCGGCGACGTCGCCCGCGCCGAGGCGCTGCTCGACGAGGCGATGGCCGACGCCGACGCCTCGAACGACCCGCGTGCGCGGGCCGTGTCGCGCCTCGCGCGGGCCTTCGTGGGCGGCGAGCAGAACCAGCTCGAGCCTTCCTTCGCGCGCCTGCAGGAGGCCGCCCAGGCGTTCCAGCAGGTGGGCCTGCCGGTGCTGGTCGTCGAGATGGCCGCCGCCGGCCTCCAGCGTCGCCACGGCAACGCCGCGGAGGCCGAGACGCGCCTGCGTCAGGTGGCCGAGGCCTTCAAGAAGGGCGGCGCGGCGGTGCAGTGGGCCGACGCGCAGCACGAGGTCGCCCGCTGTCTGCTCGACCAGCGCCGGTTCGCCGACGCCGGCGCCGCGCTCCTCGAGACGGCCCAGGTGCGCCAGCGCGCCCGCGACCGCTTCGCCCTCGTCCGCCTGCACGAGGACCTGGCCGAGGCCGCCACCGGCCAGGAGGACCTCGGCCGCGCGTTCCTCGAGCTCTCGAAGGCCCGCGTCCACGCCGAGCGACTCGGTCTCGCCGGCCGCCTCGGCCGCATCGATGCCTCGATCGCCCGGATCGCGCCCCAGCTCGACGCGAAGCCCGACGCCGACGCTGTCGCGCTGAAGGTGCGCGCCGCCGCCGAGGTCGACGCGCTCGAGGCCGACTGGAAGAAGTCCGAGCAGCCCCCCCAGCCGGCCGCGGCGGTCTGACGCCCGCGCTCGGGCTCCTGCCCTCGCGCTCTCGCTTCGCCGGCGTGAATCCGGCTCCGCTCCGCCTCCGGCGGCCGGGCCTCCTGGCCCGGTGTTCAGCCCAGCCGGCCCATCTCCATCAGCTCGGCGCGGGCCGCGCGCGTCAGCAACTCCATCGTGAGCGGCTCGTTGCGCGCCGCCGCGAGGAACGCCGAGCGCAGCACCGCGTTCTTGATGATGGCGCCGCTCATCTCCCAGCGCCGCGCCAGCTTGTCCCACTGCACGTCGTCGGCCACTCGCACGCCCGGCGGCACCATCTGCCGCCACAGCTGCTCGCGCTGCTCCGGTCCCGGCATGTCGAAGTGCAGTCGGAAGCGCAGGCGTCGCTTGAAGGCCTCGTCGATGCCCGTGCCGAGGTTGGTCGTCAGCACGCAGATGCCGTCGTGCTGCTCCATCTTCTGGAGCAGGAAGTTGACCTCGAGGTTCGCGTAGCGGTCGTTGCTGCTCTCGACCTTGGTGCGCGTCGCGAACAAGCTGTCGGCCTCGTCGAACAGCAGGACCACCGGCACGCGGGACGCTTCGTCGAACAGGCGGGCCAGGTTCTTCTCGGTCTCGCCCACGTACTTGTCGACGATCCGCGACAGATCGACCTGGTACAGGTCCAGCCCCAGTTCGCCGGCGATCAGCGTCGCCGACATCGTCTTGCCGGTGCCGGGCGGCCCCGAGAAGAGGCACGACAACCCCTTGCCTCGTCCACCGATCTTCCGGCCGAAGCCCCACTCCTCGAAGACGAGCTGACGGTGCTTCGCGTGGGCAAGGATCTCGTCGAGGACCTCCCGTTGCTCTTCGTTCAGGATCAGATCGTCCCAGCGGTGCGTCGTGCGCATCGGACTGGCGAGCGAAGAGAGGTTCGTGCGGATCTGGCGGCGCACGGCGCGGTCGAACTCCGTCGCGTCGAGCACCGGTGTTTCACCGATAGCCACCCGCACATCGCGCAGCGCCCGATCCAGGTCGCCGGGCCGCAGCTTGTACATGTCGACGAGCTGGACGAGCCGAGTCTCCTCTACGTCGAACGCGTTGTTTGCGAACAAGCGTCCATAGAGTTGCTTGCGCACCTCGGTCGGGCCCTCTTCCATGTTGGCGACGCGCACGTCGTTCAGCAGCGGCGCCAGGTGCGGGACGTTGTCCTCGTTGGCGGTGAGCACCACGGACGCGCCCATGCTGCGCAGGACTCGCGCCAGGACGATCGGCCGGCGATCGCCCCGGTCGGTGAAGCACTCGCAGCGCAAGAGCGCGATCGCGCCGGTGAGCAGCGCGTCGCGGAGCGCGGCGGCGAGCTGGTCCTCGAAGGGCTCGATCTCCCAGGGGAACATCGCGAGCTCGAGCCGCAGCACGCCGCGGCCGGCGGCGAGCGCGAAGGCGCGGGCGAGGGTACGCCGGCCGCTGCCGCCCTGGCCGACGAGCATCACCGGCTGGGGATCGGTGCCGTCGGCGAGGCCGGCGAGCAGCAGGCCGACGCGCATGCCGTCGTACAACACCAGGTCCTCGGGCAGCGGGCCCGCGGTCTCGAGTTGCACGGCACCCGGTGCGTAGTTCTCGCCGAAGACGGGGCGCTCCGAGAGGAAGCGCCAGACGGCGTCCGGCACGAAGACGGGCCGCTGGAGGAGGGGGGTCGCCGGCTGCCAGCGGCGGTCCTCGCCGAGCTGCAGGAGCCGCAGGCGGCGCAGCGGCGCGTCGGGCGCGAGGGCGGCCTCGAGGCGCAGCCGGTGGTCCGCGTCGTCGGCGAGGAGCTCGACGAGGAAGCCCGCCGTCGGTTGCTTGATCGAGAAGTCGGCCCAGGCGAAGGTGCACGTCCGCAGCAGGCCGGGCGAGGCCTGCAGCGTCGCCAGCACGAGCAGCATCTCGAGCGCGTCGTCGTCGAGCCCCGCCCCCGCCGCGAGCCGCGCCGCCGGCAGGTGCGGCGCGAGCGTCCGGCGCTCCGCGTCCGCCCGCCGCAGCACGTCGAGCCGCGCGTCGACCACCTGCTCCGGATCGAGCGGGATCGGCGGCGCCAGCTGCCCCACCTCGAGCTCCGCCTGCACCTCTTCGACCGTCACGAAGAGGTCGCCCAGGCCGCCGGCCCCCTGGGCGGCGCGGTACCAGTAGCGGTGCAGGAAGCGGCCCAGCAGGGTCTGCGCGAGGCGGTAGACCGCCTTCAGGTGCTCTCGGGCGTCGGACACGAAAACGACCTCGTCGCGGGGTGCGGGGGATGTTACCAGCCCTCCGCCCGGCTTGCTTGATTGCCGCCCGGAGCCGGCATAGAGTCGCGCCGATGTATCTCGGACGCGTATTGGGCACGGTCGTGGCCACCGTGAAGTACACGGGGCTCGAGGGCTACCGCCTGCTGGTGGTCGAGCCGCTCCACGAGGACGGCACGCCGAACGGCGACCCGCACGTGGCGGTCGACGTGACGCAGGCCGGCCCCGGTGACCTCGTGTTCCTCGTCGGCAGCCGCGAGGCGGCGCTGGCCTGCCAGCCCACCTTCGTGCCGGTCGATGCGGCGATCGTCGGCATCGTCGACGCCGTCGACGTGGCGCCATGAGGCTGGCGCGCGTCCGGGGCACGGTCGTCGCGACCGTGAAGCACCCCACCTACCAGGGCCACAAGCTGCTGCTCTGCCAGCCGGTCGACCCGTCCGGCCAGCCCAGGGGCGCGCAGGTCCTCGCCGTCGACCGTGTGCAGGCGGGGGTCGGCGATCTCGTGCTGGTGATGACCGAAGGCAACGGTGTGCGCCAGCTCCTCGGCGCCGATGCCGGCCCCATCCGCTCCCTCGTCGTCGGCATCGTCGACGAGGTGCACCAGGCGGAGCCCGCGTGAACGAGGCCACGGCGCGGCGCGACCTCGTGCGCTACAGCCGGCAGATGCACGCCGCCGGCTGGGTCGCCAACCACGACGGCAACCTCTCGGCGCGGGTGGGGCAGGGCCACATCGTCTGCACACCCACCGCGTTCAGCAAGCTCGACATCGGCGCCGACGACCTCGTGGTCACCGATCTCGACGGCCGGCAGCGCAGCGGCAGCCACAAGCCGTTCAGCGAGCTGGGCCTGCACCGCGCCGTCTACGCCGCCCGCGGCGACGTGCGCGCCGTCGTGCACGCGCACCCGCCCTTCGCCACGGCGTTCGGCGTGTCGGGCCGACCCGTGCCGCACCCGTTCCTCCCCGAGGCCGTCGTGTCGCTGGGCCCCGAGCTCCCCACAGTGCCGCTGACGGCGCCGGGCGAGCCGGCGGTGGGCGCGCTCAAGGCGTTCGTGCGCCGCTGCGACGCCGCCCTGCTCGCCGGCAACGGGGCGCTCGCCTGGGGCCCCGACCTCGAGACCGCCTACCTGCGCCTCGAGCTGCTCGAGCACCTCTGCCGCATCGCCCACGCCGCCCTTCCGCTCGGCGGCCCCCGGCTCCTGCCGGCCGACATGGTCGCCGATCTGCTGGCGAAGCGCGCGAAGGCCGGCCTTGCTGCGCCCGACGAGGGCAGGCCCGCCTCCGCCGAGGGCGACGTCGCCCGCCGCGCCGCGCAGCGCGCCGTCGCCGCCATCCCCAACGTCGATCCGGCGCTCGCCGCCCGCATCGCTGCCGAGGTCGCCGCCCGCATGGGCGGCCACTGACCCGCTAATTCAGCGGTTCGGCTTCGCTCTTCGGGGCGGTCTGCGCGGCCGGGGCGGGATCCCAGAAGATCACGAAGGGCTTGAGGCGCTCGACGGTCTTGGCGCCGATGCCCTTGACGCGGCGCAGGTCGTCGACGCTCGTGAAGCGGCCGTTGCTGTTGCGGTGCTCGATGATGCGGGCCGCCGTCGCCTTGCCGATACCCGGCAGCTTCGTGAGCTCCTCGACGCCGGCGGTGTTGACGTTCACCTGCTTGCCGGCGGGCGGCCCTCGCGGCGCCGCGACCACGCTGCCCTCGCCGCCCATCCAGCGCTTCGCGCCGCCGAACGCGCCGCCGTCGCGGGGCACCGTGTAGACCTCGAGGCGCTTGCCGTCGGTGGCGACCACGACGCTGCCCTCGACGTCTGTCGTCAGCACGGCGGCGCCGCGGGCGCGCAGCCGCTGCATCGCCTCGGGCGAGGGATGGCCGTAGCGGTTGCCCTTGCCGCAGGAGACCACGGCGAGGCGCGGCGCGACGGCGGCGAGGAAGTGGTCGCCGCTGGCGTACTTGCTGCCGTGGTGGGCCACCTTGAGCACGGTGGCGCGCAGCTTCTCGCGATCGCCCTGCAGCAGACGGTCCTCGGTCTCCTCCTCGGCGTCGCCGGTGAAGAGGAACCGCATGCCCCTGTAGTCGATGCTGACCACGACCGAGTTGGCGTTGGCGTCGGAGCGGGAGCCGGTGATGAGCGGCTCCTCGGGCGCCAGCACGTGCATCTCGAGGCCCTCGTCGAGGGTGATCGTGCGGCCGCGGCGCGCGACCTTCACCGGCACCTTGGCCTTCTCGAGGGCGGCCAGCATGGCGTCGTAGACGGGCGAGGGGTGCACGAAGCCCGAGACCAGCACCTGCTTGATCGCGTGGTCGCGCATGACGTCGACGACGCCGCCGATGTGGTCGGCGTGCGGGTGCGTCTCGACGAAGAGGTCGATGGCCTTGACGTCGCGCTCCTTGAGGTAGCGCGTGAGCGACTTCGAACCGGTGGGGGGGCCGGCGTCGATCAGGATGTTCTTTCCGCCGGGCGTCTGCAGGAGCGCCGCGTCGCCCTGGCCGATCGAGATGAAGTGGACGACGAGGACCGGGCCCTCGGTCTCGCCGAGCAGCTCGCCGAGGGCGCCGCCGCTGCGGCTGCCGCCCCCCTCGTCGGAGGGCGCGTCGCTCGTCACCTTGCCGGTGTCGACGTCGGCGGCGTCGGGCAGCGCGGGCGCGGGTGCGGGCGGCGGGGTGAGCGCCGGCCTCGCGCCGCCGCACCCCGCGACGAGGAGCGCTCCCCAGAGGATCCAGAGCAGGCGCGCCGTCACGAGCCGTGCCGCCCGTCGGAGGCGTCCCGCGGGCCGACGTACCGGTAGATCACGGTGCCGTCCGTGCGATTGCGGTCGATGAACTCGAGGCGGTGGAACTTGGCGATGTGCCGGTACCAGTCGTTGTTCGGCAGGTCGGCCCGCACGCCGGTGGGATCGATCTCGAGCACCCAGACTCCGGGCGGAATGCCGGCGCGGGTGCGCGCCTCGAGCAGGCCGGGCTGCGGCGCGCGCTGGTCGAAGCGGAGGATGCGGCCGCTGCTGCAGTGCACCCACTGCGTGGCGTCGTTGAGGCCGTCGACGAGGCGGACTGGGAACGCGTGCTGCGCCATGTCGGCGGGCGTGGCGGCCGTCCGGCTGAAGCGGTGGTTGCGCTCGAGCGTGGTCAGGTCGCGGGCGTCGGCCACCACCTCGCCGGTCGTGGGCGCGGGGAGGGGGGCCGGGGCCGCCAGCACCGGCGGCGGCGTGTCGGCGGTCGAAGCGGTCACGGGCCGGGCGGGCGGCCGCGCCTCCTCTTCGATCTGCTGCGCATAGCCCCACCCGCAGCCGCCGAGGGCCAGGGCGAGGAGCGGAAGACTGCGGTTCGCCGCCGGGGCGGAGGAGCGGACACGCCGACGCATCGGCCGAGAAGTTAGCGGAAATGCCGCCCCGACGCACGCGTCACATGCCGTCGCCGGCGCAGGCGCGAGCGGGTCCGCCGCGCGCCGCCCGGACCGGCGCCGGCGCCTGCTCCGCCGAGACGCGGACTGGACAACGCGCGAGACACCGATTCATACTGAACGCATGATCAGTGAACGCGTACACGAGCTCCTCCGGTCCACCCGGCCGCAGCCTCCGGCGTCGGCGCCGCTCGTCACCGGAGTGAGCGAGGTCGACCGCCTCCTGGGCGCCGAGGGCGTGCCGGTCGGGCGCATCACCGAGTGGGTGGGCGCCGCCTCCTGCGGCAAGACCGGCGTGCTGCGCGGTCTGGTGCTCTCGGCCCGGCGCCGCGGTCTCGCCGTGGCCTATGTCGACGCCGGGCGCACCCTCGCCGCCGGCGACTGGGCCGACGAGGCGCCGGGCCTCTTGTGGGTGGTGCGCCCGCCGCGCCCCGCCGACGCCCCTGACTGCGCCGAGATCCTGCTGCGAGCCTGTGGTTTCGACCTCGTGGTGCTCGACGGCGCCCCGCCGCTCGCCGACGCGCTCGGCGTGCGCCTGCAACGCCTTGCGCGCCGCGCCGCCGCGGCCCTGGTCGTGGTCCGCGACGCGCGCGCCCGCCCCTCCGGCGGCCCGGTCACGACCCGGCTGGCCTTCACCGCGGTCATCGAGACCCCCGCCGTCCCCCTCGTCTGGCGCGTCGAGGCCACCCGCGACCGGGGCGCGCCGAGCCCACCCGGCCGCTTCTTCCTGACCGAACCCGTCCCCGACCGTCTGGCGACGTGCCCGCCCGCCCCCGACCGTCCGGCGACGCGCACCCGCGCGCGGGGGGCCGCATGAGCACCCCCCCGCACGCCGGGACCGCGACCCGCATCGCCTGCGCGATCGTCCCCGAGTTCGCCCTCGCGGTGTCGCGCCGCCTCGACGCGCCGGCGCCCGGCCAGCCGCTGGCGCTCGTCGAGGAGCGCGGTCAGGGGGGCGTGGTGCGCGCCGTCGACGCCGCCGCCCGCGAGGCGGGCGTGCGCCTCGGGCAGTCGGCGGCGCGAGCGCGGGCGCGGTGTCCGGCGCTGTGCTGCCGGCCGTGGCGCCCCGAGCGGCTGGCCGAGGCGGCGCGGGCGCTGGCCGGGATGCTGCACGAAGCGGCGCCCCTGGTGGTGCCGGCCGACGACGAGGCGCCGGGCACCTTCTGGATCGACGCGCAGGGGCTCGGACGCCTCGGCGGCGAGCCGGCGCTCGCGAGGCGGCTGGTGAAGGTGGCGAAGCGCGAGGGCTACCCCACGCTGCGGATCGGCGTCGCCGACAGCGCGGTGGCGGCACGGGCCGCGGCCCTGGCGGCGGGACCGCCGGTGCGGCTCGTCCCGCCGGGCGGCGACGCCGCCTTCCTGGGGGGGCTGTCGCTCGAGGCGCTGCAACTCCCCGAAGACATTGCCGAATCCTTCGCGCTGCTCGGCCTTCGCAGCGTCGCCGACCTGCACGCGCTGCCCGAGGGGCCGCTGCTCGACCGCTTCGGCCCCGCGGCGCGGGCGCTGCTCGACCGGGCGCTGGGGCACGACGCGCGCCGTCCGACGGGTCGCCCGCCCGAGGCGCCGCCCGAGGTGGGGCTCACCCTCGACCAGCCGGTCGACCAGACCGAGGCGCTGCTGTTCGGCCTGCGCGGCCTCCTCGATCGGCTCGCGGCGCGCCTGCTGGCGCGGGGGCTGGCGGCGTCGCGGCTGGCGCTGCGGCTCGCCCTCGACGACCGGTCCGACGTCGAGCGGGTCGTCGAGCCGGCGCGGCCCCTTCAGCACCCGGGGCTGTTGTTCGAGCTGCTGCGTGATCGGCTCGAGCGCTTCTCGCTGGAGGCGCCGGTGGTCGAGCTCCGCGTGGTCGTGCTCGAGGCGGTGCCGGCGCTGGCCGAGCAGGCCCACCTCGGCGTCGCCGGCCGCGACACCGCCGCGCTCGAGGCGGCGCTGCACCGACTGCGCGGCCGCTTCGGCGACGGGACCGTGGTACGCCCGCGCCCCGCCGACGATCCCCGTCCCGAGGCGTCCGGCCGCTGGGAGCCCGTCGCCGACGTGCCGCTGGCGCCCTACGGTGCCTTCGTGGAGCCGCACCCCGGCAGCAGTTTCGGAACGAAGCCGCGGGAGGGGCCCGCACTCGAGGGGGGGACGCCCCGGGTCGAGCCGCGCGCCGTCTTCCGCCTGCTGCCGGCGTGCCGGCCGCTCGAGGCGCGCTTCGACGCCGCCGGCCTGCCGCGTGCGGTGCGCTGGGGCGAGGCGTGGCGTCCGGTGCGCGTGCGCGGGCCGGAGCGGCTGTCGGGCGGGTGGTGGACGGGCAGCGGATACGCGCGGGAGGACTACCGGCTGCTGCTGCCCGAAGGCGCCGTGCTCTGGGCGTCGCGGGACGCCCGCAAGGGCGAGTGGCAACTCCTGGGCTGGATGGACTGACGAGGTCGACGGCGCGGATCGCCGTCGACCCTGCGAACACACGAGGACCGTGCTCGTGCTCGTGCTCGTGCGCGAACGGGCCGCGGATCCGGCGCCCAGGCCAGGCGCCGACGGAGCGGGCGGCGCCCAGGGACGGGCCCCGGCGCCAGGGCGGCGCGCCGCCGTCGAGCACGAGCACGAGCACGAGCACGAGCACGGAGGGAACGTGGGGTGGACTACGCCGAGCTGCATTGCCATTCCGGCTTCTCGCTTCTCGACGGCGCGGCGACGCCCGAGGCGCTGGTCGAGCGCGCCGTCGCCCTCGGGCTGCGCGCCCTCGCGCTCACCGATCACGACGATCTCGGCGGCATCGCCCGCTTCGCCCAGGCCGCCCGCGAGCACGGCGACTTCCCGGCGATCCCCGGCCTCGAGCTGACGCTGCGCGGCGGCCGCCACCTCACGCTGCTCGCCCGCACCGGCGAGGGGTACGCGAACCTGAGCCGGCTCGTCACCCGCGCCCGCGCCGACCTGCCGCGCGGCCGGCCCCAGATCGATCTCGACACGCTGCAAGCGCACCGCGCGGGCCTGCTCTGCCTGTCCGGCTGCCCGCGCGGTCCGGTCGCCGCCCGACTGCGCGCCGGCGACCGCCTGGGCGCGCGCCGCGAGGCCGGACGCCTGCGCGACCTGTTCGGCGAGCACTTCGCCCTCGAGGTGATGGACCACGCGCTGCCCGAAGAGGCGCGCCTCAACGTCGGCCTCGTGGCGCTCGCGCGCGAGCTCGGCTCGCCGTGGGTCGTCACCAACAACGCGCATTACGCGCGCCCCGCCGACCGCGTGTTGCACGACGTGCTGACGTGCCTGCGCCACCACACCACGCTCGACGAGGCCGGCCGCCGCTTGCGCCCCAACGCCGAGTGGCACCTGAAGGGCCCCGCGGCGATGGCCGAGCGCTGGGCCCACGCGCCCGAAGGCCTGCGCACGTCGGTCGAGCTCGCCGAGCGCTGCACCTTCCGGCTCGCGCAGCTCGACCCGAAGCTGCCCGCCCTGAAGCTGCGCGACGGCTTCACCGATCCGGACGCCTACCTCGCGCACCTCGCGGAGGAGGGCGCCGCGAAGCGCTGGGGCGACGGCGTGACCCCACAGCACCGCGCCCAGCTCGAGCACGAGCTCGACCTCATCGGCCGCCGCGGCCTCGCCGGCTACTTCCTGATCATGAAGGACATCGTCGACTTCGCCGAGTCGCAGCGCATCCTCGTACAGGGTCGCGGCTCCTCCGCGAATTCCGCGGTCTGCTATTGCCTCGGCATCACCGCCGTCGATCCGATCCGTCACGAGCTGCTCTTCGAGCGCTTCCTCTCCGAGGAGCGCGACGGCTACCCCGACATCGACCTCGACATCGAGCACGCCCGCCGCGAGGTGATCATCCAGTGGGTCTACCGGGAGTATGGGCGCGAGCACGCGGCGATGGTCTGCGAGAACATCTGCTTCCGCGGACGCAGCGCCGTACGTGACGCGGCGCGCGCGCTCGGCTTCTCGGTCGATGAAGGCGCGCGCCTCGCCGAGCAGGTGCACGGGGACGACGTGCTCGAGGAGGCCGACGTGCGCGGCGCCGGCTTCGATCCCGGCGAGGGGCGCATGCGCGCGCTGCTGCACGTCGCGCGCGGCCTGCAGGACCTGCCGCGCCACCGCTCGATCCACGTCGGCGGCTTCGTCCTCAGCGCGCAGCCGATCGCCGAGCTCGTGCCCATCGAGCCGGCGGCGATGGAGGCGCGCACGATCATCCAGTGGGACAAGGACGACCTCGACGCCCTCAAGCTGCCCAAGTTCGACCTGCTGGGCCTCGGCATGCTCACCGCACTGCGCGAGGGCCTCGACCTCGTCAACGCCCGGCACAGGCTCGGCGTCGGCCTCTACAACCTGCCCGACGATCCGGTCACCTACGACATGATCGGTCGCGCCGACACGGTGGGCGTCTTCCAGATCGAGAGCCGCGCGCAGATGAACACGCTGCCGCGCACCCGCCCGCGCACCTTCTACGAGCTGGCGATCCAGGTGGCGCTCATCCGGCCGGGGCCGCTGCAGGGCGACATGGTACACCCCTACATCCGGCGCAAGCGCGGGGAAGAGGCCGTCGAGCCGCTGCACCCGGCGCTGGCGTCGATCCTCGACCGCACGCTGGGCGTGCCGCTCTTCCAGGAGCAGGGCATGCGCCTCGCCGTGGCCGCCGCCGGCTTCACCACCGCCGAGGCCGACGCGCTGCGCCGTGCCATGGGCAGCAAGCGGCACCGCTTCAAGCTCGAGACGCTGGCGGGCCGCCTGCGCGAGGGCATGCGGGCCCGTGGCATCCCGGCGGAGACGGCGGAGCGCATCATCCGCCAGATCCAGGCGTTCTCGACCTACGGCTTCCCCGAGAGCCACAGCATGTCGTTCGCGCTGCTCGTCTACGCGTCGGCGTGGCTGCGCTGCCGGTATCCGGCGGAGTTCCTGTGCGCGCTGCTCAACGCACAGCCGATGGGCTTCTACTCGCCGGCGTCGCTCGTGCAGGACGCCCGGCGGCACGGGGTCGAGGTCCGCCCCCCCTGCATGGCGCGCAGCGACTGGCCGTCGCGCATGGAGGGCGACGCGGTGCGCCTGGGGCTGCGCCTGGTCGAGGGGCTCGGGGCCGAGGCGCGGGCGACGCTCGAGCAGGCGCGCGCGGGCGGGCCGTTCGGCTCGATCGACGACGTGGTGCGGCGCACGCGCCTGGGCGAAGCGGCGCTGCGCACGCTGGCGGGGGCGGGGGCCTTCGACGCGTTCGTGCCCGAGGGCCGCCGCGAGGCGCTGTGGGGCGTGCTGCGCGCCGTCCGCGCCCGCGGCGACACGCTCCCGTTCGCGCCGCCCGACGAGCCGGCGGTGGTCTTCCGGCCTCTCGACGCCGTCGAGACGCTCGCCGCCGACTACCGCACGACCGGCCTGACCACCGGCGTCCACCCCATGACCCACCTGCGCCCGTGGCTGGCGAAGCAGCGCGTCCTACGCGCTGCCGACCTCGAGCACGTGCCCCACGACCGCCCCGTGCGTGTCGCCGGGCTCGTCACCACCCGCCAGCGCCCCGAGGCGGCCAAGGGCTTCTTCTTCGTCACGCTCGAGGACGAGACGGGCTTCACCAACATCATCGTGCCCCCGCGCACCTACGAGCGGCACCGGCGCGTGCTGGTTCAGGCCCATGTGCTGTTGATCCAGGGCCGCACGAGCCGCGAGCAGGACGTCTGCAACGTGAAGGGGCAGCGCTTCGAGGAGCTCGACTTCAGCGCGGCGGGCCCGCTGCCACCCGCCCGCAGCTTCCGTTAGACTCGAGTTTCGCCATTTCGGCGTCGACGAGGCCGAGCAACGACCGAGTCGCAGCAAGGAGCAAGGCGAATTTCGGTCGAAGGCGTGCTCGATGCACGTCGAGACCGAAATGCGCCGCGCGCAGCGAAGCGACCGACCCCTTCGGGCAGACTCGCCACCGCAAGACGCCGGCTTCGCCTGTGGGAGCAAGCTGCGGCGGCCGGTCGGGGCCGGCCGCAGGCAGCCGAGAATGGCGAAACTCGAGGTTGGAGTCAGAAGCGGATGACGGAGAGCTGCGCGGCGCGATCGTCGACGCTGCGCGCCTCGAGGAGCTCGGCAGGGCCGGCGCCGTCGAGGTCGCCGAGGGCGAGCGCGTGCACACGGCCCTCGAGCGGCTCGCCCTGGTAGAGCTGGGCGCCGGACGCGGCGAGGATGCGCAGCCGGGTGGGGCGCCGCTCCGAGGCCTGGCCGCTGCGCAGCAGGACGACCTCGTCGCCCGCGCAGCCGTCGACATCGGCGGGGACCTCCACGCCGCCGCGCCGCGCGAGCACCGGGTCGAAGCGGCCGCTGCGCTCCGCCGCGATCGTCAACGCCGCCGCGCCGTCGGCGACGCGCCGGAAGACCCGCTCCGCGTTCAGGCCGTCCTCGCGCGGGCCCGCCCAGACGTCGAGCTCCGGGTGGCCGTCGCCGTCGAAGTCGCCGCCTTCGCCCCAGTACAGGTTGACGTACGGGCCGAACTCGGCGCGGCGCCGCACGGTCACCCCCGGCTGCAGAACGTGCAGGAAGCGCAAGTTGTTGCGCTCCTCCTCGGCGATCAGGCGCAGGCCGTCGCCACCCAGCCGGAAGGCGAGGCGCGTGAACACGCCCGGCACGGCCACCGGCTCGCCCTCGAACGACAGGTCCCCGGGATCGAGGCCGTAGACCTGGAGCTGGCCCTGGTCGGAGATCACGCCGACGAGCTCGGGGCCGCGGCCTCGGAAGTCGAACGGCCCCGGCGCCGGCGCGCCCGCGGCCGCCGACACCGGCACGAAGCCCACGTGCAGGTTGCGGGTCGCGTTCTCGGCGAGCGGCTCCAGCGTGCGGCCGTCGAGGAGCGCGGCGCCCGCCGCCCCGGTGCGCAGCACGTCGACGGTGCCGTCGCCATTGGCGTCCCACGCCGCTTGAAGGCGGCAGAGGCCGGCCGCCACGAGGGACGCCTCGCGGTCCAGCGCGTAGACGGCGCAGCCCTCGTCGGCCTGATCCACCAGCGCGAGCCAGCCCTCGCCGCTGGCCAGCACCGTGAGGCCCTCGACCCCTCCGGCGATGGGGATGGTCCGCACGTCGGCGAAGGAGGCCGCGTCGACCACCCGCAGCGAGGTCGCGCCGTCGCCCGCACGCTCGAGCGCGTAGAAGACGCTCGCGCCGCCGAGGGCGAGCGGCGTCAGCGCGTCGGGGCGCGGCCAGAGGCCCGGCATGAGCTCGAGGCTCGCGCCCGCCTGCCCGCGGATGCTTCCGAGCGCCTGACCCGTGCGCCCATCGAGGAAGCGGAGCTCGCTGCCCGCGTCGGTGCCCATCGAGAGCGCCAGGTCGACGGCGCCGTCGCCGCCGACGTCGACGTCGGCCCGCACGCCGTTCAGGCCGGGGATCGGGTCGCCGATCGGCGTCGCCGTCGGCTCGCCGCCCTCGGCGAGACAAACGTGCACGCCCATGTCGGGGACCGGCACCGCTGCGTCGACGTCCATCACCCGCGCGGCGTCAGCGTCGACGGGCGCGGCGTCGGCCGGCGCGGGCCCGTCGTCGTCCCCGCCGCCACCACCGCATGCCGCGGCGAGCGCCAGGCAAGAAGACGCCACCCACGTCGGACGTATGCGCATGACAACCACCCCCAGAGCGTCTCTTGGTGCGTCTACCAGAAACCGGGTCGGACGGGCAATCGCACATCCCCGCACGTACCGCTGGCAACCAGACTTCCGATGCGTTATCTAGCTTGCCGGGGGTCGCCGGTACATCCAGCCGGCGAAGTCGGCCGCAAGCGGCCGTTCCGGTCAACCCGTAGGAGTCAGTCACCACTTGGAAGAACGACGTCGCGTCAACGAGCAGATCCGTATCCCGCAGATCATGGTCATCGGCGAGAACGGTGAGTCCCTGGGCCTGATGTCGCCCGAAGAGGCCCGCCGCATCGCCTACGACAATGGTCTCGACCTCGTCGAAGTGGCACCCAACGCCCGTCCGCCGGTCTGCAAGATCATGGATTACGGGCGTTTCCGCTACGAGCAGCGCAAGCGCACGAAGAAGCAGCACCAGACCGAGACGAAGATCCTCAAGCTTCGTCCCAAGACCGATCCGCACGACCTCGAGACGAAGCTCCGCCACGCGCGCCGCTTCCTCGAAGACGGCGATCGCGTCCGGTTCGTGGTGCGCATGCGCGGCCGCGAGCGGGCGGTGACCGAGCGCTGGGTTGCCCAGCTCAACAACCTGATCGACCAGCTCAAGGACGTGGCGCACGTCACCGGTCCGCCCACCCTCGAGGGTGGCGGCGTGACGGCCACGATCGAGCCGAAGAAGGCGGCGGGCAGCGGCGACAAGCGCGAAGACGGTGCCGCGCCGTCGGCACCCGCCCCGACGCCGCCCGCGGCCACCCCGCCGGCACCCCGGCCCGAGACCTGAGGCGGTCGGTTCCGACGAGGCCGGGTTGCTCCCACGTCGGGAGCGGCCCGTTCAATCTGCCGACGGAAACTCGAGGATGACCTGGCCGCCGCCTTCCGGGCGGTTGGCCAGGCTCAGCGTGCCGCCCGAAGCGCCGACGATGACCTCCGCGAGCGCAAGGCCGATGCCGCGCCCGGCGCCCTTCGTCGTATAACCGGGCGCGCGCGCCGCGACCGGGTCGGCGAAGCCCGGTCCCTCGTCGAGCACCTCGATGCGCGCGCGCTCGTCGATGCGCTGCGTGGTGATCGTCACCACCCCCTGCCGATGGCCCATGGCCTCGGCCGCATTCAGCACCACGGTGGAGACGGCCTGCTCGACGAGGAGCCCATCGATCGAAGCCCGGGCGCGCGGATCGCGCGGCCCCCGCTGAAGGCGGACGCCGCCCTGGACGCGCAGCATCGGCTCGAGCAGGCGGGTCGCCCGATCGGCGACCGCGTCGAGGTCGTGCTTCGCGAGGCGCACCTCGCCGGCCGCCAGGCCGCGCAGGTGCTCGATGAGGTCGGCCATGCGCCGCAGGTGGCCGCGCACGCGGTCCAGCTCGTCGGCGACATCGTCGATGGCCGGCGGCGCGTGGCCGCGCAGGCGCTCGGCGAGCAGACCCAGCGCCAACATGCCGCTCGTCAGCGGCGAGCTGAGCTCGTGCACGATGCCGAGCCCGATGACACCGAGCACCGTCGGATTCTGGTCGGCGCCGCTGCTCATCGCACCTCGCGCCACGCGGTTTCGAGCTGCTCGACGACGAAGTCCTGCTCCGCGTCGGTCATCTGCGGATAGAGCGGCAGCGTCAGCGACAGACGCTCGGCCATCCAGGCATTCGGGAAGTGCTCGGGCCGGATCCCATACTTCTCGCGGTAGTAGCCGAGGTGCGCCGCCGCATGGGTGCCCTGACGCGTGGCGACCCCCCGCTCCTCGAGCCGGAGCATCAGCCGGTTGCGCAGATCGTAGAGCCGGTCGACGTTCGCGAGCGTCGGGGTCTCAGGACGGAACAGGCACACGTACGACTGATAGCTGTGCTCGACCCCGGCGGGGACGCGCGGCGTCGACAGCCAGCCCGAAAGCGGCGAGAGCACGTCGTCGTAGCGCCGGGCCCGCGCGGTGCGGTGGGTCTGCACCCATTCCAGCTTGTCCATCTGCGTGCTGCCGAGGGCGCCCTGCAGATCGGTCATGCGGTAGTTGTAGCCGAGGTGGTCGTAGTCGCTGAGCAGGAACGCGGCCTTGTTGCCATGCCGCTGCAGGTCCGAGCGGCTGGCCCCGTGATCGCGCAGGCAGCGCAACAGATCGCCCCGCGCGTCGTCGGCGGTGGTGACCATGCCGCCCTCGCCGGTGGTGACGGCCTTGCGCGGGTGGAAGCTGAAGGCGCCGAGGTCGCCCAGGGTACCGACGTGGCGGCCGTGAAAGCGCGCGCCGAGCCCGCACGCCGCGTCCTCGACGACGAAGAGCCCCCGGTCCTTCGCCAGGGCGAGAACGGCGTCCATCTCGGCGGGCAGGCCGAACAGATGGACCGGCGTCAGAGCCTTCGTCCGCGGCGTGATCGCCGCCGCCATGCGCTCGACATCGACGTTGAAGGTCTCGAGCGACACATCGCAGAAGACCGCGCGCGCGCCCAGGTGCTCGACGACGTTGGCGGTCGAGATCCATGTGAAGGCCGGCACGACGACCTCGTCGCAGGCCTGCACGCCGAGCGCCGCCAGGGCCAGGTGGAGGCCGGTGGTGCACGACGTCACCGCGACCGCGTGGCGTGCGCCGGTGTACGCGGCCACCTTGCCTTCGAAGGCCTGGACGTGCGGACCCTGGACGACCCAGCCGTTCAACAGAGGCTGCCGGATGGCTTCGAGATCCGCCTCGTCGAAGACCGGTCGCGTGATCGGAATGCGCATGGGCGCGACGGTGCCGAGGCCCATGACAAGTGTCAAGGGAGCGCTTCGAACGCTCCACAGTCGGGGCCGGCCCCCTGGGGACGCGGCACGTCGTCCTGGTCCGCCGGCAGCGTGCGGGCGGGATCGGCGCGGTCGATGGCCGCCGAGCCCGGTCGGAGACGCAGGTTGCCGGCCTGCACGGCGTTCACGAACAGCGGATCGCCGGCGAAGTTGCTGCCCAGCGCGCCCACACCGAGCGTGGTCGTGCCTTCGTTGTGATAGGCGCCCGCGACGTTGTCGTGGATCAGGTTGGTGCCGATGGCCTCGGGATCGGACTGCGCCGTGACCTCGTCGAAGCCCCAGCCCCCGTTGAAGGCGACGACGTTGTTGTGGAAGGCGCCCGTCGTGCTCTCGAACAGGACGACACCGGAACCCGTGTTGGCGACGAGCGAGCAATGGGTGACGTCGAGGCGGGCCCGCGGGAACTCGGCGCTCAGGGCGGCGCCCGTGTTGCCGACGACGGTGGTGTTCTCGACGCGGACCCCGACGCCGCGGGCCTGCACCACGCCGCCGCGGTCGACGCGATTGCCGCGGAAGTGGCTCCGCGTGAGCGCGTATTCGCCGGCGCCGATGAACATCACGATGCCTGCGCCGGCGCTGCCGACGGAGCCGGTGAAGGAAGAGCCGTCGACCGTGACGCGGCCGCTCGCGATCTCGATCGCGGCGGCGCTGCTGAGCGAGGCGGCGTCGGTGACGATCACGTCGCGGATGGCGCCGTTCGCCGCGGCGAAGCGGATGGCCGGCGCGTCGCCGTCGAGGCGTCCGCCGCGGTGGACGGTGAGCCCGGCGAGGCGGTTGTTGGCGCGCGGCGCGCTTTGCAGGAGGAAGACGGTGCCGGCGTGGTCGGCGTCGACCACGATCAGGTCGGGGGCGCCGGCGCCGAGGACCTGCACGCCGTCGCGCAGGCGGATGGGGAAGCGCTCGAACTCGGCGGCGTCCATCGTCGCCGAGTAGGTACCGGGCAACACGTTGATGGTGGCGAGCGGCCCGACGACAGTGGTCGTCGCGTGGGAGATCGTGCGCCACGGGCGCTCCCGCGAGCCGTCGCCCTCGGCGTCGGAGCCCACCTGGGCGCTGACCCAGTAGTCGCGCCAGCACGTCGCGTCGCGGCACGCGCCCCACGGCTGCGGGCAGACGACGCCGCAATTGCCGCAATTGTCGACGTCCGTGAAGAGGTCGAAGCCATTGTCGGGCACGCCGTCACAATCGTCGTCGCGGAAGTTGCAGCGCTCCGGGCTCGGCGGATCGTCCGCGCACACCGCCTCGCCCGTCGCCGGATCGCAGCGACGCACGCCGCGTGCGCAGACGTCGGCGTCCGCAGGGTCGTCGCAGATCTCGCCGAGGCCCGGGAAGTCCTCGTCCGTTGCGCCGTCGCAGTCGTCGTCGGCGCCGTTGCAGCGCTCGTCGCGCGGGGCGCGCGGGGCGGCGTCGCAGGCGGCCGCCCCGTCGGCGGCGCAGAGCACGCGCCCCGCGACGGCGCAGGCCCCCACGCCGGCGGCGCAGTCGGATCCGACCGCGAAGTCCTCGTCGGCGATGCCGTCGCAGTCGTCGTCTCGGCCGTTGCAGCGCTCGATCGCGGGGACGCCCGGCCGCGCGTCACAGATCGCCGCGCCCCCGTCGGCGCTGCAGACCAACGCGCCGGCACGGCGACACTCGCCCTCACCGACCCCGCAGGGCGCGCCCTCGTCGAAGCCCTCGTCGACGGCGCCGTCGCAATCGTCGTCGGTCCCGTCGCCGCAACGCTCCGGCTCGGGCGCACCGGGTCGCGCGTCGCAGATCGCGGCGTCGCCCGACGGCGAGCACACGAGCCGACCGGCGACCGCGCAGGCCCCCATGCCGGCGGTGCACGGCGCGCCCACGGCGAAGCCCTCGTCGGTCGCGCCGTCGCAGTCGTCGTCGACCCCGTCGCCGCACCGCTCGGCCACCGCGGCGCCCGCCTCGCCGGCGCAGACCACGCCCTCGCCGCCCGGCGCGCAGGCCGTCACGCCCGCCCGGGCGCAGGCGCCGAGACCGACGGCGCAGGCCTCGCCCACCACGAAGCCCTCGTCGACGGCGCCGTCGCAGTCGTCGTCGGTGCCGTCCCCGCACCGCTCGGCCGCGGCAGGGCCGGGGCGGGCGTCGCACGCGGCGGAGAGGCGGTCGGCACCGCAGACGCGGCGGCCCTCGCGCGCGCAGGCGCCCACGCCGACGACGCAGGGCGCGCCCACGTCGAAGCCCTCGTCGACGGCGCCGTCGCAGTCGACGTCAGCGCCGTCGCCGCAGCGCTCGCCGCCCTCGGGCGCCGCGGGGACGGCGTCGCACCCGACGTCGAACGTCGTGGGGTCGCAGACCGTCTGCCCGCCACGCCGGCAGGTGCCCTCGCCGGCGTAACAGATCTCGCCGAGGACGAACGGGTCGTCGACCACCTCGTTGCAGTCGTTGTCGCGGCCGTCGCAGCGCTCCGCGTTGCCGGGGAAGTTGTGGGCGTCTTCGTCGTCGCAGTCGGCGCAGACGTCGACGCCGTCGGCGTCGGCGTCGCGGTTGCAGTCGGGCCGGGCGGCGCAAGTGGCGCTGCCGGTCTCGGGATCGCACGCGATGGTGCCGTCGACCTGGCGGTTGCGCTCATCGCGGTACTTGCAGGCGCGGCCGAGGCCGAAGCCCTCGTCGGCCACCTCGTCGCAGTCGTCGTCGAGACCGTTGCAGCGCTCCTCGGCGGCGCGCACCTCGCCCTCGCACGCGCCGGACCACAACCCGCGCACGCAGCGCTCGAGGCCGGCGGCGCACTGCCCCACGTCGGTGCCGCACGCGCGGGTCTCGCCGTCGGCGCAGTCCCGCAGCAGAGGCACGTCCGGATCGTCCGCGTCGCGGAACGCGGCGTCGGCGGCGTCGCCGAGGCGGGGTCCCGAGTCGACCCCGCCTTCGGAGCCGCCCGGGTCGGCGGCGCACGCCACGAGCGCGAGGCAGCACGCGGCGACGAGGAGTGGCGCGCGGATGTTCATGCTCCAGGAGGTAGGCGCGAGAACGGCCGGATCTCCGCAATGCGCGACACTGTATCAGGAATTCGGGGTGGGGCGGGGGCTTGCGCGCCAGGGGGCGACCGGGCCAGAGTGGGCCCCGAATCACGCAGGGGGACCCACCACATGCAGAACCCGATGGCCATCGATCCGTTCGCGCTGGCGCAGGCGCTCAGCGGCGTGCACCTCATCGACGGCGAGCTGCGCGCCGCCGCGTCCGGGCGGACGTTCGACGTCGTCAACCCGGCGACCGGCGAGGTCGTGGCGCGAGCCGCGTACGGCGAAGCCGCCGACGTCGACGCCGCCGTCCGCGCGGCGAAGGCGGCCCAGCCGGCCTGGGCCCGCCGTCGGGCCCGCGAGCGTGGCGCCCTGGTCGTCGAGTGCGGCCGCCGCCTGGCGGAGCACGTCGAGGAGCTCGGACGCCTGGTCGCGCTCGAAACCGGCAAGGCGCTGCGCACCGAGAGCCGCGTCGAGGCGGGCGTGCTCGCCGACATCTTCCTGTACTACGGGGGCCTCGGATCGGAGCTGAAGGGCGAGACCATCCCGTTCAACCCCGACATGCTCACGATGACCCTGCGGGAGCCGCTGGGCGTCGTCGGCGCGATCATCCCGTGGAACGTGCCGATGCTGCTGATGGCGCTCAAGGTGGCGCCGGCGCTCGTGGCGGGCAACACCGTGGTCGTCAAGTCCGCCGAGGAGGCGCCGCTCGCCTGCCTGCGGGCGGTCCAGATCATGAGCGAGGTCCTGCCGAAGGGCGTGCTCAACATCCTCTCCGGCTACGGCCCGGAGTGTGGCGCCCCGCTCACCGCGCACCCCGACGTGCGCAAAGTGTCGTTCACCGGCTCCGTCGAGACTGGGAAGATCATCGCCACGGCCGCGGCCCAGCGCCTCGTCCCGGCGACGCTCGAGCTCGGCGGCAAGAGCCCGATGATCGTGTGCGCCGACGCCGACCTCGGCCGGGCGATCGATGGCGCCATCGTCGGCATGCGCTTCACCCGCCAGGGCCAGAGCTGCACGGCGGCGAGCCGCATGTTCGTGCACGAGCAGGTCTTCGAGCCGTTCATCGAGGGGGTCACCGCCCGCGTGAACGCCATGAAGATGGGCGACCCGCTCGACGAGGCGACCGACATCGGCACCATCATCTCGCCGGGCCAGTTCCAGAAGGTGCGCGACTACATCGCGCTCGCCGGCGCCGCCCCCGGCGCGAAGGCGTACGCCTGCTCGCGGCTGCCCGAGGATCCGCGCCTGGCGAAGGGCCTCTTCGTCCAGCCGCACGTCTTCACCGGCATCCCCAACGATCACCGGGTCTGTCGCGAGGAGATCTTCGGCCCGGTCACCTGCGTGATGGCGTGGCGGGACTTCGACGCGGTCATCGAGCAGGCCAACGACACCGAGTTCGGTCTGTCGGCGACCATCTGGACGCGCGACCTGCGCCACGCCCTGAATGCCACCCAGCGGCTCCAGGCCGGCTTCGTCCAGGTGAACCAGAACCTGGTCGTGCAGTCGATGCTGTCCTACGGGGGCGTGAAGAACTCCGGGCTCGGCAAGGAGGCCTCGCTCGAGGCCATGCTCGAGCACTTCACGACGAAGAAGACCGTCATCATCAACATGACCTGACGGCGGCCTTCATTCGAGCCCGACGAGGCGCCGCAGCGAGGTCACCGGATACGGACCCAGGACCCGCGCCGCCTCGAGCGTGGCCGCCGCGTCGCGCGCGAGGTGCCGGGACCGGGCGCCCGAGCGCGCCGCGAAGGGCCCGTCGACCACCCACCCGCCGTCGCGCCGTCCGATGGCGAGCGCGACGCACCAATACACCGGAAAGACGTGGGAATCCCGCAGGATATCGAAGACGAGCAGCCGTTCCCGTTCGGGAACGTCTGCGAGGTCGGCGAGGAACCGACGTCGGGCCTCGGTGGCCTCGCGAGCGCTTCCGTCGTGGGCGAGTGCGACCATGCCCCGCTGCTTAGCACGGTCCGTGCCAGCGGCGTCAGCGAAACCAAGGCAGGTGGTCGAGGTCGACGTTGCCGCCAGAGAGGATGACGCCCACGCGTCGCCCCTCGACGTCGAGGCGGCCCGACAGCAGGGCCGCCACGGGCACGGCCGACGACGGCTCGATCACCAGCTTCATGCGCTCCCAGACGTGCCGCATGGCGGCGACGATCTCGTCCTCGCCGACCGTGACGACGTCGGCGACGTACCGGCGCAGCACGGCGAAGTTGAGCGCGCCGAGCGAGGTGCGCAGGCCGTCGGCGACGGTGCGCGGGTTGTCGGCGGGCACGAGCACCCCGCCGTGGAAGGACCGCGCCGCGTCATCGGCGGCCGCGGGCTCCGCGCCGACGACGCGCGTGCCCGGAGCGAAGTAGGCGGCGGCGAGCGCGGTGCCGCCGAGGAGCCCGCCGCCGCCCACCGGCGCCAGCAGCACGTCGAGTGGCCCCGCCTGTTCGAGGAGCTCCATGGCCGCGGTGGCCTGGCCGGCCACGACGCGGGCGTCGTCGTAGGGGTGGACGAACGCGGCGCCGGTCTCGCGCTGGACCTCGGCCGCGGTGGCCTCGCGCGCGGCGAGAGTCGGCGCGCAGCGCACGATACGCGCCCCGTAGCCTTCGACCGCCGCCACCTTCACCGCCGGCGCGCCCTCGGGCATCACGACCCACGCCGGCACGCCGCGGACCCGCGCCGCGAGCGCCACCGCCTGCGCGTGGTTGCCGGAGGAGTGCGTGAGCACGCCGCGCCGCGCCTCGTCGTCGCCGAGCGAGAACACCGCGTTGCACGCGCCGCGGAACTTGAAGGCGCCGACCTTCTGCAGGTTCTCGGCTTTGAAGACCACCCGGGCGCCCGTCCGTCCGTCGACGAAAGCGCTCGTGAAGACGGGGGTGCGATGGACGTGCGGCGCCACACGGTCACGGGCGGCCTCGAGGTCCTCGCGGAGGGGAATGGCGCTCAGAACGGGGCCTCCTTGCTGGCGAGGAACGCGCGCTCCTCGGCGGTCGTCTCGCGCCCCACGAGCGCGTTTCGGTGGGGAAACCGGCCGAAGCGGTCGATCACGCGACGGTGACGCTCGGCGTAGTCGAGGAGCGACGCCGTCATGCCGCGCTCGTCAGGGGACGCCTCCGCGTGGAGCCGCTCGAAGCAGCGCACGCTGAGGGCCTGCAGCGCCGCGTCCTCGGCGTGCTCGAGCGGCAGGTAGAAGAAGCCGCGCTCCACCGTGGCGAGCACGCGGTCGTCTCCGCGCTCGAGGCCCTCGAGGACCAGCGCCCGGGCTTCGGCGTCGTAGGCGAACGAGCGCCCGCTGCCGCGGAAGATGTTGCGCGGCAGCTGGTCCATGAGGATCACCAGCGCGAGGCGCCCTCGCGGCGTCGCGGCCCAATCGCCGTGCCGCCCCTGCGCCGCCGCCTCGACCGCCGCGCCGAAGCGCTCGCGGCACTCGATGTCGAACGCCGGATCGGCGCCGAACCAGACGCGGAAGCGGTCTTCGCGGTCGAACCAGAAGCTCAGGACGTCCTCGGGACCGATCATGGGGCACCTCCGGAACGGCGCCGGCGACTGTATCGCCGAGTCACCGGTCTGTCATCCGGCTGCGGCCAGGCGGCGGCGCGCCCGCTCCGCCAGGGTGTCGTCGACGACGAGTGAGGCCACGGTCAGCTCGGCGCCGACGTCGATCGGTTCGCCGCTGCCGTCGAGGCGCACGCGCAGGGGCGATCGCCCCGCGGTCAGCTCACCGCGCACCACCTCGAGCCCGGCGATCGAGAAGAGCCGGCAGAGCGCCACGCACAGCGCCGCCCGCACGTCGTCGTCGTCTTCGGCGCCGAGCAGCCGCACGATCGCCGACTCGCTCTCGGGCCGCTGGATGCGCCCCAGCGCCTCGGCAGCGTCGAGCCGGAAGGCGCGCTCCCGGCGCGGGCACAGGGCGGCGAGCAGCGCCACGGCCCGGGCATCGGCCAACAGGCCGAGGCCGCGGATCGCCGCGCGGTGCGGACCATCGCCGCCGAGCGCCGCGGCGAAGCGGGGGACCGCCGTGCGCAGCCGCCGCCGGGCCGCGAGCTCGAACAGATGGCCGCCGATCCACGAAGACTGCAGCCGCGGATCGTCCATCGCGGCGAGCAGCGCGCCGTCGGGCAGGTCGTCGCGCGTGAGCAGCGCCGCCACGAGCGCGCCGGCGTCGTCCTCGGGGCCCGTGTCGGCGGGTCCGTGGGGCCCGTGCCGCGCGCCGAGCTGGAGCAGCGTCGTCCACAGCTCGGGTCCCGGTCGCTCGGCCAATGCCCGACGCCGCGCCATCGCCTCGTGGAGCGCCCGCTCGTCGGGGCAGTCCAGGTCGAGGCGGCCGCCCCAAGCGCCGAACGCCGCCGCCGCGCTCGTGCCGAGGAGCCGGAGGAGCGCGAACCGGTCGTCGCGCCCCCCCGCCTCGCGCAGCAGACGCAGCGCGCGCGCCGCCTCGGCCTCGCCGGGCGCCGCCCCGACGAAGTGCCAGAGCGCCGCGCGATTCGCGGCGACGCCGTGGCGCTCGCACGCGCCGAGCAGCGCTCGCAGCGCGCCGGCGTCGGGCGGGCCGCGGTGCCCGACATAGCGCGCCACCGCAGCCCGCACGTGTCGGCTCGGATGGCCCAGTCGATCGAGAATCGCGTCGCGCGCCAGCATGTCGCCTCTCCCTGTGGGTCGCTCTGCGTACTCACTCGGACAGGCGCGGCGCGCGTCGCAGAAATCGACATCGACGCGTGTCGTTTTTCGCCGGGCGGCGTCAGGGCAGGCGGCCGACGCTCGCGATGTACGGCAGGCACCAGGCGGGATCGGGCGACGGCGCTGGCCACTCGCCGGGCTGGTCGACGCACGTCACCGCGTAGGCCGCGCCACCCAGGTCGAGGCAACCCTCCAGGCCGGCGGACGGCCCGCCCGATCCGCCGGCCTCGACGAACGCGAGCGCGGCCGCGCCGCCGCCCGGTAGGGCGCACGACGTCGCGGGACACTTCGCTCCGGGCGCGCGCCGCCGGATGGTCAGCGCGCTGACCGTCCGCGGCGTGCGGCGCCGCTCCACGTCGACGCCCCCGTCGAAGGGCCGGACCACGTCGCCGAACGCGCCGATCGAGAGGCCCAGCGCCGGCACGTCGACGCGGCGCGAAGGTTCGACCGGCCCGAGCCCGGCGCAGGGATCGCGGTCCGGCGCGCGGCTGCAGGCGACGGCGAGCAGGCCCAACACCAACGTGCGCATCAGGGATAGCGGACGACCGGCGGCGGGCCGCGGTCGGGCAGGGGGATGCGGTCGGCCTCGCCGGGCACCGGCGGGAACCGGTTCTCCTTCCAGCGGGCCGCGGCTTCCTGGAGGCGGTCCCGGGAGCTCGAGACGAAGTTCCACCAGATGTGCCGCGGGCCGTCCATCACGGCGCCGCCGAGCGCCATGAGCCGGGCCCCGGACGGCGCGGCCAGGTCGACCGGCGCGCCCGGCCGCAGGACCAGCAGCTGGCCCGCCGCGTGCGCCGCGCCGCCGACCTCGACCGTGCCGACGACGACGTACACCGCGCGCTCCTCGTGCTCCGGCGGCAGCGTCAACCGCGCCCCGGGCGACATCTCGACGTCCGCGTAGAACAGCGCCGACGCGGTGCGCACCGGCGACCGCAGGCCGAGCAGCGTGCCCGCGATCAGGCGCGCGCGCACGCCCTCACGCTCGACGACAGGCAGCGACGCCGCGCCGTGGTGCGCGAACGCCGGCGCCGCCTCTTCGGCGTCCGCGGGCAGCGCCACCCACGCCTGGATGCCGAAGAGCGGCGATCCGGCCTCCCGGCGCGCGGGCGGCGTGCGCTCCGAGTGCACGATGCCGTGGCCCGCCGTCATCCAGTTGACCTCGCCGGGCCGGATCACCTGCACCGTCCCCAGGCTGTCCCGGTGCAGGAGCTCGCCTTCGAACAGGTACGTCACGGTCGCGAGGCCGATGTGCGGATGCGGTCGCACGTCGAGGCCGCGGCCGACCTCGAACCGCGCCGGGCCCATCTGGTCGAAGAAGATGAACGGCCCGACGAGGCGCCGCTTCGACGAGGGCAGCGCGCGGCGCACCTCGAAGCCGTCGCCGAGATCGCTGGTGCGCGGGACGATGACGTCGGCCAGGTCGTCGTGCATTCAGCCCACCTGGACGGACCGCTTCGTCGCCGAGCCGTACGTGAACCCGGTGATCGGGAAGCGCACGGGCGATCCGTCGTCGGCCCCCGCCCCCAGCGTCGCGACGACGGGGACGAAGTGTTCGTGCGTCGGCAATGCGATCTGCACGCCCGGGGCGCGGTTGCGGTAATCGAGCAGCGCGTCCACGTCGCGGCGGGCGAGCACGTCGGCGGACCATGCGTCGAACTCCGAGGCCCAGGCCGGCGGCGGGGCGTCGGGCCGGAACTCCATGCGGCGCAGGTTGTGGGTCAGAAAGCCGCTGCCCATGATCAGCACGCCCTCGCGGCGTAGCGGCGCCAGCGCGCGGCCCAGCTCGAAGAGGGCCGCCGGCTCGAGCGTCGGCAGCGAGAGCTGGAGCACCGGCACGTCGGCCTGCGGGTACATGGCCACGAGCGGGACGTACGCGCCGTGGTCGAGGCCGCGTGCCGCGTCCTCGGCCACCGGCTGCTTCGCGCCGAGGAGCGCCTTCACGCGCGCCGCCAGCTCGGGGGCGCCCGGCGCCGGGTACTTCACCTCGTAGTAGCGCGCGGGGAAGTTGTAGAAGTCGTACACGAGCGGGACGGTGCGCGTCGCGCCCACCGTCGCCGGCCGCGCCTCCCAGTGCGCCGAGAGCACGAGGATGGCCTTCGGCCGCGGCAGAGCGCGCGCCCAGCCCGAAAGCTCCGCCACCCACTTCGCGTCGTCCAGCAGCATCGGCGAGCCGTGCGCCAGGAAGATCGCGGGCATCGCCGCCTGCGTCTCGCTCTTCGCGTGCATGTCGTCCCGCTCCTCGCGCACCCGGCACGCGGCGGCCAGGGGCCCCGCGCAACCCGCCGCGAACAGGACCTTCAACGCGTCTCGTCGGTCCATGCGCTGCATACGCTGGAGAATGGCGCCGCCGCCCGCCGCGAACAATGGGTGGCGGCGCCGACGCACCGTTTCCAGCGCGGGCACAATCAGTCGGTGCGTTGCGCCTGCTGGGCGACGCCGTGGTAGGCGAGGATCTCGTCGGCGCGCTCGGCCCAGATCTGCGGAAACTTCTCGATGCACATCCCGCAGCACTGGTTGAACTCGAAGGTCTTGCCGCGGAAGCGGGGGTCGGCGCCCTCGTAGGCGACCCGCGTCGTGAAGCGGCCGAGCGTCTCCGGGCCCATCGGGCTGCGGGTGACGCCACAGTGGGTGTTGTTGACCTTCACGAGGTCGCCCTCGACGACGAAGGCCGCGCGCTCGCCCTGGCCGGGCGCGAGCGCGGCGGGGGCGACGGTCGCCGGCGCGGCGGCGGTCGTCTTCGCGGGCGCGGCCTCGCGCTCCATCGCGCAGGCCGCGGTCAGCAGCGTGAGCCCGGCGAGGGCCGGCCATCGGGAAAGGCGCATGCGTCTCCTCCTGCGTGCGGGAAGCTCAACCGTCGGCGGCGACCGGACATTCGCCCGGGCCGCGTTCTCCGATGCGCCTCCGCCGTGCGCCCGGGCCCGCGCGCGGGTTATGGTGCCGCGGGCCACGACCCGCGGGAGCCGCATGAGCCAGTTCCTCGCCCGGATGATCGATCGCGTCTACGCGTCGATGGCGCAAGGGCCTTCCCTCAACTGCCGTCCGCACCACAGCCGCCAGCGCATCGACCTCGCGCGCCTCGCGCAGGTGGGCGACGGGCCGGCGACACCGCTCGCCGACTTGCTGGGCGACGCCGCCGAGCACGCGCGCCTCGGCCGGCCCCGCGGCGCCGCCGAGCCGCTCTCGGACGAGGCGGTGTTCGGCGACGAGCGCCCGCCGGAGAGCGAGTCCGCCGCCGCCCGCGCCCTCCGCGAGCAGGAGGCTGTGCTGACGCGCCTCACGCTGATCGCCGAGGACGCGCGCGTCTACGTGCAGGACACGGGCGCCCACGTGCTCTACGTCGGTTTCCCTTTACTTTCGCTGCCCACAGCGAGTGGACGCGGCAAAGGGCGCCGCATCCTGGCGCCGGTGGCGTTCGTGCCCGTGAACCTTGCGGTCCGCGGAGGCCGCCGGCCGTCGATCCACCTGCAGTGCGCCGCCGAGGGCGGCGACCGGGTGACCGCGAACCACACGCTCCTGGCGTGGCTCGAGGCGCAGACCGGCGCGAAGCTCGGCGATCTCGTCACCGACGAGGAGGGCCGCTCGCCCTGGCACGAGATCGGGGACCTCGTGCGCCGGATCGGCGACGCGCTCGACATCGCACCGCCGCCGCCTCTGGGGCCGGCGACGACGCTGGCCGCCGTCCCGGAGACGGACGCGCTGCGCGAGCCGGCGTTCGTCTTGGCCGGCGTGCTCGGCCTCTTCCCGCAGAGCAACCAGAGCATCCTCGACGACCTGAAGGCCATGGCGGTGGGCGAGACGCCGCTGGGGATCGCCGAGCCGTTCCTGCGCATGGACGCGTCGCTGCTGGACGCGACGGTCCGCGGGCCGGACGAGGCCACGATCGACGGCGCCCGCGTGCCCTCGCGCGACGCGCTCCTGACGTCCGCCGATCCCTGCCAGGCGCGCGCGGTCGCGCTGGCGCGACACGCCGGCGGCCTCGTCGTCCACGGACCGCCGGGGACGGGCAAATCGCAGACGATCACCAACATCGTCGGCGACCATCTCGCGCGCGGCCAGCGGGTGCTGATCGTCTGCGACAAGCGCACGGCGCTCGACGTGGTCTTCCACCGCCTGGATCATCTCGGGCTCGGGCACCTGTGCGCGCTCGTCCACGACCCGGAGCGCGACCGCGCCGACTTCTACCGCGCCGTGCGCGAGCAGCTGGACGCGCTGGTTGACGCGCCGCTGGTCGATGATCCGGGCGCGGCGCGGGCGGCGGTCGATGCGGAGCTCGACGGGCGCCATGACGAGCTGCGCCGCGTCATGGAGGCCCTGCACGGGCGCGCGGACGAGCGCCGCGAGGACGCCCTGCACGCGCTCGTCGGCGAGTGGCTGGCGCGGGAGGGGGACGCCGAGGGACCGTCGCACGGGCTGCTGCCGGCCGCGCTCGCGCCGCACCAGCCGGCGGTCCACGAGGTGGTCGAGCGCTGCCGGCGCATCCGCTTCACGAGCCACCCGTGGCGCGAGGCCGCGGGCGGCACGCTCGAAGCCTGGATGCGGCGGCCGCTCGACGAGTGGCGCCGCCGGATGCGCGACGCCGCCGACGCCGCCGTCGCGCTGGACGCCGTCCCCGCGCCCGCCATGCCGCTGCCGGCAGAGGGCGACGTCCGGGCCGCCGCCGCCGCGCGCGCCGCGCTCGCCGGACAGCTGCGCCCGCTCGTCCGCGCGCACCCGACGCTGGCGGCGCGGCTCGCGTCGTCGTCGGAGACGGCGCTGCGCCAGCGGCGGGAGAGCATCGGCGCCCACGGCGCGAGTCTCGCACAACTGCGCGAAACGACACGGGATCCTGAGCTGGAACAGGGGACGCACGGCCTCTCGGTGACGCCCGCGCAGCTCGGCGGCTGGACCGTCCAGCTCGAGGACTACCTCGATGTGTCCGGCCGGTGGTGGCGGTTCCTGGCCTTCTGGCGGCTGATGGCGGTGACGCGCGCCGCGCGCGAGGTCCTGCTGCCGTTCGGCCTGCGCGTGGGGCGGGCCGCCGCGGAGCGCGCGCTGGGCTTCGTGCGCCGGCGCCGCGCGCGCCTGCTCCTCGACGCGCTCCATCGCGAGCTGCGCGAGGACGTCCCGCCGCCGGACGACGCGGGGCTGCTCGACGAGATCGAGGCGGCGCGGGCGCTCGTCGACGTCCTGCTGGACCTGCCGGCGGAGTGTGCGGTCACCGTCCGGCGCGAGCTCGGCGCGGTCGAGCGCCAGTCCGCGCTGCTCGAGGACCTCGAGGCGTCCGTGCCCCGCGCCGCCGCGGTGGCGACGCTCGAAGAGGCGATGCGCGCCACGGCGCTGCTCGCGCCCGCGTGGACCGCCGCGCTGGCGCACGCCGCGCGCCGGGGCGAGCCCGTCGCGGCGAAGCTCTCGCCGCTGGCCGAGAAGGTGGACGACGTCGAGCACGTCCTGCGGGTCAGGGCGCGCCTGGCCGAGCTGCCGCCGCCTCTACGGACGGCGGTCGAGGCGCACGTCGACGGCACGTGCGGCCCCGAGGCGGCGTGGCGCTCGCTCGAGCGCGCCGCCTACGCCGCCGCCATCGCGCAGCGCATTCAGGCGCACCGTCACCTCGACGCCTTCGACGCCGAGCGCCTGCAGGCGACCCTGGCCCGCTACGGGACGCTCGAGCGGCAGAAGCACGCCCTCGTCCGCCAGCAGGTGCTGCACCACTGGCAGCGGGTCCAGCGCGACAGCCTGCTCGCTTCGACCGGCTCGCGCCTCAACGGGGCCGGCGCCGCCCTGCGCCGACGCCTCGTGACGCGCGGCCAGAACGCGCTGCGGCTGCGCCAATGCCTCGCGCTCGGCGCCGAGGCACCCGAGGGCGACCCGCTCTTCGACCTGCGCCCGGTGTGGATGGCGAGCCCGCAGACGGTGGCCCAGGTCCTGCCGCGCCGCGCGGTCTTCGACGTGGTCGTCTTCGACGAGGCGTCGCAGTGCCGCCTCGAGGAGGCGCTGCCGGTGCTGCTGCGCGCGAAGCGGCTCGTGATCGCCGGCGACGAGAAACAGCTGCCGCCCACGCGCTTCTTCGAGTCGGCGCTCGCCGAGAGCCGCCTCGAAGAGGCCGAGGACGAGAGCGCCCTGTTCGAGCAGCGCCAGGCCGAGATCGAGGACCTGCTCGGTGCCGCCCTGAACCTCGAGCTCGAGAAGAGCTACCTCGACGTGCACTACCGCTCGAACAACGCGGATCTCATCGAGTTCTCGAACCACAGCTTCTACGGGAGCCGGCTGCAGGCCATCCCCGGCCACCCGCGCAACGTCGCGCCGCACGCGCCCATCACGCTGCTGCACGTGGACGGCGTGTACGACAAGCGCGTGAACCTGCAGGAGGCCCAGGCGGTGGTGGCGCTCGTGCGCGACCTGCTGGCGCGCGAGGCGCCGCCCTCCATCGGCATCGCCTGCTTCAGCCTCGCCCAGCGGACGGCGCTCCTGTCGGCGCTCAGCAAGGCCGCCGCCGAGGACCCGACGTTCGCGGCGCGGCTCGAGATCGCGCGCAACCGCCGGGGCGCCGGGTCCTTCGAGGGCCTGTTCGTGAAGAACCTGGAAAACGTCCAGGGCGACGAGCGCGACCACATGATCATCGCCACCACGTACGGCCCGGCGCCGAACGGGCGATTCTTCAGGCGTTTCGGACCCTTGGCGACCGCGGGCGGCGGGCGGCGGCTCAACGTCCTCGTCACGCGGGCGCGGCGGCACATCCACCTCGTCACCTCGATCCCGCCCGAGATCTACCGCAGCCCGCCGCCGCTCGAGCCGGGACAGACGCCCAGCGGTGCGTGGCTGCTGCTCGAGTACCTGCGCTTCGCCGAGGCGCTCGAGGCGGCGTACCGCGCGGAGGACGAGGGCGTCACGCCGGTGCCGGAGGGGGTCGTCGAGCGCCCCTCGCGCACGCCGTCGCCGCCGAGCGCCGTGCTGGCGCGACAGCTGCTCGCGGAGCGCGGCGTCGGCAGCGTCGTCCACTGGGGCAACGAGGGCTTCTGCGTCGACATCGCCGCGCGGCACCCGCGCACACCCGAGGGCGTCACCGTCGGCGCGCTCGTGGACTTCGCGCGCTTCGACCGCGCCGGCGACCGCGTCGAGTGGGACCTGTTCCGGTCGGCGCTGCTACAGGCGACCGGCTGGGAGCTCGTGCGCCTCTGGTCGCACCAGGTCTTCCGCGATCCGGCCGCGGCGCGCCGGCGCCTGGCCGAGGCCCACGAGCGCTACCTCGAGGCGGAGAGCCGCGCGCTCGCAGCCGTGGCGCGCGAGCTGGACGGGCCGCGAGGGCCGGAGGAGCCCGTCCGGCACTGACGAGGCGGGGCGGGGTCGGCACCGGCGACCGCGCACCGGTCGCGTGCGCCCGCGGCCGGACCCTGCTCCGCGCGTCGGTCCGTTCGTACGGCATGTTCACGTGGGCGTTCGCGCACGAGGCGCTCGCCGGCGGCGGCCTCGCGCACGAGGCGCGAACGGAGACCCGGGGCGGCGGCCCACCGCACCGTGATCGCCACGATCAACGAGGCCTGCGCCGACATGCGGCGCGCCGAGCTCGTGGACGCCTTCACGACGGCAGGCGACGACGGCGGCCGGGCGCCCTGACGCGTGCGCGGCTCACCCCGCGCGTTGGTGGGTACCCGGGGCGGGACTCGAACCCGCACGTCCACAGGGGACCGGGGATTTTAAGTCCCCCGCGTCTGCCGTTCCGCCACCCGGGCAACGACGGCGATCGTGCGACGCCCCGCCGCGACGGTCAACTTGCCCGCGGAGCCGTGGCGGTGACAGAGTGAGACGCCTTGGCGGACGGGGAGGGACGAGTGGTCGACGCGCATCAGCTGACGCGGGCGCTGGCGGAGGCGAGGACGGTGCTGCTGACGGCGCCGGTCGACCTCGACGGGGACGCCGTGGGCGCGGTGCTGGCGCTCGAGACGGCGATCCGCAGACGCTGGCCGGCCGTCGACGTGCGCATCGTCACCGACGAGGCGGTGCCGTCGCGCTACACGTTCATGGCGGGCGCTCGCGAGAAGTTCCGGCGCGCGGCCGAGGTGCCGCCCGAGCCGGTCGACGTCTCCATCGTCTGCGACGGCGATCCCGCGCGCCTGGGCGCGGCGACGCCGCACTACAACGCGGCCCGACGACGCGGTCAGGTCGATCATCACAAGAGCAGCGACCCGAAGAAGGTCGACGTCTCGTTGATCGATCCCGAGGCCGCGAGCACCACCGAGCTCGTGCTGCAGCTCTGCGACCACTGGGGCGTCGCGCTCGACGCCGAGCTCGCGGCGCCCATCTACGCCGGCCTGGTCTTCGACACGAACGTCTTCCGCTATCGGCTCACGCGGCCGCTGACGCTGCGCGCGGCGGCGCGCCTGATGGAGACGGGCATCGACCACGCGGCCATCGTCGAGCGCGTGCTGCTCGATCAGCCGCTCGGCAAGCAGCTCCTGCGCGGGCGGATGCTGGCGCGGCTCGAGACGGCGCTCGACGCCCGGCTCGCTTGGGCGGTGCTGACGCAGGAGGAGACCGAGTCCGTCGAGACCGGCGGCTTGGTCGACGATCTCGTCTTCATCGAGGGCGTCGAGGTGGCGGCGTTGCTGATGGAGCGCGGCGACCGGCACGTGAAGCTCAGCCTGCGCAGCCGCGGCGGGGTCGACGTGAGCGCGCTCGCCCGCCGCCTGGCGCCGAAAGGTGGGGGACACGCCCGCGCCGCCGGCGCGACGATCGAAAAGAGCGCCGCCGAGGTCGCCGCGGACATCGTCGCCGCCGTCGCCGGCCTGCTGCCGTAGCGCCTCAGCTGTCGTCGCCGAGGTGGTGCGCCGCGAACTCGGAGAGCGTGCGCGGCGCCGCGCCCAGCGTCGTCATCGCGTACGCGATGAAGCGCTCGAAACGGTCGAGCGTGCGCGCGGCCTCCTCTTCGCTCTGGCTCGTCGACGAGGCGCCGGCGTGCAGGTCGCCGGAGCGCAGCACGACGTTCAGCGACGGCAGGCCGCGGTCGACGAGCACGTCGGCCAGCCGGCACATGTCGTCGGCGGTCGTCAGCGCCGGGTACAGCCACAGGAGCCGCGGCAGCACCGGCACGCCCCCAGGTCCCGTGCCGTTCGAGCGCGGCGTCCGCGGGCCGCGGGCGCGGGCGGCGAGGCGCGCGACGACGTCGGGTAGCCGGCGGTCCCAGCCGACGGTGACCGGCACCTCGAGCACCGGGCTCGCGCCGCGACGGACGGGCTGCTGGCGGTCCGGGAAGAACGGCGCCTCGGGGGCGTCCGTCCAGTCGGGGCCGCCCTGCGGGCGCCAGTCGAGGAAGGGCGTCACGCTGCTGTCGACGCGGTAGCCGAGCCGCTCGAGCGCCTGCAGGCCGGGGCCGTTGCAGCCGAAGCGCGCCGCGCGGTAGCTGACGGGCCGCCGCCCGAACCGCCCCTCGATCGTCTCGGTCAGCTTCTTCAGCTTGGCCTCGAGCGACGACGCCGGCAGCGCGTTCGGTGGCACGGCGGCGAGGCGGTCCTCGTCGGGGAGGAACGGCGGCGTGCTCCACGGGTGCAGGTGCGCGCCCACCTCGCAGCGGCCGGCGTCCTGCGCCCTGGCGAGCAGCTCGGCGGCGGGCGCCTGCGACACCTGCCACGTGACCAGGTAGGTGGGCCGCAGCCCGCTGTCCTGGCACAACGACTGGAAGCGCGGCAGCACCCGCAGGTTGTCGAGCGTGGGGCGCGCCTGCACCTCGCCGCGCGGCATGTCGGACTCGACCGCGACCGTGACCAGCAACGTCGCCATGGCGCGGCACTGTACTCGACTCCGAACCCCGCGCAAGCGGGAGCGACGCCTTCGCCGCCTCCGGCGTCAGTCGAGACGTGAGACCTTGCCCCGCGCCCCGAATCGGGCAGGATCACGCGGTCCTGGACGAAAGGCACATGCGCAACTTCGACGAAGCGGGCGGCAGCGGCGGCGAACGGCGGCTCCGGGTGCTCTCCGTCTCCACGATGTTCCCGTCGGCGGGCCTGCCGGTGCACGGCGTCTTCGTGCGCAACCGACTCCAGGCGCTCGCGCGGTACGTCGATCTGCGGGTCGTGTCGCCGGTCCCGGTCTTCCCGATCGCGACCCGCGCCGTTCCCAAGTATCGAATTCGCTTGCAGATCCCGCGCACACAGGTCCACCCGGGCGACCCGCCCCTCGAGGCCGCCTACCCGCGCTTCCTCTCGGTGCCCGGCGTCCTCAAGCCCTTCGACGGTCCGGCGCTGGCGGCGAGCGTGCTCGCCGAGCTGCGCCGGCTGCGCCACGACGAGGGCTTCGTCCCCGACCTGATCGACGCGCACCTGGCGTTCCCCGAGGGCTTCGCGGCGGCGCTCCTCGCGCCGCGCCTCGGCCTGCCGTTCACCGTCACGCTGCGCGGCCACGACATCAACGACCTGCACCGATACCCCGTGCGCTGGCGGCAGGTGGCCTTCGCGCTGCGGCGGGCGACGCGGGTCATCGGTGTGTGCCGGGCGCTCGTCGACGGGGCGATCGCCCTCGGCGTCCCACCCGCGAATACGGTCGTCGTCACGAACGGCGTCGATCCCGCGGTCTTCCGGCCGACGGACCGCGTCGAGGCCCGGCGCGCGCTCGGCCTGCCCGCCGGCGCCCGCATCGTCCTGAGCGTGGGCCATCTGGTGCCGCGCAAGGGGTTCCACGTGTTGGTCGACGCGCTCGCCGCCATGGAGCGCCCCGACGTCCACCTGGTCTTCGTGGGCGCGGCGGGCGAGGAGGGCGACTTCGTGGGCGAGGTGAGGCGCCGCGTCGCCGCCCACGGCCTGACGGCGCGCGTCCACTTCGCCGGCGCGGTGGTCAACCACGAGCTGTACCGCTATTACGCCGCCGCCGACGTCTTCGCGCTGGCCTCCGAGAAGGAGGGCTGGCCGAACGTCCTCTTCGAGGCGTTGGCCTGCGGTACGCCCTGCGTCGCCACGAGGGTCTGGGGCACGCCGGAGTGCCTGTCGAGCGAGCGCTTCGGCCTGCTCGTCGACGAGCGCACGGGGCCGGCGTTCGCGCGGCGCCTGGGCGAGGCCCTCGACCGCGACTGGGACGCCGACGCGCTCGTGGCTTACGCCCGCGCCAACGACTGGGACGTCGTCGCGCGCCGCACGGCCATCGAGCTCGAGCGCGCCGTCGGTCTGCACGCCGGGGTGCCCGCGGCGGCGCTCGAGGCGCGCCTCGGCCCCGCGCCGCGCGGCGCCGTCCTCGTGGAGGGTCCGTGAGCACCGCGAACGACGGCGGAGACCGGCCGACCGACGCCGCCAACCCCGCGAAAGAGTTGGCGAAGCAGCTCGTGCGCGGCCTCTTCCGAGGCGCGGCGGCGCCCAATTTCCTCGCCTACGAGCTCGCGGCGCGGGTGTTCGAGCGCGACACCGCCTTCCACCACGCCAGCCAGGCGCTCTCGCTCGTGCCCGGATACGCCGGCATCTACCTGCGCCGCGAGTTCTACCGGCTCACGCTCGAGGCCTGCAGCGACGATTGCTGCATCTCGTTCGGCACCGTCCTCAGCCACGCGGGGACGCGCATCGGCAAGAAGGTCTACATGGGCGTCGGCTGCAACGTGGGCCTGAGCGACATCGGCGACGACGTGCTCTTCGGCAGCGACGTGCACGTGCTGAGCGGCGCCCGCCAGCACCACGTCGACGATCCCGACGTGCCGATCAACGCGCAGGGCGGCACGTTCGAGCGCGTGCGCATCGGTCGCAACACCTGGATCGGCAACGGCGCGCGCGTGCTCGCGGACGTGGGCGAGGGGTGCGTGATCGGCGCCGGATCGCTCGTGACGAAGCCCATCCCCGACTGGTCCGTCGCCGTCGGCGTCCCGGCGCGCGTCGTCAAACGGAGGAAGTGATCTTGGAGACGATCGTCCGTCCGCTCGCCGCGACCCGGGCCGCCGAGGCGGAGTGGGACGCCTTCGTCGAGGGCCATCCCGGGGCGTCGGTCTACCACCTTGCCGGCTTCCGGAGCTTCGTCGAGGCCGCCACGGGCCACCGCACGCACTACCTCGAGGCGCGGCGCGCGGGCGACCTCGTCGGCGTGCTGCCGCTCGTGGAGCTGCGGAGCCTCGTCTTCGGCCACTACTTCGTGGGCCTGCCGTACTTCAACCATTGCGGCGTCCTGGCCGCCGACGACGGGGCCCGGCGAGCGCTCGCCGACGCCGCCGCCGCGCGCGTGCGCGAGGTCGGCGCCACGCACCTCGAGCTGCGTCACCTCGGCCCGACGTCCGGCGTGACGTGGCCGGCGAAGACGGCAAAGGACGAGATGTTCCTCGACCTGCCCGCCAGCGCCGACGCGCTCATGGCCGGCTTCAGGTCGAAGCTGCGCAGCCAGATCAAGCGGCCGCAGAAGGACGGCGTCACGGCGCGCGTGGGCCGCGGCGAGCTGCTCGACGCGTTCTACCACGTGTTCTCGCGCAACATGCGCGACCTGGGCACGCCGGTCTACGGCCGCGAGTTCTTCGCCGCGCTCTTCGCCCGCTTCGCCGACCGCCTGTGGATCACCGTCTGCGAGTTCGAGGGCCAGCCGGTGGCGGCGGGCGTGCTCGTCGGCTTCCGCGACACGATGGAGATCCCCTGGGCATCGTCGCTGCGCGAGCACAACCGGCTCAGCCCCAACATGCTCCTGTACTGGACGTCGCTCGCCCACGCGATCGAGCGCGGCTACCGGCGGTTCGACTTCGGTCGCAGCACGCCGGGCGAGGGGACCTGGAAGTTCAAGGAGCAATGGGGGGCGAAGCCGGTGCCCCTGCACTGGTATTACTACCTCCGCGACGGCGGCGCGCTGCCGGAGCTCAACCCCGACAACCCCAGGTACCGGCTCGCGATTCAGGTGTGGCAGAAGCTGCCGCTGGCGGTGACGAACCTCGTCGGCCCGCACCTGGTCAAGAACCTGCCCTGACGGGAGCCTGAACGCATGTGCGGCATCGCCGGCGTCTTCCACATGGAGGGGCGTGATGAGCCCCCCGCCGAGGCCACGCGGTCGCTGGTCCAGGCCATGGCCGACCGGCTGATCCACCGCGGCCCCGACGCCGAGGGCATCTTCGTCGACGGGCCGGTGGGCCTCGGTCACCGGCGGCTGTCGATCATCGACGTGGCGGGGGGCGACCAGCCGATCTTCAACCGGGACCGCTCCCTGTGTGTCGTCTTCAACGGTGAAATCTACAACCACCGCGAGCTGCGGCGCTGGCTCGAGTCGGCGGGCTACGTCTTCAAGACGAGCAGCGACACCGAGGTGCTCGTGCACGCCTATGAGCACGAGGGCCCGCGCTTCGTGGAGCGCCTGCGCGGCATGTTCGCCTTCGCGCTGTGGGACCGCCGCCGCCGACGCCTGATGATCGCCCGCGACCGCCTGGGCAAGAAGCCGCTGTACTATGCGCACGCCGGCGGCCGGTTGCTGTTCGCCAGCGAGCTGAAGGCCATCCTCGCCGACCGGACCGTCGACACCTCCATCGACGTGAAGGCGCTGAGCGACTACCTGAGCTTCCTGTGCATCCTGGCCCCGCGCACCATCTTCCAGCAGGTGAAGAAGCTGCGCCCCGGCCACTACCTGCTGGCCGAAGGCGGTCGGGTCACGGAGCACGGCTACTGGGACCTGGACCTCGGTCGGCTGGATCAGCGCAGCCCCAAGGACCTCGAGGCGGCGCTGCTGCACGAGCTGAACGACGCGGTGCAGTGCCGGCTCGAGTCCGAAGTGCCGCTGGGCGCCTTCCTGTCGGGCGGCGTCGACTCGAGCTCGGTGGTGGCGCTGATGGCGCGCCACGCGAGCGGCCCCGTGCGCACGGCCAACATCGGCTTCGACGTGCCCGAGTTCGACGAGTCCGCGTACGCCGAGCAGGTGGCGCGGCGCTACGAGACGAAGCACCACACCGAGCGGGTCAAGGTCGACGCCGCCAGCGAGGACGAGCTCGAGCGCCTCGTCTGGCACCTGGACGAGCCGTTCGCCGATCCCTCGGCCATCCCGACGGGGCGCGTCAGCGGCATCGCGCGCAAGGTGGTGACGGTGGCGCTCAGCGGCGACGGCGGCGACGAGGTCTTCGCCGGCTATCGCCGCTACCGCGTCGACATGCTGACGGACCGCGTCCGACGCGTGTTGCCCGAGGCGGTGCGCAGCCGCCTGATCGGCGCGCTGGGGCAGGTCTGGCCGCGCGGCGTCGACGTCCCGCGACCGCTGCGCCTCGGCAACGCCCTCGAGGAGCTCGCGCTCGACAGCCGCCTTGCGCACTACCACTCGGTCTCGTACTTCCGCGAGCCGGCGAAGGACGCGTTCTTCACCGAGGACGTGCGGAAGAAGCTGAATGGTTACAGCAGCTTCGAGGCCCTGAGCGAACACTGGGACAAGGCGGCGTCGCCCGATCCGCTGGCGCGCATGCTCTACGTCGACCTGAAGACGTACCTGCCCGACCGCATGAACATGAAGGTCGACAAGATGGCGATGATGCACGGCCTCGAGGTGCGCTCGCCCTTCCTCGACCACCACCTCGTCAACTTCGGCCTGCGGCTGCCGGCGCGGGTGAAGATCCGCGACGGCGAGGGCAAGTGGCTCCTCAAGAAGGCGATGGAGCCGTACCTGCCGAACGACGTGCTCTACCGGCCCAAGCAGGGCTTCGAGATCCCGCTGGCGGCGTGGCTGCGCGGGCCGCTCGCCGAGCCGCTCGAGGCGGCGCTCGAGGCGCTCGGCCGGCGCGGGCACCTCGAACCGGCGCCGATGCGGCAGCTCTTCGAGGAGCATCGCAGCGGCCGCGCCGACCACGCCGACAAGCTGTGGATCCTCTACATGCTCGAGCTGTGGCATCGCGTGTTCCGCGTCGACGGGTGAGCCGGTGAGCGAACACGCACGGGACGGAGGCTCGGTGGCCACGGTGGCCACGTTCACGCTGCTCGCGGCTCCTGAGCCGGCGGACGGCGGCCGCGAGGAGCCGATCACCTGGGGCTTCGCCTTCGCGCGCGGCGCGCTGGCCGGCGACGTGGTCCTGGTCGGCCCCGGCGGGCCCGTCCCGGTGCAGGCGCGGCCCCTCCTGCGCTGGCCCGACGGCAGCGTGAAGTGGCTCCTGTGCGACTTCGTGGCCGGCGCCGGCGGTCCGTGGCGCCTCGGGCGCGGCGAGGCGGGCCTGGGCAGGCTCACCCCGCCCGAGCCGTTCGCCTTCGGCGCCACGCTGCACCTGCGCACGTCGGGCGGCGCGCACGTCCCGGTCGTCGAGCGCACCTGGACCGAGGCCGAGGGGCCGGTGCGGGCGACCGTCCGCGCCGAGGGCGCCCTGGGGCCGCTGCGCCTCTTGGTGCGGACCTCGCGCTGGGCGGGACGACCCGAGGTCCGCCTCGAGCTCACGCTGCGCAACCCACGCGCGGCGTCGCACCCCGGCGGCACCTGGGACCTCGGCGATCCCGCGTCGGTCCACGTCGTGGACCTGAGCCTGCGCCTGGCCGCGCCGGGGCCCGTGTCCTGGCGCGCGACCCCCGACGAGCCGTTCGCCCCGGCCGACGCGCTGCACCTCTTCCAGGCCTCGAGCGGCGGCGAGCGGTGGAACTGCGTCAACCACGCCAACGGCGCGGGCGTGGTGCCGCTGGCCTTCTGCGGCTGGCGGAGCGGCACGCGCGAGGGCCTCCGCGCCACCCCCGAGGTCCAGGCGGGATCGCTGCGCGTGACGGTCCCGCGCTTCTGGCAGGAGTTCCCCAAGGTCCTCGCCGCGTCCGACGGGGCGCTGCGCGTCGGCCTGTGGCCCGAGGAGCACGGCGAACCGCACGAGCTCCAGCCCGGCGAGCAGAAGACCTTCGTCGTGTGGCTGAGCGACGGAACCGATGCCCTGGACTTCGTCCATGCTCCGCGCCGTCCGCTGCAGACGCCGGCCGAGGTGGCCGCGGTCGTCGCCCACCTGGGCCTGCCCGAGGACGACGACCCGGCGTATGCCGCGCGCCTCGACCTGATGATCGACCCGGCGCGGGGCTTCGCCGCCCGCCGCGAGGACATCGACGAGTACGGGTGGCGCCACTTCGGCGATCTATACGCCGATCACGAGGCGGTGAAGAACCCCTCCCACGAGGCGGAACCGTTCGTCAGCCACTACAACAACCAATACGACTGCGTGGACGCCTTCCTGCAGATGTACCTGCGCTCCGGCGACCCGCGCTGGTGGGAGTTGGCGGAGCCACTGGCCCGACACGTGGTCGACGTGGACCTCTATCACACGGACCAGGACCGCGCCTGCTACAACGGGGGCCTGTTCTGGCACACGGACCACTATCAGCCGGCGCGGACGGCGACCCACCGGTGCTGGTCGCGCAAGAACGGCGGCAAGGGATACGGCGGCGGGCACAGCAACGAGCACGACTACCCGTCGGGCCTGCTGCTGTATCACTGCCTGACGGGGGACCCGCACGCCGCCGAGGCTGTGCTGAGCCTCGCGACCTGGGTGCGCGACATGGACGACGGGACGAAGAGCGTCTTCGGCCTGCTCGACGACGGCCCCACGGGCCTCGCCACGTGCACCTACACCCTCGACTACCAGGGCCCGGGGCGCGGCGCCGGCAACAGCGTCAACGCCTGCTGCGACGCGTTCGCGCTGACGGGCGACCGCGCGTGGATCGGGCTCGCCGAGACGTTCATCCGCCGTGTGGTCCACCCGAGACAGCCGCTCGAGACACTGGAATTGCTGGACGCGGAGCGCCGCTGGTCGTACGTGGTCTTCCTCAAGTATCTGTGCAAGTACCTCGAGCTGAAGGACGAGCTCGGCGAACGGGACGCGATGTACGCCTATGCGCGCGACACGCTGGTGCGCTACGCGACGTGGATGGTGGCCCACGAGCGGCCGTCGACCAGCGTCCCGGAGAAGCTCGAGCACGTGACGGAGACGTGGCCCGCGCAGGACCTGCGCAAGGCACAGGTGGTCGAGATGGCCGCCGCCTACGTCGACGCCGGCACCCGCGCGGCCTGGCGCGGCTGGGCCGACGCGACGTTCGCGCGGGCCTTCCGGGAGCTGACGAGCTTCGCGACGCACGACTGCACGCGTCCGCTGGTGCTCTCGATCCATCCAGGCGTCGCGCGGGCCTGGGCACGCCGGCACCCCGACCACGAGGTGCCACCGCACGAACACGACCACGACTTCGGCGCCCACGCGCCGTTCATTCCCCAGAAGATGCGGGTGAAGGCGCGCCTGCGCACGCCCGGCGGGCTCTTGCGGCTCGCGTTCTTGCTCCTGCGGCCGTCCACGTGGCGGCGGCTCTGTCGACCCTGGTGAGCCCGATGGAACAGACGAGCGTCTTCGAGCGCCTGCGCGCGTTGTCCCGCGACCTCTGGTGGACCTGGCAACCGGAGGGGCCCGCCTTCTGGGAGGCGCTCGATCCCGCCCTCTGGCGCAGCACCGACCACAACCCGGTGGCGATGCTGGCGGCGCTCGGTCCCGAGACCGCCGCGGCGCGCGCCCGGGGCCTCGGCGACCTCGAACGGTCCCACCACGCGTACCTGAACGACGCCGACACCTGGTACGCCCGCGCCGGCAAGCCCATCGGCGGCCTCGTCGCCTACTTCAGCGCGGAGTTCGGCGTGCACGAGTCGCTGCCGACGTACTCCGGCGGCCTCGGCATCCTCGCCGGCGACCACACGAAGAGCGCGTCGGACCTGGGCCTGCCGTTCGTCGGCGTCGGCCTCCTGTACCGCAACGGCTACGTACACCAGCACCTCGACGCCGACGGCAACCAGATCGCGATCGACGTCGCCTACGACTTCGAGAAGCTGCCGGTCACACCGTGCCTCGGGCCCGACGGGGGGCCGCTGTCCGTCGGCGTGCCCATGGGCGACGGCGTGGTGCGCGCGCGCATCTGGCGGGTGCGCGTGGGCCGCGTCGACCTGTACCTGCTCGACACCGACGTGCCCGAGAACGCGCCGCAGCAACGCGCGATCACCGCGCGCCTGTACGGCGGCGACAACGAGACGCGCATCCGCCAGGAGCTGGTGCTCGGCATCGGCGGCGTGCGCGCGCTCGGCGCGCTCGGCCTGCGCCCGGCGGTGTTCCACCTCAACGAGGGTCACTCGTCGTTCCTCACGCTCGAGCGCGCGCGGCAGGTGCTCGCCGCCGGCGAGGCGGGCAGCTTCGCCGAGGCGCTGCGCAAGGTGCGGGGGCAGCACGTCTTCACGACGCACACGCCCGTCGAGGCCGGCCACGACCGTTTCGGCCCCGACCTCGCCTGGGAGCACCTGCGGCCGACCGCCGAGGCGCTGGGGCTGAGCCGGCCCGCGTTCCTGCGCCTGGGCCACTGGCCCGACGAGACCGATCCCAACGCGCCGTTCAACATGACGCACCTCGCGCTGCACGCCTGCGACCGCTACAACGGCGTCGCGGCGCTCCACGGCGTCGTGTCGCGCAAGATGTTCCAACGCTACTGGCGCGAGACGCCGGTCGACGAGACGCCGATCACGCACGTGACGAACGGCGTGCACGCGCCGACGTGGCAGGCGCACCAGCTCGCGACGCTGATCGGCCGGCACGCCCCCGTCGGCTGGCGCGACTGCGCCGAGACCGATCCCTCGTGGGAGCGGATCGAAGCCGTGCCCGATGCCGAGCTGTGGCAGGTGCACCGCGAGCGCAAGGTGGCGCTGCTGGACCTGGCGCGGGAGCGCGAGGCGGACCGCCGCGCGCGACTGGGGCTCGGCGGCTTCCCCGACCGCCTCGATCCCGACGCGCTCACCATCGGCTTCGCGCGGCGGTTCGCGCCGTACAAGCGCGCCAACCTGCTGTTCTCGAACGCCGATCGGCTGCGGAAGATCCTCGACGAGGCGCCGGGCCCGGTGCAGTTCCTGTTCGCCGGCAAGGCCCACCCCGCCGACGAGCCCGGGCGGGCGCTCGTGCGCGACGTCTACCGCGCGAGCCACTTCGACTTCCTGCGCGGCCGCGTCCTCCTCATCGAGGACTACGACATGGAGCTCGGCCGCGCGCTCGTCCAGGGCGTCGACGTCTGGCTGAACAACCCGCGCCGCCCCAAGGAGGCCAGCGGCACCTCGGGCATGAAGGCGGCGATGAACGGGGCGCCGAACCTGTCGGTGCTCGACGGCTGGTGGCCCGAGGGCTACGACGGCACCAACGGCTGGGCCATCGGCGAGGCGCGCGAGTACCCGAACCCCGAGGTCCAGGACGCCGCCGACGCCGACTCGCTGTACCGGCTGCTGCAGGAGGAGGTCCTCCCACTGTGGTTCGACCGCGGCGCGAGCGGCCTGCCGCACCGCTGGCTCCGGCTGATGAAGCGGTCCATCGCGACGGTGACGCCCCGCTTCCATTCCGACCGCCAGGTGAGGGACTACGTCCATCACCTGTACGCCCCCGGGTAGTGGGTCGGTCTCGAAGATTCGCTCGCGTCGTCGCGGCACTCGGCCCCCCGGGCTGCGCTGGACCTCCTCCGCGGACCACGAGGCGACGCGTTCGTCGGCCCGCCTTGCCCGGTGGGCCGATGGCCCGCGCCTTCGGCGCGCGAACTTCGGGACCGACCCGCTGGACTCGACGTCAGCTGGCGGCGGCGAGCGGCTCCGCCTCGGCGACGACGCGCGCCAGCACGTCGCGCACCGGTGCCCATTTGTAGCGACGGAGGACGCCGACCAGGCGGTCGTAGGTGCCCGCCAGGTTGTAGTAGCAGCGCAGGTGGCGCAGCGGGCCGAGGCCGGGCATGCGCGGCTGCCCGTCGTCGATCTCCCACGGGTGGATGTAGAGGATCGCCGGCTGCCCCTGGCGATTGGCGGCGCGGATGCCGTAGTGCGTCCACGGTGTGGGGAGGATGCGCAGGTACCCGCCGCCGGCGGCGGGCATGTTCAGGCGGCCGACCTGGAACGTCGTGAGCGGGAATTCGTGCAGTCGATGCCCGCCGGGCGTGCGGTAGCCCAGGACCGGCCAGCGCGAGAACTCGGGGATGCCGTAGCGGTCGTGGTGGACGGGGAAGATGCTCGAGTCGTACTCGAAGCCTTCCTCGGCCAGCACGTCGAGCGCCCAGAGGTTGCGCGCGGTGATGCTATAGGACGGCGCGCGGTAGCCGCGCACGCGCTCGCCGACGAGGTCCTCGAGGACGCGCTTGCACCGCCGCGTGTCCTCACGGAATTCGCTGCGCGTGAGGTCGTAGACGAGCCGGTGGAAGTAGCTGTGGCAGGCGATCTCGTGGCCACGGCCGTGGATCTCGCGGACGAGGCCGCCGAAGCGCTCCGCCACCCAGCCGAGCACGAAGAACGTCCCGCGCACGCCGTGCACGTCGAAGGCGTCGAGCAGGCGGTGCGTGTTCGCCTCGACGCGCGGTGTGTAACGGTCCCACTGATCGCGGTGGACTCGATGGGCGAAGTTCTCGACCTGGAAGTAGTCCTCCACGTCGACGGTCATCGCATTCACGATCGCGCTGCGCATCGTTCCTCCGCTCTCGCCGGGACATGATGCCGCATCGCGGAGGCGGGATGCGATTCCGCGCGGACGCCGGCTCACGGGGCGTGGAACGCCGGCTCGCTGCGGGTCACCCAACGCTCGATGAGGACTTCGTCGTCGTGGCCGAGGTCGAGGAAGGCGAGGCCGACCCCCTGCGGCGACTCGGGCGCGCTCGGATCCCGGCCTCGGACCCACCTCACCTCGGCGCGCACGGAGACCGAGTGCCCATCGGGCATCTCGAAGAAGAGATCCACCTCGGTGCCGATCGGGAGCGCCTGCGGCGTGGCCACGAACAGCCCCCCGCCGCTGATATTGCCGCTGAAGCCGGTGAAGAAGTGGTGACCCTGCTCCATGCCCACCTTGACGGCCAGGTGGGCGCGCGGGCCGCGCGGCTGCTCGGCTCTGGGGGCGGGTGGCGCGACGGGCGTGCGCGGCGCGGGCAGGGGGCCCGGGTGGCCGGTCGAGCGCAGGTCGACGATGTCGAGCTGGCTCCACGGATCGCCGAGGTCGTCCGGTCCGGGCGCGGCGAGGAGGGCGAAGCGCGCGTCGTCGCTCCTCTGCGGCGCGGCGTCGTTCACGACCTGGGCGCGGCCGAGGGAGCGCCGGAAGGAGGGCGGGGGGGCGAGCGCCTCGGGCGCCGCCGACGGCGCGACGGCGGCGGGCGACGCGACGGCCGCCGGCGCGACGGGCACGGGCGCCGCCGCGGCGCGGTCGTCGAGGTCGTATCCCGGAATCGGCTCGATGGCCTCGAGCACGTCGGGCTCCATCGCCGCCAGCTCGGCCGCGAGGTCCGCGAAAGGATCGGCCTGGTCGGCGGACGCCCACTCGCCGGCCCCGGCGGCCGCCTCGTCGGCGCGGACCGCCTCGAACAGATCGGCGGAGAGTGAGGACAGCGCGACCCGCTCGTCGGCCTCCTGCATGGAGAGGTCCAGCGGATCCGGCGTGTCCGCCTCGTCCAGCGCCCGCTCGCGACCGAAGGCGTCGCCGAAGCCGAGCGCGTCGAGGGCGGACGCCGGCGGCTCGCCCCGCGTGGGATCCGCCTCGCCCTCCCACGTGAAGTGGGCCGCCCATGACGCGTCGGGCAGGTCCGGCGCGCCGTGCCCCGACCCGGCCACCACCTCCACGGAGGCCGCGCCGTCACCATTCCAGGGCGTGCCCCCGAACCAGGAGTCGACCTCCTCGAGGTCGTCGTCCTCCGGCGCCTCCTCGTCGGGCTCGCCGGCAGCGGGCTCGGGCAGCGGCCGGTCGCGCGGCGCAATGGAGATCGGCTCGAGCGCGCCGAGGAGCGCGTCGACGGTCCCGTCGTCTTCGCCGGGCGGACGCGACAGGCGCAGCTCTTCGACCGAGTCGCCCGTCTCCCAGGGCACCTCCGGCGCCGCGTCCGCCGCGTCCGCGTCCGGCACGCTCAGCGTCGCCGGGACCGTGCCGTCGGCGGCCGGCGCCGCAGCGGCGTCGCGCGGCGCCAGGATCGCGGAGATCGTCTCGTCGAGCGGCTCGGCGAGCGGCGGCGGGCGGACGTCGGCGGGCGCGCCGATCGGCGAGCCGGGAGGCACGGTCTCGTCGGGCCAGTCCGCGAGCAGCTCGGCCTCCTGGATGACCCCGCGGGGCGGTGCGCCGGCGGGGGGCAAGGGACGCGCCCCCGACGCCGTCGACGCGGTGGCGCCCACCCCGACCGCGGCGAGGGCCCGGCCGACCACCGAGGAGAGCTCGCCCGCGTCGAGCTCGTCGAGCTCCGCCCCGAGGGCGGCGCAGAGGGCGCGCCGCAGGCGTTCACCTTCGGCGAGCGGCACGGCGTCGGCCAGCCGCGCCTCGGTGGCCGCCACCGCCGCCGACCACGCGGAGACCGCCGCCTCGCGCACGGCGAGCAGGGCCTCCCGGGCATCGAGCACGTCGGCCATGGCGCGCAGCGCGGCGTCGTCGGGCGCGGCGAGGCCCGCCTGGTGCGCGCGCTTCGCCGCCGCCGTGTGCCGGCGTCCCAGCCCGGCTTCGCGCTCCGCGAGCGACGCCTCGCGGTGGGCGAGCCGTTCACCGCGCAGCGCGAGATCCTCCGGCAGCATCATCGGTGTCTTCATGGAGGGCCCGGATCGTACCACGGTGGCCGCGCGGGCGACGAGATCGCGCGCGGGACCTTGTCAGGGCCGCGGACGGGCGGGCATCCTCCGGCGATGCAGACGCGCGACGCCCGCCACGTGACGTGGCACCACAGCCAGGTGACGCCCGATCGGCGCGCCGAGCGCCTCGGCCAGCGCGGCGCCGCCGTGTGGCTGACGGGCCTCTCCGGCTCGGGCAAGTCCACGGTCGCGATGGCGCTCGAGCGCCGCCTCGTCGAGGCCGGGCGCTTCGCCTACGTGCTCGACGGCGACAACGTGCGGCACGGCCTGTGCGGCGACCTGGGCTTCGGCGAGGCGGACCGCCGGGAGAACATCCGCCGTGTCGGCCACGTCGCCCGCCTCTTTGTCGACGCGGGCGCCATCGTCGCGGCGGCGTTCATCTCGCCGTTCCGCAGCGACCGCGACGCCGTGCGCGCGCTGCTCGCCCCCGGCCAGTTCTTCGAGGTCCACGTCGCCACGCCGCTCGAGGTCTGCGAGACGCGGGATCCGAAGGGCCTGTACCGGCGCGCACGCGCCGGCGAGATCGCCGACTTCACTGGGATTTCGTCGCCCTACGAGCCGCCGCTCGCCGCGGAGATCACCCTCGACACCGGCACCCGGTCCATCGGCGAGTGCGTGGACGCCGTCCTCGAGCGCCTCGTCACAGCCGGCATCCTCGCGAGGTAGGCCGGCGCGGCAAGGCGCGCGGCCCTCGTCAGTTGACCTCGCCCGCGGGTCCGGGCGCGCCGTTCTGCCCCGGGCTCGGGCCGCCGTCGCCGCCGCCGGCGATCTCGAAACGATCATCGACGAGCGTCGGCTGGCTCGCGCCCTGCCGCCAGATGCCGAAGCTGGCGCCGCCCTGACCGCCGCCGCCGTGGCCGCCGCGCCCGCCGTCACCGCCGGGGCCGCCGCTGCCGCCGCCGCCGATGTCGCCGCTCCGGGGGCCGCCGGGCCCCGACTGGCCACCCGCGCCGCCGTCGCCGCCGCGTCCGCCGCGTCCGCCGGCGCCGCCGCGGTTGGCGCGCAGGAGGTTGTTCTCGAGCAGCGCGTTCGAGTCGACGAGCACCACGGCGAGGCTGGCCCCGCCGGGCCCGCCGCCGGTCCCGGGCGTCCCGAAACAACCGCCCGCGCCGCCGCCGCCGCCGCCGCCGCCGCAGCCGGTGTCGCAGGCGTTGAAAGGATTGAAGCTGCGCTCCTGACCCCCCCCACCGCCGCCCCCGCCGCCGCCGCCGCCCGACGTGCCGACCGTGCCGTCGCCGCCGCGCGCGCCGATCCACACGCCGTTCTCGAACGCGCCGGCGCCGCCCCCGCCGCCGCCGTCGCCCCCCGGGTCGCCGCGCCCGCCGGCGTTGCCGTCGCGCCCCGGATCGGTGTCGCCGCAGTCGTCGTCGTGGTTGCCGCCGCCGCCGCCCGACGCGCCGCGGCCGGGGCTGGGCTGGCCGGTGCCCCCCATGGCGCCGTTCTCGTCGTCCTTGCCGCCCGTGGCGCCGTGGCCACCGTGGGTGGCGCCGTCGGGACACACGTTCTGGCCGCCGCCGCCGCCCGTGCGCCGGTCGCAGCTCTGCGCGATGTTCGCGCTGTCCTGGGCGTCCTGGCCGGCGCCGCCGGGCGGGCCGTTGCTGCCGGGCGAGCCGTCACGGCCGTCGACGCCCGGGCCGCCACGCCCGGCCTCGATCACGGCGTCGCGGACCACCAGCCCGTTGCTTCTCTCCGCCAACAGGCCGATCGAGGCGCCCGTCGGTGCGGCGTTGTCGGCGGCGATGACATGGACGCGCTGCAGCTCGGTGGGATCGGCGAGATCGCGGGCGAGCACGGCGGTCGTCCCGCCGCGGACGAGGGTCACGCCGCCGCCGTCGCGCGCCCAGCGCCGCACCGGGTCGTAGCCCCCGAACACGTCGACGCCGGCGACGAGCGTGAGCGTCTCCGCGTACTCGCCGCGGGCCACGTACACGTCGCGGCCGGTGGCGGCGGCGACGGCGATGCCGGCGCCGATCGTGCGGAACGGCGCCTCGCGCGTTCCGCCACCGGCGTCGTCGCCGGAGGTGCCGTCCACGAAGACCGCCGTCGTCAGGTCGCCGTCGAGGCCGTCGCAGTTCGCGTCGACATTGCCGCGGTCGGGCCGGTCGTCGGCCGACTGGAACACGCACTCGTGCTCACAGCCGTCGGCGACGGCGCCGTTGAGGTCGATGAAGCCCGGCAGGCACCCGCCCATCGAACAGCGCCCCTCGCCGCACAGCCCCTCGGCGTTCGGGAATTCACAAGCGTTCCGGCACCTTCCGCAGTTGAGCGGATCGCCCTGCAGGTCGAACGACTCGTCGGCCGCGCCGTCGCAGTCGTTGTCGAGGGTGTCGCAGGTGGCCTCTTCGCCCTCCTCGAACGTGCCGGGGTAGCGGCAGTCCCAGGCGCCGCGCTGGCAGACGGGCGCCGCGCGTACGCACTCGCCGCGTGTGAGGCACAGGTCGACCGGGATCTCGAGCGCCTCGTCGGCGATCGAGTCGCAGTCGTTGTCGAGGCCGTCGCAGACCTCGGTGGCGCCCGCGTTGATCGTGACGTCGGCCTCGTTGCAGTCGATGCCGGGACAGTCGGCGCCATTGCCGTAGCCGTCGCCGTCGGGATCGACGCAGCCGGCGCAGTAGCCGCTCTCCGGGAGGCACTGGCGGACCGACTGCCCCTCCTCGCCGGGCACGTCGCTACAGACGTAGCCGTTCGGGCAGGGCTTGTCGCCAGTGCAGTCCTCGCCGCAGTAGCGCCCGAGGCCGATCGTCAGGCAGCGATCCTCGGGATCGTCGCACTCGTCGTCGGCCTCGCAGGGGACGCAGAGTCGGTTCGATGCCGGCAGGCAGATGAGGGTGACGTCGGCGCCCGAGTTGCGGACGATGGCGCACTCCTGACCGTCGGGACAGTCGGTCTGGCCCGCGCAGCGCGCCGCGCACTTCCGGCCGCCCTGCTGGTCGACGCAATAGCCCGACTGGCACTCGTCGGCGGACATGCAAGGCGTGCCCGCGGCGCCGGGCATCGGCGGCCCCAGCGCGTCCCTCGGGGACGTCTCTCCTCCGTCGACCCGCGCGTCGAACCCGGGTGACCCGAGATCGGCCTCGGCTTCGACGTCGGTGGCGTCCGTACAGGCCGAGAGGGAGAGCAGGAAGGCGAACAGGGCGCGGCTCCGCATGGCCCCGAAGGTAACAGGCACGCGCGTGGCGCCACAACGGGCGGGCGAGGGTCAGAAGAAGTAGCGGATGCCGATCCCGGCGTCGACGTCCGGGTCCGTCTCGGGCAGGAGGGTGAGGCCGGGCACGATCTCGCCGAAGACGTCGATGGGGACGGACCGCGGCATGAAGGCGATGCCGAGCGGCACCCGCACGCCGAAGCGGTCGTGGTCCTTGTCGTGGTCGTTGTCCTTGACGGCGACCTTGCCGCCGATGCCGACGTAGGGAAGGACCGTCGTCCCGCGCCCCAGGCTCGAGAAGTGCAACACATAGTCGGCGTGCACGTAGAAGGCGTCGTCGAGGAAGCTGAAGTCGAGCGCGAAGTCCAGCGCGGAGCGCCGATCGAGGAAGAGCTTCGCCGACAGGCCGCTGGGCTCGCCGAGGATGAGGCCCAGGCCGAACGGGCCGCCCTGGGCCGCGGCCGCCGTCGGCGCGAGCGCGAGCGCGATGAGGGTGACACGCCTCACGAGCGCCCCCCGAGCTCGTCGTACAAGCGCTCGTAGGCGTCGACCATGCCCTGGAACGTGAACCGTGCCGCGACCCGGGCGCGCCCGGCGTCGCCCATCCGCCGTGCCCGGGCGGGATCGGCGAGGAGGGCGGCGAGGGCGTCCGCGAACGCGCCGGCGTCGCCCGAAGGCACCAGGAGGCCCGTCTCGTCGTCGACGACGATCTCCGGATTGCCGCCCACCCGCGTGGCGACGACGGGGCGGCCGGCGTACATCGCTTCGAGCAGCGTCACTGAGGTGCCCTCCGTCAGGCTCGAGACGGCGTACACGTCGAAGGCGCCCACGAGCGCCGGCACGTCGTCGCGAAAGCCGAGCAACCGCACGGTGTCGCCGAGGCCGAGCGCGTCGCGGCGCGCCTGGATGGCGGCCCGCGCCGGGCCATCGCCGGCCACGAGCAGCACGAGGTCGGGGTGCCGCGACCGCAGACGCGCGACCGCCTCGAGGAGCAGCGGGACGTTCTTCTCCGGGCTGAGGCGCGCGCAGAGCCCGACGACGGTCGCGTCGTGCGCGACCCCCAGTGACGCTCGCACGGCGTCGCGCCCGGGCAGGTCCTCGAACCGCCTTACGTCCACGCCGTTGTAGACGACGGCGACACGCTCCGACGGGAAGCCCTCGTTGTCCACGAGCGCCCGACGCGTGAACTCGCTCACCGCCACGGCGGCGCCGTTCAGGCGCCAGAGCGCCTGATTCACGAGGACGCGCCTGGGCTTGCGCACGTCGGGGTGGTGCCGGCCGTGCTCGGTGAAGAGGCATCGGGCGCGACCCGACAGCCGCGCGCCGAGGACGCCATAGAAGAACGGCGTGTACTGGTGCGCGTGCACGACGCGGGCGCCGGTCGATCGCACGAGCTGCGCGAGGCGGGCGACCACGTCGGGGCGCACGCCCGGCTTGCGGCCGAGGACGTGCACGGGCACTCCGGCTGCCTGCAGGCGCGGCGCGAGCGCACCCGCCTCGTCGAGGCAGGCCACCGCGGTGGGATAGCGCGTGCGGTCGACGGCCCTCGCCAGATCGAAGACCAGCTTCTCGGCGCCGCCGACGTTGAGCGTCAGGACGACGTGCAACACGGGGATCGCGTCCATCAGCTCCCTGCTCCGGCGGACCAGCGCGGTCGCGGCCGATGGACGGCCGAGAGCTCGGTCGTCGCCTGCTGCTTCGGCGCGCGCTTCACCCCGGACGACAGCCCGGCCTCGGCGCGCAGGTGGCGGCACCACGCCGTGAGGCACGCGGTCACCAGGCCGAGCACGTACAGACCCTCGAAGTCCTCCATGCTGAGGAAGAAGCCCGTGACGAGGTAGGGGATCAGCGTCCCTTCGATGCAGTATGCGAGCAACAGGGCGTGCCGGAACCGCGCCTCGTCCAGCTTGCCGATGTCCTTCAGCTCGACCAGCCAGCGCCGCACACGCCGCGAGTCGACCGGGATGCTCACCACGAACCACAGCAGGATGAGCACGCCGAGCACACCCGTCTCGCCGCCTCGCTGGATCCACATGTTGTGGGCCTGACGCGCCTGGAATGCCTCGTAATCGAAGTCGGCGCGGATCTGCCAGACCCCCTCCTTCAAGATCCAGGTCGGCTGATAGTCCGAGTAGTCGTAGAAGACCTCGAGGAAGTTCTCGAGGCCCACACCGAACAGCGGATTGCCCCACATGATGCGCCAGCCCGTGCGCCAGGTGTTCAGGCGGCTGAGCGCGGAGGCATCCTGCTCGTAGTCGCTGATCGTGCCGTACCGTGCCATCAGGCTGTCGCTGGTGAAGAACAGCAGGGCAACCGCCAGGCCTACGGTCACCCCCACGAACATCAACTTTCTGCGCTTGCTGCGCCAGGCGATGTACAGGAAGGCGATCGCGGCGCCCAAGAGACCACCGCGCGACTCCGTCAGGAGGATCGCGTGCAACAGGAACGGCATGGTTCCGAGCCATACCATCCGCATCCACCAGCGTTTCGTCAGGAACGCCAGGTACCAGCAGATGATGATGGACATCGACAGAAACATGCAGAAGTCGTTGCGATCCGCAAAGATGCCGCCGCCCAGACCGATGGCAGGTCCAGGCCCCGTGATGGGATACGTCTTCAGCACGAAATAGTGGTAGTTTGCCCATCCACCGAGAAAGGCACCGGCCGTCCCCACCGTCGTGAGAATCCGGTGCACCCAGTTCTCTGACTGTAGCGCCTTGCTCCCAATCACAATGACCAGGAACATCTTCAGATAGATGTCGAACTTGCGCCAGAGGGCGGCGCTGTCGACGGGGCGCTCGTGGCCGAAGACCGGCGCCAGCGCCGACTCGAGGAGCACGGCGGACAGGTAGAAGTGGCCGAGCATCACCAGCAGGATGATCGGCTGGATGGCGCGCTCGCGCGGGTAGCCCTTGCGGAACCACCACAGCACCGAGCCGACGAGCGCGGCCGCCGCGAGCGGCATCGCCAGCGGCACGCCGTAGAGGTTGAGCGAGAGCTCGTTGGGGCGGAGGAACGCCCCGAGGTAGTAGCCGACGAAGGCCCAGCCGGGGTGGGCGACGATCGCCAAGCCGCAGAACAGCGCAACCAGCGCGTAGGCGACGAGGACCGTCAATGGTGAACCGGAGGGCCGAACATCGCAAGACCGATGCGCGGAGCCTGAAGCGGGCTGCGGGCGTCCTTCGGCGACCGTCGCCGAAGCGCCTCAGCGCGCGGTGGCCGCGCGGAACTCCTCGAGGAGCGTTCGCTGGGCATCGGTCAGCTGCCGGGGGATCTTGACCCCCACCTGAAGCAGCAGATCGCCGCGCCCGCCGCCATCCAGCCGCGGCATGCCCTGGCCGGCCACCCGGACGGTGGCGCCGGGCTGCGTGCCGGGCTTGATCTCGACGGGGATGGAGCCCTCGAGCGTCTCGAACGTGATCGTGTCGCCCAGGCACGCCTGGACCATGTCGACGCCGATCTCGCTGACGAGGTCGGCCGCGTGGCGCTCGAAGCGCGGGTGCTCCTCGACGTGGATGACGACGTACAGGTCACCCGGCTGGCCGCCGGCGGGCGCGGTCTCGCCCTGACCCTGCACGCGCAGCTTCATGCCCTCGTCGATCCCGGGCGGGATGTTGATCTTGACCTCGCCCTTCACGGTCTTGTGCCCGCTGCCGCTACAGGTCTCGCACGGCTTCGCGATGGTCGTGCCCTGACCGCGGCAGCGCGGGCACGTGGTCGCCATGGTGATGAAGCCGCGGTTGACCGAGACCTGGCCGTGGCCCGCGCAGGTGGCGCAGCGCTGCGGCGCGGTGCCCTCGGCGGCGCCGCTGCCCTTGCACGTCTCGCACGGATGGTCGCGCGGGATCTCCAGCGTGCGCTGGCAGCCCGTGAGGCAGTCCTTCAGCGAGATGGCGAGGTCGTAACGGAAGTCGGCGCCACGCGGCGCGCGGGTGCGTCCTCCCCGGCGTCCGAACCCGAAGAAGTCGCCGAAGATGTCGCCGAGGTGACTGAAGATGTCTTCGACGTTCGACTCGCCGAAGCCGCCGTAGCCCTGCCGGCGCAGGCCCTCCAATCCGTACTGGTCGTAGAGGCGGCGCTTCTGCGGGTCGGAGAGAACCTCGTATGCCTCGCTGACCTGCTTGAACCTCTCTTCGGCCTGCGCGTCCCCCGGATTGCGGTCCGGGTGGTATTGCATGGCGAGCTTGCGGTAGGCGGACTTGAGCTCCTGGGCATCCGCGCCGCGTCCGACGCCGAGCAACTCGTACAAATCGGCCGACATGGGCCTCCACTCAGCGGAATCTGCCCGAGCGTAAGCACTCGGGCCAGGGTGTCAAGCAGAGGGGCGGCTCAGTTCAGCCAGAGGATCACGATGGCGGTGACCACGAGGTTGGCAAGCGAGAGCGGCAGCATGACCTTCCAGCCGAGGCGCATGAGCTGGTCGTAGCGGAAGCGGGGCAGCGTCCAGCGCAGCGCCAACTGCAGCCAGCACAGGAAGATGGCCTTCGCGCAGAAGGCGCCCACCTGGAGGATCTTCACGAGCGTGTAGGGCAGCGACCAGGCCAGCTCGCCCGTGAAGGGGTTGTGGAAGCCGTCGCTGTAGAGATAGGGGATCTGCCAGCCGCCGAGGAACAGCGTCGTGACCAGCATCGCGACGAGCACGGACGCCACGTACTCCGATAGGGTGAACAGCGCGAACTTCATGGCGCTGTACTCGACGAAGTAACCGGCGGCGAGCTCGGATTCGGCCTCGGGGATGTCGAACGGCGGCCGCTTCGTCTCGGCGACGGCGGCGGTGAAGAAGAGCACGCAGGCCAGCGGCTGGATGACGATGCCCCACTTCGGGATGAAGCCGAACAGCAGCTCGCCCTGCTCACGCACCATGTCGTTCAGATCGATGCTCTGGTAGACCATGAGCAGCCCCAGCAGGGTCAGACCCATCGTCACTTCGTACGAGAGCATCTGGGCGGACACGCGCACGCCGCCGATCAGCGAGAACTTGTTGTTGCTGGCCCAGCCGCCGATCGAAGAGCCGTAGACGCCGAGGGACACGATGGCGAAGACGTAGAGCAGGCCCACATTCAGCGCGCTGATACGGAAGTAGTCCCGCGTCTCGCCCGACACGCACGTCTCGACCAGCGTGTTCGGGTCGACGCTCACCTGGCCGCCCACGCACCACGTGTCGCCGACCGGGATGACGGCGAAGGCCAGCAGCGCCGGCACGAACGCGAGGAACGGCGCGATGCGGAAGAGCCCCTGGTTGGCAGCGCGGGGCGCGAAGTCCTCTTTGAACAGCGTCTTGAGGGCGTCGGCGAGGATGTGGATGAGGCCCGCCGCCCGGATGGGGCCCAGGTTCGCGCGGTTCGGACCGACGCGGTCCTGGATGAGGGCGGACTGCTTGCGGTCGGCCCATGTCATGAGCGTCGCCACGACCATCACGAAGACCAGGATGATCCCGACGATCTTGGCGAGCGTGATCAGCACGATCTCGAGCATGTCTCTCGGGCCTCAGGGGTTCGCGGGCGCAGCGGCCTGCGCGGTGGAGGCGGTGGGGGTCGTCGTCTCGGGACCGCCGCTGCCGAGGGGACGGCCGGTCGCGCCGAGGTTCACGTGCGTCATGCCGGCGAAGGCGGCGACGTCGCGGGCGAGCGCCTTGAAGGCGCCGCCGTCGCTCGACAGGCCGAGGTCGTGGCCCAAGGCCTTCGCCAGGCGGGCGACGACGCTCCAGCCGGCCAGCGCCTCGCCGAGCCCGGGGATGCCGCCCTGGAACCGCTGCACGTGCCCTTCGAAGTTCACGAAGGTGCCGTCGTGCTCGGCGTGCGACTGCAGCGGCAGCACCACCTGCGCCGCCTCGACGATCGGCTCGACGTGGGATACGGCCGCGGCCACGAAGCGCGCTCCGGAGACCGCCTTGACGGGCAGCCCCTCGCCGAGCGCCACCACGTGCGTCACGCGCCCGGCCTTCACCTCCGCGGCCAGCGCGTCGGCTCCCGGCAGCTCGCCGAGGATCTCGGTCAGCCCGCGTCGGTTCGGGTTCTTGTCGTTGCGGAGCAGGATGTCGTCCTGGTCGTGCCCGTCCGGCCGACCCGTCGCAAAGGCGCGCAGCTTCGGAAGCGCCGCCCTCAGTTGGCGCACCGCATAGAGCGCCTCGCAGTCGAGCGTCGCGCTGACGACGACCGCGATCTTGTCGGGGGCGGCCGCGCCGAGCGCGCCCTGCGCCGCGGCGATCGCCTCGGCCCACGTCGCGCGCGCCGGCTTGTCGCCCTGGCGCACCACTGGCGCCAGGACGCGGTTGTCGTGCAGGCCCTTGTAGCTCATGCGGCCGAAGTCGCACATCCACCAGTCGTTGACCTGGCGGTTCTCGCGCGGCCGGTAGCGCATGACCTCGCCGTTGTGGTGGTCGAGGTGCACGCTGCAGCCGCGCGCGCACTGGTCGCACACGCTCTCGACCGTCTTCATGAACCAGACGCGGCACTTGAACCGGAAGTCCTGGCTCGTCAGCGCGCCCACCGGGCAGATGTCCACGATGTTCATCTGGTAGGGGTTGCTGAGCGGCTGGTCGTTGAAGAGCGAGATCTCCGAGTGCTCCCCGCGGTACGCCACGCCGATCTCGCTCTTGCCGACGATCTCGTCGGTGAAGCGGACGCAGCGGGTGCACACGATGCAGCGCTCGCCGTCGAACATGATCTTGTCGGACAGCGGCTTCGCCTTGGGCTTGTGGACCTTCGGCGTGGCCAGGCGGCTCTTCTGCAGCGAATAGTCGAAGTAGTTGTCCTGCAGCTCGCACTCGCCGGACTGATCGCAGATCGGGCAGTCGATCGGGTGGTTGAGCAGGATGAACTCGAGGATGGCGCGGCGCATCTCGCGCACGTGCTCCGACTCGGTCGTGTACTCGACGTCGGGCGCGGCGTCGATGTAGCAGGACGGGATCGGCTTCGGGCTGTTCGACGCGTCGACCAGGCACATGCGGCAGTTCGCCGGCTTCGACAGGCCCGGGTGGTAGCAGAAGTGCGGCACGTCGAAGCCCGCCTTGCGCGTGGCCTCGAGGACGGTCGTGCCCTTCGGCACCGTGACCGCCTTGCCGTTGACCTTGCAGGTGATGTCGGTCACCGGTCGCACTCCCCGCCGATCATGTTGACCGAGCCGAACGTCGGCACGATGTCGGCGATCTGGTAGCCCTCGAGCATCTCGTGGACGGCCTGCATGAAGTTCCAGCAGGGGGGGCGAACGCGGCACTTGTAGGGCTTGCCCTCGCCGACGCTCACCAGATAGAAGCCGAGCTCGCCGTTGCCGCCTTCGGTGTAGCTGTAGACCTCGCCGGGGGGCACCTGGATGCCCTCCATGATGATCTTGAAGTGCTGGATGGTGCCCTCGATCGAGCCGTAGACCTCGTCGCGGTCGGGCATCACGATGCGCGGGTCGTCGACGTTGACCGGCCCGGGCTTCATCTGCTTGAAGCACTGGTCGATGATGCGCAGCGACTGCTTGAGCTCCTCCATGCGCACGAGGTACCGGTCGTAGTTGTCGCCGGTGGTGCCCACGGGCACGTCGAAGTCGGTGCGGTCGTAGAGCAGGTACGGATGCGACTTGCGCACGTCGTAGGCCACGCCCGAGGCGCGCGCGCAGGGACCGGTGAAGCCCCAGTCGATCGCGCGCTCGCGGGTCATCACGCCGGTGTCCTTCATGCGGTCGAGGAAGATGCGGTTGCGGTCAACGAGCAGCAGGATGTCGTCGACGAGCGACCGGATCTTCTTCTCGACCTTGCGGTACTTCGCCTCGAAGTCGGGGGGCAGGTCGTCCTTCAGGCCGCCGACGCGCACGTAGGTGTGCGTCAGGCGCGCGCCCGTGACCTCCTCGGTCAGGCGCCAGATCTCCTCGCGAGCCTCGATGGCGTAGAGGAAGGCGGTGAACGCGCCGAGCTCCATGAGGCTCGCGCCCACGCAGGTGAGGTGGTCGCCGACGCGGCTCGTCTCGGACATGATCATCCGGACGTACTTGCACCGCTCGGGCACGTCGATGCCGATGAGCTTCTCGACCGCCATCGCGTAGCCCACGTTGTTGCACAGCGGGCTGACGTAGTTCAGGCGATCGGTGTACGGGAAGACCTGCGTCCAGGTGGAGTTCTCACACGACTTCTCGAAGCCGCGGTGCAGGTAGCCGACCTCGACGTCGGCCTTCTGGACGATCTCACCGTCGAGACGCAGGCGCATCTTGATGGTGCCGTGCATCGCGGGATGCGACGGGCCCATCTGCAGCGACATGGGCACGCTGCCCAGGTCGTCGGGCGTCCCGTCGTCGCGGACGGTTTCGATGAAGATCTCGCTCATTCCTGCTTCCCGTCGAGGAGGGCGGTGAGGGGCTGGCGCTTCGTGATGGGGTAGTCCTTGCGGAGGGGATGGCCTTCGAAGCCCTCCCACAGCAGGATGCGCGTGTGGTTCGGGTGACCCTCGAAGCGGATGCCGTAGAGATCCCAGGCCTCGCGCTCGTACCAGTCGAAGCCGGCCCAGACGGCGCGGCTCGAGGGCACGACGGCGTCGTCCTCGTCGACGGGCACCTTGAGCCGGATGCGGTGGCCCTTGCCGAGCGAATAGAGGTGGTAGACCACCTCGAAGCGGGGCTCCTTCTTGCGCCACCAGTCGACCACCGTGAGGTCGACGGGCAGGTCGAAGTTCAGACCCGCGTCCTCTTTCAAGAAACGGAGCACCTCGAGCAGCTTGTCCCGCTTGAGGACGACCGTATCGTCGCCACGGAAGGCGTGCGTCTCGAGGATCTGGTCGGGGAACCGCTCGGTGAGGCGCTGGACGACGTACTGGCTCATCCCACGCTCCGGCGATCCAGCTGGGCGTTCTGGATCTTCTCCTGCAAGAGCATGAGCGCGTCGAGCACGGCCTCGGGTCGCGGCGGGCACCCGGGGATGTACACGTCGACCGGGATGATCGTGTCGATGCCCTGCACGGTGCAGTAGTTGTCGTAGAAGCCGCCGCTCGACGCACAGGCGCCGAACGAGACCACCCACTTCGGATCGCACATCTGCTCGTAGACCTTCTTCAGCACCGGGGCGAGCTTGTGGCTCACGGTGCCCACCACGAAGAGCAGGTCCGCCTGGCGCGGCGAGAACCGGGGGATCTCGGCGCCGAAGCGCGAGATGTCATAGTGGCTGCAGGCCGTGGCCATGAACTCCATGCCGCAGCACGCCGTCACGAAGGGGTACTGGAACAGGGAGTACTTGCGGGCCCAGTTGATCGCCTCGGTCAGCTTCGTGCCGACGAAGCTGCCGCCCATGCTGGTGGTGTCTAGTCCCATTCGAGTGCTCCCTTGCGCCAGACGTACGCGAGCCCGATGGCGAGGATGCCGACGAAGACCGCCATCTCGACGAACATGAATGTGCCGAGCCCCGCCGCGACGTAATCCTTGAAGAGGACCGCCCACGGGAAGAGGAACACCACTTCGATGTCGAACAAGATGAAGAGGATGGCGACGAGATAGAAGCGGATCGAAAACCGCTGCCGCGCGTCGCCCTCCGGCTCGTTGCCGGTCTCGAAGGTGTCGAGCTTGGAGGCCGTCGGCTTGCTCGGGCCGAGCAGGCCGTTCAGCATGAGGATCACGGTGCCCAGGCCCAGGGCCACGGCGGCCAGGACCAGCAGGGACACATACGACTCGTTCACGACCCCTCCGTCGGCCTCGCGCCGGGTTCACGCCGGCCCAGAATCGGGCAGATATTCGGGTTGTGGAGGCGCGCGTTGGGTACCACCGCGCCCCCTGATTGTCAATCGCCGTACCGGGCTTGGAGACGCCCCCGGGCGTGCTATCCTCCCGGGCCTTTCGGGTGCCGGGGACGATGCGGTTCATGGGCATGCGCGACAGCGAGGCTCTGCGCGGGCGCGCGGGCGACGAGGCGGCCGCGCGCGCGACCCTCGAGGCCGTCTTTGCGGCGGTCTCGGGCGGCGTCGCCGTCGCCGACGCCTGCCACCGGCGTGTGCGCAGCCTCGAGGTCGACCCGGAAGGAGGGGCGGTCGCCTGCGAGCGGGCCGCCATCGACGTCCGGCTGGTCGGCGGTGCGGGGCGTCACCTCGAGGTGCGCCTGGGCGACGTGCGGCCATCCGAGGTCGCCGAGCATCTCGCACCGGCCCTGGCCTGGCTCGAACAGACCGACCCCGAGCCGAGCTTCCGCCTGGCGCCGCACCCCGACCGCGGCCCCGCGCCGGCCGCCGCACCCGTCGCCGATCCGGTCGACGCAGCGCGCGCGCTGTCCGCCGTCCTCGACGATCTCCGCGCCGCCGTGGAGCCGGTCCGCCTGACCGCGCGCGCCCGCCTCGAGGTCGAGAACGTGGTCGTCGCCGATCCCGCCGGCCTCTGGCGCGTCGACCTGCGGCCGCGCGCCCTGGTGGAGCTCGTCGCCCGGGCGCGGCGGGGGAGCGCCGAGGGTCGCTTCCGCGCCCGCTACGGCGCTCGCGGTGGGATCGACGCGCTCGCCGACGCCGCCGGCCGGGCCTCGCCCGAAGTCGACGCGCGGGCCCGCTGGGCGGCGGAGCGATCGGTCGCGCTGCTCGACGCACGTCTGCCGACGCTCGCCGAGCGGCGGCGCCTGACACACGCGATCCTCCATCCGAGCGCCCTGGGCTTCCTCGCGCCGTTCGCCGGCGCGTTCGCCGCGGAGGCGCTGCTGGACGGCGCCTCGGACCTCTTCCGCCCTGACGGGCGCGCGCGCGCCCGTCGGCTCGGCCCGCCCTCGGTCTCGGTCGTCGACGGTCCGCTCGCCGCGGCGCCCGGCGCCTGGGGCGTCGGCGGCCTGGACGACGAAGGGGTGTTCACGGCGCCCGTCGTCCTGGTGCAGGGCGGCGTGGCCTCGTCGCCGTTCGCCTCTCGCAGGGGCGGCCTGCCGCCCTCGGGACGGTGCTTCCACGACGCCGACGGGCCGCGCCGGACGGCGGGCACCGACACCTGGCTCGTGCCGGCCGAGGCCGCCGCCTGTCGCGAGACGCAGGACGCGCTCCTCGCGGGCGTCGGCCTGGGTCTCTGGCTCGAGGGCGCGGACGACTTCGAGGTGGTCCCCGGCGCGTCGTGGGGCACGGCGCAGTATGCCCGGCTCGTCCGCGACGGCCGGCTCACCGACGAGGTGATCGCGCCTTGTCGCCTGCTCGTGCGGCCGCGGCACGTGCTCGCCGGCGTCGAGAGCTTTCACGGCCCGATCGAGGGGCCGTTCCCGACGGGCAGGGCGGGCTTCGGCGGACCGCTCACACGGCTCCGGCTCGGCGAGGGCCTTGCGCCGTGCTGGCCCGCGGAGGTGCCGCGATGAGCCGCGACGCCCTGATCGACGAGGCCGAGCAGACCGCGCGCCGCGTCGGCCGCTTCCTCTCGGCGATCGGCGACACCGCCGACGACGTCGAGATCTGGCTCGAGCGGACGGAGCGCCGCGGATATTCGTTCCGGGGCGCCCGCCTCGCGCCGTTCGGGCGTGCGGCCGACGACCGGGTCGCCGTCCGTGTGATGAAGGCGGGTCGCCTGGGCGCGGCCAGCACCACGCGGCTCGACGAGGCGGCGTGGCACCGGTGCGTCGCCACCGCGCTCACCACGGCGACGCCGGCGGAAATCTCCGGCGAATTCGCGAGCGCGCGGGCACGGCGACCCGCGCCGGTCACGTTCGATCCCGATCTGGCCGAGGCCGTCGCGCCGGCGGGCGCGCTGCGGCGCATCGCCCACGCGATGATCGACAACACGCTGCACGAGGCGGAGCGTCTGCCCGGCTTGCGCGCCCTGCGTGGCAGCCTCGCCTACGGCGTGCGGCGGCGCGTGGTCGGCACCCGCGGCGGCGTCGTCGTGTCGCTCCACGGCGATCTGGACGGGCGCATCGAGCTGAACGACGCCTTCGGCGAGGCCTTTCACCAGGTGCACGCGCCGGAGTCGTTCCAGCCGCTCGCGCTGCTCGGCGCGCGCACCTGGCGCACCATGCCGCGCGAGCTCGCCGGCCCCGAGGCGCTCGACTTGAGGGGGCGAGTGCCGGTGGTGCTGCACCCGCGGGCGCTCGAGGGGCTGCTGCGGGCGCTCGTGGTGCCCCGATTGACGCTCGCCGCGCGTCGCGAGGGGCGCCTCCCGTATATCGAAGGCGACGTCATCGTCGACCCGGGAATCACGCTCGTCGATGACTGTGGTCTCGACGGGCTCGCCACGAGCCGGCCGTTCGACGATGAAGGGCTGCCCGTCCGGCGGACGCCGCTCGTCGTCCGGGGCCGCCTGTCGCAGCTCCTGGGCACGCGCTTCGAATCGCTGCACGAAGGCGAGATCCCGACCGCCAGCGCCTGGCGAAGGGGCGACGCGCCCGAGGCGGCGCCACCCCGCGCCGCGGCGGGGAGCCTGTTGATGGAGCGCGGCGACACCGGCTTCCACGAGATGCTCGGCGCCCTCGATCGTGGGCTGCTCGTCCATCGGTTCACCAGCCTCGAGGACACCGACGGGCCGTTCTCGGCGCTGGTCCCGTCCGGCCTGACGCTCGAGCGCGGTCGAGAGAGCCGGCTGCTTGCCCCTGACCTCTGGCGGATCTCCGGTCGCGTGCTCGCCGCCGGAGATCCCGCGGACGTGCTGGCAAAGGTCGTCCTCAGCCGCGAACTGTACGATACGGGGAGCGCGATCCTCCCGTACTGCCTGACCTGGCTCGAGGTGGCGTGAGATGAATCCGCAAGCGAAGCGACCTGGCCGCGGCGTGGTCGTCGTGGGCGCCCAGTGGGGCGATGAGGGCAAGGGCAAGATCGTCGACCACCTCGCCGCCGACGCCGACGTGGTCGTGCGCTTCCAGGGGGGCGCCAACGCCGGACACACGCTGGTGATCGACGGCCGCAAGACGGTGCTGCACCTCATCCCGTCGGGCGTCCTGCGGGGCAAACCCTGCGCCATCGGACCGGGCTGCGTCGTCGACCCCGAGGCGCTCGTCGAGGAGCTCGAGACGCTGGCGGCCCAGGGCTGTTCGCCGGGGCCCGATCTGCTGCTCGTCAGCCGGGCGGCGCCGATGATCCTGCCGGTCCACAAGCGCCTCGACCGGGCGCGGGAGCGTGCCGCGGGCAGCGAGGCGATCGGGACGACGGGGCGGGGCATCGGGCCGGCCTACGAGGACGTGGTCGCGCGGCGCGGGCTGCGGTTCCTCGATCTCGACCAGGGAGAGCCCCACCTGCGGGCGCGTATCGACGGCCTGCTGCGCGAGCGCAACCCGCGTCTCGAGGCCCTGGGCGAGCAGCCGATGACCGCGGCCGAGCTGCTCGAACCGCTGCGGGCCGTCCACGGCCGCCTGGCGCCCTACCTGGCCGACGTCGGCCGGTACCTGCATCGGCGCCGCGGGGAGGGCGCCAGCGTCCTCTACGAGGGCGCGCAGGGCACGCTCCTCGACGTCCTGCACGGCACCTACCCGTACGTCACGTCGTCGTCGACACTGGCGGCCAACGCCTGTCTCGGCGCCGGCGTGGGGCCCTCGGCGATCGACGAGGTCGTCGGCATCGCCAAGGCCTACACCACCCGAGTCGGCGCGGGCCCGTTCCCGACCGAGCTGAGCGACGCGCTCGGCGAGCGGCTGCGCGACGTCGGCCGCGAGTTCGGCGCGACGACGGGGCGCCCGCGCCGCTGCGGCTGGCTCGACGTGCCGGGCCTTCGCTACGCCGCTCGCGTCAACGGCCTCACTGCCCTCGGCATGACGAAGCTCGACGTGCTGTCGGGGCTCGAGGAGATCCGCATCGCCGTCGCCTACCGCTGGCGGGGCGAGACGCTGGACGAGCTCCCGGTCGAGCCATTGGCGCTCGTCGAGGCGGAGCCGGTCTACGAGACGCTGCCCGGGTGGTCGGACGACATCGCCAGCGTCCGGCGTTACGCCGATCTGCCGGTGGCGGCGAGGCGCTTCGTCGAGCGCGTCGAAGCGCTCGTGGAGGTGCCGGTGACGATGGTCTCGGTGGCAGCCGATCGCGAGGCCGTGATCGAGCGCGAGCGGTAGCCGTCCGCGCGTTGCGCCCGCCGGGACGCGGTCGTACCATCCCCGCGATGCGACGAATCCTCTTGTGGTCGGTGCTGTGGGCCGGCGCGGCGATGGCCGCCCCGGTCGACGACGCGAAGCGCGCCGAGGCCGCTGGGGACGCCGCGGCAGCGGTGGACGCGTGGCGGCGGGCCGTCGAGGCCGCGCCGGAGGACGCCGCCGGCTACGAGGGCCTCGGCCGTGTGCTGCTGCGCGCGGGCCGCAACGACGAAGCGGTCGAGACGTTCCGGCAACTGTGCGCGAAGGTGCCAGGCTACGCCCGGGGGCCCTACCGGCTGGCGTTCGCCCTCCGCAAGGACGGCCGCTACGACGAGGCGGCGGCGGCCTACCGGGCGTACATCGAGCGCGCGCCGGACGACCCCGACGGCCGCTTCGGGCTCGCCGAGACGTTGCGCCAGCTGGGTGACCGCGACGGCGCCCTGGCCGAGTACCGGGAGTACGTCCGCCTCGAGAGCCGGCCGAGCGAAGCGAAGTGGGTCCAGCGCGCCCGCGAGGCCATCGGCGAGCTCGAGGCCTCCGCTGCGGCCGCGGTGCCGCCCCCCGAGCGGCCGCTCGAGCCTGCGCCGGTCCCGGCGCCCGCCTCGACGCCGGCGGCCGCGCCGACCGACGATCCGGAGGCACGCTTCGCCGCGCGCGATTACGCAGGCGCCCGGCGGGGTTACGAGGCGCTCCTGCTGCGCTCGCCCGAGTCGGCGACGCTGGCGTACCAGGCGGGCGTCGCGGCGGCGCTGAGCGGCGATGCGGCGGCGGCCGAGCGTCACGCGGGGCGGGCAGCGCTCCTCGATCCCGGCAATCCGGCGGCGGCGGATCTGGCGCGGCTCGCCCACGCGCAGCGACGGCCGTCGATGATGCCGCCGCCGACGCCCGCCGATGCCGAGGCGGCGTTGGCCGACGGCCGCCTGCGCACCGCAGAGCGGCTGGCGGCGGCGGCGCTGGCCGCCGGTCCCGAGACGGCGACGCGCGCGCGCCTCGAGCGGACACGCGGGCGGGCGCTGCTGGCGCTCGGGCGCGGCGTCGACGCGCTCGGCGCGCTGAAGACCGCCGCTGGGCTCGGCGCTGCGGATCCCGCGTTGTGGAACGATCTCGCGGCGGCGGCGGCTCTCTCGGGCGACGCCGCCGCGCAGCGGTACTTCGAGGGGCTGAAACCATGAGCGGAATCGACGAAGAAGCGGACGAGGGCCGGGAGCAGGACGGCGACGAAGAAGGTCGGCGCCGCGGCGGCTGGGGTCGCCTCGACTCGTTGGCGGACGTCGTGCGGCGCGCCATCGCCCAGGGCGCCGACGCGATCAAGGACGAGGAAGCGCGGGAGAGCCTCGTCTCCGAGGTCGTCCGCCGGGCGATCAGCAAGGGTGGCGAGGTCGTCGACTCCACCGAGGGCAGCGTGCGAAAGCTTCTGGGCGACCTGCCGCTGCCCAAAGAGGTGGTGGATCGCATCGGCGCGCGCCTCGACGACTACAAGGGCGAGCTCCTCGGCCTGTTGCAACAGGAGGTGCGGGAGTTCTTCGATCGCATCGATCTCGGCCACGAGCTGCAGAAGATGCTCACCAGCCTCTCGTTCGAGATCACGACCGAGATCCGGTTCATCCCGAACGAGAAGTCGGTCGGCGGCACGGGCGTCAAGCCGGACGTCAAGTCCAAGGTCAAGGTGAAGCGCTCCGATCGCGAGGGCAACCGCAGCGGCGCGAAGCGCGCACCGCGCAAGAAGAAGGAAGGGTGACGCGCCTCCTCCTCTGCGCGCTGCTGTGTGGATGCGCCCAGGCGCCAGCCGACGATGGCGACGCGGGCGCCGGTGATGCCGGTCCGGGCGACGCCGGCCGGCCGGCGGGCGCGGCCTGCGCCGTCGACGCCGATTGCCGTGGTCTCTGCCTGAACGATGAGGCCGATCCCGGCGGCGGACGACGCTGCTTCGCCCGGTGCGCCGCACCGGGCGACTGCCCCGACGGGACGACGTGCGACGCCACGGGCGTCTGCCGCGTGCCGCCGGTCCCCGCGGGTGACGCAGGCGACGCGTGCGACGTCGTGGCCTGCCGGCCCGACCTGCTGTGCGTCCCCGGGCACCCGCAGGGTCCACGCTGCGCGCGTCCGTGCGCCGCCGACGGCGAGTGCGCGCCGGCCGAACGCTGCGGCGGAGAGCCACGCGCCTGCCTGCCCGCCGCGGCCGCCGCCTTCCAGTGCCCGGCCACGCCCTGCCGTGTGCCGTCGCTCGCTTGCGTCTCCGACGCGGCCGGGACCGGCCGCTGCGTGGCCGTCTGCGGCGTCGCCGGCGAGGCCTGCCCCGAGGGTGGCCGATGCGCGACCGGCGGCCCCGACGGGGCGCTGGTGTGCTTGCCGGCGGCCGATCGCGAGCTCGGCGAGAGCTGTCTCAGCGGCGGGGACGCCGCCTGCGTCGCAGGCCTGGCGTGCGTCGCGCGCGGACCCGGCGATCCCGGCGGGTTCTGTTCGCGTCCGTGCGCGGGGCCGGCGGACTGCCCCGAAGCCTTCGCCTGTCGCGCCCCTTGGCCCGGCGCCGCCTCGGTCTGCCTGCCGCTCGCGACCGGCGCCGGCGACGGCGGCGGCGAGGCCGGCGCCGCCTGCGACGCGCACGGGCACACCGACTGCCGCGCCCACCTGTTCTGCGCGCCGGGCATCGCCGGCCGCGCCGTCTGCGCGACCGCATGCGGGTCCGACGGCTGTCCCGCGGGCTTCGTCTGCGCCGTCCGCGGCGAGGACGCTTGGTGCCTGCGCGGCACGCCCGACGGTGACGTGGGGACGCCGTGCCACGACGACGCCGACTGTCGAGGACGCTGTCGCGCGGACCTGCCCGCCGACCAGCGGTACTGCACGGCCGACTGCGCCGCGGGCGAGTGCCCCGCGGGCTTCCGCTGTGCGCGGGGCGCGTGCGAGCCCGGTGAAGAAGCCGGCCGTCCCCTCGGCGCGCCGTGCGCCGACGTCGGGGCCGGCGCCTGCGAGTCCGGGCTCTGCCTCGGCGCCGGTCGCCCCGAGGAGACGGTCTGCAGTCGACGCTGCGACGACGCGAGCCCTTGTCCCGAGCCGCTTCGGTGTGTCGCGCTCGACGACGACCGCTTCTGCCTTCCCTGAGGCGCCTTCGGCGGGCCCCCTCGATTGATCCGCCCTGATCTTTGGGGTAGAAGGCGGCAACTCGCGAGCGGCACGGCAAACGGATGCGGGTCTATACCTTCGGCGAGGGCGCAGCCGAGGGCACCGCCGACATGGTCGAGGTGCTCGGAGGCAAGGGCGCCGGCCTCATGGCGATGAGCCTGCTCGGCATCCCGGTGCCGCCGGGGTTCACCTTGCCTGCGTCCGTGTGCCGCGCGTACTTCGCTGATCCCGCGCTGCCCGAGACGGTCTGGGCCGAGGTGGAGCGAGGTCTCTCCCACGTCGAGGCGCTGCGCGGCCGCCGCTTCGGCGATCCCGCGCGCCCGCTGCTCGTCTCGGTGCGCTCCGGCGCTGCCGTCTCGATGCCCGGCATGATGGACACCGTCCTGAACGTGGGGCTCAACGACGAGACGGTGCGCGGCCTCGCGGACATGGGCAGCGGCCGGCGCTTCGCGTTCGACAGCTACCGCCGCTTCGTCGAGATGTACGCCGAGATCGTCCTCGAGCTCGATCCGTCGGCGCTCGCCGGCGTGCGCGACGAGGTTCTGGCGATGACCGGGGCCCGCAACGTCGCCGGGCTCGAGCTCCCGCTCCTCGAGGGCCTGGTCATGGCGTACCAACGCCGCGTGGAGCAGGCGGCGGGCCGCCCGATCCCGCAGGACCCCCGCGAGCAGCTCCGCGAGGCCGTCGCCGCCGTGTTCCGCTCTTGGAACGCGCGCCGCGCCGTGCGCTTCCGTCGCGAGCACGGCATCCCCGACGGCCTCGGCACCGCGGTCACCGTGCAGTCGATGGTGTTCGGCAACCTCGGACCCGATTCGTCCACCGGCGTCGCGTTCACGCGCTGTCCCAACACCGGCGAGCCGCGGCTGTTCGGGGAGTACCTGCCCGTGGCGCAGGGCGAGGAGGTCGTGCGCGGCATCGCGACGCCGCTGCCGCTCTCGCGCGCCGACGCCGACGGGGGGCTGGTCGCGCTCGAGGACGCCGCGCCCGCGGTCTACGCCGATCTCGCGACGATCGGGCGCCGCCTCGAGGCCCACTTCGGCGATGTCCAGGACCTCGAGTTCACCATCGAAGCCGGACAGGTCTGGATGCTCCAGACGCGCACGGCGCGACGATCCGCGCGCGCCGAGGTCCGCGTCGCCGTCGACATGGTGGGCGAGGCGTTGATCGATCGCGACGAGGCGCTTCTGCGGGTTCACCCCGCGAAGCTGCAGCGGCTGATCCACCCCAGCGTCGACGCCGAGGCCCGGCGGCGCGTGATCGGGCGGGGACTGCCGGCGAGCCCGGGCGCCGTCTCCGGCCGGGCCGTGTTCGACCCCGACGAGGCCGTCCGGCGCGCGCACGCCGGGGAGCGCGTCATCCTCGTGCGCACCGAGACCTCGCCCGAGGACATGGCCGCCATCCAGGCGGTCGCCGGCGTGCTCACGGCCCGGGGCGGCATGACGAGTCACGCCGCGCTCGTCGCGCGCGGGCTGGGCCGCTGCTGCGTCACGGGCTGCTCCGACATCTTCGTCGATGAGCGCGCCGGCCGGTTCACCGTCCGCGGACAGAGCCTCGTCGTCGAGGCGGGCACGCTGTTGACCATCGACGGCACGAGCGGCGACGTCCTGCTCGGCGAGGTGGCGACGACCCCGGCCGAGCCGCCGCCGGCCTACCACGTCCTCATGGGCTGGGCTGACGAGCGACGTCGGCTCCGCGTGCTCGGCAACGCCGACCACGCCGACGACGTCCGCACGGCGCTGGCGCAGGGCGCCGAGGGCGTGGGGCTCTGCCGGACGGAGCACATGTTCCTCGACCCGGATCGCGTGCACGCCGTCCGCGAGCTGGTCTACGCCGCCGACGAGCACGCGCGCCGCGACGCGCTCGACCGCATGCTGCCGCTCCAGCGGGCCGACTACACGGAGATGTTCGAGGCGGCGGCGGGCCGGACGGTGGCGATCCGTCTGCTCGACCTGCCGCTCAAGGACATGGTGACGAGCGATCCCGCGGAGCTCGGGGCCGTGGCGCGTGCGCTCTCGACGCCGGTCGACGTGCTGCTTCACCGGACGAAGCAGATTCAAGCCACGAACTCGCTGCTGGGACATCGCGGCTGTCGCCTCGGGCTCACCTTCCCTGAGGTCTACGAGGTCCAGGTGCGTGCGATGCTCGAGGCGCTCCTCGACACCGGTACGCGGGTGAACCTGCAGATCATCGTGCCGATGGTGACCGCGGTCGAAGAGATGGTCCGCCTGCGTCGACGCATCAGCCACATGGCCGAGCGCGTGTGTCGGCAGCGTGACGCCGAGCCGTGCCACGTCGACATCGGCGCGATGATCGAGGTGCCGAGGGCGTGTCTGCTGGCGGGCAGGCTGGCGCCGGTCTGCGACTTCTTCCTGTTCGGCACCAACGACCTGACGATCACCTCCTTCGGCGTGAACCGCGACGACGCTGGACGTTTCCTGCCGTTCTACCTCGAGAACGAGGTGCTGCCGGCCGACCCGTTCGTGCACCTCGACGAGGAGGGCGTGGGTGGCCTCATCCGCCTGGCCGTCGAGCGGGGCCGCGCCGTCCGTCCCGATCTGGTCTGCGGCCTCACCGGGGCGCAGGTCTGCGACCCGCCGACCATCGAGTTCAGCTGCGCCACGGGCCTCGACTTCATCTCGGCCCCGCCGCACACCGTGCCCGTCGCGCGGCTGGCCGCCGCCCGGGCCGAGATCGCCCGCGCCCGCGCCGCGAAGGAGACCTCCGCTTGACCACCACCCAGCGACGGGCCGCCGCGGCGGCCCTGCTGCTCGTCACCGGCTGCGGCGTCGAGGAGACGGGCATCCCCCCGCCGCTCGACGCGTTCTGGTACCCCGTCGGCATGGCCGCCCACCCGGACGGCCGCTACCTGTACGTCGCCAACTCGGTCTTCGACCGCAAGTACAACCGGGGCACCGTCGTCGCCTTCGACACATTCACGAACCGCATCCTGCCGGAAGCGACGGTCGAGATCGGGTTGTTCGCCGGCGAGATGCGGGTCGTCCGGCGCGACGGCGTCGTCCGCGCCTATGTGCCGACGCGCGACGATAATCAGCTCAACGTGCTGACGATCGACGCGACGGCGGGCGAGGGGCCGGACCACCTCGCCTGCGACCACCGGCCCGGCGACGGCGGAGCGCGCGAGTGCGGCGGCACCGCGACGATCGACCTCTTCGAGGGCCAGCTGAAGGTCGAGCCGCTGGCGGCCGATCCGCTGGGCCTGGCGGTCGACGCCGAGGGGCTCTTCGTGACGCACGTGGGGCGCGGCGTCGTGTCGCGGTGGGGCTTCGGCGAGGCGCAACCGCTCGACTTCCGCTGCTCGCTGTCGCTGCAGGCCGGCGCGACGAGCGTCGCCGTCCACCCGCTGCTCGACTGGGCCTACGTGACCGACCGCGCCGGCGAGCTGGTGCAGGTCGTGGCGCCGCTCGACCCGGGTGAGCTCGGCCAGCGCGGCGTCACGACCCGCGAGAAGTGCCGGCTCGAGCCGCGCACGCCCATCCAGGTCGACGACGCGTTCGACGGGGCCTCCACCCGCGGCATCGCGTTCAGCGCCGACGGCACGCTCCTCTACGTGGCCAACACCATCGACGAGTCGCTGCGGATCTACGACACGTCGGTCGGCGCCGGCGGCGTCCCGCGGAACCGCCTCGTCGCCGCGATCCCGCTCGGCGGCGGCGCCGACGTCGTCCGTGTGGCCGGCTTGCGCCCCGGCGAGCGCGCGGTGCCCGTCGGTCCGGGAGCGCCCGGCGCCGTCGACCTCGCCGTCGCCGAGAAGGGGCAGGGGCTCGTCTACGTCACCGCCTTCGACGACGACCGCGTGGTGGTCGTCGATCCGACGTCGCTGTCGGTCGTCGCTCGCATCGACGTGGGCGACGGACCCCACGAGATCGCGTTCATGCCCGACGGCGATGGCCGCCTGCGCGGGTACGTCGCCAACTTCGGCGGCCAGAGCCTCTCGGTGCTCGATCTCGAGCCCGGCTCCCCACGCCGCTTCACCCTGCTGGCCATCGTGCCCCCCACCGAGTCCCGATGACGTCGCCCCGCAACCGTCTTCCGGTGCTGGCGCTGCTCGCGCTCGCCGCCTGCGGCCCGCCGTCCATCCCCGCGCGCGCGACCATCGACGAACCGCGCTTCCTCGACTTCCGCTGCGTGCGCGAGGAGCCCGCCGGCGACGGCACCGCGCAGGTCGGCCTGCCGATCGAAGGCTGTGGCTGCGTCGAGCGGCTCGACGACGGGGCGTTCCGCACACTGGGCCGCATCGAGTGCACCTGCCGCGTGAACGTCGTGGAGGAGGGCGAGCTCGTCGAGCGCCGCGTCCCCTACGTCGCCGGCGCGGGCGGCCGTCCGGTGCGCGACGAGGCGACGGGCGACTGGACGCCGGTCGCCTCGCAAACGCCGGGTGCGGTCGCCTGCGAGCCGCGCGGCAGCGGCGAGCTCCGGGGCTATGTGGGCGCCACGGGGCGCGGCGAGGTCGCCGTCCTCGACCTGGGCGACGACGACGAGATCGACGACGTGGACCCGACGATCCCCGGCACGACGGCGATCTTCGTCGACGACCTCATCTCGGACGTGGGCGCGCATCCGTACGGCGACTTCGTCTTCACGGTCAACTCGAGCACCGGCAGCTTGTCGGTCATCCGCGACGACCGCCGCGTGAGGCCTTCCTTCGTGGCCGACGTCGCCGACGAGCCGCTGCTGGACGCGGTGGTCTTCCCCTCGGCCGAGGCGACTCTGCTCGAAGGGC
>CAUJDF010000040.1 GCA_963169045.1 Myxococcota bacterium
GCCGCCGCCGGGGCCGCCGCCGCCGGGGCCGCCGCCGCCCCCGTTCTCGGCCACGCACTGCTGCACGCAGTCGGGCATGCAGTTCGGATCCCCGCCGCAGAGCTGGCCGCACGCCTGGGCGCACTCCTCCTCGGTCAGCGCGCTCCGCGCCACCGACAGCCCGGCGCTGCCCTGGCCCAGGTCGCAATACTGGCCGTTGTTGCAGTCGGCGTCCGAGCTGCACGACGCGCTGTCGCCGCCGCTCGATCCGCCGCAGCCCGCCATCCCCGCCAGCGCCACCGCCAGCACCAGCCCGTCCCAGCCCCTGCGCGTTCCCGTGCTCATGTCGACCCTCCGCTTGCGTCCGTCTCGGCGGGACGTCGTCGCGTCCCGAACCCGAGCGTGAGCCTAGGCAAAGGCACGGGCCCGCGAGAGCGATGCCTCCTGAAACGCGCTGAAACGAGTTTCGCGAATGAATTCAAACGTATCGGAGCGGTGTGGCGAGGCGGTAGCCGTCCGCGGTGGTGAGGACGCGCGCGGGCGGATCGCCGTCGGCGAGCGCGAGGCGCAGGTTGCGGACGGCGGCGTGCAGGCGGTTGTCGTGGCGCAGCGGGTGGTACTCGCCCTCGTCCCAGACGGCCTGCACGAGCGCCTCCTTGCTCGCCTCGCCGCCGGCGTCGAGCAGCGCGCGCAGCAGCTTCCACAGCTGCGGGCGCGAGGCCAGGTCGACCCAGGCGCCGTCGGGGAGCCACGCCCGCTGCGCGGCGACGTCGACGCCCCAGCCCGGCTGCCACGCCGTCGTCGGGCCGTTCGGACAGGCCCACGCCGGTCGCGTCCGCAGCGCCGCGAGCACCGCCCGGTCGACCGCGTCCAGCGGCGCCTCGGCGTCGCCGAGCAGCGCCCGCGCCCGCCGCGCCGCCGGCCCGCGGCCCGCGCCCGCCAGCCGCTCGAACGCCGCCCAGTCCGGGCGCTCGGCGCAGGCCACTCGCCGCCACTCGGCCTCCTGCGCGAACCGCGGCGACCCCGCGCGCGCCGCCAGCGCGTCCAGCGCCTCGGCGTGCGGCGCCGCCCGGGACGTCGCGCCCGCGCTCAGCCACGCGTCGACGAGCACCTCGAGCGCGTCCGCCTCGCGGATGCCCAGCAGCTGCTCGCGCGCGATCACCACCGCCGCCTCCGCCGCCTCCACCGCCCGCGCCGCGTCGCCCGCCGCCAGCGCCTCGTCCGCCGCCAGGAGTCGCGCCCCGATGGCGCAGTCGGCGTGGTCCATCGCCGGCAGCGCGCCCGCCGATCGACCGGCGCGCACGTCGCGCCGCGCCCGCTGCAACGCCTCGAGCGCCGCGTAGTACGGCGCCTCAGGCGCCGCGGACGCGCCGGCCGGGGGCGCGTCCTCGCCGATCAGCCGCGCCCGCTCCTCGAGCAGCGACCGCGCGTAGCTCGCCAGCGCCGGCCGGCCCCGCGCCACGGCCCGCTCGACGAGCCGCGCGAGGTCGACGTCCAGGCCCTCGAGCTCGCCGCGCGCCAGCCGCACCGACGCGTCGCCCAGCGCCAGCGGCAGCCCCCACAGCGACTCGCCGCCCATCAGCGGCCGCAGCCGGTCGAGCGTGCGCGCCGCCTCCTCGAGGTGCCCGAGGCCGAGGCGCACCGCGAAGTGGACGTAGCTCGTCTCCGGTCGCCGCAACGACAGCGGCGACGCCGCCTCGTCGCGGAGGAGCGCGTCGAACGCCTCCGCCGACTCGCGCAGGCGGCCCGTCCGGTAGAAGAGCAGGGCGATGGACAGGCGCGTGCCCGGGGCCTCCGGCGCGGCGGACGCGAGCGCGCGTTCGAGGAGCGCGCGCGCCTCCTCCAGCGCGTGGGGCCGCCCGAGCACCGCGCGGCACGTCACGCGCAACGCCGCGAGGCCCAGGTCGTCGTCGTCGGTGGCCTCGAGCCGCGCCAGCGCAAGGTCGAGCCGCCCCAGGTTCATCGCGCAGCGCGCCGCGAGCGACAGCGCCGCGCGCGCGAGCGACGGATCCGCGGCGCGCGCGCGGTCCGCCTCCTCGGCGGCCGCCGCGAGCTCGCCGCGCAGGTGCAGCGCCCGCGCCCACTCGAGGCGCGTCGCCGGGGCGGGATCGACGGGCGGCGGGACGTGCCGGAGGGCCTCCGCCGCGCCCGCCTCGACCGCCGCCCGCAGCCGCCAGCGCTCGAGGCACGGCGCCGCGTGCGGCTCGAGCAGCGCCCACAGCCGCGCCGCGTAGCCCGCCGCCAAGAGCGCGTCGCCCGTCGCGTCGAGCCACGTTGCCGCCGCCTCGGGCCGCTGCGCCGCGAGCCACAGCCGCGCGGCCTCGAGCACCAGCGCCGGCGCGCGCTCGCCCTGCAGCGTCGCCGCCGTCCGCGCGCACGCGGCGCGCCAGTCGTCGGGCCGCGCCACCGCCGCCACCTGCGCGCGCAGCACGGGCGTCACCGACCAGGAGCCCGCGGACCCGGGCTCGAGCCAGCCCAACGCCAGCAGGCGCGCCCGCCCCGCCTCGGACAGCGCGGGCATCGCCGCCTCGGGCAGCGGGACGGCGGCCACGGCGAGCGCCCGCAGCGCGTCGTGGTCCGCCGGCGACGTGGCCGCCATCCACGACGCGTGGAGCCACTCCGCGAGCTGCGCGGCGTCGCCGGCGGCCGCGCGATCGAGCGCCAGCGCCTGTCGCAGCCACCCCGGCGAGCCGCCCGCCGCGCCGAGCGCCCACGCCAGCCAGGCGGCGTCCGCGTCCGGCGCCGTCCGGCGCGCCAGGGCCTCCATCTCGTCGGCGGGCAGGCCGCCGAGCGTCAGCGTCTGCTCGCGCAGATACTCGTCGTCGGGCGTCGCCGCGCGCGTCGTCACGATCCAGCGGCTGCGGCGCGCGAACCGGGCCAGCAGCGACACCCAGTGCGCCACCGCTCCGGCGTCGGCGGCATCGTCGGCGTCGAGGACCACCCACGCCTCGCGCGCCTCGGCGAGGTCCAGCGCCATCGCCTGCGCCGCCTCGGCGTCGCCCAGGAGGCCGGACCAGTCGTCGCCGCGCAGCGCGTCGCCCGTGGTCAGCGCCTGCAGGACCGCCTCGGCCGGCGTCGCCGGCCCGACGCGCACCCAGCGCATGTCCTCGATTCGCCTCGCGAAATGCTTGTGCAGCCCGTGCAGGGCGAGCGCCGTCTTGCCCACGCCCGGCGGCCCGCGCACGACCGTGACCGGACCGCGCCGCGCCGCGGCCGCGAACGCCGCGAGCGCCTCGTGACGTCCGACGAAGAACGCCGGCGCGTTGGGCACGCGCAACGCGAGCGGCACACGCAGCGCGAGCGGGTTGGGGGACGGCTGCCGCACGACGCGACGATAGATCGAGGCGGGCGCCGGCGTCACCGCATCCACGTACGGAGGTGGCGACCTTGAGGTTCCGGCTCGCCCTGGCCACCGCGCTGCCGTTCATCGCCTTCGCGCTCCAGTCGGCCTTCTGGGCGTGGATCCAGCCGTTCGCCTGGTTCCTCTTCTTCCCGGCGGCCTTCTTCAGCGCCCGGCTCGCGGGGCTCGTGGGGAGCGCCATCTCCACGCTCGTCGGCGCCGGCCTCGTCACCTACTACTTCCTGCCGCCGCAGGGCTCCTTCCGCTTGGACGAGCCGTTCCAGTACGTGTCGATCTTCGTGTTCCTGGTGATGGGCCTGCTCTTCGGCCTCGTCCACGAGCGCATCCGCACGGCGACGCGCGCGACGTCCGAGGCGCTGGCGCAGGCGCGCGAGGCCAACGAGCGGCTCGCGGCGGCCAACGCGCGCGTCACGGAGCTGTACGAGAAGACGCGCGAGCTCGACGAGCTCAAGACGCGCTTCTTCGCCAACGTGAGCCACGAGCTGCGTACGCCGCTGACGCTCATCCTCGGCCCCGTCGCGCGGCGGCTCGCCGATCCCCGCCTCGACGAAGTGGCGCGCAGCGACCTGATCGTCGTGGAGCGCAACGCGCGCCTCCTGCACCGGCACGTGAGCGACCTGCTCGACGTGGCCCGCCTCGAGGCCGGGCGCATGGAGATGCGCTACGCGCGGACGGACCTCGGCGGCCTCGTGCGCCTGATGGCGTCGCACTTCGAGGTGCTGGCCGCCGAGAAGGGCCTCCGCTTCGCGGTCGAGACGCCCGACGCGCTGCCCGGCGAGATCGACGCCGCCAAGTGCCGCCGCATCGTCATCAACCTGCTGTCGAACGCCTTCAAGTTCACGCCCGAGGGCGGGGCGGTGACCGTGACGCTGCGCGCCGCCGGCGACCGGGCCGTCCTCGACGTGCGCGACACCGGGGTGGGCGTCCCCGTCGCGATGCGCGAGGCGGTGTTCGAGCGCTTCCGCCAGGTGGAGGGGGGCGCCGACCGGCGGTTCGGCGGCACCGGGCTCGGGCTCGCCATCGTCCACGACTTCGTGGCGCTGCACCAAGGCACGGTCGAGGTGACCGACGCGCCCGGCGGCGGCGCGCTGTTCACCGTCACGCTGCCGCTGAAAGCGCCGCCCGGGGTCGTCGTCGAGCCCGCCGCCGACGAGACGGACGCGCTGCACGAGCGGCAGGCGGTCGACGAGCTGCGCGGCCCCGCCGCGCCCGCGGAGGACGCCGCCGGCGCCGCGGACGCGCCGCTCGTCCTGGTGGTCGAGGACAACGCGGACATGAACGACTTCCTGACGGAGACGCTGAGCCGCCACTACCGCGTGGCCCGCGCCTTCGACGGCGAGCAGGGCCTCGAGCGGGCGATCGCGCTGCGACCGGACGTCATCCTCTCGGACGTGATAATGCCGCGCCTCAGCGGCGACGAGATGGTCGCGGCGCTGCGGCGCCGGCCGGAGATGCGCGACGTCCCGATCGTGATGCTCACGGCCAAGGCCGACGACGACTTGCGCGTGAGGCTGCTCGAGGCGCACGTGCAGGACTACCTCTACAAGCCGTTCTCGGTCGACGAGCTGCTGGCGCGCGTGGGCGGCCTCGTGAAGCGCCGCCGCGAGTCGATCGAGGCGCTGCGCGAGGTCGTCCGCGCGGTCGGCGCCGGTTACATCGAGCACACCGCCGACTTCTCCCATGCCTACGTGAGCGACCGCTTCGCCGAGATCCTCGGGGAGCGGCCCGAGGACGTGCCCGAGCCGCGCCGCATCCTGGCCTGGTACACGGCGCACCTCGACGAGAGTCAGCAGGGGGCGTGGTCGGCGGCGATGGACGGCTTCCTCGCCGGGCGAGTGCCCGCGCTCGACGCCGAGTTCCAGATCCGCCTCCGGGACGGCACGCCCCGGTGGCTGCGGGGGGTGACGGCGTCCGTCCGCCGCGACGAGGAGGGGCGACCGAGGTTCGTCGCCAGCCTGATCTTCGACGTCACCGAGCGCCGGCGGGCCGAAGCGGAGGTCCGCGCGCTCAACGCCGACCTCGACCGGCGCGTCCAGGACCGTACGCGCGCGCTCGAGGCGGCCTACCGCGAGCTCGACACCTTCGTCGACGCCGTCTCCCACGACCTGCGGGCGCCCCTGCGCGCCATGAGCGGCTTCAGCAGCGCGGTGCTCGAGGACTGCGGCGAGGCGCTGACGGCGTGCGCCCGTGAGGACCTCGAGCAGATCGACCGGGCGGTCGCGAAGATGTCCGACCTCATCGACGCCCTCCTCGCGCTCTCGCGCACCACCCGCGGTGAGCTGCGGCGCGAGGCGGTCGACGTGTCGGCGCTCGCCGGGGAGCTCCTCGGCGAGCTGGCCCGCCTCGAGCCCGAGCGCCGGGTCGAGCGCCACGTCGAGCCCGGCCTCGCGGTGAACGGCGACCGGCGCATGATCGAGGCCGTGCTGCGCAACCTGCTCGGCAACGCCTGGAAGTACACGGGCAGGACGGCCGCCGCCGTCATCCGCGTGCACGCCGACGGCGACTGGATCTGCGTGAGCGACAACGGCGCCGGCTTCGACCCGGGCCAGTCCGGCGAGCTCTTCCAGCCGTTCCGGCGCCTGCACCGCCAGGAGGAATTCCCCGGCATCGGCGTCGGCCTCGCCACGGTGCAGCGCATCGTGCAGCGGCACGGCGGCGCGCTCCGGGCCACCGGCGTGCCGGGCCGGGGCGCCACGTTCTGCTTCCGCATCCCTCCGCCCGGCGAGACGCCGCCGTCGGAGTGACCGCCGCGCGTCGACGTGCTACGACGCCGTGGCATGGCGCTCGTACACCCGCTGTCTCGCCGTCTGTTCCACCCCCCGGAGGGTGACCTCCTCGACCCCTGCGCGACGCTGGCCAACACGGCCGACGCGGGCGCCGCCTTCGCCGACGGCACGCTGCGGCAGGTGAACCTCGCGCTCGGCTTCCACGGCGCCTGGCTCGTCGAGGAGGGCGTCGCCTTCGGCGAGGGGGGCTTCCGCGAGTACGCGCCGCTCGGCGCGCGGCAATTCCCGAGCTTCTTCGAGATGTTGCGCGACGGGATCGACGACGCGCAGCGCGCAGCGCTCGACCTCGGCCCCGACCGCTTCGCCGCGCTTGGCGCGCTCGACGCCCTGCGCGAGCGGATCGCGGCGGGCGACCTGGCCGGCGCGCGGCGCCGGGGCCAGGGGTGCCTCGCGGCGCTCGGAGCGGCCTTCGCGCCGGCGACGCCCGCCGGCGAGGGCCGCATCCGGCGGCCGGTGGTCCGGGACGCGGCGACGCTCGCGCGCCTGGCCGAGCGCGCGCTGGCGACCTTCCTCTACGACCCGGCGGAGGCGCTCGGGCGCGTCCGCCAGGTGCTCCGATCGGCCGCCGACCTCGACGGCGGACCGCGCGCGCCGTGGGAGTCGCGCGACGACCGCGGACGGCGCGCCGCGTTCTTCACGCCGGGGGCCAGCCCCGCGGAAGTCATCGCGAGTATTGAGGAATTCGCCGAGACGATCGCGCTGCCGCGCGGCCTCGTCCACCCGGCGATGCGGCCGGTCGAGGCGCCGGGTCCCGACGGGGCGGCAGCCCACGAAGCGGCGCGCGACGGCGCCGCCGACCGCGGGCCGCGGGCGATCGGCGAGGCGCACGTCGTCCGCGTCGTGCCGGTGGTGCCCGAGGACGAGCGCCCGGCGCTCTTCTTCCCGGCCCGCGACGAGCACGCCGGCGAGACGATCGTCGACGACCCGCTGACGGCGCTCTACGGCGCGCTGCGCCGCCGCGTCGAGCGCTACGGCCAGCTCGCGCACTACGGCGCGCCGGAGGTCCTGCTCGACACCGAGGCGCGCGCGATGCAGCGCGTCTTCGACGACCTCGTCGCGATGGCCCCGACGCCGCCCGACGCGGCAACGCTCGACGGCTGGGGCCCGCCGGGCGTGCGGCGCGAGCGGGTCGCGCTGACATACGGCGGCGGCGATCCCGAGGGCGACCCCGACACCGACATGCCGCCGAGCCTGCTGTGGCTGACGGAAGACACCGCCGTGGTGGCGAAGGGCGACGTGGCCGCGGTGATCTCGCTGTCCGCGCAGCGGGTGGTGCGGCGGGTCGCGATCGGACCGGCGCGGCTGCAGGCGTGCGACGACGCGGGGCGCCTCGTGCTGGTGAGCACCGAGAGCATGAGCTTCGACGGCGACGCGCCCGACGGCTTCGGCTGCTTCGACGCGACGACCGGCGAGTGGCTGGACGCGCTGCCGGCGCACCTGCCCGCCGTCGCGTTCGGCAAGGACGATCCCGAGGACGGCGTGCTGTACGAGCTTCGCCGCGGGCGGTCCGTGGCCGTCGGCGGCGACCGCCCCGCGGCGCTGGCGTGGTCGCGCGGCAACCGCGCCGTGCTGGTGGGCGGCGACGGCGCGTCGGTGGACGGCCTCCGCTCGGTCGCGACGGGCCTCGTCGAGGTCTCGGGCGCGGCGTTCGAGCGCCGGCGCCGCGACGCGCCGATGCTGCTCGCCGACGGCACGGTCGTCGCGTCGCCCTCCGACGAGGACGCCGAGCGTCTCGACGACGCGATGGCCGAGCGCTGGGAGGACCGCCGCTACCGGCCCTGGCCGGCGGCGATCGGGGCCGGAGGGCGCCTGCTGCTGCCCGACCTGACCGTCGGCGACCTCGCCGGCGTCGCCTGCCGGCTCGGCTTCGCGGTCGACGCCGCCGCCTTCTCGCCGGACGGCGGACGCCTGCTCGTGCTCGGCGACGGCTTGTCGATCGTCGATCCGGCCGGACCCACGATCGCCTGGCGATGGCCGCGAAGGCGGCCCCGCCGGCGACATCTGTTCGCGTGAGGCCGTCCGCGGCGCCCGACGGTCAGCGCCGGAGCGCCTGCAGGTCGGTCTGCAGCTCGTCGTGCGCGGCGAGCAGCTCGACGCCGTCGCGGGCGCCGAGCAGCGCCTCGAGGTGGGTGTAATAGGTGGCGCCGTCGAGCTCGCCCGCCCGCGCCATGAGCGCCTGCCACTCGCGGCTCTCGACGCGCGCCGCCAGCATCTGCAGCGCGGCGACCTCGTCCTCGAAGCCGTCGGTGGCGAGGCCGTGCGTGTCGCGGGCGGCGTCGGGACCGCTGTAGCGCGCGATGCGGTCCGGCGCGAAGGTGCCCGCGGCGAAGCGGGCCCCGCCCGTCGACAGGTAGAGGTCCTGGCCGACGAGCTCGGCCAGCGCCACGCGGGCCTCCGGCCGGTTGACGAGGCGCAGCAGGCGGCCGTTGCGCGAGAGCGGCACGTCCGCGAACCCGATCGGCTGCATGATCTGCTCGCCGAGCGCCGCCGCCTCGACCAGCACCTCGCGGTCGTAACGCCCGTCGAGGCGCTCCCACGGATCGGGCAGCGGCGGGACGCGCCAGGCGGGCCGCCCGCCGGCGTTCATGCGCGCGATCTTGGCGTGCAGGGCGGCCAGCGATGCCTGCAGGGCGTCGCACTCCTGCTTCTGCATCGCGCACTCGCTGCGCAGCAGGCCCACGCCCTGGTCCGACACGACGTACCGGTTGGCGTCGATCGTGCCGACGGCGAGGCGGCGCCCGATCGCGAGCGGATCGCCGAGGTTCTGCACGCCCTCCGACCAGCACTCGCCCCCGGCGAGCTGCGCCTGCCACAGCGGCAGGTAGTTCTCGCGGATCCAGCACTCGTCGAAGACGCGGTCGCAGATGGGCGCCTCGGCCTCGAGCGCGTCGATGTTGCGGCCGAGCTCCGAGGCCCGACAGACCAGCGCGTTGAGGTACTCGAAGCTGTCGCGCCCCTTGCTGTCGGCGATGGCTTCCAGGTCGCCGCAGGCCAGCGGCATGCAGCCGGCCGGGTCGTCCCACTCGAAGCACGCGTCGAAGGCCTCGCCGTTCCACGCGTCGATCGGCTGCGTGCGGCAGAAGCGCGTCTGGCACCCGCGGATGGCTTCCTCGGCGTCGTAGCCGTAGCCGATGTTGTCGGCCAGCGGCCAGGCGTTCTCGATGTCGTCGACGTGGTCCGCGCCGATCATGACCTGGTCGCAGACGTGCGCGATGTATTGCTCGCTCACGCCGGGAATGCACGGACGCATCGTGTTCGCCGCCTGCGCCAGCAGGCTCGAGCGCTCGGCCGGCGTCACGCCCGCGTTCACCTGGGCGTTGAGGTCGCGACAGTGCTGGCGGTTGTCGGCGTTGACCTGCGCGTTGCCCGGCTGCCACTGCTCGTTGCAGGCGCGCGGGCCGCCCGTGCCGTTGGCGTTCCAGGTGAAGTCGGCCGTGTTGCACACCTTGCCGCACGGCCAGCGCGACTGGTTCGTCATGTCGATGCGGTATGCGGTGCCCGCCACGCCGTTGGGGCGCGCGACGATGTCGTAGATCGTGCCCGACACCTCGTCGATGAACGCGGCCGTCGGCCACGCGCTCTGCGCCGGCGTGCTCTCGAAGCAGTTGTTCAGCTTGCTCTGCATCACGGCGACCTGCGCGAACCGCTGGCCGTCGGGCAGGAGCGGCAGGTAGCCGCAGACGTCGGCGCCGAAGTTGACGACCTTCAGCTCGCGGCTGCCCGCCTCGCGCTGGTAGGCGTCGACCGACTGCGCGTCGAAGAGGATCTGGAACGTCTGGGAGTTGGCGGCCATGAACGACGAGTCGCACGACGCGCCGTTCGAGCAGGCGTCGTCGTCGACGTGGCCCGAGAACTCATGGGTGGCCTCGTGCACGACGGTGCTGGCCCGGTCCATGACCGTCTTGTTCCAGAACCACGGGAAGTAGAACGTGCACGCCGAGTTGGACGAGGGGTTCGACGCGAAGAGGAACCCGTCGGCGCCGCCCGGCTCGTCGTCGTCGCCGAGGCACTCCCAGTCGTAGCCCTCTTCGGAGATGTAGAAGTCGACGTACTGGGTGAGCCAGTGCGTCACCACCTCGCCGCCCGGCAGGATGCCCGTGGCCGTGGCGAAGTGGGTGAATGTGTCGTTGTCGCGGTGGATGCCGACGTACTCGACGGCGTAGCCGCCGTTCACCGTGCGCGCGGCCCAGGTGTTCGGGTCGCAGTCGGGGACGTCGGCGATGATGTCCTCCCAGTAGTCCCAGTTCTCGTCGAGGCCGAGGCGCTGGACCACCATGTCGCGGATGGCGTTGCGCGTGGCGGGGCTGTCGCAGACGACCTCGGTCATCCAGTCGTCGCCGCTCTGGGTGCCCCTGAGCCATCCCCACGTGTTGAAGTCGTTGCTCGACGGCGGACAGGCGTCGGCGAGCGCGTCGGCCGCGAACAGGAGGACGAGCCCGGCGAGGGCGGTCTGTGTCTTCATGGTCGTCCTCACCGGGTCTGATAGAGGCGGTAGTGTTCTTCGGGCGGCAGCGCGGCGCGCAGCCGGCGCTTCGCGATCGCCCGGGGCAGCGCCCGGAGCGTGGCCGCGACCGCGTCGCCGCGGTTCGGGTTCTCCGGATCGGCCGACAGACGCACCAACAGATCGGACGCGAGCGGCGTGCCGGCGCGGCTGCGGTCGACGAGGGCGCGCAGCGCCACCTGGGCGGCGAGCGCCTCGGGCGGCGGGTCGTGCGGATGCGCCCCGGTGGGGTACGGCGCGGCCTTCTCGCGGGCGCGGTCCGCCAGCAGGTCGAGGCTGCGCGGGCTGTCGACGATCGACAGCAGGCGCAGGCATTCCATCGTGGGCCCGACCGCGTGGACGGGCACGGCCGCGCAGACCTCGGCGATGCGGTCGGCGGCCTCGGCGCCGCCGGCGGCGATGGCCTCGAAGCCCTCGCGCAGCCGCTGCGCGTGGGCCTGCGCGCTCGCCTCGTCGGTGGGCAGCGTCTGCCACGCCTCGAGGACCGACGCGATGGGGGCGTCGATCGGCGCCGCCCCCGGCGCGGCCGGGTCGAACAGCGGCGGGGCGGCCGACGCCGCGGGCGGCGCGAGCGGCCCCGCCGGCCCGGCGTCGGGCGCGGCGGCGTCGGGCGCGATCGCGTCGGCGGTGGCGGCGTCGGCGGTGGCGGCGTCGGGCGCGGCGGCGTCGGGCGCGGCGGCGTCGGGCCGGATCGCGGCGTCGGGTCGCGGCGCCGCGTCGGCGGGGACGGGCGCGGCGTCCGGCGCCGGCCCGATGCCGGCGTCGGCCGCGCCGTTCGACTTCCCGTCGCAGCCGGCCGCGAGCGCGAGGAGGAGACAGGCGACCGCCCGGGGGACCGGAGGTCGGGAGCGTATGTTCATGAAGACGTCCAGGGTGATGGCGGGAGCGGCGCAATCTGTATCACAGATGCGTCGCGCGCCGCTCGGGCGGCCGCGCGCTCGATGGCGCTCGCGCCCGCCCTCTGGTGGGGACATCGGCTTTCGGCTTACCCTCGCGCGCACACGGTGACGGGGGTCGTTGCGGATGACGTGCGCACGCTGGCTCGCGTGGACGCCTCTCTTGTGGGTCGGTGCGGCTGCGGCGGCCGAGCCCGCCGCCCGCTGGGCCGGCGAGTCCGACCACTACCGGCCGCTGCTCGGCGTGCGGCCGCTGGGCTTCCGCATCGCGGCGCCGCTCTCGGCGGCGCTCACCGCCGAGTCGGTGGGCGCGACGCGCATCGCCTCGCCGCTGGCCTTCTCCGACGCGCCGCCGCGCTCGGACGTCGAGTACGACCCCGACACCGCCATGAACGCGCAGCTCCGCGTCGGCTTCCTCTTCGACTCCGACCGGGCGTGGTCGCCGCTCTTCATCGCCGCCGAGTACGAGCACGACCTGTACACCGGCGTCTTCTCGGGCGGCCTGCCCGAGGACGACCCGCGCGTCGACCCGCCCATGCAGCGCGGCACCGACATGCAGCTCCGCAAGGCGTACGGCCGCGTCACCTTCGGCCCCATCGTCACCGTCGCCGGCGGGTTCATGACGAGCCACTGGGGCCTCGGCCTCGTCGCCAACGACGGCGACCACGGCTGGGCGCCCGGCAGCGCGTACTTCGGCGATCCGCGCGGCGGCGACCGCGTCCTGCGCGGCTACGTCATGACCGGCCCGTGGACGCACGCCGACCTCGTGCTGCTCGGCGGCTACGACGTGGTGCAGGACGACGACGTGGCGCTCGGCGGCGACGAGGCGCGGCAGATCGTCGCCTCGGCGCAGGTCGGCTTCCGCAAGCCGCGCACGCTCGGCCTCTACGCCGCGCGCCGCGAGCAGGAGGCCGCCGACGGCAAGCAGACGAAGGTCACCGCCGTCGACCTGTACGGCAAGTGGACGACCGCGCTCGGCGAGCGCCTCGTCGGGCAGGCGGAGCTCGAGTCGGCGTTCGTCTTCGGCACCACCGAGCTCGCGCCGACGCCGGAGCGCCAGCGGTTCGACGTGCGCCAGCTCGCGGTGGCGGCCCGCGTCGGCGTCGACACCGGCGACTTCGGGACGGTGCTCGACTTCCTCTACGCCTCGGGCGACCAGAACTTCGACGACGGCCAGCAGAACGGCTTCAAGGCCGACCCCAACTTCGAGATGGGCATGCTGCTCTTCCGCCACCTGCTCGCCGCCACCACCTCGCAGGCGCCGGTGACGGCCGCCGACCCGCTCCTGAGCGGCGTGCCGAGCGAGGACCTCGACCGCATCCCGACCCGCGGCTCGATCACCAACACCTACGCGTTCTTCCCGCGCCTCTGGTACCGCCCCGTCGACGGCCTCGAGATCTACGGCGGCCCGCTGTTCGCGTTCGCGAACGTCTCGCTGGCCGATCCCGCGCGGAACAAGATGCACGGCGGCGACCCGCACAACGCGTTCGACGCCTCGCCCGGCGACTACCTCGGCACCGAGCTCGACGTGGGCGTGCGCTACCGCGCCCTCCTCGGCGGGAGCGAGCTGACGTTCGGCCTCGAGGGCGCGCTGTTGCAGCCCGGCGACGCCTTCGACGACGCCGCCGGACAGTCCCTCGACGCGCTGGCCGGCGGCCGCGCCACCATCCGTTACCGGCTGTGAGGCGAACCATGAAGCGTCTGTTGCTGACCGTGTGCCTCGCCGGCTGCCTGTCCGAGGCGCCGCAGGGCCTGTCGCGCATCGACCCCGCCGCCACCACCGTCGGGTTCGATCTGTTGCACCGGCCGCTGCCGGAGATCCCGCTGCCCAACGACGTGGCCACGCGCTACGACCCGACCTCGGCCACCGGCCGGCGCATCAACGCGTCGATGGTCGCGCCGACGTCGATGGAGCGGCGCGTCCGCGAGCAGCTCGACCAGCTCGACGGCTGGGGCGTGCTGCAGCCGATCACCATCCCGTTCACCGGGCCGCTCGACGTCGGCAGCATCGTCGACCTGAAGGGCGGCCGCACGCTGCACAGCGATCCGAACTACGACTTCGCCGACGACGTCGTCTACCTCGTCGACATCACCCCGTCGTCGCCCGACTACGGCAAGCCGGTCGCGCTCGACGTGGGCAACGGCAACTACCCGGTCCTGCTCGAGAAACTCGAGTACTGGAAGAACGATCCGCGCGGCGACACGCTCTCGATCTTCTTCGAGGAGCACGACGAAGACACGAACGGCAACGGCAAGCTCGATCGCGACGAGGACACCGACGCCGACGGCGTGCTCGACAAGCCCAACTACCTGCCGGGGCGCAGGCCCGCCGCCGACGACCTCGCCGGGCGCGCCGACGCGCTCATGACGTTCTACGAGCGCGAGACGAACACGCTCATCCTCAACCCGATCGTGCCGCTCCGCGAGCGCACGACGTACGCGGTGGTGGTGACGCGGCGCCTGCGCGACGCCGCCGGCGAGCCCGTCGGGTCGCCGTTCCCGTTCGTCAACCACGAGTCGCAGACCGAGGCGCTGAAGCGCCTGCCGGACGTGCTGCCGGCGGGCCTGAAGATGAGCGACGTGGCCTTCGCGTTCGCCTACACGACGCAGTCGTTCTCGTCGCACTGGGTGGCGGTGCGCGAGGGTCTGTACGGCGAGGGCGTGCAGGCGCACCTCGGGCGCGACTTCCCCGCCGACGTGGCGGGCGTGGCGCGCGTGCTCGACCGCGACGTGCCCAACCCGCACATCGTGCCCGCCGAGGTCTGGAAGCGCCCGTTCGGCATCATCAACAGCCAGATCCGCGGCATCGACGCCAACTCCGACGCCATCCGCAACGTCAACGAGGCGCAGGACTACGTCGACTACCTCGCCGCCTGGACGTTCGAGTCGCCGCAGCTCTTCGAGCGCACGGACGCCGACGGGAACCCGCTGCCGCTCGACGCGCAGTCGTGGCCGCCCGACCTCGACCGCGTGGCGGCGAAGGCGCGCCGCGAGACGGTCCACGTGCTCATGGCCGTGCCGCGCAAGGAGGTCTCGGCGCGCGGCGAGGGCAAGCCGGCGCCGGTGGTGCTGCTCGGCCACGGCTACACCGGCAACCGCTTCGACGCGGCGACGTTCGGCGGCTGGTTCGCGCGGCAGGGCCTCGCCACGCTCTCGATCGACTGCGTCTCCCACGGCCTCGAGCTCGACCCCGACGAGGAGATGCTCGCGCGCACGCTCCTCAAGGGCTTCGGCCTCGAGCAGTTCGGCAACGCGGTGCTCACCGGGCGCGCGTTCGACCAGGACGCCGACGGGCGCGCCGACTCCGGCGCCGACTTCTGGACGGCGTACCTCTTCCACACCCGCGACGTGGTGCGGCAGTGCGCGCTCGACCACATGCAGCTCGTGCGCATCCTGCGCAGCTTCGACGGGCAGCGGCGCTGGTCCTTCGATCTGAACGGCGACGGCCAGCCGGAGCTCGCGGGCGACTTCGACGCCGACGGCCAGGTCGACTTCGGCGGCGACGGCTTCATCGGCATGTCCGGCGGCTCGCTCGGCGGGATCATGTCGACGGTCGTCGGCGCGCTCGAGCCGAACGTGCAGGCCATCGCGCCCATCGCCGGCGGCGGCGGCCTCGGCCACATCGGCCTGCGCTCGCAGCAGGGCGGCGTGCGCGAGGCGGTGATCCTGCGCGTCATGGGACCGCTGTACGTCGCCACCGTCGACGCGGCCACGGGCACGACCGCGGTCGAGACGATCGTGCCGAGCCTCAACAACACGGCGACGCGCCTCCTCGGCCACGTCGAGGGCGTGCGGCCCGGCGACACGATGATCGTCGAGAACCTCGTCAACGGCCGGCGCGGCTGCGGCTACGTCGACGCCGAGGGCCGCGCGCGCGCCGCCGTCGACAGCGATCGCGGCGACCGCACCGCGCTGCGCTTCTACCGCGGCCGGCAGCTCGTCCCCGGCTCGACCGAGTGCGAGCTCGTCGCCGGCGCGACGTCGGTCGTCACCGTCGACACCTTCCTCGAGCCCGTCGAGTTCGAGGGCGCGACGATCGAGAAGGGCACGCCGCTCGCGGCGCTGGCCGAAGGCCTCGGCGAGCGCCGCGCGTCGCCGGGCATGCGCCGCTTCCTCGCGCTCGGCCAGCTCGTGCTCGACGGCGGCGATCCGGCCACCTACGCGCGCCACCTGCTGCTCGAGCCGCTCGAGTACCCGCGCCTCGGCGAGAAGACGGGCGCGCACACGCTCGTGGTGACGACCGTCGGCGACATGAACGTGCCCGCGAGCAGCGGCCTCACCGTGGGCCGGGCCGCCGGCCTCATCGACTACACGAAGGACGACCCGCGCTACGGCGTGCCGCCCAACCAGGTGCTCCTCGACAACTACGTGGCCGAGGCGGTGCATACCTACGGCCGCTTCCGCGACGCCGCCGGCGAGCCGGTGCACATCGACGTCGAGAACTTCAGCGGCGGCGACGACCCCTGGGGCGACACCGTCCCGCGCCTCGACCCGCCGCTGCGCCTGAACTTCGCGGCGACCGACCGCCTGGGCGGGCGCTCCGCCGCCATCTTCCCCTACGCGGTGCCCACCGGGCAGCACGGCTTCGCGGCGCCCGGCGAGATGACCGACGCGCTGCGCGAGGCGTGCCGCGCCGCCTGCGCCGAAGGCGACGACTGCGGCTGCGACACGGCCCGCGGCTACGACGTCGGCGCGTTCATGTTCAACATGATCGGTCGCTTCCTCGCGACGGGCGGCGCCGAGCTGCGCGACGACGCGTGCCAGTCCGCCGACGCCTGCGCCTGGATCCCGCCCCCGCCGCCCGACCGCTGACCCGCGGCGCCCTCAACGGACGCCGGCGCTGTCAGCGCGCGAAGTGCGCCGCCACGTCCTCGCGCGCGACGGGCCCGAAGTGCCCGGTGAAGAACGTCGTCGCGCCGGGTGCCAGCTCGTCGAGCAGCCGCGCGACGTCCCGGCGGTTGTCCTCGAGGTCGCACACGTAGAAGTGGGTCTCGGCGCCGCCGCCCACGATGGCGCCGCGGAAGGTGTCGCCGACGAAGGCGACGTCGCCGGACACGACGACGAGCGAGCCGTCCGTGTGGCCGTGCACGACGACGACGCGGCCCTCGATGCCGGCGATCGACGCGAGCGGCAGCGCGTCCTCGACCCACACGTCGGCCGCGAGCGGCGGGAACGTGCCGCTCCGGTCGGTCGATGCCCGCACGCCGGCGATCGTCCCCACCGGACACATCGCCTGCACGTGCCGGCCCGCGGCGAGCATGGCCCGGTCGCCGGCGCCGGCGATCACCCGCGTGCCGTAGCGCGCCTGAAAGTGCCGCCTGCCGCCGACTGTCGATCGACGGTCGGCGGACCGTCGATACACCCCTCCGTCCCACGTCCCACGGGCCTCGAAGGACGGCACGGCTCTTGATGAAGGGGGGTGTCAGACCCCCTCACCAGGAGACATTCCGTGCGACGATCCCTTCTGCCACTCGCGCTCGCCGCCGCGCTGCCCGCGTGCGCGCCCGAAGCCGAGCCCGAGATCGATCCCGCCGCGCTCGAAGCGGCGGCGCAAGCCATCAGCCAGGGCGACGACGCCCTCGAGAAGCACGCGTTCGCCGTCTGGGTGGGCGGCCCGGGCGGCAGCTGCACCGGCGTGCTCGTCAGCCCGCGCTGGGTGCTGACCGCCAACCACTGCATCACCGGCGCGACCGGCGGCAACGAGGTCGACGGCTTCGGCGTCGTCGCCGACCTCGAGGTGCGCATCCCCGTCGCGGCGGAGGATCCCTTCTCCGGGTCCTTCCCCGGCGATCGCATCTTCACCCACACCCACTCGCAGTCGGGTGACATCCTCGTGCGCAAGCAGGCGAAGATCGGGGGGCTCAGCGACCAGGACACGTCGATCGACCTGGCGCTGTTCAAGCTCGACCAGCGCGTGCCGAGCACGATGGCGAAGCCGCCGCGCCTGCCCATCCTCGATGGCCCGGAGTGCCCGCAGAGCGGCAAGTTCCAGGGCACGATCATCGGCTTCGGCGGCAACCGGCTCTACAACGAGTCGGACCCCTCCAAGCGCCGCTACAAGAACGAGTTCGGCTGGGACCGCAACTACGTCTGGTCCACGATCGGCGCCTACTACAGCCGCCACTGGATCATCCCCGGCATCTACACCGACGACTTCTATACCGGCTCCCTCCGCGGCGACTCCGGCGGCCCGCTCGCCATCCAGGACCCAACGAACGACCCCGACGACAGCCCCTACGTGCTGTGCGGCGTCGGCAGCCGCTACTACCCGAAGAACGTGATCGACTGCGGCTGGATCGCCGTCCCCCCGTTCTACGTGTGCGGGCTCGTCCCGGCGATGGCCTGCGACTACGCGGCCGCCGATGCCCCGATGACGGTCGACTTCATCGAGGCGGCGATCGTGAAGTACGACGAGGACGGCGAGCCGTTCCTCGACGGCCAGTGTCCGCTGGCGACGAAGGCCACCCAGGACGACGACGCCGACGGCGACGCCATCGTCGACGCCTGCGACAACTGCCCGAACGATCCCAACGAGTCGCAGACGGACTGCGACGGCGACGGCACCGGCGACGCCTGCGACCCCTGCCCCTGCTACACGGACGACACCGACGAGGATGGCTTCCAGGACTGCGCCGATCCCTGCCCGCTCGACCCCGGCTCGGCCGAGGGTGAGTACGGGGACGACGACGGCGACGGCGCCTGCAACTCGGTCGACAACTGCCCGGCGAAGCCCAATCCGGACCAGCGCAACACCAACGCGCTGTCGGAGACGTTCCGCGGCGCCGACGTCCGCGGCGACGCCTGCGAGCCCGTGCCGCAGCCCGTCCCCGAGGTGCTCGAGGACGCGGTGACCGTCTTCTCGGCGCAGGGCGACGAGTTCGCGACGAAGTTCGACCACGTGACCGCCGCCCGCATGCGGATCACGCCGATGGGATCCCGCGGGGCGGGCGGCGCGACGTGGAGCGCGGGCAACATCGCGACGCACTTCCGCTTCTGCCAGGCGGGAGCCGCCGCCCTGCCGCCGTTCTGCGACGACGCGGCGGCCATCGACGACGCGCAGCTGCACCTCGGCCTCGCGGGCGCCGGGGACGAGCAGCCATGGATGCCCTACCACCGCATCACCCTGCAGGGCGGCGGCCGCGGCGACACCGTCACGATGCACTACGCCTTCGGTGACAACGTCGACGAGGTGGAGTGGGACTACGCCGCCGACGCCGCCTTCTGGCTCCAGCAAGGCTTCATGGATCTGTCGGACGAAGACATCGACGGCGAGGCCGGCAGCGCCCTCGAAGGCAAGATGTGGCTCCACGCCGCGACCCCGGTGGGATCGTCGCCGGCCCACGACATCGGCGCGGGGTGGCACGGCGCCGGCCTCGCCAACGCGCACTTCGACATCGATCCGCGCTTCGGCCGCGCCTGGAGCTGGACGAAGCCGCTCCTCGAGTACGACCTCGGCCTGATCTGGCAGACGCTGCCCGATCCCGCGCCGGACGACTGGCGCTTCGACTCGATCCTCGACGCGGTCTCGGTGGTGGTGCGCACGCCCGGCGGTCGTTTCGGCCTGCTGAACGGCGACGGCGGGGCGCAGGTGCTCGAGCGCCTCGACGCCGGGGCGGAGCGGCTGCTGACGACCGAGGGCGCGGTGTGGGCGAGCGCGGTGGAGCCGCAGGCGACGCCCGACGCGGCGCCGATGGCAGTGGCGCTCTCGAAGGACGGGACGCGTCTGCTCGGCGCGCTCGTCGCCGGCGCGGCGGGCGGCCTCCAGGGTCTCGAGACGGGGAGCGACGCCAGCCCGCCTCCGCCGCCCGGCGAGTTTGCGCCCGCCTACAGCCGCGCGCTGCGCAGCCTCTTCGTCGTGAAGGCCGGCGGCGTCTGGCGCGCCGCGGTCGGCGGCCGCGGCCCGGAGTGGTCGGCGCTGCGCGTCGACGTGGCGCCCGGCCGCCCGCTGGCGGCGACCGTGGCCGGCGGCGCGCTGTACGTGCTCGACGAGGTCGGCGGCCGCGAGGGCGTCCGCGCGCGACTCGTGCGCTACGAGACGCGCGGCGGCGGCCGGGTGCTGGGGGAGTGGGCGCGCGGCGCGACCTGGGACCGCCACTGGCTGGTGGTCGACCGCGACGGCGACGTGCTCGTGGGCGCGTCCAGCGCCGCGCTCGGCCGCCACGCCGTGGCCCGACTGCGCGAAGGGCGCTTCGTGTCGATGTCCGAGGACGCCGGCGCGCTCGCCTGGGCGCCGCTGGCCATCGGCGGCGGCTACGTGACGTTCCCGGTCCGCGAGCGCGATGTCCGCCCCACGCCGCGGTCCGCCGACGGCGAGGCGCCGCTGCGCAGCCCCGAGGAAGTGGGAGCGATCTTCCAATGATCCCGCTGATGTCGATCGTGTGGGCGGCGCTGCTCGCCGCCCCGGCCACCACGCGCTTCGACGGCTGGTCCGCCGCCTGCCCGCTCGACATCGTGACCGACCCCGCCGCGGTCCCGCCGCTCGCCTGGACGCCGTGTCCCGGCGGCGCGGCGGGCTGCCGCCTGCTGCCCCCGGGCCTCTCGCCGACGCCCCGCTTCAGCGGCGACGGCGCCCTGCTGATGACCACGCGCGTCGCGCTCGACGGCCCCGACCCGCACAAGCTGTGGCTCGTCGCCCCGCTCGACGGCCCGGTCCGCTTCGCCATGCGTCAGTCGTGGGCGGGCGGCGCGCCCGGCTGCACCGTGTACGAGCAGGACGTCGCCGGCGACCGCTTCGTCTGGGGCGTGCGCGGCGACGGCCGCGGACCGTTGCGCGCGTCCGAGGCCGACGGCGCGCTGGTGGGACGCCTCGGCGTCGCCGGCCTGTCGATCGTCGGACGCGACGACGGCCCCGATGTCTCGTCGTGGTCGATCGGCGAGGGCGGGCTCGTCCGCGTCGTCGCGCCGTCGGGCGCCGTCTCGCTGTTGCGTCCCGGCGACGCCCGGCCCGTGCCGCTGCACCCATCGCCCGCCCTGCCCGCGCCGCTGCGGTCGGGGACGGTCGCGCCGCGTCCCATCGGCGACAGCGGTGTGTTCGAGGTGGGCGGCGGCGGACAGAGACACATCGCCGCCTGGGACGCGCGCGGCCGCGTGCGCGTCCTCGGATCGGATCGCGGCAACCTCGGCACCGACGGCGCCGACCTCGTCTGGACGGAGGACGGCGCGATCTTCACCGCCCCGCTCGACACCCTCGCGCCGCGCCGCCTCGCGCCGGACCGCACCACCGGCCTCGGCGCGAGCCCGTTCGCTGTGGGCTGCGGCGTCGCCGCCCACTGGGTGCCGCGGGCCTCGCTCCGCGTGGTGCGCCTGCGCGACGGCCGCGTCGCCGACCTCGACCCGCCGCCGGGCCTGGCGTTCGGTCCGGCCCTCGGCGTCACGTGCGACGAGGTCGTCGCGCTCGGCTGGACCGAGGCCGGCCCCACCATCGTCCGCCTCGCCCTGCCCTTCGACGCCGAAGCCCGCTGGCCCGCCCCTCGTCAGAACGCCCCGTCGAAGCGCTCGAGCTCCTCCACGTCGACCGTCGAGTCGCGGCCCGCCTGGGCGAACCACTGAACGAAGCGCCGCCGCTCGGAGGGCGCGCCCTGCAGCGCTTGCAGCGCGAACGCCGCCGTCTCGCGCAGCCAGCGCCCCTCCCGCTTGTTCTCGCCGTAGCCGAAGAGCGCCCCCTGCAGGTCGGGGCGCTGCGGCGCCTTGAACACCGCCCACAGCAGCGCCTGCCGCACGAGCCGGATGTCGGCGCGCTCCCCCGCCCGTCCGGCGCCGCACGCCGCCAGCTCGAGATCGTAGCTGCCGTCGATCGCGGTCAGCAGCTTGGGGAAGTGCTGACGCACCTGGTCGCCGTACCACGATCGCCCGATGCCGAGCAGCGCGTTGACCGTCCGGCGGCCCTCGGAGACGACCGCGTCGCGGCTGGGACAGGTGCCGCCGGGCGCCGGCGCCACGAGGTCCATCGCCAGGCGTTCGGGCAGGACCGGCGCCGGCTCCGGGGGCGTCCGCTCCGCCCCGCCGCACGCCGTGAGCACCAGAGCCACCGAGATCGCGCGCGCCACCGTCGACATGCCGACGTCCTCCGTGCCGCCCCCCGGAATGGCCCCACCGTTCTTGCGATGAGGCGCGGACCGGGCGCGTCGCGCGAAGCGGAGCCGATGGGGTCAGCGGGTGCCTTCGTCGTCGGCGGCCACGGAGGGGGGCGGCGTCTCGCCGAGGCGGCGGAACAGGTCGGCGGCCCGCGCCTGATCGCGGTGGAAGGCGCGGTGGTGGTTGCGGTTGCGCACGAGCTCGCCGCGGCCGACGAGCTCGAAGGCGGCCTCGCGGCTGCCGGCGACGCGCACCGCCTCGACGAGCAGGAGGCCGGCGAGGGCGCCGGCCACGTCCAGGTCGTCGAGGGCGATGGGCGGCCGCGCGGCGTTGAGGTGGGCGGCGAGCGCCTCGACCGCGGCGGTGAGCCGCTCGCCCGGGCGCGCGGCCGCGGACGGGCCGCGGCCGAGACCGAGCGCCGCCTCGACGTGGCGGCCCTCGATCGTCGCCCCGCCGTCGAGCGCCGCCAGCGTGTGGACGCGGCGCATCACGTTGTCGAGCTCGCGCAGGTTGCCGGGCCACGCCTGCGCTTCGAGCAACCGCACGGCGTCGGCCGCCAGCGTCACGCTGCCGGGACGGCCCTTCTCGGCGTGGCGCCGCTCGAGCATGAAGCGCGCCCAGCCGCCGATCTCGTCGCGCCGGGACCGCAGCGGCCGCAGCTCGAACGGCAGCACGTTGATGCGGTAGTACAGGTCCTCGCGGAAGCGCCCCTCGCGCACGGCCTCGAGCAGGTCGGCGTTGGTGCCCACGACGAAGCGCACGTCGGCCTGGCGCGCGCCCGAGGCGTCGCCGAGCACGCGGTAGCGGCGGTCCTCGAGCAGGTGCAGCAGGCCCGCCTGCGCCTTCAGCGACAACTTGTCGACCTCGTCGAGGAACAGCGTGCCGCCCTGCGCCCGGGCGACGAAGCCGGCGTGGTCGCGATCGGCGCCGGTGAAGGCGCCGCGCTTCCAGCCCACCAGCTCGCCCATCTGCATGTCCTCGGGCACGGTGAGCAGGTCGAGCACCTCGAACGGCCCGGCCGACCGCGCCGAGCGCGCGTGGATCCAGCGCGCGAGCCGCGACTTGCCCACGCCGGTCTCGCCGCGCACGAGGATCGTCTCGTCCTCGGCGGCGAAGGCGCGCAACATCGGCAGCGCGGCGGCCATGGCGGCGCCCACCACCGGCAGCAGCGCGTCGGCGGGGGCGGCCTCGGCGGCGCGCGGCGGCAGGGCGGCGAGGTACGGCCCGCTGGCGTCGGCGACGGCGGCGAGCGCGCCCGCGTTCCAGGCGCCCGGCCCTCGGGCCTCGAGCGTGGCCGCGCCGATCAGGCGGCCGCCCGGCGCGCACAGCGGCACGGCGTACAGGTGCGTCGCCTCGCGCCGCGACAGCCGGAGCTGCGTCCCGGTGGTGAGCCCGTCGCCGGACGACACGTCGACCGCGACCGCCTCGCCGCGCGCCGCGATCCGGTGCCACACCGACGCCGACGGCACGACGTCGGCGCCGGCGTCGGGCGGGTGCAGCCCGGCGCCGTCGAGCACCCAGAGGCCGGCGTAGCCGTCGTCCGGCCGCAGGTGGAGCAGCATCCGCAGCACGTCCGGGTGGCCGGACACGCCGCGCAGGGCGCGCAGGCACGCGAGGGCGGCCTGCTCGAAGGCGGTGGCCGCCGCCAGCTCGCGGAGGAGCGCGTTCATGGGCATGTCGGCACCTCGCCGCCGGAGGCGGGCGTCGACTGCGCGGTGCCGCCGTAGGCGCCGATGTCGCGGCGGCACCCGTTGGGCGCCGTCTCGGCGGCGAAGGACGATGCGGGATCGCCGGCGTCGATGAGCGGCGACGTGGGCAGCAGGTGCAGGTCGCCGACGTCGGGGTCCGCGAAGCCCGGCGAGACGTCGAGGATGGGGCCGTCGTCGGTGGCCGGGCCGGAGAGCGCGCCGCCGGCGCACTCGTCGCCGTTCAGGTAGGCGCGACGGAGCGCCGCCGCCGCGGCCTGGTTCTGGATGCACGCGCCGCTCGTGCGGCTGATCGTGCCGTTGCGGGCCACGACCGGGCTCACCTGGTTCGCGGCGAGGTGGAGGCCCCGCCCGGAGGCGCCCGTCAGGCCGATCCGGTCGATGGAGAAGCCGTCGAGGACGGCACCGACCGCCGCGTTGAATTGCACGCCGAGGGCGCTGCCGGCCGTGGCGCCGGGGGCCGGCCCGCCTTCGACGTCGCTCACCGCGAGGCCCGTCGCGCCGACCTGCGACGTGGCGTTGAGCTGCACGCCCATCCCATGCCCGCCGTTGCCGTTGCGGCCATCCTGCCGGTTCAGGCCGCCACGTCCGCCGCGCACCGTCGTGACCGCGACGCGCGCGAGGTCCACGTTCGTGGCGTTGTCGCAGCGCACGCCCGTCCCGCCGTTGCCGTTGCTGCCGGGACCCTCCGCCGCGTTCAGGGCGTCGCCGCCCCGGCCGCCGGAGACGACCTGGACGAAGAGGTCGGCGAGGTCGACGCCGTTGTTGCCGTTCGTGATCCAGACGCCGATGCCGGCGCCGCCCGCCGATGGCGACGCGGCCCCCTCGGCCACGTCGCGGCCGCGCTGCCCCTGAATGCCGATGACCTCGACGTGCTCGACGCGCACCGCGCCGGACGTGTCGACGCGGATGCCCGCGGCGGTGCCGCCGTTGCCGCCGGCCACGCCTCCGGCGCCGTGTCCGAGGCCGCCCGTGATCTGGCTGACCGAGACGCCCTCGATGCGCACGGCGCCGGCGTTGCTCACGCGAATGCCGTTCGCCTCGCCGCCGGCGCGGCCCGCGCCGTTGCCGGTGCCGCCCGTCACCGAGGCCACGTCGCTGGCGGTCACCACGAGCCCGCTCCCGAGGCCGTAGTAGAGACCGGCGGCGTGCAGGCCCGTCTGGTTGGCGCCTGCCACCGGCGCCGTCTGGCCGGTGATCCGCACGCCATGCACGCGGAGGCGGCCGGGGCGCACGCCGTCGTGATCCGCGTTGTAGACGCGGATGCCGTAGCGCCCGCCGACGATGCTGACACCGCTGATGGTGAAGTCGGTGTAGTTGTCGAGGGCCATGCCGTCGCCGCCCGCCGGCGGCGCGATCGTCACCAGGTCCGCGCCGGCGCCCTGCAGGACCTTGCCGGGCAGCGCTCCGTAGACCAGCGCGGGGGACTCGACGTACCGGCCGGGAGCGATCCGGATGAAGGCGTTCGCCCCGGCACTGTCGAGGGCGGAGGAGATGGTCCGGTAGACGCCGGGTTCCCCGAACCGGGCCGGATCCACGTGGACGACGGACCCGGCGTGCTGCACCTCGCAGCCGTTGGCGCCGTCGGCGTCGTCGTCGCGGAAGCGGAGCGCGCAGAGCTCGACCTGACAGACGCCCGAACGGCAGGCGGCGCGCGCCGTGTTCGGCAGGTTGCCGCAGCGGACGCCGCAGCCGCCGCAGTTGTCCGGGTCGTTCAGCAGGTCGATCCCCTCGTCGAGCTGACCGTCACAGTCGTCGTCGCGGCGGTTGCACACCTCGGGTCCGCCGCCGGGGCACGCGTACTCGCAGCCGTTGGTGTTGTCGAGGTCGAGGTTGCGCGTGTCCGGGTCGCACGCGTCGCAGTCGGGTGCGTCGCCCACGCGGTCGCGGCACTCGAAGTCGACGGCGAGACCGCAGCCGTTGCGCCCATCGAGCGGCGCGCACTCGTCGAGGTCGGTGCAGAGCGGCGGGCCGCGGTCCTGGTCGACGCACTCCCAGTGGGGCGCGAGGCCGCAGCCGTTGAAGCCATCGGCGTCGGCGAGACAGACGTCGAGGTCGACGCAGCCCGGCTCGAGGCCGCCCGCGTTGTTCTGGCAGCGCACGTAGCGCGGGTCGCCGCAGTCGCCGTTGTTCCGGGCGCACTCGTCGACGTCGACGCAGCGCGGGGCGGCGCCAGCCAGGTTGACGCAGCGCGTGAAGCGCGGATCGCCGCAGCCGCCGTTGTCGTCCAGGCATTCGTCGCGGTCCGCGCAGTCGGGCGGGCCGCCCTCGACGTTGGTGCACACCCAGCGGGCGGCGATGCCGCAGCCGTTGTTGCCCGCGGGGTCGGGCGCGCACTCGTCGACGTCGACACAGACCGGCGCCTGACCGTCGCGCGGCACGCACACCCAGAAGTCCGGCAGGCCGCAGAAGTTCTCGCCGTCGAGGGCCGGCTCGCACGGGTCGCGCGCCTCGCACGTCGGCGGGGCCGCCTCGTTGTCGGTGCACGTCGCCAGGTGGGGGTCGCCGCAGCCGCCGTTGTCGTCGAGACACTCGTCGTGGTCGGTGCAGACCGGGGGCAGGCCCTCGCGGTCGAGGCAGTCCCAGAAGCGCGCCTCGCCGCACGCGTTGCGGCCGGCGCCGTCGGGCCGGCACTCGTCGCGGTCGACGCAGGTCGGCGGCCCGCCCGCGCGGTTGGTGCACGTCCAGCGGGCCGCCAGGCCGCAGCCGTTCACGCCGTCGCCGTCGGCGGCGCACTCGTCGCGGTCGGTGCAGATCGGCTCGGCCCCCGGGCGCACGACGCAGTCCCAGTAGCGCGCCTCGCCGCAGAAGTTGCGGCCCAGCGCGTCGGGCGTGCACGCGTCGCGCTCGGCGCACGTCGGTGGCCCGCCGGGCCGGTTCGTACAGGCGAAGCGCAGCGGATCTCCGCAGCCGCCGTTGTTGACCAGGCACTCGTCGACGTCGGTGCAGCGCGGCGGCGCCCCCTCGCGGTCCTCGCACGTCCAGAAGCGCGCCGCGCCGCAGCCGTTCTCTTCGCCGACGCACTCGTCGCGGTCCTCGCAGAGCGCGGGGGCGCCGTGCCTGTTGACGCAGTCCCAGTGGGCGGCGAGGCCGCAGGCGTTCACGCCGTCGGCGTCGGGCGCGCACTCGTCGACGTCGGTGCAGAGCGGGTCGGCGCCGGGGCGTCGCGTGCACGTCCACAGCCGCGCCTCCCCGCAGAAGTTGCGGCCCCCGGCGTCGGGCCGGCAGAGGTCGCGCTCGCTGCAGAGCGGCGGCTCGCCGGCGCGGTTGGCGCACGTGAAGCGCGCCGGATCGCCGCAGCCGCCGTTGCCTGTGGCGCACTCGTCGACGTCGGCGCAGCGGGGCGCGGCGCCCTCGCGGTTCTCGCAGGTCCAGGCGCGCGCCACGCCGCACGCGTTGTTGCCCTCGACGTCGACGGCGCACTCGTCGAGGTCCTCGCACACCGCGTCGGCGCCCGGCCGGTCGATGCACGTCCAGCGGGCGGCGGTCCCGCAGGCGTTCAGGCCGGCGTCGTCGGCGGCGCACTCGTCGACGTCCTCGCACGCCGGCGGCCCGCCGGGCTGGTCCGTGCACCGCCAGAAGCGCGCGACGCCGCAGCCGTTGCGCCCGTCGGCGCCGACGGCGCACTCGTCGACGTCCTCGCACGCCGGCGGCCCGCCGCGCACGTTCACGCAGCGCACGAAGCGGCGGTCGCCGCAGCCGCCGTTGTCGCGCGCGCACTCGTCGACGTCCTCGCACACCGGGGCGGCGCCGATCTGGTCGAGACAGCGCCAGAACCGCGCGATTCCACAAGTGTTTTCGCCCTCGGCGTCCGGCGCGCAGTCGTCGACGTCCTCGCAGATCGGCGGCGCGCCCTCCTGCTCGAGGCAGCGCGTGAAGCGCGGGTTGCCGCAGCCGCCGTTGGCCATGCCGCACTCGGCGACGTCCTCGCAGCGCGTGCCGCCGTCCTCGGTGACCTCGCAGCGCCAGTAGCGCGCGTCGCCGCAGGGCGTGCGGCCGGCCGCGTCGACCTGGCACGGCTGGAAGGCCTCGCAGCGCGGCGGGCCGCCGAACGCGCCCGAGCAGCGGACGCGCCGTGGATCGCCGCAGCCGCCGTTGTCCGTCGCGCACGGATCGAGCGCGGTGCACGTGGGCGGGCCGCCCTCGCGATTCGCGCAGCGGTTGTACGCCGGATCGCCGCAGCCCCCGTTCTCGGCGGCGCACTCGTCGACGTCGGCGCACACCGGCGGGGCGCCGTCGCGGTCCTCGCACGTCCAGAAGCGCACGTCGCCGCACGCGTTGCGCCCGGCGCGGACGGCGCACTCGTCGATGTCGGCGCAGCTCACGTCGAGCGGGCCCTCGCCCTCGACGCACGTCCAGAACGCGGCGGCGCCGCAGACGTTGTCGCCCTTCGAGTCGGCGGCGCACGGGTTGGCCTGGGCCACGCGCAGGACGAGCTCGACGGGCCGCGCGCCGGGCTCGGACGGGAGCGAGAAGGCGACGCGCCACGTGCCCTGCACGAGGCCCTGCACCTCGAAGCGCACGCGGCCCTCGGCGTCGGTGGGCCGGCGCGTCGCGGCAGGCGCGAGCGCCAGGGCCGCCGCCTCCCCGTCGGGCCGCGCTTCGACCACCGCGCCCACGAGCGGCCGTTCACCGAAGCGACCCACGAGGCCGATCGTCACGCTCGTGCCGGCGCGGAACGTGACCTCGGCCGGTCCCTCGATCGCGAGCGAGAACAGCTCGGGCGCGGCGGGGACGGCCACCACCTGCACGAGCTGGCGCCGGTCGATGGCGTCGGTGACCTCGATGACGCCGCGCAGCGACGCCCCGGCCTCGAGCTCGGCGACGGCGGCGCGGAAGGTGTCCGGCTCGAGGCGGAAGGCGATGGGCCGGCGCTCGCCCGCCCCGAGCGGCCGGGCCGGCGCCGCGAGGACCAGCCAGGGCGGCGGCGCGAACGTCAGCGACAGCTCGGCGTCGGACTCGTTCGTCTCGGTGAGCGCCGCCTCGTGCACTTCGCCCGTGAACACGAGCACCGGCGGCTCGAAGCGGACCGGCGCCGCCCGGTCCCGCGGGATGAGCGGCAGGTTGACGTCGGCGGTGCGGCCGCGCCCGGTGGTCACGGGGAGCACGGCGCGCGCGTAGCCGTCGGCCTCGGCCTTCACCTCGTAGAGGCGGCCGGGGATCACGTCGCGGGTGACGATGTACTCGCCGTCGCCGTTGCTGCGCACGAGCTCGGTGGGCGGGAACGTCGAGACGAAGGTGTCCCGAAGCGGATCGCCGGTGAGGAAGTCGTACGTGCGGCCGGTGATGGCCGGCGCGCTCTCGGGCACGTCTTCGGGATTCGGGGAGACGACGACCACGGCCTCGTCGCCGCCCCCCGAGCCGCCGCCCGAGCAGGCGGCGAGCATGACGCCGAACAGCCATGCTGCGCGTCGAAGAGCCATCGGATATCCCCCTGTGACGCTCGCATCATGGCAGACCGCGGGCCGGCGGCGAAATGCCGAAGGGAGGGGTTCAGCGCAGCTCGAGGTGCTGCGCCGCGGCGTCGAGGCCGGCCCGAGTGAGGGTGGACAGGAGCGACCGGCGGCCGATGTGGAGGTCCTCGGCCAGGCGAGAGAGGAACCAGAGCCCGTCCAGGTCCCAGCGCGCCCGGAACACATCGACCTGGAGCTCGCGCCACTCGTCCCGACGGTAGCTGACGAAGGGCCGCGTCTCGACCGTCGCCTCGCCGCGCTTGCCGCTCCGACAGAACATCTGCCGGTCGCGGACCTCAACGTCGAACCAGGCGGAGAGGTCGACGACGTCGCGCGAATGCACGAGCACGGCGTACAGATCCTGGTCGCCACCGGGGAGGGCCACGGTCCTGCTGTCGCGCTCGCCCAAGCCCTGCCAACCCTCGCCGGTGGCGACGACGTGCGACTGCGGCGTGCCGACGGGCTGACCGGCCGCGTCGGAACCGGAGAGCGTCAGCACGAAGTCCGAGGCATCGGCGGTCGGCAGGAACCAGGGCGTCGTCAGCCGCAGCGACGCGCCCACGGGCAGGCCGAGATCGCCGCGCTTGAACCAGAGCACGTCGACGACGGCGCGCGAGGCGACACGCTCGTGCTGGTACAACAGCCGGGCGGTATAGGGCGACGCCCCGTTCGGCGCCCACGGCGTCGCGAGCCACCAGCAGACGTCGCCGTCGGGGCCCTCCGCGGGGCCTTCGTAGGTCGCGTCGGGGTGGCGGTACAGGTCGTCGAGCGGCGCGGTGCGCGACGCGACGTCGTCCTGCAACTTCCGGATGTCGTCCTCCGCGTCCGCCAGCGCAGCCTGGAAGTCCGCGAGCGTGCCGAACGGGTTCTGCGCGGCCACCACGTCCGCCTCGAACTTGTCGAGGAAGGCGGCGGACTGGGACTGGCACTGCGCGGCGCCCTGGCCGGAGAACGGCTCGCAGAGGCTCGGCGGCTCGGCGGCGAAGCGATCGGCGGTGGCGGTCGGCGCCTCGCGGGTGGAGACCACCCGCTGGGCGGCGGCGGGACCGGCGAGCATGGCGAAGGCGAGCAGGACGGTAGCGATACGCATGTCTGGACCTCCCGATCGTGTTGCGGCGACGCCGGCGGCATAGAGCAGCGACCGTGCCAACGCCGCGAAGCCCCGCCGTCGCGGCCTCGTGGCATTCGGCGCGTCCCGGACGGACGCGGCGCGTCCCGGACGGACGCCGCGCGAGACGCATGGCTCGGGACGCGCGGACTGCTATGCTCCCGCCGGCATGCGTCCTCCCGGCATGAGCAGATGGGTGGTGGGGCTCGCGCTCGCGACGGGCGGCTGCTTCGACGCGCTGCGCGACCGCGACTGCGCGAGCAACGACGACTGCTTCGTCGACGAGACGTGCACCGTCGGCCACCGCTGCGTGACGGTGGCGAGCATCGGCGAGCGCGACGCGGGCGCCGACGCCCTCACCGTCACGGTGGAGGCGTTCGGCCGCGACGACCCCGACCGGGCGCTGGCCGCGACCATCAACTCGAGCCGTCCCGACGACGGCTGCAACCACTGCGTGGGCGCGGACGAGTGTCGGCTCGCCGTGCCCGCGGGCACGTCGCACCGCGTCTGCGCCCACGCGCGCGGTCACCGGCCGTGCGCCGTCGAGGCCACCGGGCTGTTGCGCGTCGAGCTGTTCCTCGACGCGTGCGCCGAGGGCGAACCGTGCCCCGAGGCGCCGCGGGACTGCGACTGCCGCGACCTCCCCGAGTGCGGAGGCTGACGTGCGGCGGGCCGCCCTCCTCCTGCGGCCTTCGCGCCCGCAGCCCGACCTGGACGACCTGGCCGACGTGCTCGCGTCGGGCCCCGCGCCTTACGCGACGTGCCGGGGCGAGTGGGACGCCGCGCCGGCGGACGTGCGCCTCGTCGCGGCGTCGTCTCCGTCGGACGCCGAGATCGACGCGGCGCTCGCGACCGCGGCCGCCCACCGCCTCGCGATCCTCGAGGTGCGCCGGGGCGAGGCGGCGGCGCGGGCGGCGCAGCTGGCCGCGCGGCACCCCGAGGTCGGCTACCTGGTGGGCGCGACGCCCGACGAGTCGTTCCTCGGGCTCGTGGCGCAGGGCTTTGGCGGCGCGGCGGCGGCTGGCGGCGAAGTCACGCCGGGCGGCCTCGTCGCGTTCCTCGAGGACGCGGCGGGCGTCGAGCTTTGCTGGGGCGGGCCGTTGCCGCCGGCGCTCACCCTGCGCCGCGTGACGCCGCCGCCGGCCGTGCTGGCCAACCCGAGCGCGCTCGAAGGCCGCGTGCTCGCCGGACGCTACGCCATCGGCGAGCGCCTCGGCGGCGGCGGCATGGGGCTGGTGTACCGCGCGCGCCAGCTCGGCATCGACCGCGAGGTGGCGGTGAAGGTGCTCGGCGCGGCGCTCGCCGGCGACGAGCGGGCCGGCGCGCGCTTCCGGCGCGAGGCGCGCCTCGTCAGCCGGCTGCAGCACCCCAACGTCGTCGCGCTCTACGACTTCGGCACGACCGACGACGGCCTCGCCTACATGGCGATGGAGCTGGTGGCCGGCCGGTCGCTCGCCCGCCTGCTGCGCGACGAGGGACCGCTGCCGGTGGCCCGCGCGATCGACGTGCTCGACCAGGTGGCGGCGGCGCTCCAGGCGGCCCACGCGCAGGGCATCGTGCACCGCGACCTGAAGCCCGACAACGTCGTGGTCGACCTCCTGCCCGACGGGCGCGAGCGCGTACGGGTGCTCGACTTCGGGCTGGCGCGGGCCGACGCGGCGCAGTCGAAGCTGACGGCGACGGGCGCGGTGATGGGCACGCCCGCCTACATGGCGCCGGAGCAGGCGAAGGGCCAGGCGGGCGACGAGCGCACCGACGTGTACCAGGTGGGGGTGATGGCGTGGCAGATGCTCGCCGGGCAGCTGCCGTTCGTCGCCGAGGGGGCCGTGGCGCTGATGGTGCAGCACGTCGGGCAGGCGCCGCCGCCGCTGGCAGAGCGGCGCCCCGGCCTGCCGGCGGCGCTCGTCGCGCTGGTCGAGCAGATGCTGGCCAAGGCGCCGGACGACCGGCCCGCATCGTTCACCGAGGTGCGGGCGCGGCTCGCGGCCGTCCCCGCCGCCGCCGGCGAGGCGCTGCTCGAGACGCTGGCGCCCGACGCGCCGTCGTCGCCGCCGGTGGTCTCGGGTACGGGGCCCGCCGCGGTGCCGGCCTCGGCGCCGCCGTCTGCGACGGGGTCGTCGCCGCCGCCGGTCTCGGCGGCGGGGCCCGCCGCGGTGCCGGCTTCGGCGCCGCCGTCTGCGACGGGGTCGTCGCCGCCGCCCGCGCCGCCGCTCACCGACGAATACGCGGCCACCCCCGCCGGGCCGCGCCGCCGTATGGTCGCGGCGGCGATCACCGCGGTCGGCCTCGTCGCGCTCGGTGTCACGCTCGTCGGGCGCTGGGCGCCCGCCCCGGACGGTCCGGCGATCCCGACGCCGCGCGCCGCCGAGGGACCGACCCCCGCCGCGGCCCCCGCCGACGCGCCGCCGCGCGAACGCCCGGCGACCGCGGCCCCCGCGGACGCGCCGCCGCGCGAGCGCCCGGCGACCGCGGACGCGCCGCCGCGCGAGCGCCCGGCGACCGCGGACGCGCCGCCGCCTGCTTCGGCGGACGCGACACCGCGCGAGCGCCCGGCGACCGCCGCCGCGACGCCGCGCGAGCGCCCGGCTGCCGCCGCGACGCCACGCGAGCGCCCGGCTGCCGCCGCGCCGCCGTCCGCCGCGCCGCCGTCCGCGGAGAGCGTCGAGGACGCCCTGCGCGACGAGCTGGAGGGAATGAAGCGATGAGGTGCCTCGCGCCCGCCGTGCTCGCGGCGCTCGCCCCCGCGGCCTCGGCCCAGCCCGCCGACGATCGCGCCGCGCTGCTCGAGGCGCTCCGCGCCGCCAACGCCGCCTTCGACGCCGGTCGTTTCGCCGACGCGCTCGCCGCCTACGACGCGATCGCCGCGCGGTGGCCCCTCCCCGAGGTGCACTTCCGGCGCGGCGCCTGCCTCGAGCGCCTGGGCCGCCCGCTCGACGCCGCCGCCGCCTACCGCCGCTATCTCGAGCTCGCCCCGGACGCCGGGGACGCCGGCCGCGTGCGCGCCGACGTGGACCGTCTCGAGGCTGCCGGCCGCGCGCGCCCGGCCCGCCTCGTCGTCGTCTCGCGACCCGCCGGGGCCGAGGTCCTGCTCGGCGAGCGCGCGCTCGGGCGCAGCCCCGTCGACGTCGAGCTGCCGCCGGGCGAGGTCATCGTCACCCTGCGCGCCGACGGCCGCGAGCCGGTCAGCCGCGAGGTGCTCCTCGTCGCCGGCGAGCGCAAGAGCCTGGACGTCGACCTCCCGCCGCTCGCGCCGCCGCCCGCGGACCACGGCACGCTCGGCTGGACGCTCGCCGGCGTCGGCGCCGCGTCCCTCGTGGCCAGCGGCGTCCTCTACGCGCTCACCGCGTCGGCCATCGAGGACGCGAACGCCTACGACCGTCGCGACCCCGACCACAGCCGGGCGGCGCTCGACCGCATGCAGGACGACGCGGGCCGCCTCGAGGCCGGCTTCTGGGTCACGGGCGGGATCGGCCTCGCCGCCCTCGGCGCGGCCTCCTGGTTCCTGCTCACCGCCGACGACGCGCCGGCGCCCGCGGCATCGGGCCTGCGCTTCCGCTTCTGACGCGCCGCGTCCCCGCGAGACGCGCCGCGTCCACGCGAGACGCGCCGCGGACGCCCGGCCCCCTGGTTTCCTGCGGTCCACGGGTTGGCACGCCCGTTGAAATTCCCCGGTCGCGTCCCACGAAACACACCGGAGGAGACCATGCTGCGCACGTTGCTGACCGCTTGCCTCGCCCTGCTGCCGACGCTCGCCCAGGCGGCCCCCGACTTCGAGAGCGACGCCTACATCGGCTGGAGCTTCGTCCCCGTCGAGAAGGACAGCGAGTTCATCGAGGTCCGCGGATACACCCATCGCCAGTCGTGGCTCCGGGTGCCCTTCTGGAACCGCTTCGACGTCGTCCGGACGTGGCGCAAGGACGTCCGTCAGGCCACGGACGGGCAGATGTGCTGGTGGGAGCAGGAGTACTCGGACGCGACCTACGAGTACCTCGCCAGCCTGCGCCTGCGCCTCACGCACGTCTGGCACCTGGACACGACGCTCGCCGACTACTACCAGGCCGTCGGCCAGGTCGTCCCCAACGGGGCGCAGGCCGGCGGTCTCGCCGCCGGCGCCTTCGGCGCGGTCGCCTGGGCCGGCCGCACCGCCGCCTCGAACGCGGTCACCGGCTCGTTCGCCATCGGTCCCGCCGCGGCCGGCGCGGGCGCCGCCAGCGCCGGCGCCACCCTCGCGCTCGGCACCGGCGCGATCGTGGCCGCCTACGGTCTCACCACCGCGCTCGTCCGGCAACTCGGCGCCTCCGAGTACGTCTGGCAGAAGGAGCAGTGGGTGGTCGACGACATCCAGTTCGACCAGATCCGCGCCGCCTACGACGACTGGTGGATGATGACCTACGAGCTCGACGGCCGGCTGAAGTCGCCGCTGCAGTGGGCGTCGAGCGGCACGCTCCGCGCCAGCACCTCCGGCTGGGCGCAAGTCGGCGACGCGTATCCCTGCGACGCGCCGACGCGCTTCGTGCGCGAGGCCGGGTCGATCGAGGTGGAGACCTGGTTCTCGCACGAGGTGGCGCCGGCGAAGACCGTGACGAGGGTTCACGAGGACGCCGAGCGCCAGCTGGCGTCGACGAACGTCGCCGCCATCGGGGAGTAGCGGCGCCGCCGGACGACCGGCGTGGACATGCGCGCGGCCGCCGGGCGATTCTCCCCCGATGCTCGAGGCCCCTGCGCGACGCGCGGCGCCGCTCGCCGTGAAGGATTCGATGACCGCCCGCTTGCCGCCTGCCCCAGGCGACGTGGGGCTCCGCGCCGCGTCGCGCGCGCTCTTCGGGCTCTGCCTCGCGCTGCTCGCGTCGCCGCCGGCCCACGCCGGACCGCCCGCCGTGAAGGCGGCCACGGACGCCAGCTGCCGGGCCACGCTCCCGTGTCTGCGGGACGGCCTGTGCACCGCGGTCGCCGGCCGCTGTGTCGCCGCGCGGAACGACGACTGTCGCGGCGCCTACTGGTGCGTGGCGGCGGGCCTCTGTACCGCGCGCGACGGGGCGTGCGTCCTGGCGGCGTCGTCGCGCGCGGCGTGCGACGCCCCCCACGGCAGCGACCGCGAAGCGCCGTGCGCGACGATGGGGTTGTGCACGTTCCGGGACGGGCGGTGCATGGCCGCCACCGACGAGGACTGCGCGTCCGCGTCGTGGTGCCGGAACGTCGGCGAGTGCTCCGCCCGAAGCGGCCGCTGCGTCATCGCGCGCGACGAGGACTGCCGGCGCGGCGGCCAGTGTCAGGCGGGCGGCGCCTGCTCCGCGGTCGGCGGGCGTTGCGTCGCGACGCGCGACGAGGACTGCAAGGCGTCCGAGGCGTGCGCCGCCGCCGGGCTGTGCGTCGCGCGGAACGGGACCTGCGTCGCCGCCGCCGAGACCGACGCCGCCTGCCGCGAGGCCCGCGGCGACCGGCGCAGCCCGTGCGCCGACCTCGGGCGGTGCAAGGCGGTGAACGGCGCGTGCTCGGCGGCGAGCGACGAGGACTGCGCCGGCGCCGCCGCGTGCCGCGCGAGCGGGTCGTGCACGGCGCGCGACGGCGCGTGCGTGGTCGCGAGCGACGCGGATTGCCGACGCTCCGAGGGCTGCGCCTCGAACGGCGCCTGCACGGCGCTGGACGGCGAGTGCGTGTCGAAGCGCGACGCCGACTGCGCCGCGTCGAGCCTGTGCCGGGAGTTCGGTGCCTGCAGCGCGAGAGCCGGCGTCTGCGTCGCCACGCGCGACGAGGACTGCAAACGCTCCGCGCGCTGCAAGTCCGAGGGCGCCTGCGCCGCGGTCGCCGGCGACTGCGGCCTGCCGCCCGAGCCCGCAGCCGCGCCCGAAGCGCCGCCGTCGCGCGAGGACGCCGAGCGCGAGGCGGTGGCCGACTTCGTCGCCTCGGTGCGCGCCCAGGGCTGGGACCTCGTCCAATACATCGTCATCGTGCAGATGAACGCCCGCGAGCCCTGCACGCGCCGATACACGAACCGCGCCGGCAACGAGGCGGAGCGGCGAGCCCTCTGCGCCACCTGGAAATCGGCCCTGCGCGGTCGGAGCGCCGGGTTCCGCCGGGCTGCCATCCGCGGCTACTGCGAGGAGCGTTTCCCCGAGAGCTTCTACAACCGGCCGTGCGACGTCACCGGCTTCGAGGTGACCGTGGACCAGTGCGTCGCCACCGTCGCCGGCATGTGCGCCTGGTAGGACCGCGCAGTCAATCCGCGGCCGGCGGCCGAAAGGATCTTGCGGCTCCGGCGTCGACGGCCGAAGCTCGCCCCCGTGAAGCTTCCGAGGCACTTCGTCGCCCACGCCGATGCGGACGCGACCGCGGCGACGGGCGCGCCCCGCCACGCGGTCGACGCCTTCCGCCTCGGCGGGCCGCACCTCGCCGAGCGCGAGTGGTGCATCTTCGTCGACGACGACAACGGGCTCGGCGCGGTGCCCGACGACCGATGGCAGTCGCTCGCCGCCGACGTCCGCACGGAGCTGAGCCACGCCGAGCTGACCCGCGGCGGCCGACCGCGGCGGGTGACCGCCTCCGAGATCTACCTCTTCGATCTCCAGCTGCTCGAGCAGCCGCTGCAGACCCCCGGCGTCAACGACCCCGTCTATCTGTACGGCACGCTGTACGGGCCGCTGCCCGGGGACCGGGGCGTGCGCGGCCAGCTCACCGTCACGCGGGCCGACGTGCTCGCGGGCATCGTGCACGGGGTCGAGCACGCCTTCCGGTACGGCGCGGCGCGATGCTTCCACCTCGTCCTGCCCGGCGAGCGCGCGGAGGACCTTCTGCGCGGCTGCGGTCCGATCGTCGCGTACCCGCTGATGCCGGCGGAGCTGGCGCTGGCCGACGCGAGCAACGAGGCGGTCGTCGCCCAGCTCGCCTACGACCTGTTGAGCGCGTTGCAGGCCGACGTCCGGAAGGAGGGCGCAGCGTCGCCGCTGGCCTCGATGACGTTGCCGGTCCCCAGTCGATACGCCTTCGAGCAGGCGCTCGAGCTGCAGGGCTACGAGATCGACGGCGAAGTCGCCCGCAAGCGGGCGAACGGCGGCGTGATCGGCTCGCTGTTCGGGCGCCTCCTCGGGGACCGGGTCGAGCTGCCGCCCGAGGCCGACGTGCCCGGCTACGCCGAGCTCATCCGCGAGGTGCTCGCGACGGTCCCCGGCTGGCCCGACGCTCGCGCCCGCGCGCTCGCGACATGCCTTGCCGGCAACGTCGCCCCGGCGCCCCTGCGGCCCGCCGCCACGCCGGCGCCGCGGCCCGCGCCTGCGCGTCCCGCGGCGCCCCCGCGCCCCGCGCCGCCCCCGTCGCGGGCGCAGGACTGGATGCAGGACTTTCTGCAGTCCCACCCGGGACCGACGCGCCTCACCTCGGCGCGCCGCCGCCCGGCGTGGATGGAAGACTTCGCGGCGCCGTCGTCGTCGTCGCGACCGGTCGAGGCCCAGGCCTCGAGACCCGATTGGATGAAAGACTTCGAGTAAGGAGCGCACCGATGTCGCACGAGCACGAGAGACCCGTCGAACCTTTCGCCGACCTGCACGTCGAGCACGGCCACGTGCGGGCGACCCTACTGCACGATCCCACGGTGGAGGGCCTCGACATGGCCATCTACATGGATGGCTCCGGCAGCATGAAGGACGAGTTCACCAATGAGGTGAAGGTGACGGGCGGCGGCTTCCTGGGCTGGCTGCTCGGCCGCGAGCGCAAGGAGGAGGTCCAGCCGAACCTGGTGGAGCCGCAGGTCCGCTGGATGCTCGAGTACCTGGCCACGAAGGACCGCAACGGCCTGCTGCGCGTGGCGTACTGGGCGTGCGGATCGGGCGGCGCCGGCGTCGAGGTCGTCGGTGAGCTGAAGGGCGTCGACGTCCAGTCCTACCGCTTCCCCGGGCCGAAGGAGTTCGGGAACAGCACGAACCTCAGGCCCGCGATGGAGGACTACGTCCGCTACATCCGCCAGCAGGCCGCGAACGGCGCCCGGCAGGGGTGCGCCGTGTTCGTGACCGACGGGGCGCTGCACGACGCCGAGCAGGTGAAGGACTACTCGCGCAAGATCGCGCGCGAGATCGCCGCCGGCACGCTGCCGCGCCTCAACTTCATCCTGGTGGGCGTCGGCGAAGGCGTGCAGGAGGAGCAGCTCGAGGAGATCTGCCACGAGGAGTATCCCGGCATCGGCCACCTGTGGTGCCATCGCATCGCCGAGGAGATCCGGCAGGTCAGCGAGCTCGTGGCGGTGCTCGTCGACGAGACGATGACCGTCGCCGCCGGCGGCACGATCTACGACGACCGCGGCAACGTCCTGAAGCGGTACGAGGCGCGGCTCCCCGCGGTGCTCGAGTTCGAGGTGCCCGAAGGGGCGCGCAGCTTCACGCTCGAGGTCAACGGCCAGCGCTACACGCAGCCGCTGCCCGAGGGCGAGGACCACGACGAAGACGAAGACCACGAAGACGAAGACCACAACTGAGGCGCCGATGTCCCACTCACACGAAGTCGTCGTGAAGCCCTTCTCGGACGTCCACGTCCGAGGCGGCCGCGTGCGGGCCACCCTCCTCCACGATCCGACGGTGGAGGGGCTCGACGTGGCCCTCTACATGGACGGGTCCGCCAGCATGGAGCCGGAGTACGGCCCGCGCGGCGTCCTCGCGAAGCTCGGCGGCGTGCGCAACAACGTCGAGCCGCAGATGCTGTGGATGCTCGAGTACCTCGCGACCAAGGATCGCAACGGGGTGCTGCGCGTGGCCTACTGGGCCACGGGCGACGGGGCGCAGATCGAGGTCGTGGGCGATCTCACGGGCGAGGACGCGAAGCGGTACAAGTTCCCCGGGCCGAAGTTCTACGGCAAGGGGACGATCATGCTGCCCGTCCTCCGCGACTTCGTGGCCTACATCCGCGACGCCGCGGCGCGCGGCGCCCGGCGCGGTCTCGCCGTCGTGATCACCGACAGCCAGCTGTACGACGGCGAGGATGTGCGCGCCTACTCGGCCCAGGTGGCGAAGGAGATCGCCGCCGGGCGCCTGCCGCCGATCAACTTCGTCTTCGTCGGCGTCGGCAGCCAGGTCGACGAGGAGCAGATGGAGGCCATCTGTCACGACGAGTATCCCGGCGTCGGACATCTGTGGTGCCATCGCGTCGCGGAGCGCATGGAAGAGATGGCGGAGCTCGTGGCGGTGCTGGTCGACGAGACCATGACCGTCGCGGCGGGCGGGACGATCTACGACGACCGCGGGGCGGTGCTGAAGCGGTACGAGGCGCGGCTGCCGGCGGTGCTCGAGTTCGACGTGCCGGCCGGGTGCACGTCGTTCACGCTCGAGGTCGCCGGTGAGCGGTACGTGCAGCCCCTGCCGAGCGAGGACGATCACGACGACGACGACGACGACCACGACGAACGGGCCGCCGCGCCGGTGGAGCCGGCGCCGACGGGTGGTCGTCACCGGCATCGGCACTGACCGTGGCGGATCAGGACGAAAAGGCGCCGGTGTTTCGGCCGGTGGTCGGTGGGGGCGGATTGTTGCGGCCGGTGCATGTGCATGGGCCGGGGTGCGGGCACGACCACGGGCACGACCACGACCACGGGCCCGAGCACGACCACGCCCACGGGCCCGGGTGCGACCACGACCACGACCACGGCTCGCACGCGGAGGCGCGGCCGCCGGGCCGACGGGCGGCCGAGGAAGGGGGCGCGGCGGTCCAGCTCGAGGTGCGCGCGCTGCTGCCGGGCGAGACGGACGAAGTCGGGCGGTTCGAGCGGCTGAAGCGCGAGCTCGAGCACGTGCCGGGCGTGGTGAAGGCGCATCTGCGGCGCGACGACGGCGTGCTCGAGGTGTGCATCCACCACGACGCGACCGCGATCGGGTTCGACGCGCTGGTCGCGGCGGCGCGCACGGCGGGGGCACGCGTCGCGAAGCGGTATCTGACGAAGACGTGGTTCGTGCGCGGCATGGACACGCCGCGCTGCGCCGAGGTGATCGAGCACTCGTTGATGCGCTTGAAGGGCGTGCTGTCCGCCGACATCGCTTACGCCGCCGAGCGGCTCGTGGTCGAGTGGGATCGCGAGGCCACGGGCGAGCGCGAGATCGATCGGCGGCTGCGCGCCCTCGGCTACGAGCTCGAGGACACCGAGCCGGGGCACGCGTGCTCGCACCACCACCACGCCGGCGGTCTGGCGCCGCTGCTGGCGATGCCGCTCTCGGTCGTGTCCGGTCTGCTGCTGGTCGCCGGGTTCGTCCTCGAGAAGGTGGGCGTCGGCGGCGTGGTGCCGACGGTGTGTTACGCGGCCTCGCTCGTCACGGGCGGGTTCTTCGCGACGCGCGACGCCATCGGCGCGGTCCGGCAGTTCCGCTTCGACATCGAGACGCTGATGGTGCTGGCGGCGGTCGGGGCCGCCGCGCTCGGGAACTGGTTCGAGGGCGCGTTCCTCCTCTTCCTGTTCAGCCTCGGCCACGCGCTCGAGCACCGGGCGATGGACCGCGCCCGCCGCGCGGTGGAGGCGCTCGGCAAGCTGCGGCCGTCGAACGCGCGCGTCCGCCGCGGCAACGAGGTCGTCGAGGTCCCGGTCGGGCAGGTGCGGCGCGGCGACGTCATCGTCGTGCGGCCGGGCGATCGGCTCCCGCTCGACGGCACCGTGCGCGACGGGCGTTCGACCATCGACCAGGCGGCGATCACGGGCGAGTCGGTGCCGGTCGCGCGCGGCCCCGGCGAAGAGGTCTACGCGGGCACGATCAACGTCGACGGCGCCCTCGAGATCGAGGTGACGCGGCTGGCGAACGAGTCGACGCTCGCCCGCGTCGTCGACCTCGTCGCGAGCGCCGAGGCCCGCAAGAGCCGCACACAGCTGTTCGCGCGCCGCGTCGAGCGCACGTTCGTGCCGATCATCCTCGTCGGCGCCCCGGTCGTGGCCGGGGTCCTGCTGCTCCTCGGCTCCACGGTCGACGAGGCGGTGCTCCGGGCGCTGTCGCTCCTCGTCGCCGCGTCGCCGTGCGCCCTCGCCATCTCCACGCCGTCCGCCGTGCTCTCGGCCGTCGCTCGCGCGGCGCGCGGCGGCGTGCTGATGAAGGGTGGCGCCCACCTCGAGGCCCTCGGCCAGGCCCGCGTCATCGCCTTCGACAAGACGGGGACGCTCACGGTCGGCAAGCCGCGCGTCGTCACCGTCTCGCCCGCGCCGGGGGTCGCCGAGGAGCGCATCCTGGCGGTCGCCGCCGGCGCCGAGACGCTCAGCGCGCACCCGATCGCCGCGGCCGTCGTGGAGGCGGCGAAGGGGCGCGGCGTCGACCCGCTCCCGGCGAGCGACATGGAGGCGGTGCACGGCAAGGGCCTGCGCGCGGTCGTCGGCGGCGAGCCCGTCGCCATCGGGAGCCTCGACCTCTTCGAGGGCGACGTGCCCGAGGGGCTGCGCGCCGACGTCGCGCGCCTGCAGGCCGCGGGGCAGACGACGATGCTCGTGCGGCACGGCGCGGCCTTCCTCGGCGTGCTCGGGGTGGCCGACACGGCGCGCCCGGAGGCGCCCACGGCGATGCGTGCCCTGCGCGGCCTGGGCATCGAGAAGACGCTCATGCTCTCCGGCGACAACGCCATCGTCGCGCGCGCGGTGGCCGGTCAGCTCGGCATCGACGACGTGCGCGCGCCGCTGATGCCCGAGGGCAAGGTGCACGAGCTGCGGACGCTCGCGCGCGACGCGGGGGTGGCGATGGTCGGCGACGGCGTGAACGACGCCCCGGCGCTGGCCGCGGCGAGCGTCGGCGTCGCCATGGGCGGCGCCGGCTCCGACGTGGCCCTCGAGACGGCGGATGTCGTCCTGATGGGCGACGACCTGCGCTCGCTGCCGTTCGCGGTGTCGCTCGCGCGCGCCTCGAACGCCGTGGTCCGGCAGAACCTGATGATCGCGCTCGGCGTGAGCGGCGTGCTCATCGTGGCCTCGCTCTTCGGCTGGGTGCGCATCGCCGAGGCGGTCGTGCTCCACGAGGGCAGCACGCTGCTCGTCGTGTTCAACGGCCTTCGGCTGCTGGCGTTCCGGGCGCCCGACCTCGGCGGCGCGTCGCCGGTGCGCGGAGATTGACTCCACCGGCGGACGGTCCTATAGCGCCTCTGTTCTCCAACGAGCACGGACGTCCCATGCGAGTCGTCGCCGGAGTCGCGATCCTGGTCCTCACGAGCTTCGCTCCGGCAGGCGCCCAGGTGCCCGCGGCCGGGTCCGAGCCCGAGGCGTCGACGCCCACGCCGGCCGAGGCCGAGGCGCCGGCCGGCGCCGAGACACCGACCGCCGCGTCCCCTTCGGACGCGGCGACCCCGCCGGCGGAGACGCCCGCCGGCTCGGACACCCTGGACGCGCTCGACGACGTGCTGACCGAGCCGCTCGTCGAGAACCAGCCGGCCACCTCGGCGGCGGCCACCTCCAGCGCGCTCAACCCGCGCATCAGCCTCGTGGGCACCTTCGCCGGGGCCTATGTGGACGGGACGCCGACCGGCGCCGGCGGCCACGAGCCGGTGGAGTCGGGGCTCCTGCAGCAAGAGGCCGAGCTGGCGATCCAGGCGCCGGTGGATCCGTACTTCAACGCCGAGGCCTACCTCGCCTTCCACCAGGACGGCGTCGAGATCGAGGAGGCCTTCGTCCGCACCACGGCGCTCCCGGTCGTGTCGCTGCAGGGCGGCATCTTCCGCAGCCAGTTCGGGCGCCACAACCGCCGGCACCTCGACAGCTGGCGTTTCGTCGACCAGCCGATCATCGCCCGACAGGTGCTCGGCGCCGAGGGCCTCTCCGTGCCCGGCGCCGCGCTCGACTTCCTGGCGCCGTTCGGGCCCTCGCTGCGCCTCCGGCTCGAGGTGCTCGACGTCGGCGAGGCGCACGCCCACGGCGCCGAAGAGGAAGTAGAGGAGGCCGGGGACGATCACGACGCCGAAGCCGGCGCCGACCACGGCTTCGAAGATCGCATGACGGTCATGTTCCGCCCCGAGCTCGGGTTCGGACTGGGTCCGGCGACCTCGCTCCTGATCGGGGCGAGCGGGCTCGTCCGGCCGCTGGCCGACGAAGAGGTCTACGTCGTCGGCGGAGACGTCTATCTGCGCTACCTGCCCGCCGAGTCCGGCTACTTCGCGATCGCCTGGCAGACGGAGTACATGGCGCAGATCGACGAGGACGCGACGTCGGGCGGGCTCTACTCGGAGCTGGCCTTCCGGCTCACCCAGCGGTTCGAGCTCGCGGGGCGCTTCGACCTGGTCGGCCTGCCCGAGGGGGAGCTGCCCAAGGAGATCGGCGGCGCGCTGGCCCCGGCGTTCCTGCCGACGGAGTTCTCCCGCATCCGGCTGCAGGCCGGGGCCGCGAAGCGTGAGGACAGCGACGATCCGGTCCTGACCGCGATGCTCCAGGTCCAGTTCAACATCGGGCCCCACGGCGGCCACCAGTTCTAGTCTCGAAGGAGCTCCCATGCCGCGCGCACTGCTCTTGTCGCTGCTCCTGGCCGCGCTGGTCGCGCCGGCGGCCCAGGCGAAGCTGAGGGTCGTCTCGACGACGGAGACGATGGGCGCGCTCGCCAAGGAGGTCGGCGGCGATCGCGTCGACGTCCTGTCGCTGACGCGGGGCACCCAGGATCCGCACCGGCTGGAGCCGCGGCCCGAGCTCCTCGTCGAGCTGGCGCGGGCCGACGCGCTGGTCTCCGTGGGCCTCGAGCTCGAGATCGGCTGGCTCCCCCGCCTGATCGAGGGCGCCAACAATCCGGCCATCCGGCCCGGCGCGCCCGGCAACATCGACACCTCGAGCTTCGTGGTCATCAAGGAGAAGCCGACGGGCCCGGTCGACCGCTCGCAGGGCGACGTGCACCCGCTCGGCAACCCGCACCACTGGCTCGATCCGGTGAACGCGGCGCGCATCGCCAAGGGGCTCGCGGCGCGGCTGGCGGCGCTCGACCCCGAGGGCAAGGCCACCTACGAGGCCGGCTTCAAGGCCTTCGCCGGCCGTCTCAAGGCCCGCATCCCGGTCTGGGAGGCCGCGGCGGCCCCGATGAAGGGCAAGCCGGTCGTCGGTTATCACCGCTCCTGGACGTATCTGTTCGAGTGGCTGGGCCTCGTCCCGATGGGCTACGTCGAGCCCAAGCCGGGCGTGCCGCCGTCCCCGTCCCACATCGCGGGGCTGATCAACGAGATGAAGAACCGCGGCTGCACGCTGGTGCTGGTCGAGCCGTACTTCGAGGGCAGCACGGTCCGCGAGGTCGCCAGCGGCGCCGGCGCCCGGCTGGCGGCGGTACCGCAGTCGGTGGGCGGAGCGCCCGGCGCGACCGGCTACATCGAGCTGATGGACGTCGTCATCGGCATCGTCGCGGGGACCCGGTGAGCGCCCTCGTCGAGGCGGTCGGCCTCACCATCGGCTACGCGGGCCACTGGCGCCTGGACGGCGTCGAACTGCGCGTCGAGCCGGGGCAGCTCTGGACGTTGCTCGGGCCGAACGGCTCGGGCAAGTCGACGCTCGTCAAGACGCTCCTTGGCACGGAGCCCGCGCTCGGGGGCCAGATCCGCCGCGGGGCGCGGGGCTGCGGCTACGTGCCGCAGCGGCAGTGGCTCGACGACGCCTACCCGCTCACCGCCGGCGAGGTCGTCGCGCTGGCCGAGAAGCGCACCACCCCGGAGGCCGTCCGCAAGGCGCTGGCGGCGGTGTCGCTCGAGCGGTTCGAGTCGAGCGCCTACCGCAATTTGTCGGGCGGCCAGAAGCAGCGCGTGCTGTTGGCGCGGGCGCTGATCTCCGACCCCGACCTGGTCGTGCTCGACGAGCCCAAGAGCGGCCTCGATCCGATCGCGCAGGGCGAGGTCATGGACCTCGTCGCCCGCCTCATGGTCGAGCGAAAGCTGGGAGTGCTCCTCGTCACGCACGACATCTCCGCGGCGGCGGCGTACGCGACCCACTTCGCGGTGATCTCCCGGGAGCGCGGCTTCTTCGCGGGCGGCCCCGCCGAGGACATGCTGAACTCCGACGCCTTCGTGAAGGCCTTCGGACGCCCGTTCCACGTCCATCAACACGACGAAGAGCGTTTCGTCTATCTGCCGCGGGCACGCTGATGGAGGCCGGTTTCTTCGCTCCCGGGAGCGTCGACATCTGGTGGCCGGCGCTGCTGAGCAGCGTGCTCGCCGCGGTGACGCTGGGGTACGTCGGCGTCTTCGTCCTGCTCGAGCGCGCGGTCTTCGTCGGCGCCGCGCTCAGCCAGGCCTCGATGCTGGGCTTCGCGGTGTTCCTGCTGCTGTCGTCGGACGAGGCGCCCTCGGCGCCGCCGCCCCCGCCCGCCGTCGAGGCGGAGGCGCCGAAGGCCGCCACGGAGGCGCTCGACGACCTGCTCGAGGCCCCGCTCGAGACGCCCACCGCGCCCCCGACGGTTCCGGCGGCGAGCGCGCCCGAGGCCGAGGACGACCACGGCCAGCATTGGGGCCTCCTCAGCGCGCTGCTGGCCTCGCTGGGCCTGGCGACGCTGCTGGCGATGGCCGGCACGCCCAAGCGCATCACCAGCGAGTCGCTCATCGGCGTGGGTTACGTGCTGGCGTCCGCCGGCGTCGTGCTCATCCGCGACTTCGCCCCCGGCGACGCGGCCCACATCGACCAGGTGATCTTCGGGACGGCCGCCACCGTCCCCAAGATCCACGTGCTGTACCTCACGTTGTCCGCGCTCGTCGTGCTCGGCGTCCACGTCGTCTTCCGGCGCCCATTGCTGATCTGCGCGTTCGATCCCGAGCACGCCCGCGTCCTCGGCTACGACCCGGTGCGCTGGAACGTGGTGCTCTTCCTCACCTTCGCCGTCGCGATCTCGGTGGCCACCCAGGCCATCGGCGGGCTGCCGGTCTTCGGCCTGCTCCTCCTGCCCGCCGCGGCCTCGCTGCTGGTGACGCGCCGGATGGCCCCCGCGCTCATCGTCGCGCCCCTGCTGGGCGCGGTGGCCGCCGTCGCGGGCTACGTCATCTCCTGGGAGGGCGACCTCCCGACCGGCGCCACGCAGGTGGCGTGCGCCGGCCTGTTGCTCGGCGCCTGCGCCGTCGCCGGCCGCTTCCGACCGTAGTCGGCGGCAAACGGCCAGGCATGGGCGGCGCGCGAACCCTTCACATCGAACGCAAGGCGCCGGCGTCCCGGCGGTGGCTCGACGAGCTGAGGCGGGCGATCGCGCAGCGCGGGGCGACCGAGGTGACGGCGGCCGACGCCGCGGCGATGACCGGCCTGCCGCTCGACGAGGCCGAGCGCGGGCTGCTCCGGCTCGCCGCGGAGGCGCCCTGCAGGCTGAGCGTCTCGGCCGACGGCGTCCTGCTCTTCGGCTTCGGCGCCATCCGGCGCGACCGTCTCGGCGCGCTGCGACGCCTCTGGCGGCGCTGCCGGCCGTCCCTCGTCACGCTGGCGGACCGCGCGCTCGCCGCGGTCCTGATGCTCGCGGGCCCGCTCCTCCTCGCGGCGCTCGCGGGCAACCTCTCGGCGCTCGTCGCCACCGCCGCCGAGCACGACCAGAAGTGGCTCTGGCCGCTCGTCCCGCCCGCGTTCCTCCTCGCGCTGTTCGTCGGCCTCTTTGCCGTCATCGGCGTCGCCGCGCAGGCGGCGGCGGTCGGTGGAGTGACCCTGGTCGTCGCCGGTTTCGTGATGGCCTGGCAGTTCGCGCGCGAGTCCACCGGGGTGTCGATCGCGCTCGGCCTGCTGCTCGGCGCCGCCTTCAGCGCCTTCGGCGTGTGGCTCGGCCGCCAGATTTGGCACCTCGCCGGCGAGTACCTCGTCGACGCGGCGTGGGCGCGCAGGCTGCTCGGCAACGTGCGCGGCCTCCTGTTCGGGCCGTCCGCGCCCGACGTCGACGCGCTGGCCGACGAGCGCCGACTCGTCGCCGCGATCCGGGCGCAGCGCGGCGTCGTGGCGCCGCTCGACCTGATGCTGCTGTTCGGCTGGTCGCGGGCGCAGGCCGACGCCCACGTCGCGCGGTTGTTGGTCGACTACGGCGGCGACATCGTCCTCGACGAGGGGGGCGCCATCGCCTACGCCTTCGATCCGCTGCTCGAGACCGCCGGCGAGCCCCCCGAGGCGCCGCCGCCCGAAGCCGCCGTCGACGTCCCCTGCCCTGCGCCGGGCTTCTTCGGTGGCGACCGCGAGTTCGTCTGGCTGACGCTGACCGTGCTCGTCCTCGGCCTCGTCGGGCTCGCCGCACACCCCGAGCTCGTCGTCCTGCCCGACGGCGAGGACCTGCGGCATGCGAACCGGGATCAGGAGAATCCGCGCGGCCTGCTGCAGGGGCTCGGCGGCTGGCTGCACGTCGCGGTGCTTTTGTGTCTGGGCGTCCGTTCGATGGTGTTTCCGCGGCGGCGGCGCGCGTGGCGGCGCCTGCAGGCGCGCTTCGAGCTGCTTCGCGCCGCCCGCGCCGCCGAGACGCGCCCGGTCGACCGGGCGCCGCCCGCCTGGCTGCGGATCGAGGTCGGCGCCGACCTCGCCATCGGCGGAGACGGGCGGCCGCTCCTCGAGTTTCACGGGCACGCCCGCGACCGCGCCCTTGCAGAGCGCCTGCGGGCGACGCGCGGGCCGCGGCGGGTCGGCGCCGTGGTCTTCTCGGCCTGACGCGGCGCGCCGCCGCCGGCGCGCGGGACGCCCGCGGCGGGCGACCCGAGGAAACCCCGGCACGCCTTCACACGCGCCGATCCGGCGCCCGGTTGCGCCGCCGAAACGAGATGTGGGATACGTTCGCGCCCGAATTCGGAGTGCCCCGGATGGCCGACCGCGCCTTCGCGCCGTTCCTTCGTGACCTCAAGCGCCTCCCGAACCTCGTCAGCCTCACGCGCATCGCGCTCATCTGCGTCGCCGCGGGCCTCACCTACGCCGGCTACCCCGGGCCCGGCCTCGCGCTCGGCATCCCCGCCGGCCTGTCGGACTACCTCGACGGCTACCTCGCGAGGAAGCGCAACGAATCCACGGAGTTGGGCGCGCTCCTCGACGCGCTCGCCGACATCCTCTTCAACCTCGTGTGCCTCGTGCTCGCGGCGAAGTACGGCGTGTGGGGCTTCTACCTGCTGCTGCTGTGGGGCTTCCGCGACATGACGGTGATGGCGCTGCGCGCGAGCGCCGGGCAGCAGGGCTTCACCATCCCCTCGAGCCTGCTCGCGAAGGTCGCCGTCAACTTCAACTACTACTCGTACGTGCTGCTCGGGCTCGTGATCATGGAGCCCTTCGGCCCCGACCACGTGATGACCACGGGCATCCGCTGGCTGGGCCTGTTCGGCATCCACGCCGGCATCACGATGCAGTGGATCTCCGGCTTCATCTACCTGCGCAGTTACGCGCGCCAGTATCGCGGCCTCGATCCGAACTGACGCCACGCGCACCTCGCCCCGCCGCCCGGAAACTTCTACACTCCGTCAAACGGCGGCCGTATTCCCGATGCAGGAGCCGCGGCTCCCGGGCGAGGAGGTGCACATGTTCGTGCGTTCGTTCGTCGCGCTCGCGTGCCTCGCATGCCTGGCCCTCCCGGCCCGGGCGCAGGACGCGACGTGCGACGACACCGTCGACGTCGACGAGTATCGCTACCTGCGCCAGCTCACGCTGGACCTGAAGGGCCGCGTCCCCACCGAGGAGGAGCTGAAGGCGCTGGACGCGGGCGAGATCGACGACGCGCTCGTCGATGGCATGCTCGGCTCGCCCGACTTCTCGAACTTCGTCCGGCGGCACCACCTCGACCTGCTCTGGCCGAACATCGACGGCCTGTCGATCGTCGATCCGGGCATCGCCCTGCTGCTGCCGGCGCAATTCTACGAGCAGGGCGGCGACCAGGACCGCCTGTTCATCTTGATCGTCGGCCTCATCGCCCGCGGGGGCCTCGTGCCCTGCAAGGACGAGCCGGCAGAGTTCGACGACGCCGGCAACCTCGTGTTCGAGAGCTACCCCGACGGCACCCGGCGCGAGGGCTGGGTGATGGTCGAGCCGTACTGGGCGCCGGGCACCGAGGTGAAGGTGTGCGGGCTCGAGGCGCGCAGCAACGCGATCGCCGACAACGGCGCCGCCTGCAACACCGCCACCGGCATGTACAGCGGCTCGTGCGGCTGCGGTCCCAACCTCGAGCACTGCCTCGGCCTCGACGCGGCGTACCTGCTCATCCCGCAGTTCCGCGAGCAGATGGTGCGCACCATCGACCGTGTCATCCGCGAGGGACGCCCCTACACCGACATCTTCCTCGACAACCGCGAGCCGCTGAACGGGCCGCTCATCCACTACTACAAGCACCTCGCGCCGCTGGCGACCGATCCCATCGTGCAGGTGCCGCCGGTGGCGGTGGCCGATCTGCCGGACCGTCCCTTCACCGACATGACATGGACGGACCACGAACGCACCCACGCGGAGCACGCCGGCGTGCTGACGAGCATGTCCTACCTGCTGCGGTTCCAGACGGCGCGGTCGCGGGCGAACCGCTTCTATACGTCTTTTCTGTGCTCGCCGTTCGTGGCGCCGCCGGGCGGTCTGCCGAGCCCCAACGACGAGTGCAGCCAGGAGCCGAACCTGCGCATGCGCTGCGGGTGCGCCGCGTGCCACACGACGCTCGAGCCGGCGGCCGCCTACTGGGGCCGCTTCGCCGAGGCGGGCACGATGTACCTCGACCCGGCGCAGTACCCCGTGTATTCGCAACGTTGCGCCGAGTGCGCCCGCGAGGGCCGCCAGTGCGACTTCATCTGCAATCGCTTCTATGTGTCCGAGATCGGACACCCGAAGGAGGCGCCGTTCGCCGGCGTGCTGAAGTCGTACGAGTGGCGCGACCAAGCCGACATCGCGAACCTCGAGGCGGGCCCGAAGGCGCTCGTGCAACAGACGCTGCAGGACGGCCGTCTGTCGAGCTGCGTGACGCAGCGGGTGTTCGAGCGTCTGTACCGGCGCCCGATGACCGAGCAGGAGCTGTCCCAGGAGCTGCCGAGGCTGGCGCGCGAGTTCCGCGACGGCGGCCATGACTTCCGCGCGCTGGTGAAGAAGCTGGTCACGGCGCCCGGCTACCGGAGGATGGTGCGATGAGCGCTCTGTCGAAGATCGTGCTCGCGCTCGCCGTCGTGTCCCTCGGCGCGGGCTGCGACGACGGCGGCGGTCCCGGCGGCAACGGCGACACGCCCCCCACGCCCGACGCGGCGGCGGGCGGCGCCGGCGGCGCCGGTGGCATGGGCGGCGGCGAGCCGCCCCACCCCGACATGGGTGTCGCCGAGCAGGGCCTGAGTCGCACCGCCGGGCGCATGACCATCGAGCAGCTCGCGCGCTCGATTCCCGTGGTGACCGGCGGCCTGCGCTGGACCGAAGACTTCGGCCAGGGCCCCGTCGACATGCTCGAGGTGCTCGCGCCGACGCTCGGCGCGCCCGATTACCTGCTCGTCACCGAAGAGAACCTCGAGCCGAGCATCATCGTCGCCAAGTTCCTGCAGGATGCCTCCCATCGCATCTGCGTCCGCTGGATCGCCGAAGACCGGCAGAAGCCGCAAGGGGAGCGCACGTTCGTCCGCCACGCCGACTGGGAGTCGCGCGACCCGGCCGACGTGGACGCGACGCTGCGGGCGCTGAAGCTGCGGTTCTTCGCGCGCAAGGTGACCGACGACGAGTCGATCCGGCCGCTGCGCGAGCTGTTCGTGAACGCGTCGAGCACGGCCGCGCCGGGCAACGGGGCCCGGGACGGCTGGCTGGCGGTCTGCATCGCGCTCATGACCGACCCCGAGTTCATTCTGTATTAGGAGGCGGCCGTGAACCGACGCGAATTCCTGTTCCGGACGGGGCTCTTCGCCGGTGCCATGACGCTCGGCGGCGGTCTCGCGGGCCGCGTCGCGCGCGCCGCCGGCGAGCGCGACCACTACTTCGTCTTCGGCTACTTCGAGGGCGGCTGGGACCACCTGCTCGGCCTCGACCCGCGCGACCCGCAGGTGTTCACCGAGGCGACCGTGCGCGAGACGGGCATCCAGCCGGGCTACGACCGGCTGCCGCCCCAGTACTCGCGGCGGCCCATCGACGCGGGGCCGTTCCAGCTCGGGCCGTGCGTCGGCGAGCTCGCGGGGCTGTCCGAGCACTTCAGCGTGGTCCGCGGCATCAACATGGCCACGCTCACCCACGAGGTCGGGCGCCGCTACTTCCTGACCGGCCGCCAGCCGCAGGGCATCAACGCGCGCGGCTCGTCGGTGGCGACGCTGGCGACGGCGCAGCTCGGGGCGGACCGCCCGGTGCCGCACCTCGCGCACCGCGTCGAGACGTACAACGTCGACCAGCCCGCGTTCGCCGGCGCGCTCGGCGTCGCCGCCGTCGACCACGTGCAGTACATCCTGCGCGAGGACCTCGGCCTGCCGACCGACATCCCGCCGAACGTGAAGGGCGCGCTCGGGGCCTACTGGCAGGAGGCGCGCGCCTGCGAGCACGACCACGGTCCCGCGACGACGTCGCTCGGTCGCTTGTACGAGGAGAGCCGGGCGCGCGCGCGGCAGGTCGTCACCTCGAACCTGCACCGCCACTTCCAGTTCAACGCCAACGAGCTGCGCGCGGTGCGCGCCCACTACGGCATCGACGGCAACCTCGAGTCGCCGATGGGACGGGCGGCGCTGGCCTCGCAGGCGCTGAAGTCGGGGCTGTCGCGGGTGGTGAGCGTCGCCTTCGCCACCGGCCTCGACACGCACGACGGCCAGTGGGCCAACGACCACTCGACCGGCCTCGAGATGGGCTTCAACGCCCTGGCCCGCCTCATCGCCGACCTGCGCGACAGCGAGGCGCCCGGCGGCGGCTCGATGCTCTCGAAGACGACGATCCTCGTGTACAGCGAATTCGGGCGCACGCCGCGCCTCAACGAGCGCAACGGCCGCGACCACCACCTCGGCAACTGCGCGCTCCTCGCGGGCGCCGGCATCCGCGGCGGTCGGGTCGTCGGCAAGAGCAGCGACAACGCGATGGGCCCCGAGCTCGTCGACCTCGCCACCGGCCGCCCCTCGGAGCAGGGCGTCTCGCTGACGCCGGAGCACGTGGCGACGACCGCGCTGCGCGCCGCCGGCCTCGACGCCGCCGATCTGCGCAGCGAGCCGCTCCCCTCCCTGCTCGCCTGAAGGCCTGCGAAGCGGCTAGCATGGGGCGCATGTCCGCCTCCCGCCCCCTCGACGCGCTGCGGCAGCGCATGCACAAGGACCCGACGAACTCCGCGGCGTTCGACGCGGTGCTCGAGGCCGCCCTGTGGAGCGTGCCCGCGGTCTTCCTGGCCCACGGGCTCTCGACGGGCGCGTGGGGCTGGGCGGCGCTCCTCGCCGTCGGCGTGCTGCCGGCGGCGCTCGTCGCGATGGTGGTGCTGTACGCGCTCATCGGGCTGTCGGCGCCCGAGCGCGTGGCCGAGGTCGGCAGCTGGCTGGTGACGGCGGGCGTCGGGCTCGCGTGGGGGCACACGACGTGGGGCGCGTGGTCGGCGCTGCCGCTCGCGACGTGCGGTCCGCTGTTCGCGCTGCTGTGGTGGTCGAAGGCGCGCGCCCGGCCGGCGACGGAGGCCCACGCGCTGCCCGAGGCGGTCGCCCTCGCGCTGGCGCGCCTGCCGGACGCGCTGGCACCGGCCCTCCGCGATCCGATCGACCGGGCGCTCGCCGACTTCGAGCGACTCGACCGCCTGTTGGGCGCCGACTTCCCCGTCGACGAGGCGACGCTGCGCGCCGACGCGCACGCGCTGCTCGCCGGGATGGCCGAGCGCGCGCGGCTCGCCCACGACGTCGCCGAGGCGCGCAGCGACGCGCCCTCGACCACGCTCGACGAGGCCTTCGCCGCCGCCGTCGCCGGCCTCGACGCGCAGGCCGCGCAGATGCGCGAGGTGCTCGAGGCCGTGCTCGTTTTCCGCGCGCTGCGCGCGCCCGAGCACACGAGCCGCCTGCGCGAGAAGGCCGAGGCGCTGCGCCTGACCGCGGCCGGCCTGGCCGAGATCCGCGACGACGTCGAGGCGCGCTGACCGACGTCACCGCGCCGGCGTCGGCACGTCACCGAACCCGGACATCCACCACGACGAGAGGCCCGCCGGCGCCGGTTCCACCGCGCGGCACGGCACTTGAAACCTTGTCGGAGCGAGGGCCGCCACGGAATGTCGGGGCGGTCGTTGCCGGAGAGAGAGCGAACAATGGAGTCCCGCGTCCAGGTCAGCTTCCAGGGCATCGAGCCGTCCGACTTCGTGCGGGCGGCAGTGTTCGAGCACGTCGAGCGCGTGGAGCGCCATCACCGGCTGCAGCGTTGTCGGATCGTGATCGCCGCGCCGCACCACCACTCGCGGCACGGCAACCTCTACAGCGTGCGCATCGAGGCGGTCGTGCCGGGCGCGGAGCTCTTCGTGAACCGCGACCACCACGACGAGCAGGCCCACGAGGACGCCTACGTCGCGCTGCGCGACGCCTTCGACGCCCTCGAGCGCCAGCTCGAGCGGCGCGCCGAGCGTCAGGCCCGCCACCGTCACGAGCGAGGGGAGATCAGCGAGGAGGACTTCGAACGCGTCGCCCCGCCCGAGGACGAGCCCGCCTCCTGAACCCGCCGCGGCCCGCCCGATCGCCGTTGCGCGCCGGGGCCGGGCCATGACAGCTTGCGGCGCGTGAGCGCAACAGCCGAAGCACCAGCCCCCGAGCAGGTCGACCTCGACTCGCTCCTCGACCGCTACCTCGAGGAGGCGGAGGTCGAGGCCGAGGCCGAAGAGCGCGAGAAGATCCGCCTGCGCGCCGCCTTCGAGGCCGGCGCGCCGCTCGTCCTGCTGCAGCCCACCGAGCTGTGGGACCCGATCGATCGCCGGACGGTGCGCGTCGGCGGCGGCACCGTGGTCACCGTCGCCGAGCACGAGGGCGACATCCTCATCGGCAAGCTCGCCGACAACAGCCACAGCCTCGGCGTCGTCTACGAAGAGCCGGAGCGCTGGTACCCCCGCAAGTACTTCCTGCCGCTGGCGATCCTCGTCGACCGGCTGCGCGTGCGCACCGACGACCCCGAGGGCCGCGCGAAGGCGCAGCAGCACGGCCTGCCGGTGCGCGGCATGGAGCAGCGCGGCGTCGACGAGCACACCTCCGTCGCCGTGCGGCGCATCGAGGAGCTCGCGCTGCGCGACGAGTACGCCACCCTGCCGCGCGGCACGGTGATCCACCTGCGTCGCGGCGGCACGGCGAAGGATGCGGCGACGGGCGCCGAGGTGCCGCTGCCCCCCGGCACGCGCTGCGAGGTGACCGAAGCCGTCGGCGACTTCTCCAACCCCGACGACGCGGTCGCGCCCGACATCCCCATCCTCGTCGAGGGTCGCCCGCTGCGGCTCGGCTTCGACCAACTCATGCTGCTCGACTTCCAGCAGGACGTGCTCTCGCCGCGCGCCCAGGAGGCGCTGCGCGACAAGGAGATGGCCCGCCGCGAGGCGCTGCGCCGCCTCGTCGGCATCGGCCTCGGCGTCGCATTCGTCGCGGGTGGCGGCGCCTGGTACCTGACATCCGACCCGTACGAGAAGCCCGCCGTGCGCCGCCGCGCGATGTCGCTGCTGATCCCCGAGATCGCCTTTCTGCACGGGTACTTCCGCGCCGGCGGCAAGTACTGGTTCGACCTGAAGGGCATCGTGATGGACCTCAAGGCGAAGAACGCGCTCGAACCGGCGCGCCGCCTGCGGGAGCTCTTCCGGGAGATGGCCGCGGTCTCGGGGCGACTCAACGAGGTCTACCGCGACACGTACTACCGCAGCGTGCACGTGGGCTGGTCCGAGACGAAGCACTACCGCACCGACAAGGACGGCAAGCGGCACTACACGCACTCCACCTGGTCGAAGGTCCACCGCACGATGTGGCTCGAGCCGGGGGGCCTCGAGGGCCGCCACCCGCGCGTCGCCGAGTGGGCGCACGGCGACGAGCACCGCCACCGGCGCGCGGTGCGCCTCACCGACGAGCGCATCTTCAACCTGCTCGAGGCCGACGCGGACGACCCGGAGAAGGACTTCTCGCTGCAGAAGCAGCAGGTGGGCTTCGGCCGCGACGCGGCCATGTCGGCGCTCGCCGCCGCGCTGATCGCCGCGCCGCCGGCCTTCTACGACACGTTCGCCGAGTGGGCCTCGAGCCCGGCGACGTCGCCCGTGCGGCCCGCGAAGGGCCTCTTCGGGCTGCAGAAGGAGACGCTGATGCTGGCGGGCGTGATCAGCGGCGCCGTGCTCGCGCACCGGCACGCCGGCAAGCTGAACGCGCAGCTGCACCAGAACAAGTACGACCTCGGCCAGGAGCTCGAGCGGCAGATCAAGCGTGTGCCCGGGCTCAACCTCGAGCAGGCCTGGATCGGCTTCTTCGGCACGCCCGCCCCCGACGCGCTGCCGGGCGAGGTGCGCGAGCGCGGTGGCGAGTGCCGCCACATCGCCGATCACGCCATCGACTTCACGTACGTCTACGGCAGCGGCTGGGACCACGGCCGCCCGCTCGACCCCGAGCGCGTCGACTCCTCGCGCGTCCGACAGCTCTTCGCCGAGGCGGCGCCCGTCTGGCCGCGCTTCGCCGATCGTCTCCGGGCCTTCCTCGGCGAGGCCGGCGTGCGCGACGCGCTGTTGCCGCTGCTCCGCAACGCGGTCGGCACCGAGATCCTCGACGCGCAGATGAAAGAGGACCGCGCCGAGGCCCACGGCGGCGCGCTGCGCAACGCGGCGTGGTTCGCCCTGCCGCTGTGGGGCACCGCGGTGCTCGACGGCCTCGTGAAGGCGATGCGGTAGTGCGGGACATCGTCCGGGGCAACGTGCTCTGGCTCGGCGTCGTGTCGATGCTCAACGACGCGGCGAGCGACATGATCTTCCCGCTGCTGCCGGTGTTCATCGTGTCGGTGCTCGGCGCGAGCCCCGCCTGGCTCGGGGTGATCGAGGGGGTCGCCGAGGCCACGTCGAGCATCACGAAGCTCGCGGGCGGCTGGCTGTCGGACCGCAGCGGGCGCCGCAAGGGCCTGGCGGTCGTCGGTTATCTGCTGGCGGTCGTCGCGCGCCCGTTCATCTCGGTCACGGCGGCGGCGTGGCAGATCGTGGGCATCCGCTTCGTCGACCGCCTGGGCAAGGGCATCCGCACCGCGCCACGCGACGCCCTGCTCGCCGAGTCGGTGCCCGCCGGGAACCGCGGGGCCGCGTTCGGCTTCCACCGCGCCGCGGACCACGCCGGCGCGGTGATCGGGCCGCTGATCGCCACGGCGTTCCTGCTGTGGCGCCCCGGCGACTACCGCACGCTGTTCGCGCTCTCGGCCATCCCCGGCGCCATCGTGCTGATCGTGCTGTTCACGCGCGTGCGGGAGGAGCCGCGCGACGCGGCCCCGACGCTCCCGGCGCCCGGCCAGGTCGCCGCGGCGGCGGCCGGCAACGTGGAGCTCGGCGGCGTCTTCCGCCGCTTCCTCGCCGTCGTCGCCCTCTTCACGCTCGGCAACGCCACCGACGCCTTCCTGCTGCTGCGCGCCGAGAGCCTGGGCGTCGACGCGGCCCTGCTGCCCCTCCTGTGGTCCGTGTTCCACGTGAGCAAGGTGACGTGGAGCGTGCCCGGGGGCCGGTTCGGCGACCGCATGGGGCCGCGCCGCGCCATCGTCGGCGGCTGGCTCGTCTACGCGGCGGTGTACGCCGGCTTCGCGCTCGCCACCGAGGCGTGGCAGGCGTGGGCGCTGTTCGTCGCCTACGGGCTGTTCTACGGCCTGACCGAGGCGCCGGAGAAGGCGCTCGTCGCCAACGTGGCCCCGCCGGAGCGCCGCGGGCTCGCCTTCGGCGCGTACCACCTCGTCGTCGGCGTCGCCGTGCTGCCCGCCAGCCTGCTGTTCGGGCTGCTGTGGAACGAGTACGGTGCGCCGGTGGCGTTCTTCACCGGCGCCGGCCTGGCCCTCGCCGCGGCCGCCGCCCTGCCCCTCGCCATCCCCGCCGGCCACGGCCGCGCGGTCACCTGAAGGAGACGACCATGGCCGACATCAAGGTCACCGAGCCGCACAACCTGTCGCCCGCCGACGCGATCAAGCGCATCGCCGGCTTCGAAGAGATGATGAGCAAGTACGGCGTCAAGGCGAAGTGGACGGGCAACTCCGCCGAGCTGAAGGGCCCCCCGGGCGTCGGCGGCACCATCGACGTCACGTCGAAGGACGCGACGGTCGTCGTGAAGCTCGGCCTGATCGCCAAGGCCCTCGGCATCGACAGCGCGAAGCTCGAGGGCTCCATCCGCAAGCGCCTGCGCGCTGCGTTCGACGGGACGACGACCTGATCAGGCGGCGAGCGCCCGCCGCGCCGCCTCGAGCTTGAGCGGCTCGATGCGGTCGCGCTGCTCCCCGGCGCGCCGCAGCAGCAGCGCGTAGTCGGGCCCGCGCAGCGCGTCCGTTCCCTCCGCCGCCGCCTGCAGGTTCCGCCACAGCGACGCCTTCCCTTCGATGCCGAGCGAGATCGCCTCGAGTGCCTCGAGCGCGTGCAGCGCGCCGCCGCCGGGGTCGTCCATCCGCAGCTTGAGGCGCGCGAGCTTCTCCATCAGCCAGCTCGACGCCTTGCGCACCGCGCTCTCGGCGGCGCCCGCGCGCGCGACGAGCCCCTCGAGCACGCGGCGATCGGCGGAGATGTCGGCGTGGAGCCCCTCGGCGAGCCGGGCGATCTCGCTGCCGGCATACGCCTGAGCGAGGTGCGTCAGCAGCTCGAGGGCCGCGGTGGAACCGGCGAGGTGGTCGTTCAGGTAGGTCCCGAGGTGCGTGTTTGCCATGACGATCGGAAGCCCCGCCCGCCGCTCGGTTTCGTCGATCCGAGCGACCCCTTCGTGCCCGGTGGCATCGAGTGCAGTTGCGGGCGATGGGCCGCTCGCGGCGGGGAATCGGGGTGCATGCCATGCGATGGGTGTGTCTGGCGATGTGTTGTCTCGCAGCGGCCACCGTGCGCGGGCAGACCGTGCCGACGAACTTCACTGTCGAGGACGTGGCGGTCGGCTTCACGAACCCGGTCGACCTGGAGCTCGGGCCCGACGGGCGCCTCTGGGTCGCCGAGCAGGCCGGGCGGGTCTGGCTCGAGCGGGACGGTGCGCGGCGGCTGTTCCTCGACCTGCGCGCCGCCGTCAACGGCGCCGGCGACCGCGGCCTGCTCGGCTTCGCCGCGCACCCGGACTACGCGGCGAACGGCTTCGTCTACGCGCTCTTCACGGTCGATCCGGACGAGCGCGAGCCCAACGAGAATTCCGAGACGCACACCTACTCGCGCCTCGAGCGCTGGACCGCGGATCCGGCGACCGACGTCGTCGTGCCCGGCAGCCGCGTCGTGCTCGTCGGCGCGGTGCCTGCGGCGGGCTTCCCGGCGTGCCACTCGTCACACACCATCGGCACCCTCCGCTTCGGCGAGGATGGCATGCTCTACGCCGGCAGCGGCGACGGCGCGCACTTCGACTTCGTCGACGTCGGCGGCCGCGACGCCGACTGCTTCGCCACCGGCAACAACCGCCCCGGTTTCCCCGCCGCGCAGGACGTCGGCGCGCTGCGTGCCCAGCAGCTCGACTCGCTGAGCGGGAAGATCATCCGCATCGATCCGCTGACCGGGCGCGGCGTGCCCTCGAACCCGTACTGGAATGGCAACCCCGACGCCGTCCGCTCGAAGGTGTGGGCGCTCGGCCTGCGCAACCCCTACCGCTTCACGGTGCGGCCCGGCGACGGCCGCCTCTACATCGGCGACGTCGGCCTCGGCGTCTGGGAGGAGCTGAACGTCGCCGCCGGCGGCGAGAACTTCGGCTGGCCGTGTTACGAGGGCGACGCCGTCCAGGCCTCGTACCGCGCGGCGGCGCCCGGTCGCTGCGACCGCCTGATCGTCGACCGGCAGAACCCGTTCGACGCGAGCGTGCCCGGCAACTACCGGCGCCCGTCGGTGTCGATGCGGCACCCCGACTCGAACGCGGTCTCCGGCACGGCCTTCTACGTCGGCGGCGACTACCCGCGCCAGTACATGGGGCGGCTGTTCCAGGCGGACGTCATCCACAGCTGGATCCGCATGTTCCAGATCGGCGCCGACGGGCAGCCGAACGCCCAGTTCGCGCCCTTCCTCACGAACGGCGCCGAGCCCGTCGACGTGGAAGCGCACCCGGAGACGGGCGACCTCTGGTTCCTCTCGATGCACCGCGGCAGCCCCGATGTGGGGCGCGTGCGGCGCATCGGCTACCGCTTCGCCAACGAGCCGCCGGTCGCCGATCTCCAGGTGTCGCCCTCCGAAGGCACGGCGCCGCTCCGCGTCGCCTTCGACGCGGGCGCCTCGTGGGACCCCGAGGGCGATCCCCTCTCGTTCTTCTGGGACTTCGGCGACGGCGGGACGTCCACCCTGCCCGCGCCCGAGCACACTTACGTCGTCGGCGGGTCGTTCCTGGCGACGGTGATCGTCTCCGACGACCGCAACGGCCGCAGCAGCGCCGACGTGCTCGTCGAGGTGGAGGCGCCGCCGCACGACGAGCCGTTCTTCGCCCCGGGGACGCAGCCGCGCGCGCTGCAGACGGCGTTCGAGCCCGCCGCCGGCTGTCAGACGTGCCACGCCGGATACGAGGCCACGCCGCTGGCGGCGCCGGGCGACACATGGGCCGGCTCGATGATGGCCAACTCGGCGCGCGACCCGCTCTTCCTGGCGGCGCTCTCGCTGGCGAATCAGACCGTCGAGGACGGCGGGAGCCTGTGCCTGCGCTGCCATGCGCCCGTGGGATGGCTCGGCGGACGCTCGCTGCCGGCCGATGGCTCGGGCCTGTTGCCCGAGGACCGCCAGGGCGTGACCTGCGCGTTCTGCCACCGCCTCGATCCCGGCCTCGGCCGCGATCCGCCCGGGCCGCTCGTCGGCAACGGCCAGTTCTACGTCCACGACGACCTCGTCTACCGCGGGCCGCGCGGCGACGCGCGGAGCCGCCACCTGAGCGCGCAGTCCGACTTCTTCGAGGACTCGGCGCTGTGCGGGACGTGCCATAGCGTCTCGAGCCCGGTGCACGACCTGCTCGACGCCGAAGGCGAGCCCCTCGGCGGCGCGATGCCCGAGCAGCGCACCTACGAGGAGTGGGAGGCAAGCGCCTTCCCCGCGGATGGCATCTCGTGCCAGGACTGCCACATGCCGCCGGTGCAGGGGCGCGCCGCCGGCGACGCCGTGGCGCCGGTGCGCCCGGACGTGGCGCGTCACGACTTCGCGGGTGGCAACGCGTGGGGGCCGCTGCTGCTCGACGCGGCTTACCCCGGCGAGCGGCCCGCGGCCTACGCCCACTCCCGGCAGCGCGCGCTCGAGATGCTACAGGACGCCGCCTCGCTCACCCTCCCCGGACTGTCTTCGGGCGTGGCCCGGGGCGCGCCCTTCCCGCTGACGGTGCGCGTCACCAACCTCTCCGGGCACAAGCTGCCCACCGGCTATCCGGACGGACGCCGCATGTGGCTCGAGGTGACGGCGCGCGTCGGCGCGCAGGCGCCGTACTTCGTGTCGGGCGCCTACGACCCCGCGCAGGCGCGCCTCGTCGAGGACGCGCAGCTCCGCCAGTACCGCGCGGTGCTCGGCGTCGCCGGCGGCGGACCGACGTTCGACTTCCTCGCCAACGACACGGTGATCGAGGACACGCGCATCCCGCCCCGCGGCTTCGAGCCCGACTCCGCGGCGCTGCTCCCCGTGGGCCGCGCCTACGCCGGCCACTGGGACGACGCGCCCTTCGTCGTCCCGGCGCCGCCCGCGGGCGCCGACGAGGTGACCGTCACCGCGCGGCTGCTGTACCAATCGACGACCCGCGAGTTCATCGAGTATCTGCGCGACGAGAACGTCACCGACGAGGCCGGCGAGCGCCTGTACGACCTGTGGGTGCAGACGGGGCGCGCCGCGCCGGTCGAGATGGCGACGGTCAGCGCGACCCTGCCGGTCGAGGGCACCGAGCGCACGGTGACGCTGCCCGCCACCGCGGACGCGACGGTGAGCGGCATCTCGTGGACGTGGGTACCCGAGTCGCGCGGCAACTTCGGCGGCGCGCCCACGTTGCTCCTCTACGACGTCGGCGAACGCCAGGCGCTCGTGCGCTTCGACACGTCGGCGCTGCCCGCCGACGCGCGCGTGCAGTCGGCCACGTTGCGGCTGTATGTGCAGGCGATCAACTTCCCGAGCGCGCCCGCCGTCGACGTCTTCCCGCTCGCCGAGACGTGGATCGAGGGCACCTGCACGTCGCAGTACGGCTGCGCGGCGGACGGCGTCACGTGGACCGCGCGCGGCCCCGGCCTGCCGGGCTGGACGCGTCCCGGCGGCACGTTCGGCGCGCGCGCCGGCGGCGCGGCGCTGGCGGCGGGCCGTTTCGTGGACGTCGACGTCACGTCCGCGATCGGCGACGCCGGCGTCGGATTCGTGTTGCGCGGGCGCACGCCCTACGCCAACGAGGTGACGTTCGCGTCGTCCGAGGCCGCCGATCCCGCGCGGCGCCCCACCCTCGTCGTGCGCTACATCACCGGCGGCGGGGCGTGCGCCGCCGAGGTGTGCGACGGCGCCGACAACGACTGCGACGCCCGCACCGACGAGGGCTTCGGCCTCGGCCAGGCTTGCGCCGCCGGCGTCGGCGCCTGCCGCCGGAGCGGCACGACGACCTGCGCCGGCTGCGACGCCGTCCCCGGCGCGCCCACCGCGGAGGTGTGCGACGGCGCGGACAACGACTGCGACGCCCGCACCGACGAGGGCTTCGGCCTCGGCCAGGCTTGCGCCGCCGGCGTCGGCGCCTGCCGCCGGAGCGGCACGACGACCAGCGCCGGCTGCGACGCCGTCCCCGGCGCGCCCACCGCGGAGGTCGCCA
>CAUJDF010000041.1 GCA_963169045.1 Myxococcota bacterium
CCCGCTCGCCACCTGGGCATCAAGGCAGCGCTGCGCGTCCGTTTCGTCCAGGATCTTGCGTCCCGCCATTGCGACCTCCGCTCGACGAGACGCTGACATGATCGGCGGCCGAATGCTCCAGGGCTTGGCTGATCGGTCACCCTCCGCTCGACGAGACGCTGACATGATCGGCGGCCGAATGCTCCAGGGCTTGGCTGATCGGTCACCCTACTCCAACGAGAGCGGCGAAGCGAGATCACGGGCGTGATGGGCGTGGCGCTCGATCACCTCAACGAGGCTGCGCGGGGATGGCCGGGATCGACGTCAACGAGGGCGAGCGTCAACAGCAACGCGCCGAGCCGCCCCAGCCCAACTCCGTCCCCACCGGACTCGAACGCAGCGTCGCTCACCCGGCGGTCATCGCACAGCGCGGAGAAGATCGAACACTGGAACGGGATAGGTTGGTCGGGCGCGTACGAGCGGACACCCTACGACCGACTGGACTGTAGGCGCCTACGGAATGCCAAACTGAGGCACCGGCACGCACAGCCCACGACCCGCTGGCCAACCTGGGCCCCGATAGCCGATGCATCACGGAGCAGACACGTCAGTGGCGATCAACGCTGGCGAGTAGAACGGTGCATCACGCCGGAGGCAAAAAGGAGCTCACGGGACGAACGCGCCCTCAGGTCACTGACTCAACAGGTACCGACGCTGCTTCCGCCCGCGCAGCCTCACCGGCTCCATCGACGAGCTCGATGATCACCATCTCCGCACCGTCACCAAGCCGGCGACCGACGCGCAGAATACGGGTGTAACCGCCCGGACGCTCCCGATAGCGCTCCGCAAGCTCACCGAACAGCTTCTGAAGCGTCGGACGCCCACGTACAACGCGGCCCGCCTGCCGAACAGCAGCAAGACGGGCACCAGCGCGACGGCTCTTCTCTTCCTCGTTCGCCGAAGCGACGACGCCGCTAAGCGAATTCTTCTTGCTAAGCGTGATCAGCCGCTCGGCGACGCGACGAAGTTCCTTCGCCTTGGCGTCGGTCGTCTGAATCCGCTCCGCCTCGAGCAGCGACGTGACCATGTTACGCAGCATCGCTTGGCGATGGCTGCTATTGCGGCTCAGCTTCCGACCGGAATTACGATGGCGCATGTTCCATTGCTCCCCGCTGGCTCCCTCGCCCGGGCGCTACTTCTTCGGCCGCGCGTCGGGATTCCAGCCATCAAGCTTCATCCCGAGGCTGAGACCCATCGTCCCGAGGATTTCCTTGATTTCCTTCAAGGACTTGCGACCGAAGTTCTTCGTCTTGAGCATCTCGGCTTCGGTCTTCTGGACCAGCTCACCGATGAGTTTGATGTTCGCATTCTGGAGACAGTTTGCCGACCTCACCGAAAGCTCAAGTTCGTCGACGCTTCGGTACAGATTCTCGTTCTGCAAGACCTCATTCTGCGGCGAAGCCTCCTCAAGCTGCGGTTCCGCTTCCTCATCGAAGTTGATGAAGATGCTGACCTGCTCCTTCAGAATCTTCGCCGCATACGCCACCGCGTCCGCAGGAGCGACGCTGCCGTCCGTCCAGACTTCGAGCACCAGACGATCGTAATCAGTCTGCTGTCCGACGCGGGCGTTGGTCACATTGTAGTTCACGCGCCGGATTGGGCTGAACATGGCGTCGATCGGAATCGTGCCCACAGGCATGTTCGCCGTCTTGTTCAGTTCAGCCGACACGTACCCCCAGCCGGTACGAACCGTCAGCTCCATGTTCAGTCGGCCACCTTCGCTGAGCGTGCAGATGTGCTGATCCCTATTGAGAATCTCCACCTGCGGGTCAGCAATGATGTCGCCTGCCACAATCCTCCGCTCACCCTCAACCTGAATCCGTACCGTCTTCGACTCAAGGCCGTGGACCTTCAGTCGGACCTCCTTAAGGTTGAGGATAATGTCGGTCACATCCTCCAGCACCTCGGGCACGCTGCTGAACTCGTGCAGAACCCCGTCGATGCGCACGGCAGTAATTGCAGCCCCCTGCAGCGACGACAGCAGAATACGCCGCAGCGAGTTGCCAATGGTGATCCCATACCCACGCTCGAAGGGCTCTGCCACGAACTTGCCGTAGGTCTGATTGGCCTTCTCGACCTGAATGCCCTTCGGGCGAATCAGATCACGCCAATTCCGAGCAACCACTTCCATCGTCATCGCGATACCTTCTTTCTTCCGCTCAACGGGTCCACCCCCCAAGCGCGTGCCCTCGCGGAAGCACGGCGGGGCCCACCCCGACTGTGCGGCCTGACAACAGGCTACTTGCTATACAGCTCGACGATGAGCTGCTCGTTGATCGGAAGCGTGAGTTCCTCACGGACCGGAGCGCTCCGTACCGTCCCACGGAACAGCTTGGCGTCCACCTCGAGCCACGACATCCGCGGGCGACCCTCCGCCCCCTCAAGGGACGAGGCGATGCGAGCCACCTTCCGGCTGCGTTCCTTCACCTCCACGATGTCGCCCGACCTCACCTGAAAGGAAGGAATGTTCACCCTCTTGCCGTTCACTGTGAAGTGATTGTGACGCACCAGCTGCCGCGCCTCAGCACGGCTCGAGGCCATCCCCATCCGATAGACAGTATTGTCAAGGCGCAACTCAAGCAGCGAAAGGAGGTTCAGACCCGTCACCCCCTTCATCTGGTCAGCGCGCTCGAAGTACAGCCGAAACTGACGCTCGAGCAATCCGTAGATGCGCTTAACCTTCTGCTTTTCGCGCAGCTGCTCGCGGTAGTTCGACGGGCGTAGGCGCCCCTGACCGTGCTGGCCAGGCGCATACGGCCGGCGATCGAACGCGCACTTCTCGCTGTAGCACCGATCACCCTTCAGGAAGAGCTTCGTGCCTTCACGCCGGCAAAGACGACAAACTGCACCAGTATACCGAGCCACGGCGCAACTCCTCAGACGCGCCGGCGCTTCGGCGGCCGGCAACCGTTGTGCGGGATCGGCGTCACGTCCCGGATATGCGTGATCTTGAAACCGGCGTTCGACAGCGAACGCAGAGCCGCCTCGCGACCCGCGCCCGGCCCCTTCACGTACACTCCGATCGAACGCATGCCGTGTTCCATCGCCTTCCGAGCGGCGTCTTCGGCAGCGAGCTGGGCGGCGAACGGCGTACTCTTGCGACTTCCCTTGAAGCCACGGGAGCCAGCGGACGACCAAGCCACGCAGTTACCCTGCACGTCGGTAATCGTGACGATGGTGTTGTTGAATGTCGCCTGAATGTGGGCGATACCCGACTGAATGTTCTTGCGAACCTTCTTCTTGGCACCGCGCGCGGGATTCTTGGCCATGGTCGTACCTTGCTTACTTCTTCTTCTGTGCGATCACCCGACGCGGCCCCTTGCGCGTGCGGGCATTCGTGCGCGTGCGCTGACCACGGACCGGAAGGCCGCGGCGGTGCCGAAGGCCCCGGTAGCAGCCGAGATCCATCAGACGCTTGATGTTGAGGGTCACGTCGCGCCGAAGATCACCCTCGACCTTGAACTTTTCGTCCAGCACGGTGCGGATCTTCCGCACATCGACCTCCGACAGGTCGTCGGTGCGCACGCTGGGGTCGATCCCGCACTCCTGCAGAATCCTGGCCGAGGCGCTCTTCCCAACCCCATGAATGTACGTCAGAGCGATCAGCACCCGCTTATTGCGCGGAAGGTCGACACCTGCAATACGCGCCATCTTTCGTCCCCGTTCCTTACCGGCTCAGCCCTGCCGCTGCTTGTGGCGAGGGTTGTCGCAGATGATCCGCACTCGACCGTGCCGGCGAATAATCTTGCACTTGTCGCAGATGCGCTTCACCGAGGCTCGCACCTTCATCGTCCGCTCCAGCTTCCTAGTCGCCGTGGCGCGCTTCAGAGTTCCAACGCCGCCATGATACTCGCGAAGACCCCATCGAACGATCCTTCACCATCCACGCGGCGAAGCTTGCCCATTCGTTCATAGTACTCGATCAGCGGAGCAGTGCTTTCGTCGTAGACCCGCAGTCGGCTCGCAATGACCCCAGGCCGGTCATCGGAACGCTGATAGGTCTCACCTCCACAGACGTCGCAGACTCCCTCCAGCCTGGCCGGCCTGAACTCGACGTGGAACGTCGCACCGCATTGCCGGCAAACGCGCCGCCCGCCGAGCCGAACCGCAAGAGCCCTGGCCTCCACCTGGATGCTGACTACTCGCTCGATCAGCACCCGACGCACCTCAAGTGCGCTCGCCTGGGCAACGTTTCTGGGGAATCCGTCGAGAATGTAGCCCGCCGCAGCATCTGGCTCGCTCAGCCGGTCCTCAACAAGTTCCAGGACGAGCTCATCCGGCACCAGCGTGCCGGCATCCATGTACTGCTGAGCCTTCCTTCCGAGCGGACTGCCCACTGCCCGCGCAGCCCGCAGCAAGTCTCCAGTCGAAACCTGGGGTACCCCAAGTTCTTCGACCAGACGAGCCGACTGGCTGCCCTTTCCCGCCCCAGGCGGGCCTAGCAGAATCAGGCGCTTGGCGAGCATTCTCAAGCCACGCTCACGCCACGACGGTCCCGGATGCGGGAGGCCTTCGATTCTGTGAAACCTTCGTAATTGCGAGTGATCAGATGACTCTCAATTTGCTGCACGGTGTCCAGCGCCACCGAAACAACAATCAGCAACGAGGTTCCACCAAAGTAGAAAGAAACCCTGAACTCCTGCTGAACGAACATTGGAAGTACACACACGGCGGCCACATACAAAGCTCCGGCTACCGTCAGACGCGTCAGGACGTAGTCAATGTACTCCGCAGTCTTCGCGCCAGGGCGGATGCCAGGAATGTAGCCGCCGTACTTCTTCAAGTTCTCGGCAACATCCACGGGATTGAACATGACGGCGGTGTAAAAGAAGCAGAAGAAAAGAATGAGGCCGCAGAAAAGTACGAGGTACGGCCACTCACCGGGCATAAGCGCCTGCTGAATCTGCTGCATCCATGCCGCGTCGCTCCAACCGGCAATCGTCGACGGAAACATCAGGATGGACGAAGCGAAGATTGGCGGGATCACGCCGGCCATATTCACCCGTAGGGGAAGATGCGTGCTCTGTGCTGCCCCCACCCGATTGCCCACCAAGCGCTTAGCGTACTGAATAGGAATCCGTCGCTGTGCGCGCTCCATGAACACGATGAACCCGATGGTCACCAGAACCATACCGGCCAGCGCTACGAGCGAGAACAACGACATCTGCTGATCGCTCACAAGGCTGATCGTCTGCTGCATCGCCTCCGGTAGGCCCGCAACGATGCCGGCAAAAATGATCAGGCTCATTCCATTTCCGATGCCGCGCTCGGTGATCTGCTCGCCGAGCCACATGATGAAGGCACTTCCAGTTGTCAACGTCAGTACCGTCATCGCGCGGAAGCCGAATGTCCCCGGGGCATGGACGATCTGGCCCGCCCCAGACTCGGCGTTGAGATTCTCCAGGTAGACCGCGATGAAGAAGCCCTGAACGATCGAGAGGGCTATCGTTCCGTACCGCGTCCACTGGTTGATCTTCTTACGCCCCTGCTCGCCTTCCTTGTTCAGACGATCGAGCGTCGGAATCACGACTGTCAGCAGCTGAAAGATGATCGAGGCCGAGATGTAGGGCATGATGCCGAGCGCAAAGACACTCAGGCGTTCGATCGCCCCACCACTGAACATGTTGAACAGGCCCAGAAAGTTGTTCTGCTGGCCCGCCATGAACTCAGACATCGCGCTTCGATTGACACCCGGCAGAGTGACGAAGACGCCAATGCGATAGACCGCAAGCAGCGCAAGCGTGAACAGAATCCGCTTGCGCAGCTCGGGGATCTGGAAGATTCGGACGATAGTTCCCAAGGGACTCGGCCTCTCAGCGCTCAATCAGCTCGACGGTGCCACCGGCCCCACTGATCTTCTCAACGGCGCTCTTGCTGAAGTGGTGCGCGCGAATGGTCAGCGCCACCGCAACATCGCCGTCACCAAGAACCTTGAGCAGGTCGTGACCCTTCTTCACCAAGCCCCGCGACCGGAGAGTATCGGGATCGATAATCGCGCCTGCTTCGAACGCCACGAGATCGCGAAGATTGACCACGGCGTACTCAATGCGGTTCTCGCTACGGAACCCGCGCTTCGGCAGACGCCGCTGCAGCGGCATTTGCCCACCCTCGAAGCCGTGACCGGGCTTGCCGCCACCCTGACGGCCCTTCTGGCCCTTTCCGCCCATCCCGGCAGTCTTACCCCACCCGGACGACTCGCCACGACCAATGCGCCGGCGGCGCTTGTTGGCACCAATCGGCGCTTCGAGATTGCTGAGTTCGCTCATGACCTAATCTTCCAAGACCGACCACTCGACGAGATGACTAACCTGAGCCACCATCCCACGGACGGACGGCGAATCGATAAGGACCCTCTCTTGATTCAGGCGACGGAGCCCCAATCCCTGCAGCGTCTTACGGTGACGTTCGGGCCGCCCAATCCCACTCCGGCGGAGAACAATCTTCAGCTTCATGGCTGCGGCACCTCCCGCCCCGGCACCGAGTGTGCGAGTTCATCGAGGCCTTTGCCCCGCCGCGTGGCCATCTCAATCGGCTCAACCAAGCGGCGAAGCGCGTCCACCGTCGCGTGCACGACGTTGTGAGGATTGCTCGTGCCCAGCGACTTCGTCAGCACATTGTGGATGCCTGCCGCCTCGAGCACAGCGCGAACAGCTCCGCCAGCAATCACGCCGGTACCGGGGCTGGCCGGCCGTAGAACGACGCGACCGGCACCGAAGTGCCCAACGACCTCGTGGGGGATGGTGTCGGAAAGGAGCGGGACCTGAAACATGCTCTTTCGAGCCCTTTCATTCCCCTTCCGAATCGCCTCCGGCACCTCATTGGCCTTGCCCAGACCGATGCCCACGCGACCGTGGCCGTCGCCGACGACGACGAGCGCACTGAAGCTGAAGCGGCGGCCACCCTTGACCACCTTGGCCACGCGGTTGATCCTGACGACTTTGTCAATCAGGTCGGTTTCAATCTCTCTTAGCACCGCCAACTTCCTGCTCCCGGCCTGCAAACGCAAAAAGCGTCGCCACCCTCAGCGCCAACGAGGCGCGGACTTGTACCGCAGGCCTCCTGCGCTGTCAATACCGAGCTTCCTCAGAACTGCAGGCCACCTTCACGCGCACCGTCGGCGACCGCCCTGACGCGCCCGTGGTAGATGAACCCATTTCGATCAAAGACCACGCGTTCGATCTGCCGATCGCGACACTTCGCCGCGATGAGCCTTCCGACCAACGTTGCGGTCTCGGTCTTTCTCTTTCCCTCGCACTGCGATCGGACTTCCGGACTGAGCGAGGATGCCGCGGCCAGCGTCGCTCCGCTTGAATCGTCGATGACCTGCGCATAGATGTGGTTGGTCGAGCGGAAAACACTCAACCGCGGACGCTCAGAGGAGCCGAGCACCCGCTTTCGCACCGAGCGCTTCCGCCGGAGCCGAGCCGCCACTTTGTCATTCTTGACTGTCATTGCAGCCGTCCTTCCCCGGTCCGCGCGCCTCAGCGGGCGCCGGACTTGCCTTCTTTGCGGCGGATAGTCTCGTCCGAGTACTTGATGCCTTTGCCCTTATAGGGCTCGGGCTCACGGAACGAACGAATCGTCGCGGCGGCGGACCCGACTACCTGGGCATCGGCACCGCTGACGATGAGGCGCGTCGGCGACTCGATCTTGGCCTGCACCCCAGCGGGCAGCTCGTAATAGATGGGGTGGCTATAGCCGAGCGCGAAGACGAGATAGTCCTTCTTCTGCTCGACGCGGTAACCGACGCCAACAATGTCGAGCGTGCGACTGAAGCCGGCACTCACCCCACGGACCAAGTTGCGGAGGAGCGTGCGAGCGAGGCCGTGCATCGCTCGCGCCGTACGATCGTCCGGCTCCTCACGCGCCACGATCAACTTCCCGCTCTCGACCGAGACGCTCACGCGAGGCGGCAATTCACGTGCCAGAGTGCCCTTGGGCCCCTTGACGCTGATCCGTCCTTCGGTCACCTCGACGGTCACACCGGCCGGTACTGCCACCGGCAACTTGCCGATACGGGACATTCCCGAGTTCCTTTCCTCGTCGCTCGCGAGCTACCAAATGGAGCAGAGGTGCTCGCCGCCGACCCGGAGCTGGCGCGCTTGTGTGTCGGTCATGACGCCGCGCGAAGTCGAAAGAATGGCGACACCGAGGCCATGGCGGACACGCGGAATGTCGCTCGACTTAACGTATGCTCGACGCCCAGGCCGCGAGACGCGCTCGAGCCCGGTGATGACAGGCCGTTGGTCCGGCGTGTACTTCAGATAAATGCAGATCTGGTCCTGCTTCGCGTCCTTGACGACCTTCCAGTTACGGATGAACCCCTCCTCTCGGAGCAGGTTGATAATCCGCAGCTTCAGGTTCGAAGCCGGCACATAGACCTTGTCGTGGCGGACCGCCGACGCGTTACGGATGCGCGTCAGCAGATCGGCGATAGGGTCGGTCATCCCCATGGGTCATTCCCTCAACGATTCGGCGCAGGGCGCCTTCAGCCGATCCCGGTCGGAATCACCAGCTCGCCTTGACCACCCCGGGGATTTCTCCCCGCAGCGCCAACTCGCGGAAGCAGATACGACACATACGAAAGCGACGGATGAAGGCGCGGGCACGCCCACAGAGCGGACAACGATTGTAGCCCCGCACCGTGAACTTCGGCCGCCGCTTCGCCTGCGCGATCTTGGACTTTTTGGCCACCTGGCTCTCCTACTTGGCCGTCGCCTTGCGGAACGGCATCCCGAGATGCCGGAGCAGCGCGCGACCCTCTTCGTCCGTCCTCGCCGTGGTGACGATCGTGACGTTCAGACCCTTGACCTTATCGGTCTTATCGTAGTCAATTTCTGGAAATATGATGTGTTCGCGGATGCCCAACGAGTAATTCCCACGGCCATCAAACGCCTTCGGGCTAACGCCACGAAAGTCGCGGACTCGCGGGAGCGCGATGTTCATCAATCGGTCGAGGAACTCCCACATACGATCGCGTCGCAACGTGACCGAGCAGCCGATCGGCATGCCCTTGCGCAACTTGAATCCGGCTATCGCCTTCTTCGACCGCGCAACCACGGCCTTCTGACCTGCGATGTCTGTGAGCTCGACCTGCGCCGATTCGACGATCTTCGGGTTCTGCACAGCCTCACCGAGACCCATGTTGCAGACGACCTTCAGAATGCGAGGCACTTCATTGACGTTGGAGTACTTGAACTCCGACATCAACGCGGCTGCAACATCGTCCCTGTAGACCTTCTGGAGTCGCGAGGTCATTCGAACACCTCACCGGACTTCGCACAAAACCGAACCTTGCGAATTCGCTCCAGCGCCCCGCCGCCAAAACTCGCGAGGGCTGCCGCGCGCGTGCCGTGGAACTCGCCCCCCTGCCCCTCGAACCGATACGAAACGCGAACGCCCCTCTCAAGCTTCTGCGAGTACAACTGTACATTGGAAGCGTCCAATGACGCCTCCTTCTCGGAGATCCCACCCTGCGGATCGAGTGCCGTCGGGCGACGGTGCCGCTTCACGACATTCAGACCCTCGACCACAACGCGGTTGCGCACGCGATCAACGCGGAGAACGCGGCCGGTCTTGCCCTTCTCCTTACCGGCGATGACCTGCACGACGTCGTTTGTCTTGATGTACATCGTGTGTTCCCTTCGAAGTGCCTCAGAGCACCTCGGGCGCCAGCGAGATGATCTTCATGAACTTGCGCGCCCGCAGCTCTCGTGCGACGGGCCCGAAGATGCGGGTACCGAGCGGTTCGCCGGCCTCGTTGATCAGCACCGCCGAGTTCGCGTCGAACTTGATGTAGGAACCGTCGGGCCGCCGAACTTCTTTGGTGGTACGAACGATGACAGCACGGCGAACGTCACCCTTCTTCACCTTCGAGTTCGGGAGCGCCTCTTTGATACTCACCACGACGACGTCACCAATCGAGGCGTACTTACGCTTCGAACCTCCGAGTACCTTGATGCACATCAGCTTCTTGGCACCGGAGTTATCGGCGGCGGTCAGGATGGTCTGCATTTGGATCACGGCGAACCTCGAGATTGCTCAGGCGCTTACGCCCGGCCTCAGACGGCCCGGCTTGCGATTTCCCGCAGCCGCCACCGCTTGTCCTTGCTCAAGGGCCGACACTCTTCGATCACCACAGTGTCGCCCATGCGCGCATCGTTGTGCTCGTCATGGACCTTGTACTTGACCCGACGGCGAACGTACTTCTTGTAGACGGGGTGCTTCACGAGTCGCTCGATCTGCACCACAATCGTCTTCTGCATCTTGTCGCTGACCACCACCCCGGTTCGGCTCTTTCGGTGGCCCTGGGACGTCGTCTCACTCATCGCGCACCCTTTCGCCCAACCTGCTGCACGATCTGACGTTCCCGAAGGATCGTCTCTACGCGGGCAATGTCACGTCGCACTGCGCGCAGCTCGGATGTCTGCGTCAGTTGACCCGTGTGCTGCTTGAACCGCAGATCGAACAGGTTGCGACGAAACTCCGTGCTGATGGTAAGGAGCTCGTCAGTGCTCTTCTGACGAAGTTCGCTGGCTTGCATCTCACTGACCCCGCGCCAGGATTCGCGTTCTCATCGGCAGCTTGTGCGCAGCGAGGCGAAACGCCTCGCGCGCGACATCCTCGGGCACCCCCTCCATTTCATAGAGGACACGACCGGGCTTAATGACCGCCACCCAGGCTTCGACGCCGCCCTTGCCCTTACCCATTCGGGTCTCGGCGGGCTTCTTCGTGATCGGCTTGTCGGGAAAAACGCGAATCCAAATCTTCCCGCCACGCTTCACATGGCGGGTCATCGCGATGCGAGCCGCTTCAATCTGACGGGCAGTAATACGCGCGGGCTCGAGGGCCTGCAGCCCGAAGTCGCCGAAGCTGACGTCCGAGCCGCCCTTGGCCATGCCAGTCATGCGGCCCTTGAACTGCTTGCGAAACTTGGTCTTCTTCGGGGAAAGCATCGCTCATCTCCCTCGAGGCCTTGGTTACCGACGGGCGGGCTGCGCAGCGCGCGCGGCAGCGGCCGTCTGGTCCTCGAGCACCTCACCCTTGAAAATCCAGCACTTGATGCCAATGACGCCGTACGTTGTCCGGGCGATTGCCGTGCCGTAGTCGATGTCCGCCCGCAGCGTGTGCAGTGGAACGCGGCCGTCGCGGTACCACTCATAGCGGCCCATCTCCGCGCCACCGAGTCGACCTGATGCCGAGACACGAAAGCCCTTAGCGCCGAACTTCATGCCCGTCTGCATCGCCTTCTTCAGAGCCCGTCGGAATGCAACGCGGCGCTCCAATTGAGCAGCAACGTTCTCAGCGACCAGCGTCGCATCCAACTCCGCCTTCCGGACCTCCTGGATATTCAGGTAGACCTCGCCCTTCGTAAGCTTCTCGACCGCGCGCTTGAGTTCGTCGACACCGGCGCCACGCTTGCCGATCACGATTCCGGGCCGAGCAGTGAAGACGTTGATCTTCACTTTGTTGGCCATCCTCTCAATCTCGATTTTGGAGATTCCCGCGTGATGCAGCTTCTTCTTGATGGACCGCCGGAGCTGAATGTCTTCGTGGAGCCATTCGGCATACCGCCTCTCGGCATACCACTTCGAGCTCCACGTCCGAATGACGCCGAGACGGAACCCGACGGGATGCGTCTTCTGACCCACGGTAGCCTCCTCAGCCCCGCACGCCGAGCACGCAGGTGACGTGACTCGTGCGCTTGTTGATCCGGGTCGCTCGCCCCATCGCACGCGGCATGAAGCGCTTCAGCGTCGGACCTTCGTTGACGAAGATAGTCTTGACAAAGAGTCGGTCGGGATCTGCGTTCTGCGCTTCAGCGTTCGCAATTGCGCTCTCAATCAGCTTGCGCAGCGGTTCACTCGCCGACCGACGGGTGAACTGGAGGATCCCGATTGCCTCGTTCACGTTCTTGCCGCGTACCAGATTGGCCACCAGCCGGGCCTTGCGCGGCGTGACCCGCAGATAGCGGAGCATGGCCTTCATCGCGCTACTTCCTCTTGGCCTTGCGGTCCGCGGCGTGACCGAAGAACGTCCGGGTCGGCGAGAACTCGCCTAGCTTGTGACCGACCATGTTCTCAGTCACAAAAACCGGAATGAACTTGCGGCCATTATGGACCGCGAAAGTGTGCCCGACGAACTCAGGAAGGATGACCGATCGGCGCGACCAGGTCTTGATGACGCGCCGCTCGCCCGCCCGGGTCATCTCGTCGACCTTCTTCATCAGATGGTCGTCGACGAAGGGGCCCTTCTTTACGGAACGAGGCATCGTCTGCTCCTACTTGGCGTTGCGCCGACGCACAATGAAGCGGTCGGTCGCCCGGTTATTGCGGGTCTTCTTGCCCTTCGTAGGGAAGCCCCATGGCGTCACCGGATGGCGTCCGCCCGAAGTGCGTCCCTCACCACCACCGTGCGGGTGGTCCACCGGGTTCATCGCGACGCCACGAACCTTGCCGCGGCGGCCAAGCCAGCGCGTGCGTCCGGCCTTGCCGATCGAGACGTTATTGTGCTCTTCGTTGCCAACCTGACCGATGGTCGCTCGGCAGTTCTGGTGGACGAGCCGGACCTCGCCCGAGGGAAGGCGCACCTGGCACCAATCCCCTTCCTTGGCCATCAATTGCGCGGCCGTACCGGCTGCGCGGCACATTTTCGCACCGGCTCCGATCTTCAGTTCGACCGCATGAACGACCGTGCCAACCGGCATGTCACGCAGCGGTAAACTGTTGCCTACCTTGATGTCGGCACCACGCGCCGAAACAACCTCGTCGCCGACCGTCAGCCCCTTGGGCGCGAGGATGTAGCGCTTCTCACCGTCGCTGTATGTCAACAGCGCGATGCGGGCGCTTCGGTTTGGATCGTACTGGATGCTCGATACCCTCGCGGGAATGCCGTACTTGTCGCGGCGGAAGTCGATGATGCGGAAGCGACGTTTGTGACCCCCCCCGCGGAAGCGGACCGTGATCCGTCCATAGCTGTTGCGCCCCGCGCGCTTGCGCGCCGGCTGCGTCAGGCTTTTCTCCGGACGATTGTGAGTAATTTCCGCGAAGTCGCTGACCGACATACCTCGCCGTCCCGGCGAAGTCGGCTTGTAAGTCTTGATACCCATCTCCGCTTACTCCGCAGGCACCGCTTCGAGGTCCTCAAGGGCTCCGAAGAAGTCAACCTCAGCACCAGGCGCCAGCGTTACGACCGCCTTCTTCCAGTTCGAGCGCTTGCCGAAGTTACGACCGACGCGCTTCGGCTTCCCGCGGTACAGCATCGTGTTGACCGCAGAGACTTCAGCGCCGAGAAGTTCCTCAACGGCGCTACGGATGTCGACCTTCGTGGCGTCGCGACGGACCACAAATACAACCTGGTTGAGATCGTCCTTCTGGCCAGTCGTCTTCTCGGTAACGAGCGGACGCCGGAGAATGCTATGGATGTCCTTCCTCATTTCGCCAGTGCTCCCTCGATCCGTCGCACCATCGGCTCGGTGAGAACGACATGCCGGTACTTGAGCACGTCAAAGACGTTCAGGCCCTCGACGGGCAGGCACTTGACATGCGGAAGGTTGCGGACCGAGAGCAGCAGTTCGCGGCTTCCGCCATCGATGACCAGTGCATGTCCTTCGGCAAGGCGCGAAAACACCTGTGCCGCGCGCTTTGTCTTGACCTCGCCGAGAGAAAGTTCCTGCACAACGACAAGGCGGCCCTGGGATGCGCGAAGGCTGAGCGCCGAACGCAGTGCTCCCTTGCGCATCTTCTTATTCAGAGAGTATGCGAAGCTTCGAGGCCGAGGACCGTGCACGGCACCGCCGCCGACCCACTGCGCTGCGCGCCGCGAGCCCTGCCTGGCGCGGCCGGTACCCTTCTGGCGATACGGCTTCTTGCCGCCGCCCGCGACCTCGGAACGGGTTTTCGTCGAAGCAGTGCCGGCGCGGCGCCGTGCAAGCTGCCACTTCACCACCTCGTAGAAGAGGTGCCGATTCACCTCGGCCGCGAAGACTGCATCGGACACCTCAATGGAGCCGACCTCTTCGCGGTTCAGGTTATAGACAGGGAGCGTCGCCATTCCCGTGGCTCCTCAGGACTTCAGCTCGACGTTGACGCCCGCCGAGAGATCGAGCTTCATGAGCGCGTCGAGCGTCTGGGGCGTGGGTTCGAGAATGTCAAGTAGGCGCTTGTGCGTTCGAATCTCAAATTGCTCGCGGCTCTTCTTGTCGACGTGTGGGCCGCGTAGCACCGTGTAGCGGCTAACGCTCGTCGGCAGCGGAATCGGACCCGCTACCTTAGCTCCGGTGCGCCGCGCGATATCGACGATCTCGGTCGCCGATTGGTCGAGCAACTTGTGATCATATGCCTTTAGCCGGATTCGAATCTTCTGGCTGTTCGACATCGTGTCTTCCTCAGCCTCCGTACCGCTTCACGATGCTCTCGGCGAGCGCCTCGGGCACCGGCGAGTGATGCGCGAAGTGCATCGTGTAGGTGCCGCGTCCTTGTGTCGCGGACCGCAGAACGGTGGCGTATCCGAACATGCTCGAAAGCGGCACCACCGCTGAAACTACCTGCGCACCCGTGCGCAGCGCCATGTCCCGAATCTCACCGCGTCGACTATTCAGGTCGCCGATGACGTCCCCGACAAACTCTTCGGGAACAACCACCTCGACGCTCATCATCGGCTCGAGGAGCACGGGGCTCGCACTCCGGGCGGCTTCCTTGAATGCCATGCTTCCCGCCACACGGAATGCCATCTCCGACGAGTCCACTTCATGGTACGACCCGTCGTAGAGCTCAACCTCGACGTCCACCATCGGGAAGCCGGCGAGTACGCCGCCCGAACAGGCGCCTTCGGCGCCAGCCTGTACGGCGGAAAAGAATTCCTTCGGAACGACTGCATTCGCAATCGTCGACGTAAACTTGAAGCCGCTACCTCGCTGTCCAGGGCGGAGCCGCAACCAGCAATGACCGTACTGCCCACGCCCTCCGGTTTGGCGAACGAACTTCCCTTCGCCCGTTCCTTCGCGGCTGATCGTCTCGCGGTACGCAACTTGGGGCTTTCCCACGTTCGCCGCGACATTGAACTCGCGCAACAGTCGATCGACGATGATCTCGAGGTGCAACTCACCCATGCCGGCGATCAGCATCTGTCCGGTCTCTGGGTCTGTCAGTACCCGAAAGGACGGGTCTTCGAGCATGAGCTTGCCAAGCGATGAGGCTAGCCGGTCCTCGTCGGCCTTTGTCTTCGGCTCAATTGCGACATTGATGACCGGCTCCGGGACCTGCATTCGCTCCAACGCTACCGGATGGCGCTCGTCGCACAGCGTGTCACCTGTGCGTACCGTCTTTAGTCCGACGGCCGCGACAATATCACCGGCGAAGCAGTCTACAATGTCCTCGCGCTGATTCGCATGCATGCGAAGCAGGCGGCCGATCCGCTCGCGCTTGCCCGTCGTGACGTTGAGGACGGTCTGCCCTGCCGTCAGCGATCCCGAGTACACTCGAAAGTACGTCAAGTGACCGACGTACGAATCCGTCGATATCTTAAACGCTAGTGCCGCGAACGGCCCATCGTCTCTGGCGGGACGCCCAACCCTATCCTCGGTTGCTTCGCCGTTCTGCACCCGCATGCCCTCAATCGGAGGGACGTCGACGGGCGCGGGCAGAAAGTCGATCACCGCATCGAGAAGCGGCTGAATCCCCTTGTTCTTGAAGGCCGCTCCGCAGAGGACCGGCACTCCCTTCAGCGCGAGGGTCATCCGGCGCACTGCACGCCGAATCTGCTCGGGCGTGAGTTCGCGCTCCTCAAGCAGCCACTCGAGGATCTCGTCGTCGTGGGTGGACAAGTGCTCAAGCATGGCTTCGCGGTGCATCTCCGCCTCATCTGCGAGGTCGGCAGGTACTTCCGTTACCTCGAAGCGAGCCCCTTGCCCCTCCTCGTTCCAGACGACCGCCCTACGCTCGATGAGATCCACAACCCCTCGAAAGGACTCCTCGGCGCCGAGCGGCAACTGGATCACCAGCGGATTCGCGTATAGACGATCACGGAGCATCTCAACGCAGCGGTCAAAATTGACACCGACGCGGTCCATCTTATTGACAAACACAACGCGCGGTACTCTGTACCGGTCGGCCTGACGCCAGACCGTTTCGGTCTGCGGCTCCACTCCCGAGACGCCGTCGAGCACCGTAATCGCGCCGTCCAGGACGCGCAGGCTACGCTCTACCTCGATTGTGAAGTCGACGTGCCCCGGAGTGTCGATGATATTGATCACGTGCTCTCGCCAGTGGCACGTGGTGGCCGCCGACGTGATTGTGATCCCCCGCTCTTGCTCTTGTTGCATCCAGTCCATGACGGCGGTGCCCTCATGGACCTCGCCCAGCTTGTAGCTGCGCCCGGTATAGAACAAGATGCGCTCGGTCGTCGTCGTCTTGCCGGCGTCAATGTGGGCCATGATCCCGATGTTGCGGGTCGAGGCGATGGGAACCTGACGCGGCATTGACGATGTCCGAATCCTCTACTGGCCCGGATTACCAGCGATAGTGGGCGAAAGCCTTGTTCGCCTCGGCCATCTTGTGCGTGTCTTCGCGCTTCTTGATCGTGTTTCCACGACCGGCGGCAGCATCAATCAACTCGCCTGCGAGCTTCTCGGCCATCGTCTTCTCGTGGCGCGAGCGCGAGTAGATGATGAGCCAACGAATCGCAAGCGCTGTGCGCCGCTCGCCCCGGATCTCGACCGGCACCTGGTATGTAGAGCCGCCGACGCGACGGCTCTTCACCTCGAGGCTCGGCTTCACGTTCTCAACGGCCTTCTTGAAGACGCGCAGCGGATCTTCCTTGGCGCGCTTCTCGACGATGTCGAAGGCGCCATAGATGATCTGCTCGGCTACCGACTTCTTGCCGGCAAGCATCAGGCTGTTCGTAAATTTTGCTACCAGCCGATCACCGAATTTGGGATCAGGCAGGATGCGGCGCTTGGGGACTTCGCGGCGACGCGGCATCTTCCTTCTCCTCTACACTACTTCTTGGGCCGCTTGGCGCCGTACTTTGAACGGCCCTGCTTGCGATTGGCGACGCCAGTCGCGTCCAGCGTGCCGCGGATGATGTGGTACCGAACGCCAGGCAGGTCCTTTACACGACCACCGCGAATGAGCACCACTGAGTGCTCCTGCAGGTTGTGCCCCTCACCCGGAATGTAGCTCGTCACTTCGATCCCGTTGGTCAAGCGAACACGGGCAACCTTGCGGAGCGCCGAATTTGGCTTCTTGGGCGTCGAAGTGTAGACGCGGACACAGACGCCGCGCTTCTGAGGGCATTCCTGCAGAGCGGGCGCGGCGTTCTTGCCCCGCTTGTGCTCGCGGCCCTTACGGACCAGTTGGCTGATCGTAGGCATTCGTCCTCTACCTCAGAATGACCGTCGGCGCCGCGGCGTCACCGGTCGTCCAGCTGTCGGGTGTCGGGAAACCATTCGGAGGGCGATGGACGCTACTCAGCGTCCTTCCGGAGTACCACGGTACATCCAGTCGACCCCCGGTGGTTCGAAACCGCTCACCTGCGGCCCGCCTTCCGGGATGCGCCTCGTATGAAGGGGTCCTTTGCGGGCTCCCCTCAGCCGGCCTTCACGGCATTCGGCAACGAGAGCGGCATTATAATGGGCAGGTCCGGCCAGTCAACAGTTTTCGACTGACCTCAGGCCGGCTCCATCAACGACTCGGCCGACCCCTCGACCCCGTCGGAGTCCGCGTCCTCCACCTCAATATTGAGGTTCCGGTAACCGGCAAGGCCAGTACCTGCAGGGATGAGACGACCCATGATGACGTTCTCCTTCAGACCGCGCAGGTAGTCGATCTTGCCCGAGATTGAAGCCTCGGTGAGCACCTTGGTCGTCTCCTGGAACGAGGACGCCGAGATGAACGACTCGGTCGAGAGCGAAGCCTTCGTGATGCCGAGGAGCAAAGCCTCACCGACGGCCGGGCGACCGCCAGCTGCAATGACGCGCTCGTTCTCCTCTTCGAAGATCCACTTCTCCACCTGCTCATCTACCAGAAAGTTCGTATCGCCGACGTCCTTGATGCGCACGCGACGCAGCATCTGGCGAACGATCACCTCGATATGCTTATCGTTGATTCGCACGCCCTGGAGTCTGTAGACCTCCTGGATCTCGTCGACCAAGTACTTCGCCAGTTCCTTCTCGCCGAGTACCTTCAGGATGTCGTGCGGGTTGGCGGCTCCCTCCATCAGGGGGTCGCCGGCCTTTACGCGGTCGCCCGGGCGCACCGAGAGGTGCTTGCCCTTTGGAATCAGGTACTCCTTCGGCTCTCCGATCTCGGGGCGAACGATGACCTTTCGCTTACCCTTCGTGTCCTTGCCGAACTCGACCCAGCCATCGATCTCTGCGATGACCGCATGTTCCTTCGGCTTCCGGGCCTCGAAGAGCTCGGCGACGCGCGGCAGACCGCCGGTGATGTCCTTGGTCTTTGACGTCTCGCGGGGCATCTTGGCAATGATGTCGCCGGGTCCCACCTCTTCGCCGTCGCTGACGACGATATTGGCTCCGACGGGGAGCTGGTAACGGGCCTCGTTGGGTCCAGACGCCAGCTTCACCACCTGGTTCGTCTCCTTGTCGCGAATCACGATGCCCGGACGCATGTCGGCATCGCGGCTCTCGACAACGACCTTGCGGGAGAGGCCCGTCACCTCGTCGACCTGCTCCTGGATCGTATTGCCCTCCTGAATGTCGTGGAAGCGGGCGATACCCGCGACCTCCGTCAGGATGGGCACCGCGAACGGATCCCACTCGGCGATGGAAGCACCCGCCTCGACACGCGCGCCGTTCTCCACGAGGAGCGTTGCGCCGTAGATGACGGGATAGCGCTCCTTCTCGCGACCAGCATCATCAGTGAGCGTGATTTCGCCCTGACGGTTCATGACGACCAAGCGCCCGTCCTTGCGGCGGACGGACTCGAGATTCGAGAACACCACGATGCCGGGTCCACGGTTTTCGAGCGTGCTCTGCTCGGCACGGCGCGAGGCGGCACCACCGATGTGGAAGGTGCGCATCGTCAGCTGCGTGCCTGGCTCGCCAATCGACTGAGCGGCGATCACGCCGATAGCCTCGCCGACGTTCACCGGTCGTCCACGGGCCAGATCACGACCGTAGCACTTCTGGCAGACACCACGCTTGGTCTGGCATGTGAGCACCGAACGAATCATGACGCGACTGATGCCGGCGTCCTCGATGCGCTCGACCGTCCTCTCGTCGATCTCGGTGCCCGCAGGCACGAGCAGTTCCCCGCCGTGAGGGTCGTAGGCGTCATCGAGGGCGACTCGCCCAAGAATGCGATCGCCGAGCCGCTCGATGACCTCACCGGCTTCAACGAGTGCGGTCACTTCCATGCCGTCGAGCGTGCCACAGTCGAGGTCGGTCACGATCGCGTCCTGGGCGACGTCGACGAGACGGCGCGTCAGGTAGCCGGAGTTCGCGGTCTTGAGCGCCGTATCCGCGAGACCCTTGCGGGCACCGTGGGTGCTGATGAAGTACTGCAGCACGGTGAGGCCTTCGCGGAAGTTCGCCGTGATCGGAGTCTCGATGATCTCCCCAGAAGGCTTGGCCATGAGACCGCGCATGCCCGCCAGCTGACGGATTTGCGCCGGACCGCCGCGGGCACCCGAGTCCGCCATGATGAAGACCGGATTGAAGCTTGGAACCTGCGTCGCCTCGCCTGATGGCGCGATGACCGTGTCCTTGCCGATCTCCTCGAGCATGGCCTGGGCGACCTCTTCGGTCACCTGCGCCCAGATGTCGACGACCTTGTTGTAGCGCTCACCGTCGGTGATGAAGCCGTCGTAGTACTGCTGTTCGATCTCCTTCACCTCTTCCGTAGCGCGGGAGAGCATTTCCTCCTTGCGCGGTGGAATGGTGAGGTCGCCAATGGCGATCGAGATGCCGGCCCGCGTCGCGTTCGCATACCCCAAGTTCTTGAGGCGGTCACCGAGAATGACGGTGTCCTTCGCACTGCAGCGCCGATAGGCAGCGTCGATCAGGGCAGCGAGTTCCTTCTTGCCCATTACGCGATTGACAAGCTCAAAGGTGAGCGGCTGGGGAATGATCTCCCACAGCAGGACACGCCCGACGGTGGTCTCGACGAGCCTTCCGTCGACGCGACACTTGATTCTGGCCTGGAGGTGAACTTCGCCAGCGTCGTACGCCATGCGAACTTCGTCCTGGCCGGAGAACACCTTGTCCGTGCCCTTCACGAAAGGACGTTCGCGCGTCATGTAGTAGCAGCCGAGGACGATGTCCTGAGAAGGGACAATGATCGGTCGGCCGTTCGCCGGGCTGAGGATGTTGTTCGAACTCATCATCAGCACACGCGCTTCGACCTGCGCCTCGATCGAAAGCGGCACGTGCACGGCCATCTGGTCGCCGTCGAAGTCGGCGTTGAAGGCGACGCAAACCAGCGGGTGCAGCTGAATGGCCTTGCCTTCGATGAGGATCGGTTCGAACGCCTGAATGCCGAGGCGGTGGAGCGTCGGCGCACGGTTCAGAAGGACCGGGTGCTCCTTGATGACCTCGTCGAGGATGTCCCAGACCTCGGGCTTCTCCTTCTCCACCATCCTCTTCGCGCTCTTGATGGTGGTGACGTACCCGCGCTCTTCGAGCTTGTTGTAGATGAATGGCTTGAAGAGCTCGAGGGCCATCTTTTTGGGAAGGCCACATTGGTGAAGGCGCAGCTCGGGACCGACGACGATGACTGAACGCCCCGAATAGTCGACGCGCTTGCCGAGCAGGTTCTGCCGGAAGCGCCCCTGCTTCCCTTTCAGCATGTCGCTGAGCGACTTGAGCGGGCGCTTGTTGGGGCCGGTGATCGCCTTGCCGCGGCGGCCATTATCGAACAGCGCGTCAACAGCCTCCTGCAACATCCGCTTCTCATTGCGGATGATGATCTCGGGCGCGTTGAGCTCCTGCAAGCGCTTGAGCCGGTTGTTCCGATTGATCACGCGCCGGTACAGGTCGTTCAGATCGGACGTCGCGAAGCGACCGCCGTCGAGCGGCACCAGTGGACGCAAGTCAGGCGGGATGACGGGGATGACCTCGAGGATCATCCACTCTGGACGATTTCCGCTGTCCTTGAAGGCGTCGACGACTTTGAGGCGCTTCGCAATCTTCTTGCGCTTGGCTTCGCTCGTCGCCGTGCGCATCTCACTGCGAAGGTCGATGGCGAGCTGATCGACATCGATCGCCGCCAGGAGCTTCCGAATCGCCTCGGCGCCCATGCCGGCCTGGAAGGCGTCCTCACCGTACTCGTCAATTGCCTGGCCGTACTCTTCTTCGGAGAGAATGTCGCCGACGTTCAGTGGCGACGTTCCCTTGTCGTAGACGATGTAGGCCACGCAATAAAGCACCTTCTCGACGTCCTTCAGCGTGACGTCGAGCAGATTCCCGATGCGGCTGGGAAGGCTCTTGAGGAACCAGATGTGCGCCACGGGCGTCGCGAGGTTGATATGACCAAGCCGCTCACGGCGGACCCTGCTCTGAATGACCTCGACGCCGCACTTCTCGCAGACCACGCCGCGGTGCTTCATGCGCTTGTACTTGCCGCACAAGCACTCGTAGTCCTTCACAGGACCAAAGATCTTCGCGCAGAAGAGGCCGTCACGCTCCGGCTTGAACGTCCGGTAGTTGATCGTCTCCGGCTTCTTTACTTCGCCATACGACCACGCCCGGATCTTTTCCGGGCTGGCCAGCGAGATCCGGATCGCGCTGAAGCTGAGCGGGTCCTTCGGCTTCTCGAAGAAGTTGAAGATGTCCTTCATGGTTCTCCTCGCTCGATCCGGGGATTCAGATCTGTTCGCTCTCGATGAGCTCGACGTCCAAGGCCAGGCTCTGCAGCTCACGCATCAACACGTTGAACGACTCGGGCAACCCACTCTCGAGGGTGTTCTCGCCCTTGACAATCGCCTCGTACATGCGCGTCCGGCCCAGAACGTCATCCGACTTGACGGTAAGGAATTCCTGGAGCGCGTAAGCCGCACCGTAGGCTTCCATCGCCCAGACTTCCATCTCTCCGAGGCGCTGGCCGCCGAACTGTGCCTTGCCACCCAGGGGCTGCTGCGTCACGAGGCTATACGGACCGATCGAGCGGGCGTGAATCTTGTCATCGACGAGATGGTGGAGCTTCAGCACGTACATGATGCCCACCGTCACCTCGCCATCGAACGCCTCACCGGTGCGCCCGTCGAAGAGGACCGTCTGGCCTGATCCGCGCATACCGGCACGCTCGAGTGCCTCGCGAATCAACTCCTCCCGGGCGCCATCGAAAACGGGGCTCGCGACGTGCATTCCGTGCCGAATCTTCACGATGGCGCGGCGGACGTCGTCCTCCGCCATCGCATCGATGACCGCGTGCACGTCGCTAGAGGAGTAGTACCTCTTGAGCTCCGCCTTCAGTGCATCGGTTCCCCAGGCCTCCTCGAGCAGACGATTGATTCGCCGTCCGAGGCCTCGCGCCGCCCAACCAAGATGGGTCTCGAGGATCTGGCCGACATTCATTCGGCTTGGGACACCAAGGGGGTTCAGCACCATTTCGACCGGCGTGCCGTCGGGCAGGAAGGGCATGTCCTCTTCAGGCAGGATGCGAGAGATGACACCCTTGTTGCCGTGGCGACCAGCCATCTTGTCGCCGACCTGGATCTTGCGCTTGATGGCCACGTAGACCTTGACCATCTTGATCACGCCCGGCGGCAGCTCGTCACCCTTCTTGAGCTTGTTGATCTTCTCTTGGAAGAGCACGCGGATCATCTGAATCTCCTCGCGGAGATCGTCAATGATGCGTTCGACTTTCTCGGGAACTCCGGTCGTGCGGTCGACCTCGATCACGTTCCAGTAGTTCTGAGGGATCGCGTCAACTCGCTGCGTGGTGAGCTCCTCGCCCGCTTCCAGCAGCACCCGACCCTGATCATCGACGAGCTTGCTGGCCGCATGCTGACCGACGAGCAGCTCACGAATCTTCCGATAGGCGCTGCTTCGGATGATCTTGATCTGATCGTTCTGGTCCTTCTCGAGCTTGGCAATCTCGGCGTCCTCGATGTCCTGCGCCCGCTCATCCTTCTCGATACCGCGACGGCTGAACACCTTGGCGCTGATGACGGTGCCCTGGACACCCGGCGGGACCCGCAGCGAAGTATCACGCACATCGCCGGCCTTCTCGCCGAAGATGGCGCGGAGAAGCTTCTCCTCGGGGCTGAGCTGGGTCTCGCCCTTCGGCGTGATCTTCCCTACGAGGATGTCGCCTGGCTTGACCTCGGCGCCGATTCGGACGATGCCCGACTCGTCGAGATCTGCGAGAGCCTCTTCACCGACGTTCGGAATGTCCTTGGTAATCTCTTCCTTGCCAAGCTTGGTATCGCGGGCAACGCACTCGAACTCCTCGATGTGGATCGAGGTGTAGACGTCCTCTTTGACGACCTTCTCCGAGATCAGGATCGAGTCTTCGAAGTTGTAGCCGCCCCACGGCATGAAGGCGACGACCATGTTGCGGCCGAGCGCGAGCTCGCCCATGTCAGTCGCCGGGCCGTCGGCAATCACGTCACCCTTTCGAATGCGGTCGCCCTTCTCGACGATCGGCTTCTGATTGATGCACGTGTTCTGGTTGGACCGACGGAACTTCAGCAAGTTGTAGATGTCGGGTTTGGCGGCGATGTCGTCGCTGTCGACCTTCACCACGATACGGGTGGCGTCGACCGACTCGACGATTCCATCATTTCGCGCAACAGAGGTCACGCCAGAGTCTCGGGCGACGATGCGCTCCATGCCGGTGCCCACGAGGGGCGCCTCGGTCACGAGGAGCGGCACCGCCTGGCGCTGCATGTTGGACCCCATCAACGCGCGGTTCGCGTCATCGTTCTCAAGGAACGGGATGAGCGATGCGGCGACGGACACGAGCTGGTTCGGGCTCACGTCCATGAGGTTGACGCGGTCGCGGGGCACCATGACGAAGTCGCCGGAGCGACGAGCCGAAATCAGCTCGCTCGTGAAGTGGCCTGCCTCATCGAGGGTGGCGTTCGCCTGTGCGATGTAGTGACCCTCTTCGTCCAGCGCGCTGTAGTAAATCGGCCGTTCGGAGGCGACGGCGCCATCAGTGACCTTGCGATAAGGCGTCTCGATGAAGCCGTAGTCGTTGACGCGCGCGTAGGTCGAGAGAGACGCGATGAGACCGATGTTCGGACCTTCCGGCGTCTCGATGGGGCAGATGCGCCCATAGTGGGTCATGTGGACGTCGCGCACTTCGAAACCAGCGCGCTCACGCGTCAGACCACCAGGGCCGAGAGCGGAAAGCCGACGCTTGTGCGTCACCTCGCTCAGGGGATTGGTCTGGTCCATGAACTGCGAGAGCTGGCTCGAACCGAAGTACTCCTTGACGACCGCCGACACCGGCTTCGCATTGATCAGGTCATGGGGCATGAGCGTCTCGATTTCTTGAGACATGCTCATGCGCTCCTTGATCGCGCGCTCCATGCGAACGAGACCGATCCGGTACTGGTTCTCCATGAGCTCGCCGACAGCGCGCACACGGCGGTTTCCGAGGTGGTCGATGTCGTCAATCTTGACGCTGATGACGTCCTCGCCACCATCGGCTCGGTCTCGGCGGATCTCGTTGCGACCGTCGCGCAGCGCGATCAGGTAGCGAACGGTCTCGATGATATCGCGCTTGGTCAGCACCGTGTTGTCGAGGGACTCGTCGAGCTTGAACTTGTGGTTCAGCTTCAGGCGACCGACGGTGCTGAGGTCGTAGCGCTCCGGATTGAAGAACAGGTTGTTGAAGAGGTTGTACGCCGTCTCCAAGGTGGGCGGATCACCGGGACGCAGACGCTTATAGATCTCGAGCACGGCCTCGTCGGGCGTCTCGATCTTGTCCACCAACAGCGTCTTGCGAAGGAACGGGCCGGCGACGAGGTTGTCGATGAACAGCGTCTCGAAGCTGAGAATGCCACGGGTCCGCATGTCCTCGAGCTTCGACTCGGTCACCTCCTCGTTGCACTCGAGGAGGATCTCGCCGGTCTTCATGTCGACCACGTCTCGAGCGACGACGGTGCCAAGCACGTCCTCGAGGAGGACCGGAACCCGGTCAATTCCCGACTGCTCAATGCGCTTGAGCGCCTTGGGCGTGTACTTTCGATTCTTCTTGATGATCGCCTCACCGTCGGGGGCGGTGACGTCGAGGCTTGCCTTCTGATTGAGCAGCAGATTCCAATCGCTGGGCCGCTTGTTGAGGACCTCGCTGCTCTCTCTACCGATGTAGACGGTCTCCGTCCGATAGAACTCGTGCAGCAGCTCCTCAGTGGAGAAGCCAAGGGCGCGCAGGAGAACAGTTGCCGGCAGCTTTCGACGCCGATCGATGCGCACGTACAGGATGTCCTTCGCATCGAACTCGAAGTCGAGCCACGAGCCGCGGTACGGGATCACGCGCGCGCTGTAGAGGAGCTTACCCGAAGAGTGCGTTCGGCCTTTGTCGTGGTCGAAGAACGCGCCTGGTGAACGGTGAAGCTGCGAAACGACAACGCGCTCCGTACCATTGATGATGAACGTGCCGTCGTCGGTCTGGAGCGGAATCTCACCGAAGTAGACCTCCTGCTCCTTCACGTCCCGAATCGACTGGATCCCGTCTTCCTCGTTGCGGTCCCAGACCACGAGCCGGATCACCACCTTGAGCGGGGCCGCGAAGGTCATGCCCCGCTGATGGCACTCGTCAACGTCGTACTTCGGCTTCTCGAGGTGATACGAAACGAACTCGAGAGAGCACGTCTCGTTGAAGTCCTTGATCGGAAAGACGCTCTTGAAGACGCCCTGCAGCCCGATATCCTCACGTTCATCGGCAGGAACGTCCATCTGCAGGAACTTCTCGTAGCTCCGCTTCTGGATGTCGATGAGATTGGGGATATCGATGACCTGGGGGATCTGCGCGAAGCTCTTTCGGATGCGGAAGTTCTTCTGAACGACGGACGCCATGCGTGATCCTCTTCAAGACGAGGCAGCGGCGGAAGCGTGAGCGGCCCAGCCCCGACGAGCCGCAGCCTGACCAGATGACCGAAAGCGGCGCGAGGTTGCACATCTCGGCAGAAAACCAGATGCGCAACTCGCGCCACTGGCGCGCGCCGGCCACGTGCCGGTGCGCGCTGCTCGCACTGAGAGAGGCGTCGGCTACTTGAGCTCGATCGTCGCGCCGGCCTCTTCCAGCTTCTTCTTCAGGTTCTCGGCGTCATCCTTGGACAGGCCTTCCTTCACGGTGCTCGGCGCGCCGTCGACCATGTCCTTGGCTTCCTTCAGGCCAAGGCCGGTGAGCTCACGCACCACCTTGATGACCTGGATCTTCTTGTCGCCCGCCGCCTTCAGGACGACGTCGAACTCGGTCTTCTCGACGGCCGCGGGGGCCGCGCCGCCGGCGGCGGCCGGAGCGGCGGCGATGGCGACCGGCGCCGCGGCGCTCACGCCCCACTTCTCCTCGAGCGTCTTGGTGATCTCGGCGAGCTCGAGGATGGTGCGGTTGCTCAGCCAGTCGATGACCTGGTCACGCGTCAAATCGGCCATTTTCTCGTTTCTCCTCTGATTGCTGTTCGTCGACTTGAATCAACTTCACTCCGCCAGCTTCTCACCGCGCGCCTGCAGGACCCGGACGAAACCGGACTGCGCAGCGTTGAGCAGGCGGACGAACTGCGAAGGCACCCCGTTGAACACGCTGAGCAGGCGCGAGCGGAGCTCGTTCTTCCCCGGCATGGTGGCCAGAGACTTGACGCCATCCGCATCGAGCAAAGTGCCCGAGAGCCAGCCGCCCTTGATCACCAGCTTCTCGTTCGTCTTCACGAACTCGCTGAGGACCTTCGCGGCCGCCGCCGGGTCTTCGGCATGGAACGCGATGGCGGTGTTCCCGTGCAGCAGCGGGTCGAGCACCGACATCGCCGTGCCAGCAACGGCCCGACGGACAAGCGTGTTCTTCACGACCTCATAGCGGACCGCCGCCTTGCGAAACTCCCGTCGAAGCTCGGTGATCTTCTCGACCGTGAGCCCTTGGAAGTCCGTGAGCACGACGGCGGGCACGCCATCGAGCGCCTCGCGGAGGCGATCGACTTCTTCAGTTTTCTGGGTGCGGTTCAACGCTCCTCACCCCCTTTCCCGGTTCAGGCCGTCCTGAACGTCTCTCTGCGGGGGCGCTGCCGATCGAACAGCATGGCCCCGCCTCGGCGGGCCCCCGAGGCCGTTGCCCCGGAACTTAAGCGATGAGCACCCGCTGTCTCTGGCCGGCCGTAGTTCTCGATTGCGTTCCTCAGTGCGTAGCGCCGAGGTACGCGCCGGGGTCAATCTTGACGCCCGGACCCATGGTCGAGGACACCGTGATGTTCTTGAGGTAGACACCCTTCGCAGTCGCCGGCTTGAGGCGCACGAGGGTCTCCATCAGAGCATTCAGGTTCCCCAAGAGCTTCTCCGCGTCGAACGAGGTCTTCCCGATCGGCGCGTGCACGATACCGGCCTTGTCGACGCGGAACTCCACACGACCGGCCTTGGTCTCGCGAACGGCATTCCCAATGTCGAAGGTCACCGTGCCCACTTTCGGATTGGGCATGAGGCCGCGAGGACCGAGAACACGACCGATACGACCCACGAGACCCATCATGTCAGGGGTCGCGATGGCCTTGTCGAAGTCGAGCCAGCCTTCATCCTGGATCTTCTTGACCAGATCCTCGCCACCGACAAAGTCGGCGCCGGCCTCGCGCGCTTCGATCTCTTTGTCGCCCTTCGCGAAGACGACGACGCGAACCGTCTTGCCGAGACCGTGGGGGTAGACGACTGCGCCGCGGACCATCTGGTCCGCGTGTCGCGGATTCACCCCTAGGTTCACGGCGAGGTCGACGGTTTCGTCGAACTTCGTGTAGTGCGCGCTCTTGACGAGCGAAAGCGCCTCGGCGGGGTCATACCGTTTGGAACGGTCGACCAGCCCGATGACCTGGCGGTACTTCTTTCCACGCGTGGGCATCTGTGCCTCCTGAGTCAGCGTGGCCCCGGTCCAGCCGCGCTCCGCCGGCGCTCCCGGGACATTCAACGGCTCCCTCGGCGGGAGCCAGAAATCACTGCGAAATGGTGATGCCCATCGACCGAGCCGTGCCCGAGATCGTGCGGATCGCCGACTCGAGCGAGTCGGTGTTCAGGTCGGGAAGCTTCAGCTTCGCGATGTCGCGGATCTGCTCCTCCGTCACCTTGCCGACCTTGTTCCGGTTGGGTGCACCTGACCCCTTCTGGACTTTTGCGGCCTTCATGATGAGGACCGACGCAGGCGGGGTCTTCGTGATGAAAGAGAACGAGCGGTCGGAATAGACGGTGATCACGACGGGAATGATCATCCCTATCTGGTCCGCCGTCCGCGCATTGAACTCCTTCACGAACTGCATGATGTTGACGCCGTGCTGACCGAGGGCCGGACCCACGGGCGGCGACGGGTTCGCCTGGCCCGCCGGACACTGCAGCTTGATGAAGCCCGTTACCTTCTTGGCCATCGGTTGATCTCCTGCTCAGCGGCCGCTCAGGCCTTCTCTACCTGTGTAAAATCGAGCTCGACCGGCGTCGCGCGTCCGAAGATGCTCACCAAGACCCGCAGCTTGCCCTTGTCGGCGTTGACCTCGTCCACCGTGCCGCTGAAGTTCGCGAACGGACCGTCGGTCACGCGGACGGTCTCCCCCTCTTCGAAGCGCTGCTTCGGAGCGGGGCGCGCCGTGCCTTCGGCGATCTGATTGGTGATGCGCGCGACCTCGTGTGCCGGCACGCTGGGAACCGAGGACGGGTCGCTTCCCCCGCCGACGAAGCCAGAGACCTTGGGCGTATCGCGTACGACGTGCCAGGTCTGCTTGTTGAGCTCCATCTTGACGAGGATGTAACCCGGAAAGAACTTGCGGGACGAGGGCTTCCGCTCGCCCTTGGCGCCCTCGTTCACGGTCTCCTTCGGGACGAGGATCTCCGAAAAGAAGGCCTCCATCCCGAACTGCTTGATCCGCTCGCGAAGTGACTGCTCGACCTTGTTCTCATACCCGGAGTAGGTATGAACGACGTACCACTTGTGCTCCATGGGGCTTCTCCGGGCGACGACTACGCTTCGTGGTCCGTCAGGTCGTGCCGCCAAGGATGAGATTTGTCAGATTGCCGAACACCAGGTCGAACACCCAGAGGATCACCGCGACCACGACCGCCACCACCACCGTGATGCGCGTGTTCGTCTTGACCTCTTTCCAGGTGGGCCAGGTGACCTTCGTCAGCTCGTCGGCGGCCTCGTAGGCGAGAGGACGAACGCGCGGGTGGCGCCAAGCCCAGAACAGCAGCGCAACCGCTGCCGCCGCCCCGAGAAGCGTGGTGGTCGTGAAGCGCCGTCCGAGCAGTCCCGCATCGCGGATGCCGAACGCGCCGAAGACCGCCTCGAACACGTGGGCAAAGAGCCACCACGCCAAGAAGGTACCGGCCGTGAAGGCAATGTTGACGATTCGCTTCGACGCTTCCATCGCTCACCCGCGCCGCAGGCCGCTCTGAAGCATTGCCCACGTACGCTCTTTCGCCGCCGCCTGCGGCTTCGATTGGCAGGCCCGGAGGGACTCGAACCCCCGACCGCCGGATTTGGAGTCCAGTGCTCTACCGACTGAGCTACGGGCCTACGAAAGGGCGGCGACTCTCCAAAAAGTCCGAAACCCAGGCGGCTTCGGGCCGCCTGGGTTCTCGGTCGACGCCCCGAAGGGGCGCCCGCGCAACGCCTACTTGTGGATCTTCACCACGACGCCCGCGCCCACGGTGCGGCCGCCCTCACGGATGGCGAACCGGAGGCCCTCGTCCATCGCGATCGGCGTGATCAACTCCACCTTCATCGTCAGGTTGTCACCGGGCATGCACATCTCGGTGCCCTCGGGGAGCTGAATGTTGCCGGTGACGTCGGTCGTCCGGAAGTAGAACTGCGGACGGTAGCCGTTGAAGAACGGCGTGTGACGACCGCCTTCCTCCTTCTTGAGCACGTACACCTCGGCATCGAAGTGCGTGTGCGGCTTGATCGAGCCCGGCTTGGCGAGGACCTGGCCACGCTCGACGTCGTCGCGCTTCACGCCGCGGAGCAGCGCGCCGATGTTGTCGCCGGCGCGGCCCTCGTCGAGGAGCTTGCGGAACATCTCGACGCCGGTGACCGTCGTCTTCTGCGTGTCCTTGAAGCCGACGATCTCGATCTCGTCGCCGACCTTCACGATCCCCTGCTCCACGCGGCCGGTGACCACCGTGCCACGTCCGGAGATCGAGAACACGTCCTCGATCGGCATCAAGAAGGAGCGATCGACCGGCCGCTGCGGCTGCGGAATGAACGAGTCGACGGCGGCCATCAGCTCGTGGATCGCGCTCTCGCCCGCGGCGTCGCCCTCGAGGGCCTTCAGGGCCGAGCCCTTGATGACCGGGGTGTCGTCGCCAGGGAACTGGTACTTGCTGAGGAGCTCGCGCACCTCGAGCTCGACGAGCTCGAGCAGTTCGGGGTCGTCGACCATGTCGACCTTGTTCAGGAAGACGACGATCGCCGGCACGCCGACCTGACGGGCGAGAAGAATGTGCTCGCGCGTCTGGGGCATCGGGCCATCAGCAGCCGAGACCACCAGAATGGCGCCGTCCATCTGGGCCGCGCCGGTGATCATGTTCTTGATGTAGTCGGCGTGCCCCGGGCAGTCGACGTGTGCGTAGTGACGGTTTGCCGTCTCGTACTCGACGTGCGCGGTCGCGATCGTGATGCCGCGCTCGCGCTCTTCGGGCGCCTTGTCGATCTGGTCGTAGGCCGTGAACTTGGCGCCGCCCGACTTCGCGAGGACCTTGGTGATCGCCGCCGTCAGGGTGGTCTTGCCATGGTCCACGTGGCCGATCGTCCCGACGTTGACGTGGGGCTTGTTGCGTACGAACTTTTCCTTGGCCATCTGCAGGAATCTCCCTGAGGAAGCGCTTGCGCCCTCGCTCGCGTCGCGAGCCGGGTCGAACGGTCATTAGCCTACGCGCGATAGCAAGCCGACGACCGGACTTGAACCGGTGACCCCGTCCTTACCAAGGACGTGCTCTACCTGCTGAGCTACGCCGGCATGGGCCGGGCCCACCGAGGCAGACCCGACCATGCTCAATTCAAGGGCAGCGGGAGACGGGGTTCGAACCCGCGACATTCAGCTTGGAAGGCTGACGCTCTGCCAGCTGAGCTACTCCCGCGCAGGGCCCGAGTAAGCAGGCCCGAACGCGATCAATCCATGGAGGGGGGTGGATTCGAACCACCGAAGGCGTACACCGGCAGATTTACAGTCTGCTCCCTTTGGCCACTCGGGAACCCCTCCAAAGGACCCCATACCGTCTGAAAAGAACCAGCGGCGTCGGGGTGTCGTGCTGGCGATGGGAGTTGAACCCGCAACCTGCTGATTACAAATCAGCTGCTCTACCATTGAGCTACGCCAGCGCAACGCGGAGGCGGAACCTAGCAGCGGATCTGAAACGGGTCAACCCGTTTGCAGTGTTCGATCAACGCCCGGACGCGACACCTCGACGCGGAAGACAGAGGTACCCCTGCCTTCAAAGTCCGGGGCGTTATAGGGCAACGTGTGGACCTGGTCAAGATGTTTTGTTGGAGAATTCCGCCGGAGAGCGAATCTCGAAGATGTCAGCGACGCCTCTCCGCACCTCGACGCTGCCGCGCGACCTCGTAGAGCAGTATCGAGGCAGCGGCAGAAGCGTTGAGGCTCTCGGTGACCCCGGTCAGCGGGATGGTGGCGACCGCATCGCAGGCCTGTCGCGTGAGACGTCGCAGCCCCTCCCCTTCGGCGCCGATGACGAGAATCAGGGGCCCGGTGAGGTCGAGGGTGTCAGGCGCGACGCCGTCGAGGTCGGCGCCGACCACGAGGAGGCCGGCGTCCCCAGCCGCGCGGAGAGCGCGGGCCAGATTGACCTCCATCGCGACGGGGAGGAGCTCGCTCGCGCCCGCCGAAGTCCGCGTGACGGTGGGTCCGAGGCGGGCGCAGCGGTCGGTCGTCAGAAGCGCGCCGGAAGCGCCGAGCGCCTCGGCCGATCGGAGGACGGCGCCGAGATTGCGCGGATCGGTGATCTGGTCGGCGGCGACGATGAGGGCGTCGGGCGCCGAGACGAGCTCGTCGAGGCCGACATAGCCTGCCGGTGTGGCCAGCGCGACGAGACCCTGGTGCCGAAGGTCGCCGGCGTGCCCGGCGAGGGTGGCCTCGTCCGTGGCCTCGAGCGCGATGCCGCGCCGGCGCGCCTCATCGAGGATGCGTCCGCGCGCACCGTGTGAGGGTCCATGGTGCAGGACGCGTTCGACCCGCCCAGGCGCGTGATTGAGCAGCGCTTCGACCGCGCGTACGCCGACGACCGGGACCCTCGGTGGCGCCATGTCAGCCGATTTCGTCGTGGAGGGCGGTGATCGCGGCCTGCCAGTCGGCCGCGGCCACGATTGGGCGGCCAACGACCAGAAGATCGGCGCCCGCCTCGATCGCGGCGCGCGGCGTCGCGGCACGACGCTGGTCCCCCACTTCGAGGCCGGCGGGGCGGATACCGGGCGTTACGATCCGAAGGTCGGGCCCGTTCTCGGCGCGCAGCGCGGGGACCTCCATCGCGCTGCAGACGATGCCTCCGAGGCCAGTCTCGCGCGCGAGGCGAGCACGGGCGGCGACGACGGCGTCGATCGTCGTTGTGACGCCGACTTCGGCGAGGGCAGCGGCATCGAGGCTGGTGAGGACGGTCACGCCGAGCACGCAGACCTCGCCGCGGGCGGCTTCGGCCGCAGCGGTGAGCATCGCCCGCCCGCCCCCCGTGTGCACGGTGAGGTAGTCCGCGCCGACCCGAAGGAGGGCTTCGACGGCGCGACCGACGGTCTGCGGAATGTCGTGCAGCTTGAGGTCGAGGAAGACGGCCCGAGCGCCGGCTTCGCGGATGGCGGAGACAGCCGTGGGGCCATGGGCGCCGAAGAGCTCGAGGCCCACCTTGAACACGCGGAACGCGTCGCGCGTCCGCCGGACCCACTCCACCGCCGTCTCGAGCTGGCCTGTGTCGAGGGCGAGGCAGAGGCGATCGGCGGGCTTCACTCCGTCCACTCGGCCACGCGGCGGGCGATGTCGGCGAGGGGCACCTGCTGGACCTCACTCGATCGTCGAGGCTTCAGCTCGACGACGCCGTCCTTCAGGCCGCGCCCCCCAATCGCCACGCGAAGTGGAATCCCGAGGAGATCCGCATCTTTGAACTTCACACCGGCGCGCTCGTCCCGGTCGTCGAGCAGCACCTCGACGCCCGCCGCCTGCAGGTCGGCGTACAGCTTCTCGGCGGCCTGAACGACGTCGGGAACGTTCATCTGCAATGGGAGGACGATGACGCGATAGGGCGCGATGGCGAGCGGCCAGACGATGCCGTCGGCGTCGTGGTTCTGCTCGATGGCGGCGGCCATGGTGCGGGTGACGCCAATGCCGTAGCAGCCCATGACCATCGGCCTCTCGACGCCGGACTCGTCGAGGTAGGTGCACTTCATCGCGTCGCTGTACTTGGTGCCGAGGAAGAAGACGTGACCCACCTCGATGCCGCGGAAGCTCTTCAGCTCGCCGCCGCAGCGCGGGCATGGGTCGCCTTCGACGGCGAGCCGGAGGTCTCCGAAGCGAGTGACCTGGAAGTCGCGGCCTTCCGTGACGTCGACGAAGTGGTGGTCGTCGGCGTTGGCGCCGGCCACCGCGTGCGTCATGCCACGGACGGCGTTGTCGGCGAGGATGCCGACGACGCCGCGCAGGCCGACGGGGCCGGCGAAGCCCACCGCGGCGCCGGTGGCGGTGCGCACCTGCTCCTCGTGCGCCAGGTCGACGCGCTGCGCCCCGAGCAGCTTCTTGACCTTGATGAGGTTCAGCTCGTGGTCGCCCCGGACGAGGACCGCGAAGAGGCGATCGTCGGCGTCGACGATCAGCGTCTTGATGAACTGGCGCGCGGGCCGGCGCAAGTAGTCCGTGACTTCAGCGATCGTGCGACGATTGGGCGTGTGGACCCGCTCGTAGGCCTTCTCGGCGACGGCGGGCGGCGGTTCGTGGTGCAGATGCAGCTCCGCCTGCTCGACGTTGGCGGCATAGGAGCATTGAGCGCAGCTGACGATCGCGTCCTCGCCGCTGGAGGCCAGCACCTGGAACTCGTGGCTGCGGCTGCCGCCGATGGAACCCGTGTCGGCCTCGACGGCGCGGAACTGCAGGCCGCACCGGGCGAAGATGCGCTCGTATGCCGCGTACATCGCGTCGTAGCTTCGATTCGTGGCGGCGTCGTCGACGTCGAAGGAGTATGCGTCCTTCATGACGAACTCGCGGCCGCGCATCAGCCCGAAGCGCGGCCGGACCTCGTCACGGAACTTGGTCTGGATCTGGTAGAGGTTCAGGGGCAACGAGCGCCACGACCGAACGTCGCGCTTCACGAGGTCGACGATGACCTCTTCGTGCGTCGGGCCGAGGCAGAAGTCGCCGCCCTTGCGATCCTTGAAGCGCAGCAACTCGGGGCCGTACTGGAACCAGCGGCCGGATTCCTGCCAGACCTCCGCCGGCACGACCGCCGGCAGGAAGACCTCCTGCGCGCCGGCGGCGTCCATCTCCTCGCGAATGATCGTCTCGATCTTGCGAACGACGCGCTTCGCCAGCGGCAGGAAGTCGTAGATGCCGGCGGCGAGCTTGCGGATGTAGCCGGCGCGGACGAGCAGCTGGTGGCTGACCACCTCCGCGTCCTTCGGTACTTCCTTGAGCGTCGGGGCGTGGAGACGGCTCAGGCGCATGGCGGGATCCTCCCGTTCGGAGGCGCGCATTTAGCACACGCGTCCGCCGGCAGCAAGGCGGCCTAGGCGAGCGCGTCGACCAGAGCGGCGGTGCGATGCGCGGCCCGACCGTCGCCGAACTGGTCGATGCGGGGCGCCGTCGTGGGCGCCGCGGAGCGGACGGCGCTCACGAGCGCCTCGGGATCGTCGCCGACGAGCGTGTTCCAGGCGCCCTCGAGCGTCTCGGGCCACTCGGTGCGATCTCGCAGGGTGATGCAGCGACGGCCGGCGAAGTAGGCCTCCTTCTGGACGCCGCCCGAGTCGGTGAGGACGAGGCCCGCCCCCTCGAGCAGCGCGGCGAAGGCGAGGTAGCCCACCGGGTCGACACAGGCGACGGACGGCGACGGCTCGATGCCGGCGCGCTCCATGGCCTTGCGCGTCCGGGGGTGCACGGGGAAGAGCACCGGCAGCGGCAGGCGACCGAGCGCCGAGACGAGGGCCCGGAGGCGCGAAGGATCGTCGGTGTTCGCGGCCCGGTGGATGGTGGCCAGCGCGTAGGCGCCCGGCCGCGCGGCCTCGGGCGGGAGCGCGTCGAGGGGCGCCGGCGCCGGGGTCGTCGGCGCGCCGGCCAGGTGACGACCCACCGGCGTGAGCTCGCGGGCGCGGGCCGCCTGCTGGCGGGCAACATCGAGCATGACGTCGCCGGTGTCGGTGACGCCGCGCGTCAGGCCCTCGCGAGCGAGCTGCTCGACGGCCCGCGCCGTCGGGCAAAGGAGGGCGTCCGCCAGGTGATCGGCGACGACGCGGTTGATTTCCTCCGGCATCGAGCGGTCGTAGCTGCGCAGGCCAGCCTCGACGTGGGCCACACGCCAGCCGAGTTTCGACGCGGCGAGTGCGCCGGCGACCGTGGAGTTGGTGTCGCCATAGACGACGACCACGCCGGGCGACGACGCCAGCAGCACCTGCTCGATGGCCGCCAGCATGGCGCCCGTCTGGGCACCATGGGGACCGCTGCCGACGCCGAGGTGATGGTGCGGCGCGGGAATGGCCAGTTCCTCGAAGAACACGGCGGACATCGAAGCGTCGTAGTGCTGTCCGGTGTGCACCAGCACGTTGCGCTCGGGACGCGGCGCCGCGGCGAGCACCACCGCCGCCTTCACGAACTGGGGGCGCGCACCCACGATGTGAACGATCGGAGACTCGGCCACGGTTCCTCCTCCTGATTCCTGTCCCGCGCAGGCCCTCAGAGCAGGCGGACGAGGTGGTCCTTGATCACGTTGCGCATCGAGGCCTCCGGGCAGACGGCCAACGCCTGCTGCCACATTTCGATGGCTTTCTGAACGAAACCGTTCGCCTGATAAAGGATGGCGAGATCCTTGATGGCCGGAAAGAACGACGCGTCCAGGCTGACCGCTCGTTCGTACTCGTACATGGCGTCGAAGGTCCGACCCCGGCGTTCGTGGATCTTGCCCAGGTAGAACCGCGGACGGGCCGCGTTCGGATCGGCCTGCGCGCTGCGCGCGAGCGCTTCGGCGGCGCCGTCCAGGTCGCCCCTCTGCAGCAACATCAAACCGGCGTTGAGCTCCCGCAGGGCGTCGGCGACGAGGGAGCGCGTGGTGCGCGCCGCGTCGCGGCGCGACGACAGCAGCGCTTCGACCCGTTCGCGGAGGCGATCCACGTCGAAGGGCTTCTCGACGAAGTCGTCCGCGCCGCACTGCTGGAGGAGGTCGGCGCGCATCTGCCATCCCCGATAGGCGCCGCTGAGGATGACGACGATGGTCCGACGGAGCGCGTCGGAGTGCTTGATGCGACGACAGATCTCGAAGCCGTGGAGGCCGGGCAGGCGCGCGTCGAGGAGCACGACATCGGGGCGCTCCGTGTGCACCCGCGCGAGGGCCGCGTCTCCATCACCGCACGTGACGAGCCGCCAGCGGCTCGGATCGAAGATGCCTTCGTAGATCCGCAGGATCGCCGCGTCGTCGTCGACCGCGAGCACCAGCGGTCCCTCCGCGACGACGGGTGTCGGGTCGGCCGCGATCGCGAAGGGCGGCAACGTCGACTCCGGCGGAAGAGGGGCGACGGGGATGTCCGGACTCACCGGCCGTGGCTCGAGGGTGATGGCCGGAGCGTCGGCCTGCTGCTCGGCGATGGCGCGATGGAGGGGGCCCGCCAGCGCGACGAGCGGCCGTAGGACCTTTCCCGTCCGCGCCTGTAGCTCCGCCAGCAGCGCGGCGTCGGCGGGATCGGACATCAGGACCGTCAGCGTCCGATTGAACACCCGGATCGGCAGGACGGAGGCGCGCGCCGCCGTCGCCCGATCGACCACGTCTCGCGCCCCCGCGTCCGGGCGCGCCTCGCCGACGACCATGCCAGGCACGCCGAGCTGACGGCTCAGGATGCGCACGAGCGCCCGCTCGTCGGCCAGCCCGAGGCGGAGTGCGACCGAACAGAAGCGACCGCCGTCCCGCGACTGCGCGTCGAGGACGGCATGGACGTCGTGGTCGAGGAGAACGCCGGCGTCGATGAGGAGCCGACCGACCTTTGGCCGTGGGGCCACCTCAGCTCACCGGCTGACCGACGCGCCACACGGTCTGGCCGAGCATCACCGCGTCGCCGATTGCGAGCTGCCGGCGGCCGATTACGCGGATCCACGTTCCGTTGCGGCTGGACAGGTCGCGCAACAGGAACCCGTCGCCCCGGGGCACGACCAGAGCGTGCGTTCCGCTCATGAACCCGTCGTCGGTGAAGACGACGTCGGCGATGTGACGACCCAGTCGGCACCCCTCGGCGGAGACGTGATACACGTCGCGGTCTTCGCCGTCGTCCCCGAGCTGGACGAGTCTTGCGCCGTCGACGGGGCGTGGAGCGCCCAAACGGCGCGTCCCGTCGGACGTCTCGCCGCCGTTGCCGGCTCGGATGCGCTCCGCCCGCAGGATCTGACGCCCCACCATGAAGGTCTCGCCGTCGCGCAGCAGCGCGTCCTTGCGAACGCGCAGCCACACCCCGTTGAGGCTCGAGAGATCCTCGACGAAGAGGCCGCGGTCGTCGGCGAGGAAGGCCGCGTGGTGGGGGGAGAGGTAACGATCGTCGCCGACCTCCACGTCTGCGTCGGCGCGGCCGATGACGACCGGCTGGTCACCCACCGGCACGAGGCGGCTGACGGCCACGTTGTTGGAGAGGGGGCGAAGCACGTAGCGGGCGACGAGCGCCGGCAAGGGGGGCGGCAGCGGGCGCGAGGGGGTATCCACCGCCTCGAACTCGCCGCTGTCGAGCATCGTCGCCTCGCCGCCCGGCCCCTCGTCGAGGTCGGAGGCGGAGAGCTCCTCGGCCTCGAAGTCGGCTTCGTCGCGCAGCACGGGCTCGGGGACCGGCGCGGACGGCTCGGCTTGGGACGGCGCCTCGGCGGGACCGGTCTCCGGTTCGAGGTCGACGGAGTCGTAGTCGCCGGTGTCGTTCAGGAGGCGATCGGCCTCCTCGTCGACAGATTCTCCTGGAATTTCGAGCGCGTCGTCGAAGTCCGGCGCCTCGGCTTCGTCGCCAGCGTCGTGCTCCTCCTCGATGCCGTCGGCGCTCGAGCCGAGGTCGTCTTCGACCACCTCTTCGTCCAGCGTGACGAGCGCCGCCACGAGCGGGACCGGCGGCGCCAGGAGGGTGACCGAGGGCCCCGTCGCGCGCGGCGCCTCGTTCAGCGTCGGCGGCCCTCCGACGGCGTCGCGCGCGAACGCCAGCGCAGCCTCGCCCAGCCCGACGATCGCCGAGCCTCCGTCGGCGTCTTCGTCGTGCGGGTCGGAGGCCGGATCGGCGCTCGGCTCGACGGCGTCGCCGGCGGCGGGTGCGAGCGCGTCGTCGGCGACCGCATCGTCGCCGGGCAGGGGCGACTGGTTCGCGCGCAGCTCGGCGAGCACCGCCTGGAGGCTGAAGTCGATGAGCGTGGCCTGCGCCTCGCGGGGCGAAGGACCGGGAGGCGAACGGAGCGGCGGCAGCGGCTCGTCGACGTCCGCCAGCACGGGGCGCGCCGCCTCGAGCGAGCGGAAGCGACGCACGGCGCCGGAGGGCGCGCTCTCGGTGGCGTCACCGCCGGGCCGGGAACGGCCGAGGCCCCGCCCGCAGTTCGTACAGAACGCTGCCTCGGCAGGGTTGTCCCAACCGCAATGTCGACAGACGATCATCGACCTGCTTCGCGGATACGAACGGGACCCGCCCTGAAATCGGGACGCGGGACGGCCGTTTCCCTCGGACTCAATTACCCGACCCCATCGGGGGGGTCAAGGTGGACGCCGGCCTTGCGCTCCTCGCCCGGCACGTGGGAAGGAAGCGCACCATGAAATTGTCCGTCTTGTTCGTCGTCGGGAGCCTGCTGTTCGCCGCGTGCGGCGCCGGGCCTTCCCGTGCTCGCAGCGAGGCGGACGACGATGCCGGCGTCCCCGCAACGACGCTCGACGGCAGCGCCGTCTCATCGCCGGGAGGCGAGCCGACCGACGACGGGCCTTCGCCCGAGACACCGGCGCCGGACGTCGAGGCGCCGCCCGCCATCTTCGGCCTCGTGCTGCCGCTCGAGGGGCGCTCCCGCCTGCTCGGGCAGCAGATCGCCGGCGCGGCTCAGGTGATGTTCGCCGGCGACGCGGAGGACCTCCCGGCGGAGGCGCCGCAGCTGCGGGTGCTCGATGGCGGTGACGCCGAGACCGCTCGGCGGGCGATCGCGCGCCTCGCTGAGGACGAGCACGCATTCGCCGCGGTCGGCCTCTTCGACCAGACCGTGTCGCAGGCGGCGGCCGAGGCGGCGGCGGAGCACCGGCTGCCCCTGATCATGCTCACGTTGAGCGATGCGCCGATGCAGCGGGAGGGCCTGCTGTGGCGCGCGCTCCACACGCCGGCGCTCGCCGCGGGGACGGTCGCTCGGGCCGGCCTCGCGCGCGGCGGACGGCAGGCGGCGATCCTCGCGCCGCGCAATGGCTACGGCCGCGCGCTGGCCGCGGCGTTTCGCGACGCCTGGGAGGCCGGCGGCGGCGCCGTCGTCTACGAAGCAGGCTGGGAGCCGGCGAAGCCCGAGTGGCCAGGCGTCGCGCGCGCAGCGAGGGCGGCCCCGTTCGACACCCTGTTCATCGCCGACGGGCCCGTGGGGGCCGCGCTGCTCAGCTCGCACCTCGCAGCCGAGGACCTCTGGTCTCGGGGCCGCGAGCCGCGTTTCAAGCGGGACAAGAAGGTGCGCGAGGTGCAGGTGCTCGGGACGCCGGAGTGGTACGAGCCGGCGCTGCTCAGCCAGGCGGGGCGCTATCTCGAAGGCGCGCTCGTGCCGGTGCCGTTCGCCGCCGAGGTGCCGTCGGGCGCGGCCTTCGCGGCCCGGCTGCGGGGGGCGGCGGACCGCGAGCCGACCGCGTTCGACGCGCTGGTCGCCGACGGGCTCGCCGCCTGCCAGCAGGCCCACGCCCGTCTCGCCGCGGGCGCCGCGAGCGTCGCCGATGCGTTCGCCGGCGTCCGCGTGGCCGGGGCCTCAGCCGGCCTGCGCCTCGATCGGCGGGACGCCCTCGAGCGCCTCCACCTGCTCGAGGTTCGCGGCGGCGCCTTCATCCCAGCGGAATAGTTCAGAAAAGCCGCAAGTACCAGGCCGCGCCGGCTGCCGCCCCCGACACGGCGAGCATGCCGAAGAGCAGCAGCATGAGGAGCGAGCGACGCGCCGCGACGCGCGCCGACGGCGAGACGGACGCGGCGGCGAGCGGATCGCCGCCGGCCCAGGCGGGCTCGAGGTCCGGCGCGGGCGTCTCGCCGAGCGTCCATTCGCCGTCGCCCGGCGCCGGCGTGACCGCCCGCTCCACGAGCGCCGCGACGTCGCGCGCGCTCGAGGTGCCGAAGCGGGGACCGGAAGCGGCGAGGAGCGCGTGCAGGAACGCCTCGGGGTCGGAGTAGCGGCGTTCGCGGTCGGGCTCGAGCGCCTGCAGGACGGCGCGGTCGAGGTCCGGCGGCACGTCAGGCACGAGCACCGAGGGCGGTGCGGGCCGATCGGGAGAGGGCACCGCGCCCGTCATCAGCTCGTAGAGCAGCGCGCCGACGGCGTGGACGTCCGTCCGAGCATCGGCGGCCTGTCCGGCGCGCTGCTCCGGCGCGCGCTGCACCCGCTCGCCGCGGCCGTCGGAGACGTCGAAGACCGCCAGCTTCACCTGGCCGTCGCGCGACAGGCGCACCGTCGAGAGGCGCACATCGGCGTGCACGAACGCCAGCGGATGGCCGGCGGCATCGGTCGCGCGGTGCGCGTAGTCGAGCGCCTTGAGCACTGCCGCGGCGACGCCCACCGCAAGGGGGATCGACAGATGCGGAATTCCGCGACGCCGGAGGCGCGCGAGCAGGGTGGCCAGGTCGGGACCGTCGACGGCCTCGAGCACGGCGACGGGCCCCTGCCCGTCTCGGGCGCAGTCGATGACCTGGACGATGTTGGCGTGCGTCAGACGCGCCGCGAGGCGCGCGCGATCGACGAACGCGCGCAAGCGGGCGGGGTCTCTGGTGGCCCGAGGCGTGAGGCGGTGGAAGACCACGGGTCGGACGAAGCCGTCGGCCCCGCGCAGCTCGCCCCGCAGCACTTCGACGTCGCCGGTCGCGCCGATGCGCTCGCCGAAGACGTACCGACCGGGGTCGAACGACGACGGGAGCGTGGTCGGGCCACTGGGCGGCCACGCCATGTGAACGTCCTCCTCGTCCCCCCCACGGGACGGCCGGACCGGACGACCGGGTCCACCGAACGCTTGATGATGCCCCGGTCCGAAACCGGGTGGCGGTTTATATCACGGCGTGACGGGGCCGCGGCAGGCCTTTCTTGGTCAGGCGGGCACCGGCGCGTCGGACGATCCGGCGGACTCGACGGGCTCCGGGGCGGGCTCCGGCGCCGCACTCGCCTGCCGCTGGCCGATGAGCGCCACCTCGAAGGCTTCGTCGACGCGCTCGATCAGGTGGAACGTCGTGACGTCACGCACTTCGGCGGGCACCTCCACGAGGTCCTTCTCATTGGCGCGGGGCAGGATGACGTGACGAATGCCGGCGCGATAGGCCGCCAGCAGCTTGTCTTTGATGCCGCCGACAGCCAGCACCTTGCCGCGCAGCGTGACCTCGCCGGTCATCGCCACGTCGCGGCGCACCGGCAGCCCCGACATCAGGCTGGTGAGGGCCAGCGTGACCGCGACGCCTGCCGAGGGGCCGTCCTTGGGCACCGCGCCCGCCGGAAAGTGGATGTGGATGTCGTGCGCGTCGAGGTCGGGCACCTCGGCGCCGAGCGTCTGGGCCCGCGAGCGCGCGAAGGAGTGCGCGGCCTGGACCGACTCCTTCATCACCTCGCCCAGCTTGCCGGTGATGACCAGCTTGCCGCGCCCGGGGGTGCGCAGGGCCTCGATGACGAGGATCTCGCCGCCGGTCGACGTCCACGCGAGGCCGTTGACGACGCCCACTTCGTCGCGGTCGACCGCCTCGTCGTGGAGGAACTTCCGCGGTCCGAGGTAGTCGGGCACCTCGTCCGGCCCGATGGCGGCCGCGACCGGCTCGCCGCCGGCTTCGACCTGGTTGCGCGCCACCTTGCGGCACATCTTCTCGAGGCTGCGCTGGAAGTTGCGGACCCCGGCCTCGCGCGTCCAGTAGCGGACGACGTCGCGCAGCGCGTCGTCGCTGACCTCGGGCGGGTGCGCGAGCAGGCCGTGCTCGCGCACGACCTTCGGCACCAGGTGGCGCCGGGCGATCGCCAGCTTCTCGGTCTCGGTGTAGCCCTCGATCGAGATGACCTCGAGGCGGTCCAGCAGCGGCTTGGGCATGTCGTGCAGGTAGTTGCCCGTCACGACGAACATGACCTTCGACAGATCGAAGGGCACGTTGAAGTAGTGATCGACGAAGGCGTTGTTCTGCTCGGGATCGAGCACCTCGAGCAGCGCGGCCGCCGGATCGCCGCGGTGATCGCTGCCGATCTTGTCGATCTCGTCCAGCATCAGCAGTGGGTTCATGCAGCCGGCGCGGGTGAGGCCGTTGAGGATCTTGCCCGGCAGCGCGCCCACGTAGGTGCGTCGGTGCCCGCGGATCTCCGCCTCGTCGCGCACACCGCCGACGCTGATGCGGAAGAAGCGGCGCCCGATGGCCTCGGCGATCGCGCGGCCGAGGCTGGTCTTGCCGACGCCCGGCGGGCCGGCGAAGCACAGGATCGGGCCCTTGTGGTCCGGGTTCAGCTTGCGGACGGCCAGGAACTCGAGGATGCGCTCCTTGACCGAGTCGAGGCCGTAGTGACCGTCGTCGAGGGCGCCCCGGACGCGGTGGAGATCGATGTCCTCCTCGGTGACCACGCCCCAGGGCAGCGCGAAGAAGCGGTCGAGGTACGTCTTGATGACCTGGTACTCGCTGGCGCTCGGCTGGATGTGGCGCAGGCGCTCGATCTCGCGCTGGGCCTCGCGCGCAATCTCGTCGCCGAGGTTCAGCGCCTCGAGGCGACGCGCGTAGTCGTCGGCCTCCTTGCGATTGAGCTCCTCCTCGCCGAGCTCCTTCTGGATGGTCTTCATCTGCTGGCGCAGGAAGTACTCGCGCCGCGAGTCCTCGATGTCGCCCTTTGCGCGCTTCTCGACCTCCTGGGCGACCTTCACCCGGTCGAGCTCGCTGCGCAGCAGCTCCACCACCCGCTGCAGGCGCTGCTCGATGCCGACCGCCTGGAGGACCTTCTGCTTCTCGGCGTACTCGAAGTTGAGCGAAGAGCACAGCAGGTCGGCGAACCGGCCTGGGGCGTCGACGTTCATCTTCAGGATGTGGATCAGCTCCTTCGGGTAGTTGGCGCTGTTGCCGACGAGCCGCTCGAAGAACGTGATCGCCTTCTGCACGAGCATGTTGACCTTGTAGGGGTCGGTGATCTGCTCGCGGATGTCCGCCACGTGGGCGGTGAAGAACGGCTTTTCTTGAAGGATCTCGAGGATGCGCACGCGGCGCAGCCCCTGGAACGTGACCTGATAGCTGCCGCCGGGAAGCTTGAGGCGGTCGAGGACGCGGCTGACGACGGCGACCTCGGAGAGGATCTCCTTGCGGATCTCGCCGCCGCCGGTGGCGTCCGCGAAGGCCAGGGCGATGACCGTGTCCGGCTCGGGATTGGCCTTGAGGAGCGAGATGTTCTCCTCGAAGCCCACCTGCACGGTCGCCACGCCCTGCGGGTAGATGACCGTCGAGAGCAACGCCATCACGGGGATCGGGTCGGGGATGATCAGATCCGAGGACTCACCCCGACGAGCGGCAGCCATGGAACCTCCAGTGCGGGTGGGGCGGCGGACCGCCTCCGCATACTCATGCCGGGTCGATGCGATCGAAGCAAGGGCAGCCCCCGGGCATCGCCCGCAGGGGCGCAGCAGGCGGCGCCGGGTGCCATTGTTGCGAAAGCGGCCCCTGTAGTACGTTCGCAGCCCGTGACCCCTTGAATCAGGGACGGAATTCCATGTGTGACGGAAGAGTCTCGGCGATCGGGCTGGCGCTGTTGCTCGCGGCCTGCGGTGGTGGCGGCGGTGACGACAACGGCGCCGGCGGAGCGGGCGGCGGCATGGGCGGCGCCGGCGGCATGGGCGGCGCCGGCGGCATGGGCGGCGCCGGCGGCATGGGCGGCGCCGGCGGCATGGGCGGCGGCGGCGGTGGCGAGCTGCCCACCGAGGAGCGCTGTCCCGACGCGCAGCAGGGCAACTACCTGCTCGTCCAGTACCCCGACCGCGTCGATGCCTACCGGCACCGCGCCGGCTTCAACTTCACCTACGAGTGCGTCTTCCTCGACCTCGCCGCCAACGGCATCTCCGAGGCCCGCGGCGTCGCCCGCGTGCCGGTGCCCGACGGCGACTTCGTCGTCGTGGTGCCCGAGGGTGAGAAGGGCGCGCTCTACCGCTTCAACGCGCGCGGCGAGTTCCAGGGCAAGAGCGGCGACAACATCAATCTCGCCGGCGTCGACGGCATCTGGAACACCTTCGGCGACGACTTCGTCGTGTGGAGCCGCGCCAACTCGAACATCTACTCCGTCAGCTCGACGGGGCTGTTCCGGGGCACCTACCGCCTGCCCGGCTTCCAGGGATCGCGCCTCGACAACCTGACCGACCTCCTCTTCGTGAAGCAGGACGCGATCATCGCGACCTTCTCCGACAAACCGGCGAAACTCTTCGTGAATCCGGCGTCTCAGAACTTCCCGGCCGACGAGGTGGGACCGGCGAACGCGGTCGTGGGCGTCGAGACGCAGGAGGGCCTGAAGACGCTGATGACGGCGCAGGTCGGCGGCGAGGGGAACGGCTACGGCGTCGTGCTGTACAAGCCGGTGGTCCGCGTCCAGATCGCGCCCGAACGGGAGGGCGTCATCGTCGATGCCAGCGAGATCACGGACGGCATCGACATCCTGCCCATGAACAGCCCGTCGGGCATCCTCGTGCTCGACAGCCGCCTCGGCGGGACGCCCAAGGTGCAGGCGTTCAACGTGGTGGGCGAGCACCAGGGCGACCTGACGCTCATGGGCGACGGCGACCCCCGCCAGATGCTGTTCGAAGAGGTCTTCCCCGGCTTCTGAGCGACGGGCGCACCTCGAGCCGGTGCGTCCCCCGCCCCCACCGTCGTGACGTCGACGGTCTCGCCGAGCCGATCCGGCGCCTGCCCTGCCCTGCCCTGCTCGAAGGTGCCGTGCCGGTGATCGTCGAGCTGTGTGGCGAGCGCGCGCGTCTCGCGGACGGGCTCCGTCCGGGCGAGGCGGTCGAAGCGGGACCGGTGGGGCTGGGAGCCACCTGGCGGAGCGCGATGACGAGGCGCGGGCGGTCGAACGGGAACGCGCTGACCGGGGGGCCGGCGGCGGTGGACCGGAAGACTACGGTCGCGGCGCCGCCGTCCGGGCACCACCCCGCCGCGCTCGGGCGCGCGCCCGCCGGCGCGGCAGAGCACGCCAGCTCGCGGCGCCGGACGCCACCAAGAGCTTGCCGAGGACGGCGGCGACGTCGCCGAACCGGTCCGCGCCGCCCGCCCCGTCCACGAAGACGATCTCGGGCGAACCTTCGGGCACGCCTGCCGCCGCGGGATCGACCGGCGGGGGCGCGGCGGGCGCCGGCGAGAGCGGGCGGCGACGCGCCGCCTCGCGGTGCTTCTCGCCCTCGGGAGGACGCGATGTGGGCGAGCCCGGCGGGGAACGGCCCCCGGCCCCCTACTCGGCGCGCGGGGCGCGCGCCATGAGCCGCTCGAGCGCGGCAGCGGCGTCCACCTCGCCGGCGAGCATCGCACAAACCATCGAAAGCATTGGCGATTCGAGACCGACTTCCGTGGCACGGGCCGCGAGCACGGCGGCGGTCTCGAGCAGGCCGTCGGCCACCCGTTCGCCGCGCGCCAGGGCCAGACCGGCGCGATACGGATCGCCGTCGGCCCGCAGCGCGCTCGCCGCGAGGACGCCGAGCCCGGCGAGGCCGTGGGCGGTGCCGACGCGCCCGCCGAGGCCGACGACGAGGCGCTCCATCTCGGCCACCGCGCGTGTGAGGGCGGTCGCCTCGGCCACGGGCCCCGCGCCGAGGCCCCGCGCGGCGCCGAGCGCCACGGCGCCGATCTCGGCGAACGCCGCGGCGATCTCCACGCCGAGCGGGTCGGGCTGGGTGTAGACGCGCAGGGCAGGCCCGGCGAGCGCTGCCTGGATCTCCTTCGCCCACGCGGGGAACGCGCTCCCCACGACGAACGCCGCCGGCCTGTCGCTCGCGAGCGCGCCGGCATCGGCCGCGCCCGCGACCACCGCGACCTGGCGCACGCAGGTGAGCGCACCGACCGCTTCGCTGGGCAGTCGCGCGCCCTCGGTGACGCGGCCGGCGAGCACCAGCAGCCGGTGGTGGCCCTCGAAGTGCGAGGCGTGGGCCGCCAGCGCCGTCGCGAGCGCGCGGCCCTCGAACGCGACCACCACGCGCTCGGCGCCGGCGAGCGCGTCGGCGGCGGCCCGCTTCGACGTCGCGCCGACGAGGCGCGCCCCGCCGCCGGCCCCCGACAGGCGCTTCGACAGCGCCCTGCCGAGCGGCGTGTCGCCCAGGACGACCCAGGTCATGCCAGCACCTCGCGGAGCGGACGGGCCCACGCCGCGAGGCGGTTGCCATAGAAGTAGAGGAGCCGCGGATCGCGCACGACCACGCCGTCGCCCTCCCGCTCGGCCGCCGGACGCGCGTGGTACATCGCGAACGTGCGCAGTGCCTCGTCGACGACGGCGTCGATCGACTGCCGACGCAGCTCCGGCGGGACACGAACCTCCCCGGCGGCCTCCATCGCCATCAGCTTCGTCCGCACGCGCTCCGCGTCGGCGCGCACCTCGGCCAGCGGCTGACGCTCGCCGCTGGTCGTGCGCAGCAGCGCGAACAGATCGAGGTGCGGGACCGCGCGGCGCTCGCGCTCGAGCAGCACCCAGCCGAGCAGCGCCGTCGGCAGGACCACCGTCTCCCGCAGGAACGCCTTCGCGACCTCGCGCCCGAGGTGTCGCGTGTACTCGGCATCGCGCGCGGCGTCGTCGACGGGCTGGCCGTCGCGGAAGAGGTAGCGCTCGCGCCGGAGCACGGTGCCGTCGGGGCCGCGGCTCTCGCCGTCGGGTCCCACCGGGTTGCCGAACACGTCGAGGGGGGCCCCGTAGCGGATGACCATGCTGGTGTCGAGCCCCATCAGCTTGATCGCGAAGTGCGTGACGCGGCCGACGCGGCTGAACTCGTCGTCCTCGATGATGTACCGCGCCTGCCCGGCTTCCTTGAGGAACTCGCCGACGAGCGTCTCCGCCTCGAGCACCAGCGGGTAGTTGATCGTCGCCGGCACGATGTAGATGGGGCGGTCGTCGCCGCGCCGGAGGCGCTCCGACGTGGCCGTGAGCGCCGTGCCCATCAGGCCCAGCTTCAGCTTCTGGTCCACCGCCCCGGACCGGCTGCGCGTGCCACCGGGAAAGAACAGGCTGTGGTAGCCGCGCTCGAGAAGAACCTGGCTGTAGGTCTTGAGGATCTGTTTGTACAGATCGTGCTTCAGGCGGCGATCGACGCGGTACGCGCCGAGGTTCCGCATGAAGTAGCCGATCAGGGGGTTCGTGAAGAGGTTCTTGCCCGCGCCATAGGTGCAGGGCGGCAGGCCCGCCTCCATCAGCGACCAGCCGAGCACGACGCTGTCGAGGTTGCTCGAGTGCGTCGGCACGACGACCAGCGTGCCGAAGGTCGCGAGGCGCTGGAGCGTGTCGAGCTCCCCCTCCACGCGGATGCGCCCCGAGAGCTCCCGCAGCGCCTTGAGGCCGTGACGCATGCCGGCGGTGGCCACGTCGGCGGCGTTGAAGAGCATCCCGAGGCCGACCGGCAGGACGCGCGACGCGAAGCGATACACGCGCGGATCGAAGTGCCCGACCACGTCGCCCACGTAGTACGCCGCGAGGCGCCGTAGCTCGGCGGCGAGCGTGTCGGCGTCCATGCGGCCGAGCTGGCGGGCGAGCGAGCGCCAGCGTTCGAGCCGCTCTTCGTCGCCGCTGGCTTCGAGGCGCCGGATCTCGTGGTAGGCGGCGTCGTTCAGCACGAGCTGGTGGCTGCGGGGCGGCCGCGCGCCGCCGAACCGATCGGTGGCGGCCATGACGCGCGCCACCACCTCGCGCTCGATGTCGGGCCGGTGGTCGTTGAAGTGGAAGAGCGGGGCCTGCATGGGAGCGGACGATACACCGCTCCCGGGACGGTGTCAGCGACGGCGGCGACGCGCCAGGCCACCGACGAACAGGACCGCGAAGGGCCAGACGCCGGGCGCCGACGAGGCGTCGCAGGCGCAGCCCGCCGAGTCGCCCCCGGCGGGGTCGACGAACTGCGATCCGCCGTCGCCGCGATCGCCACCGCCCACGCCGCCGTCGCCCTCGAGGCGGTCCGGGTCGAGGACGGGCTGCTCGGGCGGCTCCGTCCAGGCGGCGACGCACTGCGCCGTGCCCGCGTGCACCGCACAGGCCTGCCCGCCCGGGCAGCGCACGGCGTGGCACGGATCGCCGACGCACTCGCCGCCGACGCAGCGCTGGCCCTCGGCGCACTCGATGTTGCCGCAGCGGTCCGGCTGGCAGTGGCCGTCGACGCACTGGCCGTTCCCCGCGCACTCGAAGCCGCCGCATGGATCCGGCTGGCAGGCGCCGTCCTGGCACGACTCGAACAGCGGGCACGAGATGGTGGCGCACGAGGAGACGCACTCGCCGCCGCGACAGAACTGCCCGGCGCCACACGGCACGCCGACACACGGATCGTTCACGCACGCGCCGCCCACACAGGCCTGGCCCGCCGGGCATCCGGTCGTCGTGCAGTCGCCGGCGAGACACTGCCCGCCGACGCAGGTCTCGCCCGCCTGACAGACCACGTCCGCGCAGGGATTGCTGCACTGCCCGGTCATCTCCTCGCAGAGGAGGCCGTCCGGGCAGCTCACGCCGTAACAGAAGCTCACGCACAGCTCGAGCTCGGGGTGGCAGTAGGTGCCGCCCTCGACGCACTCGTTGTTCTGGCAGCGCCCGACGCACTCCCCGTTCACGCAGACGCCGTTGGGGCAGAGGTCGCCGTCGTCCACGAGCCCGTTGCAGTCGTTGTCGGCGCCGTCGCAGACCTCCACCGACTCGCCGAGGCAGAAGCCGCAGCCGTTGAGCGTGCCCTCGTCGACCCGGCCGTCGCAGTCGTCGTCGGCGGCGTTGCACACCTCCTCGGACGCGCCGCCGTCGGGCACGCACTGGAAGAAGCCGTTGATGCACTCCTCGTGGCCCGTGCGGCACGCGCCCGGCCGCCCGGTGGCGCAGCGACGCGGCCGCACCGGATCGCCGGACTCGTCGAAGCAGGGCCGGTTGCACAGATCGCCGCGCCCGTCGCCGTCGGTGTCGGACTGGTCGGCGTTCGGCACCTCCGGGCAGTTGTCGCAGGCGTCGCCGAGCCCGTCACCGTCGGTGTCGCGCTGGTCGGGGTTCGGCGCTTGCGGGCAATTGTCGTCGTTGCCGCACGCCTCGTCGCCGTCGAGGTCGACGCACGCGCCGCCGAGACTGCGCTCGAGGACCAGGATCGCGAAGGCGGTGTCGGAGCCCGGCGTCCAGTTGGACTCCGGGTGGTTCCAGCTGCCGTCGGGGAGCTGCAACTGCAGGAGTTGAAAGGCGAAATCGTAGTACCAGTTCCGCGGCTCCTCGGGGAAACCGTCGCTCGCCGGATCGCGTTGGCCGCCGATGGCGGTGCTGTTCAGGCCGCCGTTCGCCTCCGCGCTGACCTCGAAGCCCTTCGCCGCCGCCCAGAGGTAGTAGTAGTAGCTCTGTCGGAACTGATTGATGTGGTCGTCGTAGCGGTAGTTGTCGCGCAGCCACGTCAGCGTCTGTTGAACGTCCGGCGCGTCGACGGGCATGTCGGCCAGGCGGAACGTCCACAGGCCCGACGCCGTCATCGAACTGCTGCTGGGGTACTGCCCCTGCCCGCCCCCGCGATAGATGTGGCCGCCGTCGGGGTTGCGCGTGTTGCGCACGAACGGCACCGCTGCGCCGAGCGAGTCGCCGGCGCCGGGCACCACCTGCTCGGCGGCGGACAGACCGGCCATCGAGAACTGGGTGGTCGACAGATCGCCGTCGCTCTCGGGCTGCTCGTAGTTCCAGCCGCCGGTGTTGGCGCCGAAGTTGCCCTGCGTGCGGCGCAACCCCGCGACACCATTGGCGATCGCCTGCTGCACCCCCACGCCCGCGCCGACGTCGTCGGGGCCGCCGCTCGAGGCATACAGCGACAGGGCCATCAGACCGGAGCCGGTGATGTAGGACTGCGGCCGGCCGCCCTGCATGCCCGGGTCGTTGGCGATGATCCAGCGCACCGCGTTGCGGATGCGCTCCTGGTCCTGCGCGCTCATCCCCGCGTAACCGACGACGGGCGCGTTCCAGTCGGCGCTCGTGCGCTTCTCGAGAAAGCAGAGGACGACGAGGGCCGTCGCCGGCGGCGTGGGACCGAAGCCGCCGTCCCCCTGCTGCTGCGCACGGAAGAAGTCGAGGCCGCGGTCGATGGCCGCGTTCACCCGCTCGCCGAACGGGGTGGTGAAGGCGGCGGCGGGGCCGGCCAGGGCGAGCGCGAGCGCGATGAGCGCGACGCGGGCTGCACGCATGGTTCCCTCCCTGCGGGTGCGCACCGCACGAGGGTAACAATCCCCATGCCTGGAGGGCGAGCTACATCTGTCGCGGTCGCCGGCGGCAGCCTCCGGGACCTGGGGGTCACACCTGCGACGCGAGGGCCACGGTGTCGCGCGCCGGCGGACGCTCGTGGGTGCGGACGAGCAGCTCGGCCACCTCGCCGCGGCCCTCGCCGTTGCGGTTGATGCTGCGGCGCGCGTAGACCACGTCGTGTGGGAATGCCGCGTACAGATCGCAGGTGGCGTCGACGTAAGAGTTGGACAGCACCCCATAGGCGCCGCGCGCCCGGAGGTCGATGAACGCGTCGCGCAGACGCCCCTGCTCGGCGGCGCCGAACGGGAACGGGTCGTAGGCGGTGAAGTTCGCGGTGCGGCTCACCGGCCAGTAGGGCGGATCGAGGTACACGACGGCGCGGTCGTCTACGCGCGGGTCGGCGAGGATCGCCTCGAAGTCACCCTCGAGGATGTCGACGTCGCGCAGCGACCGCGAGCAGGCGAGGATGTTCTCGGCGTTCACGAGGGTCGGGTTCGCGTGGCGGCCGAACGGCACGTTGAACTTGCCCGACTGGTTCATGCGGTACAGGCCATTGAAGCCCGTCCGGTTCAGCCAGAGCGTGCGCGCCGCGCGGCGGACGGGCGGGAGCGTCGCCGGATCGAGGTCGCGCACCGCGTAGTAGACGCGCTCGTCGTACGCCCACCCCTCGATCTCATCGATCAACGCCTCCGGGTGGTGCTTGACCGCGCGCCACGCCTCGACGAGCTCCGGGTTGCGGTCGCCGAGGATCGCCCGCTTGAAGCGGCGCAACCGCGCGAGCTCGAAGAAGACCGCACCGCCCCCCACGAACGGCTCGACGTACGTCTCGATGCGCTCGGGGAGGCGCGGCAGGATTCGATCGAGCAGCCCTCGCTTGCCCCCCGCCCACTTCAGGAAGGGATGCGGCACCGGCTGCTTCGGCCCCCGTTTCGCCATGGCGCGGCAGACTAGGAGAGGGCGTCCCCTGACGCAAGCACGGCGGCGACCTGCTCGACGACGGCCTCGACGGGCACGCCGCTGGTCTCGACGACGAGGTCGGCCTGGCGGTAGAGCGGCTCGCGCGCCTCGAGCAGCGCGCGCAGCTCGGCCATCGCGTGCGGGTGGTCGCGCATCGGCCGCCGGTCGCCCTGCCGGATGACGCGGTCCCAGTGGTCCTCGGGGGCGGCGCGCAGCCAGACGGTGAGGGCGCCCGAGCGCAGGCGCGCGTAGTTGTCGACGTGCGTGACGATCGAGCCGCCGGTGGCGACGACGCAGGCGTCGGGCGCCTGTAGCAGGCGCTCGAGCGCCTCGGCCTCGAGGCGGCGGTAGTAGTCCTCGCCGTGCAACGCGAAGAGCTCCGAGAGGCCGAGATCCGCGGCCTGCTCGACGCGGCGATCGAGCTCGACGAAGTCGCGGTGCAGACGAGTGGCGAGGCGGCGGCCGACGGTGGACTTCCCCGCCCCGCGCACGCCCAGCAGCGCGACGATGCGACCGCGGCCGCCGGCGCCATACCGGGCGCGCAGCCAGGACGCGACCTCCGCCAGCTCCGCCGCGGAGCGCGAGGACAAGAGCGCGTCGACCTCGCCGCGCGCGCCCTCGGACACGAGCGCCGGCAGCGAGAGGTCGAGCGCCGTGCCGAGCGCCTGCAGCTTTTCGAGCGAGAGGTTGGCCTCGCCCTTCTCCGCCAGGATCACGTAGCGCTCGCTGAGGCCGGACTTCGCTGCCAGCGCTCGCAAGCTCAGGCCCAACGCCTGGCGCCGCGCGCGCAGCCGCTCCCCGACCTGACGCGTCAAACGGTTCATGCAACATATTGCACCACATCGGTGCAATAAATTGCAATCAGCCGTTGTGCGGATGCGCCACCCCGCCTAAGATGGCAGGCGATCAACTCCGCGGAGCCGGCCCATGACCACCGTGGCCACGTTCGAGACGCACCCCGACGCCTACGTTCACTGGAAGCTGTCGATCGACGGCGACATCGCCCGCCTCGTGATGGACGTCAAGCAGGACGCCGGCAAGGATCGCGGCTACGAGCTGAAGCTCAACAGCTACGACCTGTTCGTCGACATCGAGCTGTGCGATGCCATCCAGCGCCTGCGGTTCGAGCACCCAGAGGTCAAGGCGATCGTCGTCACCAGCGGCAAGGATCGCATCTTCTGCGCCGGCGCCAACATCCCGATGCTCTCGACGAGCACGCATGCGTTCAAGGTGAACTTCTGTAAGTTCACGAACGAGACGCGTCTGTCGATCGAAGACGCGTCGGCGAACTCCGGGCAGAAGTACCTGTGCGCGGCGAACGGCGTGGCATCGGGCGGCGGCTACGAGCTGGCGCTGGCGTGCGACGAGATCCTGCTCGTCGACGACCGATCCTCGGCGGTGAGCCTGCCCGAGGTGCCGCTGCTCGGCGTGCTGCCCGGCACCGGCGGCCTGACGCGCGTCGTCGACAAGCGCAAGGTGCGCCGCGACCACGCCGACGTCTTCTCGACGCTGGCCGAGGGCATCCGCGGCAAGCGCGCCGTCGACTGGCGCCTCGTCGACGCCACCCACAAGCTCTCGGTCTTCGACGCCGAGGTGACGAAGCGGGCGCGCGCGCTCGCCGACGCGGGCCCCGACAAGCAGGGACCGGGCATCGCGCTGACGCCGCTCGAGGTCGAGGTCCTCGGCGACGGCTCTCGCCACTCCCCGCACGTCGACCTCGACCTCGATCCGGCGCATCGCCTGGCGACGATCACCGTGCGCGCGCCGATCACCGCCGGCCCGTCGACGCTCGCGGGCATCCGCGAGGCCGGCGCGTCGTGGTGGCCGCTGGCCGCCTTCCGCGAGCTCGACGACGCCCTGCTCCACCTGCGCTTCAACCAGCTGGGCATCGGCACGATCGTGCTGAAGGCGGTGGGCGACGCCGACGCCGTGCTGAAGATCGACGCCGAGCTCGAGCGGTTCCGCGACGACTGGTTCGTCAATGAAGTCCGGCACTTCGTCAAGCGCACCCTCAAGCGGCTCGACTACAGCGCGAAGTCGATCTTCGCGTTCGTCGAGGCGGGCTCCGCCTTCGCGGGGACGCTGCTCGAGCTGGCGCTCGCCGCCGACCGTGTGTACATGCTCGACGCCGACGGCGTGTACGTCGTGCCCTCGTCGATGAACGGCGGCGCCTACCCGATGGGCAACGGCCTGACGCGCCTTCAGACGCGCTTCCTCGCCGATCCCGCCCGCGTCGGCCACGTGCTCGAGCGCGCCGGCGAGCGCCTCGAGACGAAGCAGGCCGACGAGCTCGGCCTCGTGACGTTCGCCCCCGACGACATCGACTGGGACGACGAGGTGCGCGTCGCCCTCGAGGAGCGCGCCAGCATGTCCCCCGACGGGCTCACCGGCATGGAGGCCAACCTGCGCTTCGCCGGCCCCGAGACCCTCGAGACCAAGATCTTCGGCCGGCTCAGCGCCTGGCAGAACTGGATCTTCCAGCGCCCGAACGCGGTCGGCGAGCACGGTGCGCTCAAGTCCTTCGGCAAGCCGACACAGGCGCGCTTCGATTGGGAGAGGACCTGATGGCCAACATCGACTATTCGGAGAAGATCCCGAACAACGTGGATCTCGCGAGCGACCGCAAGCTGCAGCGCGCGCTGGAGGAGTGGCAGCCCAACTTCCTGCAGTGGTGGCAGGAGATGGGACCGGACGGCTTCCAGCAGGACCAGATCTATCTTCGCACCGCCGTGAGCGTCGATCGCGACGGGTGGGCCCACTTCGGCCACGTGAAGATGCCCGACTATCGGTGGGGCATCTTCCTGACGCCGGGGGACGAGAACCGGCTGATCCACTTCGGCGACCATCTGGGGACGAAGGCCTGGGACCAGGTGCCCGGCGAGTACCGCAACATGCTGCGGCGCATCATCGTCACCCAGGGCGACACCGAGCCCGCCAGCGTCGAGCAGCAGCGCCGCCTCGGCCACACCGCGCCGTCGCTCTACGACATGCGCAACCTCTTCCAGGTCAACGTGGAGGAGGGCCGCCACCTCTGGGCGATGGTGTACCTGCTGCACAAGTACTTCGGCCGCGACGGTCGCGAAGAGGCCGAGGCGCTGCTCGAGCGCCGCTCCGGCGATCCCGACAGCCCGCGCATCCTCGGCGCGTTCAACGAGCCGTGCACCGACTGGCTGTCCTTCTTCTGCTTCACCACGTTCACCGACCGCGACGGCAAGTACCAGCTGCGCGCGCTCTCGGAGAGCGGCTTCGACCCGCTCGCGCGCACGACCGAGTTCATGCTGACCGAGGAGGCGCACCACATGTTCGTCGGCAAGACGGGCGTCGAGCGCATCCTCCAGCGGACGGCCCGCCTCGCGAAGGGCGGCGACGTGCTGAACCAGGGCGGGATCCCGTTCGAGATGGTCCAGCGCGCGGTGAACTTCTGGTACTCGGTGTCGCTCGACCTCTTCGGCGGCGAGGACTCGTCCAACGCGGCCACCTTCTTCGGCGCCGGCCTGAAGGGTCGCGACCGCGAGATGGAGCAGGCGGAGCACAGCGGGTTGAACGAGACGTTCAAGCTCGAAAAGTTCGCGCCGGACGGCACCATGACCGTCGAGGAGTTGCCGCTGCGCCGCGCGATGAACGAGGTGCTGCGGGAGGCCTACGTGAAGGACTGCGACAAGGTCGTCAAGTCCTGGAACCGGGCGCTCGAGGCCGAAGGCACCGACTTCCGCCTGACGCTGCCGCACAAGCGGTTCCACCGCGCGCAGGGCGTGTACGCCGGCCTGCACTTCGACCCGCAGGGGCGCTTCGTGACCCCCGACGAGTGGGAGAAGCGCAAGGACGACTGGATCGTGAACGACCGGGACCGCGACGTGCTCGCGAACCTCATGACCGAGGCGGTGGTGAAGCCCGGTGAGTTCGCCGGGTGGATCGCGCCGCCGCCCCGCGGCATCGACGGCCAGCCGCTCGACTTCGAGTACGTGAAGTTCCACTCCGGCTCGCCCTACGCCGAGTAGTCGGCCGTCGCGCATCGCCTCACGTCCCATCGTCGTTCCGCCGATGTGACGGGGCATGTCGCGCACCCGCACGTTCCACGTCCTCAGCGCCGATCCGCAGTGGGCGCGGCCCACGCCGCCGCCCGTCCAGCCGACCCCCGGTCCGACGCCGGCGCCGGCGATCGACACCGGTCCCCTCGCCCGCGATGAAGCGCTGCTGGCGCACAAGGAGCGGGAGCTCGCGGCGCGCGAGGCCGCGATCGCCCATCAGGAGGTGAACGCGCTGGCGGACCAGGCCGGCGTCGAGGGGCGCGTGCGGGCGCTCGAGAAGCGCCTGCGGGCGCTGGTGGCGTCGGGCGTGCCGGGCGCCGCGCCGCTGGCGGAGACGATGCCACGCCCCGCGCCGCCGCCGAGCATCGCCGAGCGCAAGCGCGCCCTGAACATGCGCCGCGCCGCGCTGGACGCCCGCGAAACCGCCGCGCGTCGCCGCGAGGAGGCCTGCGGGCTCTTGCGGGCCCACCTCGAGGCCGCCCGCGGCGCGCTCGCCGACGCGGAGCGCCGCCTGGACCTGCTCGAGCGGTGGCCCGAGGTCGAGCCCGAGCCGACCCCCGCCGGTGACGTCGACCCGCCCCACGACGAGCGCCGCGTCGGTCGCCGCGCGCGCCTCGACTGCCAGGTCGGCTTCGAGACGCAGGACAACTTCTTCAGCGGCTTCGCGCGGGATCTGTCCGACGGCGGCCTCTTCGTGGCCACCTTCGACACGCTGCCGGTCGGATCGGCCCTGGACGTGGGGTTCGACCTGCCCGACGGGACGCACGTCGAGGCGCGCGCGCGGGTACGTTGGGTGCGTGAGCTCGTGGAGGCCACGTCGGACGCGTGGCCGGGCATGGGACTGTGCTTCGAGGACCTGCCGGCCGACGCCGCCACCGCGATCGAGCGCTTCATGTCCGCCCGCGAGCCGATCTTCTTCGCTGATTGAGGCGTTGACCGGCGCCCGCGCGATCGACACCCTGCGCGCGATGGAGACCTTCGGCATCCCCGGCGCCCCGGACGACGAGCTCCGGCGGTCGCCCGCGGCGGCGCTCGTCGGGCGGCTGGCGGCGGCCTCGAGCCTGCTGCTCAGCCACTTCGAGCACCGCGTGCACCTGCCGCTGCCGCTGTCGTGGACGGCGTCGGGCCAGGAGGCGCCCCCCGCGGCCTGGCAGCGGGGGCAGCTGCCCGAGGGCAAGTACGAGCACTTCCGCCACGACAACGCGGTCGGCAGCTTTCACCCGGGCCACCGCGCCAAGTGGACGGCGCACGAGCTCTGCCATCGCCTCGTCGGCTTCGCGTGGCACGCCGGGGCGACGACGCTCTTCCACGCGCTGTCGGCGCGCCTCGCCGAGGTGCTGCCGGTCGCGCTCTGGTACTTCTTCGACGAGATCGGCCTGCGCCGCTGCGACGAACACGCCGGCCAGGGCCCGCTCTTCGGCGCCTTCTGCGCGGCCTGCGAGGACGCGGCGCGCCGGGGGCCGGTCGCCGCCACCGACGAGGACCGCCGGCGCGCCGAGGGCCGGGCCTTCGTGGAGCGCGAGCTCCTGGCAGTGCGACGTTCCCGGGAGCTTGGGCGGCCCGTCCCCCACCGCTGGGCGACGCTCGACCTCGCCAGCGACGGCACGGCCTACGCCGCCGCGCACGCGCCGCGCCTGAGCACGCCCGAGCTCGCCGAGTTCTGCGAGCGCTTCCATGCGCCGTGGGGGCTGTGGCATCGCAGCCTCGACGCGATGGAGGCGCGGGTCGTCGCGCTCACGGACGCGCTGTGCGGCGGCGCCCCGCCGACGCCCCTGACGGGCACGCGCGACCGCTGGATCGCGCAGGACCTCGGCTGGCGCCTCGTCCAGGTCCGCGCCGAGACCGAGGGCGAGGCCACCGTGGAGCTCGGACGCCTGATCGAGCGCCTCGCCACCGAGCCGGGGCCCGAGACCTTCGCCGCCGTCGAGGCCGGCTACCGCGCGCTGTTCGAGGACTGGATCCTGCCCGAGCCGGATGACGTGTTCGCGGTGGGCTACGGCGCGTGGCGTTCGGTTCGTCAGATGCGCGAGGGCATCGAGTCGGTGTGCCCGGCGGCGCTGAAGCTGCTGGGCGACGGCGAGCTCATCAACGAATTCGTGAAGCAGGACGGGTACTTGCGGCAGCCGCTCGGCCGGCGATTCGCCGCGTTCCTGGCGGTGCGCGCGCCGGGGCCGGCGGCGCAGGTGGCGGCGCTCGAGGCCGTGCTGGCGCAGCCGCCGGCGCCGGATCCGGCGGCGGGGCTGGGCGCCGCCGGGGCGCGCGACGGTCGGCGGCGGTGGGCGGCGGGGCTCGAGCTGCTGCGGGCCGACGTCGACGTGCTGGCGCTCCTCGAGGCGCTCAACGCCGGGCGGACGCCGCGCCTGCGCCGCCGGCCCGTGAACCTGGTCGTCGGGCGGGCCCACGACGGCGAGGTGGTGCTGGCGGAGGTGAGCGCCGCGGCGGCGGACGCGCTGGCGGCCGGCGCGGCGCCGGCCCTGCCGTCGGAAGAGCGGGCGTCGCTCGAGAGCCTGGGGCTGGTGCTGCCCGTGGCCTGGGAGGCGTGAGCCGGGTCTACCGGCGCCAGCGGCGCAGGGCGGCCTCGATGCGATCGGCGGCGCGGTCCAGCAGCAGCTGACGGCCGCGATGGGCCTCGTCGTTGGCGAGCGCCATGACGTCCTCGAGCAGCAGATCGAGGTCCTCGGGCTCGCCGGACAGGACGATGCCGCGGCGGTGGCGACGCCCGCCGCTCACGATGCGCTCCGACGACGGATCGAGCAGCGGGTTGCCTTCGAGCAGGCGGTAGGCCTCCTCGGTGATCACCACCTCGATCTCGTCCTCGTCGGGGCGGCCCGGCCGCGTCACGTCCCAGGGCGTCCCGCGCCAGTTGCGGATGATGCCGCGGTCCTGGCAGGTGGGGCAGCCCCACTGGATCTCGGCGGGCAGCTCCTGACGGCGCACCAGCAGGAAGCCGGTGCACGTCCGGTTGGCGGGGCGCCGGCGGCAGCGCACCGCCGACTCGATGGTGAGGCCCGGATACGTCGCCGTCGCCGCCGCCGTGATGCGGCCGAGATGGCGCGTCGCCGCCGCCGGCTTCGAGTCGCCCGTCGAGTCGCGGGTGTACTCCGCGCTCAAGTCGGTCTCCCGGGTGCGACCCATGCTCTCCTATCCTCCCCCGCCGCCGGACTTCGGCCGGTCGACGCTGATGACCCGCGAACGCCGCACGCTCACCGTAAACCTTCACTCGGGCTGAAGGCGCAATTCGCGCCCAGTCTGCCAGCGGCGCAAGTTCTCAACAACAATCGCCGCGGGGCCGCTCCGCAGGCGCTCCCCATCAAAGGCACCCGTAGTGGTGCAGGGGCTGGCCGCCCTCGCCCATCGGATCCTCGGAGACCGTCCACACACCGGTGCCCTCGGCGTCGTAGGAGACGGCCTCGCCCTGGGGCTCCGTCAAGGGGCCGACCGCCACGGTGCGCGGCTCGAGGTCGCCGAGATCGGCCAGCGACTGCCCCGGACCGAGCCGGAACTCGTACGTGCCGGTGTAGACGCGCACGAGCAGGCGCTCGCCGGAGTCGTGCAGGTCGGCCCCCGTGATCATGCGGCCCTTCGGCACCGAGAAGCCGGGCGAATCGAGCGTCGCGACCAGCTCGAGCTCCACGCGGCGGTCGTGGACCATCGGCCCGGGGTGACGCCAGACGCGCGCCCGCGGTCCGTCGACCTTCTCGAAGACCCAGAACGACTTCCCGTCGGGGGCGACGGCGATGGCCTCGGAGTCGACGACCTCCTCGCCGGGGTACCGGAACGGCAGCTTGCGGACCGGCCCGGACGCGCGCACGCCGAACGGACCGTCGACCGCCGGCTCCGGGACGACGTAGACCGAGACGGTCTTCCGGTCGCCGTTGTTGGTGCCGGTGTCGGCGAGCCAGAGGCAATCCCCCTGGCCGTTCGGGCAGGCGGCGAGGTCGACGTCCTCGGTGTCCTCGGTCTGGACGTCGTCGAAGGTGACGACGCCGAGGGCGCTGCCGTCCGTCCGCGCGGCGAAGACGCGCGCCTGGTTGTCGTTGTTCATCCAGAGCACGCCGGGGGACGTGCGCGAGGGCGCGATGCCCGAGACCTCGACCAGCGCGCGCTCGGCGAGGTGCCCCGTCGTCTCCGGGGCGCCGTAGCTGCCTTCGCAGAGACCCTCCGGCGCGCCGCCGTCGTCGTCGGCGCCCATGTCGCCGGGCGCGGCGGCGTCAGCGTGGGCGTCGGCCCCGACCGCGCCGTCGTCGGCCCCGACCGCGCCGTCGTCGGCCGGCCCGGCGTCGGGGACGTGCGCGTCGGCGTGGTCGCGAGCGCTGCCGGATCCCCCACCGCAACCGGTGGCGACGAGGGCGATGATCAGGGCGAGGTGGGTGCCAGACGACATCGGCGGCGAGGATAAGGGAAGCGGCGGCGCAGAAGCGAGCCCCGCGCGTCGACGACGTCGGGCGTGACTCCGGCGGCCCGAGTTGCCATGCTGTGGCCCTCTCTGGCCCGAGGGGGCTTTCGTGACGAGGGGTACGATGCTGGCGCTCGTGCTGGCCGCGCCGGCGGTGGCCGGCGCGCAGGGCGACGGTGACACGGTGGCGGCGCGGCCCGACGAGGGGCGCTTCTGGCTCGGCTCGTACGGGCGCGCCGTCGCCTCGAGCGACCTCGACGGCGGCCGCGGCCGCCCCAGCCAGGTGGTCGCGTTCGGTCCGCGCCTGACCGAGGGGAGCTACGTCGAGCTCGACCTCGGCTTCCGTGCCCTGCGCGACGAGGTGGCGCACGTCGACGCCGTCGTCACCTTCGCGTTCGCCGACGAGCTCTTCCACGCGACCGGCGAGTTCGACTCGCGGATCGCGCTACGGCAGGCCTACGTCGAGGCCCGGGACATCGAAGGCAGCGGCGCGTTCGTCTGGGCCGGGAGCCGCATGTACCGCGGCGACACCATCTACCTGTTCGACTTCTGGCCGCTCGACGAGCTGAATACGGTCGGCGGCGGCGCCGGCGTGCGGGGCGACGACTGGGAAGTCGCCCTGCAAGGGGGCCTCAACCGCCTCGAGGACGGCTTCCAGGTGCAGCGCGTGCCGGTGCCGGCGCCCGACACGTTCGCCGAGGAGGTGCTGTTCCTCGACCGCCAGCGCGCGGTCTTCAGCCTGAAGGGCGAGCGCCGGTTCGGCGGCCGTGGCGACGCGCCCGGCTTCAAGGTGCGGCTGTACGGCGAGGGCCACCATCTCCCCTCGGGCCGCCGCGCGCTGCCCGGCAGCTTCACCGAGACCGAGCCCCTGCCCGACGACCAGGGCTTGCTCGCGGGCGCGCAGCTCGGCGCCTGGAACCTCGACCCGGCGCAGTTCGTGAACCTCTGGTTGTCGATGGCGACCGGCCTCGCCGCCTACGGCGAGTTCCAGACGCCCACCGGCCTGAACGCGGACCGGCGCACCGTCGACGCCCGCGAGTACCGGATCGCGTTCGACACCAACCTGCAGACCGGCGACCTCGCGGTCCTCCTGGCGGGCTGGGCGCGGGTCTTCACCGACGCCGACGGCGAGGACGAGGACTTCGACGACCGCGTCGAGGGCGCCGTCGCCGTGCGTCCCACGTACTTCGTGAACCGCTGGTTCACCCCGGCGGTCGAGGCGTCGTACCAGATCTCGCGCCCCAACGGCCTGAACCCGCGCACGCTGAACCAGGACGCGGCGACGGTGACCCAGATCGGGTTCGTCCCCGCGTTCACGTTCTCCGAGGCGCCGAAGGGGCCCTTCGCGCGGCCGCAGATCCGCCTGATCTATGCCGTTTCGCTCATGAACGACGCGGCGCTGGCGCTGTACCCGGCCGACGACCCGCGGGCGGGCCAGGACACCGTGCACTTCCTCGGCGTCGGCGCCGAGTGGTGGTTCGGTCGCGGAGGCGCCTATTAGTTGGCACCCGCACTCGACCTCCGGGTCGAGTGCGCTCGCTTCGGGCGAGTGAATCGCCCTTCGCTCGAGAGGGCAACGACCCATGTGGAAGTGGTTCTCGGCCCTGTTGCTCGCGGGGTGCGTGACCGTCGACCCCGACATGGCCATCACCGACAACGTGGCCGACTGGCGCGACGAGATCATCTACCAGGTGGTCGTCGACCGGTTCGAGGACGGGGATCCCAACAACAACTGGAACGTCGACTACCGCAAGGAGGCGGCGTACCACGGCGGCGACTGGCAGGGCCTGATCGACCGCCTCGACTACATCGAGGCGCTGGGCGTCACCGCCCTGTGGATCAGCCCGGTGGTGCGCAACGTGGAGTCGGACGCCGGCTTCGCCAGCTACCACGGCTACTGGACGCAGAGCTTCGTCGACGTGAACCTGCACTTCGGGTCGCTCGAGAAGCTGCGCGAGCTCGTCCGCGAGTGCCACGCGCGCGGCATCAAGGTGATCCTCGACGTGGTCGTCAACCACGTGGGGCAGCTCTTCTACTACGACATCAACCGCAACGGTCAGCCCGACATCGTGTTCTACGGCGGCGGCGGCGCCGGTCCCGGCAGCCAGAACCAGGACCAGCCCTCGCCGCTCAAGCGCGCGAGCGAGTGGGACCCCGAGTTCGACAGCCGCGGCGTCCAGGGCTTCACGTCGCTCGGCGAGAACGGCCTCGCGCCGATCGTCTGGGTGGAGGAGCCGGCGATCAACCGCGTGCCCCCCTCGCCCGCCGAGTTCAAGAACCCGCTCTGGTACAACCGCAAGGGCCGCGTCACGGCCTGGGAGAACCCGCAGGGGCTCGGTTGGGAGCAGCTCCGCCGGCAGGAGATGCTCGGAGACTTCCCCGGCGGCCTCAAGGACCTCGACACGACGCGCGACGACGTGCGGGCGGCGTTGATCCGGGCCTTCCAGTACTGGATCGAGGCCGCCGACTTCGACGGCTTCCGCATCGACACCCTGAAGCACGTCGAGCCCGGGTTCTTCGAGGTGTTCGCCCCGGCGATGCGCAAGTACGCGGCTTCGCTCGGGAAGAAGAACTTCTTCATGTTCGGCGAGGCGTTCGACGGCAACGACTGGCTGCTCGGCAGCTACACGCACGGCGAGGGCGTCGACTCGGTCTTCTACTTCTCCGCGAAGTACCAGGTGTTCGACGACGTGTTCGGCCGCGGCGCGCCCACGAGCAAGGTCCGCGAGCTGTTCGAGGGCCGCGCGAAGGCCGACGACCAGGGGTGGATGGCCGAGGACGACCCGTCGCGGCCCCGTTACGGCGACCGGCCGAAGACGGACGGCCTGGTCGGCGCCGACGGCGAGCGCCTGACGCCGCAGCAGACGCTCGTGCACTTCATGGACAACCACGACGTGCCGCGCTGGCTGTCGACGTTCCCCGACGTGCGCAAGCTGCGCAACGCGCTCGTCTACCTGTTCACGTTCGACGGCATCCCCTGCCTGTACTACGGCACCGAGCAGGACTTCCGCGGCGGCCCGGATCCGTCCAACCGCGAGGACATGTGGCAGTCCGGCTTCCGGACCGACGGCGAGACGTTCCGCCACGTGCAGAAACTGGTCGAAATCCGCAAGAAGTACGCGGCCTTGCGAAGGGGCGACGTCGAGATCCGCTGGGCGACGGACCACACCGGCGAGGAGCCGGACGCGGGCCTGCTCGCCTTCGAGCGCGTGTACGGCCGGGAGCGCGCGCTCGTCCTCATCAACACGCACGACACACGGACGACGCGGACGCGCGGCGACGACGTGATGCGCACCGGCTTCACGGCGGGCGCGCGGGTCGTCGACGTGCTCAACGACGGCGCCAGTTTCACGATCGGCGCCGACGGGGCGCTCGACGTGACCGTCCCCGCGCGCGGGGCGCGCATCCTGGTGTCCGCCGGCGGCGAATGAGGCGCTGGCTCGCCGCGCTGCTGATCGCCGGATGCGCCCAGGACCCGGCGGGCTACGCGCCGGCCCTGCGCGACTGCCGGCTGCACGTGGCGCTCGAGCCGCGCGGCGAGCCCGCCGCGGTCGGGCTCGTCGGCGACTTCGGCCGCCATCCCCTGCACCGCGACGACGACGGCGTGTGGCGCGGCGCGCTGGCGCTGCCGCCGGGCCGCACGCTGTACCGCATCGAGGTGGACGGGCGGCGCCTGCTCGACGAGGGCAACCCGCTGACGGCCGTGCGTGACGGCGAGACGTGGTCCGTGTTCTACGCGGAGGACTGCCGGGCGCCCTCTTTTCGCGCCGCCACGCTCGACGTCGGGCCGCGCTCGCTCGCCGCGTGGCTCGTGCTCGAGCGCGTGGACGAGGGCCTGTCCCCGCCGAGCGTCCGGGTGACGGTGGACGGCCGGGCCGTGCCGTTCGAGGCCGACGCGGACGGCGTCCGGCTCGCGATCGCGGGCCTCGCCGTGGGCAAGCACCACCTGCGGGTCACCGGGAGCGACGCGCGTGGCCGCGCCGCCGAGCCCTTCACCGCGCCGTTCTGGGTCGAGCCCGGCGGCGAGCGCTTCACCTGGGAGGACGCCCTCGTCTACCAGGTCGTCCTCGACCGCTTCGCCGGGGACGCCCCGTTCACGCCGGCCGAGCGCCTGCGCCCGCCGGGCCTGCGCGCTGGCGGCCATCTGCGCGGCCTGTTGCGCGTGCTCGAGAGCGGCTACTTCGAGCGCCTCGGCGTGAACGTGCTTTGGATCTCGCCGCTGAACCGCAACCCGGACGGCGTCTTCCCGGGCGTCGAGGGCGGCGCGCCGCGCTACGAGGGCTACCACGGCTACTGGCCGGTGGCCGGGCGCGAGGTGGAGCCGCGCTTCGGCACCGAGGCCGACGTCGAGGCCCTGGTCCAGGCGGCGCACGCCCGCGGCATCCGCGTGCTGATGGACGTCGTGCTGAACCACGTCCACGCCGAGCACCCGCTGCCCGACGAGCACCCCGACTGGTTCAACCCGCCCTGCGTCTGCGGGACGCCCGCCTGCCCCTGGTGGAGCCACATCGAGACGTGCTGGTTCACGCCGTATCTCGCCGACCTCTCCTTCGACCGCCCCGAGATCGCCGAGGCCCAGGTCGACGACGCGCTTTGGTGGATGGAGCGGTTCGACCTCGACGGGCTGCGCGTCGACGCCGTGCCGATGATGCCGCGCAGCGTGACGCGCCTGCTCACCCACCGCGTGCACCGGCGCTTCGAGGGCCTGCGGGCGCGGCACTTCCTGCTCGGCGAGACGTTCACCGGGCCCGAAGGTCACCCGCTCATTCGCTGGTACCTCGGGCCGGACGGGCTCGACGGCCAATTCGACTTCCCGCTGATGTGGGCGCTGCGGGGCGTCTTCGCGTGGGAGTCGGCGCCGATGTGGACGCTGGACGACGTGGTGGCGGCGAGCCGGGAGGCGTGGGCCGGGAGCACGGCGGTGATGGGCGTGTTCGTCGGGAACCACGACGTGACGCGCTTCCTGAGCGAGGCGGCCGGCCAGCCGACGGGCGCGCCCTGGGACGCGCCGCCCCCGGTGCCCGACGATCCGCGGGCCTACGACCGCATGGCGCTCGCGCAGGCGTTCGTGCTCACGGCGCCGGGGGCGCCCATCCTCTACTACGGCGACGAGCTCGGGATGCCGGGCGCCGGCGATCCGGACAACCGTCGGCCCATGCGGTTCGGCAGCGAGCGGAGCCCGCGCGAGGCGGCGCTGCAGTCGACGGTCGAGCGGCTCGGACGCCTGCGGCGCTGCCTGCCGGCGCTGCGGCGCGGCGATTGGGAGACCCTGCGGGTCGAGGCGGACCGCTACGTCTTTCGCCGCGACGCCGGCGACGGTGCGCCGGCGATCGTGGTGCTCAATCGAGGGGTCGCGGCCGAGGTTGCCGTCCCGATCGACGCGGGGCCGCTCGTCGACGTGTTGTCCGGGACGCGCGCCGTGGCCGATGATGCCGGCGTCTTGCGGCTGAGCGTCGGGCCGCGGTCGCCGGCGGTGTTCGTCCCGGCGGGGCATGCGTGCGCGGGAGGGGCGCCATGAGGCGCGGGTGGCTGTGTCTGGCGTTGGTGATCGGCGGGTGCCTCGAGGAGGCCGACGACCCGCGGCCGCCGCCGCGACCGGCGGACAAGGACGGCGGGACGTTCGATCCCGGGCCGAAGCCGCAGCCCGGCGGCGGCTACGGATCGGGGAGCGGGTACGGGAGCGGATCGGGGGCGCCGCCGGTGGCGCGGCCCGACGCGGGCGAGGACGCCGGCGCAGACGCCGGCGACGCGGGCGAGTAGCCCGACGCGGCGGCGTTCCTGAGCCTCGAGACCGGGGTCGGGCCCGCGGGGCGTCAGTTCGCGGTGGGATTGCGGTGCACGAACGCGGGGATGCGCTCGAGCGGCACGCCGGTGGGGCACACGTTCGCGCACGCGTGGCACTCGGGCGGGCAAGACGCCGGCAGATCCGACGCCGCCGCGTCCGCCATCGCCAACGCGCGGCTGTAGGCCGGCCAGCGATCGAGCGGGAGCGGGCACACCGCCTCGCACAGGCCACAGTGGATGCAGCGGCTCGTCGCTTCCACGAGCGCCTCGTGCTCGAGCGTGAGCGGCGCGAGGCCCTCGGCGGCGTAGTTCTCGAGGAAGCGGGTGATGCCGCCGTCGTCGCCCCTGCCGCGCACGAGGCGGCGGACGCGCCGGCGGAGGAACGCGAGCGCCAGGTACACGAAGCTGCGGAAGCGCTTCCAGTTCCAGGGTCCGGAGAACATCAGGCGGGCCCTCCGGCGAGGTGTTCGGCGGCGAGGAAGCCCGACAGGAGCGCGACGCCGCTCGAACATCCTTCGGCGATGCGCTCGGGGCCGCCCATCACGTCGCCGACGGCGTACAGGCGCCCGTGCAGCGGCTCGCCGTCGCCGCCGATGGGGCGGCAGCGGCCGTCGACGGCGACCCCCGCGCGGAACAGGCGGCCGCCGTAAGGGCGCTGCGGGTGTACCGCGTCGAGCAGATCGACCGGCAGCGCGGGCGCGAGCTCGAGCGCCGCGAGCGGCTCGGAGAGCGTCTCGCTGCCGACCAGGCCGCCGGCGATCACGCCGCCGGTGGCGAGAACGACGCCGTCCACCGTGGTGACGCCGTCGGCGGTCTCCACGCGGCCGGCGCCGGCGTCGACGCGGCGCACCCGGGCGCGGCGCACCGGCACGTTCAGCCGCTCGAGCCAGCGACCGAGGGCGCCGGCGAGGCGCAGGCCGGGCGTCGACGGCAGCGTGCCGAGGGCCTCGGCGACGGGGATGCCGAGCGCCTGCTCGACGGTCCGGCGCAGCGCAGGCGTCCCGCGGAGGCCCAGCACCGGCGGCAGCAGGAGGCCCGCGGGCTTCGCCGCCTCGACCGCCCGGCGCAGCGCCGCCACGAGGCGACCCACCTCGTCGGGCTCGGCGTCGAGGCGGGCGGCGACCGCGGCGAACGACCGGCCGAAGGCGCCCGGCCAGGTCGGGAAGTCGACCGCGAGCGCCTCGCTCCCCCGCTGCATCGACGCGAACGGGTGGCCGAGCGGCGCGAGGTCGGCCACGGCGAACCCGAGCGGCAGCGACGCGGCGGCGGCGTGGATGGCGGGCGCGAGGTCCACGAGGCGGGGCGTCCCCTCCTCGTCCGTCAGCGCGAACGGGCCGTCGACGAGCTCGAGCTCGGGCAGCCCGCCGCAGACGAACTCGATCGCATCGCCGAACGCGGCGGCGGCCCCTTCGAAGAGCGTCGACAAACGCTGCACGCCGAGGTACCAGCCGCCGCCGTGCAGGCTCGTCGCCCCGGGGCGGTCGTCGAAGACCACCACCGGCACGCCCCGGGTGGCGAGCCGCGCCGCCGCCACCGTGCCGGCGAGGCCGGCGCCGATCACGGCGACCGTCACGACTCGCTCCGGCGCAGGGCCCAGCGCACGAGCTCGAGCTGCGGCAGGCCGCCGTGGGACAGGGTGGGCGACATCTCGCGCCAGCGGGCGGTGACGAAGCGCGCGAGGTGCTCCTCGGCGAGCTTCTCGCCCCCGCCCTGGTACGCGGCGAGCAGCCAGGCCGCCTGCCGGGCGCAGCGCGCCCCCTGGCATGGACCGTTCCCGCAGGACGTGCGGCGGCGCAGGTCCTCGAGCGTGTGCACCCACTCGTTCTCGATGGCGTACCGCGCCTCGGCCTCGGTCACCGGCTCGCAGGTGCACAACAGGCGCCGCTCGCGCGGGCTGCGCCGGATGCGCTCGACCACCTCGAGCGCGCGCGCGCCCTGGCGATGCACCAGCCGCGCCGCCGCATAGTGGTCGATGCCCGCCTGCTCGGCGACCTGCTTCGGATCGAGCTGGGCCTCGCCGCCGGGCAGCGGCGTGCTGTGCGTGCGGCACTTCGCGGCGACGCCCAGCCGCGCGGCGATGAGGTCGGTCGCCTCTTCGGACATCTGCCGGTAGGCCGCCAGCTTACCGCCGCCCATGCTCATCAGGCCCGGCGCGCCCTCGGCGGCGTGATCGTAGATCCGGTGGGCCCGGCTGAGGTCGTCTTCGTAGGGGCCGTAGCGGTGCAGCGTGGGCCGGACGCCGGCGAACGCGCGGACGACGCGGTGCCGCCGGATCGCCGGGAACACGGTCTCGGCGGCCTCGACGAGGTAGCTGACCTCGTCGTGGTTCGCCTGCACCTCGCCCGGATCGCCGTAGTAGTCGTCGTCGGTCGTGCCGATCCACGTCTCCTGCCCGTAGGGCTCGACGAAGACCTGCCGCCCGTCGACCGCGGTGGCGATAATCGCGTAGTTGACGATGCGCCGGTCGAGCACGAGGTGGATGCCCTTGCCCGGCCGCAGCTTGACCTCGGCGCCGGCCAGCTTCGCCACCCGCCCGGCCCACGGACCGGTCGCGTTGAAGACGAGCCGGGCGTGCACCTCACGGGCGTGCCCGTCGCGCAGGTCGCGCACGCGCACCCCCACGACACGCTGCTTCTCGTCGCGAAGGAACTGCTCGACCCGGTGGCGCAGGTGGATCTGCGCCCCGTGCCTCGCCGCGTCGAGCGCGTTCAGCGTGCACAGCCGGAAGGCGTTGATGGCCCACTCGTCGGTCGTGACCGCGCCGACGGTGTCCGGGTGCAGGCCTGGCTCGAGCCGGAACACCTCGTCGCGGTCCAGCTTCGCCGCCCGCTTGCCCCGCTTCAGCGGCTGGAACTCGTCGTATGCCTGGAAGTAGACGTAGGCGAGCTCGTGGAGCCGCCGCGCGCCGGGCGTCCACTTGAGCACCGGGAAGAGGAACGGAATGCGGAAGAGCAGGTGCGGCGCGATCTGCTGGATGTAGCCCGAGTCCTGGCAGGAGAGCCGGGTGACGTCGCGGTCCTTCTCGAGGTACCGGATGCCGCCGTGGATCATGCCGCTGGACGCGCCGGTGGTGCCGGCGCCCAGGTCCTTCTGCTCGAACAGGGCGACCTTCAGCCCGCGCTGGGCGGCGTCGCGCGCGATGCCGACGCCGTTGACGCCGCCCCCGATGACGATCAGGTCGAACGTGGCGTTCACCCCTGGCGGACGCGGATGTGGACCTCGTCGAGCTGGCGGGGGTCCACGTTGGAGGGCGCGCTGGTCATCAGACAGGTGGCCTTCTGCGTCTTGGGGAAGGCGATGACGTCGCGGATGCTCTCGGTGCCGAGCAGCAGCATGACGAGGCGGTCCATCCCCAGCGCGATGCCGCCGTGGGGCGGCGTGCCGTAGGCCAGCGCGTCGAGGAGAAACCCGAACTTCTCGCGGCTCTCCTCGGGCGTGAGGCCCAGCAGGTCGAACACCTTCTGCTGGACCTCGGAGCTGTGGATACGGATGCTGCCGCCGCCCAGCTCGACGCCGTTGAGCACGAGATCGTAGGCGCGGGCACGCGCCGCCCCGGGCTCGCTCGTCAGCTTGGACACGTCCTCGGGCACCGGCGAGGTGAACGGGTGGTGCATCGACACCCACCGCTTCTCGGCCGCGTCGTACTCGAACATCGGGAACTCGCTCACCCACGTGAACGCCAGCTTGTCGGCCGGGATCAGGTTGAGCGTGCGCCCGATGTGCAGGCGGAGCTGGCCGATGGCGTTGAGGGCCGTGTGCCACGTGTCGGCGACGAAGAACAGCAGGTCGTCGTTCTGCGCTTCGAGCTTCGCGTTCACCTGCTGCTGGACGTCGGCCGGGACGAACTTGGCGATCGGGCCCTGCCAGCCGTCCTCGCGGAGGCGCACCCAGGCCACGCCCTTGGCGCCGTAGATCTTGACGACGTCGTTCAGGCCGTCGAGCTGGGCGCGGCTCATGCCGCCGCCCGGCAGCCGGATGGCGCGGACCGTGCCGCCGCCCTTCATCGTGTCGCGGAAGACGCCGAACTCGGTGCCGGCGACGAGCGCGCCGACGTCGGCGATCTCCATGCCGAAGCGCAGGTCGGGCTTGTCGCTGCCGAAGCGCTCCATCGCGTCCTTGTAGGCCATGCGCGGGAACGTCTCGGGCAGGTCGATGTCGAGGATGCCCTTGAATACCTTGCGGACGAGCCCCTCGACGATCCGGAAGATGTCCTCGGGCTCGATGAACGACATCTCCATGTCGATCTGGGTGAACTCGGGCTGGCGCTCGGCGCGCAGATCCTCGTCGCGGAAGCAGCGGCAGATCTGGAAGTAGCGGTCGAAGCCGCTGACCATGAAGAGCTGCTTGAAGAGCTGCGGGCTCTGGGGCAGCGCGTAGAACATGCCGGGGTGTACGCGGCTCGGCACGAGGTAGTCGCGCGCGCCCTCGGGCGTGGCCTTCGTCAGGATCGGCGTCTCGAACTCGATGAAGCCGTTCTCGGACAGGTAGTTGCGCACGATGTTGTTCGTGCGGGAGCGCACGATCATCGCGTTCTGCAGCGGCGCCCGGCGCAGGTCGAGGTAACGGTAGCGCAGCCGCAGGTCCTCGCTCGTGTCGACCTGGTCGCGGATGGGGAACGGCGGCGTCTTCGCCTGGTTGAAGATCGTCGCCTGCTCGACCTCCACCTCGATCTCGCCCGTGACCATCTTCGGGTTCACGTTGGTGCCGCGGCTGACGACCTTGCCGCGGATGCCGACGACGTACTCGGAGCGCATCGTCTCGCCGAGCGCGTGGGCCTCGGCGTTGACCGAGGTGTCGAACTTGATCTGCGTCAGGCCGCCGCGGTCGCGCAGGTCGATGAAGATCGCGCCCCCGTGATCGCGCCGGTTGTGGACCCAGCCGAAGAGGACGACCTCGGTGCCGACGTCGGCGGCGCGGAGCGAGCCGCAGTCGTGGGTGCGCTTCAGATCTCGAAGGAACTGCATGGACGACGGTTCTCCGTCACGAAATCGCGGCATCGTATGCGCGGGGCGCGCCGCTTTCAACCGGGCGGGGGGTTCTACTTCAGCGGGCGCCCGTCGATGGAGGCCATCGCCGCGTGGATCGCCTTCTCGGCCTCCTCGATGTCGGCCTCGTAGCCGCCGAGGTACAGCCGGCCGTAGGCGCCGAAACTCACCATCTCGAGCAGGCGCACGTCGGCGGCCTTCTCCGCCTCGTTGGCGGCGATGCAGGCGTAGCCCGCCGGCTCGCACTCGAAGACGTAGAGCGTCTGTCCCTGGCCGATCATGTCGCCGTGACGCATGCGGTTGATCAGCATGGCCTGGTGACCGTCGAGGCCGGTGATGCGCTCGCTCGTGCGGACGGCGGGCTTGAGGCGGTCGTTCTCGGTGAGGCCGTAGTGGTCGAGGATCGCCTTGCCCGCGGCCCGGATCTGGCCCTGGTCGAACGAGTGCAGCTCGAGCACGCCGAAGGCGCGCTCGACGATCTGCATGCCGGGGATGGCACCGGTGCGCTTGAGCGCGATGTCCGTCACCGAGTTGATCGAGAGGCCCGGGGCCACTTCGACGAAGAGCGCCGCCTGCCCCTCGAGCGGGAGGAAGCCCGACGCCACCGTCTGCAGGAAGCCCGTCAGCTGGGGCTGCAGGATGTCGATGTACGTGAAGGTCCGCAGATCGATGCGATCGGCCACGATGCGCTCCGGACGGAAGTCGCCGCGACGTTAACCCCGCGGCGCAACGGGAGCAACCCCCCGCGCATCTGTCGGCGAGCGCCCGCCGCCGCCGGTGGGCCTTTACTCATCGAGACGTCGCGTGCACCATACGCCGCCAGCAACCCGGCGGCCGATCGCGGCCGTCGCCGACCGTCGTCGTGGAGAGGGGACATGAGCATCCAGGTTAAGCAGAAGGCGCCGAACTTCACCGCCGACGCGGTGGTCAAGGGAGAGTTCAAGAGGATCAGCCTGTCCGACTACGAAGGGAAGTGGGTGGTCCTGTTCTTCTATCCGCTCGACTTCACCTTCGTCTGCCCGACGGAGATCACCGCCTTCAGCGACGCCATCGACCAGTTCCACGCGCTCAACGCCGAGGTGCTCGGCGCGTCGGTCGACAGCAAGTTCAGCCACCTCGCCTGGGTCAACACGCCGCGCAACAAGGGCGGCCTCGGCGAGCTGCGCTACCCGCTCGTCGCCGACATCAACAAGAGCATCAGCCGCTCCTACGGCGTGCTGCTCGAGAACGACGGCATCGCGCTGCGCGGCCTGTTCCTCATCGATCCGAAGGGCACGCTGCGCTACCAGGTCGTCCACGATCTGGGCGTGGGCCGCTCGGTCGACGAGACGGTCCGCGTGCTCAAGGCCTTCCAGCACGTCGACGAGACCGGCGAGGTCTGCCCCGCCGGCTGGACGCAGGGCGGCGACACCATCCGCCCCGAGCCGACCGCCTCGCAGACCTACTTCTCCAAGCGCACCTGAGGCTTCCTTCCGCCCGATGACCGACCGCATCTTCGTCGAGGGGCTCGAGCTCGTCGCCCGCCACGGGGTGTTCGAGCACGAGCGCCGCGAAGGCTGCCGCTTCCGGATCGACCTCGAGCTCCACCTCGATCTCGCCCGCGCCGGCGCCAGCGACCGGCTGCGCGACACCGTCGACTACGCCGCCGTGACGCGGCGCGTGCTCGCCGTCGCGCACGGACCGAGCTTCCACCTGCTCGAGCGGCTCGCGACGGCCATCGGCGACGCGCTGCTGGACGAGTTCCCCCTGACCGAGGTGGCGGTCACCCTGCGCAAGCTCGCCCCGGCCATCGACGGCGCGCCCTCGGCGGTCGGCGTCCACGTCCGCCGGCGACGGTCGTGACCGACGGCGGCGACTGGCGTCCGGTCGGCCGCCTCGAGGCGTTCCCCGACGGGCGGGTGACGGGGATCGAGGTCGACGGCCGGCGGCTGGCGATCTGCCGCGAAGGCGATCGTCTGTTCGCCGTCGTCGACCAGTGCCCGCACCGCGGCGCGCCGTTCAGCGAGCTGGGGCACGTGCGCGACGGCCGGCTCACGTGCGAGTGGCACTACTGGCAGTTCGATCTGGCGAGCGGCACCCACTGTCAGGTGCCATCGATCTGCGTCGAGCGGTGGCGCGTCCGCGTCGTCGGCGACGCGGTCGAGGTCGACGTGTCGGGCCCCATGCCGCCGGGCTGAACCCGGCTCATCCCTCCGTTGCGGTCGCCCGGAGGGCCGGGGTATACCCTCGGTGCTCTCTTCGGGGTGGATCATGGCCGGTCGGTGGCTTCGTCTCGGCGCGACGTTCGCGTCTCTGTTCGTGCTCGCGTGCGGCGAGGAGGGAGGCGGCGACGACGACGGGACGCAGGACGCTGCTCCGCCGGACGCCGCGATGCCCGACGCCGCGCCCGCGCCGGACCTCGGTCCCGACGCGGCCGAGCCCGACGCCGCCCCGGACGCCGCCCCGCCCGACGCCGCCCCGCCCGCCGACGGCGCGCCGCCCGACGCGGCCGTCCCCGACGCCGCTGCGGACGCGGCGCCCGACGCCGCGCCCCCGGCCGCCTGCGCCAACGGCGCCGACGACGACGAGGACGGCGCGACCGACTACCCGGCGGACCCCGGCTGCGAGGGCCCAGGCGACCTCGACGAGGCCGATCCCGAGACGCCGGCCTGCGCCAACGGCGCCGACGACGACGCGGACGGCCTGACCGACGCCGACGACCCGGGCTGCGCCGGCCCCGAGGATCCCAGCGAGGCCGACGCTTGCGGCGAAGCGCAGCGCTTCCGTGACGTGAGCGCGACCGGGCGCGCCGAGGGCGACACCCGCGGCTCGCCCGCGGTCTTCTCGGCCGGTTGCCGGGAGAACGCGGCGCCCGAGGCCGTGTTCCTCTTCACGCTGCGGACGCCGGTGGCGCGGCTCGTCTTCGACTCCGAGGGCAGCGCGTTCGACACGGTGCTCTCGCTGCGGACGGACTGCGCCGATCCCGCGACCGAGCGCGCCTGCAACGACGACGCGTGTCCCGACGGTCAGGTCGAGCCCGACTGTCACGTCGCCACGCCGGCCCGCCGCCGGACGAGCCGCCTGGTCGTCGACGCCCCGGCGCTCGGCGACCACTACGTCCTGCTCGACGGCTTCCAGGAGCAGGCCGGCCCTTACGTGCTCACCGTGCGCGCCGAGCTCGACGACGGTGTCCCGTGCCCGCCCGAGGGCGGCCGCTTCACCTGCGGCGGGGCGTCGGTCTGCCGCGAGGGCGTCTGCGCGCGCGCCGCCTGCAGCAACGGCGCCGACGACGACATGGACGGCGTCACCGACTTCCCGAACGAGCCGGGCTGCGAGCGCCCCGACGACGACGACGAGGCGGACCCGCCCTCCCTGCCCGAGTGCTTCGACCGCAGCGACAACGACTTCGACGGCCGCGTCGACTTCCCGCAGGACGGCGACTGCGACAGTGCCGGCGACCCCTCCGAGGATCCGCCCCCGCAGTGCAGCGACGGCCTCGACAACGACGGCGACGGCTTCGTCGACCGCGCCGATCCCGGCTGCACCGATCCTGCCGACGGCGTGGAGTTCAACCCCGCGGCCTGCCTCGACCGCGTCGACAACGACGGCGACGGCGCCATCGACTGGCCGGCGGATCCCGGCTGCGCCGTGGCCAGCGACACCGACGAGGCGGACCCCGTCGAGGCGCCCGCCTGCGCCAACGGCGCCGACGACGACGGCGACGGCGAGACCGACTTCCCGGGGGACGCCGACGGCTGCCAGTTCGCCGCCGATCCGACCGAGGCCGATCCCTGCGCGAACCTCCAGCCGATCGACATCTCCGGGCGACCGCTGGCCCGCGGCAACCTGCGCGAGGGGCGCAACGAGTTCGGCGCCTCGTGCGCGCCGAACAGCGGCAACGAGTTCGTCCTGCGCTGGCGCGTCGCCGACGAGCGCCCGCTGGCGTCGATGCGCCTGACGACGCGCGGCACCGAAGTCCCCGTGATCATTTATGTGCGCGACCGCTGCGACGCCGACGTCGAGCTCGGCTGCGCGGTCAACCGGAGCTACCCGTACGAGACCGCGCTCGACCTCGGCCCGCAGGCGGGCGGCACCGAGCTGCTCTTGTTCGTCGACGGGGCCGATGGGCTCACCCAGGGCAACTACCGCCTCAACGTCGACGCGCGCGTCGCCGAGGGCGGACGCTGCGACGGCGGTTCCTGGCGCTGCGCCGAGGGCCTCGCCTGCCGCCGCGACGGCGCGGTGTCGCGCTGCCAGGCCGCCGCATGCAGCAACGGCGCCGACGACGACGACGACGGCCTGACCGACTTCCCCGAAGAGCCGGGCTGCGCCACCCCCGAGGACGACGACGAGCGCGATCCCGCCGACCTGCCGCAGTGCAGCAACCTGATCGACGACGACGAGGACGGCCTGGCCGACTTCGGTGAGGACCTCCGCTGCCTCTCGGCGGGCGACGACTTCGAGGGGCCGGACTGCGCCGACGGCCTCGACAACGACGGCGACGGCGCCGCCGACTACGACCGCAACGGCGACGGCTTCCCCGACTTCGGGATGATGGACGAGCAGTGCGCCTGCGAGACCGACGAGAGCGAGGACGCGCAGCCGCAGTGCGCCGACCAGTGCGACAACGACGGCGACGGCCTCGTCGACCTGGCTGATCCCGGCTGCGCCTCGCCCGAGGGCAACCGCGAGTTCAACGTGCCGCACTGCCGCGACGGCGCGGACAACGACGGCGACGGCCGCATCGACTTCCCGATCGAGCCCGGCTGCGCCAACGCCGACGACCCGTCCGAGGTCGATCCCGAGGTGCTCCCGGCCTGCGCCGACGGCGTCGACAACGACGAGGACGGCCGCATCGACTACCCCGGCCTCGGCGGCCCGGAGGTCCTCCCCGACGAAGGGTGCGCCGCCGCCGCCGACAACAGCGAGGAGGGCCCCTGCGACCTGCCCCAGGCCCCGCTCCCGTTCGAGGGCGTGGCGCGCGGCAACACGGCGGCGCTCACCCACGAGCACACCGGCACCTGCCGCGGCGGCCAGGCCCCCGAGGCCGTGTTCGTGGCGACGGTGCCCTTCCCCGCCCACGTCGTCGCCACCACCGAGGACAGCGACTACGACACCGTCCTCTACGCGCGCTCGAGCTGCTCGCCGAACGCGACGTGCGGCCCCGACGACCCGGAGTGCGTGCCGGGCGCGAGCACGGAGCTCGCCTGCAACGACGACGCGGTCGGCGTCCAGAGCACCGTCGAGCTCGACTGGGCCGGCGGCGACCTCTTCTTGTTCGTCGATGGCTTCGGCAGCTCGTCGGGCCCCTACGTCCTGACCGTGCGCGCCACCTATCCCGTCGGCGGACGCTGCGCCCCTGACGGTCCGGCCTGGGCCACCTGCGAGCCCGGCACCGCCTGCGTCGCCGGCGAGGTCGAGGGCGAGTTCACCTGCCAGGTGCAGTGATCGTGGCCGGACCGCGCAAGTACATCGCCATCGCCGGCAACATCGGCGCCGGCAAGTCGACGCTGGTCGACTTCCTCCGCTACCGGTTCCAGCTCACGCCGTTCTTCGAGCCGAACGCCGACAACCCGTTCCTCGTGCCGTTCTACGACGACATGGAGCGGTGGGCCTTCCACAGCCAGATCTTCTTCCTGACGCACAAGTTCCGCCTGCACCAGCAGCTCACGGACCACCCCGGCACCGTCGTCCAGGACCGCACGATCTACGAGGACGCCGAGGTGTTCGCGGAGCTGCTGTTCCGCATGAAGAAGATGTCGCGGTCGGAATACGAGGCCTACCGGTCGCTGTACGAGGCGATCGTCCGCACGCTACGGCCGCCGGACCTCATGATCTACCTGCGCGCCGAGGTGCGCACCGTCCGTCGCCGCATCAAGCTGCGCGGGCGTCCCGAGGAGCAGTCGCTGCCCCTCGCCTACCTGAAACGGCTGCACGGGCTGTACGAGGACTGGTTCACGCGCTACGACCGGTCGCCCACCCTCGTCATCGAGGTCGACCGCCTCGACTACATCCAAGACCTCGTCGACCGCATCGAGGTCATCCGCACGATCGAAAAGTATCTCTGACCCGTCGTTCTCGCGGGTTTCCCTTGACGCTCGGAATTGCGTGTCCAACCTTGACGTTGACGTAAACGTCAGGGTTGCGCATGTCCGACGACGATCGCCTCTTCACGATCGGAGAGCTCGCGTGCCAGGCGGGCAAGACGCCGCGGGCGCTCCGGCTCTACGAGGAGCTCGGCCTCCTCGAGCCGCGAGGGCGCACCGACGGCGGCTTTCGCCTCTATGGGTGCGAGTCGCTCGTGCGCCTGCAGTGGATCCAGCAGCTGTCGGACCTCGGCCTGCCGCTCAACGAGATCCAGGGGCTGCTGATGCGCGTGAAGGCCGCCCCCACCGGCGGCGACGCCATGGCTGAGGCCCGCGCCGGCTTTCGCGACCGCCTGGCCGAGGTGGAGGGGCAGATCGCCCGGCTCTGCGCCCTGCGTGAAGGGCTGCGTGCGAGCCTCGCGTACCTCGAGAAGTGCGACGGCTGCATGCAGACCGCGCTGCCGAGGTGCTGCGGCGGCTGTACGCGCCACGAAGGCGAGCACGCCCCCGATCTGGTCGTCGGCATGCGCGCCTGCCCCGACGGGTCACGAATCGCCCTTTCCAGCAAGCGAGAACAGGAAACATGAACGCCTACGTCCACCCCAACGAGAGCATCACGCCCGAGAACGAGCAGGCGCTCGTCGAGCTGGCGCAGGCCGGTGATCGCGAGGCGATGGAGACGCTGCTGACCCGTCACTATCAGCAGATGTACCACCTCGCCCTCAAGATGACGCGCGACCCGGTCAAGGCCCAGGACGTGACGCAGGAGAGCTGCATGCAGGTCCTGCGGCGCATCGACCAGTTCCGGTCGGAGTCGCGGTTCTCTTCGTGGCTGTGCCGCATCGTCGTCAACACCGCCCTGCTGCGCCACCGACGCGAGAAGCGCCTCGTCCCGACCGCCGAGATCTTCTCGCCGCTGGCGGCCTCGAGCGATCCGGTACCGGAGCAGCTCGCCGCCGACAGGGAAGTCCTCATCATGACGGACGAATTCCTGTCGGCGCTCCGCGACGGCGACCGCGAGCTCTTCCTGCGCCGCTTCGTCGATGGCCTGTCGCTGCAGACGATCTCCGAGGAGACCGGGCTGTCGCTGCCGGCGCTCAAGAGCCGCTTCCACCGTGCCCGACTACGCCTGAAGGAGGAGATGGAGAAGGGCGACTGGGGCTACGACATGGCGGCCTGAGCCCCGCTCAGAGCGAGCAGAGGGCGTGGGCCGTGCCGGTGCACTCCGGTCGGTCGACGAAGGCGGTCGTCCCCTCGAGCGGCAGCCTCACCACGAGGCTGCACCCCGTCGCCGTCGACACCCACAGCGGCTTGCGCTGCAGCTCCTCGGGCAGCACGTCGAGCAGGGCCTCGAGGCGCTCGACGTCGTCCGGCGCGCCGTCGCCGTTCGAGTCGAGATCGGCGAGGTCGGCGAGGCGTCCCCCTTCGGCCGCGCATCGCGCCGCGGCGGCGCTGCCCGACTCGGCGGCGAAGCACGCGGCGAGGTGGGCGCCGTCGGCGGCCCGGCCGAGCGCCACGCAGGGCGCGCAGTACTCGACCTCCCCGGCGCCGGCGCCGCCCGGGACCGCGTCCGCGCGTACCCCGGGCAGCGCCTGGGCCCGCTCGTCGGCGTCGGCGCAGCGGGAGTCGACGTCGGCGGCGGCCCGGCACCGCCGGCCGTCGCCCGCCGTCACGCACAGCAGGCCGGGCGGGCACGGCGCCTGCGGTCCGCAGGCCCGCGACGCCTCGCCCGGCGGCCCGACGTCGCCGGAGCACACCGGGAAGTCGAGATCGAAGGGGAGCGCGCACGTCGACCCGGCCGGGCAGTTCGCGAGCAGCACGGTCGGATCGTCGCTCTCCACCGGCTCGGTCACGGCGGGGTTGCAGTGGAACACGCAGGCGCCGATGTCCGGTCGATCGGGGAGGACGCTCAGGCAGCGCCCCCGCAGGCGATCGCCGCCGAGCGGCGAGTCGACCTCGCACTGGGCTTCGAGATCGAAGCGATCGGGATCGGCGCCGCAGAAAGGCAGGCACCGCGCCACGCCATACAGCGAGAGGCAGCCGTTGCCGGCCCCACCGCACGCGTTGGGGCCGTCGCAGACCGCCCCCAGCGGCAGGCCGGCCTCGCCCGGGTCGTCGGCGCACTCCGGGATGCCGTCCTGGTCGACGATGCAGTGCTCTCCGGCGCCGCAGCCCGACGCGTCGCCGAGCTCGGGCGAGCAGGCGCGCCGGCGGCTGCCCTCGCCGCAGGAGGCGAGGAGCGCGGCCACCACACACAGAAGTCGGGTCGCTGACACGCGCAGAACCTAACACGAGATGGCAAGATGGCGCCGATGACCTCCCCCGCCACCCTCCTCGCCGAGCTCGAACGCGAAGCGAAGCGGCAGGGCTTCGAGCTGACGGGCGTCGCGCCGGTCGAGCCGCTCGGCGGCGGCTGGTTCGCCCCGCACGCGGCGCGCCTCGAGGCGTGGCTCGCGGCCGGGCGCCACGCCGACATGGAGTGGATGGTCCGTCGCGCCGAGGAGCGCACGGTGCCGTCGCTCCTGCTCCCCGGCGTGAAGAGCGCCGTCGTCCTCTGGATGGCGAACCGCACGCCGACGCCGCCGCGCCCGGCGGGGGCCCGCGGGCGCGTCGCCTCGTACGCCTGGGGCCGCGACTACCACAACGTCACCGGCAAGGCCCTGAAACGACTGCGGAACTGGCTCATCGAGCGCTGGCCCGGCGTCGGCACCTACGTCAGCGTCGACACCGGCGCCGTCCTCGAGCGGGCCTTCGCGGAACGGGCCGGCATCGCCTGGATCGGGCGATCCTCCATGGCCATCCACCCGCGCCTCGGCACGTACGGCACGCTGGCGGTCCTCTTCTGCGACGTGGAGCTGCCCGCCGCGCCGGCCTCCCACCCCGGCCGCTGCGGCACGTGCACCGCGTGCGTCGACGCGTGCCCCACCGGCGCCATCGGCCCGGACGGCGTGGTCGACGCCCGCAAGTGCATCTCCTACTGGACGATCGAGCACCGCGGCCTCATCCCCGCCGAGATCCGCCCCGGCCTCGGCGAGTGGGTCTTCGGTTGCGACGTCTGCCAGGACGTCTGTCCATGGAACCACAAGGCCCCGGCCGCCGATCCGGCGCTGTGGAGACCGGTGCCGGCGCGCGCCTGGCCCGACCTCGTCGATTGGCTGACGGCCGCGGACCTGGACGCGCAGCTCGATGGCAGCCCGCTGCGGCGCGCGAAGGTCGAGGGACTGCGCCGCAACGCGTTGATCGCATTGGCGAATCGGCGAGATCACGCGGCGCTTCCCGCCGTGGAGCGCGCGCTCCGCGAGGACCCGGATCCGGTCGTGCGGGCGACCGCGGCGTGGGCGGCGCGGTGCCTCGGCAGCGCGACGGCGGCGGCGATGGCCGCCGCCGATCCCGACCCGCTCGTGCGCGCCGAGGCCAACTCGCCGTTGCCTCCCGTGGCGGGGTGCGATACGTCGCAGTCCGCAACTGAAGGAGGCCGCTGAGATGGAGCTGGATCTGACGGTCGTGGGTCGCACCCTCGAGCCCCCGCCCTTCGCGTATGACTGGAAGCAGTGCGCCCTCTACGCCCTCGGGATCGGCGCCGGCCCCGACGAGCTCGACTACGTCTGGGAAGGGTCGAAGACGTTCAAAGTGGCGCCGAGCTTCGCGGTGGTGCCCACGTTCCCCATCGTCGTCGACGCCCTGATGAAGGTGCGCGCCGACATGCGCACGGTCGTGCACGGCGAGCAGGCGATCCGGCTCCACGCGCCCATCCCGCGCGAGGGCACGCTGCACAGCACGGGTCGCATCGCGGCGGTCTACGACAAGGGCAAGGCGGCGCTCGTCCTCATCGAGACCGAGACGAAGGACGCCGCTGGCAGCCGTCTGTTCGACACGACCTGGTCGATCTTCTGCCGCGGGCAGGGCGGCTTCGGCGGGGACCGCGGCCCGACGCCCGCGCTGCCCGAGGCGGCGGAGGGCGCGGCGCCGCAGATCGACGTGGAGATGGCGACGGCGCCCAACCAGGCGATGCTGTACCGCCTCGGCGGCGGCGACCTGAACCCGCTGCACATCGACCCGGCGCTGGCGACGAAGGTCGGTTTCAAGGCGCCCATCCTGCACGGCCTGGCCACGTTCGGCTTCGCGACGCGCGCCGTCCTGCGCGACCTGTGCGGCGGCGATCCGGCGCGGCTCCGGGCGATCTCGGTGCGCTTCAGCCGCGAGGTCTACCCCGGCGAGACGCTGCGGGTGCGGGCCGTCCCGAGCACCGCGGCGGGCACGAGCCTGCTCGAGGCGTCGGTGGACGACCGCGTCGTCCTCTCGCACGGTGTCGTCGAGATCGGATGAGCGCCGCCGATCCGCGCGTGTACCGGTTCGACGGGGGGCGCCTCGCGCGCAACCTGTTCGCCGTGCTGCCGCTGGCCGGGTTCCCGGTGGCGCTCGCGCTGACCGGGCGGCGCGATCCGCTGCTGATGGCGTTGTTCGGCGCCGCGGTGCTGGCCGTGCTCGTCGCCGTGGCGTACTCGGCGGCGCGCTTCCGGCTGGTCGTCGAGGCCCAGGGCATCGACGTGCGCGGCCGCGTGCAGCGGCGGCGGCTGCCCTGGACCGAGGTGCGCGCCGTCAAGGTGCGCCGCCGGCGCGACGGCGCCCCGCGCCTGGTGGGTCCCGGTCCCTACCGCGAGCTCGTGCTCATCACCGACGACCGACGCCTGGTGGTGTCCAGCCTGCCGCTCGGCGACGAGAAGTTCGACGACCTGATCCGGCAGATCCACCACCGCTTCCCCGACGCGCCCTTCACCGGCTGATCCGGAATCGACACACCCTCGCGGTGCGGGGTATCCTGCAGCCCGTCTGGATGATTCCGTCTGCAGCGGAGCATGGATGCGCACGCGTGCGACTCGAGGGGGGGCGAGCCCGCTCCTGGTCTGTCTTCTGTGGGCCGTCGCCGGGACGGCCTTCGTGGCCGCCGAAGCCGCGGCCCAGTGTCAGCCTGATCGCGAGCGCTGCGACGCACTGGACAACGACTGCGACGGCCAGATCGACGAGGGCAACCCCGACGGCGGCGACGAGTGCAACACCGGTCAGGACGGAATCTGCGCCGCCGGCACGCTGACGTGCGTGTTCGGCGACCTCGTCTGCCAGCGTGACGTCGCGCCCCAGGCCGAGCGCTGCGACGGCGTCGACCAGAACTGCGACGGCCGGATCGACGAGCAGAACCCCGGCGGGTTCCGGCCGTGCGAGACCGGCGAGGCCGGCGCCTGCAACGAGGGCGCGACGCGCTGCGTCGACGCCGAGATCGTGTGTGTCCGCGTCGAAGATCCCGGCGACGAGCGCTGCGACCGCGTGGACAACGACTGCGACGGCATCGCCGACGAAGGCAACCCGGAGGGCGGGTCCGCCTGCAGCACCGGCGGCACGGGCGTCTGCAGCGAGGGCCGGACGACGTGCGTCCGCGGCAACCTCGCCTGTGTCCCCGTGCAGGCCGCCGGCGACGAGCTCTGCGACAACCTCGACAACGACTGCGACGGTCGCATGGACGAGGGCGATCCGCAGGGCGGCGCCGGCTGCGACACCGGCGGCGTCGGGCGTTGCGGCCAGGGGCGGACGCGCTGCGACGGCGGCCGGCTCGCCTGCGACGCGGTGAACGAGCCCGCCGCCGAGGTCTGCGACAACCACGACAACGACTGCGACGGCCGCGTCGACGAAGAGGTGCCCGGCCTCGGCGAGGTGTGCGAGGGCGGCGCCTGCGGCGAGGGCCGCACCGTCTGCAGCTTCGGGCAGATGGTCTGCCGCGGCAGCGGGCGCGGCCGTCCGGAGACGTGCAACGGCCAGGACGACGACTGCGACGGCCTGGCGGACGAGGAGTCGCCGGGCGTGGGCCTCGAGTGCCAGACGGGCCAGCCCGGCGAGTGCGCCGTCGGCGCGACGGCCTGCCGCGACGGCGCGATCGCGTGCGTGACGCGCGCCGACCCGGCGGACGAGGACTGCAACGCGCTCGACGACGACTGCGACGGCCGCATCGACGAGGGCGATCCCGGGGTCGGCGAGGACTGCAACAGCGGCGGCGCCGGCGTGTGCGAGGCGGGCCGGTCGGTCTGCCGCAACGGGCTCGTGGTCTGTCGGGCCGTCGTCGAGCCCTCCGCCGAGACCTGCGACGGCGAGGACGACGACTGCGACGGCCGCGCCGACGAGGGCAACCCGGGCGGCGACGTGGCCTGCGACAGCGGGCTGCAGGGCGAGTGCCGCGCCGGCGTGCTCGCGTGCCGCGGCGCGATGCTCGAGTGCGTCGCCCAGCACCAGCCCCAGGGCGAGATCTGCGACGCGCTCGACAACGACTGCGACGGGAACGCCGACGAGGGCGATCCGGGCGGCGGCGGCCGATGCGCGACGGGCCTCGCCGGGATTTGCGGCCAGGGCATCCTGCGCTGCACCGGGGGCGCGGTGACCTGCGTCCCCCGCGACGCCGGCCAGGACGAGGTCTGCGACGGCGCCGACAACGACTGCGACGGTCGCGTCGACGAGTCCGATCCCCGCGACGGCGAGGCCTGCGAGACGGGTCGCCCCGGCGTCTGCGCCATCGGCGAGCAGGCCTGCGTGGACGGCGATCTCGTCTGCACCCTGTCCGTGCAGCCCTCGGGGGAGCGCTGCAACGGCCGGGACGACGACTGCGACGGCGAGCCCGACGACAACGACCCGGAGGGTGGCGTCGTCTGCGAGATCCCCGGCGCCCGCGGCGCGTGCGCCCGAGGCGTCACCCGCTGCGTGGACGCCGCGGTGGTCTGCGCCGACGTCCCCGAGCCGATGGCCGAGCGCTGCGATGCGATCGACAACGACTGCGACGGCCGCACGGACGAGGATCTGCCGGGCATCGGCGAGCCTTGCGACACGGGGCTCGAGGGCGTGTGCGCGGTCGGCGTCCAGGGCTGCGAGGCCGGCACGCCCACCTGCGCGGCGGAGGTCCAGGCCGGCGACGAGCAGTGCGACGGCGAGGACAACGACTGCGATGGCCAGACCGACGAGGGCCAGCTCGGCGGCGCCCGGTGCGCCACCGGCCGTCCCGGCCTCTGCGCCGGCGGCGTGACGTCGTGCCGCGCCGGCAGCCTCTCCTGCCTCGCCGACGAGCAGCCCGGCGCCGAGACCTGTGACGAGGTCGACGAGGACTGTGACGGCGTCGTCGACGAACAGCAGCGCAACGCCTGCGGATTCTGCGGGCGCACCGTCGCCGAGACGTGCAATGGCCGAGACGACGACTGCAACGGCGTGGCGGACGACGGCGAGATCTGCGGCGAGGGCCTGGTGTGCGCCGTCGGCCGCTGCGTGGAGCCCTGCCAGGGCAACGAGTGCCCGACCGCCGGCCTGGTCTGCGTCCAGGGCGGTTGCGTCGAACCCTGCCATGCGCTGGTCTGTCCCGCCGGCTTCGGGTGTGAGAACGGCGTGTGCGTCGATCCATGCCGGTCCGTGAGCTGCGGTCCCGGGACGGTCTGCCGCGCCGGCCAGTGTGTCGACGACACGTGTTACGTCGCCGGTTGCGCCGAGGGCGAGCGGTGTGTGGGCGGCCGCTGCGAGGCCGATCCCTGCGCCGCCACCGAGTGTGAGCCCGACGAGGTGTGTCGCGAAGGCGAGTGCGTGGCGAGCTGCGGCCCGGTGAGCTGCAACCTCGACCAGATGTGCGTCGACGGCGAGTGCGTCGCCGATCCGTGCTTCGGCGTGGCGTGCCGCGAGGGCCGCGTGTGCGTCCCCGGACCCGAAGGGCCGGTGTGCGAGCCCGACGCCTGCGTCAACGTGGAGTGCGGCCCCGGACAGCGCTGCTGGCGCGGGACGTGCGGCGACGACCCCTGTCGGTTGCTGGTCTGCCCCCACGGAGAGGTCTGCGTCGCGCAGTACGACCAGGGCCGCTGCGCGCCCGACTGGCTGCGGGATCCGGGCGCCGGAGACGGCGGCGTGGACGCCGGTCCGCCCGCGGACGCCGCGGTCGACGGCGGCGCGGCGGACATGGGCGCAGGGGGGGCCGATGGGGCGGTCGACGGAGGCCCGGCCCACGACATGGACATTCCCGATGCCAGACCCCTCGACATGAGCCGTCCAACCGTAGACACTGGTGAAACCGACACCGAACCGGGCGCGGGGGAGACCGGCTCCGGCGGTGGCGGCGGGGGTTGCAGTTGCCAGACTGGTGTTCCGAGTGAAGGCGCGGCGCTCGCCGCGATCCTGCTCGGATTGTCCGGCCTCCGTCGTCGTCGTCGCCGGCACTGAGGAGCGCGCACAGTAAGGTCGCTCGGCCGCCCGTGACCGAACCGCTACGGAGGCCTCATGCGATCCGACGGACGACTGCGAACGTCCGCTGTCCTGCTCCTCGTCCTGTTCACCGCGACGCCGGCCGCGGCGTTCCGCACCCCGTTCGGCGATCGGGTCAATCAATCGATCGAACGCGGCCTGCAATACCTGCGCGGGCAGGAGGCCAACGGCAACATCGGCGGCTGGGCCACGGGCCTCGCCGTGCTGGCCTTCCTCGAGAAGCGGGCGAGCGCCGACTGGCAGGCGCCCCACCTCGGCTACCGCAACTCGTCGGCGAACGACCAGGCGCTCATGCGCCGCGCCGCGCGATACATGATCACGCTCGACGGATCGCTGCGGAACCCGAACGCGACGCCGTACAGCTACGGCACCGGCGCCTCGCTGATGGCGCTGTCGCTGTACCGCATCACCGGGGGTCCCAACGACGTCGGCGCCGCCGTCGGCGTCGAACAGGCGATCACCAACGGTGCCCAGGCCCTCCGGCGCACCCAGGGCAACGTCGGGCACAACCGCGGCGGCTGGAACTACGACAACCCCAGCAGCGACGGCGACATGTCGACCACGCAGTTCGCGATGGCCGGCCTGTCGGCGGCCTCGGCGGTCTGGCCGCCCGCCGACGACACGCTGCCCAACGCGGTGGGTTTCTGCGGCAACGCGCAGCGGCCCGACGGCGGCAGCACCTACCGCGGCAACGGCGGCGGCTGGAACGGCCTCCCGCCGTGGGGCTCGAGCCACTCGATGACCGCGTCGGGCCTGTGGACGTGGCGGCTCGCCGGCGTGGCGCAGCACGACGGCCGTGTGCAGAACACCATCCGCTGGCTGCGCGACCGCTGGGCGTATCAGAACGGCGTCTCGGGCGCCTACTACTACTACATGTGGGCCGCGGCGAAGGGCCTCGAGGTGTCCGTCGCCAACGGACAGGCGGGCGTCTTCGAGAACAACGTCGGCGGCCACCGCAACATGGCGGCGCTCGGCTACCCCGAGGAGCCGCGCAACTGGTACTCGGATCTGGCGTACACGCTCGTGACCACGCAGGGCGGCGCCGGCCAGTGGTCGGCGAACTGGTCCACGGTGGCCGACACCTCCTTCGCGCTGCTGGTGCTCGAGCGTTCGCTCGGCGGTGTCTGCGGCGATGCATTCGGCGACCAGGACGGCATCTGTCAGGGCGACGACAACTGTCCGAACGTGCCGAACCCCGACCAGGCCGACGGCGACCGCGATCACATCGGCGACGCCTGCGACAACTGCCCCAACGCGCCGAACCCGGATCAGGCCGACGGCGACGGCGACGGCGTCGGGGACGCGTGCGACCCCTACCAGTGCCGCCCCACCGGACGGGAGATCTGCGACGGCCGCGACAATGACTGCGACCGGCAGATCGACGAGGAGGATCCGAACGCGGGCAGCGCGTGCGACAGCGGCCAGCCCGGCATCTGCCGCGACGGCGTCCGCCAGTGCATCAACGGCGGCCTCGTGTGCGTCCGCCTGCGCAACCCGCAGGCCGAGGTCTGCGACAGCGTCGACAACAACTGCAACGGCGCCATCGACGAAGGGAACCCGGACGGCGGCGCCGCCTGCAACACCGGGCGGCGGGGCGTGTGCGCCGACGGCGTCGAGATGTGTCGCGCCGGCCGCGTGGTCTGCGAGCAGCGCGACCAGGCCCGCGACGAGCTGTGCGACGGCCGCGACGACGACTGCGACGGCAACGTCGACGAGGGCGGGCCCGGCGGCGGCCAGCAGTGCGAGACGGGGCAGATCGGCCTGTGCGCCCGCGGCACCAGCCAGTGCTTCAACGGGCGCCTGCGCTGCGTGCGCGACAACGACCCGGGCATCGAGCTGTGCAACGGCGCCGACGACGACTGCGACGGTCGCACCGACGAGGGCGATCCCGGCGCCGGCCAGCAGTGCGATCCGGGGCCGGGCGCGCAGTGCCGCAACGGCCGCACGGTGTGTCAGGGCGGCCAGGTGCAGTGCGTCGCCGCCGCGCAGCCCTCCCCCGAGGTCTGCAACGGCGCCGACGACGACTGCGATGGCCGGGTGGACGAGCAGGTGCCCGACGCAGGCAACGCCTGCCAGACGGGCAACCCCGGCGTCTGCGGCGATGGCACGCTGCGCTGCGCCTTCGGACAGATGGTCTGCCGCTCCGATGCGCGCGGCTCGCCCGAGATCTGCGACGGCGTCGACAACGACTGCGACGGCCAGATCGACGACGGCGTCCCGGGCGTCGGCGCCGACTGCCAGACGGGCGGGCTCGGCGCCTGCGCCGCCGGCAGTCTGGCCTGCGTGGACGGCGGCATCGTCTGCGTCCCTCGCGGCGAGGCCGTCGACGAGATCTGCAACGGCGAGGACGACGACTGCGACGGCGAGATCGACGAGGGCAACCCCGAGGGCGACCTCGCCTGCGACACCGGCAACCTCGGTGTCTGCGCCGACGGCATCACGCTCTGCCGCAACGGCGGCGTGCAGTGCCGGCAGCAGCACGAGGCCGCGCCCGAGATCTGCAACGGCCTCGACGACAACTGCGACGGCGTCGTGGACGAGAACAACCCGGGCGGGGACGCCGCGTGCAACGCCGGCGGCCTCGGTCGGTGCGCCGACGGCGTGCTGCGCTGCGCCGACGGCGAGGTGCTCTGCGAGGCCCGCTTCGTGGCCCAGCCGGAGGTCTGCGACGGCCAGGACAACGACTGCGACGGCGACGCCGACGAGGAGAACCCGGGCGGCGGCGTCGACTGCGACACGGGCCGGCGCGGCGCCTGCGCGGCGGGCGTCCTACAGTGCGCCGACGGCGACCTCCGCTGCGTCGCGCGCAACGACGCCGTCGCCGAGTTCTGCGACGGCAGCGACAACGACTGCGACGGGCAGGTCGACGAGGACGATCCCGACGTCGGCCAGCGGTGCGAGACCGGAGAGCCCGGCCAGTGCATCGCCGGCGTCCAGCGCTGCATCGACGGCGTGCTGATCTGCGAGGCGGCCAACGAGCCCCGCGAGGAGGAGTGCAACGGCCTCGACGACGACTGCGACGGCACCGCCGACGAAGGCGAGCCCGGCGGCGGCCTCGCGTGCGACATCCCGGGCCGCCGCGGCGCCTGCGCGGTGGGCCGGACGTCCTGCGTCGGCGGCATCGTCGTGTGCGGCGAGGGGCCCGACCCCCAGGTCGAGGTGTGCGACGCGCTCGACAACGACTGCGACGGCACCGCCGACGAGGGCGATCCGGGCGGCGGCGCCGCGTGCGACTCGGGCCTGCTCGGCGCCTGCGCGTCGGGTCGCATGGCCTGCGACGGCGGCGCGCTGATCTGCGTGGTCATCGTCCAGCCGGTCGCGGAGATCTGCGACGGCCTCGACAACGACTGCAACGGCGAGATCGACGACGGCGAGCCCGAGGGCGACGCGGCGTGCGCCACCGGCGAGCCCGGTCGCTGCGCCGAGGGCCGCCGCTCCTGCCTCGCCGGCGCGGCGGGCTGCGTCGCGCTCGAGGAGCCCGAAGACGAGGTGTGCGACCTGGTCGACAACGACTGCGATGGCGCCATCGACGAGGGTCTGCGCAACGCCTGCGGGCGCTGCGGCGAGCTGCCGGTCGAGATCTGCAACGACCACGACGACGACTGCGACGGCGCCGTCGACGAAGGGGAGCTGTGCGACGACGGGCAGGTCTGCGGCCACGGGCGCTGCGCCGACCCCTGCGCCGGCAACGAGTGCACCGGCGACGACGAGGTCTGTGTCGACGGCGTCTGCCTCGACCGCTGCGAGGCCCTGGTCTGCCCGGACGGCTGGGGCTGCCGCGACGGCCGGTGCCTCGACCCGTGCATGGGCGTGCAGTGCGGCGCGGGCCTCGTCTGCCGCGCGGGTCGCTGCGTCGGCGACAACTGCTACGAGGCGGGCTGCCCCGAGGGCGAACGCTGCGTCCAGGGGCAGTGCGAGGCCGATCCCTGCGCCGCGGTCGACTGCTTGCCGGGTGAGTTCTGCCGCGGCGGCGCGTGCATCCCCAGCTGCGCGCCCGTGAGCTGCGCCCTCGACCAGGCGTGCGTCGACGGCCGCTGCGAGGACGACGCCTGCTTCGGTGTCGAGTGCGAGGGCGGCGCCGAGTGCGTCGTCATCGACGGCCTGGCGGTCTGCGAGCGCAATCAGTGCGCCGGCGTGCAGTGCGGCGTCGGCCGCGCGTGCGTCCGCGGCAACTGCATGGACGACGAGTGCGCCCACATCCGCTGCCCCGACGGCGAGATCTGCACCTTCGAGAACGGCCGCGCCGACTGCGTCGGTCACTGGGTCGAGCGGCCCGCCGGCGACGGCGGGGTGCCCGACGGCGACGCGGGTCCCGACGCCGGGGCCGGCGGCGGCGCGGGCGGTGGTGCCGGCGGCGGCGCCGGTGGCGGTGGCGGCGGCGCGGGCGGTGGCGGTGGCGCCGGCGGCGGCGCAGGCGGCGCCGGTGGGGCCGGCGGGACCGGCGGCGAGGGCCTCGACGCCGGCGCGGACGCCTTCCCCGTCCCGCCGGGCGCCGACGCCGGCGGCCCCCCTGCCAACGATCCGGAGCCGGTCACCGATGGCTGCGCGTGCGACGTCTCGGGTGGCCCCGGCGCCGCCCTGTGGCTCGGCCTCCTGGCGCTGGCGGCCCCGCTCCGCCGCCGTCGCGACCGGAACGCCGACCGCTCCTGAACCTGCGCGACATCCGCTGCCCCGGGCGCGCCGTGTCGCGCGGCCGGCTTGTTGCGAGAAAGGCTCGTCCCCTCATGCGAACGCCATCGTTCCCTCGGCGCCTCCTCCTGCTGGCCGCGGTGCTGGGCACGAGCCCGGCGGCGGCGCAGCTCTCCCCTTTCCGGCAGCGCGTCAACCAGTCGATCGATCGTGGCCTCGCCTACCTGCGCGGCGTCGAGAACGGCGGCGGCAGTATCGGCGGCCCGGCGACCGGGCTCGCGGCGCTGACCTTCCTCGAGAAGCGCGAAGCGCCGGTGCCCAACGCTCCGCCGATCGGCTACCGCGGGATGCTGGCCGCCGACCAGCAGCTGCTGCAGCGCGCCGTGCGCTACATGATCAACAACGACGCGGGGTTGCGGCCGGGAGGCACCGCCTACGTCTACCAGACCGGCGGCTCGCTGATGGCCCTCGGCGTCTACCTCGCCACCGGCGGGCCCGACGACGTCGGGGCGGCGCGCGGCGCCCAGGCGGCCCTGCAGGCCGGCGTCGACGCGCTGCTGCGCCAGCAGAACGGGATGGGCGGCTGGAACTACACCGTCGACGAGGGCGACAACGACCTCTCGACCACCCAGTTCGCGCTCGCCGGCCTCTCGGCGGCGTCGGCGGTCGTCAACGTCGACCGCAACGCCATCCGGCGCGCCGCCAACAGCATCGACGGACACCACGAGGGCGGCGGCTGCTACGCCTACCGCACGAGCGGCTGGGCCGGCTGCAGCAGCAGCATGACCGCGTCGTCCCTGTGGGTCGGCCGCATCGCCGAGCGCGCCGTGGACCACAACCAGATCCAGGGCACCCTGCGCTGGCTCCGCGCCAACTGGCAGTATGACGGCCACATCGCCGCGCCCCAGGCCGGCTGGGGTCCCAACAGCTACTACTACTACCTGTGGGCGGCCGCGAAGGGTCTCGAGGTCAGCGAGAGCAACCGCGCCGACATCGTGCGCGCCCGCGACATCGGCGGCGCGCGCGTCCCCGCCAACGACGGTTTCCCCGAAGAGGACCGCTCCTGGTACTACGACATCGCGTGGAGCCTGACGCAGCGCCAGAACGCCGACGGCTCGTGGGGCATCGCCGGCAATCGCGGCTGCTGGGGCGCCGGCAACAGCGGGGACGGCATCTCCTGCAACGCCTTCGCCATCCTCGTGCTCGAGCGCTCCCTCGGCGGCGCCTGCGTCGACCGCGACGGCGACGGCGTGGAGCGCCGCGCCGGCGCCGACCGTTGCGAGCCCGACAACTGCCCCGACGTCCCGAACGTCGACCAGGCCGACGCGGACGGCGACGGCGTCGGCGACGCCTGCGACAACTGCCCCGACGATCCCAACGCGGACCAGGCGGACGGCGACGGCGACGGCCGCGGCGACGTCTGCGCCTGCCGGGCGAGCCCCGAAGTCTGCGACGGCGCCGACAACGACTGCGACGGCGTCGCCGACGAGGGCGATCCGGGCGCCGGCGCCGAGTGCCAGAGCGGCGCCCCCGGGCTCTGCGCCCGCGGCGCCACCGCCTGCGTCGGCGGCCGCCTCGTGTGCAACCCGCGGAACGATCCGCGGGCCGAGATCTGCGACGGGCAGGACGACGACTGCGATGGCCAGGTCGACGAGAACAACCCCCAGGGCGGCCAGGACTGCGAGGTCGGCCGCCCCGGCATCTGCAACCGCGGCGTGACCCTGTGCGCCGACGGCGCGCTGCAGTGCCGCCCGATCAACGACCCGCGCGCCGAGGTCTGCGACGGGCAGGACGACGACTGCGACGGCCAGATCGACGAGGGCCAGCCCCAGGCGGGCGAGCCCTGCGCGGCCGACGGCATCGGCGTCTGCGGCGTCGGCAGCACGCTGTGCGCCGACGGCCAGGTCCTCTGCCAGCCGATCGCCGGGCCGGGCGACGAGATCTGCAACGGGCAGGACGACGACTGTGACGGCCAGACGGACGAGGGCGATCCGGGCGGTGGCGTGGCCTGCGCGGCGGGCGCCCTCGGGGAGTGCGGCCAGGGCACGACCGCCTGCCGCGAGGGCGAGGTGCGCTGCATCCCGGACGTCGAGGGCGGCTCGCCCGAGATCTGTGACGCCCGCGACAACGACTGCGACGGCTTCGCCGACGAGGATGTGCCGGGCGCCGGCGAGCCCTGCGCCGCCGATGCCCTGGGCGCCTGCGCCGACGGCCGCCGCGCTTGCGTCGGGGGCGAGATGGTCTGCCAGCCCGAGGTGCAGGTCAGCGACGAGGTCTGCGATGGCCTCGACAACGACTGCGACGGCACCCCCGACGATGACGTGGCCGGCGCCGGCGACCGCTGCGCCTCCGGCCAGCCCGGCGCGTGCCGCGTCGGGCTTCGCGTCTGCGCCGACGGGCGATTCTCGTGCCAGCCCGAGGCCGAGCCGACGCAGGAGGTCTGCAACGCGCGGGACGACGATTGCGACGGTCACGTCGACGAGGGCCTGCGCAACGCGTGCGGGACGTGCGGCGAAGTCCCCGTCGAGACGTGCAACGGCGCCGACGACGACTGCGACGGCGAGGTCGACGACGGCGCCGAGTGTCCCGACGGCCAGAGCTGCCGCTGGGGCCGCTGCGCCGACGCCTGCCGCAACAACGAGTGCTCCGGCGCCGAGGTCTGCGTGCAGGGGGTCTGCGCCGAGCCCTGCGACCTGCTCGAGTGCGGCGACGGCCACGTCTGCCGCGACGGGCAGTGCGTCGATCCCTGCGCCGCGGTGGACTGCACGCCGGGCGAGGCCTGTGTCGGTGGCCGCTGCGTCGCGAACAATTGCTACGAGGCCGGCTGTTTGGACGGAGAGCGCTGCGTCGACTTCATCTGCGAGCCCGATCCGTGCCACGACCTGTTCTGCAACGAGGGCGAGTTCTGCCGCGACGGGCGGTGCGTGTCGAGCTGCGCCACGGTGAGCTGCCCGCTCGGCGAGTCGTGCCGCGACGGCGTCTGCGTGACGGATCCGTGCGAGGAGCTGGGCTGCCCCGATGGCCAGATCTGCCGCGCGGGCGAGTGCGCCGCCGACATCTGCGCGGGCGTGCAGTGCGCGACGGGGCAGCGGTGCGACGAGGGCGCCTGCGTCCACGACCCCTGCCAGGACGTGCGCTGTCCGCCGGCGGAGCGCTGCGTCGTCCTCGATGGTCAGCCGCAGTGTCAGGCCGATTGGCCGCCGGTCGACGAGCCCGGCTTCGTGCCCGACCCGGACGCCGGCGTCCCGGCGGACGTGGGCCCGCCGACCGGCCGTCCCGACACGGGCGGCCCCGCGCCGAACTTCGACGCCGCCCCGCGCCCGAGCGGCGACGGGGGCCTCGACGACGCGGACGCGGGACGCTCCGGCGACGACCCCGTCAGCGAGGGCTGCGCCTGCGACGCCGCCGGCGGCGGCTCGGCCCTGCCGTGGCTCCTCGCCCTCCTCGCCGCGCCGCCCGTCCTGCGCCGCCGCCGCCGGTGACCGCAGGCGCCCGCCTCTCCCTGCTCCTCGGTCTCCTCGCCCTCGCGGGCTGCGACGGCGCCTCTGCGGATCCCGACGCCGGGGCGCCCGTCCCTGGCGACCTGCGACCGCTCGACGGCGCGCTCGGGCCGGTCGTCCTCGGCGTCTTCGGGACGGCGGCCGACGACGTCTGGTTCGTCGGCGGACTGCTGGCGCCCGGCGCCCGCGGCCGCTTCATCGCCCACTTCGACGGCCGCGAGGTGCGCGCCGAGGCGGTCCCCGACGGGCCGGCCCTGTGGTGGGTCTTCGGCGACGGGGCCGGCCGCGTCCGGGCCGCTGGCGAGGAAGGGCAGATCTTGGTACGAGAGGCCGATGTCTGGCGTGAGGAACAGACCGGCCTCGATGAGAAGGCGGTGCTCTGGGGTCTCTGGGGCGCGGCCCCCGACGACCTGTGGGCGGTGGGCGGCTCGGTGCGCCGCGGCGGCCCAAAGGGCGTCGTGCTGCGCTCCGCCGGCGACGGCGCGTGGCGGCGCGTCGACGATCCGGCGCTCCCGGACGACCTCAACCTCTACAAGGTCTGGGGCCGCGCGCCGGGCGACGTGCACCTGGTCGGCGAGGGCGGCGTGACGGTGCGCTGGGACGGCGAGACCTTCACGCGCCATGTTGCGCCCGTGCCCGACCTGCTCTTCACCGTCCACGGTCGCGCCGCCGGCCCGGTGCTGGCGGTCGGCGGCCTCGACGAGGGCCGCGTCGTGCGCTGGACGGGCGAGGCGTGGGTCGACGACGGCCTGACGGGCGCGGCGCCGCTCAACGGCGTGTTCGTCCACGCCGATGGCACCGCCCGCGCCGTCGGCGCGACGGGCGCCGTCTTCGATCGCGACCGGGACGGCACGTGGCGCGCCGTCCGCGCGGAGCGTGCCCTCGCGCCCTTCACCCTGCACGCCGTCTGGGGCGCGACGCCCGGCGAGACGTGGGCCGTCGGCGGCGACCTGAACGCCGGCCGCGGCGGCCTCATCGCCACTGCGCGCCGTCCCCTCCCTCCGGTCGTCGTGGAGACCCCGTGAGCGCCCTGGTCCCGTCCCGCTTCCGCAGCGCCATGCTCGAAGCCCGCACCGGCTTCCTGGGCTGGCTCGGCCGGCGCCTGTTCGACCACATCGAGCCCGATCCCGAGGCCGCCGCCCGCCTGCGCGCCCTGGCCGAGCAGGGCCACATCGTCTACGTCATGCGGACGCGGTCGCTGCTCGACTACCTGTTCTTCAACTCCCTCTTCCTGAAGTTCGCGCTGCCGCTGGCCCGCTTCGCCAACGGCGTGAACATGATGGCCTTCCGCGGGGCCGGCGAGTGGCTGCGCGACGTCTGGGGCCGCATCCTCGGTCGCACGCCGCCGGACCCCGCCCCGCAGGACCAGCTCGAGCGCGCGGTGCGCGCCGGCGACGCGGCGCTGCTCTTCATGAAGGTGCGGCAGCTGACGGCCGAGCGGGAGTCGAACGGCGGCTTCATCGAGCGGCTCGTCGCCCTCCAGCGCCGCATCGACAAGCCGATCCTGCTCGTCCCGCAGGTCATCGTGTGGCCGCGCAAGCCGCCGTCCACGCGCCGGACCTGGTTCGACATCCTCTTCGGCGAGCAGGAGGCCTCGGGCCGCCTGCGCAAGCTCGGCCACTTCATCCGCCACCGGCGATCGGCCAGCGTGCAGCTCGGCGAGCCCGTCGACCTGCAGAAGGTCATCGCCGAGCACGAGGGCTGGAGCGACGTCCGGGTGGCGCGCCTGGTGCGCCGCGTCGTCTACATCCACCTCGCCCACGAGGCGATGGCCGTGCGCGGCCCGAGCGTCAAGCCGGGGCGCGACATCCGGCGCGAGGTGCTCGAGGGCGCCCGCTTTCGCCGGGCCCTGAAGAGTGAAGCGGCTTCGATCGGCGTCCCCTTCTCGCAGGCGATGGACCAGTCGAAGGCCTACCTGCGCGAGATCTCCGCCTCGATGGTCTTCGAGGTCGTGCTCGGCTTCTCGCGCTTCCTCGACTTCCTGTTCAACCGCATCTACGAGGGCGTCGAGGTCGACCTCGAGGGCATGCGGCGCGTCAAGGAGGCGGCGAAGCTCTCCCGACGCGCGCCGCTCATCCTGCTCCCGTCGCACAAGAGCCACATCGACTACCTCGTCATCTCGTGGGTCTTCCTGCGCAACGAGTTCATCCCTCCGCACATCGCGGCGGGCGCGAACCTCTCGTTCTTCCCCGTCGGCAGCCTGTTCCGGCACTCGGGTGCGTTCTTCCTACGCCGCAGCTTCAAGGGCATGCCCCTCTACTCCCTGGTCTTCAAGCACTACCTCTGGAAGCTGGTGCGCGAGGGCTATCCCGTCGAGTTCTATCCCGAGGGCGGCCGCAGCCGGACCGGGAAGCTGCTGCCGCCGAAGCTCGGCATGCTCTCGATGCTCATGGAGGGCGTGCGTCAGGGCGAGTTCAAGGACCTGCAGTTCGTCCCCATCAACATCAGCTACGAGCGCGTGCTCGAGACGGGCGCGTACAAGCGGGAGCTGCAGGGCGGCGAGAAGAAGAGCGAGGGCGTGACCGACGTGGTCAAGGCCGGCAAGGTGCTCGCCCACCGCTACGGCCGCGTCTACGTCAGCTTCGAAGAGCCCGTGCGCCTGACGGACTGGCTCCAGCGCTTCCAGGTCGGCGATCCGATGCAGATCGGCGAGGCCGCCTGGCGCGCCGCCATCAAGCGCCTCGGCTACGACCTCATGCGCCGCATCCAGGAGGCCACCGTCGTCACCCCGAGCGCGCTCGTGTCGACGGTGCTGCTCAGCGACGACCGGCGCGGCATGTCCTCGGCGCGGCTGCGCGAGCTTGCGGGCTACCTGGTCGAGGTGCTGACGCACCGCGGCGCCCGCATGTCGAAGTCGGTGGAGCACAACCTGGTCGCGCGCGCCGACCACCTGGCGCAGGCGTCGGCGCAGGGCTGGCGCGAGGGCGCCCGGGCCCGCGGCGAGGTGCTGCGGCCGCTGCTCGACGAGGCGTTGTACCTGCTGCAGAAGGGCAAGCTGCTCGAGCGCGTCGACCGGGGCGGCGAGAGCCTCTACACCGTGCCCGAGAAGGCGCGCCTCGAGCTCGACTACTACCGCAACGCGGTGCTCGGCATCCTCGCCCCCGACGCGTTCGTCGCCACCGCGCTGCGCGCCACGGACCACCCGCTCACCCGCGAGCAGCTCGCGAAGGACGTGCGCCGCCTGAGCTATTGGTTCCGGCTCGAGTTCGTCTACAAGGCCGGCACCACCTTCGACGAGAACCTGACCGAGACGCTGGACCGCCTCATCGCCGAGGGGCTGGTGTCGGTCGGCGCCGACGGTCGCTACGTGGCCCAGGCGCCGCGGACGCTCGACTTCCTGCGCGGGACGCTGCTGCACCTCGTCGAGGGCTACTGGGTCGCCGCCGACGCGCTGCGCGGGCTGGCGCAGGGACCGATGGAGGTCAAGCGCTGGCTGGCCCATGCGCGCGAGCACGGCGAGCGCGAGTTCCTCGAGGGCGACGTGCGGCGCGCCGAGGCGATGTCTTCTGCGGTGCTGCGCAACGCGCTCGAGCTGTTCCGCGAGGAGGGCCTCGTCGTCTTCGAGCGGCGCTCTGCGGGGAAGAAGTCGGTGGAGTTCTGCGCGTTGGCCGGCGACACGCGCCTCGAAGCGGTCGCCGCGCGGCGCGACGACCTCGGCCTGTTCCTCGTGACGCACCGGGAGGACCCAATCCCGCGCCCCGCGGACGACCCGGCGCCGACGCCCGCGCCGGAGGCGGCGGTCGACCCGCCCGCCACCGCTCCGCCCGGCGCGCCGGCGGCTTCGTCCGCGGTCGCCGTGCCCGCGCCTGGGCCGGCCGCCGCGACCCCCGCAGCCACGCCCGCGCCGGCAGCGGCGGCCCCGCCCTCCACCCCGCCCGCGCCCGCCGTGCCCGCGCCCGAGTCGGCGCCGCCCGCGCCTGGCGCCGAGATCGCCGCCCACCTGGACGACGAGCAAGACCGCGCCGGGGATCGCGACGCCTGAGCACCGACGCGCCGGCGGGACCCGTGTCGGTCCGGCACCCGACCGAAGGGCGGCGACCGTCGCGCGGCCACGAGCGACGACCGCCCTCCGGTGGTCGCGCGAGGTCCAGGCCTCGCCGCACCACCGCCCCCCGGTGGTCACGCGAGGTCCAGACCTCGCCGCACCACCGCCCCCCGGTCGTCGCGCGAGGTCCAGACCTCGTCGCACCACCGCCCCCCGGTGGTCACGCGAGGTCCAGACCTCGCCGCACCACCGCCCCCCGGTGGTCGGTGATTCAGGGGCGCATCCGGCCGGCAACGGCCCATCGCGGACCGCCGAAGGCCGCCCGCGCACCGAGCCGAGGCGCCGCCCGCGCCATCAGCACCGCGTCCTCGCCGTCGGCGTAATAGCGGCGGCGGCGCCCCACATCGGCGAAGCCCGTCGCGGCATAGAGTGAGCGCGCGGCCGCGTTGTCCGCGCGCACCTCGAGGAGCACCCGCCGCGCCCCCGCCCGCGCCGCCGCGATGAGCAGCGCCCGCACCAGCCACCGCCCGTGCCCGGCCCGCCGGCACGCGCCGCTCACCGCCACGTTCTGCAGGTGCGCCTCGTCGAGCACCCGCCACCACACGAGGAAGCCGACGACGCGCCGCCGCCCGTCCTCGAGCACGCACGGCCGCGACTGCGCCACCGACAGCTCGTGCGCGAACGCTTCCCGGCTCCACGACGGGGGCGGCGTCGCCGCGTCGATCGCCACGAGCGCGTCGAGGTCGGCTTCGGCCATGCGCCGCAGCCGCCGAACGACGCGGCCCTTCACGCGGAAGGCGCGGTGAGGCGGGCGACGCGCGCCCAGAGGTCCTCGAGGCCCTCGCCGGTCTCGGCGGACCAGCCGACGACGCTCTTCGCCGGCAGCCCGAGCGTGCCGGCGATCCGCTGGATGGCGGCGGCGCGGCGCGTCGGGGGCAGCTTGTCGACCTTCGTCACCACCGGCACGATCGCCCGCCCGTGGTGCGTGCACCACGCGATCAGGTCGACCTCCCAGTCGCCGGGATCGCGCCGCACGTCCATCAGCAGCAGCAGCCCCTTCAGGTTGCGGCGCTGCGTCAGGTAGCGCTCGACCATCGGGCCCCACGCGCGCCGGACCTCCTCGGGCACCTTGGCGTAGCCATAACCCGGCAGGTCGCAGAGGACGAAGGCGTCGTTGATGCGGAAGAAGTTCAGGAGCTGGGTGCGGCCCGGCGTGCGGCTGACCTTCGCCAGGTGGCGCCGATTGCAGAGCTTGTTGATGAGGCTCGACTTGCCGACGTTGGACCGCCCGGCGATCGCGATCTCGGGCCGCTCGCCCTCGTCGGGGTAGTCGGGCACCTTCACCGCGCTCTTGATGAACTCGACCTTGGTGACGTGCGGGTTCTCGCTCATGCGGCCACCACCAGGGCCAGCGCCGCGAGCGCCAGGCCCGTCCCGGCGAACATCGCGCGCCGCGCCGCCGACGCGCGCTCGAGCGCCGCGCCGGCCACGAGCAGGGCCGCCGCCCAGACCGCGCCCTCGGCGGGACGCCACGGCAGCCCATCCACGGCGAAGATGCGGGCGAGCACGCCCAGGGCGGCGACGACCGCGCCCGCCGCGACGACCGCGCCCGCAGGCGCCGCCACCGACTTCGTGCCGTCGCCACGCGCCAGCGCCAGCAGCGCGGTGGCGAGCGCCACCGCCAGCGCGATCACCCCCGGCGTGCCGTAGGACCAGCCCCCCTCCGGCAGCGTGAAGCTCGCGATGCGCCCCCCGAGCGCGGCGACGTCGACGCGCTCGAGCGCGGCGCGCACGCCGGGCTCTCCGGCCGCGGAGCCGCCCACGGTCCACATGACGCCGAGGGCGACGGCGGCGCCGGCCGCGGGCAGCACGGCCGCCCCGCGCCGCCGCGCGCCGGCCACCCCGAGCGCGCCGAGCGCGCCCATCGCCGCCAGCGCCCAGGGCGCCGCCGGCGCGGGCCTGCGCAAGGGCATGCGGCGCACCTCGCGGCGGCCCTCCGCCGCCTCGACGACGACCGTCGTCTCCACGGGCCGGCCCTGCGCGTCGCGGGCCGTCAGCGCGACCGGCGCGCCGTCGGCGAACAGCAGCCAACCGGCGCCGGCGGCCACCCATAGCACCGTCAGCGCCGCGCCCAGGCGCCACCAGCGCCCCTCGCCGCCCGCCGACGTCCACAGGCCGCCCACGAAGGCCAGGGCCGCGCCGACGAGCACCACGGCGACCGCGGCGCTCACGTCGCGCCCCCGTCACGGCCACGGAACGCCGCCAGACCCGCCAGCCCGGCGGCCATGAGCCCCCAGCCCGCGACGGCCACCCACGGCGTGCCGGGGTGCCGGACCGCCAGCACCAGCGCGGGATCGGCCAGCAGCTCGACGGGCTCGATGATCCAGGGCGCGGTGCCCACGCGCACGTCGAGATCGGCGTGATCGACGAAGTGCCACGCGGCCTCCCGCCCCTCCGGCCACTCGACCTGCAGCTGGGCCGCGGCGCCGAGCGCGCCGCCGAAGTCGCCCGAGAGCCGGAGCGCGGTGACGCGGACGTCCTGCGCCAGCGCCACCGTCTGCCCCGCGCCGACCACGCCCTCCACCGGCTCGCCCCCGGCCCGCGGCCGCGCCCGGAAGCGGAGCCGCGTCGGCGCGCCGCCGGGCTCGACCTCCACCAGCGACACGGCCCACGGTCCGAGCCGCACCTCGCGATCGCCCTCGAGCGGCAGCGTCGCCCGCCCGAGCTCGACCTCCTGGACGCCGAGCCACAGGTTGGCCGCCCCGTCGGCGAGCTCGACGGCCAGCTGGCCGCCGAGATGATGCGGCGTCGCGCGCCCCGCGCGCTCGCGCACGAAGCGCTCCGTCACCTCACCCGGCCGCACGCGAGCGGTGCCCGCGCCGCCGCCGGCCACGAGGCCCCCGAGGACCGCCACGGCGAGCCCCGCCGCCCACAGCACCCGGGGCACGAGCCGCGCCCGGGGCAGGCCGATCGCGCGCGCCGCCACCGAGAACGGCAGGAGCGCCGCGGGGACCGCCACCAGGAACGTCGTCGCCGGGTGCTCCCCCGCGCCGTGCTGCAGGCCCACGATCGCCGCCAGGGCGAGCACCAGCAAGAGCACCAGGGGCGTCACCGGCGCCGCGAGGATGGACCACCAGAAGGCCCAGAAGCCCGTCGGCGCGGGGATGTCGTCGTTGGCCGCCATCACCCCTTCTCCGCCGGCCGGTGCCGGACCTTCTCGAGGGCCTTCTTGCGGTCGAACGGCGTCACGCGGGGGGTCTCGGCGGTGTGACACCGATCGCAGGCCGCGGGCTCCGTGCCCTGCAGCAGGCCGACGGCCTTCGCCAGCTCCGCGTCCTTCATCACGTTCTCGGGCCAGTAGTGCCGACCGGGACCGTGGCACGACTCGCACTGCACCCCGTACAGCCCGTCCTCGGCGGAGGTGGCGTGGCACACCGTGCAGCGGCGGTCGCGGCGCTGCGCCTCGGTGAGGCGGGCGGTCGCCTGTGCGTGCGGCGTCTGCTTCCAGTGCTCGTACTCGGCGACGTGACAGCTCTTGCAGCGTCGCGCCCCGACGTAGTCGCTCGCCGCGGCCGTGCCGCCCGCCAGCGCGAGCAGCGCCGCGGCGACGAGGCGCCGTGTGGTCCCGTGCATCGCGGGGGGTATAACAGACGCGCCGCGGTCAGGCCACCACCGCGTAGACCAGCAGCTTCACGTACTCGAGGAAGAGCGGCCGGAAGAGCTCCTCGGAGTCGAGGAACGTCGTCGCCGCGTAGACGGTCACCTCGACGTCGGCGGGCAGCGTCCGCCGGAACGCGAGCAGCGTGCGGCGCGTGTGGGGCGCCGAGGTCACGAGCACGAGCCGACGCGCGCCGGCCGCGTGGTCCCGCACGAGGCGCGCCTCCGCCAGCGTCCCGAGGCCGCCGTCCGCCGGCGGGAGGACGCGCACGCGGTCGCGCGGCACGCCGAGCCACTCGAGGTACCCGAGCGCCCACTCGGTCGCCGACCAGTTGCGGCCGGCGGGGAAGAACGTCCCGTCGTCGCGCCGGACGTCCATCAGCAGGATCTGCGGCACGCGACCCAGGTGATAGAGGTCCGAGGCGGCCCGCAGGCGCTCCCAGATCGCGTGGCCGCCGGCGAGGACGTAGGCCGCGTCGCCGCGCGCCGCGCGGTCGTCGACGACCAGCGGCGCCGCCACCACGTCGCGCACGCCGGGCAGGCTGGGGACACCGACGAGGAGCGTCCAGGCGGCGAGCAGGAAGAGCGCGGGTCGGACGAGGCGGCGCATCGACCGGCGAGGCTGGCAGAGACGACCCGACCCGCACAAGCGCGCCGTCGACGTCGGCCGACCCGCGCGCCGCCGGCGACGCCCACCGTTGGTGCTTTCGTGAGGCGGTGCGCGGGTGTAACGTGCGGCACCATGTTGGTCGGCCTCACCGGCGGCATCGCCTGCGGCAAGTCGACGGTCGCGCGCCTGCTCGCCGAGCGCGGCGCCGTGGTGATCGACGCCGATCGCATCGCGCGCGACGTCGTCGAGCCCGGCACCGACGGCCTGGCCGCGGTCGTCGCCGCGTTCGGCGACGGCATGCTCGACGCCGATGGGCGCCTCGACCGCGCCGCCCTCGGCGCGCGCGTCTTCGGCGACGCCGAGGCGCGCCGGCGGCTCGAGGCCCTCCTGCACCCGCGCATCGCCGCCGAGAGCCTGCGCCGGATCCAGCAGGCCCTGGCCGACGGGCCGCCGCTCGTCGTGTACGACGCCGCCCTGCTCGTCGAGGCCGGCCGCGCGGACGCGTTCCGGCCGCTGATCGTCGTCACCGCGCCGGCGGCGACGCAGGTCGCGCGCCTCGTCGCCCGCGACGGCCTCGCCCCCGCCGAGGCGGAGCAGCGCATCGCCGCGCAGATGCCCGTCGCGCAGAAGGCCGCTCTGGCCGACCACGTCATCGACAACGGCGGCGACCTGTCCGACACGGCGCGGCAGGTCGACGCCCTCTGGCGCCGTCTCGTGACCCACGATGCTCGCTGAGAACGCCCCCACCGTCGCGCTGGTGACCGGGTTCCCGCGCCTGCTGGCGCGCGGCCTGTGCCGCCGGCTGCTCAACCACGACCCCGAGGCGCGCGTGCGCATGCTCGTGCGCCCCGAAGACGCCGCGGCCGCCGAGGCGCTCGCCGCCGCGGAGCCGGCGGCCGACCGCCTCGAGATCCTGCGCGGCCGCCTGACCGACGTCGATCTCGGCCTCGCCGGACCCGACATCGTGCGGGTGCTCGAGTCGACGACGCACGTGTTCCACGCGTCGACGGAGCACACGGGATCGCGGCTGCACCTGCGGCGCGTCAACGTGGGCAAGCTGCTCTCGCTGCTGATGCTGGCCCGCGAGATGCCGCGCCTGCAGCGCTTCTGCTTCTTCTCGACGGCGTTCGTGAGCGGGAACCGGGCCGGCGTCATCCGCGAGGAGGACCTCGACGAGGGCCAGCGCCTGCGCACGCCCTTCGAGGCCACGATGTTCGAGGCCGAGAAGGTGGCGCGCGAGCTGATGCCGCGGCTGCCGGTGACGGTGTTGCGGCCGGGCAGCATGATCGGCCACTCGCGCACCGGCGAGGCCGAGGACCTGAGCGAGGGGCCGAACTACCTCGTCCGCCTGCTCGTCAGCCTGCCGGCCGAGGTGCCGCTGCTGCTGCCGGGCAGCGGCGTCGTGCCGCTCAACATCGTGCCCATCGATTACGTCGTGCGCGCGGCCGTGGTCCTCGCGCACCGCCCCGAGGCCGTCGGGCGCACGTTCCACCTGACGGATCCGAACCCGCTCAGCGCGCGCCAGGCGTTCGAGATCCTGAGCGATCTGGTGAACCGGCGGCCGGTCCCCTTCACCGGCGGCCTGCCGGCGCGGGTCATCCGCCAGATGTTTCGCCTCCCCGGCGTCGCCCGCGTCGCGCCGCAGCAGATGGCGCTCTTCGAGAACCTGAACACGCACGTCGTCTACAACTGCGCCGGCACGCTCGAGCTCCTGACGGGCAGCGGCGTCGTCTGCCCGCCGTTCGAGTCCTACGCCGACCAGCTCGTGTCGTGGGTCGCCCGCTACGCCCGGGCCCAGCAGCGGCGCAGCGACGAGGCGACCGCCGCCGGCGACAACTGATGCGGCGCCGCGTCGAGCGCGACCTGCCCGTCCGCTACGCGGGCGCCAGCCTCGACTTCAACCCCATCCACCTCTTCGACGACGCCGCGCGCGCCGCGGGGCTCGACGGCGTCGTGCTCCACGGGATGTGTACCCTGGCGTGGGTGGCGGCCACCGTCGAGCGCACGGCGGACGCCCCGCTCACGTCCCTCTCGGCCCGCTTCGCGCGCCCCGTCCGGCCGGGCGACGTCGTGGAGGTCGACGTCCGACGCGCCGAGGATGTCTGGACGGCCACGGTGCGGACGGACGGCGAGGACGTGCTGCGCAGCGTGCGGGCGACGACGACGCCGCAGGCGCTCGACGCGGCGGTCGCCGCCGGCGCCTCCTTCCGCTACGCCGTCGCCCGCGAGAAGATCGCCGAGTTCCGCGCGGCGGTCGACGACTCCGGGCCCGCCGACGTCGCGCCGCCGACCTTTGTTGCCGTCGTCGCGCGCGCCGCGGTCTTCGCCGCGCTCGGCGCGCCGGTGGACGGCACCGTCCACGCCGCCCAGCACCTGACGCTCGCCCGCCCGTTCCGCGACGGCGACACCGTCGACACCGTCGCCGCCGTCGTCGACGACCGCACGCGCGCCGGCCTGCGCCGCCTGGTGGTGCGCGCCGTCAGCCGTGACGCCGCGGGCGCCCCGATCGCCGTGTCCGACTGGACGCTGCTGCGCCGCGTGCCCTGACGATCAGCCGACGACGCGCTGCTCGACGAGGCGGGCGAGGATGCGGGTCGTCTCGAGCTCGGGCATGCCGCAGATGTCGATGATCTCCTGGTAGCTCGTCATGCCGTCGCACTGGCTCATGACGTACCCGGCGCGGTGGTCGAGCGACTGCCAGATGATCTGCTGCGGCTTCATGCGCACGCGCGGGCGCTGGGTCAGCGCCCCGATGCGCGAGCGGTACATGGCGAGGAGACGGTCGGTGTTCTCCTCCATGTAGGCGCGGGCCTCGGCGTGGTCGGGATCGGCCAACAGCACCTGCTCGACGAGCTCGAGGGAGCCGCTGAAGTCGCCGGCCTGCTTGCGGCGGCGCGCCGTGGCCACGAGCGCGTCGAGATCGGTGCCCGGCGGCGGCGGCTCGAGCGGCGGCCGCAGGGGCGGCTCGGGCGGCGGCGTGCCCTCGAAGTTGATCTCCTCGAGGTCGGCGAGGCCGGCCCGAATGATCGACTCGAGATCGCTGACCTTCGACGGCTTCACGCTCATCGGTGGCACGACGGCGGCGCCCGGCGCGCTCGACGGGCGCGTCGACTCGGCGGCCGCGGGCGGCCGCCCGGTCGACGGCGGGATCGGGCGCGAGGTCGGCGTGGGTGCGGCCTCGACGACGCCGCGCTGCGGGCGCGCGCCCGTCGGCGGATCGACGGCCCGGGGCGGCGGGGACGCGAGGGGGCGCGTCACCGGCCGGGGCGGTCCGCTCGTCGGTGCCGCGCGCGGCGGCTCGACGCGGGGCGGCGCGGCCGAGGGCGCCCGCGCGGCCTCGGCGGTCGCCGGACGCGCCGGCGTGCCGCGCGGCGGCACGGGCGGGGGCGCCGTCGGCGTGCGCCGCGGCGGCGACGGATCGGCGCCCGCGCTCGCGTCGGCGGCGGCCCCGTCGCCGAAGAGCTCGTCGCTGTCCCAGGCCTTGAAGTCGGCGTCCAGCATCGCGTCGATGCTGTCGTCGCTCATCTCGGTCAGGTCGCGGGACTCGGGCTCGATCTCCACGGACGCGGACGGGATGGGTCCCTCGTCCCGGCCGCGCTGCAGGACCTCCATCCCGCTCGTGCGCCGCCGCAGACGGGTGCCGACCGGGATCTCCTTGCTGACGCTGCCGCGATCGGCGCTCGCCGGCTGCCGGAAGGGCGCCGAGAAGTGCCCGATGGGCATCGCCAGCGGATCGGCGGCCGGCTCGTCGTCGTCGATGACCAGCGGCTCGAGGCCGCCGATGCCGCCGGCGCTCGACTGCGCCGCGCCCCAGGCCGCCGCCTCGTCCCCGGGCGGGACCTGCAGGCTGCCCGGGTTGAGCTCGGCGAAGAACTCGTCGTCGGTGGTCGCCGGGGGCGGTCGTGTCTCGCTCGGCAGCGGCGGCGGCTCGCGCGGCGAGTCGGGCCCCTCTTCGAGGAGCTCCGACCAGTCGAGCTCGACGATCTCGTCGCTCTCGACGCGCGCCGGCGCGCCCCCCTCGAAGCTCGCCGCGTGCGCCGAGGCGACGGCGGACACGGGAGGCGGCGTCGCCTCGCGGTCGTGGTGCTCCAGGAAGGCGTCGACGCCGATCTGGAAGTTCTCTTCGATGAACCGAAGGTACTCGCCCGCGATCTCGTTCTCGGGATCGATCTGAAGGACCTGCTTCCAGCACGAGAGGGCCTCGTAGAGGCGACCCTCTTCGTACAGGCTCGCGCCGCGCTCGAGCAGCTCCTGGGCGCGCCCTTCGGCGCGAGGTTCCGGCATGGACTATCCGAGCTTCTGCACGACGCCCTTGAACATGTTGAGCGTCCGGGCGAGCGCCTCGTTGGAGGTCTTGAGCGCCTGGTGGTCGTTGCCTTCCATGGCTTTGCGGGCCATCTCCATCACGCGCTCCGCTTTGCGGATCGCGTCCTGGCCGAAGTCGGAACCTTCGAGGACGGTGCGCACCTTGGGGAAGATCTTGTCGATCTCCTGGAGCGTGCGTCGGCTCGTCAGCTTCTCCTTCTCGACCTCCTCCGAGCGACGCATGTCGACCAGGTACTCCTGGTTCTCCTGCATCATCTTCTTGATCTCGTCTTCGGTCAGGCCGGAGGTCGCCGTGACCGTGATGGCCTGCTGCTGACCGGTCTCGAGGTCCTTGGCGCTGACGGAGACGATGCCGTCGGCGTTGATCTCGAACGTGACCTCGATCTCGACCTCGCCCCGGGGGGCGGGCCGCAGGCCGGTGAGGATGAACTCGCCGAGCAGCTCGTTCTCCTCGGCGCGGTCGCTCTCGCCCTGCAGCACCAGGATCTTCACCGACGTCTGGTTGTCCTTGACGGTCGTGAAGATGTGGCTCTTGGACGTGGGGACCGTCGTGTTCTGCGGGATGAGCACGCTGAAGAAGCCGCCGACGATCATGATGCCCAGCGAGTGGGGCGTCACGTCGAGCAGCAGCACGTGCTGGCTGTCCTCCATCAGGGCCATGCCCTGGATGGCGGCGCCGAGCGCGACCACCTCGTCGGGGTGGACGCCCTTGAGCGGCTCCTTGCCGAAGAACTCCTTCACCTTCGCCTGCACGATCGGCATACGCGTCTGGCCGCCGACGAGGATCACGTCGTCGATGTCCTTGAGGCCGATGCCGGCCTCCTCGACGGCCTTCTTGCAGATCTTCACCGTGCGATCGACGAGGTCGATCGTGAGCTCCTCGAGCCTGTCGCGGGTGAGCGTCTTCTGCAGGTGGAGGGCGTCGCTGCCGCCCGTCGAGATGATGAACGGGAGGTTGATCTCCGTCTCGCGAGCGCTCGACAGCTCGCACTTCGCCTTCTCGGCGGCGTCGCGCAGGCGTTGCAGCGCCATCTTGTCGCGGCGCAGGTCGATCTGGTGCTCGCGGGCGAACTCGAGGACGAGCCAGTCCATCACGATGCGGCCGTCGAAGTCCTCGCCGCCGAGGAACGTGTCGCCGGCCGTGGCGAGCACCTCGAACACGCCGTTGCTGATCGACAGCACCGAGATGTCGAACGTGCCGCCCCCGAGGTCGTACACGGCGATGGTGCGGTCGCCCTCGCGGCCGAAGCCGTAGGCCAGCGCCGCCGCCGTCGGCTCGTTGATGATGCGGACGACGTCGAGGCCGGCGATGCGGCCCGCGTCCTTCGTGGCCTGTCGCTGCGCGTCGTTGAAGTAGGCCGGGACGGTGATGACCGCCTTCTCGATCTTCTCGCCGGTGTACTCCTCGGAGATGAGCTTCATCTCCTGCAGGATGATCGACGAGATCTCCGGCACGGTGTAGACGCGGTCCCGCAGCTTGATACGCGGGTCGTTGTTCGAGCCCTCCACGATCGTGTAGGGCATCGTCTCGACCATCGTGCGCACCGCCGGGCTCTTCCAGCGGCGGCCGATCAGGCGCTTGCTGGCGTACACCGTGTTGGTGGCGTTGGTGATCGACTGACGCTTGGCGATGTGGCCGACGAGGCGCTTGCCATTCTCGGAGATGGCGACGACCGAGGGCGTCGTCTTGTAGCCGCCCTTGTTCGGCAGCACGACGGGCGTCCCGCCCTCCACGATCGCGACACACGAGTTCGTCGTGCCGAGATCGATTCCGATGATGCGCTCCATCCCGAGTGGCTCCCCTTACATGCGCTTGAGGGCCTTGATGGCCTTCTTCGCGATCTCGTTGCCCGAGTCGTATTTCAAGACTTTTTCGAACACGGCGAGCGCCCGCTTCACCTGGTTCGTCTTCTGGTAGATCCGCCCCAGCGTCACCTGGAACTCGACGTTGTGGGGGTCTTTCTCGGTCGCCAGCCGCGCGAGCTCCGCGGCTTTGTGCAGATCCTGCTCGTTCTGCCACATGAGGTCGGCCACGTGGCCGAGGTGCTCCGGGCGAGGATAACATTCCACAGCTTCGATGTAGCTGGCGATGGCCTCGCGCGTGCGGCCGATCGACTCCTCCATGTAGCCGCGCTTCCACAGCTGGTCGGCGCGCGTCTGTTTCGCCAGCTCGTTGACCCGCGTGAACGCCGGGCCGTAGCGCTCGTTCTTCGGGTCGAAGGTCATCGCCAGCTTGAGCGAGCTGGCCGCCGCGACGAAGTTGCCGGCGTCGTACTGCGCCATGCCCTCTACGTAGTGGCGCTCGGCGCGCTTGAGCTGATCGACCATCGGGTTGGTCAGGCCGCTCTCGCGCCGGGCACGCGTGCGGTCGGCGAGGCGCGCCTCGAGCTGCCTCTTGCGATCGTCGGCCTCGCGCGCCTCTGCCTCGCGCGCCTCGGCGTCACGCGCGGCGCGCTCGGCGTCCTTGGCGGCGCGCTCGGCCTCGAGGCGGGCCCGGAAGGCGTTGTTGCGCGCGAGCACGACGCGGCAGTAGGTCTCGCGCAGCCGCTGGTCGGCCCGTAGCGCCTCGTAGATCTGGGAGCCCGTCCGGTGGACGCGCTCCACCTTCTCGGCGAAGGTGCCGAGCTCCTTGCCGAAGAAGGTGTCGGGGTGGAAGCGCTTGCTGAACGCGTAGTAGGCGGCGCGCAGCGCTTTCAGGTCCTCGGTGGGATCGCACGAGAACAGCTCGTAGTGGTCCATGCGCTCGAGCCCGTAGAACCGGAACAGCACTTCCTTGCGCTGCTCGACGGTCAGCTCGCTGCGCTCGAGCAGCTCGCGGCTGTCGAAGACGAAGTCGCCGAAGATGGGGTCCTTCCCGCCGGGCTTCAGCATCGGCTCGAGCGGCACGAAACCGAGGCGGCCCTTGGCGCGGAGGAAGTCGAGGTCGCCGCGGGAGATGCCCTCGGGCAGGGGCGGCGCCGAAGGACGGGCGTGCACCGCGGGTCGGGCGTCGATGGGGCGGCCCTGCGCCGCGGCGGACCAACCGGCCTCCATCGCGCGGTCTCGGCGGGGCTGGGCGACGGCCCGTTCGACACGCACGAGGCCGAGCTGCACGAGGCGCTCGATCGCGCGGACGGCGTCGTCGCTGCTGAGGCCGCTCATCTCGCACACCTCGGCGATGCTCGACGTCCCGTCGATGCGCGTGAGCACGAACGCCTCGCGATGATCGAGCCGGGCGCCGATGACGTCGACGTCCGTGTTGCGGCGCGGGCGGTCTTCCCAATCGCCGAGCGCGCCGGGTCGCTCCATCGGTCGCTTCCCTGGTGAGTCTCCGCGTACAGCGAAGAACCTATCGGACCCCCGTGCCGCGCGCAATATCGGCCGAATGGCGCCGAAGGGCGCCGCGTGAGCGGACCCCCAGGGTTGTGGCGCCACGGACGATCCCGTAGAGTTTCGCGTCCTTCGGCCCCCCGGAGATGTCGATGTTCGTTCGGGCTCGGCTGCTGCTCGCGCTCTTCTCGTCCCTCTTGCCGTTGCTCGCCGCCCTCGCGCCGGCGCCGTCCGCCGCCCAGGCGCCGGCCTCCGCCGCCCCGGCCCCGGCCTCCGCCGCCTCGGCCCCGGCCTCCGCCTCCCCGGCCTCCGCCACCGAGGTCGCGTGCCCCGAGGGCAACCTGCTGGCGGGCAAGCGCCCGATGAAGTGGGACGACACCGAGAACGCGATCCGCGCCAGCGACGGGACCGCCCCACAGGAGGGCGACGCCTGGGACGGCATCGGGACGGCCCGGCTGATGACCGCCAGCTCCCAGATCATCTGGGACCTCGGCCGCGAGACGACGGTCCGCGCGCTGGCGCTCCAGGGAGACAACAACGACACCTACACCGTCGGCGCGTCGCTCGACGGGAAGACGTGGACGCCCGCATGGGTCGCGCCGCCCATCGACGGCGCCGGCATGCGGCTGCGCACCACCGACGGCCTCGACGTCAAGGCCCGCTTCCTGCGCATCGCCGACATGACCGGCGACGGCGCGTACTCCATCGGCGAGTTCCAGGCCTGGTGCGCCAAGCCGTCGACGTGGCCGCCGGAGATCACCCGCAAGGCGGGCAAGGCCCCCGATCCCGGCAAGGACCGGCTCGTCGTGATGGCCTACCGCAAGATCCTGTTCGGGATCGCAGGGTTCGCCGTCTTCTGCTTCCTGCTCGCCGACGCCCGGCGCTCGCGCTGGACGCGCTTCGGGCCGGCGGTCGCCGCGTCGCTGCTGTGGCTCTACGGCGCCGTCAACCTGCTCAACACCTGGGGGTTCATCGGCGCGGCGGTGGCCGTCGTCGGCGCGGCCTTCTGGCTCTCGGGCCTGGCGAAGGCCGGCGAGGACTGGACGGTCAAGGCCGACGCGATCGGCCTCGTCGCCATCGGTCTGCTCATCGGCTACGCCGGTGATCGCTACGGTGATGGCAAGGTGCCCCTGGCGGTGCTGCACTCGCTCGCGGTGGGCGGCGCCGCGCTGCTGGCGATGACGCTCGCCCTGCGCAATGCGGGGCGCGCCTGGACGGCCTGGGCGCCGCCGGCCATCGCGCTCGCCTACGGCACGTTCGCCGGTTGGCTGACGTTCGGGATGGACACGGGCATCGCCGTCGGCGTCGTCAGCGCCGTGGCGGCGCTCGGCGCGCAGCTGCTGACGAAGGACGCCGAGGCGCGGCGCAAGTGGCTCGAGCGCCTCGCGCTGCTGCTGCTCGTCGGGTGCGGGCCGCTGGTGTGGACGAACTTCGGCACCTTCCACGGCGGCCGTGCGGTCCACTTCCACGACTCCTACCACTACTACATGGGCGCGAAGTACTTCCCCGAGACGCGTTACACCCACATGTACCACTGCGCCGCCATCGCCGAGGCCGACGAGGGCCTGGGCGAGAAGGTGGCCAAGCGCAAGATCCGCAACCTCACCACGAACCACCTCGAGCCGATGGCCGCCACGCTCGCCGACGTCGAGGCGTGCAAGAAGGCGTTCACGCCCGAGCGCTGGGTGGCCTTCCAGCAGGACGTGCGGCTCTTCCGCAACTTCTTCGGCGCGCAGTACTGGGAGCGCCTCTTCCACGACCACGGTTACAACGCCAGCCCCGTCTGGAACGCCTTGGGACGCGCGATCGCCAACCAGGGCTGGGAGCGGTGGGCCGCCGGCGTGCCGGTCGGCGGTCCCGAACAGAACACCGACGCGCGGCGCGCCTTCTTCAAGGCGAACACGAAGGAGTTCGCGTCGCTCGCCAAGGCCTTCAACGAGCGCATGGGCCACATCGCGCTGATCGACGCGGGGCTGTATGCGGGCATCTTCCTGCTGATCGGCTGGGCGTTCGGCCTGCGGGCCATGGCCCTCGCCTGCGTGGTCTGGGGCGCCGGCTACCCGTGGGCCTACTTCTGGACGGGCGGCGCGTTCGGCCGCGTGCTGTGGCTGTTCCTCGCCACCGCCGGCGTCTGCCTGCTCAAGAAGGCGAAGCCACTGCTCGGCGGCATGGGCCTGATGGGCGGCCTGCTGGACCGTGTGTTTCCGGGCGCGCTGTTCGCGGGCGTGGGCATGAAGGTGGCGTGGGGCCTCTACAAGGAGCGCCGCATCTCGAAGACCCACCAGCGCTTCATCGTGGGCGCCCTGCTGGCGGTGGCGATCGCCGTGCCGGCGAGCCTGCCCGCCGCCGGCGGATCGGGCGTGGGCATCTTCCGCGAGTTCATCGAGAACTCGATGAAGCACAAGCAGACGCCGCTCACCAACCACATGGGCCTGCCGACGCTGCTGTCGTGGCACCCGAGCTACATCGCGTCCAAGGTGAAGAACGACAAGCTCGAGGACCCGTACGAGCCGTGGAAGGAGCACCGCCGCTCGACGCTGAAGTCGCGCAGCGTGGTGTTCTACGCCTCGGTGCTGGGCCTGCTGCTGCTCGTGGGGGCGGCGGCGCGGCGCATGGAGGACTGGGAGGCCAGCGCCGCCAGCGTCCTGATGATCATCGCCGTCTTCGAGCTCACCTGTTACTACTACAATTTCTGCCTGTTGCTGGCGCCGCTGGCGTTGAAACGCCTCCGGCACGTGGTGACGCTCGTCGGCATGACGCTCGCCGGCCAATACGTGCAGCTGCGCATCGGCTGGTACGACCAGCAGTACACGGTCGAGTCGCTCGTGGCGCTCGGGGCCGTGCTGTTCATCGTCGTCGATCGGCTGCTCGAGGCGAAGCGCGCCGAGGCGGCGGCCGCCGCCGCCCCGGCCGAGGTGGTGAACTAGCGCAGCGGGCGGCCGCCCATGATCCACTCCAGCAGCGCCTTCTGCGCGTGGAGTCGGTTCTCGGCCTGATCGAAGACGCGACTCTGCGGGCCGTCGATGACCTCGGCGGCCACCTCCTCGCCGCGGTGCGCCGGAAGGCAGTGCAGGAAGATGGCCTCGGGCCGCGCCGCCTTCATCACGCGACGGTCGACGATGTAGCCCTGGAAGGCGGCCAGACGCTTCTGCGTCTCCTCCTCCTGGCCCATGCTCGTCCAGACGTCGGTGTTGACCACGTGGGCGCCGTCGGCGGCGGCGGCGGGATCGCGCCCCACCGACACCTTCACCCCCTCGGCCTTCGCCGCCGCCAGGTACTCGGCGTCGGGCTCGTAGCCCTCGGGGCACGCCAGCGACAGCTCGAAGCCGAGGCGCCGCGCGGCGTTGATCCACGAGTTGGCCATGTTGTTGCCGTCGCCGATGTACGCGATACGCAGCTGCCCGGGATCGCCGAGGTTCTCCTGCACGGTGAGCAGGTCGGCGAGCACCTGGCAGGGGTGGGTGCGGTCGGTGAGGCCGTTGATGACCGGCACGTCGGCGTTGCGGGCGAGCTCCTCGACGACGGCGTGGTGGTCGGCGCGCATCATGATGCCGTCGACGTAGCGCGACAGGACGCGCGCCGTGTCGGACACGGGCTCGCCCCGGCCGATCTGTAGATCCCGCCGCAACATGACGATGGCGTGGCCGCCGAGCTGGTGCATGCCGACGTCGAAGCTGACGCGGGTGCGGGTGCTGGCCTTCTCGAAGATCATCGCCAGCGTGCGCCCGCGCAGCGAGTCGGTATGGCCGCCGGCGCGGCGGATCGCCTTGAGCTCGGCGGCACGGTTCAGGAGCGCGCGCAGCTCGTGCGACGTGAGGTCGGCCAGGGTGAGCAGATCGCGCTTCATGCCTTCTTCGACTCCTGCACCTCGCGCAGCGACCGCTCGAAGCGCTCGAGCGCGTCGTCGACGTGGCTGCGGCCGGCGATCAGCGGCGGCGTGAAGCGGAAGGCGTCCTCGCCGGCGGTGCTCAGCAGCAGGCCGTTCTCGCGGCAACGCGCGATCACCGCGTTGCGGTCGATGACCTTCGGGTCGACGCCGAGGCCCGCGAGCAGGCCGCGCCCGCGGGCGCCGGTGACGCCCTCGTAGCGGCCGACGAGCGACTGCAGGCCGGCGAGCAGGTACTCGCCGACGGCCGCGGCATGGCCGCACAGTCCCTCCTGCTCGATGATGCGCATCACGGTGAAGCCCACGCGGCAGGCGAACGGGTTGCCGCCGAACGTGGTGGCGTGGGCGCCCGGCTCGAAGCCCTTGCCCGCCTCGGCCGTGCAGAGCATGGCGCCGATGGGGATGCCGCCGCCGAGGCCCTTGGCGAGCGTCATGATGTCGGGCGTGACGCCCTCGTGGTCGTGGCCCCACCACTTGCCGGTGCGGCCGACGCCGGTCTGGACCTCGTCGAAGATCAGCAGAATCCCCTTCTCGTCCGCGATCTTGCGCAGGCCCGCCAGGAAGCCGGGCGACGGCACGCGCACGCCGCCCTCGCCCTGGATCGGCTCGACGAGGATCGCGCAGGTCTGGTCGTCGACGGCGTTCGCCACCGCGTCGAGGTCGTCGTAGGGCACGTGCACGATGCCGGGCAGCATCGGCTCGAAGCCGTCGTGGTACTTGGGCTGCCCCGTCGCGCTCACCGCGCCGTAGGTGCGGCCGTGGAAGCTGTCGCGGAAGCAGACGAACTTGAAGCGGTCCTCCTTGCGGACCTTGCGCATGTAGCGACGGGCCAGCTTCATGGCCCCTTCGTTCGCCTCGGCGCCGCTGTTGCCGAAGAACACCTGGTCGGCGAAGGACAGGTCGGTGAGCTTCTCGGCGAGGTCGAGGAACGGCTCGGTGAAGTAGAGGTTGCTGACGTGCAGGATCTGCCGCGCCTGGTCGGCGATGGCGGCGCTCAGCGTCGGGTGGTTGTGGCCGAGGCAGTTGACCGCGATGCCGGCGACGAAGTCGAGGTAGCGCTTGTTCTCGCGGTCGACGAGCCACACGCCCTCGCCGTGGGTGAAGATCACCGGGGCCTGGCGGTAGTTGGGGGTGAGGTGGCGCTTCTGGCGCGCGATCTTGTCGGCGGTGGTCTCAGTGATCTGGGTGATCATCCCGGCGTCCCTTTCGCGACCCACTTGACGTCGATTCCGTGCCTGGCGGCGAAGCCCTCGACCGTCGTCAGCCGCGTCGCGGCCTCGTCCAGGTCGACGTCCTGCGGCCACACGTACAGGAAGGCGGCGTGGCCCCACAAGCGTTGCGGACGGGCGGCCTCGCCGACGAGCGCGCGCATCGCGGCGGCCTCGGCCACGGCGCGCACGAGCGGCGCTTCGCGGCCCGTGGGGTCCGCCAGCGCGAGGAACTCCACGTCGGGCACCAGCGTCGGCAGCAGCCGCCAGACCGCCAGGCCGTGGACCCCGCCGTCGGCGACGCTCTCGAACGTGGCCGCCGGCGCCACCTCGATCTGCGCCTTCAGCCGCCGCCGCAACATCGGGGCGATGTAGGCGTTCCACTTGCGCACGCGCTCAGCGACGTCGTCCTTCGGGCGCGCGGCGCCGCGCAGCACGGGCCACGATCGCCAGAGCACGAGCGCCGTGCCCGCGAGGATGGCGACGCCGAGCACCGCCAGCAGGCCGGGGAGCATCTCGGCGAGGACGTCTCTGGTCACACCACTTCGGTCCCGATGCCGTGGTCGGTGAAGATCTCGAGGAGGAGCGCGTGGCGCACGCGCCCGTCGATGATGTGGACCTTCTTGACGCCCGCCTGCAGCGCCGACAGCGCGCACTCGAGCTTGGGGATCATGCCCCCCTCGGCGACGCGCTCCTCGATGAGGCGCGTCACGTCGTCGCGCTCGATCGTGCGCAGGACGGCGCCGTCCCTGCCACGGACGCCGTCGACGTCGGTCATCAGGAGCAGCTTGCGCGCGCCCACGTGCGCGGCGACGGCGCTGGCGGCGAGGTCGGCGTTGACGTTGAGCGGCCGGCAGTCAACGTCGACGGCCACCGGCGCGATCACCGGAATGAAGCCGCCACCCGTGAGCAGCTGGATCTGCTGCTGATCGACCCGGTCGATCTTGCCCACGCGGCCGACGTCCTCGCCCTTGACGCGCATCTTGCGTCCGACGAGCAGGTTGCCGTCGGCGCCGGAGAGGCCCATCGCCCGGCCGCCGGCCTGGTTGATCAGCGAGACGATCTCCTGGTTCACCTGCCCGACGAGCACCATGCGCACCACGTCCATGGTGGCGTCGTCGGTCACGCGCATGCCGCCCTTGAACGTGCTCTTGATGTCGAGCTTCGTCAGGACCTGCTCGATCTGCGGCCCGCCGCCGTGCACGACCACCGGCAGCACGCCGATCGACTGCAGGAGCACCACGTCGCGGGCGAAGCTGCGCGCCGCGTCAGGGTCGGTCATCGCGTGGCCGCCGTACTTGACGACGAAGATGGCGCCGCGGAAGCGCTGGATGTAGGGCAGCGCCTCGATGAGGACGCCGGCCTTGTCCTGCAGGGCCTTCATCATTTCGGAAAACGCCTGTGAATCAGAGGATGTAGCGGGACAGGTCCTCGTCCTGCAGCACGCGGCCGAGGCGCTCGTCGACCATCTTCGGGTCGACGACGACCTTCTGCCGCGACAGCTCGGGCGCGCGGAAGGAGACGTCGTCGAGCAGGGTCTCCATGACCGTGTGCAGGCGCCGGGCGCCGATGTTCTCGAGACGCGCGTTGGCGAGGAAGGCCACCTGGGCGATCGCCCGAAGCGACTCGGGCGTGAACTCGAGCTCGACGCCCTCGGTCGCCAGCAGCGCCTTGTACTGCAGCACCAGGCTGTTCTGCGGCTCGGTCAGGATGCGCAGGAAGTCGTCCTCGCCGAGCGTCTCGAGCTCGACGCGGATGGGGAAGCGGCCCTGCAACTCCGGGATGAGGTCGCTGATCTGCGTCTCGTGAAAGGCGCCGGCGGCGATGAAGAGGATGTGGTCGGTCTTCACCACGCCGTACTTGGTGGTCACCGAAGAGCCCTCGACGATCGGCAGCAGGTCGCGCTGCACGCCGCCGCGGCTCACGTCGGGCCCGCCGCCGCCGCTGGCGCCGCCGCCGCGCCCACCCTTCGTCGCGATCTTGTCGATCTCGTCGAGGAAGACGATGCCGGCGTGCTGCACGCGCTCGAGCGCCAGCGTCACCACCTTGTCCATGTCGACGAGCTTCTCGCTCTCCTCGACCATGAGGATGCGCAGCGCCTCGGGGACCTTGGCCTTCTTCTCTTTGCGCGCCCGCCCGCCGGGCAGCTGGGCGCCCATGTTGCCCAGCATGTCCTTGAGGTTGAAGACCATCTCCTCGAGGCCGCTGCTCGAGAACATCTCGATGCTCGGCATCTTGGTGTCGGTCGTCTGGAGCGTGACGTACTCGTCGTCGAGCTCACCGCGGCGCAGGCGCTCGCGCATCGCCTCGCGCTCGGGCTTGTCGGCCTGCTGGGCGGTGCCGTCGGGGCCGACGGCGAAGTAGCCGGGCCGCGGCGCCTGCTGCACGGCGCCGTCGCGCGCACGGAGCAGCTCGATGAGGCGGTCCTCGGCGGCGCGGGTGGCGTTGGCCTCGACCCGCCTGCGCTCCTCCTCCTTCACGAGGCCGACGCCGATCTCCGTCAGGTCGCGGATCATCGACTCGACGTCGCGGCCGACGTAGCCCACCTCGGTGAACTTGGTGGCCTCGACCTTGAGGAACGGCGCCTGGGCCAGCTTCGCGAGGCGGCGGGCGATCTCCGTCTTCCCCACCCCGGTGGGGCCGATCATGATGATGTTCTTCGGCGCGATCTCGTCCCGCAGGTGCTCGGGCACGTGCTGCCGGCGCCAGCGGTTGCGCAGCGCGATGGCGACGGCGCGCTTGGCCTTGTGCTGGCCGACGATGTAGCGGTCGAGCTCGCTGACGATCTCGCGGGGGGTGAAGACGGGGAGGTCGCTTGACATGGCGGGGTCTCAGCCGAGGGACTGAACGACGAGCTGGTCGTTGGTGTAGACGTCGAGCCCCGCGGCGATGCGGAGCGCCTCGCGGGCGATGGTCTCGGCGTCGAGCTCGGTGTGCGCCAGCAACGCGCGGGCGGCGGCGAGCGCGAAGTTGCCGCCGCTGCCGACCGCGATGGCGTCGCCGTCGGGCTCGATGACGTCGCCGGTGCCGCTGATCAACAGCGTGCGCTCGCGATCGGCGACGAGCAGCAGCGCCTCGAGGCGGCGCAGGTAGCGGTCGGTGCGCCACTCCTTGGCCAGCTCGACGGCGGCGCGCACCAGCTGCTTGTTGTGGGCCTTGAGCTTGGCCTCGAACTTCTCGAAGAGCGTGAAGGCATCGGCCGTGGCGCCGGCGAAGCCGGTCAGCACGTCGCCTTCGAGCAGCGTGCGCACCTTGATCGCGGTGCCCTTGAGGATGGTGTTGCCCTGCGACACCTGCCCGTCGCCGCATATGACCACCCGGCCAGCGCGTCGGACGGCGATGATCGTGGTGCCCTGGAACATGGCGGGACCGTATGCGCCGGGGCCCGCAATGTCAATGCACGGCGGGGTCAGTGCGGGAGCATCATCGGCGCGCGGACGTCCTCGGTCCGCGCCTCGCCGATGAGACGACGAAGGAGCGTCAGCGCGAAGAGCAGCGCGCTGCCCGGGCCCTGGGCCGTGACGAGGTTGGCGTCCTCGACGACGGGGCCCGGGGCCATGCGGCCGTGGGGCTCCACGTCCTTGACGACCGACGGGTGGCAGGTCATCTGCCGGCCGGCGAAGACGTCGTGGGCGGCGAGCGCCACGGGGGCGGCGCACAGGGCCGCCACGAGCCGGCCGTCGGCCTCGAAGGCGCGCAGGAGGCGGCCGACCGCGGCGTCGGCGGCCAGGCGGCGGGCGCCCTCGGCCCCACCGGGCAGCGCCAGCAGGTCGAAGCGGCCCGAGACCTCGAGCAGCGGCGCGTCGGGGACGAGGACGACGCCGCGGCTGCAGCGGACGGGCCGGCTGCCCGCAACGCCGGCGAGCGTCACTTCGACGTCGCCGCGACGCAGCACGTCGACGATGGTGACGGTCTCGATCTCCTCGGCACCCTCGGCCAGCAGGACGAGGGCGCGCGGGCGGGATTCGTTCATGGCGCAGCCTCCATGAGAGGGATTCCCCGGCGCCGCGCGGCGTCGCCGCTTCAGTCCTCGTCGGCGCGGTCGTCGTCGTCGCCGCCGGGCTGGTCGCCGAGGTACTCGACGATGCGGTCGAGATCGGCATCGGTCAGCTCGTCGCGGGACCACGCCGGCATGTACTCGCCCTGATCGCCGTACCGGTCGCCGCCCTCGCCCTCGCGGACCTGCTCGTGGACGTCGTCGAGCTCGTCGGTGATGCGCACGCCCACGCGGCCGCCGTCGCCGCCCGCCCCGTGGCAGTTGCGGCAGTACATCTCGTAGAGGCCTTCGCCGTCGGCCGGCTTGGGGAAGCTGCGCAGCCACTCGATCAGGCCATCGAGCGCCGACTCGGGCAGCACCTCGGCCGAAAAGGAAGGCATCGCCGCGGGGAAGCCTGTCGGCTCGCGGCCGTTGCGGATCACCCACTCGGCGAATCCGGCGACCGGACGCCGGATCTGCGGCGCGGCCGCGGTCCCCTCGGCCTCGGCGCCGTGGCAGCTCGCGCAGACGGTGGTGAAGGTGGTGCGCCAGTCGAGCGGCGGCGGGGGCTCGTCGGTGCCGCCCCGCGCGTGGCCCCCGCCGCCGCCCGCGTCTGCGCCGTCGCCGCCGAGCCACGCACCCGCGCCGCCGCCCAAGCCGGGGTCGTCGGCGCCCGGGGGGCCCTCCTCGCAGCCGGCCATCCACAGCGCCAGCGGCACCGCCAGCATCCACCTCGTCGCATCCATCCCCGGCCTCCTCGCGCGCCGTGCCAACGCGACGAATTAGACCGGATGGCCGATGCGAGGCACCAGCCGGCGGGCGGTGAATCCGTATGCCTCCAGAATACGGCGTGCGGTCAGTCTTCGACGGCGTGGGCGCGCGGATGCGCCGCATCGTAGACCTTCATCAGCGCCTCGACGCTGACGTGCGTATACCGCTGCGTCGTGGAGAGGCTGGCGTGTCCGAGCAGCTCCTGGATGCTGCGCAGATCGGCGCCGCTGCCGAGCATGTGGGTGGCGCAGGCGTGTCGCAGCCAGTGGGGCGTCGCGCCGCCCTCGCGGCACGCGGGGCGGTGCTTCTCGACGAGCCGCTGCACCGCGCGGGCGCTCAGCCGGCCGCCCTTCGTGTTGCGAAAGAGCGGGCGCGGATCGGCCTCGGGACCGCCGAGCTCCGGGCGGCGCAAGAGCCAGGCGCGCACGGCGGCGACGGCCATGCGGCCCATGGGCACGATGCGGGTCTTGTTGCCCTTGCCGAGCACGCGCACCGTCCCCTCGCCCAGGTCGACGGCGTCGCAGTCGAGGCCGACCACCTCGCTGACGCGCAGGCCGGCCCCGTACGTCAGCTCGAGGACGGCGGCGTCCCGGGCGGCGGCGGCGGTCTCGCCGCGCGGGGCCTCCACGAGGCGCGCCGCGTCGTCTGGCGACAGGAAGCGGGGCGACGTCTTCGGCTTCTTCGGGTTGGCGACGTTGCCCACCGGGTCCTCGGCGAGGACGCCGGTGCGCACCAGGAACCGGAAGAACGCCCGAACGGCGGCCATGCGCCGCGCGATGGTGGCGGCGGCGAGGCCGTCGTCGTAGAGCGCCTTGAGATAGCGGCGGACGAGCAGCTTGTCGACGCGCGCCGGGTCGAAGCCGCCGCGGACCTCAGTGACGAAGGCGGAGAAGAAGCCGAGGTCCTGCAGGTAGCCGCGCACGGTCAGGCGGCTGCAGCGCTTCTCGGTGGCCAGGTAACGCTCGAAGGCGGCGACGGCGTCCATGGACCTATGGTCACATAGACCTACACCGGATCACAAAATCCGCGCCGCCGCGTCCCACCAGCCCGCCAGGTCCACCTGGGCCCGGTCGACCAGACGGGCGCGCTTGTCGCCCTTCGACTCGCGGCGCGGTCCGCCCTCGATCGCCGGGAACAGGCTCCAGTTGATGTTGCTCGGCGCGTAGGCCCCGTACAGCCCGTCGCCGCGCAGGTGCCGCCGCACCGCGCCGAACGCCGTCGTGGGCGGCGGCGGCGGCAGCTCGACGCCCCGCAGACGCGCCAGGACCTGCCAGGCCACGAGCAGCCCGCAGGCCGTCGACTCGACGTAGCCCTCGACGCCCGTGATCTGCCCGGCGAAGTACAGGTCGGGGTCGTCGTGCCAGTGCAGGTGCTCCGAGAGCAGGCTGGGCGCGTGCAGGTACGTGTTGCGGTGGACGCTGCCGAAGCGCAGGAACTCGGCGCGCCCGAGGCCGGGCATCGCCGAGAAGATCCGCTTCTGTTCCGGGTACTTGAGCCGCGTCTGGAAGCCGACCATGTTCCAGGCCGTGCCCTCGCGGTTCTCCATGCGCAGCTGCGCCACCGCGAACGGGCGTCGTCCGGTGCGCGGATCGACGAGGCCCACCGGCTTCATCGGCCCGTGCGCCAGCGTGAGCGGCCCGCGCTCCACCATCACCTCGATCGGCAGGCAGCCCTCGAAGTACTTCGGCTCCTCGAACGCGTGCGGCACCAGCTTCTCGCCGCCGAGCACCGCCTCGACGAACGCGAAGTACTGCTCCCGGTCCATCGGGATGTTGGCGTAGTCGGCGCCCTCGCCCTTGTCGTAGCGGCTCTGGCGCCAGACCACGCTCCAGTCGACGCTCTCGCCGTCGAGGATCGGCGCGATGGCGTCGTAGAAGTAGAGGCTGTCGCGGCCGGCGCGCGCGGCGATCGCCTGCGCCAGCCCGGCGCCGGTGAGCGGCCCGGTGGCGATGACCGAGAGGCCGCGCGGGATCTCGTCGACGACCGAATTCACCCGCTCGATCGACGGGTGGCCCTCGATCTCGGCGGTGATCTGCGCCGCGAACGCGTCGCGGTCGACCGCCAGCGCGTCGCCGGCGGGCACCGCATGCGCGTCCGCCGCCGCCATCACCCGGCTGCCGACGCGCCGCATCTCCCACTTGAGCAGGCCGATGGCGTTCTGGACGTTGGCCGAGCGGAAGCTGTTGCTGCACACCAGCTCGGCGAGCGCGTCGCTCTTCTGCGCCGGTGTGCGCTGCAGCGGCTTCTGCTCGAACAGCCGCACCGGCACGCCGCGCGCCGCGAGCTGGAGAGCGACCTCGCAGCCCGCGAGGCCACCCCCCACGACGTTGACCGGGATCATGCCTCGGCCTCGGCTGCGGCCGGGCCCTCCTTCACCCAGTTGCACTGGGGGCAGACGATCCCGAGCGGCGCGCCGCGGTTGCGGCGACCGGTGGCGGTGCGCTCTACGAGGAACGGGTGGTCGCAGCTCTCGCACTTCTCGGCGACGGGGCGGTCCCACAGCGCGTAGTCGCACTGCGGGTAGGTGTTGCAGGAGTAGAACACCTTGCCCTTGCGGCTCTGCTTCTCGACGAGGTGACCCGTGCTGCACTTCGGGCAGGTGACGCCGGTGTCGAGCGGCTGGGTCGTCTTGCAGTCCGGGTACTTCGAGCACGCGAGGAAGCGGCCGAAGCGCCCGTTGCGCACCACCATCGGGCTCTGGCAGGTCGGGCAGTCGACGCCGGCCTGCTCGTCCTTGACGACCTCGATCTGGCCCGCGTCGCCGGTGCGGTACTCCTTGGTGTTGCGGCACTCGGGGTAACCCGAACAGCCGAGGAACCGCCCGTTCTTGCCCCACTTGATGACCATCATCCGCCCGCACTTCTCGCAGGGGACGTCGGTGGGGATCTCCTCGCGCTTCACGTCGCGCATCTCGGTCTGCGCGGTCTCGAGCGTCTGCTTGAACGGCTGGTAGAACTCGTGGAGGAGCTTCTTCCAGTCGACGGCGCCCTCCTCGACCTCGTCGAGCCGGTTCTCCATGGCCGCGGTGAACTCGACGTCGAGGATCGACGGGAAGTGCTGCACCAGGAGCTCGGTCACGATCTCGCCGAGCTCGGTAGCGCGGAACCGGTTCTTGTCCTTCTCGCAGTAGCCCTTGTCCTGGATGGTCGCGATGATCGCGGCGTAGGTCGACGGGCGGCCGATGCCCTTCTCCTCGAGCTCCTTCACCAGCGTGGCCTCGGTGAACCGGGGCGGCGGCTTGGTGAAGCGCTGCTCGGTGTCGAGCTTGCGCAGGTCGAGCGCCTCGCCCTTCTCGAGCGCGGGCAGCCGATCGTTCCCCTCGGTCTCCTCGTCGTCGGTCAGCTCGCGGTACACGGCCTCGAAGCCGGGGTAGCGCAGCACCTGGCCGGTGGCGCGGAAAACGAAGCGCGGGCCCGCCTTGATGTCGACGGTCGTCGCCTCGTAGAGCGCCGGCTTCATCTGGCTGGCGACGAAGCGCCGCCAGATCAGGCCGTAGAGCTTCGCCTGCTCCGCGTTGAGGAACTGCGCCACCTTCTCGGGCGGGTAGTCCATCGACGTCGGGCGGATGGCCTCGTGCGCCTCCTGGGCGCGGCCCTTGACCTTGTAGACGTTGGGCGCCTCGGGGACCTCGCCCTGGCCGTACTTCTCGGCGATGTACGCGCGCGCCATGGTCAGCGCGTCGTCGGACAGGCGCGTCGAGTCGGTGCGCATGTAGGTGATGAGGCCGACGTGGCCCTCTTCACCGAGCTCCACGCCCTCGTAGAGCTTCTGCGCGACCTGCATCGTGCGCTTCGCCGTGAAGCCGAAGTGGCGCGAAGCCTCCTGCTGGAGCTTCGAGGTGGTGAACGGCGCGGTCGGGTGCCGGCGGCGGTCCTTCTTGGCCACCTCGTCGACGATCCACTGCGCGCCCTCGAGGCCGGCGCGGATCTCGGCCGCCTGCTCGCCGTTCGTGACGTCGGCCTTCTTGCCGTCGACGCGGAAGAGCTTCGCCGGGAACACCGGCGGCTCGCGCCCCTCGACATGCGCGGTGACGACCCAGTACTCCTCGGGCCGGAACGCGCGGATCTCGTGCTCGCGCTCGACGATCAGCCGCACGGCGACCGACTGCACGCGGCCCGCGGAGAGCCCGCGCCGCACTTTGTCCCAGAGGAGCGGGCTGATCTGGTAGCCCACCAGCCGGTCGAGGATGCGGCGCGCCTGCTGCGCGTCGTACAGGCGCAGGTTGAGCTCGCGCGGCTGGCTGATCGCCTCGTTCACCCCCCGCTTGGTGATCTCGTTGATCATCACGCGGTAGATGGGCTTCTTGACCTTGCCGGTGGCGATCTCTTCGTAGATGTGCCAGGCGATGGCCTCGCCTTCGCGGTCCGGGTCGGGCGCCAGGTAGATGACGTCCGCCTCCTTCGCCGCCTTGCGCAGCTCCTGCACGACCTTGTTCTTGCCGCTGATCACCTCGTACTGCGGCGCGAAATCGTGCTCGAGGTCGACGCCCATCTTGGACTTCGGCAGGTCCTTGATGTGACCCACCGACGCCTTCACGTCGAAGCCCTTGCCCAGGTACTTCTTGATGGTCTTGGCCTTCGCCGGGGACTCGACGATGACGAGGGATTTGTTCATCTGCCTTGATTCTGAGCTTTCTTGCGAGGCGTCGTGCGGGCGTACCGTCCGCCCGGCCAGGACCGCAACCAACCCTCGAGCTCGAGCAGGGTCGCCAGCGGCGCGGCTTCGCCGATGGCGAGGCCGGCCAGATCGGCCAACCGCGTCAGCGGGAGGGGCTCGACGCCCGCCGCGCGCCAGAGCACGGCGCCGATGCCGGGCTCGCGATGTTGGGGCACCTCCGGAGGGGATGCAACCCCGGCGGCTTCGGATTCGCCGGGGAACGATTCCCGCCACGCGTCGTCGCTGGCGAGCAGCGCCGCCCCGCTGCGGATGAGCGCGTGGCAGCCGGCGTGCAGGGGGCTGTCGACCGGTCCGGGCGCCGCCCACACGGGCCGGCCCAGCCGGCGCGCCGCGTTCGCCGTGTGCAGCGCGCCGCTCGTCGTCCCCGCCTGCACCACGACCACCGCCGCCGACAGCCCCGCGATCCAGGCGTTCCGCTTGGGGAACGTCCACTTGTCGGGCGGTTGCCGCGTCGGGAACGGGCTGACGACGGCCCCCCGCGCCGCCGCCTCGTCGAAGAGGCGCGCGTGTTGCCGGGGGGAGGGATGGGCGAGGCCGCTGCCGAGCACCACCACCGTCGTCCCGCCCGCCGCGATGGCCGCGCGGTGCGCCGCCGCGTCGACGCCCAGCGCGCCGCCCGACACGACCGCCACGCCACGGCTGGCCGCGACCGCGGCCACGCGCCCCGCCAGCTCGCGGCCGTAGCCGTCGGCCCGCCGCGCGCCCACGACCGCCAGCCGCGCCCCCACGGGGAGCCGGCCGCGCACGCGCAGCACGCCCTGCCGCGGCAGCTCCGCCGGCCACTCGTCGTCGATCGGCGTCAGCGCGCGCCCGCCGACGCGCCCGAGCGCCTCGAGCTCCGCGTCGACCGCCCGCCGCGCCGACCCGTCGGCCACGACCGCGGGCGGATCGCCGCCCGCGCGCCACGCGGCGACGTCGACGTCGCGCAGCAGCGACGCGGCGATCAGCAGCTCTCGTTCGGTGAGGCCCCACGTCGACATGTGGGGCGAGTCGGTAGCCGAGCGGCCCGCGCTTTGTCAACCGCGCGGTCAGTAGTGGCGCTGCATCTCCACGCGGTCGCCCACGTGAATCTCTTCGGTCGAGCGGGTGATGATCGCGGTGCTGTTGCGGTCCTGCGTCTCGACGACGAGCACCTCGCCGATCTGCTCCCACGGCAGCTTCTCGGTGCGCTCCTCCTCGAGCTCGAGGAAGCCGTCGCCGCGCCGCATGACGAAGAAGCGGTTGCCGACCTGCACGCCGTCCTTGGCGCCCTTGTCGACGAACAGCAGGTGGAACTGCCCGAGCTCGCGCAGCTCGCGGAACGAGTCGACCACGCTGCCCGTGAGGTCGATGAGGTTCTGGCGCGGGCTGACCACGTGGTAGTGGTTCATCAGCGGCGTGACGCGCGCGCCCCGCTCGATCTCGCTGAACGAGCGCACGATGTTCGCGGTGGCCACGTGCTCGTCGACGCGCTTGACCTCGACGATGCCCAGCATCTGGATCTTGCGGCCGAGCACGTCGCCCGTCTCCGGGTGCACGATGTCGTTGAGCACCTTGTAGATCGAGAACTGGTCGCCGATGCGCGCCTTGTCGTGATGCTTCAGGTCGAGGTAGACGTCGTCGCCCTGCGCCACGTACTTCCGCGACACCCGAGACCAGCGGATCGTGCCCGACCGCTCCATGTCCTTCTCGGCGATGAAGCCCTCGTTCATGCTGACGTGGCTCGCCTCGGTGGTGCCGACGGTGTAGCTGACCGCCGGCAGCGGCATCCCCGGCAGGGCCTGCTGCGGCCCTGACGGCAGCTTCAGGCGCAGCACGTCGCCCGGGTAGATCCAGTGGGGGTTGGTGACGTGCGGGTTGAGCGCCCACACCGTCGGCCAGGACCAGGGCTCCTCGAAGAACTCCTCGCAGATGTCCCAGAGCGTGTCGCCCTGCTCGACGAGGTACTCGTCGGGGACCTGCTTGCCGGAGCTGTCGCTCATGATGATGCGCTGTTCCTGGGCGACCGCGGCCCCCGCGAACAGCGTGGCGGCCAGCGCCATCCCGACCGTGCGGCGAAACGCCATCGGTGACTTCCCCCTCCGCCTCAAAGCTTGCTCTCGGCCTGACCCAGCCGGGACGCGGCGCGGCGGCCCGCTTCGGTCTCCGGGAACAGGGCCACGAGCCGCGCCAGCGTCTCGCGCCCCTCGGCCGGCCGCCCCAGCTTCTCCTGGGTGAGGCCCACCATCAACAACGCATCGGGCACCTTGTTGCCGGCCGGGTGCTCGTCGACCACGCGCCGGAACAGCTGCAGCGCGGCGGCGAACTCGGCCCGCTGGAAGCGGCACTCGCCCATCCAGTAGAGCGCGTTGTCGGCGTAGTCGTGCTTGGGCCAGCGATCCAAGAAGCCCGAGAAGCCGGCCAGCGCCGCGCCCACGTCGCCCGACTTGTACAGGGCGTACGCGCGCTTGTAGGCGCCGATCGGGTCGTCGCCGGGGGGCGGCTCGGCCACCACGGGCTCGGCCTTCCTCGCGGCGCCGGGCATTGGGACCACGCCCAGGTTGTCGGCGAGGTGCGCGTTCTCGGGCGGCGGCACGGGCGCCCGCGGGCGGCCGCGGCGCGCGGGCTCGGCGTCGGTGGTGGCGTCGCCGCCGTCGTCGACGGCGATGCTGCGGCGGTCGTAGCGGTCGAGGTCGTCCTGAGTGATCTCGATCGGCGGCTGCTCGTCGCGGGCCGCCGCCGCCGACGGCGGCTTGACCCGCACCACCGGCAGCCCCGGCGGCAGCGCGTGCAGCTGTCGGGCCTCGAGCTTGTCTTCGAGCAGGTCGACGCGGTCCTGGAGCTTGGTGATGCGGCGCTGGTTCGCCTCGGCGGCGTCATTGAGCGACTGCATCTGCCGCTGCATGGCGTCGAGCTGCTTCTCGGTGCGCTCCTGCCCCGCCCCGCAGGCGCCGAGGAGCGCGCCGGCGCACACGAGCGCCGTCAGCCGGATCCCGACCACTTCGTCTCCAGGACGAACATTGCCAACGTGTCGATTCTTGGACGGGATTTCCCGCACTGTCAACTGAGCGCGGGGCGCGGGGTGGGTGCGCAGCGACTTATGGGGCGAGCGAGCACTCCTCGGCGCACTCCTGGTCGCGGCAGCCGTTGAAGCAGCCGTCGAAGGGGATCGGCATCTCGCCGCCGAAGTCGATGCTGCCGTTCCAGATGCCGTTCGAGAGCGTGTCGATGGCGAGATCGCCGTCGGTGTCGAGCGGCTGCACCGTCCCGCGGAGCTGGAACTGGTCCACGTCGACGTCGAGCTGCACGAGCTGCTCGATGAGGATCTCGGTCAGCGCCGCCACGAGCACGTCCTCGCAGAGACCGCTCTGCGGGTCGCCGAAGAAGTCGTTGATGTCCTCGCAAGGCAGGAGCGTCGCGAGCACCTCGTCGAGCCCGATGCGCTGGCCGATGGGCTGGCCGAGGATCGCCGGGATGACCCAGGTCTCGGCGATGCCGAGCAGGATCACGCCGTACTTCACGTTCAGGCCGTGGGAATCGATGTTGAGGTCGAGGCCCTCGAGGCGACCGTTGAACACGCCGGCGATCGGGCGGCGGTCGACGTCGAGGTCGCCGATCGTGAACTCGCGCTGGCACATGCCCGGGTCGTTCATGGGGCAGCCGTTGCGCCACGTGAACCGGAACTTCTGCCACCGATTGTCGTTGCCGCTGAGCATGTTGTTCTCGTCGGGCACCGACTGCGTGAACTCGATCTCGCCGACCACGGTCATCGTCTCGGCGATGCTGATCACGTCGCCGATGATGTTGAGGATGCGCAGCACCTCGGGCGGCACGAAGTTCTCGATGGCGCGCTCGATGAGCGGCGCGCCGAGGCGGCTGATGATGTCGCAGAGGCCCTCGTTGTCGGTGGCGAAGCCGCAGATGAGGTCGATGAGCGCCTCGCCGCGGGAGTCCTCGCCCTCCACCTCGCCGCCGCCGAGGACGCGCAGGATGTCGAGCACGCGCGCCGCCGTCTCGGCGATCGAGTTGCCCGAGTTCTCGAGCAGGTCGGTCATCTGAAGCTTGTTGACCGTGCGGAACCGGCCCTTGAAGTTCAGCGGCAGGTCGTTGGCCTGGATGGTGATCGTCTTGACGGTGCCGCCCTCGACGGTGACGCCTTCGGTGCAGCCGAAGGCCACGACGCCGCCGTGGGTGCCGAAGACCTGGGCCGCCATGGCGAAGCGGGCGCTGTCGTCGAGGTCGTCGACGAGGATCTCGTTGTGGGTCGGGTCGAACGGCTGGATGGGCACCGCCAGGTAGGCGTTGCTCAGCATCGTCGCCGACTGACGCAGCGTCACGCAGCTCTCGCCGCCGTTGAACAGCGACACGTCGACCCGCTGGAACTGCCCGTAGGCGTAGCGGCCGGTCTGGTCGTCGTAGGTGACCTTGACCCGGACGCCGCCGGTGCCCTCGCGCTGGACGGAGACGCGCCAGAACACGGCCTCGGCGCCGTCGGCGGCCACCTGCAGCTCGAACTGAGTGGCGAGGTTGCCGGCCTGCACCTGGAAGGTGGCCCAGCCCATCGCGTCGGTGCGCACGGAGCGGACGCGCACGCCGCTCCCCTCGACGCTGTTGCCGGCCACCGGCATGTGCGTCTGCGCGTCGAGCAGCGAGGCTTCGAGCGAGCCGTTGGCGATGGGGCGCCCGTCGGCGGCCACGTACTGGACGCGGAAGTCGGCGGTCTGGCCGAAGTAGACGATGCGGTTGAGCGGCTCCTCGGGCTTCAGCTCGCGGCGGCCCGGGACGATCTGGCCGGCGTCGGGCTCGGGGGGCTCGACGCCCATGTCCGCTTCCGGCAGGACGCCCGTGTCGGAGCCCGGCCGGGGCTGGTCGTCATCGCCCGCGCTCCCGGCCGAATCGGAGCACGCGGCGAACAGCACCATGGCCAGGACCGGCCACGCACGACGGACGGAGAACATCGATTACCCCCTGGGACGGTCCGCGGCCGGGGCCTCGCCCGGAGCACGCGGTGCGCCAATTGTGGGGAATGCGGCGGTTCCAGGTCTATGAAATTTTCAACGGAGGCGGTCGAGGACGCTGCCGAGGATGTCGGTGACCTGCCGAGTCTGCTCGAGCGTGCCGATGGTGAAGCGGAGGTAGCCGTCGAGGTTGCGCTGTCCCGAGCGGTCGCGGACGTACACGCCGTGCTCGGCCAGCGTCTGGGCGACCCAGGGCGCGCGGTCGAACTTCGCCATGTAGTAGTTGGCCGGCGTCAGGTGGAGCACGATGCCGCGAGCCTCGAACCACTCGCGCAGCGCCCGCTTGCTGGCGGCCACCTCGTCGAGGTACCAGCGCAGCCAGGCTTGGTCGTCGAGCGCCGCCATCGCGCCGATCTGCGCCAGCACGTTCACGCTCTTCGGATTGAAGACGCGCCGCATGTCGCGCACCACCTCGGGGTGGGCCAGCGCGTAGCCGATGCGCAGGCCGGCGATCCCGTACGCCTTCGAGAAGGTGCGGGTGACGACGAGGTTGGAGTACGTGTGCAGCAGCCCGATGCAGGTGGACCCCGCGAATTCGGAGTACGCCTCATCCACGATGACGAGCGTCTCCGGCACCGCGGCGAGCAACGCGGCCACCTCGTCGGGCGTGTACATCACGCCCGTCGGGTTGTTGGGGTTCACGAGGTACAGCAGCTTCGGGCGAACGCGCGTCGCCGCCTCGAGCAGCGCGTCGAAGGCCGGCTGGAACGGGTCCGCGCCGTAGAACGGCACGATGCGCGCGCCCCGCGTCTGGGCGAACACCAGGAAGTGCGTGTAGGTCGGCGACGGCACCAGCACCGGGTCGTCGGGGTTCAGGTACGTCGCGCAGATGGTGTCGAGCGCCTGGTCGCTGCCGTTCGTGATCAGCAGGCGATCGCCCTCGACGTCCCAGTGTCGGGCGAGGCGCTCGATCAGGTTGGTGCTGTTGAGCACCGGGTACCAGTTGAGGTGGTGCGTGTTGGTGAGGAACGCGCTGATCGCCTCGATGACCCGCGGCGACGGCGGCACCGTCGCCTCGTTCCAGTCGAGCTTGTGCGGCACCTGGTCCGGCCGAGCGCCGATCTGCTCGAGCGACGACACGGCCTGGTAGGGCTGCAGTTCGCGCACCGTCTCGGCCACCGCGAACGACGTCGCGCGCGCCGGGTGTGGGGGGTGAGCGACGCTCAATCCGGTGCTGGGCAAGCGCATGCCTGTCTCCTGCCGGTCCCGAGGGTCTTGCGGGTCGGCGATTCTACACGAACGAGGGTCTCGCTGAGCCTTTGCAATGCGCCGGGGGCCTCTATAAGTTGGACCCGATTTTCCGGACGCTCGCGGTGGCGCACGCTCGAACGAGCAAGTTCTGCGCCAGCGAGCACCGCGAGGGGATCCGTGGAGAACTTCCGTCGGTCGCAGCGCTACCGGTTCCAGCTCGAGGTCCGGTTCCGCGGCACGTTCCGCACGACGTCGTCGCTCACCGAGGACGTCAGCTTCCACGGCGTGTTCATCCGCACCGACGAAGTGCGCACGCCCAACCAGCTCATCAAGTTCGCGATCGTCGATCCGCACGAGCAGGAGGCGATCGAGCTCTTGGGCATCGTGGCGCGCTGCGTGTCGCCGGCCGACGCGGGGCCGGGCCGCCCGCCGGGCGTGGGCGTGTCGCTCTTCGGCAACGATCGCGCGACGGAGGCGCGCTGGGTGGCGCTCATCCGGCGGGTGCGCGGCTGGGCCGAGCGCGGGCTGGTGAAGGCGCCGCCGCCCGGGCAGCCCGAGGGGCCGATGGAGCTCAGGCGCGTGGGGGCGACGGGCCCGGAACCGGGACGACAGACGGTGACGCCGCCGGCGGTGAGGCCGGCGGCGCCGCCGATGGTGACCCCGCCGCCGATGGTCGGCGGTCCGCCCCCGCTGGTGACGCCGCCACGGCCGCCCCTCCCGAGCGTGCCGCCGCCGATCGTGGTGGCCGGCGGCGCCGTCGCCGAGCCGCCCGCCGCCGCCGAGCCGCCCCCCCCGCCCGTCGCCGCGGAGCCGGTCGACGCGGTACGGCGCGCGCACGTGCGGCGGCCGGCCCGGTTCAACGTCACCCTGCGCCCGGCGGGGCTCGACGAGCTGCACAACTTCGAGCTGAAGGACATCAGCGAGGGCGGCACCTTCGTGATCACGTCGACCCTCGTGCCCGTCGGCAGCCTGGTCACGCTGCGGCTGGTGCACCCGTCGAGCAGCGAGACGTTCCACATCCCCGGTCAGGTCGTGCGCACGATCGACAGCCTCGACCCCGCCGAGAAGGGCCTCGGCATCCGCTTCCGCGCCGAGGGCGTCGATCCCGAGCTGTGGAGGCGCTTCCTCGAGCGCAACGCGCCCGTGCCACCGACCGGGCTCGAGCTCTTCCCCGCCGCGGCGCGCGACGAGGGGCACGTGCGCGTGCTGCGCACGCCGGCCACCGAGCCGCCGGTGCTGCTCGGTCCCTCCGAGACGCCGGCCCCGGGCGCCATCGCCGACGACGACCCCGGCGGCGCGCCCATCCTGCTGGGCGACGACGAGGAGCCGGTGCCGATCATCCTCGGCCCGGGCGTCGCCAACCCGTCCAAACCCTCCTGACGACCCCCCAGGTGACGCGATGACCGAAGACGAGCGCATCGAGCAGTTCCGCAAGATGGCGAAGGCGAACCCCGACGACGACCTGGCGCACTTCGCGCTGGGCCAGGCGCTGCACGACGCGGGGCGCCACGCCGAGGCGGCCATCGTGCTCAAGCACGTGCTGAAGCTGAACGACGGCTACTCGAAGGCGTACGCGCTGTTGGGCACGTCGCTCGAGTCGACCGGCGATCCCGACGGCGCCGTCGAGACGTGGCTCGCCGGCCACCCGCGCGCTCAGCAGCGCGGTGACCTCTCCGTGGCCCTCGAGCTCGAGCGCCTGCTGCGCGCCCGCGGCGTGGAGCCGCCGCGCAGCGAGGCGCTGCCCGCCGCGCCGGCCGACGACCGCGAGCCCGGCGAGGACGAGGTGCGCGACCGCCGCACCGGTCGCATCGGCCCGCGGCTGAAGTTCAACCCGTTCGGCGACGCGGTCGGCGACTACATCGTGGCGCACATCAGCCAGGAGAGCTGGGACGCCTGGATGGAGATGTCGATCAAGGTCGTCAACGAGCTGCGCCTCGACCTCGGCGACCCCGAGGGCCAGGCCGCCTGGGACGCCCACATGCGCGACTTCCTCAATCTGCCCGCCGAGCTGTTCGAAGGCCGCGACGACGACTGATCCCCGCCGCGGGCGAATTCGACGTCGCCGCATGTCGAATTCTGCGACACGGGCTCCGGCTGTCCGAATGAACCCACGCACAACGTGCGGAGGGTGCCATGTGACAGTCGAGAGGGCACGTGTACCTGGCCTGGGCAATCGTCGCGGCGACCGCCAGCGGTTGCTGGGAGCCGTGGCGACACGAGGGTATCTGGGGACAGGAGGAGGGCAGCGGCGGGGCGACGGGTGACCTCGATGATTGCGTCGCGATGGCCGAGGAGGGCCATCACGTCCAGCGTCGCGAGGCCGCCGTGCCTTCCAGCTCGGGCGCTCCTACGAGAAGGCGCTGTCCGTCCCCAGGTGCGAATCGCTCGGTGGCCAGCGCGAGGTGCGGATGGCGCGGTACACCCGGAACCCCGGCGCGCCGACCGAATGCTACATGGTGAACGGACGCGTCGCCTTCCGCCGGGCCGACTGCCTCTTCCAGCCGCGCCTCCTGCGCGATCCGGCGACGGGCGCGCCGTTGCCCGGGTCCGAGCCGCTGCGCGCCGAGGAGTGGAAGTCACCCTGAACGCCTCGGCGTTCACCGGGCGCGAGCTGGTGCTGAAGACCGCGGCGTGCATGGCGGCGAAGCTTCGCTGACGGACGGGCGCCCCCGTCCGGGGGCGGGGTCAGTTGTCGCCGGCGAGGAGCGCGAGGAACTCGGCCTCGGAGAGGACGGTGACGCCGGCGTCGCGGGCCTTCTGCAGCTTGCTGCCGGCCTTGCCCTCGTCGCCGACGACCAGGTAGCTGAGGTGCTTGCTGACGCCGCTCGCGGCTTTGCCGCCGAGGGCGGCGACCTTCTCCTGAGCCTCGTCGCGGGTCATCTGCGCGAGGGTGCCGGTGAACAGGAAGGACTTGCCGGCGAGGGGCCCCTCCCCCGTCGCGGCCGGCGCGCCGGGGTCGTCGGTCGCCGAGACACCGGCCGCAAGCAGCGCGTCGACGAGGTGGGCGCGCGCGCCGAGGCCCTCGGCCACCTTCGTCGCGAGCAGCTCGCCGAACTTGGGCAGGCCGACGAGGTCCTCGATCTTCGCCTCGCGCACGGCCCTCAGCGTCCGGAAGTGGCGCGCCAGCGTCTGCGACGCCGTCCTGCCGAGGTGCGGCACGCCGAGCGACTGCAGGAAGACGGCGAGCGGGATCTCGCGGCGCGCCTGGACCCGGTCGACGAGCTTCTGCGCGAGCGTTTCCCCCATCCGGTCGAACTCGATCAGGTCGGCCGCCCGGAGCCGATAGAAATCGGCGGGCGTGTGGAGCAGGCCGGCGTCGACCAGCGTCTCGAGCCAGACCTCGCCGAAGCCCTCGATGCCCACGGTGTTCGCGTAGTGGGCGAGCTCGCCGACCGCCGTCATGCGGCAGCCGGTCGCCGAGCCGCAGAACACGAAGTCGCCCTCGACGCGGACGGGCGAGTCGCACGAGGGGCACGTCGCCGGCGGCACGATCTCCGTGTCGCCGGGCGTGACCACCGCCTCGAGGTACGGGATGACGCCGCCGCGCCGCATGGCGACGACCTCGGCGTTGATCGAGAGCTTCTTGGACTGCACGAGCCCCCAGTTGTGCAGGCTGATGCGCGTGACAGTGGCGCCGCTGAGCACCACCGGATCGACGATGCCCACCGGCGTGAGGGCGCCCGAGCGCGAGACGCTCCACTCGACCTGGCGCAGGTGCGTCGTCGCGCTGTCGCCCTGCAGCTTGTAGGCGATGGCATAGCGGGGGTGGTGGCTCGTGGCGCCGAGCCGCGCCGCCTCGTCGAGACGGTCGGCGCGGAAGACGACGCCGTCGATCTCGTAGTCCAGCTCGGCGCGGCGCGCCACATACCGCTCGTAGCCCGCCTGCATCCCGTCCTTGGGGAGCAGCGCGTGCTCGACCGGCGTGAAGCCCCACTGCGCGAGCTGCGCGAACTTCTCGATCTGTCGCGTGGCGCCGTCGATCAGCGCGTCGTACGCGAGGAAACAGAGGCCCATCGCCTCGGACCGGTCGGCGTTCTTGTTCTTGAGCGCGCCGGCGGCGGTGTTGCGCGGGTTCGCGAACTGGTCCTTCACGAGCGCGAACTTCGACAGCGGCAGGTAGATCTCGCCGCGCACCTCGACCGGCCTCTCGACCGGGATGTGCTTGGGGACCGAGGGGATGCGCAGGACGTTGGCGGTGATGTCCTCGCCGACGGTGCCGCTGCCGCGGGTGGCGGCGACGATCAGGCGGCCGTCCTCGTAACGCAAGGACGCGGCGACGCCGTCGACCTTGGGCGTCATCACGACGTCGCCGGCGAACTTGTCGGCCCACTTCTGCAGCGTGTCCGGGTCGTAGCACTTGTCGAGCGACAGCATCGGGTGCCGGTGCTCGACGTCGGCGCCGAGGCGCTCCGTCGGCCCGAGCGCCGACAGCACCGGGGCGTCGGGCGCGACGGCGCGCAGGCGCTCGACCAGGCGATCGTAGTCGTAGTCGCTGATCTCGGGCGCGGCGCGGTCCCAGTAGAGCCAGTTGTGGCGCCGCACCTCGGCCTCGAGCTTCGCCTGCGGCCAGGCCTCCCAGCCCTCGGGCAGCGGCGCGCTCACGGCTGCGCCCCCTGGGCCTCGAGCACGACGATCGCGGTCATGTTCACCACCGAGCGCACGCTGCAGTCGCGCTCGAGGACGCTCACCGGCTTGCCGACGCCCATCAGGATCGGCCCGACGAGGTCCGCGCCGGCGAGGCGGCCCATCAGCTTGTAGGCGATGTTGCCGCTGTTGAGCTCGGGGAAGATCAGCACGTTCGCCTCCCCCTGCAGCGTGCAGAACGGGTACAGGCGCTCCCGCTGCTCGACGTCGAGCGCCGTCCCCACCTGCATCTCGCCGTCCACGTCGAGCGCCGGATCGCGCTGGCGCAGGATGCGGACCGCCTCCTCGACCTTGGTCGCCTGCGGGTGACGGTTGCCCCCGTAATTGCTGAAGCTCAGCATCGCCACGTGCGGCTCGATGTCGAACTCGCGCACGGTGGTGGCGGTGAGCAGCGCGATCTCGGCCAGGTCCTCGGCGGTCGGCTCGATGTTCACCGTCGTGTCGGCGAAGAACTTCACGCTGTCCGGCAGGATGACCATGTACGCGCCCGCCACGCGGTGCAGGCCGGGCTTGAGGCCGAGGATCTGCAGCGCCGGGCGGATGGTCTCGGGGTAGCTGCGGGTCATGCCGCTGACGAGGCCGTCGGCGTCGCCGGCGTGCACCATCATCGTCCCGAAGTAGTTGCGGTGGCGCAGCATGCGGTGGGCCTCCTCGCGGGTGAAGCCCTTGCGCTGCCGCATCTTCCAGAGCGCGTCGCCGTAGGCGGGGAAGCGCGCGTCGAGCGTCGGGTCGACGATCGTCAGGCCTTCGAGCCCGATCTCGTGGCTCTCGGCCACCTCGCGGATCTCGGCCTCGACGCCGAGCAGGATCGGCAGCGCGATGCCCTCGTCGCGGGCGATGCGCGCGGCGCGGATGATGCGCGGGTGGTCGCCCTCGGGGAAGACGATGCGCTTGGGATCGCGCGCGGCCTTGGAGATGACCTTGCGCATCACCTCGCGCTCGCGGCCGAGGATGCGCTCGAGGCCGTGCAGGTACGCGGACCAGTCGGCGATCGGGCGGCGGGCGACGCCGCTGTCCATCGCCGCCTTGGCGACCGCGGGCGCTACGCGCAGCAGCGCCCGCCAGTCGAACGGCTTGGGGATGATGTACTCGGGCCCGAAGCGCAGCGTGTCGTCGCCGTAGGCGCGCTTCACCTCGTCGGGCACCTCCTCGCGGGCCAGCTCGGCGAGCGCGTGCACCGCCGCGAGCTTCATCGCCTCGTTGATCGCCATGGCGCGCACGTCGAGCGCGCCGCGGAAGATGAACGGAAAGCCGAGCACGTTGTTGACCTGGTTGGGGAAGTCGCTGCGGCCCGTCGCCATGATCGCGTCGGGGCGCGCGGCCTTGGCGTCGGGGTAGCTGATCTCCGGGTCGGGGTTGGCCATCGCCATGATGATCGGGTGCGCGGCCATGCCCCGGACCATCGCCTGCGTGACCGTCCCCTTCGCGCTCACGCCCACGAACACGTCGGCGCCCCGCAGCGCCTCTTCGAGCGTGCGATGCGGCGTGTCCACGGCGAAGCGCTGCTTGTAGGGGTTCATGCCCTCCTTGCGACCGGCGTAGACGACGCCCCGCGTGTCGCAGAGGATCAGGTGCTCGGGCTTCACCCCCAGCGAGAGGAAGAGCGACGCGCAGGCGAGCGCGGCGGCGCCCGCTCCGCTGAACACGCACTTCACGTCGCCCGCCCGCTTGCCCGAGAGCTCGAGCGCGTTGACGAACGCCGCGCCGGCGATGATCGCGGTGCCGTGCTGGTCGTCGTGGAAGACCGGGATGCGCAGGCGCGCCCGGAGCTTCTCTTCGATGTAGAAGCACTCCGGCGCCTTGATGTCCTCGAGGTTGATGCCGCCGAACGTGGGCTCGAGCGCGGCGACGACCTCGACGAACCGGTCCGGGTCGTGCTCGGCGACCTCGATGTCGAAGACGTCGATGTCCGCGAAGCGCTTGAAGAGGACGGCCTTGCCCTCCATCACGGGCTTGCCGGCCTCGGGCCCGATGTCGCCGAGGCCGAGCACCGCGGTGCCGTTGGTCACCACGGCGACGAGGTTGCCGCGGGCGGTGTAGTCGAAGACGCGGTCGACGTCCTGCGCGATCTCGAGGCAGGGCTCGGCCACGCCCGGTGTGTAGGCCAGCGACAGGTCGCGCTGCGTCTGCAGCGGCTTCGTCGACTGGATCGCGAGCTTCCCCGGGCGTCCCTGGGCGTGGTAGTCGAGCGCGTCGCGGCGCAGCGCCATCGAACGGATCCTCCGAGATGTTTCGGGGCTCCGTAGCAGATGCGGGCGCCGGGGAAAAGACCTACCGGGGCTGCAGCGCGCAGAGGCCGCGGCTGGCGAGCGTCCAGGCGCAAAGCTTGTAGAGCAGGCGGGCGCCGACGTTGGCGTCCCACTCGTCATCGCCCGGGGACACCTCGTTCAGGTCGAAGCCGAGGATGCGCCGGCCCGAGCGCACGACCTCGCCGACGAGGTAGGTCGCTTCGTCGAGCTCGAGGCCGCCGGGCACGGGCGTGCCGGTGTGGGGACAGAGCTTCGGGTCGAGGCCGTCGATGTCGAACGTGATCCAGACGTCGCGCGGCAGGCGCGCGACGAGGTCGCGACAGAGCGCGCCCCACGTCTCGCCCTCGAAGCGACGGCGCGTGAGGTCCCGCCAGTACGCGACGTGCACGCGCTCGCCCTGAGCGCGGCAGTAGTCGACCTCCTCTTCGCAGAAGTCGCGGATGCCCACCTGCACGAGGCGCGTCACCTGGGGCACCGCGTCGAGCGCGTTGCGCAAGATCGACGCGTGCGACCACGTGAAGCCCTCGTAGGCGTCGCGCGTGTCGCTGTGGGCGTCGAAGTGCAGGACGCCGAAGTCGGCATGGCGCTCGGCGATGGCCTGCAAGGCGCCGAGCGGGACCGCGTGGTCGCCGCCGACGAGCCCGACGATCTTGCCGGCGTCGAGCCAGCGGCGCGTCTCGTCGCGCACCCAGCGGTTGAGCGCCGCGCCGGCCTCATTGACGCTGGCGAGCGCAGCGTGGAGCGACGGGTCGTCGCCGATGTCGCCGCCGACTTCGATGATGCGCGCGGCGCGCTCGCGGGCGGCGGCGTTCCACTCGCGGACGCGCGGGTCTTCGGGGAGCATCGCGATGCCGGGCTCGTACGGCCGCACCACGTCGCCGTCGTACAGGTCGACCTGGTGGCTCGCGCGCAGGATGGCCGCGGGGCCGTCGGACGTGCCGCCGCCGTAGGAGGTCGTCGCCTCCCACGGGACCGGCAACAGCACGAGACCGGCGTCGGCGGGCGTGTGCGGGAGGCCGAAGATGCCCGCGTCCTTCGCGGCGGCGGCGTTGGGATCGAACGTCGTCATGGGCCCCGAATAACGGCCGTGGCGCGGCGAGTCAATCCCCCGGCGGGCGGTCGGCTTCGGCGAGCATCGCCGCCCGCCCTCCCGGGCCGGGCGCCCCGCCACGTCCGCCCACATCGAGGCGCTGCCATCGCACCTCTCTGGCGAAAACATCGCCGGCGAGCTCTTCGTCTCGCCGCCGCCCGCGCCGCCGCCCGTCGGCGCCGCGTCGGACCGGGGCGGGCTGCGGGTCGGGCCATTCCGTCTCGATGCCAGGGGCCCGGGCGGGGGGCGCGTCCCGCGCGCGCCGGCGCTCCGCCTCGACGGCGACGTCCTCGTGCCGGACGCCACCGGCTGGCGCCCCGAACGGCTCCCCAAACTCTGCGCCACCGCGTGCTTCGCCGTCCCGCCCGACGGGGACTGCGAGGTCCTCTCGCCCGCCGGGCGGGTCGACCGTCTCCTGAAGGCGCAGGCCGGCGCGCGCGAGGGCGTGCGTCGCCGCCGGCTGCTCGACCCGTTCCTGCGGCCGCTCGAGGATTCCCGCCCCGCGGGAGGGCGCCGGCCACGAGGTCCGCGAGGCGGCGCTCCGCCAGGTCGACGAGCGCCACGTGCAGGATGGTCAGGCCGAGCTCGCGCATGGGATGCCTCCGTTCCGGTCGGCGGCGTGCCGACGTGCGCCCACGGTGCGGTGCCCAGGCGTCATCCCGTGTCGCCCCCGGACACGACGTGCGGTCTTCCTTTCCGGTGGTCGGCGGCGACGGGCGCGCACCCGTCCGACTCGTCGTGCCACGGCGCCGGCGACGGGCGCGCACCGGTCCGACTCGTTATGCCGCGGCGCCGGCGCCGCCCGCGCACCGGTCCGACTCGTCGCGCCGCGGCGACGCCCGCGGGCCGCGGTGTTCCACGCGCACGCCGACGTCGCTCCCATCGCGGCCCGCGTGGTAGGTATCCATGTTGGACGTGGCGGGGGTCTTTGGTGGGTCGATTGCTGCGCTGGCTGCCCTGGGTGCTCTTCGCGGTCGCGTGCGACGACGGCGGAACGGCGGCGACCGGCGACGCCGCCGGCGACGCCGCGCCGGTCGCCGCCGACGCCGCGCCCCCGTTCGACGCCGCCGCCCCGGGCGACGACGCCGCCGCGCCGCGCACCGACGGCGGCGCGGGCGACGCGGCGGCCCGGCCCGACGCGGGCCGCGACGCCACGACCGACGGCGCCATGCCCGTCGACGCCGAGTCGGGCACGCCCGACGCGGGCCCGCCGAAGACGTTCGACCTGCCGCCGGGCGCGTACCCGGCGCGCGCCTGCGACGTCCTCGTGCGCACCACCGCGCCCGACGCCGGAAGCGTCCGCATCGCCGGCGAGTTCACCGACTGGGCGACAGCCCCGCGCGACCTCGAGCGCCAGGCGGACGGCGCGTGGCAGATCCGCCTCGCGCCCGACGACCGGCTCCGGTCCGGCGGGCGCTACGCCTACAAGCTGATCGTCGACGACACCTGGCGCCTCGACCCCGACGCCGCGCTGCGCAAGTGGGACGGGGACTGTCTCAACAGCGCCATCGAGATGCCGGCCTGCGACACCGGCCCCGAGCTGCGCGGGCACCCCGTCGCCGCGACGCCCGACGGGACGGCACGCGTCGAGATCGACGTCCTCTCCGCCCGCGACGGCGTCGCGCCGCGAACCGCGACGCTGACCCTCGACGGCGACGCGCTCCCCGAGGGCGCGCTGCGCGCGGACGCCGGCCGCCTCGTCGTCACGCTGACCGGCCTCGCCCCGGGCCGCCACGTCGTCGACGTCGAGGCCGAGGACGCCATGGGCCGCGACGCGGCGCCGATCTCGCTGCCCTTCTGGATCGAGGCGCGGCCCTTCGACTGGCGCGGCGCGACGCTCTACATGATCGTCATCGACCGCTTCGCCGACGGCGACCGCGCGTCGAACCGGCCGTCCGGCGTCGAGTACCCGGCCGACTGGCACGGCGGCGACCTCTGGGGCGCGCTCGAGGTGATGCGGACCGGCTACTTCGAGGACCTCGGCGTCGACGCCATCTGGCTCTCGCCGGCCAATCAGCAGGTGGACGGCGCGTTCGGCGGGCGCGACGACGGCCGACAGTACGCCGCCTACCACGGCTACTGGCCGACCATGGCCCGCGAGGTCGAGCCGCGCTTCGGCGGCGAGGCCGCGCTGCGCGCGTTCGTGATCGAGGCCCACCGGCGCGGCATCCGCGTGCTGCTCGACCTGATCAACAACCAGGTCCACGAGCAGCATCAGTACTTCTCGGAGTTCCCCACCTGGTTCCGCACGGGCTGCGTCTGCGGCAACGACCCCGGTTGCGGCTGGAGCGAGCGGCCGTTCGACTGCCTGTTCGCGCCCTACCTGCCCGACATCGACTGGCGCAACCCGGACGCCGAGCGGCAGTTCATCGACGACGCCCGCTACTGGATCGACGCGTTCGGCGTGGACGGCTTCCGGGTCGACGCGGTGAAGCACGTGGAGAGCAACTCCATCTACAACCTGCGGGCGATGCTGGCGCAGCGCTTCGAGCAGGGCGGCACGCGCGTCGTGATGCTCGGCGAGACGGCGGTCGGCGAGGGCGACCGCTTCGACGACGGCTGCGGCGAGCAGTACGGCGACGGCTACGCGTGGGTCGACGCCTACACCGGCCCGCGCGCGCTCGACGGCCAGTTCGACTTCCCGAGCCACCACCGCATGCAGTGGGGCCTGCTCACCGGCCAGATGGGTTTCGACGAGCTGGACCGCATCGTCGCCGATATGGAGCGGCGCTACCGCGCCGACGCGCTGCACGTCCGCTTCCTCGGCAGCCACGACTCGTCGCGCATGGCGTCGCGCGCGGCGCTGGACCCCGCCCGCGACTGTCGGTGGCAGGGCGGCGGCGCCTGCGATCTGCTGCCGGGGACGGTCCGCGACGCCGATGTCTACCGGCGCCTCGAGCGGGCGTTCACGCTGCTCTACACCGTGCCCGGCATCCCTCTGCTCTACTACGGCGACGAGATCGCGATGCCCGGCGGCAACGATCCGGACAACCGGCGCGACATGGCCTGGGACGGGGCGCTCGAGCGCGTCGCGATGGGCGTGGCGCGACCGGCGGCGGCCCAGCTGGCGCTGCGGGAGCGTGTGGCGGCCCTCGGCCGCCTGCGTCAACGGCCCGCGCTGCAGGGCGGCGATCGGCGGACGCTCGTCGCCGAGCCCGACCTGTACGTGTTCGCACGCACGCGCGACGACGACGTCGCGCTCGTCGTCCTCAACCGCGGCGGCGCGGTGGCCGATCGTCGCCTCGAGGGCCTGGGTGCGCGCGCGATGACCGCTGCGGTGGGCGAGGCGGAAGTCCGAATCGACGGGGACGCGTTGCGTCTGAGCGTGCCGGCGGGCGGCGCGGCGGTGCTGGTGCCGGCGGAGTAGGCGATGTTGCTGCAGGGGCGCCGCGGCCTCGTGTTCGGGGTCGCCAACGACAAGTCGATCGCCTGGGCGATCGCCCGGCGCGCGGTCGAGCAGGGCGCGCACGTGGGGCTGTCGTACGGCGACGAGCGCCTCGAGCGCCGCGCGCGGCCGCTGGCGGAGAGCATCGGGGCGCCGCTGCTGCGGTGCGACGTGAACGACGACGCGCAGATCGACGCCGCGTTCGAGGCGTTCGGCGCGCCGATCGACTTCGTCGTGCACTCGCTGGCGTACGCCGAGCGCGACGACCTGACGGGGCGCTTCGTCGACACGAGCCGCGCCGGCTTCCGCACCGCGCTCGAGGTGAGCGCGTTCAGCTTCGTCGCGCTGGCGCGGCGGGCGGTGGCGCGGATGAACGACGGCGGCTCGCTGCTCACGCTGTCGTACTACGGCGCGGAGAAGGCGGTGCCCGGGTACGGCGTGATGGGCCCGGCGAAGGCGGCGCTGGAGGCGTCGGTGCGGTACCTGGCGGCGGAGCTCGGGCCGCAGGGCGTGCGCGTGAACGCCGTGAGCGCGGGGCCGATCAAGACGCTGGCGGCGGCGGGCATCCCCGGATTTCGCGAGATGTTGCGGCAGGCGGCGTCCGTGGCGCCGCTCCGCCGCGGCGTGACCGCCGAAGAGGTGGCCGACGCCGCGTTGTTCCTGCTGTCGGATCTGGGCCGCGCGGTGACCGGCGAGGTGCTGCACGTGGACGGTGGCTACCACGTGCTCGGAGGCGCGGCGGGGGGTGAAGGTGAAGGTTGAGCGCGCGACGCGATGGGCGCTGCTGGTGGTCCTGCTGCAGGGCTGCCTCGGTGGCGAGACGGAGATCGTCCAGCGCGGTGGCTCCGCCGACGCGGCGGCGGCCGGCGGCGGTGGCGGGGGCGGCGCGGGGGGCGGCGCCGGCGGGGGCGGCGGCGGCGGGTCCGGCTGGCCCGACGATCGCTGCGACATCGACGTCGACCTCGACACGCTCGACGGCTGGGAGGCCGCCGGCGATCGCTGGACCGTCGAGGACGGCCGCGTCGCGGCGACCGCCGGTGGCGTGAGCGGCCTGTTGCTGCGCGGTCGCGAAGAGACGTGCAGCGACACCGAGACGAGCGTCACGTTCGTCGCCGCGCCCGGCGCGTATCCGTTGCTCGTAGCGCGCGTCGGCGAGGGCGGCGGCTGGTACGGCGTCGGGTACGACGGCCGCTACGGCGCCGTCGTCCTGCTCTCGGGCAATGGCGCGGAGACGGGCGAGACGGCCGCGCCGCTCGACTTCGTGGACGTCGATCCCGGCAAGCCCTACCGGCTCTCGCTGCGCGTCGTCGACGACGCGCTCGTCGGCGCGCTGTTCGAGGGCGACGGCGCAAGGCCGCTCTCGGTGCTGCACGGCCCGGCGCCGGCGCGGCCGGGCCCGGGGCGCGTCGGCCTGCTCGAGGTCGCCGGCGGCGCCGTCCGCTTCGAGCGCTTCCGCGCCGCGCCGGTGGCCCGCGGCGACGGCGTCGCCATCGACTCCGCGCGGGTCGTCGCGCCCGACACGCTCGTCGTGACCACCGGCCCGCGGGACGGGGGGCCGCTGATCGTGGACTGGGTCCCCGGCGGCCTGTCGCTCCACGTCGGCGAGGTCGAGGTGGCCCTCACCGACGTCGCGCCGCGCCCGGGCACCGCCGGCGAGCTGCTGCTGACGGCCGACGCGTTCCTGCGCGGCGCCGACGACGTGACGCTGACGCACACCGGCGACGGCGCCATCTCCCGGCACGACGCCACCCTCCCCGCGACGACCGTACGCGTCGACAACCTGCTGTGGAGCGACGCGGACTTCACGCCGTACACCGAGGACTTCGACGGCGAGGGCCTCGGCGCGGGCTGGGCGGCCGACGCCCCCGAGGCGTTCGCCGCCGGCCGCGGCGGGCTGACGATCACGCCCCAGGGTCGCTACGGCGAGAAGGCGTGGCTGCGGCGGCCGACGGCGGAGGCCCACGTCGACAGCACGGTCACCGCCGACTTCTCCTTCGACGACCGCCCGCGGCGGGAGGCCGAGCGCACGACGGTCATCGTCGCCCTGCGCGCCCGCAGCGCGGTCAACGCCCACTACCAGGCGGCGTTCGGCTACGGCGACTTCGACGCGAACCTCGCGATCCGGGTGATGAACCGCGACGGCTTCACGAGCGACCTCGCGACGGTGCCGGTGGACCGCGCGGCGGCGGCGCCCGGTGCGCCGCTGCGCCTCGAGTTCTCGGCGTCGGGCCCGCTCCTCTGGGCGAGCCTCTACCGCCTCGACGCCGACGGCCCGACGCTGCTCGCCGCGACGTCGGTCGCCCACCGGCAGGTGCCGGGGCCGGGGCCGGTCGCCCTCGGCGCGCGCGGGCACGGCACGGTGCGCTTCGACCGCGTGAAGGTGACGCCGGCGGAGGCGCCACCGCCGCGCATCGCTGCGGCGAGCGTGCCGGCCAGCGATCCGAACCGCATCGACGTCGCGATCGAGGCCGCCTCCGCGCTGCGCGGGATCGGACCGGCGGGGTTCCAGGTGGTCGCCGGCGAGGTGCGCGCGGTGGCGGCGGCGACGCGGACGCCGGACGGCCTCGCGCTGCGCCTCGACGGGCCGCCGCTCCAGGCAGGTCAGCGCGTCTTCGTGTCGTACGACGCCGCGACGGGGCGCGTCTCCGACTCCGGGCAGCCCCGGTCGCAGTCGCTGCTCGGCGTGGATCGCTTCCCGGTGCGCAACGACGCGCCGCCGGCGCCGGTGCTGGCGCTGGCCCACGCGCGGCTCGTCACGCCCGACACGCTGGACCTCGTGGTCACAGACTCGGGCGCGTTGCCGGTGCGCGTGAGCGGGACGGACGGCCTCTCCGTCCGGCTGAAGGGCCGCCCGGCGGCCATCCTCGCCGCGCGGCCGCTGGCGGGCGTCCGCGACGTGGTGCGCGTCAGCTTCGAGGCCGAGGTGGCGCCGGGGGATCCGGTCGAGGTGACGCACGAGGGCCGCGCCGTCGCCGACGGCGGCGGCCAGGCGCTGCGTCCCTTCACCGGCGCGCCCGCCGAGAACGGACTCGAGGCGCCGCTCGAAACGACGCCGCAGGGCGACGACTTCACCCGCGCCGACGGCCCGCCGGGCGGCGGCTGGGAGCCGCGGACGCCGGCGCTCTGGGCCATCGAGGCCGGCGCGCTCCGGTACACGGCCGACGCCGGCGCGGACGGCCGCATCCTCCTCCACCCGCAGTCGTCGCGCGCGCGCTACCGGACGTCGGTCACGGTCCGCGCTGCGCCGTTCCGCGAGGGCTTCGAGGAGCCGACCGCGTCGCTCTTCGGCAGCTACGTGGGCGTGAACCCCGCCAACCCCGAGGAGTACTTCGACGTCCGCCTGCAGCTGAACTTCGCGACCGGGGACGTCAGCCTGATCGGCCAGTTCAATGCGCCGGTCGCCGGGACGCGGCTCGAGGCGCCGCCGGCGCCCGAGGAGGCGGTGCGGCTGGTGCTCGAGGTGAACGGCCGCGCCGCGCAGGGCCGCGTGGAGGCGCTCGACGGGCGGGTGCTCGCGACGCTGGCGTGGTTCCTGCCGATGGAGGCCCCGATGGGGCGGCCGGGTCTCGTCGGCGGCGCCGCGGGCACGGTCTACTTCGACGACTGGCAGCTGGTGGCGCCCGAGGCGCGGCCGCCGTGGACGCAGGTGCTCTCGACGCGGCTGACGGCGGCGGCGCCCAACGATGTGCGCGTCGAGGTGGGCACGCCCTCCGGTCGCGTGTTCACGGGGGGCGCCGGCGACGGCTGGACGGTCCGCGTCGATGGTGCGGCGCGGCGCGTCGAGGGCGTGCAGGTCTCCGGGCGCGCGCTGCTTGTGCGTTTCGCGGGGGCGCCCGTGTCGGCCCGGCAGCGCGTGACCATCGCCTACGACGCGCGGCGCGGCGACGTGCACGACGGCAGCGATCCCGTCCCCTTCCCGCTCGAGACGCTGCCCACGGTACCGGTCGTGAACCAGGCCGCCGTCGGCGCCGACCTGTTCGTCGTCGCCGCCGAGGCGGTCGATCCGTGGAGCGTCGACCTCGTCTTCAACGGCGAGGCGGCGCTGCCGGCGGCGCCCGAGGCGGCCGCGCACGAGGCGTTCACGGTGCGCGCCGGCGCCGACGAGATCGCGGTCCGCGAGCTGGTGGCGCTGCCCGCGCGCGACGCGCGCCTGCGGCTGCGGCTGGCCGAACCGATCGCGGCGGGCGCCGCCGTCCGCGTGAGCTACGCGCCGGGCACGGCGGGCGCGCGTGTGCTCGATGCGCGCGGCGGGGAGCTGCAGCCGCCCCTCGAGGTCGCCGCAGCGCCGCTCGGAGCGCCGGCGGCGTTCGCGCCATTCGCCGACGACTTCGACGGCCCCGGCATCAACTTCGCCGCCGGCTGGACGCCCGATCCCGCCGAGTCGTGGGTGCGCGACCGCGGCGACGCGCTGTTCCAGCGCCAGGACTTCCGCGAGGGCAACAGTCTGCTGCGGCCCGAGGGCGAGGCGCGCGAGGACGTGCGCATCACCACGCGCGTGCGCGTCGACGCGCCGCCGCTGAGCTTCGTCGCGGCGGGCGCGGTGGCCCGCGTCGGCCCCGAGGGCGGCTACCGCGGCTGGTACGCCGGCGCCGACGGTCTCACGCCGGTGCTGCGGGTGGAGCGCCTGGGCCCGTTCGGCGGCGCCGTGCTGGCGCAGGCGCCGATGCCGCGCCTGAACGCCAACTCCACGTACGACTTCGACTTCCTGGTGCAGGGCGCGTTCGTGCGCCTCGAGGTGCGCCGCGGCGACGAGGTCGTCGGCCTCGTGGGCGCCGTCGATCCCGGCGCGCCCCTGCCGCCGGGCCGCGTCGGCCTCGTCGCCCAGGGGGCGGGCACCGCGCGGTTCTCGGACGTCGGCGTCGAGCCCGCCCCGGGCCGGCGCGCGAGCGTGGTCGCGATCCGCGCCACGGTCTTCAACTACGCGCCGGACACGGTCGCCGTCGACGTCGCGGCGGCGCGGCCGCTGCTGTACGCCGACGGGCGCGGCTTCCGGGTGACGGTGAACGGCGCGCCGCGGGTGGCGGCGGGCGTGACGCTCGAGGCGGCGCGCGTGCTCCTGCGGCTCGACGGGCCGCCACTGCAGGCCGAGGACGACGTGCGCGTCGCCTTCGACGCCGCCGCCGGCCTGGTGGTCGACGACGGCGAGGTGCCCCAGCCGCTCGGCCCGTTCGCGGCGCTGCGCGCGCGGATGTCCGCGCCGCCACTGCTCGCGTCGACCACGGTGATCGGGCGCAACCTGGTGGAGCTGACCTACGCCACCGAGGGCCTCCCGCTCGAGCTCGAGGGCGACGGCGGGCTGCAGGTCTGGGTCGCCCACGCGGACCTGGGGCCCGCGCCGGTACGCCTGGGCCTGATCGACGTGTGGCCCGATCCCCTACGCGACGGCGACACGCTGCTGCTCGCGACCGCCGAGGCGATCCCGCGGCGGGCGCAGGTGACGATCGTCTCCGCGCCGGGGCCCGGGAACCGGCTGACCGACGTCGGCGGCGTGGAGCCGGCGCCGCTCGACCTGCCCGTCACGGCGGCGGCGGCGCGGACGCAGGCCGACGTCGCGGCGCCGGCGGTCTACGACGCCGTCTGGGGCGGCGACGAGCCGAGCGGCTGGCGCTACTACGGCCAGCGGCCCGATCGCTTCGCCGAGGAGGAGGGCGCCCTCGTGGCGACGGGCTCGGGCGTGCTGAACGAGGCGACGAGCGCGCTCGCCCCGGCGGCGACCGCCGAGGCCGACGTGAAGGTGACGGCCGACTTCCGGCTCGAGGAGGTGGACGCCCCGCTCGGACGCCACGCGTTCCCGCGCGTCGACGTGCGCGGCTTCAACGACGACGTGTGGGTGGGCTGCTTCGTGCGCAACGATCGCGCGCTGTTGCCGGCCCGCGACGACGGGGGCCGGTTCGAGGTCGTCGAGGACGCGAGCCCGGCCCTGGTCTGCGCGACGCAGAACGGCGACGCGGAGCAGACGACGTTCGAGGCGTGCCGCATGCAGTTCTACGAGGCCAGCGCCGACGGCGGGCACGTCCGCTATGACTGGGCCGCCCGCTGGCTCGACGAGCACCGCCTCGTGGTGAAGGTGCGCGGACGCCGCCTGCGCGCCGAGCTCTACAACCTCACGCAGCGCGACGCCGGGCAGCCGCGGCTCGTCGCCGTCAGCGAGGTGCCCGACATCGGCGACCGCGCCGCCGCCCTCGGCCTGGCGGGCGTCGGCCTCTTCGACTCGGGCCGCGTCCGCTTCACGAGCTTCCGCGTCGAGGCGCTCGGCGCCGACGACCTCCCCGCCCTCGACGAGCGCTGGGCGCCGACCGGCGACTGCCGCTAGGAGCTCGGGCCAGGCGCCGGACCGGTGCGACCGCGGTCCCGCGCGTGATCGCGATCGCGTCCTCTCGCCGGACTCGTTTCAGAAGCTGACGACGGGCCACTCGACGCCGAGGGCGGGCGGGAAGATCGACTCGCAGTCGTCGGTGTCGGCGATGACCAGGTCGTAGTCGAGGCGCTGGTCCTCCTCGATGAGCGCGCTCACCGACAGCGGGACGACGCGGAGGTAGACGATCTCGTCGGCCTCGCCGCCCTCGAAGACGATGCACTGCTTCGAGGGGCCGCGCGTGATCTCGGCGGTGCTGGCGAACTGCCCGGGGCTGTGCGCGTCGGGCAGCAGCATGCGGTCGCTGTCGAAGGCGGCCAGGTACAGGTCGCCGTCGTCGCCGTAGAGGAACGTCGCCGCGACGGCGCGCACCGCGCCCGCCGGGATCTCGATCTGGAAGAAGTCCTCGTCGCGTGGATCGCGGTCGCAGACGTATTCGTCGTCGATGATGCGCGGCGCCGAGCCGAGGATCTCGGCGTCGTCGAACCCGGTGGGGTCGCCGGCGGGCGGATCGCAGAGGAACTCCGCCGGGAGGACCTCGACCTGCATCTCGTACTGCACGTTCGGCCCGTCGATGCCGCGCACCTGCACGTAGTAGCGCGCCGCCGGCAGGTTGGGCAGGTCGACCTGCTCGTCGTCGTCATTGCTGTGGCCCGCCGGGAGGCCGTTGTTGAGCGACCGCCCGCCGCCCTCCCGCCACAGGTCGAGCTCGAGATCGCCCTGCGCGTGGGCGAACCGCAGCGTCACGCGGATGCGCCCGAGGGTGTCGGTGGTGAACGTGTACCAGTCCTCGTCGCCGTCGACGCCGCAGAGGCGCAGGTTCGCGTGGCGGCCGGGCTCGATCTCGGTGGCGAACTGCTGCGCGTCGTTGACCTCGGCGGCGTCGAACACGTCGGGCAGGCACCGCTCGGGCGACGTCGTGCGACTCAGGCGCAGCGTGTACTGGCTCTGGGTGTCGGCGACGCCACTGACCCAGACGAAGTACGCGCCGGCCTCGAGATCCTGCGCGCGCGCCTCGTTGACGGCGGCGCCGCTGCGACCGGGCGCGCCGACGAGCTGGCCGAGGTTGTTGCGGATCTCGATCAGCGTGTCGCCCTGCGGCCCCGCCTCCTGACGCTGGATCGCGGCGATCAGGTCGTCGCCGGCGGCGAGCTCGACGCGGTACCAGTCTTCTTCGCCGCTGCACAGCCACAGGTCGGGCACCAGCAGGTCGCGGCCGGGGATGAGCTCGGTGCCGCCGCCGAGCCGGTCGCGGACGAAGCGCCCGTCGCTCATCAGGTCGTAGGCCTGGTTGCGCGCGTCGTTGGGCTCGGCGTCGTCGTCGAGGCAGAGCGGGCGCGACCGATCGACGCGCGCGACCAGCGAGTAGCTCGACGTCTGCTGTCCGTTGGCGCCGTGCACGCGGACGTAGTAGCGCCCGTCGCGCACCTGGGGGTTATTGCGCGGCGCGACGAACGAGATGACGCGGGCGCCGTCCTCGCCCTCCTCGCTGCCGTTCGGCAGGAAGGCCGGCGCGGCGTCGGCGGCGGGCAGCCCGGGGCCGAACATCTCGAACGCCAACTCGTCGTTGTTGCGGTCGCCGTTGTCGGGCGTGACGAGGCGCAGATCGAGCCCGTCGCCAGCGCCCATCTTGATCGTGAACCAGTCCTCGTCGCCGAGGCAGATGCTGCGGTCGGCCACCGTCTGCTCCTGCTGCATCATCGGCAGGTCGATGAGCGAAGCGGTGGCGGCGGTGTCGTCGCCCAGGCGCGCCTCGGCGGCGTCCTCGGCGCAGGCGCCGCCCGTCGGCGTGAGTCGCACGGACAGGCCGTAGGTGTTCTGGCCGAGGCCGCGCGCGAAGACGCGCACGCGCCACGTGCCGCCGGGCGCGACGATGCCCGCGACGGCGGGGTACGTGAGCGTCTCGTCGTCGTCGGCGCTCTCGCCGCGGGCGACCAAGTTGCCGTCGGGGTCGTACAGCATCGCGTCGAGATCGCCGGCGGCGTGGTCGAAGTCGACCGTCACGCTCACCTGCCAGCCGGGCCCCGGCGTGTCGAAGCGGTACCAGTCGGCGTTGTCGGGGCAGGCCGAGAGCGCGTTCGCGCCGGACTCGAAGCGGTGCTGGGCGTCGAGCGCGAGCGCCGCGGCGCCCTCGCGGGCGTCGTTGGGCTCGAGCCCGTCGTCGCGGCAACCGTCGGCGCAGCGGTCGGTCTCCGGGTCGCACGCCTCGCCCTCGCGGCACTCGCCGTGGCCCGCGCACGGGCGACGGCACTCGCCGTCCTTGCAGTAGGTGCCCACGCCCGTCGACCGCTCGCAGTCCCCGTCGGCGGCGCACGCGCCGCCCATGCACGAGCGGTTGTCGGCGCAATACTCTCCGGCCGGGCAGTTGTCGGGCTCGACGCGGCAGCCGATCTCGCAGAGGCCGTCGTCGGCGCAGAACTGGTTCTGGGGGCACTGGGCGTCGCCGTTCGGGCACGGGGCGCGGTTGCATTCGCGCGAGCCGGCGTCGCAGCGCCGCCCCGGCGGGCAGTTGCTCGGATTGGTGCGGCAGCCGGTCTGGCAGCGCCCCTCTTCCGCGCCCTCGGCGATGTCGCAGTACTGGTCGTCGGCGCAGTCCCGGTCGACGGCGCAGCGGCCGACGCAGGGGTTCGGGTTGAAGCACGCGACGCCGGGCGCGGGATCGGCGCAGTCGCGGGCCATCACGAAGCTGCACGACTCGTCCTCGGCGCAGCACGGGATCTGGTCGACGCACTCGCGGGAGCGCGGATCGCATTGCCGGTAGGGGTTGTCGCCGGTCGGGCAGGTGTCGGGATCGACGCGGCAGCCGACGACGCACCGATTGTCCTTGCAGTACTGGTCGGGATCGCACTGGTTGTCGGACTCGCAGCGGGGATCGCGCTCGCAGATGCGGCTCTGGTCCGCCTGCTCGACGCAGATGTAGCCCTCGACGCAGTCGCCGCGGCCGACGCCGGGGTTCTCGGCATCGAGCCGGCACCCGGGCGTGCAGCTGCCGCCCTCGAGCGACTCGGGAGGGATGAGGCAGAAGTAGCCCTCGGTGCAGGTGCTGTCGTCGAGGCAGGGTGGCACCTCGGGCGGTCCGAGATCGGGGACGCTGCCGCCCGCGCCGCCGCCGCCGTCGGCGCCGCCACCGCCCGCGCCGCCGCCGGCGCCGCCGCCGCCGTCACCGCCCCCCTCGCCGCCGCACGCGGCGAGGACGAGAGCCAGCAACAAAGATGCGATGCCGCGTGGCGCGGTGATCGACGACATGAGCTCCCCCCGGAACGCAGACTGGTACCGGCCGCCCCCAAGCGGGCCCGGCCGGGTCGAGCTTATTTCAAGGAAGCGGACCGCGACAACCCACTGAGATCGCGACGGTCAAGGCAGGCGGAAGGCCGTCGTGCCGCTGCCGTCGCCGACGGCCTCGCAACGGACCGGCGTGTGACCTTCTTCTGGCAGCACGCAGAGCGACACGGCGAAGCGGTCGTCGGCGCCGCCGCGGTGCCGGACCTCGTGCACGACCAGCTGGTCGCCGGCGGCGAGCGGTCGGTTCAGGCCGAGGCGCAAGAGCAACCGGCCGCCGTCGGCCCCGAGCGAGACGTAGCGCTCCTCGCGCAGCTGCGCGTCGGGCGGACCGAGCGCCTGTCGCGGATCGGTCGCGGAGCTTCGCCCGCTGGGATCGCCGACGAAGGCGTCGACGACCTGCGCGCCCGAGCCGACGAACCCGTCGAGCGCCTCGACGGCGACGGCGTCGATGTCGGCGCCGGGCGCGTCCGGCTCCTGCGACGCCTCGCGCAGCGTCGTCAGGTCGCGGATCTCGACGCCGGTGAACGCCGCCCAGTCCCGCGTGGAGGGCGCGGCGTCGTCCGGCTTCGCCGGGGCAGCATCGTCGGACCGACCGCCGAACGGGGGCGGTGGCCGCGCCGGCACGCACCGGTCGCCCTCGGCCACGAAGCCGTGGCCGCACGTCTCCGTGTCGAGGATGCAGCCGGTCAGGACGAGGGCGGCGAGCGCGGGAGAGAGACGCACGGCGGCAGTGTCGCGCGCCGCGCCGCGGCAGGTCAACGGGCGGGCAGACGCGGCGGGCGGGCAGGTCGCACGGTCACTGACAGGTGCCGTTGCGGCAGTCCCCGCCGCCGCAGTCCTCGGGCGTCGAGCACTCCGGGGCGAGCTCGATGCGCGGCGTGCAGTAGCGCTCGTGGCAGACGTCGCCGCCGCCGCAGTCGGCGTCGGCCCAGCAGGGCACGCGGCAACGGGCGTCGACGCACTCCTCGCCCACCGCGCACTCGCGGTTGCGCACGCACTCGGCGCTCGGCCGGGTGTCGGGCAGGCAGATGCCGTGGTCGCACATCTCGCCCGCCGCGCACTCGGCGTCGGCGCCGCAGCGGCCGTGGCACAGCGCGTTGATGCACACGCCGCCGCCGCAGTCCTCGTTGAAGCGGCACTCGATGGGCCCGTCGACGAGCGGCAGGCAGAGGTTCTCGCTGCAGCCGGTGCCCTTCGGGCACTCCGCGTCGGCCTCGCAGGCGGCGCGGCAGAAGCCGTTCACGCAGGCACCGCCGCCGCACTGGTTGTCGAAGGTACAGAACAGGCCCTCGTGGCGGTGCGGCGGCACCACACACTCGCCGTCGCGGCACTCGAGGCCCTCGCCGCAGTCGGCGGCGGCGTCGCACCCCTGCGGGGCCGGGGCGCGGCAGCGGCCCTCCAGGCACTGCTCGCCGGCGGGGCAGTCGCAGTCCACCGCGCAGGCCGCCGCCTCGGGCTCGGCGGGGACGCAGGCGTGCCGCGCCTCGTCGCAGACCTGGCCGTCGGGGCACTCGCAGGAGCGGTCGCACGAGGCGCTGCCCGCGTCCTCGCAGCGGCCGCCGGCGTTGCAGCGCTCGCCTGCGGCGCACTGGCCGTCGTGGGTGCACTCCGCCTCCGGGTCGCGCTCGCAGCGGTCGTTTGCGCAGCGGCGGCCGGCGCCGCAGTCCGCGTCGCGGACGCACTCCGCCTCGCCGGCGCAGCGGCCGTCGACACAGCGGCGGCCCGCGCCGCAGTCCGCGTCGGCGGCGCACTCCGGCTCGCCGATCACCGGATCGCCGCCCTCGCAGACGTAGCCGTCGGGCAGCGACTGGCCGTCCTCACAGTGCGGGTAGCACCGCCCCTCGAGGCAGAAGCCGCCGACGCCGCAGTCGGCGTCGAGCTGGCAGCGCAGCCGACACGTGCCGTCGATGCACACGTCGTCGTCCGGGCAGTCGCGGTCGTCGTCGCAGCGCGTGCCCTCGAAGCACTCGCCGACGACGCACACGCAGCCGGGCAGGCAGTCGCCGTCGCGGTCGCAGGCGTTGCTGCCGTCGTCGCCGTTCCCGACCCAGACACAGCGGCCGTAGGCGTTGCACTCCTGCCCGTTCGGGCAGTCGTCCGACGAGAAGCAGTCGGCGTTCATGTCGCCGTCGAGCGGCTCGCAGGTGCCGTCGGCGCCGCAGCGGCTGCCGCGCCCGCAGTCGCCGTCCCGTCGACACAGGCCGTCGTCCCCGCGGCAGAGGCCGTCGGCGTGACAGAAGGTGCCCGCCGGGCAGTCGGCGTCGCCGCCGCACGCGTACGGGAAGCACTGGTCGCCGTCGCAGTGGTAGCAGCCCGACTCGTCGCAGCGGTCGTACCGCTCCTGCCGTTCACAGTCGAAGCAGTCCTCGGAGGGACAGCCCGCAAGGCCCGTCCCCATCAGCACCAGCAGCGTTCCCCAGATGCGCGCGCGCAGCATGTGCCTCTCCTCCTCGCCGATGCCGGCGACAAAGAGCAAGGGGCGTACCGTCCACCTGAGACGATGCGGCGGGGGCGGCGGATGCGCGGTGTGAACCGGGTTCTACAGACGGCCGTGCCGCCCGTTCACAGGCTGGTGAGCGTGCGGGTGAGCCGGACGTGGGCGATGGTGTCGTCGAGGCCGTGCCGCGCCTCGAAGCCGAGCACGTCGCGCGCGCGCCGGCCGTCGACCATGCACACGTAGCGCAGGTGGTCGAGCTCCGGCGCCGGGAAGCTCGTGACGCGCCAGCGCCACATCTGCTTGAGCACGACCGGCGCGAGGAAGTGCGGGAAGTCGACGACCGCGCCGCCGGCCATCGCCAGGATGCGCGTCAGCGGCGCCGGCTCGCAGCCCGGCACGTTGAACACGCCGGAGACGCCGCGCCGCAGCGACAGCTCGATGGCGCGCCCCACGTCCTCCTCGTGGATGAGCTGCACCATCGGGTCGAACCCGGCGAGGCGCGGCGGGTGCGACAGGCGCAGGTAGTTGCTCGGCGCGTTGCGCACGGCGCCGACGATGTGCACCGGCCGCAGGATGACCGTCTCGACCTCGGGGTACTTCCAGAAGAAGCTCTGCGCGCTCATGTCGAGCGCGATGAGATCGCGGATCTCGCTGAAGTGCGTGCCGCCGAGCAGCGGCGCGTCCTCGGTGAGGAACTGCGGGTTCTCGGCGCGCGGGCCGTAGACGTTGGCGCTCGAGAGCAGGATGAGCTTCGGGATCTTGAAGCGGGCGCAGTACTCCATCACGCGGGTGGTGCCGCGGATGTTGAACGTGTGGTGCTCCTCGCTGCTGGCGCGCGGATCATGCATCACGTTGAGGTGCACCACGGCGTCGAAGCGCCCGGCGCGGAAGATGTCGGCGCACCGCTTCCGCCGGATGTCGATGCAGTGCATCTGCACGTCGGGCGGGCCGCCGGTGAACGGTCGCCGATCGATGCCGACGACCTCGTGGCGGCGGTGCAGGCGCTGGGCGAGCAGGCGGCCGAAGCGCCCGCTGATGCCGGTGACGGCGATGCGCATGGCGCCCTCCGCTTACCAGAAGATGTGCTGGCGCTCGGCCAGCCCGCGCCGCAGCAGCGCGTCGACGGCGTCGCGCACCTGGGCCACCTTGGCCCCGATGGAGGCGTCCTCCTCGTCGGCCTCGCCTTCGAAGCGCATCGGCTCGCCGAACCAGATGCGGTACTTCACCGGCAGCGGCAGGAGGCCGAGCGGCCCCGCCAGCGGGAAGAACGGCGTCACCGGCACGGCGGGGATGCCCAGCACCTTCGCCAGCGCCTCGAGGTTGGCCACCGCCGGGTACTGCTCCTCGGCGCCGATGACGCCCACCGGCACGATCGGGGCCTTGCTCTCGAGCGCGAGGCGCATGAATCCGTTGCCGAACCCCTGGAGGCGGTACGCCTGGTCGTAGGTCTTGTTGATCCCGCGCACGCCCTCGGGGAAGACGAGGATCGCGTGCCCCTGGTTGAGCAGCACGCGGCAGTTCTCCGGCGTGCCGAGCACTTGCCCGACGCGCGCGAAGAGCGTGCTGACGAAGGGCAGCGTGGGCACCCAGCGCTCGACCATCGAGCGGACGGCCCGCGGCGGGCGGGCGTCGAACAGCATCGACGAAGCGATCATCATGCCGTCGAGCGGGATCTGCCCGCTGTGGTTGCTGACGAGCAGCACCCGGCCCGGCGGCACGTGCTCGATACCGTGGGCCTCGACGCGGAAGTAGTGGCGGTAGAGCCACTGCACGGCGCCGGCGACGACCTTGATCGAGTCGGGGTCGAGGCCGAAGTCGTCGGTCGCCCGCCCGCCGAGATCGGCCTTCAGCGCCTCGATGCGCTCGACCACCTCGTCGTCGAGTCGTCCTTCGAGGGCCCGCCGGATGCGCTCCGCGGCTTCGCCCAGCATGCGGGGATTTCCTTCACGCCGTCCGGCGCGCATTCTACGCCTTCACGATCCCGACGGAAGTCCCGAGTCGCCCCGCATGAAACTGACCGACTTCGTCCCCGTCCCCCTGCCCGCCGGACACCCGCTGCCCGAAGAGGTCCGCGTCGGCCCCGGTCGCCGCGCCGAGCTCGCCGACGTCGCCGCGCGGCACCTCGCCGGGACGTGGCTGCGCGTGGGCGATCCCGACACGCTCGCCGCCGCCGGCGACCCGCTGCCCGACCTCGAGATGTTCCGCCTCGAGCGCCACCCGCACGCCGACGACGAGACGGTGGCCCGCGCCGTCGCCGCAGCCCGCGGAGCCGGGGGCCTGGTGGCGATCGGCAGCGGCACTGTCAACGACGTCGCCAAGCGCGCCGCGCACGAGCTCGGCATCCCCTACGTCGTGCTCGGGACGGCGGCGAGCATGAACGGGTACGCCAGCGGCATCGCGGCGCTCCTCAGCCGCGGCCTGAAGATCACGGCGCCGGCGCGCCCGCCGCGCGCCATCTTGCTCGACACCGACATCCTCGCCGCCGCGCCGCTCGCGCTCACGCGCGCCGGCCTCGGCGACCTGCTCAGCAAGCCGGTGAGCGACAGCGACTGGTGGCTCGCGGACCGGATCGAGGGCACGGGCTACTCGACGCTGCCGAGCCTCGTCACCGACGCCGCCGTCGCCGACGCCACCGCCCACGCGGCGGGGCTGGCGACGGGCGATCGCGACGCCCACGCCGCGCTCGGCCGCGCGCTCGTGCTCAGCGGCGTGGCGATGGTCGTCGCCGGCAGCAGCGCCCCGGCGAGCGGCGGCGAGCACCTGCTCAGCCACCTCTGGGACATGGAGGCGCTCGCCGCCGGACGCGAGACGCGCCTGCACGGCGCGCAGGTGGGCGTCGCGACGTGCATCTCCGCCGCGCTCTACCAGCGCCTGCTGCGGGCGACGCCGGTCTTCACCGAGCCGCCGCCGTGGGAAGACGAGGCGGCGCGCCTCCACGCCGAGCACGGCGCCCTGGCCGACTCGGTGCTCGGCCCGGCGAAGCGCAAGCACGACCGGGCGGCGGCGCGCGTCGCGCTGCTGCGCGATCGGTGGCCGGAGATCCGCGACGGCCTGGCGGCGCGCAAGCTGCCGACGCCCGCCGAGGTGCGCGCGCCGCTCGCGGCGTGCGGCGCACCCAACACGTTGGAACACCTCGGGATTTCTCGCGCGGATGCCGCGCGGGTGCTGCGGATCGCGCGCGACATCCGCGACCGCGTGACCGTGCTCGACGTGGCGTTCGAGATCGGCGTGCTGCCGAGGGCGATCGGCGACGTGCTGGACGACGCCGGCGTGTGATCAGGCGCCGCCGGTGATCTGCCCGGTGGTCACGAAGTGCAGCTTGCCCGCCTCGCGCAGGACGTCGGGTCCGTGGACCCGGACGAGCTCGCGCCCCGCCTTCAGCGCCGGCGGCCCGGCGCCGGCCCACAGCTCGACGCCGAACCGGCGCGAGAGCGCCCGCACGCCGCGCACGTAGGCCGCGCGCGCCAGCACGCTCGCCGCCGCGACCGCCGGGTCGTCCTCGGCCTTGGTGCGCAGGTCGACGCGCGCCGCGCGCCCCTTCTCACCGAGGCCGCGGTGCACCACCTGCTCGTCGGCGAACTTGTCGACGACGACGTATGGCGCGGGGCCACGCTCGAGCAGGTTCTCGATCACCTTGCCGTGGGCCCACGCGAGCATGCGGTTCAGGTTGCCCATCTTCGCGTACAGCTCGTTGTACTTCGCCGGCCCGATCACCAGCACCTCGGTGTCGGCGCACGCCTCGATGGCGGTCACCATCTCGCCCATGCGGGCGTCCGTCAGCGTCTTGCTGTCGGCCACGCCGAGCGTCGCCAGGATCTCCACGGCGGCCCGCTCGAGGCGCACCCCGGCCACCACGAGCGGCCCGAAGTAGTCGCCCTTGCCGGCCTCGTCGGTGCCGATCCAGGCCGGCGGCGGCGGCTTGGGGTGCTTCGCCAGCGCCGCGTGGAAGGGCCGCGCCTCGGCGGTGACCTCCTCGCCGAGCATCGCCCGCCACGTCTCCGCCTCGGCGCCCTGCAGGAGCAGCTTGCCCGAGGTGTAGAACGTGGCGATGCAGCCGACGCCGCGCGCCTGCCAGAAGGCGTACGGCGCGTCCCGCATCTCGAAACCGTTGTCGGCGAAGTAGCGCCGCAGCCGCTCGGCGTCGAGCGGCGGCAGCTTGATCGTGATCGAGGCCTGCGTCACGGCAGGAGGTACTCGATCTCGACGCTGAGGTCGGCGACGGCGCCGGTGTCGCGGGGGCCGTGGTCCTCGACGCGCAGCGTGAACGTGCCGCGGGCGGCGAGGCCCTCGAACTGGCGGTAGACGCGGTCGTCGAAGTTGATGTCCCCGCCGGTCAGCGGCAGGAAGTCGTCGTCGCGACCGCCGTCGCCGCCGTTCTCGTCGCCCTCGCGGTCCCACATCACGACCACGTCCTGGCCTTCCCACATGCCGATCACGCGCAGGTCGCGGAGGAAGTCGTGGTTGACGTCCAGGTCGCGCACCGTCAGTCGGCGGATGACCGCGCCCGCGGGCACGTCGAACACGAGGTTCACCCGCGCCACGCCCGCCGCGCCGTTCGCGTAGTCGGGGATGTTCACGTCGGCGCCGGGCATGTTCACGCGCCGGGACTGCGCCTGGCCGCTCGTCTTGAACAGCCGATAGGCGTTCTTCGCGCCGTTGAAGCCGTAGACGCGCACGTGATAGGTGCCGCGCTCGAGCACCTGCTCGATCGTCTCGTCGTCGTCGCTGCTGTTGGCGAAGGCGATGGCGTTGTTGCTGCCGTCGCGGAAGAGCTGCATGTCGACGTCGCCGGCGTCGTGCGCGAAGAGCAGGTCGATCCGCACGTTGCCGCGCGCCGGCACGTCGAACGTGTACCAGTCGTCGTCATGGTCGCAGACCTGGCGGCGCTCGCCGACGGCCGGCAGGCGCGAGGCGCCGTCGCGGGTGTCGTTGTGCTCGCCGGCGCCGCCCTCGGCGTCATCGGTGCACTGCGTGAAGACGTTGGCGGTCAGGCCGTACTCGTTGCGCGCGGCGCGGAAGCCGTAGACGCGCACGAGGTACGTGGCGTTCTCGCTGGCGCGGCGCTCGTACACCGTCTCCGTGTCGCCGACGCCGGTGCTGCTGTCGACGTAGACCAGCTCGCCGTCGGCGTCCCGCTTGTAGAGGGCCACGTCGACGTCGCCGCGATCGTGCTCGAACGCGAGGTCGATCTCGAGGCCGTCGCCGGCCCGCAGGTCGATCTGGTACCAGTCGTCGTCGTTGGGGCACACCACGAGGCCGCCGTACTGCACGCCGCCGGTGTTGCCGTCCTCGACGCCGGTGGCGAACGCGTCGGTGCCGTTGCTGCGGGCGCGGTCGAACGCGTCGTCGGCGCAGGCGTCCGGCGTCGCGGGATCGCAGTCGTCGTCGCGGCCGTTGTTCACGATCTCGACGGGCCCCGGGATGGCCGGGTCGTTGGGCTCGCAGTCCTGGGCGTCGGGCACGCCATCGTCGTCGGCGTCGTCGTCGGCCACGCCGCACTCGACGTCGCCGCCGCGGCAGTCGTGGTCGATGCCGTCGCCGCAGTTCTCCTGGCCGTTCTCGGTCACGCCGGGATGGATGGACGGATCGTCCTCGTCGCAGTCCGTGTCGCGGCCGGCTCCGTCGTTGTCGAGGTCGTCGTCGCGCGTGGCCGGGTCGCAGTCGTCGTCCACGCCGTTGTACGGGACCTCGTCCGCGTCCGGGTTCACCTCGGGCGCGCTGTCGTTGCAGTCGGGACCATCGCCGCCGCCGAAGCCGTCGCCGTCGGCGTCGGCGTCGACCGTCGCCGGGTCGCAGTCGTCGTCGACGCCGTTGCCGAAGACCTCGCGGGCGTTCGGGTTGACCGCCGGATCCTCGTCGCCGCAGTCGGCGGGCGCCGGGAAGCCGTCGGCGTCGAGGTCGTTGTCGCGGGTGGTCACGTCGCAGTCGTCGTCGACGCCGTTGTAGGGCGTCTCCTCGGCGTTCGGGCTGACCGCCGGGTTCTCGTCATTGCAGTCGCCCTCGGCCTCGGTGACGCCGTCGCCGTCGACGTCGCCCTCCATCGCCACCCGGTCGCTGCCGTCGCAGTCCTCGTCGGTGCCGTTGCCGGCCACGTCGCGGGCGCCGGGGTTGATGTGGCGCGCCTGGTCGTTGCAGTCGTCGCCGCCGGCCTCGGTGGCGCGGAAGCCGTCGCCGTCCTGATCGTCGTCGCGCGTCTGCGGATCGCAGTCGTCGTCCTTGCCGTTGTAGTAGACCTCGTCCTTGTCGGGGTTGACCTGCGGATCGGCGTCGTCGCAGTCGCCGTTCTTGTCGGTCACGCCGTCGCCGTCGGCGTCGACCTCGCCGCAGACCGCGTCACCGTTGGCGCAGTCGTGGTCGATGCCGTCGTCGCAGCGGGTCTCGCCGTTCTCGGTCTGGCCGGGGTGGACGTCGCCGTTGGCGTCGTCGCAGTCGGGGCCCGCCTGGCAGCCGGCGCCGAACGTGTCGCCGTCGGCGTCGATGCACTCCTGCAGCGCCGGCACGCAGCGGTTCTGGTCGGTGCACTCCTCGCCGGGGTTGCAGTGGGTGTCCTCGACGCAGGCCACCGGCTGGCACTGACCGTCGATGCAGAAGCCGGCGCCCTGGCAGTCCGGGTGGTCCGTGCAGCCGCCACCCTGGTCGATCACGCACGAGAGGTTGTCGAGGTTGCAGGTCCGCCCCGCGGCACACGCGAGCGTCGGGCTGCACTCGCCGAGGACGCAGGCGCCGTTGAAGCAGACCTGCCCCGGGTCGCAGTCGCCCTCGTTCTGGCAGAGCCCGTCGCGCACCGCGGCGTCCGGATCCGGACCCGACGACGAGTTGCTGGCGTCGTCGCTGCAGCCGGCGAACGCGCCCGCGCTCAGGCCGGCGACGAGGGCAAACGACCCGATCCGATGGCGAAGCATCCCGATCTCCTCCCTTGCGAAACGTGAGGGGCGGCGTGGCAGCAAGCGACGTGCCACGACGCGCCGCCGCCTGCCGCCGTCCCCCGATGGCCATCTGGGTAGCCACCCGGGGTGCAACATTTTTCCCGTGCCGGGCCTGGCCCGTCTCGCCATCCTGCCCGACATGAGACGGACAATGCTGCTGTTGTGCCTCGCCGCCGCCGCCGGCTGCGACGAGACCCCGAAGAGCGACGACGGCGACCCGCTCGGCGGCGCCGACGGCGCGGCGCCCGACGCCGCGCCCGAGGCGGACGCCGCGCCCGATCCCGACCAGGGCGCCGGCGGCATGGGCGGCGCCGGCGGCATGGGCGGCGCCGGCGGCATGGGCGGCGCCGGCGGCATGGGCGGCGCCGGCGGCATGGGCGGCATGGGCGGCGCCGGCGGCCAGCCGGGCCCGTCGTGCGGCGGCGACGCGCCCGACGCGCGCGTCGACCAGGTCGAGGTCCGCATGGAGACGGTCACGATCGGCCGAGATGGCCGCTCCGAGGAGCAGACGCTCGAGCTCCCCGAGGACGCCGTCAGCGTGACGATGATCGTGCTCGGCAGCGAGGAGTACCTCTACGTCGTCTCCCAGTTCGTCGGCCCCGACGGCCGCGTCTTCACCTCCGAGCGGCCCCCCGGCGTCACGCTCACCCAGATCGACCAGTTCATCACCCCCTTCCCCGGCCCGTTCCGCAGCCCGAACCGGTCGGTCACCGCGGCGACCGGCGTGGCGGGCTACCTGGCGCCGAACACGCCCTCGGTCGAGCTGATCCCCGGCGACTGGACGTGGCAGCTGCAGTCGATGTCGGAGCGCGGCCAGCCGGGCAGCGGCGAGGTCGACGTGGTCATCGAGATCAAGCGCGCCCCGGCGCCGCCGCTCCGCGGCTCGCTCGATCTGCACTTCCACTTCACGGGCGCGCACGGCTGGACGGCGGCCACCGCTGCCGGCGACGCCGACTTCCAGGCGGCCGTCGGGCGCATGTGCGAGTTCTACGGCGCGATCGGCATCGGCCTCGGCGCGTTCACCTACGACGACGTCGACCCCGAGTTCGCCACCGTCGACAGCATCCAGGGCGCCAACAACGAGCTGCACCGCATCTACGCCAGCAGCCGCTATGACACCGGCGTCAGCCTCTTCTTCGTCGAGCGCATCCAGGGGCCGTTCGCCGGGGCCGCCATCGGCGGCATCGCGGGCGGCACGCCGGGCCCGACGCTGCTGCCGGAGACCGTGCGCAGCGGCGTCGTCGTCGCCACCGAGCTCGACACCGATCCGCGCGCCATCGGCCACATCATGGCCCACGAGAGCGGCCACTTCCTCGGCCTCTTCCACACGCGCGAGATCACGGGCCACACCGACCCGATCGCGGACACGCCCGACAACGCGCAGGACAACCTGATGTACCCGACCGTGACGCAGGGCGACGCGCACCTGACCGAGGGCCAGGGCTTCGTGCTCCACCGCAGCCCGGCGGTCGTCACCACGGAGGTCGAGCGATGAGCGCGCGCGTGCTGGTCCTGCTGCTGGCGCTCGCCGCCCCGGCGATGGCCGCCGACGCCGCGCCGACGGCCGAGCTCCTGCTCGGCGCGATCGACGTCCCGCTCACGCCGGAGGCCCTGGCCGCCGCCGGCGTCGACGAGGCCCGCGCCACCGCGGTCGCCCGCGACCCGGCGCGCCGTCGCTACCTGCGCGTCCGCGCCGCGGGCGCCCTCGGCGTGCTCGGCACCGACGGAGCGCGGCGCACGCTCGAGGCGCTCGCCGCCGAGGACCCCGACGTCGAGGTCCGCATCCAGGCGGTCACCGCGCTCGCGCGCGTGTGGGCGCCGCGCGACCCCGCCGTGGCCGAGCGCCTGCGCGCGCTCCACGCGGGCGCGCCGCGCGCCCTCGGCGACGTCCTCGCCGCCGAGCTCGCCCGCCTCGCGCCGCGCTGACGCCGTCAGCCTCCCCGATAGACCACCCGCGAGACGTCGTTCTCCCGCAGCACGAGCTGCGTGAGGCCCGGCAGCGCCGGCCGCAGGCGGTCCCAGATCCACGTCGCGAGCACCTCGCTCGTCGGACTCTGCAACCCCTCGATCTCGTTCAGGTAATGGTGGTCGAGCCGGTCGCGCAGCGGCTTGAACGCCGCCTCGATGTCGCCGAAGTCGGCGACGAAGTCGGTGCGCGGGTCGATCGCGCCCGTCACGTGGATGTCGAGGTAGAAGGCCAGGCCGTAGAGGTTGCCGCACGGGTGCCCGGGCGGCACCTTGGTCAGGCGGCGCGCCGACTCGAAGCGCACCGTGTGGATCAGCTCGTAGGTGGCCACCGTTCCTCCGGAGAGGGTCAGGGTTTGGCGGGGGGCAGGGCGACGACCAGCTCGCCGCCGGCGTGCGCGCCGAGCGCCTTCGGCTCGAGGATCTGAGGCTCGCGGCCCTTCGCCTCCACGCGGATGGTCTCGTCGGCGGGCACCGAGCACGCCTCGGCCGACTCGCAGAGGACCTCGCCCGTCTCGGCGGAGACGAAGCGCGCCGGCGCCGGGCGCGCCTTCACGCGGGTGTACTCGCGCTCGCTGCCGGCGAGGCGCTCGTTGCTGCGGACGACCGCGGGGGGGCGCTCCTTCGGTCTCTCGGCGACCGGGGCCGTCGGCGGCGGCGCGGCCTGGACCGTGGGGGCCGCCACGGACTCGGCGGGCTGTCGCCAGTACCAGAGGCCCGCCGTCGCGCCGGCGACGACGAGGACGGTGCCTGCCAGCGACAGCATCGCCTGCCGCTGCTTGCGTCGGCGGGCGCTCACTGCGGCGGCGGCGGGCGCCGCGCCGCGCTCGCGAGCGGCCAGCGCCACCCGGCGCGGATCGGCGCCGAGCTCGGGCCCCCGCCCCTGCTGACCGCGCGGCACATGGACGGCGCGCGGACCGCCGCCCGACCAAGCCTCCGGCCGCTTCGCCGCCGGCTCGGGCGCCCGTGGCGGCGGCGTCGGCGCCGGGGGCATCGGCGCTCCGGGCAGCGGTCGCGGCGGGTTCGCCGTCACCGTCGGCGCGTCCTCGGCGTCGAGCCAGGCGCCGGCGTCGCTCGGCGGCGGCGGCCCCTCGCCCCGGCGCGCCTTGACCTGGGCGGCCTTCGGCGCGTCGCCCGCGAACCAGTCGGCGCCGGGATCGCCGCCGGGCGTGCCGTGAGGCGGCGTCTCGCCCGCCCCCCAGTCGGCCTCGGGCGGCGGCTCGAGCGCAGGGTCGATCGCGCGCTCGTCGGGGACGTAGGCGCTCTCGGGCATGAAGTCGCGGTGGATGGAGGCCGGATCGTGCTCGACCCAGCCGGCGTCGCCCCGGTCGTCCGCGGCCGGCGCGTCGCCCGGCGCCCGGCGGTCCTCGCGTTGCCCGCTCATGTCGCGAACCATGGCACAGGCCCGGCGACGGCGACAACCTCGCGTGCGCGACCGGCGAACTGGCGACTCCGGTTGCCACCGGCCACCACGCCCACCCGTCCCGGGTCCATCGACACGGGAACGTCCCAGTGGCACGCCATGTGCTCTTCGGCGCCGGCATCGACGCCTCTGGGGGACTCCATGGCCTTCCGCCGCCTGTTCGCGCTGCCCGTCCTGCTGCTCGCCACCGCGTGCGCCGATGCGCCCGTCGAAGACGAGCACGACGACCTCGACCCCGAAGCCGCCGCTGAAGCGTACGGCCAGGCGTGGCAGGGCAAGGACGAGACGAAGGCCGACGGTCAGCAGTGCACCGGCGTGCGCGTCCCGGATCGCGGCAAGTTCGGCAAGCGCATCGCGCTGACCTTCGACGACGGGCCGAACCCGGCGACGACGCCGCAGGTCCTCGAGATCCTGCGCCGGCGCGGCGTCCCGGCGACGTTCTTCATCAACGGCTCCCGCGTGCGCGACGACGCGACCCGCGCCATCGTGGCCGACGTCGCCGCCGACCCGAACTTCCTCGTCGGCAACCACTCGTGGTCGCACCAGAACATGGCCCAGCTGCCGACCTCGCGGGTGGCCACCGAGATGGACCGCACGACCGAGGTCATGCGCGCCGCCGGCGTCGCGCCGCGGTGGTACCGCTTCCCCTTCGGCAGCTCGACCTGCACCACGGCGGAGATGGCCCGCGACCGCGGCTACATCATCACCGGCTGGCACGTCGACAGCGCCGACTGGTGCTTCGCCGCGGGCGGCGGCACGTGCCCGGCGCGCACCTTCCGCTACGTCGACGACGCCTTCCGCAGCGACATGGCCGGGCTCGTGATGCAGCAGGTGCGGCAGTACCAGGGCGGCATCGCGCTGTTCCACGACATCCACCAGAACACGGCCGACGCCATCGAGGGGATCATCGACCAGCTCGAGGCCGAGGGGTACACGTTCGTCCGGCTGGACGACGCGAGCGTCTTCCCGCTGCTCAACGGCCAGGCGCCGGCGCCCCCGCCGCCCCCGCCCCCGCCGTCGGCCTTCGTGGGCGACGCGTGCGACAGCGAGGCCGAGTGCGACTTCGCGGACGCGAACGGCAACCGCGCCTTCTGCCATCGCGCGGGTTTCTGCAGCCTGCCGTGCGAGGGCTACTGCCCTGACATGACCGGCAAGGCGCCCACGTTCTGCGTGGCCGACACCGGCGTCGAGCCCGCCACCGGCATTTGCGTCAGCAAGTCGGTCGAGGCCAACGGCAACTGCGCCGACGTGCCGGGCACCATCGATGCCTCCGCCGATCGCTTCATCGGCAGCAGCAGCGCCGCCGCCCGCAGCGCCGAGGTCTGTCTCCCCGCGCCGCAGCAGTGACCCCGCCCGCCCCGGCGGCCTCGCCGCCGTCGACCGTCTTCGCGTCCGCCGCCGCCGCGCCACCCCCGCCAGGACCAACGCGATAAGGGCGGGTCCCCTGCCGGGCGCCGCCGCGCAACCCACGTCGCCGCCGCCCGCCGCCCCGGGCATCCCGTCCGCCGACGCGTCGATCACGCGGGCGTCCGTCGTCGCCGCGTCCCCCGCAGGCTCTGCGTCGGGCAGGGCCGCGTCCGGGGGCGCCCCGTCCACTGCCGCGTCCGGGGGCGCCGCGTCCGGGGGCGCCGCGTCCGCGTCGGCTGGCGCGCAGACGCCCGGCGCCGGCACCACCCGGACCGCCGCCCACCCCTTCGGCCGGTGCGATCCGGCCCGCGTGTGGTCGTCGAACGCCTGCGCCACCGCCAGCACCTGGACCGGCGCGTCCCCCGAGAGGTACGCCTCGACCCGACCCGCCCCCGCGCCCGCCTCGACGCCGTCGACGAACAGCCGCACCGTCGGGGTGCCGCGGTCCAGCGGATCCACCGCCGTCGCGGCGATCACCCGGGGCGCGGCGATCCGCTCCCCGTCCGCCGCGCCCTCGATCGTCACCACCGGCCGCACCGCGTACGGCGCCGCCATCGGGTCGCCGAGCACCAGGTTGCGCCAGTACGCGAACGGCAGGTGCCGGAAGTACGCCTCCGCCAGCGTCCCGCCCTCGACGTAGTCCAAGAGCAGCCGCCGCGACGGAAAGACATCGTTCAGCGGCTCGTCCGTCGTCCCGTGGACGCCCGCCGCCCCGCGGGCCACCCACCGCGCGATCGAGACCTGCACCTCGCCCGCCGGCGCGAAGTTCTCGGGCACCGCGCCGAAGCTGGTCAGGTTGTCGACGAGCGCGCCGGGCACCAGGGCGTTCGCCTCGACCGTCGCCCCGAGCGACGCCGTCCCCACGAAGAACCCCGCCAGCCGCAACCCGCCGAGATCGTTCGCGAAGGGGATCCGCCGCGCCGGCACGTCCCGCGACGCGAGCCCCGCGAGCACCGCGTCGTACTCGGCGTCGAGCACGCCGCGCGCGGGATCGGCGCCGTCCATCAGGACGACCTCGCCGCCGCCGGCGCCCGCCCCCTCGGACGCGAGGGCGCTGTCGAGCAGCCGGCCCGCCTCTTCGTCGCTGCGCCCGTGGAGCATGGTGACGAGCAGGGGCCGCCACGTGACGCCGCCGCTCGAGAGCGTCCACCCCGCCCGGAACAGTCCGGAACGAAACGGGTTTCGCCACTCGGCATGCACGCACGGCACGTCGACGCAGGGCACGCGGCGTCCGGGGGCCGCGCCGAGCAGCGGCTCGTCGCCCCGCGTCGAGCGCCACGTGGCCAGCGCCGCGGCCAGCGAGACCCCCTGCGCGCCGCCGTCCACGGGCACGACCACGCGCAGCGGCAAGCCCCGCATGATGACCGCCGCCTCGACGCGATCCGCGCCGTCGCCGAGGCATGCGACGAACGGCTCGAGGATGGCGACGCGAAAGACGTCCAGCGACACGTCGGGGCCCTCGGGCGCCGAGACGAGGCACACCTGCCGGTCCGGCACCGCCCGCGCTTCGGCATAGCGCTGCGCGAGCGCCACGCTGCCGGGCACGTCCGCGTTGGCCAGGACCGCCACCGAGTCCGGCCCGGGCACCGCCGCCGCCGCGCCGGGCAGCGACAGCGCCACGACCGTCACCGGCGCCGCCCACGACCGCCCCCCGCTCCGTCCGCGCATCGAGCCCCCTCGGGCGTCGCCCTCGGCGCCCGCGCGCCGTCCGCTATCGCCGGCGCCGCCTCGCGAGCAGGCCGGCCCCCAGCAGCAGGAGCGGCGCGAGCCCGGGCCCCGCGGGCCCCACGTGGCACCCGCCATCACCGCCGCCGTCGTCGTCGTCCCCGGCCGCGCCGCCCGCGCCGGGACCCGCGTCCGGCGCCGACGGGAAGCCGTCGTCGGGGATGGGCACCACGTTGGGATCGCGGAAGAGGTCGTCGTCGGGCACGCCGCGGCGGCAGCTGCCCTCGCCGGGCGCGATCTCGCGGCACCCGTAGCCGGCCGGGCATCGGTTGCCGAGGCCGCAGGCGCGCGTGCAGTACGTATCGACGCCGCCCGCGAGGCACTCGTGCCCCTCGGCGCACCCGGCGAGCGCCGGGTCCGCGGCGTCGGGCACGCACCGTTCGCCGAACGCCGGCCGGGCGACGGCCGTCGGCGCGCACCGCCGCGTCCCGTCGGGCGCGTTCTCGCACTGGTATCCCGCCGGGCAGACGCCGTCGCACGCGAGCGTGCAGAACGGCAGGCCGCGCGACGCGTGCGACGCGCACACGAAGCCTTCGGCGCAGGCCGCGCCCTCGGCGCACGGCTCGCCCATCGCCGGCAGGCCGCGCAACGGCGCGCACAGCGGCTGCGCGCGCCCGGCGCAACGGAAGCCCGCCGGACAGGACCCCGGGACCGTGCACGCCCGACTGCAGAAGCGCTCGTCGTCGTCGCCGACGCAGATCAGGCCCTCGGCGCAGCCCGTTCCGTCGCCGCAGACCTCCCCGAGCGCGCCCCCCGGCGGCGGCCCCATGCCCGGCCGCACGCACAGGTTGGCCACGCCCTCGGCGTTGCGGCACTCGTAGCCGTCGGGGCACCCCTCGGCAGGGCACCGCGTCGTGCAGTAGCCGCCGGCGTCGTCGGGGAAGCACGTCTCGCCCGGGCTGCACACGCCGTCGACGCACGGGTCGCCGAGGGCCGCCGACGCGGCCGGCGCCGCGAGCATCAGCACCACGAAGATCGCAATCGGTCGCATGGAAGCGACCCTAGCACATCAGTCGCGGTGGGCGGGATCGACGTAGAGGTGCTCGCCGCCGAGCGGGCTGCGCAGGATCCAGTGTCCCGGGCGGTCGCCCCGGCGCACGAAGTCGCTGTCGACGGGCACCTTGCCGCCTCCGCCGGGGATGTCGATGACGTAGGTGGGCCACGCGAGCCCCGTGAGCCGGCCGCGGAGCGCGCGGGCGATGCTCAGGCCGCGGTCCAGGCTCACCCGGAAGTGACCCGTCCCCACCGTCAGATCGGGGTGGTGCAGGTAGTACGGGCGCACCTGGTGCTCGAGCAGGCCGGTGAACAGCGCCGCCAGCACCGACGCGTCGTCGTTCACGCCGGCGAGCAGCACCGTCTGGTTCAGCACCGTCACGCCGGCGTCCACGAGCGTCCGCAGCGCCAGCGCCGAGGCCGGCGTGAGCTCGCGCGGGTGGTTGAAGTGCGTGACCAGGAACAGCGGGCGGTGCGCCGCCAGCAGCGACGCCAGCGACGCGTCCACCCGCATCGGCAGCGTCACCGGGAAGCGCGTGTGGATGCGGACGCGGCGCACCGAAGGGATGGCGCGGAGACGCCCGAGCAGCTCGCCGAGCCGGTCGTCGGACAGCATCAGCGGGTCGCCGCCGCTGAGGATGACCTCGGCGATCGCGGGGTGCGCGCGCAGGTAGTCGAGGGAGGCGTCGAGCGCCTGCCGCAGCCGGATGGGCTCCCCGTTGATCGCGACCTTGCGGAAGCAGTAGCGGCAGTACATCGGGCAGCGGAACGTGGGGAACAGCAGCGCGCGGTCGGGGTAGCGATGCACGAGCAGCGGCGTGGGCGCGTGGGCCGCGTCCCCGATGGGATCCGACCGCTCCTCCGGCGCGACGACGAGCTCGGCGGCGTCGGGCAGCGCCTGCTTGCGGATGGGGCACGCGGGATCGGCGGGATCGATCAGCGAGAGGTAGTAGTCGCTGACGAGGAGCGCGTATCGCTCGACCACCGCCTCGAGCGCGGGCGCGTCGTCGGCCGACACGAGGCCGCGTTCGACCAGCGCCCGTACGTCGCGGGCGCCGCGCACGAGGTGGCGGGACCAGCGGTCCTCGGGCGCGCTCAGTCCGCGCTCCCCTCGGCGGCTTCGCTCGCGGGCGCGGCGGGCTCCGCCGGCTTCGCGGCGTCCTCGCCCTGCTCCTTGAGATAGGCCTTCATCAGCTTGTCGCGCTCGCCCTGCAGCTTGTCGGCGCGCTTGCCGAGCTTGTCGAGCTCGCCCTGGAACGCCTTGCGCGCCTTGGCGAGATCGTCGGCGAGCTTCTTCTTGTTCTTCTCGTCGGCGATCGAGACCGCCTCGACGTACTTCGACTTCAGATCGGCCTGCTTCGTCAGGAAGGCGTCCTGGGCCTTGATGAAGTCGGCGGTGAGCTTCTCGACCTGCGGGTCGAGCTTCGTGAAGCGCGGCTCGGCGCTCTGCATCACGTTGAGCCGCTTCTCGAACTCGGAGCGGCGGGCGTCGACCGCCTGCTGCAGCTTGGGATCGGGATCGCTGGTGTCGACCTTCTCCGCCGGCCGTGCCTCTTCGAGGCCTTGGTTCGCGGCGGGGTCCTGCTCGAGCAGGGCGTCTTCGGTCGTCTGGGCGGCGGCGACGAGCGGCGCCACCGTCAGCGCCAGGACGGCCAGCCTCCGATCGGGACGCAGAAAGCGCGCGAGCATCTCGTTCCTCCTCGGCCGATGGTGTCGGCGTGCAATGTCGCGAATATGGCGGTCACGGGTCAATGACGCAACCGGGGGCGCGCGTCTTCATTGCAGGGAACGCGTGGCGACTGAACGGGATTCAGCTTAGACGCACAACGGTTTGACGCAGCGCGTCGACCCCTCTATGGTGGGCGCACCCAAAGGGACCGAACGGGGTAGCACGCATGAGCCTGGGCCTCTTCGACCGCCGCGACATCGAGTTCCTCGTGCGCGAGGTCATCGGCGCCGAGCGCCTCTTCCAGCTCGACGCCTTCAGCGGCCAGTCGTGGGACGACTTCGACATGATCCTCGACGCGGCCTGGAAGCTGGCGCACGACGTCCTCGCGCCGACCAACATCGTGGCCGACCGCGAGGGCCTGAAGTTCGTCGACGGCGAGGTGAAGACGCCCGCCGTCTTCAAGTCGGCCTACAAGGCCTTCACCGAGGGCGGCTGGCTGGGCCTCACCGAGAAGGCGGAGCACGGCGGCATCGGCATGCCGCGGGCGCTCGGCATCCACCCGAGCACCGGCATCCTCAGCGCCAACGTCGCGCTGTATCTGCTGCCCGGCCTCGGCCACGGCGCGTCCGAGCTCGTCTGGGCGTTCGGCACCGACCGGCAGAAGAAGGTCTTCGGCGAGCGCCTGCTCTCCGGCGAGTGGGGCGGCACGATGTGCCTCACCGAGCCCAACGCCGGCAGCGACGTCGGCAGCGCGCGCGCGGTGGCCATCCCCCAGCCCGACGGCACGTTCCACATCAAGGGCACCAAGATCTTCATCACCTGGGGCGAGCACGACATCACCCCCAACATCGTCTACCCGGTGCTCGCGCGCATCGAGGGCGATCCCCCGGGCACCGGCGGCCTGTCGCTGTTCCTCGTCAGCAAGTTCCACACGGACGACAAGGGCAATTTGGGCGGCCGCAACGGCGTGAAGTGCTCGGGGATCGAGCACAAGATGGGCCTGCACGGCTCGCCCACCTGCACGATGGTCTTCGGCGAGGACGTGCCCGCCGTCGGCGAGCTGCTCGGCGAGCCGCGGCGCGGCATGCGCGAGATGTTCCAGATGATGAACACCGCCCGCATCGCCGTCGGCATGCAGGCGCTGGGCATCAGCGAGGCCGCCTATCGCTACGCCCACCAGTACGCGCTCGAACGGCAGCAGGGCACCGCGGTCGAGCAGTTCAAAGACCCGAACGCCGCCCGCGTGTCGATCATCCGCCACCCGGACGTGCGCCGCATGCTGCTCGACATGCGCAGCACCGTCGAGGGCCTGCGCGCGCTGCTGGGCTTCGCCGCCCTGCAGGCCGACCTCGAGTGGGCCGCCGAGGGCGCCGAGGCCGAGCAGGCCGGCGAGCTCCTCGCGCTGCTCACGCCGCTCTGCAAGGGCTACGCGTCGGAGATCGGCTTCGATGCGATCTCGACGTCGATCATGATCCTCGGCGGCCACGGCTACCTGCGCGACCACCCGCTCGAGCAGCACCTGCGCGACACCGTGATCGCGCGCCTCTACGAGGGCACGACGGGCATCCAGGCCATCGACCTCGTGTCGCGCAAGCTCGGCCACAAGGGCGGCCAGCCGCTCATGGCGCTGATGAAGCGCGTCGAGGGGACGATCCAGGAGGCCCGCGAGGTCGGCCTCGCCGACCTGGCCGAGAAGGTCGGCGGCATGGCGAAGAAGGTCGGCATGGCGGCGATGGCGCTCGGCGGCCGCTTCATGGGCGGCGACCTGTACGGCCCGCTGCTGCAGGCGACGCCGATGATGTACCTGTTCGGCGATGCGGTCACCTCGTGGCTCCACCTGTGGATGGCCACGGTGGCGGCGAAGGCCGAGAACAAGACGGCGTTCCACGAGAACAAGATCGTCTCCGCGCGGCACTTCATCCGCAACGCGGGCCCGCGCGTCGACGCCCGCTACGCCCAGATCGAGGGCGACGACCGCTCGCCGCTGCAGATGAAGTTCGAGGGCGAAGAAGAGCTCCCGAAGAACTGACCCCGCCCCTCACTCCCCCACCCCCGCGTCGATCGCTGCCTGCAGCGCCAGCAGGACCTCGCCCGCCACATACAGCCACGGTTCGCTCGGGTAGTCGGCGAAAGCGCGCCAACGCGGGAGGGCCGCGCGGGCGAAGTCGCGGGCGGCGGTGCGGTCGCCGAGGCCGACCGCCGCGCGCACGAGGCACGAGAGCGTCGTGACCTCGGCGCGGGTGCCGCGCAGGGGCGCGCCGTCGCGGGCGCGGTAGTACAGGCGCAGGTCGGCGAGGCGGGCGCGCGCGAACTCGACGACGCCGCGGGCCACCTCGGGCGCGCCCCGCGTGACCGTCTCGGCGACGGTGCACGTGGCGTTGAGCTGCAAGAGGTCGTTGGGCGCGAACGCCGGCATGGGGAAGCCGGGCACGAGCGTGGCCACGTCCGGCTGGATCATCGAGTAGACGAGCCCCGACGGCGCCCGAGCGGCGCGCACGAGCGCGTACGACTTGTCGGCGAGCTCGGCGATGGCCGCGTCGCCGGCCTCCGCGGCCACGCGCCGCAGCAGGTCGGGGTCGTAGTCGACGAGGTACGAGTCGTTGGCGTAGGTGCGCGTGCCGAAGTTGAAGTAGTTGCGGATGAACCACTGCCCCTGGTCGACGGTGGCGTGTCGGCCGTAGGCGTGCAGCGCGGCGAGCGCGAGGTCGCGGTCGGCGGCGCGGTCGAAGCGGCGGCCGCCCTCCCAGAGCCCGGCGGCGACGCGCAGGCCCTCGGTCGTGCCCGACGCGTCGATGGGCTCGCGGTCGTGGCGCCGCCACGAGACCATGCCGTGCGTCTCCGGATCGTCCGGGCTCTGCACGACGAAGCGCGCGACGGCGACGGCGCGCAGCCGGTCGTAGAGCGCCGCGTGGCCGCGCAACGCCGCGTAGTACAACGCGTTTCCGAGGTCGACCCCGTAGGTGTGGCCGCTCTCGCGCGCGAGGCGGCCGGCGTCCACCTGCTCGACGAGCCGCGCCTCGATGCGGTCCCGGAGCGCGACCAGCTCGTCGCGCGGCACGGGGCGCGGCCACGCCCGCCAGCCGATGGCGACGAGCGCCGAAAGCACCATGAGCGCCCGGATCAGCGTGGTCACGGGGCCTTTTCGTTGCCGCGGGGCGTCCACTCGAAGCGCGGGACGTAGCGCTCGATCGAGCAGTACTGCGGCGGCCAGGGCAGCGCGTAGCCCTGCTCGAAGGCGGCGTGGCGCGTCCAGTACGGATCGAAGAGGTGGGCGCGCGCGAGCACGCACAGGTCGGCGCGCCCCGCGGCGAGGATGGAGTTCACGTCCGCGTACGAGGAGATGTTGCCGACGGTCATCGTCGGCAGGTCGACCTCGTGGCGGATGCGATCGCTGAACGGCGTCTGGAAGAGGCGGCCGTAGCGCGGGCGCTGGTCGGCGACGGTCTGGCCGGCGGACACGTCGAGCACGTCGCAACCCGCTGCGCGCAGCGCGCGGGCGACCTCGACCGCCTGGTCCGCGTCGAAGCCGCCGTCCTTCCAATCGGTCGCCGAGATGCGGACCGACACGGGCTTGTGCGCGGGCCAGGCGGCGCGCACCGCGCGGAACATCTCGAGCGGAAAGCGCATGCGGTTCGCGAGGTTGCCGCCGTACTCGTCGTCGCGCAGGTTCGTCAGCGGCGACAGGAAGGTGCCGAGCAGGTAGCCGTGCGCGAAGTGGACCTCGACGAGGTCGAAGCCAGCCTCCTCGGCCATCTCCGTCGCGCGGACGAAGTCGTCGCGGACGCGGTCCATGTCCGCGCGGTCCATCGGCCGCGGCACCTGCGACTGCGGCAGGTACGGCAGCGGCGAGGGCGCGAGCAGCGGCCAGTTGCCGTCGTCGAGCGGCTGGTCGATGCCCTCCCACATGCGCCGCGTCGAGCCCTTGCGGCCGGCGTGCGCGAGCTGCAGGCCGATCTTCGCCGGCGTGTGCCGGTGCACGAAGTCGACGACGCGACGCCACGCGGGCACGTGCTCGGGCCGGTACATGCCGGCGCAGCCCGGCGTGATGCGCCCGTCGCGGCTGACGTCGGTCATCTCGGTGATGACGAGGCCGGCGCCGCCCATGGCCCGGCTGCCCAGGTGCACGAGGTGGAAGTCGTCGATCGTGCCGTCCTCGGCCGAGTACATGCACATCGGCGAGACGACCACCCGGTTCGGGACGACGAGCTCGCGCAGGCGGAAGGGCGTGAACATCGGCGGCGTCGTCGGCGGCACGTCGCGCCCGGTCTGGCGGCTCGCCTGCTGCGCGAACCACGCGTCGACCCGCGCCACGAAGGCCGGGTCCCGCAGGCGCAGGTTGGCGTGGGTGATGCGCAGGCTGCGCGTGAGCAGGCTGAACGCGAACTGCAGCGGCTCGAGGCGGCCGAAGTAGCGCTCCGTCTCCTCGAACCACTGCAGGCTCACCTGCGCGGCGCGCTGCGTGCTCTCGACGGCGGCGCGGCGCTCGGCCTCGTACGCGGCGAGCGCCGCCGGCACGTCGCCCGGATGCCGCGCGAGCGCCTGCGTCAGCGCGATGCCGTCCTCCATGGCGAGCTTGGTGCCCGACCCGACCGAGAAGTGCGCGGAGTGGGCCGCGTCGCCGAGCAGCACCACGTTCCCGAAGGACCAGCGGGCGTTCGCCACGGTCGGAAACTGGCGCCAGATCGAGCGGTTGCACAGCAGCGGGTGCCCCTCGAGCTCGTCGGCGAAGAGCCGCTCGCAGAAGGCCTTCGTCGCCGCCTCGTCCGCCTCGGCCAGCCCCGCCGCGCGCCAGGTGGCCTCGGTCGTCTCGACGATGAACGTGGAGCGCCCGCCCTCGTACTCGTAGCAGTGGGCGCGCCACAGGCCGTGCGCGTCCTGCTTGAAATAGAAGGTGAACGCCGGGAAGCGCCTGGTGCTGCCGAGCCACACGAAGCGGTTGGCGCCGGCCTCGACCTGCGGCCCGAAGCGATCGGCGTCGCGCGTGCGGATCGGGCTGTTGACCCCGTCGGCGGCGACGACGAGGTCCGCGTCCGGGAAGTCCTCGGGGCCGACCTCGGTCTCGAAGACCAGGCGCACGCCGAGCGCGCGGGCGCGGTCCTGCAGAATGCGCAGGAGGCGGTGGCGCGAGAGGCCGCTGAAGCCATGCCCCGTCGAGCGCAGCACCTCGCCGCGGTCGTGCACGTCGATCGCGTCCCAATGCGCGAAGTCGGCGGTGATCGCCGCGTAGGTCTCCGGATCGGCGGCGGCGAGGTTGCCGAGCGTCTCGTCGGAGAACACGACGCCGAAGCCGAACGTGTCGTCGGCGCGGTTGCGCTCGTACACGGCGACGTCGTCGTCGGGCCGAGCGCGCTTGAGCAGGATGGCGAGGTACAGGCCCCCGGGGCCGCCGCCGATGCAGACTGCCTTCATGCGGCGCAGCATACGACACTATCGCCGCAGGACGAGCCGCCTCAGGTCGACGTACGCGTCGTGGACGCGCGGGTTGATCACCTCGGCGTAGCCGCGGGCGTTCGGGTGGATGGCGTCGCTGAACAGCGCCGCCCGGTCCGCGCGGTCGGCGAGCGCGCGGTTCACGTCGACGACCGGCACCTGGAGCTCGGCGCCGAGCGCACGCACGGCGTCGGCCCAGACCTCGCCGAGCGGGCGGCCGGCACGGTCGCCCCAGTCGGCGCCCTCGGGCCGGAAGACGTAGGCCTCGTAGTCGCCGGGCGGGATCGTCAGCAGCACCGGAATCACGCCGTGGTCGAGGAACCACTGCGCGATGGCCCGCAGGTCCTCGACGTACGCCGCGCGCGCCTCCGCCTCGCCGGCGGGCGATCGGTCCCAGGAGTAGCGGTCGCGCAGGTACGCCCGCAGATCGTTCGTCCCGTAGAGGATCGTCGCGATCTCGGGCCAGGCCTGCCGCCGGCCGATCGGGTTCCGGCCGCCGTCGCGGTCCGTGTAGACCATCGGATAGGCCAGGTTGCGCACGCCGCCCCAGCCGTCGAAGCCGTCGAGCCCCCACCCCGCCGTGGTGCCCGAGGCCGCCGTCTGGAGCACATCGAGGAAGATCGTCGGCTGCCCGAACAGGCGGCAGTGCGTGGGGTCGGCGTACGCCATGTCCGGGAAGTGGCGATCGGTCGTCAGCGGGTTCAGGAACAGGAACGTCTCGCTGATGCTGTCGCCGACGACCTGCACCTCGCAGGCGTGCGTGCGCTCTGCGTCGAAGGCCGCGCGCAGACGGTGGACGGCGGCCCAGTCCAGCTGCAGGTAGGGCGACAGGTCGGCGATGGGGCCTTCGAGCGGACCGGGCGGCGCGGCGTCCGGCTCGGGCGGCGCGGCGTCCGGCTCGGGCGGCGCGGCGTCCGGCTCGGGCGCCGCGGCGTCCGGCTCGGGCGGCGCGGCGTCCACGACGTGCGGAGAGCCATCGACCTCGCGCGGAGAGCCGTCGACCTCGCGCGGAGAGCCGTCGACCTCGCGCGGAGAGCCGTCGACCTCGCGCGGAGAGCCATCGACCGCGTGCGGAGAGCCATCGACCGCGTGCGGAGAGCCATCGACCTCGCGCGGAGACCCGTCCACGTCGCCCGCAGACCCATCGATGTCGCCCGCTGACCCGTCGATGTCGCCCGCCGACCCGTCGACCTCGCCCGCAGACCCGTCGACCGCGTGCGAAGAGCCGTCGACCTCGCGTGGAGATCCGTCGGCGGGCGGCGACCCGTCCGCAGACGGCGACCCGTCCGCGGACCACGGCGGCCGGGCGTCCCACGGCGACGCGTCGGGCGGCGCGCCGTCGGGCACCGCGGGCCCGAGGTCGGCCGCAAAGCGCCCGTCGCCCTCAACGGGCGCCGTCTCGACGAGGCAGCCCGTGGCGAGCCAGAGGACCGATACCGCCGCGACCAGCGCCCGACGCATCGAGCCTTCCTCCATGCGTGTAGGCCCCCATCCTACAGACGCGCGTCCCGCGCGCAAGGGCAGCGCCGCGCGCAAAGGCCCCGTGGCGTTCCACACAGCCCCGCGTTAGCCTGCCGCGCATGTCCGCGCGCTACGACACGTTCCTCTTCGACCTCGACGGCACGCTGCTCGACACCATCCCGCTGATCAAGGCGTCGATGCGGCACGCCCTGCACCAGCACCTCGCCTACGTGCCCGACGAGCCGGCGCTCGTGCGCGGCGTGGGCACGCCGCTCCTCGAGCAGGTGCGCACGCACGTCCGCGACGCCGGCACCCACGTCATCGACGACGCGCTCGTCGCGCAGATCGCGCAGACCTACATCGAGCACAACCTCGCCGGGCACGACGCCCAGGTCGCCCCCTACCCGGGCGTGACCGAGACGCTCGACGCGCTGCGCGCGCGCGGCGCCCGCCTCGGCGTCGTCACCAGCAAGCCCCAGGCGACGGCCCGCCGCGGCCTGCGCGTGTGCGGCCTCGAGGCCCACTTCGACCTCGTCGTCGGCATGGACGACGTGACGCGCCACAAGCCCGATCCCGAGCCGGTGCTGCACGCGCTGCGGCGCCTCGGCGTCGGCCCCGAGCGCGCCGTGTTCGTCGGCGACTCGCCGCACGACATGCACTCGGGGCGCGGCGCCGGGGTCGCCACCGGCGCGGCCCTCTGGGGCCCCTTCTCGCGCGCGGATCTCGAGCCCTCGGCGCCCACCTGGTGGCTCGACGACGTGCGCGTCCTGCTCACTTCGCTGGGGTAGGGGTCAGTCCTCGGGGGCTTCGAGCTCGACGAGCGGCATGCCGGCCTGGAACTGGTCGCCGGCGGCGTACCTCGTGGCGCGGACGACGCCGTCGGCAGGCGCGGTCAGCGTCAGCTCCATCTTCATCGCCTCGATGACGATCAGCGGCGCGCCGGCGCGGACGGCCTCGCCTTCTCTCACCAGCAGTTTCACGACCTTGCCGGGCATCGGCGCGAGGCAGCCGCCGCCGGGCATCACCCCGGCGTGCTCGGGGAAGCGCGGGACGAGGTCGAACGTGAGCGTGCGATCGCCCCGGCGCACGGAGCGCCGCTCGCCGTCGGCCACGAGGCGGTAGCGGCGGCGCACGCCGTCGAGCTCGAGGTCGAGGCCGTCGGGCTGCAGGTCCGTGCGCACGGCGCGCCAGGCGCCCTCGTCGACGCGCGCGCGCCACGTCCCCGGCGCCGTCGACGCGTACTCCACGCGCAGCGTGCGGTCGCCCGCGCGCAGCTCGACCCGCTGGGGCCGGAACGGGTTGTTGCGCCAGCCCGGCCGCAATGCCGGGACGTGGGGGATCGCCCGGTGACGGGACGTAGCCTCGGCGAGCGCCGCGGCGATCGCGCACTGCGCCTCGAGCTCGGGATCGACCGGCGCGGGCGTCCAGCCGTCGGGCCACTGCTCGGCGATGAAGTGAGTGTTGAAGCGACCGGCGCGGAACTCGGGGTGTTCGAGGACGTCGAGGAGGAGGTCGCGGTTCGTGCTGACGCCCACGACCGAGAGCCCGCGCAGCGCCGACACCAGCCGGTCGATCGCCTCGTCGCGGGTGTCGCCGTGCGCGATCAGCTTGGCGAGCAGCGAGTCGTAGTGCACCGATGCTTCGCTCCCCTCGCGCACGCCGGCGTCGATCCGCACGAGCCCGCCGAGCGGCTCGCGCCACTCGAGCAGGCGGCCGGTCGCCGGCAGGAGCCCGGCGGCCGGATCCTCGGCGCACAGCCGCACCTCCACCGCGTGGCCGTGCACCGTCACGTCCTCCTGCCTGACGGGCAGCGCTTCCCCTTGCGCGACGCGCACTTGCAGCTCGACGAGGTCGAGACCGGTGATCGCCTCGGTGACCGGGTGCTCCACCTGCAGCCGCGTGTTCACCTCGAGGAAGTAGAACTCGCCGGACGCCGCGAAGATGAACTCGACCGTCCCCGCGCCGACGTAGCCGAGGGTGCGGGCGGCGGTCGTGGCGGTCGAGCGGAGGCGCGCCCGCTGGGTCGACGTGAGCGCCGGCGACGGCGCCTCCTCGACGACCTTCTGAAAGCGGCGCTGGATGCTGCACTCGCGCTCGAAGACGTCGATGTGATGCCCGTGCTCGTCGCCGAAGATCTGCACCTCGATGTGGCGCGGCGACTCGATGTAGCGCTCGAGCAGCAGGCGGTCGTCGCCGAACGCGCTCTTCGCCACGCGGCGGGCCTGCGCCAGCGCCTCGGGGAGGTCGGCGGCGCCGCGCACGACGGTCATGCCCTTGCCGCCGCCGCCGGCGCTCGCCTTCACGAGCAGCGGGAAGCCGATGCGCGCCGCCTCGGACACGAGCCGCGCGTCGTCCTGGTCGTCGCCGTCGTAGCCTGGCACGACCGGCACGCCCGCGGCGGCCATGATCGCGCGCGCCCCGGCCTTGCTGCCCATGCGCTCGACCGTCTCGGCGCGCGGGCCGATGAACACCAGGCCCGCCTCGGTCACCGCGCGGACGAACGCCGCGTTCTCGGCCAGGAAACCGTAGCCCGGGTGGATGGCGCCGGCGCCCGTACGGCGCGCCGCGTCGAGGATGCGCGCCACGTTCAGGTAGGACTCCGCCGGGGGCGCCGGTCCGAGGCGCACCGCCTCGTCGGCCATGTCCACGTGGGGCGCGCGCTCGTCGGCGTCGCTGAACACCGCCACCGTGGCCAGGCCCATCCTCCGGCACGTGCGGATGACGCGGCACGCGATCTCGCCGCGGTTGGCCACCAGGACCTTGTCGAATCGTGCGCTCAATGCCGGAACACTCCGTACGCCATCGAGCCCTCGACCGGCGCGTTGTGGGCGACCGACAGCGCGATGCCGACCACGTCGCGCGTGTCCCGCGGGTCGATGATCCCGTCGTCCCACAGTCGGGCGCTGGCGAAGAAGGCGTCGGACTCCTTCTCGATCTGCTGCTGCAGCAGCGTCTTCGCCATCGTCAGCTCCATCTCGTTCACCGCCTCGCCCGAACGCGCCGCGGCGCCGCGCTTGACGATGTCGAGCACGCCGGCGAGCTGCTCCCCGCCCATGACCGCGATGCGGTGGTTCGGCCACGTGAACAGGAAGCGGGGCCCGTACGCGCGCCCGCACATCGCGTAGTTGCCGGCGCCGTAGCTGGCGCCGGTCATGATCGTGATCGCGGGCACCGTGCTGTTGGAGACGGCGTTGATGAGCTTCGCGCCGTGCTTGATGATGCCGCCCTGCTCGTAGTGCGTGCCCACCATGAAGCCGGTGATGTTCTGCAGGAACAGCAGCGGCACCGACTTCTGGTTGCACAGCTGGATGAACTGCGCGCCCTTCTCCGCCGACTCGCTGAACAGCACGCCGTTGTTGGCGAGCACGCCCACCGGGTAGCCGTGCACGTAGGCCCAGCCGCAGACCAGCGTCGGGCCGTACTCCGGCTTGAACTCGTGGAAGCGGGAGCCGTCGACGACGCGCGCGATGACCTCGCGGGCTTCGAACGGGACGCGCACGTCGGCGGACACGAGGCCCAGCAGGTCGTCGGGATCGTGGGCCGGCGGCTCGGGCGCGCGCGGCGGCGGCGGTCCTGCTTTGCGCCACTCCAGGAGCGCCACGAGCTCGCGCGCGGTGCGGAGGGCGTCGTGCTCGTCGCGCGCGAGGTAGTCGCTCACGCCGCTCTTTCGGCTGTGCATCGCCGCGCCGCCGAGCGACTCCTCGTCGGTCTCCTCGCCGGTGGCCATCTTCACGAGCGGCGGCCCGCCGAGGAAGACCTGCGCCTGGCGGTCGACCATGATCGTGTAGTCGCACATGCCCGGGATGTAGGCGCCGCCGGCGGTGCTGCTGCCGAAGACGAGGCAGATGCTCGGCTGCCGGGCTCTCGACGCGCGCGTGATCTCGCGGAACATCTGCCCGCCCGGCACGAAGATCTTCGACTGGTTGGGCAGATCGGCGCCGGCGGACTCGACGAGGTGCAGGCTCGGCAGCGCGTTCTCGGCGCCGATCTCGGCGAGGCGGCGGCTCTTCTGCACCGACCACTCGTTCATCGCGCCGCCCTTGAGCGTCGACTCCGTGGCGCTGATGAGGCACTCGACGCCGCTGACGACGCCGACGCCGCCGATGATGCTCGCGCCCGCCTTCACGCCGCCGCCGGCCCGGTAGCCGGCGATGGGACACACCTCGAGGAACCAGCCGTCGGGATCGAGCAGCAGCTCGATGCGCTCCCGCGGCAGCAGCCGACCGCGCTCGATGTGTCGCTGCACGTACTTCTCGCCGCCGCCCGCGAGCGATTCCTGAAGCGCCACGCGGAGTTGCTCGAGGCGCGCCAGGTTGGCGGCGCGGTTCGTCTCGTAACTCCCGGCGCGCCGATCGACGCGCGTCTCGAGCACCCTCACGCGCCGATCCCCAGGATGGCCCGGGCCTCGGCCGGCGTGGCGATCTCACGGCCCACCTCGCGCGCCGTGCGGACGAGCGCCTCGATGAGCGGCCCGTTGCTCGCGGCCTTGCTGCCGTCGGGCAGGTAGAACGTGTCTTCGAGGCCGGTGCGCAGGTGCCCGCCGAGCGCCGCCGAACGGCGGTGCACGTCCCACACCTCGTGCCGCCCGATGACGATCGTCTGCCACGCCGTCGTCGGCGACATCTCTTCGATCAGCAGCGGCAGCCACGACGCCTTCGCCGGCATCCCGGACGCCACGCCCATGACGAGCGACACGTGCACCGGCGCCTTCAGCATGCCGGCCTGCTCGAACATGCCCACGCTGCGCACGATGCCGGTGTCGAAGCACTCGCACTCGGGCACGACGCCGTAGCGGTTCATCGCCTCGATGAACTGCTTCACCTTCTCGACCGGATTGTCGAACAGCATCGGCGGCCACGCCCACTGCCCGTCCGACTTGATCTTCAGATAGTTGAGAGAGCCCGCGTTCAGGGCGGCCATCTCCGGCCGCACGCGCTCGAGACAGGCCACCGGCCCCGAGATGTCGGGCCCCACCACGCCGGTCGACATGTTGATGATGAGCTCGGGACACGCCGCGCGGATGGCGTCGCAGATGGCGCCGGCCACCGCCGGATCCCACGACGGCAGGAATCCCATGCCCGGCCGCTGGTCGCGGAAGTGGCAGTGGACCACCGTCGCGCCGGCGTCGAACGCCTCGCGCGCCTGCTGCGCCATCTGCTCGGGCGTGACCGGCACCGGGTGCTGCGCCGGGTTCGTGAGCACGCCGGTGAGCGCGCAGGTGACGACGACCTTCTCGGAGCGGGCCATGCGGGTCTCCCATGTGGGGCGGGCGCGGCGAGTATAGACCCGTCCGCGCGCGCCGCGAGCGCGAGATTGAGGGCGGAGCGCCGCCGCGGTTACGATGCCCGCCGGGGAGGAAGCTCATGACGACTCGGCGGTGGTGGGGTGCGGTGCTCGTGGCGGCGCTGGCGGGGTGCGAGGCCCCGGCGGCCGCGCCGGCGGGCTGCCGCGTCGGTCCGCAGCCCTGCGACGAGGGCGAGGTGTGCGTCGAGGGCGAGTGCGTCCCCGCCGCCGAGCAGGACGACGGACCGCCGGACCCTGCCGACTTCCGCGTCCAGATCCAGCCGGAGCGAGGCAGCCTCATCGCCGATCGCACCCATCCGTCCAACCGGATGATCGTGCGCGTCCGCATCCAGAACGACGCCGGCGAGCCCTTCTCGGGCAACGTCATCCTGCGCGCCAACCCGTTCGGCGCCGCGTCCTTCGAGCCGATCCTCGTCGAGATGAAGGAGGGCCTCGGCGCCTCGCGCGTCCGCGGCTGCGACGGCCGCGACGACGCCTGTCCCGACGCCTTCCGCGTCGACGTCGCGCTCGACGCGTACCCGACGGTCGTGATCGGCCACGGCGACCCCATCCGCCTGGACCACGGGCGGCCGCGCCCGAAGCCGGACGCGGCCCCCGCCCCCGCCCCCGCCCCCGACGCCGGCATGTGAACGGCTCGTGGCCTGACACCGAAGTTCCGCACGCTTCGTCGCGGCCCTCGGGCGCGCGAACTTCGCCGTCAGGCTCCTCGCTCTCAGCCAAGGCCGAGCACGCCCGGGTTGAGCAGTCCGTCGGGGTCGAGCGTGCGCTTGACGGCGGCGAGCACGTCGCCGAAGGGCGCGGGCCGCTGCTGCTCGTACCAGGGCGCGTGCGTCCGGCCGACGGCGTGGTGGGGGGTGATGGTGGCGCCGTGGGCGAGCAGCGCGTCGCTGGCCGCCGCCTTGATCGCCGCCCACTGCTCGAGCTCGGCGCCGCGCCGCGCGGGGGCGACGAACGTGTAGTAGGGCGCGGGTCCGTCGGGATAGACGTGGGTGAAGCGGCACGTCAGGACGCCCGCACCGCACACGCGCTTCATCGCGTCGCGCACGTCACGGACGAGCGCCTCGTGGAGCGCCGGGAAGCCGCTCCACGTCACCGCCGTCTCGAACGTGTCGGCCAGGATCCCCAATGAGATCAACGTGCTCTGCAGGTAGGGCCCGTCGAGGAAGGCCTGGCGCCACTGGTCGGCGGCGGCGTCCCTGCCCTTCTCGGCGTCGTCGCGCAGCGTGGGCGGGCGCCGGACGTCGCCGCCGTGGTCGCGGACCAGCTCGACGGCACGCGCCATCCACGCGTCGAGCGGGTGGTCGGCGGACTCGAACCCGAGGAGGAGCACGGGGGTGTCCGCGACGCCGTTGAGGGCGGCCTCGCGCTTGTCGAGCAGGCGGCAGTTGCTCGGGAAGAGGCCGGAGCGCGCGACGGCGCGCGCCGCGGCGACCGCCTGCTCGAACGTGGCGAAGTGCGCGGTGGCGCTCGCGCGCCAGCGGGGTCGCGGTCGGACGCGCATCCACGCCTCGGTGATGACGCCGAGCGCGCCCTCGCTGCCGAGGACGAGGCGGTCGGGCGACGGGCCGGCGCCGCTGCCCGGCAGGCGGCGCGACTCGAAGACGCCCGCCGGCGACAGCATGCGGATCGACGCCGTGAGGTCGTCGATGTGCGTGTACACCGTCGCGAAGTGGCCGCCGGCGCGGGTGGCGAGCCAGCCGCCGAGCGTCGAGAACTCGAAGGACTGCGGGTAGTGGCGCAGGGTGAGGCCGTGCGGCTCGAGGCCCCGCTCGAGGTCGGGTCCGAACGTGCCGGCGCCGATCCGGGCGAGGCCGGAGACGTCGTCCACCTCGCGGACGCCGCTGAGCGCCGAGAGGTCCAGCGAGAGGGCGCCGGGGTGCTCGACGCCGCCGACGACGCTGGTGCCGCCGCCGAACGGCACGATCGACTGCGCTGCGCGCGCCGCCCACTCGAAGACGCGCTGCACGTCGTCCTCGTCCCGGGGCGTCGCGACGGCAGCGGGCGCCGCGGCGAAGTCGCCGCGGAAGCCGCGCACCTGGTCGCGGTACGCCTTGCCGTATGTGTGCTGGATGCGGGCCTCGGCGTCGGTCGACACGAAGTCGGCGCACTCCCAGGGCACGACGGCGGCGGGCGGCAGGGCGATCGCGCTGATTTCGGCAGGCGATTCAGGTGGTTGCGGTTCGAATCCGAGGACCGCGCCGACCTGCTGCCCGAGGGCGGCGCGCGCCGCCGCGTCGGGGAAGCGTTCGGCGTGGCCCCAGCCCCAGAAGCTTCGTGTGCTCATGCGACGACGACGTGTGGCCTGTCAGGTGGGGGTGTCTTCGGACAGATCGGAGAGATAGGTGTAGGCGTCGAGGCTGTCCTCGTAGTGCTTCATGAGCAGGCGCAGCTGGTCGACCCGGATGCGCCCGCGCCGCAGCGCGCGCTCGGCCTGCCGCCGCACCTTCTCGACCATGTCGTCGGGCACGTACTGCACGTAGTGCAGCACCTCGCCGACCGAGTCGCCCTTCACCACGTGCGCGACGTTGTAGCCGTCCTTCGAGAGCTCGACGTGCACCGCGTTCGTGTCGCCGAACAGGTTGTGCAGGTCGCCCAGGATCTCCTGGTAGGCGCCATTGAGGAACAGGCCCAGGTAGTAGGGCTTGCCGGCGTGGATCGGGTGCAGCTCGAGCGAGCGCTTCACGTCGCGCACGTCGATGAACTGGTCGATCTGCCCGTCGCTGTCGCACGTGAGGTCGGCGATCGTCGCCCGCACCGTCGGCCGCTCCTCGAGCCGGTGGATCGGCATGATGGGGAAGAGCTGGTCGATGGCCCACGTGTCGGGCGCCGACTGGAAGACCGAGAAGTTGCAGTAGTAGATCGACGCCACGAGGTGCTCGAGGTCCTGCACCTCCTCGGGGACGAAGTCGAGCGTCCGGATCATCCGCAGGATGCGCCCGCAGCAGCTCCAGAACATGCGCTCGGCGACGGCGCGGTCCTTCAGGCTCAGGTAACCGAGCCGGAAGATGGTCTGCGCCTCCTCCTTGGCCTGCAGCGCGTCGTGCCAGCTCTCCTGCACACGGCGCTCGCTGACGTTCTCCCACGCCTCGTACAGGTGCTTGATGACCGGGTGCGCGTCGGGCGCCGGCCGCTCCGGGTCCTCGATGGGGAACTCGGACGTGCCGAGCACCTCGAAGACCAGGATCGACTGGTGCGCGACCACCGCGCGGCCGCTCTCGCTCACGATCGTCGGCACGTCCAGGCCGGCGCGGCTGCACGCCTCCTGGATCTGCGAGACGACGTCGTAGGCGTACTCCTGCTCGTCGTAGTTCTTCGACGCGTGGAAGTCGGTCTTCGAGCCGTCGTAGTCGATGGCGAGGCCGCCGCCGACGTCGATGTAGCGCATGTTGCAGCCCATGCGCGCCATCTCGACGTAGATGTGGCCCGCCTCGCGCAGCGCCTGCTTGAACGGGAGGATCGACGAGATCTGGCTGCCGATGTGGAAGTGCAGGAGCTGCAGGCAGTGCAGCATCTTCTTGTCGGACAGCCGCTCGATGACCTCGACGATCTCGGCGGCGGTCAGGCCGAACTTGGCCCGGTCGCCCGCCGACTCCGCCCAGCGCCCGACGCCCTTCGCCGTGAGCTTGGCGCGCACGCCGAGCACCGGCTCGAGGCCCAGCCGCGCCGAGGCCTCGAGCGCGATGTCGAGCTCCTCGATGCGCTCGAGGACGATGATCACCGTCTTCTCGAACTGCTGGGCGAGGATGGCCGTCTCGATGTACTGCCGGTCCTTGTAGCCGTTGCAGATGATGATCCCGCCGGGATCCTGGTTCTGCGCCAGCGCGACGAGCAGCTCGGGCTTGGAGCCCGCCTCGAGGCCGTACTTCCACGGGCGGCCGTACTCGATGATCTCCTCGACCAGGTGCCGCTGCTGGTTGACCTTGATCGGGAACACGCCCCGGTACTCGCCGGCGTAGTTGTACTCGGCGATCGCGCGCGCGAACGACTCGTTCAGGCGGCGGATTCGGTCGTGCAGGATGTCGCTGAAGCGGATGAGCAGCGGCAGGTCGAGACCGCGCGCCTTCAGGTCGCTGATCAGCTCGTACAGATCGATCGCGCGGTCGAGGCGCGGATCGGGGCGCACCTCGACGTGCCCTGCCGCGTTGATGCGGAAGTAGGGCTCGCCCCAACCGTTGATGTTGTAGAGCTCGGCGGCGTCGTCGAGCGTCCACGGCGCGCGCTCGCCGGCGCCCTCGCGCACCTCGTTCTCGGGGTGCTTCGTGTCGTCGACGAGGCGGACGCTGCTCTTCTTGGGATCGGCGGCGGGGCGGCCGCGGCGGGGGGGCTTGCCGCCCGCCCGCCGGGTGTCCTGGGTGCTCACTGCTTGAAGTTCTCGGCGACGAAGTCCCAGTTGACGACGTTCCACCACGTCTGCACGAACTTCGCGCGGTCGTTGCGGTAGTCGATGTAGTAGGCGTGCTCCCACACGTCGCAGGTGAGCAGCGCCGTACCGCCCTGGGTCAGGGGCAGCTCGGCATTGGGCGTCGAGTAGATCTCGAGGCCGGCGTCCTTCTTGACGAGCCAGGCCCAGCCGGAGCCGAACTGGCCGACGGCCGCCGCGTTGAACTTCGCCTGGAAGTCGGCGACGCTGCCGAAGCTCTTCTCGATGGCGGCCTTCAGCTCGCCCGTCGGACCGGCGCCGCCGTTCGGCTTCATGCAGTTCCAGAAGAACGTGTGGTTCCACACCTGGGCGGCGTTGTTGAACACCGGGCCCTTGCCCGCGGTGCGGATGATCGTCTCGAGATCCTTGCCGGCGAGCGACGCGTCCTTCTCGACGAACTCGTTGAGCTTGTTGACGTACGCGTTGTGGTGCTTGCCGTGGTGGTATTCGAGCGTCTCAGCCGACATGTGCGGCGCGAGGGCGTCCTTCGAGTAGGGCAACGGCGGCAGCTTGAAGGTCATCGCAAGCTCCTTTCGACGAGCGGGTCCGCGGCGCGCGGTCCCTGCCAGATGCGACGTGTCGGCGAACGGTCGCGTCCGCCGACGGAATCGCTGAAACGAGTCTCACGGCGGGGGGCCATCGTCAAGCGGTCAGGGACGTCCCCCGGACGTCTCGGCGGGGCGCCTCGCGAGGCCGGCCTCGGCGGCGCGGTCAGTCGTCGGTGTCGGGATCGGCGAGCAGGCCGGTGACGTCGGGCGGCGTCGTCCACTCGTCGCGCGCCTCGTCGTACACGCCGCCCCGCCGCGCCGCGCAGGCGGCGCAGAGCAGCACGTCCTCCTCGATCGCGTAGCCGCGCTGCGCGTCGGGATCGAGGAGCGCCTTGCACTGCACACAGGTGAGGACGTCGTCGAGCTCTTCGTCGGCCATCGGTGCCTCCGCGTTCGTGCAGTCGTGATGCGCCGTCTGCTATCAAGGCCGCATGCAGCGCGCCCTCGCCGGAGCGGTCGCCGCGGCCGCGCTGGTCGTCGCGCCGGCCCGCGCCCTCGAGGCCGAGGGCCGCGTCATCGGCGCCGTCATCGGCAGCGTCGAGCGCGGGCGACCGGCCCAGGCCATGGACCTCGACGCCGGGACCCTCCGCCTCGACGGCTGGCTGCGTCCCACCGAGGACGACGCCGCCGCCTACGTCTTCGCCGCCGCCGAGGCCGACGTGCGGGTCGCCGACTGGCTGTCGCTCCGCTTCGGCGCCGATACCGGCTTGATCCGCGAGCGAGACGGCGCGGTGGAGTCGGGCGGTCGCCCGATCGGCGAGGAGGCGTCGGCGACGCTCTTCCTCCGCACCGCCTGGGCCGACGTCACCGCCCCGGACGGCGCGTTCGGCCTCGGCGTCGGCCGCCGCGCCGTGCGCGTGGCCGAGGGCCTGCTCTTCGACGAGTACGCGACCGGCATCGAGGCCTACGTCGGCCTCGGCGACTTCGCGCTGTCCGCGGGGCTGTGGGTCCCCGGGCGCGACCTTTCGCCCGAGGGCGAGCCCTTCGTGGTGGGCGAGCTGGCGTACGCCTTCGATTTCCTCAGTCGTGTCGCGGTGTTCGCGGCCATGCACCGCGACAGCGGCGAGACGGCGCGCGCCCTCGGCGAGCAGCTCGTCGTCGAGCGCCGGGCCACCCTCTCGCCGGCCGACCTCGGCGACGCGCACCTGCTGTGCAACGTCGCCGACGGCGAGGCGCGGCCGTGGTGGATCGGCGCCACCGCCGATCTCGTGCTCGAGGGCCACACGCTGCGGGGCGCGGTCCTCGCCGGCCGGGGCGAGGCCCGCGTGGACCTCGCCGCCGACCGGAGCCGCCCCCTCTGCCGGGCCGCGCGCGACCTCGGGTCCGCCGACCTCGACCTGCGCGCCCTCGCCGCCGACGTGACGTGGCGCGCGCGCGCCGGCGCGTCGCTCTGGCCGGGCGCCTTCGCGCTCTACCACGGCGGCGGCACGTTCGACGGAGGCGGCGGCACGTACACGTCGTTCCTGTCGATCGATCCGTACTCCGATCGGCCGGTCGTCTTCTTCGACGCGGGCCTGGCCGCGGGTTACGCGCCGCGCGCGCACCGCGCCGCGGGCGTCGCCGGGCGCGGCCTGGTCGCGGCGGGGCCGACGCTGCTCTTCAGCCCCGACGCGGCGCTCGAGGTGCACCTGCTGGCGGCGGCGCTCTTCGCCGACGCGCCCGGGCCGCTCGGCGACGCGCGCCGCTACGGCGAGGAGCTCGACGCGCGCGCCACCTGGCGTCCGACCGAGGGCCTCGCGCTCAGCGCCGAGGCCGGCGCCTGGCGGCTCGGCGACTTCTTCCCCGAGGAGGGCACGGTCTGGCAGGCGCGCCTCGGCTTGCGCGCGGAATGGCCGCCGTGAGATTCGACCGCAACCTCCGGCGGCGGGGCGGGTTGAGGTGGACGTGAGACCGCTTTCGATCGTGGTGGCCCTGTTCGTCGACGCCGGCGCCCCCGCGCCGACGTCCGCCCCGCCGGCGCCGCCGCCGCGCGACGCCGACGCCGAGGTCATCGAGCAGCTCGACTTCCTGCAGTCCCTCGAGCTCCTGCGCGACGACGACCTGACCCTGTTTATGGAAGACGAGGAGGACGCCCGCGATGAGTGAGGTCTTCGTCCTCGACGAGGACGCCCGGCTGATGTGCCGCGTGCGCGACGGCGACGCCGGCGCGTTCGACCGGCTCTTCGAGCGCTGGCGCGTGCCCATCGTGCGGTTCGCGGTGCGCTTCGTCGGTCGCCAGGACCGCGGCGAGGAGCTCGCGCAGGAGGTCTTCCTCAAGCTGTACCGGGCCCGCGCCCGCTACGAGCCGCGGGAGCGCTTCGCCGCCTGGATCTTCCGCGTCGCGACGAACACCTGCCTCAACGAGGTGCGCCGGCCCGAGTACCGGCACCGCCCGGTCGACGTCGAGGACCTCGCCCAGGAGCCGACCGACAGGTCCAGGCCGCGGGCCGACGACGCCGTCCACGCGCTGCGGCTCCAGGCCGCCGTCCGCGAGGCGGTGGCCACGCTGCCGGACACGCAGCGCGCCGCCCTGCTGCTGCAGCAGGACCAGGGCCTGAGCTACGACGAGATCGCCGCCGCGCTCGACTCGACGACGTCGGCGGTGAAGGCGCTGCTCAACCGGGCGCGCCGCACGCTCACGGAGCGCCTCGCGCCGTGGCTCGAAGCGCGCAGGGCCACGGAGGGGGTGGGCACGTGAGCCGCGAAGACGACGCGCTCGACGCGCTGCTGGCGCTGGACCGGCCCGTGCCCACGTCGGGGTTCGACGCCCGCGTCCGCGCCGCCATCGCCGCCGACCCGGCGCTCGACGCGCTGCTCGCCGCCGACCGGCCCGCGCCGGGCGCCGACTTCGACGCCCGCGTCCGCGCCGCCATCGCCGACGAGGCGGCCGGCGATCCGCTCGACGCGCTGCTCGCCGCCGACCGCCCGATCCCGTCGCCCGGGTTCGACGCCCGCGTGCGCGGCGCCGTCCGGGCAGAGCGCCGCCGCGGCGGGTGGATCGCCGGCGCGCTCGCGGCCGCCGCGGCCGCGGCCGCGCTCTTCTTCGTCGCGCCCCGCGGCGAGGGCGACGGGGATCTCGACGCCGACGCGGCGCTGCTCGCCCACCTCGACCTGCTCGAGGTGTACGGCGAGGTGGAGGCGCTCGACGCGCTCGAGGACGAAGAGACGTTCGAGCTCGTCGCCGCGCTCGACGACGTGAACGCGGAGGGCATCCCGTGATCCGCTGCCTCTTGTGGCTGTGCCTGCTCGCCGTCCCCGCGTCGGCGCTCGCCGCCGGCGAGCCCGAGGCCGCCGCCGCGCAGGACGAGAAGCGCGCCCGCTGGGACAAGCTGTCGCCCGAGGAGAAGCAGGCGCTCCGAGACCGTCTGCAGAAGTTCAAGGACCTGCCGCCCGAGGAGCGCGAGCGCCTGCGCCGCCGCTGGGCTCGCTTCCGCGCGTTGCCGACCGAGGAGCGCGAGGCCATCCGCGGCCACTGGGCGCGCTACCGCGACCTGCCGCCGACGGAGCGCGAGGCCCTGCGCCGCAACTTCGAGCGCTACGAGAAGATGGGCCGCGCCGAGCGCGCGAAGGTGCGCCAGCTCTATCGCCGGCTGATGCAGATGTCGCCGGCGGAACGTCAGAGATTCCTCAACAATCTCAAGCGATTCCGAGACATGAGCCCCGCGGAGCGGCAGGATCTGCGCCGCCGGTTCCGCGAGCGTCGGCGCGATCGCTGACGAGACGTCGCACATCCATTAGGATGCGCGCCCATGCTGAGCTTCCTCCCGCACTGGCTGCGCGGCACCCTCGCCAGCCTCCTGATCATCGTGAACACCGCGCTGGTGTTCGTGCCCATGAACCTCGTCGCGCTGCTGAAGCTCGCCGTGCCGGTGACGGCGTGGCGCAAGCTGTGTACGCGCGTGATCATGGCCATGGCCACCTACTGGGTGTCGTCCAACGGCTTCTTCTTCTATTTGCTGCATCGAATCGAGTGGATCATCGAGCTGCCGACGGATCTGCGCACCGATGCGTGGTACCTGGTGACGTGCAACCACCGCTCGTGGTCCGACATCCCGGTCGTCCAGTACGCGCTGAACCACCGTGTGCCCTTCCTGAAGTTCTTTCTGAAGCAGCAGCTCATCTGGGTGCCGCTGCTCGGCGTGTGCTGGTGGGCGCTCGATTTTCCGTTCATGAAGCGCTACACCAAGGCGCAGATCGAGAAGGATCCGTCGCTGAAGGGCAAGGACCTGGAGACGACGCGGCGCGCCTGCGAGAAGTTCCGGCACACGCCGGTGGCCGTCTTCAACTTCCTCGAGGGCACTCGCTTCACGCGGGCCAAGCACGACCGGCAGCAGTCGCCCTACGCGGACCTGCTCCTGCCGCGCGCCGGCGGCGTCGGCTTCGTGCTCGGCGCGATGGGCGACCGGCTCGACACGATGCTCGATCTCACGCTGCTGTACCCCGACGGCGATCCGACGTTCTGGGACCTGCTCTCGGGGCGCCTGCCCCGCGTGGTGGTGCACGGCGAGCTGCGGTCGATCCCGGCGGCGTTCCTCGGCCGCGACTACCTGAACGACGAGGCCTTCCGTGACGCGTTCCAGCGGTGGGTGCGCGACGTCTGGACCGACAAGGACGCCCTCCTCGCCGACCTGCGCGCACGCTACGCTGCGCAGGGCCGCGCCAACTGAGGGGAGCCCGTGAACGACCCGCAGATCGACCGCTTCCGCCACCTGCTGATCGCGCAGCGCGACGCCCTGCGCGACGCCGGCGCCGTCAAGCTCGACCCGCTCCGCGACGACGCGGTCGGCAAGGTCGACGACGACCTCGCGCCGCTCAACGAGATGGCCCAGGTGATCGCCTCGAACCGCAACCGCGACCGCGCCGGCTCGCTACAGAAGATCGAGGCCGCGCTCGCGCGCCTCGAGGAGGACCCCGAGAGCTTCGGCGACTGCGAGGACTGCGGCGAGGCGATCTCCCACAAGCGCCTCGAGCTGATGCCTTGGACGACGCTGTGCGTCGCCTGCCAGGGCGCGCGCGAGAACCCGAAGGGCGGCTCGCGGCGCCACATCACCGACTACAAGTAGCGCTTCCGACGGACGGGCGGCGGCGGTTAGACTCGCGCCGTGCGACACCTTCCCTCTCTGGTCGTCCTGCTCTTCGCGTCCACGGCGTCGGCCCACTTCGACTTCGGCCTGCGGGTCGAGCGCCTCACGACCGACGAGTCGCTGCGCTTCACCTGCGACACGCCGTGCGACGTCGAGTCCGATCCGACGTGCGTCGGCAACCCGAACGTCCCGCTCTGCGAGGACACGTCGCTCGACGAGCCGCACCAGGGCTGGGGCTTCGGCGGCCTCATCGGCATGGGCACGGGCGGCCGCATGTGGGCCGCCGGCGTGCGCCTCGCAGGCACGATCGGCTACTACGAGCCGGTGGACGACCCGAGCGCCACCGACACCGGCGCGCAGCCCCACGTGCGCGACGTCGTGCTGGCCCACGTCAGCTTCGAGGTCCCGCTCGAGCTCAGCTTCGGCGGGCGCGGCGGCCAGGGCTTCCTGCAGGCGGTGCCCCGCGTCGGCATCCTCAACTACGTCGAGGGCCGCGACGAGGACGCCGACACGTTCACCGCCGGCGTGATGGTCGTCGCCGGCTTCCGGTTCGGCGGCGGCGGCGGCCAGATCGGCCTCGACGCCGGCCCCGTGCTGCACCCGTCCTTCGGCGGCTGGATGGTCGAGGGCACGTACCGCGCCGGCATGGAGCCCGAGGCCGCCGACCCGGAGCCGGAGCGCCCCGTCAAGAAGAAGCCCGCCCGCAAGCCCGCCCGCAAGCCCATCAAGAAGAAGCCGAAGCCCCGCGGCTGAATCCCGCGACCTCCCCGTCCGGCGGCTGCTCCAAGCACCGCGGGGCAGACTCGCCCGACGTGACGAGGGAGGTCGCACATGGCCGCGAAGGTGGCAATCAACGGCATGGGCCGCATCGGCCGGGCCACGCTCAAGATCGTGATGGAGAAGCCGGAGCTCGAGCTCGTGGCGGTCAACGACCTGGTACCGCCGGACAATCTGGCGTACCTGCTCAACTACGACTCCGTCTACGGCCGCTACGACAAGAAGGTGACCCACGACAAGGAGTCGCTGAACGTCGGCGGCCGCAAGGTGCGCGTCTGCAGCGAGAAGGACCCGACGAAGCTCCCATGGCGCGAGTTGGGGGTGGATCTGGTCTTCGAGTGCACGGGAGTGTTCACAAAGGAAGAGGATCTGCGGCGCCACCTCGAGGCCGGCGCGAAGAAGGTCATCTTGTCGGCGCCGGCGAAGACGGAGACGATGGCGACCATCGTCCACGGCGTGAACCAGGCGCCGAAGGACGCGCCCGTCGTCTCGTGCGCCTCGTGCACGACGAACAGCATCACGCCGGTGATGGAGGTCATGGACCGCCACTTCGGCGTCGAGAAGGCCATCCTCACCACCATCCATGCCTACACGGCGACGCAGGCCATCGTCGACCAGCCCAGCGGGAAGGACTGGCTGCGCGGGCGCGCTGCCGCCGTCAACATCGTGCCGGCGACGACGGGCGCCGCCGTGGCCACCGCCAAGGCGCTGCCCCAGCTGAAGGGCAAGTTCGACGGCATCGCCGCGCGCGTGCCGGTGCCCGACGGCTCGCTGTCCGACATCACCATCCTCACCAGGAAGTCGACGACGGTGGACGAGGTGAACCGCGTGTTGCGCGAAGAGGCGGCCTCCGAGCGCTACCGCGGCATCATGGGGGTCAGCGACGTGCCGCTCGTGTCCTCGGACATCATCCACGACGACCGCGCCTCGGTGATGGACCTCACGCTGACCACCGTGGTCGACGGCAACCTCGTGAAGGTGCTGGCCTGGTACGACAACGAGTGGGGCTACACGAGCCAGATGGTGCGCGAGGCCGTCCGCATGGTGACGGCGAAGTAGCCCCGCGCGATGGCCGTCTTCGGCATCACCGGCGTCAGCGGCTACATCGGCACCCGGCTGTGCGAGCTGCTCGCCGACCAGCCGGACGTGGAGCGCATCGTCGGGATCGACGTGAGGCCGCCCCGCAAGCCGCTGCGCCGGCTCGACTTCCGGGAGCACGACGTCTCGCGGCCCTTCGACGACGCGCTCCACGGCGTCGACGTCGCCCTCCACCTCGCGTGGATCCTCAACCCGGTCCACGACGCCGCCTTCATGACCGCGGTCAACCTCGGCGGCACGCGCCACTTCTTGCGGGCGTGCGAGCGCGCCGGCGTGCGCCGCGTGGTCGCCGCCTCGAGCGCCACCGCCTACGGCGCCTGGCCCGACAACCCAGTGCCGCTGCCGGAGCGGTGGCCCGTGCGCCCCGACCAGCCCTATCAGTACGCCCGCGAGAAGGCGGTGATGGAGGGCATGATCCAGGTGTGGGCGCGCTTCCGGACCGCCGTCGAGGTGGTGATCGCCCGGCCGTGCATCGTCATCGGGCCCAACGTCGACAACTTCATCTCGCGCATGCTGCTCAAGCCGGTGGTGCCGATGGTGCGCGGCGAGGATCCGCCGATGCAGTTCGTGCACGAGGAGGACGTGGCCCGCGCCTTCCTCGCGATGGCGCGGCGCGCGCCCGCCGGCACCTACAACATCGCCGGCGACGGCCTCCTCCCGCAGTCGGAGGTGGTGCGCCGCTTCGGCGGGCGCGTCGTCCACGCGCCGGAGCGGGTGGTCGAAGCGCTCGCCTGGACGGGCTGGAAGCTGCGCAGCGTCGTCGAGGCGCCGCCCTCGCTGGTGCCGTTCATGCGGTTCCCGTGGGCCGTCGACAATCGTCTCTTCAAGGAGACCTTCGGATTCTCGTACGCATACGACACTGCCGCGGCCCTGGACGCCCTGCGCGCCGCGCACCCGTCGGGCTGACGACCGCCAACCACCTGATTTCACTTCTGAACTGATTCGCTATAAGGCCTCCCACGCTTGTGAAGAGGAGGCCTCCTTGAGCCCGATTCGACTCGGCGCGCTCGCCGCGATGCTGGCGGCCGCCCCCGCGTGGGCGGGGCCATTCAACTACGCGGAAGCACTACAGAAATCGATCTACTTCTACGGCGCCCAGCGCTCGGGCGACCTGCCCGAGGGATTCCGCGTGTCGTGGCGCGGCGACTCCGGCCTCGACGACGGACGGGCCGAGGGCGTGGACCTGACGGGCGGCTGGTACGACGCCGGCGACCACGTGAAGTTCGGTCTGCCGATGGCGGCCTCGCTGACGCTGCTCTCGTGGGGCGTGCTCGAGTACCGCGAGGCCTACGAGCGCACGGGACAGCTCCCGTACATGCTCGACGAGCTGCGGTGGGCCGCCGACTGGTTCGTGAAGGCGCACACCGCGCCCGACGAGCTGTGGGGCCAGGTGGGCCATGGCGCGACGGACCACGCCTGGTGGGGTCCGGCCGAGGTCATGCCGATGGCGCGGCCGGCCTACAAGATCGACGCGCAGCACCCCGGCTCGGAGCTGGCCGGCGAGGCGGCGGCGGCGCTGGCGTCGACGTCGATGGTCTTCCGCGAGACCGACGCCTCGTACGCCGACCTGCTGCTCCGGCACGCGCGCGAGCTGTACGCGTTCGCCGACACGCACCGCGGGCGCTACAGCGACAGCATCCCCGACGCGCAGACCTACTACAACTCGTGGAGCGGCTACGACGACGAGCTCGTGTGGGGCGCGCTGTGGCTGTACGAGGCCACCGGCGAGCGGTCCTGGCTCGACCGCGCGGAGGCAGGCTACCCGGCCATCGCCGGCAAGCACGTGTGGACGCACGCCTGGGACGACAAGGCCTACGGCAGCTACGTCCTGCTGGCGAAGGCCACCGGCGACGCGCGCTACCGCGCCGACGCCGAGAACTGGCTCGACTTCTGGACGACCGGCTTCGGCGGCGCACGCGTGCACTACACGCCGGGCGGGCTCGCGTGGCTCGACCAGTGGGGCGCGCTGCGCTACGCCGCCAACACGGCGTTCGTCGCGTACGTCTACGCCGACTGGCTGCGCGCCGAGGAGCTCGCGCCCGAGAAGGCGAGTCGTTACGAGCAGTTCGCCGATCGGCAGATCGACTACGCGCTCGGCGACAACCCGCAGCGGCGCAGCTACGTGGTCGGCTTCGGCGAGAACCCGCCGCGCAACCCGCACCACCGGACCGCGCACGGCGCCTGGGGCGACTCGATCCAGGAGCCGGCGGAGAGCCGTCACGTGCTGTACGGCGCGCTCGTCGGCGGGCCGGGCCGCGACGACGGCTACCGTGACGACCGCGGCGACTACGTGATGAACGAGGTCACGACCGACTACAACGCCGGCTTCACCGGCGCCCTCGCGCGGCGGATCGCGGCCGGTGACGGCGGCGAGCCGTTGGCGGACTTCCCGCCGACCGAACCGCGCGGCGAGGAGTTCTTCGTGGAGGCGGGCATCAACGCCGCCGGCGACCGCTTCACGGAGATCACGGCGCTCCTGAACAACCGCAGCGCGTGGCCGGCCCGATCGTCGGATCGGCTCGCGTTCCGGTACTTCGTCGACCTCGGCGAGGTGCTCGCCGCCGGCTACGCGCCCGAGGACGTGCGCGTCACGACGGCGTACATGCAGGGCACGTCAGTCTCGGCCCTGCGGCCCTGGGAGGGCGACGTGTACTACGTCGAGGTGTCGTTCGAGGGCGTGCCGATCTTCCCCGGCGGGCAGTCGCACTTCCGCAAGGAGGCGCAGTTCCGGCTGTCCGTGCCCGACGACGCGCCCGCAGGCGCGTGGGATGCGCGCAATGATCCGTCGTTCGACGGGCTCGTCGCCGGTTCCCGGGTCAAGGCGCCGCGGATGCCGGTGTACGAGGACGGCCGTCGACTCTTCGGCGAGGTGCCGGACGGCGGCCCGGCGGAGCCTCCGCCGGTGGACGGCGGCCCGGCGGAGCCTCCGCCGGCGGACGGCGGCCCGGCGGAGCCTCCGCCGGTGGACGGCGGCACCGGCGGGACCGGCGGCGACCACGGCGGCGCCGGCGGGACCGGCGGCGACCACGGCGGCGCCGGCGGCGACCACGGCGGCGCCGGCGGGACCGGCGGCGACCACGGCGGCGCCGGCGGGACCGGCGGCGACCACGGCGGCGCCGGTGGCGACCACGGCGGCGCCGGTGGCGCCGGTGGCGCTCACGACGGCCCCGGCGGCGACGGTGGCGCTCACGACGGCCCCGGCGGTCATGGTGGCGCTCACGACGGCCCCGGCGGCCCCCGCGGCGACGGTGGGCCGGCGGGCGACGACGCCCCGGGCAACGGCGGCGGCTGCGACGCAACCGGCGCCGCCGGCAACATCCCGGCGCTGGCCGGCCTGCTGCTGGCGGGCGCCCTGCGACGTCGTCGCCGCCGCTGACGCAGCCCACGGACGCGCTCCCCTCCGCCGCGGCCCCGCGCCCCGGCGTTCGTGACGCAACGCGTCATGACCCGTTGACGCCGCGCGCCGGCGGGACGACATTACGCCCGACTTCGACCCCCGGAGGCGCAGGCGTGAGCAACCCCGCGGTGCACATCCTCGACCAGGGCCCGGTCCTCGCCGCGCTCGGCCGCGTGGCGGTCGCCGCGGCGAGGCAGCGCTTCGGCCTCGGCGGCGACGCCGCCGCCCAGCAGGCGCTCACGGCGACCGTCCCGCCGCGCAACCCCGAGCTGATCCGCGACTTCGTGCGCTGGTCCGGCGGCGATCCCGGCTGGTATCGCGGCGTCGTGCCGCCGCACCTCTTCCCGCAGTGGGGCTTCCCGCTGCTGGGCCGCACGCTCGAGGGCATCTCCTACCCCCTCGCCCGGGTGCTCAACGCCGGCTGCCGCATCGAGATCAACGCCCCGCTGTCCGCGTCGCGACCGCTGCGGCTCGAGGCGCGGCTCGAGGGCATCGAGGACGACGGCCGCCGCGCGCTCATCCACCAGCGCCTCGTGACCGGCACCGAGGAGCACCCCGAAGCGCTCGTCGCGCACGTGTACGGCCTCGTGCCGCTCGGCGGCGGCGACAAGAAGGCCCGCGGCAAGGACAAGGCCCGGCCGCGCGTGCCCGTCGACGCGCGCGAGATCGGGTGGGTGAAGCTCGGCCCGAACGCCGGCTTCGAGTTCGCCTGCCTCACCGGCGACTTCAACCCGGTGCACTGGGTGCCCGCCTATGCCCGGGCGGCCGGCTTCGGAAGCTGCATTCTGCACGGCTTCGCGACGCTGGCGCGCGCCGTCGAGACGATGAACCGCGCCGTGTTCGCGGGCGATCCGCGGCGCCTCGCGACCGTCGACGTCAAGTTCACGCGCCCGCTCCGCCTGCCTGCGCGGGTGGGCGTGTACGTGCGCGACGGCGCGCTGTTCGTCGGCGACGCCCCGGGCGGCCCCGCCTACCTGACCGGCGAGTACACGACGCGAGAAGGGACGACGTGATGAGCGACTTCCTCGTCGAGATGAGCACCAACCCGTGGTTCCGGCAGCTGGTCAAGCAGACCGGCCTGCCGCTGCCCACGCCGCAGAAGCTGCGCCGCCCCGACGGTCCCTGGGCCGAGCGTCCGCTCGCCGATCGGCGCGCCGTCGTGTGGCAGCCCCGCGAGGGCGCGCTCGCCGCCACGCTCGCCGAGACGCTGGCCGCGGCGGGCGCCGATCCCACGGTCATCGCCGCGGATGAGGCGCCCTGGCGCCGCGCGGGCGAGGCGTTCGGTCGCCCGGCGACGTTCCTCGCGGCCGACGCGGCGCCCGGCGAGGACGCCCGCGCCGATCTGTTGCTCTTCGACGGCACCGCGCTGCGCGGTCCGTCCGACCTCCGCCAGCTGTACGACTTCTTCCACGCCTGGCTGCCTGCCCTGCGCAGCGGCGGCCGGGTGCTGGTGATGGGCCGACCCGCCGCCGAGGTGACGAGCGCCAACGCCGCTGCCGCCGCCGCCGCGCTCGAGGGCTTCGCGCGCAGCGTCGCCAAGGAGGTCGGCCGCAAGGGCGCGACGTCCCACGTCGTCTACGTCAGCGAGGGCGCCGAGGACCGCCTCGCGCCCGTCGCGCGCTGGCTGCTCTCCGATCGTTCGGCGTTCGCCACCGGACAGCCCTGGTACGTGTCCGGGCGCGCCGCCGCCCCCAACGTGACGCCGCTCGTACGCGCGCTCGAGGGCAAGGTGGCGCTCGTGACCGGCGCCGCCCGCGGCATCGGCGCGGCCACCGCGCGCTGCCTCGCCGCCGAGGGGGCCCACGTCGTGTGCCTCGACCGCCCCGCCGACGACGGACCGAACGGCCAGATCGCGCGCGAGATCGGCGGGACGCCGCTCTCGATCGACATCACCGATCCCGAGGCGCCCGAGCAGATCGTCGCCGCGCTCGGCGACCGCGGCGTCGACGTCGTCATCCACAACGCCGGCATCACCCGCGACAAGACGCTGGCGCGCATGAGCCCCGAGTGGTGGGAGCAGGCCGTCGAGGTCAACCTCGGCGCGGTGACCCGCATCACGGGCGCGCTGCTCGAGGGCGGCCTGCGCGACGGCGGCCGCATCGTGTGCCTGTCGAGCGTCGCCGGCATCGCCGGAAACGTCGGCCAGACCAACTACTCGGCCAGCAAGGCCGGCCTCGTCGGGTACGTCCGCGCCCTCGCCGGACCGCTGGCCGGCCGGGGGATCACCATCAACGCCGTCGCGCCGGGGTTCATCGAGACCCGGCTCACCGCCGCCATGCCCGCCGTCACCCGCGAGGTGGCCCGCCGCCTCTCGGCGCTCGGTCAGGGCGGCGAACCGCGCGACGTCGCCGAGGCGCTGACCTTCCTGTCGAGCCCCGGGGCGTCGGGCATCACCGGCACCGTCGTCCGCGTCTGCGGCGGCATGTTCGTGGGAGCTTGATCCGCAATGGCCACCCGTTCGTCCAAGCCGAAGAATCCCCGCCGCGCCGTCGTCGTCGGTGGCGCGCGCACGCCGTTCGTCAAGGCGTTCGCCGAGTACACCCGCCTCGACGCCATCGACCTCGGCGTCCGCGCCGTCCGCGGCATGCTCGAACGGCTCGAGGTGCCCCATGCGGAGCTCGACGCCATCGTCTGGGGCGGCGTGATCCTGCCCGGCACCGCGCCCAACGTGGGCCGTGAGATCGCGCTCGACCTCAAGCTGCCGGCCTCGGTCGAAGGCATGACGGTCACGCGCGCGTGCGCGTCGGGCCTTCAGGCGATCACCACCGCCGCCGCGGCCATCGAGCGCGGCGACGCCGACGTCGTCATCGCCGGCGGCGCCGACTCCACCAGCAACGCCGAGATCAAGCTGCCGCAGAAGTGGGTCCACGCGCTCGCCCCGCTGGCGCTCGGGGGCAAGGCGAAGCCCGCCGACTACCTCGGCGTCCTCGCCCAGCTGATGCCCCTCAGCGAGCTCTTGCCGACGCGGCCCAAGATCGCGGAGCGCACCACCGGCGAGGTGATGGGCGAAGCGGCGGAGCGCATGGCGAAGCGCAACGAGATCTCGCGCCAGGCCCAGGACGAGCTCGCCTGCGAGTCGCACCACCGCGCCGCCGCGGCGATCGCCTCCGGTCGTTTCGCCGAGGAGATCGTCCCCGTCGAGAACGAAGCCGGAAAGCGGGTCTACGCCGACACGATCGTGCGCGCCGACACCTCGGTGGAGAAGCTGGCGAAGCTGCGGCCCGTGTTCGCCAAGGACGGCACGTTGACGGCGGGCAACTCGAGCGCGCTGACCGACGGCGCCGCCGCGGTGCTGCTGATGAGCGAGGAGAAGGCGCGGGCCCTCGGCTACACCCCGCTCGCGGCCTTCCGCTCGTGGGCGTACACCGGCGTCGATCCCGCCGACCAGCTGCTCATGGGACCGGCGCTGGCGATGCCCCGGGCACTCGACCGCGCCGGCCTGACGCTCGCCGAGATCGACTTCGTCGACATGCACGAAGCCTTCGCCGCGCAGGTGCTGGCGATCCTCAAGATGCTGGGGAGCGACGCCTTCGCCCAGGCGCGGCTCGGCCGCTCGAAGGCCGTGGGCGAGGTCGACCCGGCCCGCCTCAACGTGCATGGAGGCTCGGTGGCGCTCGGCCACCCGTTCGGCGCGACGGGCGCGCGCATGACGCTGACGATGGCCAACGAGCTGCGCCGCACCGGCAAGCAGACGGCCCTGCTCGGCATCTGCGCCGCCGGCGGTCTCGGCGCCGCGGCGGTGCTCGAGCGCGTCGAGTAGCGCCGCAGCTTGACACAGCCTCGCCGTCGGGAGACGAGTGGGCCATGCGCACCCTCCCGTCTCCCCTGGTGGCGCTCGCCATCGCCGTCGCCGCCCCCGCCGCGCTCGCCCGCGACATCAACCCCGAGGGCATCCCCGTCGGCCACCGCGCGCTCGCCCTCGGCGGCGCCTACACCGCCGTCTCCGGAGACGGCGCCTCGCTCTGGTACAACCCGGCCGGCCTCGGCGGGCTTGCGAGCAAGGGCATCTCGGCCAACGTCACCGTCTACCAGTGGCGCAAGCAGACCATCGATCCGTTCGCCCGGTTCGGCGACGTGGAGAACACCGAGGGGCTCAACGTCAAGGGCAGCGGAAAGGCCGAGAGCAGCGACTTCGCCACCGTCCCGTCGAGCCTCGTCTTCTCGCTCCCGCTCGGGGATTCCACGGCGAAGGCGCGGCACGGCGTCGCTGCGGGCCTGTTCGTGCCCGACGCCGACGCCTATGTGGCCAAGGTCAGCCGCACCCTGGCGTTCCAGGGGGCGACGCTGGCGGAGCTCAAGGCGCGCGACATCCTCGACGAGCGCAGCTACTGGGCGGGCGCCGGTTACGGTTACGACGCGGGCGCCTGGGCGATCGGCTTCTCCGGCTTCGCGGTCGCCCACCTCTTTCAGCGGTCCGTCCTCGCGTCGGCCTACGTCAACGTGCCGGACCAGCACCTCAGCGTCATCGAGACCAGCGAGGTCGAGACGACCGACGTGCAGGCGGTCATCAAGGTCGGCGGGCTCTACCGGGTCGGCGACACGCTGACGCTGGGTCTCGCGGTGCGCTCGCCTTCGCTGGCGCGGCTCTACTCGCAGGGCTCGGGCCTCGCCATTCGCAGCGCCGAGGGCTTGCAGGGCTCGCAGCAGGCCGCCTTCGTCGATCGCCTCGAGACCGAGGACATCAAGGCCAACCACCGCCTGCCCGTACGCGTCGAGGCCGGCCTCGCCTGGCGGCCGAGCCCCCGATTTCTCTTGACGGGCGACCTGCACTTCAACGGCGCCCTCGACTCCGTGCGCGTGCTGAGCGCGCCGCTGCTGTGCCCACCGGGCGCCGACGGCCGTCCGCAGACGTGCGATCCCGATGGCGACCGCACCGTCAACCTGAGCGTGCGGAAGGACCGTCGCGCCGTCCTCAACGGCGCCGTGGGCGCGGAGATCGGCGTCAGCGAGAAGTGGCTCCTCCGCGCCGGCGTCTACACCGACTTCTCGGCGGTGGACGACCTGCAGGCCGAGGAGCCGCTCGACACCCGCATCGACCTCTACAGCGCGGTGCTCGGCGTGGGGTACCTGGGCGAGCGGGGCTCGACCGACATCGGCGTGATCGTGCGCCGCGGCGCCGGCGAGACGCTCTCCTTGTTCAACGAGAGCGGCAAGCGACCCCAGGCCACGACGACCGTCGTCGGTCTCTACCTCGCGGGATCCGCCGACCTCTGATCGGCCCCGAGCCTCGACCTGCCGCCCCGATTGCCACTACAGTGCCCGTTCCTGCTGAACAGGAGTCGGCGCATGAGCAACGAAACGCGCGCTTCGCTGCGCATCGCGCTCATCGCCGCCGCGGCGCTCGCCGCGGTGGTGGTCGGGGCGGTCCTCGCGGGACGCGACGCCTCGCCTCCATCGGCCGACGCCGCGGTGGCCCTCGCCGCGGACGCCGGGCCGCCGGTGGTGGCGGTCGCCGACGCCTCCGCCCCGGACGCGGCGCCCCTGCCCTACGCGGTGCACGAAGGCGAGCTCGACGAGGACGAGACGGTCTCCGAGCTCCTCCAGGAGTTCGGCCTGGACGCCTCCGCCGTCCACGATGTCGTGCAGGCGCTGTCGGGCGTCTACGACTTCCGCCACGCCCGCGCCGGCGCCCGCTGCGTGGTCCACCTCGATCGGACCGACCGCCGCCTGCTGCGCCTCACCTTCGAGGCGGGCCCGCTCGACCAGTTCGAGGTCGAGCGCGGGGCCGACGGCAAGCTGCACGGCCGCCGCATCGACGTCCCGGTGCGCCTCGTCGAGGCCGAGGTCGGCGCCCGCATCGAGGGCTCGCTCTACCAGACGATGCAAGCGCTCGGCGAGACACCGGCGCTCGTCGCGCTGATCGTCGACGTCTTCGCCTGGGACCTCGACTTCTTCAAGGACCAGCACCCCGGCGACCAGTTCCGCGTCGTCGTCGAGAAGGTCTACAAGGACGAGGCGCTCATCCGGTACGGGCGCATCCTGGCCGCCGAGTATGCCGGCAAGGCGGGCACCTTCCGCGTCTTCTGGTTCCAATCGGACCCCGCCGACGAGAAGACCGGCGGCTACTTCCTCGAGGACGGCCGCAGCGCGCGCAAGACGTTCCTCGCCACGCCGCTGAAGTACACCCGCGTCTCGAGCGGCTTCGGCAAGCGCAAGCACCCGGTGCTCGGTTACACCAAGGCCCACCTGGGCGTCGACTACGCCGCCCCCACCGGCACGCCGGTCTGGGCCATGGCGGACGGCAAGGTCACGTGGGCCGGGCCGAAGGGCGCGAACGGCAACCTGGTGGTCATCGAGCACCCGGGTGGATTGACCAGTCACTACGCGCACCTACACCGGATCGCCCGCGGCATCCGCGCCGGCGTGCGCGTCACCCAGAAGCGCCTGATCGGCCAGGTCGGCAGCACCGGCCTCAGCACCGGCCCTCACCTGCACTTCGCGGTGAAGCGCAGCGGGGCCTTCGTCGATCCGCGCAAGCTCAAGATGAGCCGCGGCGAGGCCATCGCGAAGAAGCATCGCGCCGAGTTCGAGGCGATGGTCGCCCAGCGCACCGGCCGCCTGCGCACGGTCGCGCTCGCCGAGCCGCCCGCCGCGCCCGAACCCGCCGAGACCGCCGCCGCCGCCTCGCCCATCGCCGCGCCGGCGGAGTCGTTGGGACGCGAAGAGGACTGAGGCCGCCGGGCGATGCGTCGGCGCCGGGGAGCGTGTTAAGGTGCGGGGCATGTCCCAACCCGCCGTTCGGATCGCGCTCGCCGCTCTCCTGCTCCTCGTCGCCGGCTGCGGCAGCGAGACGCCCGCCTGCGGCAGCGACGACGACTGCAGCGAAGGCTTCCAGTGCAAGACGGACGGACCGTACGCCGGTGAGTGCGTGCGCTTCGTGGCCGTCGAGGCCTGCGGCGACGACTACTGCGAGCGTCCCGAGCGCTGCATCCGTGGCGCCTGCCGGCTGCCCGGCGGCGGGCCGGCGGACGGTGACGGCGGCGCGACCGACGCCGACGGCCTGCCGGCGGGCGACGCCACCGCGCCCGGCGACGGCGGGCCCGGGCCAGGCCGCGACGCGGGCCCTGCTGATCCCGACGCCGCGCCGAACGTGGCCCCGATCATCCTGATCGACGCCCCGACCGAGGGCGCCGCCTACGTCGAGGAGCGCCCGGTCCTGGCCGGCACGATCGAGCAGCTCGCCGCGAACGCCACGGTCACGTGGCGGGTCGACGACGGTCAGCGGTCCCCGCTGGGCATCACCGGCGGGCGCTTCCGGCTCGAGCTCGACGTCGGACCTGGCGACCACACGGTGGCCGTCACCGCGACGCAGGGCCCCTTCGAGGTCGAGGCCGCCGTCTCCTTCCGCGCCGACTTCCGCGTGCGCGCGAGCGGCGGGGAGCTGCGCCTCGGCGGGCGCCCCTTCCATTTCGTCGGCCTCGTCGCCCCGGGCTTGCGCGAGGCCGCGTACCGGCTCGGCCAGGGCGGTGCCGACGAGGTGGACGAGGTCCTGCGCGACGCGAAGGCCCTCGGTGCGACGGTGCTGCGCGTGCCCGCCTACGACGACCGGCCCGAGGCCCCGTCGGCCATCCAGGTCGGGCGCGACATGTACAACGAGCCCGGCCTCGTCGCGCTCGACGTCGTCGTCGACCGCGCCGGCAAGGCGGGCCTCAAGCTGGTGCTCCCGCTCGTCGGCTGGACGGGCGGCGTCGACCAGTACCTGCGCTGGAACGGCTACCTCGCCCCCGTGCCCGCCGACCGCGCGCTCTTCTTCAACGCGGGACCCATCCGTGAGCACTTCAAGGCGCACGTGCGCCACCTGCTCGCCCGCACGAACACCGTCAATGGCCGCCCGTATCGCGACGACCCGACGATCCTCGGCTGGGAGGTCCTCGAGGGCGTCGACGGCGCGGGGCTGTTCGACCCGAGCCGCAGCGGCGAGGAGCTCCGCGACTTCTTCACGGACCTGACGACGACGATCAAGACAGCGGCGCCGGATCAGCTCGCCGGGACGGGCGAGATCGGCTTCGACGCCGGCCCCGCCGCCCACGGCCGGGCCAACGAGACGTTCGGCGCCGCCGGGCTGCGCGGCCTGCTGGACGGCAGCCACGCCGTCGCCTGGCAGCGCAACGTGCGCATCGCCACCGTCGACTTCGCCTCGATCCAGCTCGATCCGGGCCCGCTCGGCTTCCCGGTCAACGCCGATCAATACGTCGATCTCGGCGCGGCGTGGATGCGAGGGCACGCCAGCATCGCCGCGACCGAGAGCAAGCCCCTGCTGGTGAGCGTGGCGCGGATGAACGCCAACGTGGGCCTCGACCTGGCCGCGCGTCGACGGGTCCTGCAGGCGTGGCTCGCCGAGGCCGCCTCGCTCGAGGTCGCCGGCATCCTGGCCGGCAACTTCCACCCCGACGCCGCCCCGCAGGGCCAGGACCCCTACGGCTGGGTCCTGCGCGCCGGCACCGCGCCGGAGGACGCCGCGAACCAGTACGCCGACCTGGTCCAAGCCGCGGCCGCCGCGCTGCCCTGACCCCTACCGCACGACGACGCAGCGGCCCTCGACGCAGTCGACGCTCGACGGCGGCGCGAGGCACGGGGTACCGCCGCTGAGGCAGCCCTCGACGCAGGCGTCGCGGCCATACGAGAAGATCGTGGCGTCGGGGAACCACTCTTCGACGCACTCGTCCGTCCGCACTTCGTTGTACGCGGTGGCGACCGGGCACGAGTCGCACGTGCGGAGCCGCACGGCGAGGACGCAATCGGCGGGGCGCTGACAAGGTCCGGCACCGCCGGCGTCCGGCGTCGCCGCGTCCGGCGCGGCGTCCGGCGCCGCCGCGTCGAGGATCGCCGCGTCGGCGGCCGCGTCGGGAGGCGCGGCGTCGCCCACGTCGGCGTCGTCGCGGCGCACGATCTCAAACCCGGCGTCGAACCGCCCCGACGGTGCGAAGGTGACGCGCGGCTGTTCGTCGTACGCGTCCAGCCCGTCGTCGTCTTCGGTGCAGGCGATGGCGCAGGCGGTGGTCAGGAGGAGCAGGCTGCCCCGATACATGCTCGCGTCCCGAGAAATTTACGACACGAGCGTATCGGGGCTTCGGGGGGAAGGTCAATCGGCGGGTTCAGCGGCTCTCTTCGAACTCGGCGTCGATGACGTCGTCGCCGCCGCCCTTGCCCTTCTCGGGGCCCTCGCCGCCGCCGGCGCCCGGCTCGCCACCGGCGCCCGGCTGACCCGCCGCGGCGCGGTACATCGCCTCGGCGGCCTTCTGCGTGACCTGCGTCAGGTTGTCGAAGGCCGTCTGGAGCGCCGCGCGGTCGCTGCCGTTGAGGGCGTCGCGCAGCGAGCGCACCGCCGACTCGATCGCCATCTTGTTGTCGTTGTCGATCTTGTCGCCGTTCTCCTTCAGGAGCTTCTCGGCCTGGTAGGCGGCGGTGTCCGCGTGGTTGCGCAGCTCGATCTCCTTCTTGCGCTCCTCGTCCTCGCGGGCGTGGGACTCGGCGTCGCGCACCATCCGCTGGATCTCGTCCTCGTTGAGGCCGGACGACGCGGTGATGGTGATGTGCTGCTTCTTGTTCGTGGCCTTGTCGATCGCCGACACGTTGAGGATGCCGTTCGCGTCGATGTCGAACGTCACCTCGATCTGCGGCACGCCGCGGGGCGCGGGCGGGATGCCGTCGAGGTTGAACTTGCCCAGCGTGCGGTTGTCGCGCGCCAGCGGGCGCTCGCCCTGCATCACGTGCACGGTCACCGCCGTCTGGCCGTCGGCCGCCGTCGAGAACGTCTCGGCCTTCTTCGTCGGGATCGTGGTGTTGCGGGGGATCAGCGTGGTCATCACGCCGCCGAGCGTCTCGATGCCCAGCGAGAGCGGGGTGACGTCGAGCAGCAGGATATCCTTGACCTCGCCCGCGAGCACGCCGGCCTGGACCGCGGCGCCGAGCGCGACCACCTCGTCGGGGTTCACGCTGCAGTTCGGCTCCTTGCCGAAGAACTCGCGCACGACGCGCTGCACCATCGGGATGCGCGTCGAGCCACCGACGAGGATCACCTCGTCGATGTCGGCCGGGTTCTTGCCCGCGTCCTTCAAGGCCTGCTTGCAGGGGCCGAGCGTCTTCTCGATCTGGTCGCCGATGAGCTGCTCGAGCTTGGCGCGCGAGAGCCGCAGGTTCAGGTGCTTGGGGCCGCTGGCGTCCGCCGTGAGGAACGGCAGGTTGACGTCGGTCTCCATCACGCTCGACAGCTCGATCTTGGCGCGCTCCGCCGCCTCCTTCAGGCGCTGGATCACCATGCGATCGCCGCTGACGTCGATGCCCTGGTCCTTGCGGAACTCGTCGACGAGGTACTGGATGATGCGCTGGTCGAAGTCGTCACCGCCGAGGTGGGTGTCGCCATTGGTCGAGATCACCTCGACGACGTTCTCGCTCACCTCGAGGATCGAGATGTCGAACGTGCCGCCGCCCAGGTCGTAGACGGCGATGATCTCGTCCTTCTTCTTGTCGAGCCCGTACGCCAGCGCGGCGGCGGTCGGCTCGTTGACGATGCGCTTCACGTCGAGGCCGGCGATGCGGCCGGCGTCCTTCGTGGCCTGGCGCTGCGAATCGTTGAAGTAGGCGGGCACGGTGATGACCGCCTCGGTCACCGTCTCCCCGAGGTAGCGCTCCGCGGCGCGCTTGAGCTTCTGCAGGATCTTGGCGCTGATCTCCGGCGGGGTGTAGGTCTTGCCGGCGATCTCGACCTCGACCGCGCCGCCCTTGCCCTCGACCGCCTTGTAGGGGACGCGGCGACGCTCTTCCGTCACCTCGCCCCCGCGCATGCCCATGAATCGTTTGATGCTGTAGACGGTGTTCTCGGGGTTGGTAATCGCCTGGCGACGGGCGACCTGGCCCACGAGGACCTCACCCTTCTTGTCCCACGCGACGACCGACGGCGTCGTGCGCGCCCCCTCCTCGTTGGGGATCACGCGGGGCTCGCCGCCTTCCATCACCGCGACGACGGAGTTCGTCGTGCCCAGGTCGATGCCGATGATCTTGCCCATCGTTTTCTCCTTGAATCGTGCGATCTTCGGCCGGCCCGGCGACCCGGGCGCGTGCTCGCGGGGACTCTAAGCACGACCCCCGGGGTGTCAACGACGGCGCGGGCGCTTCAGACGCCGATGAGACGGCGGAAGGCGAGCACGTCGGGCGCGTCGAAGGCGACGGCGACGCGGGCGCCCTCGCGGCGGACGACGCGGCCCGCCAGCGCCACCCGGGCGCCCGTGTCGGGGTGGGTGAACACGAGCTCGAGCGGCTGACCGGGCTCGAAAGGGGCGTCGGTCTCGAAGAGCGCGCCGCCCGGCGAGACGTTGCGCGTCCAGAAGGCGAGCAGGTCGTCGGCGGTCTCGGCGCGCACGGCGACGCGCAGGCGGGCCGGCCGGCGGTCGTGGCCGCGACGCTCCGACCGCGGCGCCTGCCCGGCGCAGAACGACGCCCAGCGCGCGCCGTCGGCCGGCGCCATGGCATCGAACTGCAGGCCCATGCCCGGCGTCTCCCCTTCGCGCACCAGCTCGGGACGCCGCGTGCGGACCACCGTCGCGCCGACGACCAGCGGCCCGTCCGGCAGCCGCAGCTCGGCCTCGAGGCGGCCGTGGAGCGGCCAGGGCTCCGCGGTCCGCAGAAAGACGCCGTGGAGGCTGACGTCGGTGGTGGTCAGCCGCGCCTGGCGATCGCCGCCGCGGACGTCGACCTCGAGGGAGACCGCCGCGCGGGCTTCGCGGCGCCGATCGGAGTGTTCGTCGCTCATGCCACCCTCCGGTATCGGCGGAACGGCCGGACGACTTCAGCCCTGTCGGACGCGCCAACGCCAGTACAGGCCGGCGAGGGCCACGATCGCGACCACGAAGAGCGGGAGGAGCCGGCGTCCGGCCCGATCGGACCGGCGAGGCGGCCGCGCGGGCGCCGCCGGGGTGGGTGGCGGCGACACCGAGTAGCCGGTGTCGCTCACCCCGAAGGCGCGGCGCTCCTCGAGCGAGTACGCGAGCTCGAGGAAGGCGGCGAGGCGGCGCGGGCTCGCGATCAGGCCGTCGTCTCGCGAGAACTCCTCGAGATCGCTCAGCATCTCCGCCGCCGACTGGTAGCGCCGGGCCGGATCGCGCGCCAGGGCGCGAGCGGCGATCGCCACGAGCGCCGCGGGGACGCCGGGCAGGTGCGCGTCGAGCGGCGGCGCGTCGGTGTCGCGCAGCGCACGCAGGGTGGCGAACGGGTTGTCGCGCGGGAACGGATGCGCGCCGGTGCACATCTCGTGGAGCAGCAGGCCCACCGAGAAGAGGTCCGAGCGCGCGTCGGGCGGGTGGCCGGCGGCCTGCTCGGGGCTCATGTAGGCGCAGGTGCCGACGAGGTCCCCGTCGGCGTGGACCGTATCGCGGTTGTCGGCGCGCGCGATGCCGAAGTCGACGAGCTTGACGGCGCCGTCGACCGAGATCAGCACGTTGCCCGGATTCACGTCGCGGTGGACGACGTTGAGCGGGCGGCCGTCGAAGTCGCGGGCGCGGTGAGCGGCGTCGAGGCCGTCGGTCACGGCGCGCACGAGGTGCACGGCGAGCTCGATGGGCAGGCGGGGCGCCAGGCAGCGGGCAGCGACGTCGGCGACGCGGCCGGGCTCGGCCTCGGGGATGGAGAGCACGTGCACGCCGTGCCCGCGGCCCGTCACGGGGCCGAGCAACAGCACGCGGTGCAACTCGGGATGACGCGCGTGCAGCGCGTGGACGAACGGATCTCGCCCCTGCCCGACGAGGTCGGCGGCGATGAGCATCAGGTCGGCGGCGCCGGCGTCGGCGGCGGCGGCGGCCGCGTCGCGGTCGGCGCACACCTCGAGGTCGACGTCGCCGAGGACGCGCAGGGCGTCCCCGAGCGCGGCGCGCCGGTGCGCGTCGCCGTCGGCCAGGATCACGCGGCGCCGGCGTTCGCTCGCTCGGCGCAGCAGGCGGCCGAGATCGGGGCCGGGCAGGTACTCCATGGCGATGTAGGCGCGCCCATCGGCGATGCCGACATCGTGGATCTCGACGATGTGGCCGTGGTGCAGGTGCGCGGCGAGGCGGGCCTCGTCGAGCAGCATGCGCACGAAGTCCGTGCGCGCGGCCAGGTGCGGCAGCGTGCGCTTGATCGCGCAGTGACGGGCGAAGCCGTCGACGCCCTCCCGCCGCGCGAGGAAGATCTCGGCGGTGCCTCCGGTGGCGATGCGGCGGACGAGCGTGTAAGGGCCGAATCTCTCTCGGGAACTCATCTGCCGGCGGCGTCGGGGGCCGCGCCGTCTGGCGCCGCGGCGTCCAGCGTCGCCGCGTCCGGGGCCGCGTCGGCGGGCGCCGCGGCGTCGAGTGCCGCTCCGTCGGGCATGGACGCGTCGGCGGGCGCTGCGGCGTCGGGTGCCGCTCCGTCGGGCAGGGACGCGTCGTCGGGCGCCGCGGCGTCGAGCCTGGCCGCGTCGGGTGTCGTGGCGTCGAGCATCGCCGCGTCGGCGACGGTTCCACCGTCGAGCGTCGATCGCGTGCGCTCGGCGCACGTGCCTTCGACGCAGCGCTCGTCGCGGAAGCAGTCGTCCGCGTCCGCGCAGGCGCGCCCCGGCACCTCGGGCGCGCACGCGGCGAGCGCCAGCGCCATCAGCGCCGCCCTCAAAACCGGCCTCCGACCACGGCGCCGCCCGGGGCCGGTCCCACCATCACCCCGCCGGCGGCCGACAACGGCCCGTCGCTCGCGAGCAGCACCATCGCCGCGCCGCCCAGGAGGGCGCCGACGCCAACGCCTACGAACACCTTGCCGTAGAAGTCGGCGCGGTCGACGTCGTCGACGAGGCGCTCGAGGTCGGCGCGCTCGTTCGTCTCCCGATTGAGCCCGCTGGCCTCGTCGGCCTTCGTCTGCGCGTCGATCAGGAAGAAGGTGCCGGCGGCGGCGGCAGCCAGCCCGACGCCCGCCGTGACGTAACCCGCCGTCGCCATGGAGAACCCCGGGCCCGTCTGAACGACGCGCACGGCGGCCTCGTCGGCGACGGGCGCCGGCGCCCGCGCCTCGACGCGCGGCAGCAGCTCGACCACCGCCTCACCGGCGGCGGGCACGTCGACGTCGGCGGAGGCCGGGGCCGCGTCGCCAGGCCGCACCACGACGCGGTGGCGTCCCGCCGGCAGCATCCACGGGCCGGGCAGCGGCGTCTGGCCGATCTCCGCGCCGTCGACGTGGACGGTCGCGCCGTCGACGCCCGTCTTCAGCACGAGGGTGCCCATCTCGCGGGCCGGCCCTGCCTGCGCGGCGGCCGCGCCCGGTGCAAGCAGCACGGCAACGGTGAACAGCGTGGACTTCGGGCGCACGACCTCGGCTTGTACCACCGGCCGCGCCCGAGCGGCAACTGCGCCGGCGCGCTCAAGTCGCGGCGAGTCGCGTCGATGTCGGGGACGAAGCGGGGGCCGACATGGACGTCAGCCCCGGACGACGGCCACGGAAGGCAGAGACATGATCGACATCCACGTCGCAGACGTCGACGGGCTGGCGCGCGCGCTGGTGCTGGCGCGCGATCCGGGCACCGATCTCGACACCCTCACCGACCAGGTACGGCGCATCGCTCCGCTGGCCGAGCGCGTGATGCTCGCGGCGCGGGCGCGCACCCGCTTCCCGGTGCGGACGCTCCGCGAGGCGGTGGTGCTGCTGGGCTGCCGCGGCGTCGAGGAGCACGCCCGCGCCCTCGCCGCGTGGTGGCTGCACGCGCTCGAGCAGCCCAACGGCGCCCGCGTCGTCCCCGGCGCCCACGAGCTGCGCGCGGCGAGCTAGCCTCTCCGCCGCCGCCAGCGGCCCCAGCCGTAAGCGCCGAGCGTGAGGCCGAGACACCCCCAAGCGAAGCTGTCGCCGACGACCTGGTAGACGGTGCGCGACTGCAACAGCGGCACGTCCCACAGCAGCGACTCCGCGCCGTACGGGCTCGTCTGCGAGACGAGGCGTCCCACCGGGTCGACGAAGGCGCTCACGCCCGTGAGCGTGCCGCGGGCGAAGGCCACCCGGTGCTCGATGGCGCGCGGGATGGTCAGCGCGAGGTGCAGGTAGCGCTCGGCCGTGATGCCGAACCAGTCGTCGTTGGTCAGGTTCACGATGAAGTGCGGGTCCTGCAGGCCCACCTGTCGCGTGAACGCGGGCAGGATGCCCTCGTAGCAGATGAGCGTCCCGATGCGGATGGGACCCTTGCCCCACAGATCGCCGGTCATCACCTCGGGATCGCTGCCCGCGTCCAGGTTGCCCGCGGCCGGAATCGCCTTGTAGATCCATGGCATGTACTCGGCGAACGGGATGTACTCGCCGAAGAGCAGCAGATAGACCTTGTCGTAGAGGTCGACGACGGTGCCGTCGGCGTCCAACAGGTAGGCGCTGTTGAACGCCTCCATCGGCAGGTCGCCGTCGAAGCGGGGCTTCTCGCGGTCCTGCACGCTGACGGCGCCGAAGAGCAGCGGCGTGTCGAAGCCACGGATCGGGGCGTTCCGGTCGCGGGTCGAGGTGTTCTGCGCGTCGTCGGCGCGGTCGTCGGCGACGAGCGGCGCCTTCGACGGCGGGAACCGCTTCGCGCTGCGGGGCAGGTAGCCGCGCCGATAGCTGCTCTCCGGCCAGACGATGAGCTCGGCCCCCTGCTGCTCGAGCCTGGCCGAGAGCTGCTGCTGCACGAGCAGGTGGTTCTGGCGCTTCTCGGCGGGCTCGCGCTCGAAGATGCCGACGTCGCCTTCGACGAGTCCCACCTTGAGCTTGGGCGCTTCGGCCGCCCGCTCATCGAACTGGTGGATGCGCACCAGGCCGTACGCGACGGCGCCGCCGACGAGCGCCGCGGTCATCGCCGTCGCCCGCCACGGTCGCGTCCGCCCCTCGACCAGCGCGCGCAACCATAGGTAACCATTGGCGTTTACGCGGTACAGCAGGAATGTGACCCCGTAGATGCCCACGAGATCGGCGATCTGCATCACCGGCAGGAACGGGTACTGACTGTTCCCCATGTAGGCCGGAAACAGCCGCGGTACGGCCAGTTCCAGGCCCACCATGGCCACCGGCGCCGACCACTGCACAGGAATGCGCGTGGTGTTCCCGATGCGGTTGATGAACCACGCCCACAGACCCCAGATGACGCCTTGATACACCGAGTGCAGGATGAGACCGAGCACGGCGACGGGGGTCGGCAGGTGGCCGAATCGCTCGAGCAGCCCCGCGATCCAGTAGTAACCGCCGGCGTTGATGATGGTGCCGCAGAACGAGCCCCAGCCGAACGCGGCCCGCGGCGCCTTGTCGCGCAGCACCCACAGGAGCGGGACGTGGCTGAACCAGATCAGCGGCCAGAAGGACCAGTCGGGCGCCAGCGCCGTCGGGAAGGCCAGGAACGTGGCGGTGCCGGCGAGGGTGCAGAGGAGCAGGTCGCCCAGGAAGCGGCGCCGCGATCGGGCGGGTGCGGTCATTGCGCTCCGAAGCAGAGATGGAGGGCGTGCGGGCGCAGCTTCAGCGTGGCCGGCAGCCGCCCGGGCTGCTCGCCGTCCATGTCGATGAGGATGCGGGCATCGGGCTCGACGGGCTCCGCGTGGACCTCGGTGGCCCGCAGCGTCTCGATGCCCTTCATGCCGATGTGGTCGCCCCTGTACAGGCGCGGCAGCCCCCGGGCCATGTCGATCGTGCCGAGGTCGCCGAGCACGACGATGTCGAAGACGCCGTCGCCCATCTCGGCCTGCGGCGCGATCTGCATGCCGCCGCCGAAGTAGCGGCCGTTGGCGACGACGAAGTTGTTGATCGTGAACTGGCGAGGCGCACCGCCGTCGAGCGACACACGGACGGGCTGATTGCGGTAGCGCGCCGCGGCCCTCGCCACGCCCCAGAGGAAGCTCAGGCGGCCGCCGAGGGCCTTGCTGCTCTCGTTCACCAGCTTGTCGACCAGCCCGGCGATGCCGAAGCTGGTGATGTTGATGAACCAGTGCTCGGCGCGGCCCCCGTCGTGCCCCGTGCAGACGAGGTGCCCGACGTCGACGGGTCGCGGGTCGCGACCGACGTGCTCGATGGCCGCGATCGGGTCGACGGGCAGCCCGAGCGTCCGGCGCAGGTCTCCGCCCGTTCCGGCGGGCACGATCGCCATCGCCGCGCCGGGTCGGATGGGCGCGCCGTCCGCGAAGAAGCCGTTCACCACCTCGTTGTGGGTGCCGTCGCCTCCGACCGAGACGATGAGGTCGGCGCCCTGCTGCAGCGCCTCGCGCACGCGATCGATGGCCTGGAGCGGGCCGTCGGTGAAGCCGACCTCGAAGTCGCCCACGTTCTTGCGCAGCGCGGCGGCGAGCTCCGGCCACCGCTTGCCGGTGCGGCCGTTGGCGCTGGCGGGGTTGACCAGGACGAACGTGCGGCGTGGGGCGCTCATCGCAGCTCCTCGTTCAGGGCGCCGGCGACGAGCACAGCCCAGTCGTGCACCGTGCGCGTGTCGCCATGGGCGCGCCGCAGGTGGGCGGCGCAGGTCGGGCCGGCCGTCACGACCGGGATCTCGGGCACGTCGGCGGCGGCCTCGCGCGCCACGTCGGCGGCGGCGCCGGGGTTCGTGGCCGCGAAGCCGGCGCCGGCGCCGCAGCAGCCGCCCTGGTCGCGGTTCATGACGGCCTCGCGGATGCGGCCGCCGGCCAGCGCTGCCGCGAGCAGCCGTCGTGGCGGGTCGTACACGCCGAGCTGGCGTCCGAGGCGACACGCGTCGAGGTACAGCACGTCCCCTTCGAGCACGGGTCGGACGCGGCCGCGCAGCGGCTCGTCGACGACCTCGCTCAGGTGACGGACCGCCGCGGCCACCGACACGCCGTGGCGCGGGTAGTCGCGGGTGAGCGTCACCGCGTCCTCGGGATCGAGGCAGACGACCAGGCGCGCGCCTTCGAGGCCCCGAAGCACCTGCCGCGCCGCGCCCTCGAACAGGCCGGGGCGGCCGGCGGGCAGCAGGCGCCCCGCCGCGTGCCAGACGCCGCGGGCCGGGCGTCCCGCCGCTGCGAACCCCGCGAAACGCAAGAGCTTGACGGACGCGGCTACCACCTCGTCGGCGGCATGTCCCGGCAGGACGACCACCTCGCCGCCCTCCGGGAGCGCCTCGAAGGCGCGGGACGACGGGCGCGGCGCCTCGGCCCAGGCGGTGAGCGCCGGCGAGGCGAGCCCCGCCGCCACCGCCTCCGCCCGGGCGGCGTACAACGCCATCGGCGGGTCGTTGTCGTGCCGGCAGTTGCGCTGGCAGCGCAGGCAGCCCGTGCAGTGCTCCCAGATCTGCGCCGTCGCGGCGTCGAGGGGCGTGCGGCCCTGAAGCACCTGGTGGGCCCGCGTCATCAGCGCCCAGGGCGTGACCGTCTCCCGCGCCTCGGCGGTCGCGACCGGACACGCGAAGCGGCAGAGCTTGGGGCAGTAGGTGCACAGCTCGAGGGCGGTGCGCTGTTCGCCGAGACGGCGGAGCATGGGGCTCACTCCGAAGAGGTTCGCGGGGCGAGGCGAGCGAAGACGGCCTCGGCGAGCGGCTGCCACTCGTCGCCGCCCTCGTCGCCGCCGGTGTCGATGTGGGCGCCGAGATCGCGCAGCCGGCGGACCTGCAGCTCGTCCAGGGGGGCCGGCGCGTACACCGTACCGCCCTCGGGCGCGACGTCCCAGACCTCGGCGCCCTCGACGGCCGCCGCCACCGCGGGCAGCGTCGCGCGCGGCGCCCAGGCGACGGTGCCGAAGGCCGGCGTCGTCGCGGCCCGCGGCGCGTCCGGCGAGACCGGAGGGAAGAGCGCCGCCGCGGCGGCCTCCACCTCTGCCGCGTCGATACCCGCGCCGCCGACGACCGCGTCGAAGCGCGTCGCCGGCCGCTCGTTGCCCGCCGTCTCGACGAGCGAGGCCCAGATCCGCACCGGGCCGCGCGGCCGCGGCCGGTCGAGCCGCCACCACGCCGGCTGCACGCCGGCCCGGAGCACGGCGACCGCCGCCGCCAGCGCCGAAGACCAATCCGGCCGCTCGATGGCGCGCCAGGCCCTCGCCTCGGGCGCGGGCCACGCCTGAAGGTGCACCTCGGTCAGCAACCCGCCGCGGTGGCGGGCGCCCACCGGCACCCGGCCGAGATCGGGCCCCGTGGATCGGCGCGGGGCGACCGACGAGCGCGCGATGCCTCCGCGCGGCAGCACGGCGGCGAAGGCCAGCGCGCCGTCGGTGAGCTGCCCGTAGCGGGGCGACGGGCGCAGCCGGTCGTTCGTGGCGAAGGACTCGAGCACCGTGCGCTCGAGCAGCCACGCCGGCAGCGGCCCGAGCGTGAGCCCTCGGCGGCGCAGCAGCCACTCGACGCGCCGCCAGGTGCACCCCGCCTGCACGTGCGCCACGCCGCTCTCGGCGTCGAGCCCGAGGAGCGCGTTCATGCGCTCGACGGTGAGCACCGCCGCGCCCGCCGCGGGTTCGCCCTCGATGACGACCGGCACGCCCGCGTCGGCCAGCAGCCGCAGCGCGCGCGCAGCCGTCGCCGTGCCGTCGACGCGCACACGACAACGCTCGTCGGCCAGCGGTCCGTCGACCGTGCCCGGTCCGAGCTGCCAGCGCAGCCGTTCGACGAGCGGGTCACCCGAATTCATGACGTTCACTCGGAGAACACCTTGCCGGGGTTGAAGATGCCCGCGGGGTCGAGCACCGGCTTGAGCGCATCGAACCACCGGCGCGCCTCCCCGTGGACGCGGTCCATGTAGGGCACGCGGGAGAGGCCCACGCCGTGGTGGTGCGCGATGACGGCGCCCTGCGCGATCACCGCGTCCTGCCCGGCGCGCCACGCCGCGTCGTAGCGCGCCTTCATCTCTTCGGGCGTGCGGCCGGTGCCGGCGAACGTGAAGTAGATCGAGCAGCCGCCGGGATAGGCGTGGCTGAAGTGCGCCATGATCAGCACGTGGGGCGCCACCGCCTCGCGCACCGCCTCATAGAGTTCGGCGAGCTTCGTCCAGGTGGTGGCGACCTCCATCGTGTCGACGAAAGCCCCGCTGCGGTACATCTTGCTCTGCTTGAAGCTCACGTCGTAGCGGTGGGCGTACCACTTGCGGCCCGGCCCCTCGCCGAGGTCGCGGCCACCGACGGTGCGGGCGATGCGCGCGATCGCCTCGTCGGTGGCGCCGGCCTCGGCCTCGTCGCCTTCGCACATCGTGACGAGCAGGCTGCGTTGCGGCAGCGCCTTCACGGCGCGGTTGATCAGCCCCGGCACCGAGAGGGCCGCCACGGTGGCGCGCCGCTTCAGCGCGGGCGCCCCCTCGCCGAGCGCCTCCTTCAGGCGGCCGAGCGAGCGTCCCCCGCCCTTCTCCTCGGGACCGGAGCCGACCATCACCGTGTCGAGCGGGTCGTAGAGACGCAGCACCGATGGGCGCCAGCCCTCCTGCAGCGTGCGCCTCATCACCTCGAAGCCGGCCTCGGGCGTGGGCACCATCCACCCGCGGAACCGGCGCGCCGTCGGCTGCGGGTGCACGCGCAGCGTCGCGGCGGTGATGATGCCCAGCGTGCCCTCGGAGCCGACGAAGATCTGGTTCCAGTCGGGGCCGGCACCGGGCGCGCCCGCGGGGGGCGTCCGGCGGACGCGGCCGTCGCCGGTCACGACCTCGAGGTCGACGACCATGTCCTCGATCTTCCCGTAACGACTCGACAATTGACCCGCGGAGCGGCCGGCGAGCCAGCCGCCGACGGTCGAACAGATGATGCTCGACGGGAAGTGCCCGAGGGTGAGGCCCTCGGCTTCGAGGCGGCGCTCGAGGAGCTCGCCGACGAAGCCGCCCTCCACCTCGATGACGCCCGCCTCGGCGTCGACGCGGCGGAGGCGCTTGAGGCGCTTCAGATCGACGACGATGCCGCCGTGGGTGGGCCGCGTCCCGCCGCAGACGCCGCTGCCGGCGCCGAACGGGACGATGGGCACGCGCGCCGCCGCGCAACGGCGGACGACCGCCGCCACCTCGTCGACGCTGCCCGGCCAGACGACGGCGTCGGGCAGCGTCGGCGGATCGCCCGCGATCTGATCGAGCAGGGAGCGCGGCCAGAGATCGCGGCTGTAGGCATCGCGGTCGGGCGCGCCCGTCGCCACGTGCGCCTCGCCCACGTCGGACCGCAGGCCCGCCAGGAGCGCGGCCGTCTCGCTGTCTCGTGCGCCGGAATGTTGCATGGGGCGGGATTAGAACGTCGGCGCGCGCGGATCAACGAATTCCGCGCAGTCCGCTCAGGAGGAGGTGCAGCGCCGCCGCCGCGAGGCGTCCGCGATCGAGCGTGTGGCCGAGACCCCACGCGCCCTGCAGCCCGTCGGCCATGGCCTTGAGCAGCACCGCCGTGGCTTCGGGATCGGGCAGCGCAATGTCCGCCTGCGCCGACCATCGACCCAGCAGGTCGGCGATCCGCGCCACGAGTGAGCGATGGTGGGTCAGCAGCCGCTCGCGGAGCGCCTCGTCGTGGACCGCGAGCTCGCCCGTCAGCAGGAAGAAGCGGTGCCGGCCGTCCTGCGGCTCGCCGAGGAACGACAGGAACGCCATCGCCATCGCGCCGAGAGCGTCGTCGGGTGGGTCGTCGCCCGCGGCGGCGTCGAGGATGCGGCCGGCGCGCTCGAACTCGTCCTCGACGAGCGCGTCGAGGAGCACGCGCTTGCTCTCGAAGTGGAAGTAGACCGCGCCCTTCGACAGCCCGGCGACGTCGGCGATGTCCTCGACGCGGGTGCCCTGGTAGCCGCGCTCGAGGAAGCAGCGGCGGGCCGCGTCGAGAATCTGCGCCCGGCGCTCCTCGGTCGGCAGGTGGCGTGTCATCGGGCGCGCGACGCTACCTTTGTGGTCCCGTCATGTCAATCCAAGCTCCGTTGGCGTTATGCTGCCGGCATGCAGTCTCCCGCCCTCGCCGCGCTCGGCGTCCTCGTGACGAGCGGCGCCGCCCTCGCGGCGACCGACCCCGACGCGTACGACCCGATCCTCGACGGTGGCGAGGCGACGCCGCTCGTGAGCGGCGAGCCCGACGCGAAGCCCGATCTGCGCATGCCCGGTTTCGTGCTGAGCGGTGCCGCCGGCTTCTACGGCGGGGCGGTGCGCAGCTACCTGACCTCGGAGAGCAGCCGCCTCGATGGCGGCGTGCGGCCGGGCGTCGGCGTCGGCCTGGCCGTTCGCACCCGCTCGCCGGTCGAAGTGGGCGTCGACTTCATGCTCGGCCTCGGCCGCTCCCACGAGGCGGACGCGGGCGGCGAGGTGTCGGCCTACGACCTGCTCTTCGAGCCCCGAATTCTCTGGCATTTCGCCGATCCTGCGCCCTGGGGCGGCTACGCGGGCGCCGTGGGATCGGCCTGGCTGTTCGACGTCGAGGGCGCGGGGCTGAGCCAGGCCGGCTTCGGGCCGGGCGCGGTCGTCGGCGCCGCGTTTCGCCCCCACCCGCGGGACGCCGGCCTGCTGTTCGTGGAGCTCGGCCTGACGGCGCTGCATGACTTTCTGGCGTTCGAGATCATCGAACCCACGGCCGAGGAGCTCGCGGAGGACCCGACCGCCGGCCCGACGCGCGACGAGGGCGCGTGGTATCTCGTGGGGCGTCTGATGGTCGGGTACCGGCTGACCGGCTTCTGAGGCGGTGGGCGAAGATTGACGAGGATATGAGCAGTGGGCAAGGTGCGAGACAGATGAGCGAGGAAGAAACGAGACGCGCGATCCGTGTATTGCTCGCGGAGGACGACGAAGACCACGTCCTGCTGTTGCAGCGCGCACTGCGCAATTATCCGCGACACGTCGACGTGATGGTGGCCCGCGACGGTCAGGAGACGCTCGACCTTCTGGCCGCCGCCGAGCGCGATCGCCTGCCCGACCTCGTCCTGCTCGACATCAACATGCCGCGCCTCACCGGCCTCGAGGTGCTCCACCGCCTCAAGGGCGACCCCGAGCTGCGCCACATCCCCACGGTGATGCTCACCACGAGCGCGCGCGAAGAAGACCGCGCCGCCAGCTTCGCCGGCGGCGCGGACGACTTCCTCACGAAGCCGGTCAACTTCCGGCAGTTCGCCGCCTCGCTGACCGAGCTCCTCGACCGCTACTTCGGCCGTCCTCAGTAGGCGGCGCGCAGCGGCGGCAGCGCCTCGCCCTCGTCCGGCCGCAGCCGCGTGTACACGCGCGTGGACTCGACGCTCTCGTGACCGAGGATCTCCGCCAGCGTGACGAGGTCCTGCGTGCGCGCCCACCAGGCGAACGCGAACGTATGGCGGAGCACCTGCGGCGAGGCGTCCACGCGCGCGAACAGGCAGTGCTTGCGCACGATGCGCTGGACCGCGTTGGGCGTCAGCCGCCCGCGCTCTCCGACGAAGAGCGGCCAGCTCGACGGATCGCCGCCGAACTCGAGCGGCATCGGCGACTGCGGTACCGCCGAGAGCGACGGCAGCAGCCGCGGATCGGGGGCCGGGACGCGCGCGCTCGGCGGCCAGCCGCCGGTCGCGGGCAGGACGATCTCGCCGCTGTCGGGCACCTCGAGCAGCCCCCGTTCGGCCAGGCTCCACGCCAGCTTGCGGGCAGCGCGCGTCGGCAGCGGCACCGGGCGGGGGCGACCGCCGCGGACGAACAGCCGGCCGGTGGAGAACTCCACGTCGCCGACGTCCAGCTCCACGAGCTCGCTCACCTTCAGGCCGGTGTCGAGCAGGCCGTACAGGATGGCCTGGTCGCGCCGGCAGCCGCGCCGGTCGACCTGCGCGAGCAGGCGGTGGACGTCCGCGTCGGCCAGCACGCGCACGGCGCGCTCGGAGCGGTCGAGGGCGTCGATGTCGCGCATCTCCTCGGCGGCTTCGGCCTCGAGGGTGCCCTCTGCGGCGAGCCAGGCGCCGTAGTTCCGGGCGAACGACAGCCGCCGCGTCAGCGTCGCCGCGCTCTTGCCGCGCTCGCGGCCGTAGTCGCGCCACGCCTCCACCGCGTCGGCGTCGAGGGCGGCGGCGTCGAACTCGGCGCGTCGCGACCGACGGAACCAGAGCGCGAGGTCCTGCCAGTCCGATCGGTACGACCGCGCCGTGGCGGCGCTGCGCCCGCGCGCCTGAAGCCAGCCGAGGAAGCGCTCGAAGCGCTCCTGCTCCTCCTCGGTCGCGAAGCGATTCACGTTGCTCATGCCGCGCCTCCCGCGTCCCCGGGGGCGACCGCCTCGAGCGCGCTGCGCGCGGCGGCGTCGTTCTCCCCCACCGTCGTCAGGTCGTCGATGGCCGCCACGAGCCACGACTCCAGTCGGGCCAGGTGCGCCAGCACCGACTCGAGCCGCTCGCGGGGCACGCCGGCGTCCCCCGCCTCGCCGCGGCCGAGGCGCGCCGCCGCGGACTGCAAGTGCCCATCGGCGTGACGGATGAAGCCCAGGGCGTCCTCGGTGCTGCGCAGGGCCGCCTCGAAGTCCTGCCGGCGCTCGACGCCCGCCGGCGCGCGCGGCGCCCGCAGGTCGATGCGCACGCCGCTCGAGAGGCGCCGGAAGCCGGCCGAACCGGCCTGGATACGCGCGTTCATGACTGCCCGCCTCCTCACTGCAGCAGCTGGAGCGCCTGCTGCGGCGCCGCGTTGGCCTGGGCGAGGATCGTCGTCGCCGCCTGTTGCAGGATCTGGTTCTTCGACAGGTTCGAGGTCTCCGCCGCGAAGTCCGCGTCCAGGATGCGGCTCCGGGCGGCGGTCGCGTTCTCGACCACCGTCGTCAGGTTGTTGATCGTCGACTCCAGGCGGTTCTGGATGGCGCCGAGCTCGGCACGGTTCGACGAGACCTGCGCGATGGCGCGATCGACGATCAGGAGCGCGAGATTGGCGCCGTCTCGCGTGGAGACGTCGATGGTCTCGACGGCCTGCGACGTCCCGACGCCGACGAGCGTGTCGGCGGCCAACGCCAGGCGCGTCACGTCGTTGCCGGTGATGTCGTACTGGTCGCGGCCGTGGATGATGATGCCCGCCGTCGTGACGTCGGAGTTGCCGAGGCCGGTGTGGTTGCCCGCGTTGCCGAAGGTCTGGACCTCGATGTTGCGGCCGTCCTCGGCGTCGAGCTGGATGCGGCCGCGCGCGTCACGGCTGGCGACGACGCCGGTGAACTCGGTCTCGGCGTTGATCGCGCGGAGCAACGCGTCGTCGGCGTCGTCCGCCTCGATCTGGAAGCCGGTGATCGTGCGGCCGTTGATGATGATGTAGTCGTCGTTGTCCAGCGTACCGCCGGCGATGTCGGCGACACCGGCCCGCGTCGTGCGGTCCGCGTACGCCTCCACGCCGGTGAACTCCGTGTAGTCGTTGATGGCCGCCGCCTTGGCGATGGCGGAGCCGGTCGCGAACGACGTGCTGACGGTGTCATCGGCGGCGTGGGTCGCACGGATGGTCGTGCCGCTGATCACGATGTCGCCGGCCACGAAGGCCGCCGTCGACACGGGGGACGTCGTCAACACGGCGTGACGTCCGAGAAACGAGGCGCGCGCGTCGCTCACGCGCACCGACAGCGTCTCCCGGAAGTTCATGCCGATCTGGAAGTACTGCGCGTTGAACGTGCCATCGAGGACGTTGCGCTGGTTGAAGGTGGTCGTGGCGCCGATGCGCTCGAGCTCCTCCTGCAGCTGGGTCACCTCGTCCTGCAGCGCCTCGCGGTCGCGCTCGGTGTTGACGTCGGACGACGCCTGCACGGCCAGCTCGCGGATGCGCTGCAGGATGTTCGTGGACTCCTGGAGCGCGCCCTCGGCGCTCTGGACGAGGCTGATGGCATCGTTCGAGTTGCGCACGGCCTGGCTGAGGCCGCGCACCTGGCTCGTGAACCGTTCGCTGATCGCGAGGCCGGCGGCGTCGTCGCCTGCGTTGTTGATGCGCAGGCCGCTCGAGAGGCGCTCGAAGCTGGTGCCGAGGCGGTCGGTACCTCGCAGCAGGTGGCGGCGAGCGTTGAGCGAAGCGACGTTGGTGTTGACGACGAGGGTCATGGCACGTCCTCCTTGACGTATCGGCGCCGCTTCCCTGCGGCACCGGATGCCGGCGCGCCCACCCGGATGGCAGGTCGCGCTTGTGTGTTTCGTTCATCGGGGGCCGCCGCCCGGGCGGCCCATCCTGGAATCGCTCTCGAAGAGGTCCTGTTCAGCGCCCGGGACGGCGGCGCACCACGCGCGCCCGCCGTCGTGTCGCCCGGTCGATGGCCCCCGCTCGCGCCGCGCGCGGCGGCGGCTTCGGCGGGTCCGGCCGCGTCACGGCGACCTGGGCCACCGCGGCCTCGAGCTCGATGGCGGCGTCGAGGAGGAGCGCCTCGACGCAGGCCACGAAGTCGCAGATCCCGCGCAGCGCCCCCCGGTCGTTCGCGGGGCCGGCGCGCGCCGGTTCCGGTCCGGATTCGGTCATGTCGGCTCCGTCCTCTGTTTGGGAACACATCGCCCCGCCCGGGGCGCGCCGCTCAGCCGGCAGCCGCCGGCTCTCGTCCCATCGGCCCGCGCGCGCCGCGTTCGGCGTCGAGGTAGAGCCGCGTCGTGTCGAGCGTCTCGTGGCCGAGGACCTCGGCCAACCCGACGAGATCGTCCTCGTGCGCGTGCAGGTATCCGGCGGCGAAGGTGTGGCGCAGCTTCTGGGGCGACACGCGCACCTCGGCGAAACCACAGAACTTTCGCATCATGCGCTGCACGCCGTTCGCGGTGAGCGGTCCGCGCTCGCCCTCGAACAGATGACCGGGGCGCTCCCCGCGCTCCTCGAGGTAGGCGCGCAGCCGGCGCCGTGCCTCCGTGCCGAGCGGCACGCGACGCGGCTTGCGGCGGTCGCTCTCCGGATAGTCGACGCTGATCATCCCGCTGCGGGCGCCGAGCTGCACCTCCTCGCGGCGCAGCGCCACGAGCTCGCTGACGCGCAGCCCCGTCTGCAGGAACAGATAGACGATCGCCTGGTCCCGCCGGCCCGCGCGGCTGTCGATGACCCGCAAGAAGCGCCGGATCTCGATGTCGGAGAGCGGCTGCGGCCGCCGCGGGTTCTGGTCCACCGGCCGCACGGAGCGCAGCCCACGCCGCGCCGCGTCGTCGATGACCCCCTCCGCGCGCAGCCAGTCGCCATAGCGCTTCATGAACACGAGCTTGCGGTTGATCGTCGCCGGGCTCATCCGCGCGTCGACGAGGTGCGCCTTGTACTGGCGCGCCAGGCCGCCGTCGAGCGTGGCCGCGTCGAACGGCGCGCCGCGCAGATCCGTCCACCAGGTCGCCAGGCCGAGCCAGTCGCTGCGATACGAGTCGGTCGTCTTGGGACGACGTCCCAGCGACGACAGATCCGCCACGAACTCCTCGAATCGCATCCGCTCCGCGGTCGACACATAGAGCCACGCGCGTTCGTCGCGCGTCCCTCTGCTCTGCGTCATCATCGCAAGTCCCCCCATGCCGCCGCGCGCGTGCCCCGGTCGCGGCGCGCACGACTCCTGCGGAGTCGGCGCTCGCGGCGCGACCCTCCCCACGCGGGGCGGCGTCTCATCTGTCGATGTGTTCCAGGCTCGCTCGAGCGACCGTCTCAGCCCTGCAGGAGCGCGAGCACCTGCTGCGGCTGCTGGTTGGCCTGCGCCAGGATGGACACGCTGGCCTGCTGCAGGATCTGGCCGCGGGTGAGGTTCGCGGTCTCCGCGGCGAAGTCCGTGTCCTGGATACGGCTGCGGGCCGCGCTGCTGTTCTCGACGATGTTGCTGAGGTTGGCGAGGATCGACTGCACGCGGTTCACGACGGCGCCGAGCTCCGCGCGGTCCGAGTTGATCTGCTGGATGGCACGGTCCAGCTTGAGGATCGACTCGTTGGCATTAAACCGCGTCGTCACGTCGACAGTGACCACCGACTCGTTGGTGGTGACGCCGATGAGCTCGTTGTTGTTGAAGCCGATGAAGGCTTCGTTCGCGCCCGACAGCTGGTACTGCGCGTCGCTGTACAGGTTGAGCTGCGCCGTGGTCACGCCGGTCGACAGGCCGGTGATCGCGGCGCCGGCGCCGTTGGCGATGACTTCGATGTTGCGGCCGTCCTCGGCTCGGAGCTGCAGGCGTCCGTTGGCATCGATGGAAGCGACGACGCCGGTCTCGGGGAACACTTCGTTGATGGCGCGGACCAGCGAGCTCTGCGCATCGTCGGCGTTGATGTTGATGCCGGTGATGACCTGCCCGTTGATGACGATGTTGTCGACGTTGTCGAGCGTGCCGCCGCCGATGGCTGCGGCGCCGGAGACCTCCGACGGGAGCACCTTCGCGGTGACGCCGTGGAACTCGGTCGAGGCGTTGATGGCGGCGGCCTTCGCGATGGCCGAGCCGGCCGCGAAGGACGTCGAGAACGTGTCGTCGGCGGCCTGCGAAGCCCGGATGCTGATGCCGTTGATGAACAGATCGCCAGCCGCGAGGGCGTTGCTGGCCACGGGCACGCCGGTCTGCGTCGCCTGACGACCGATCGTCTCCGAGCGCGCGTCGCGGATGCGGACGCGGATGGTCTCGCGAGCGAAGGCACCCACCTGGAAGAAGGCATCCACGAAGGTGCCATCCAGCAGCTTCTGGCTGTTGAAGCGGGTGGTGTCACCGATGCGGGACAGCTCGTCGATGAGCTGGTCGATCTCCTGCTGGAGCGCCTCGCGGTCGGTGTCGGTGTTGACGTCGTTCGCCGCCTGGATCGACAGCTCGCGCATGCGCTGCAAGATGTTCGTGGACTCCGCCAACGCGCCTTCGCCCACCTGCGCCAGGGAGATCGCGTCGTTCGCGTTCCGGATGGCCTGGCTGAGACCCCGGATCTGGCTGGTGAAGCGTTCGGTGATCGCGAGCCCGGCAGCGTCGTCGCCGGCGGAGTTGATCCGCAGACCGCTCGAGAGCCGCTGGAAGGAGCGGCTGATGGAGTTGTTGCTCCCGAGGAGCTGACGCTGCGCGTTGATGGACGCGAGGTTCGTGTTGACGAAGAGTCCCATGGTTTCCTCCGTGGAAACACCCCGTCGCGTGTCTTCGTTCTACGCGACGGGGGCGGCATCCATGCCTGTCGGGACACGCATCGCACCCCACCTCGGGGTGCGCTGCGCGTGTGTCGAATGAGAGAGAACCGAGTTGCCCCTCTCATCGGACGTCTTCGCCGGGACGTGAGAAAAAAGTGCGCCGTTATCGCGACAGTAGTCGGCCGCGTTATCGGGCGGGTCAGCGGAAGAGGGTGTAGGTGCCGTCGTCGGGCGCGGCCGCGTGGCACAACGCGCAGGTCTCGGCGTCGGAGGGCAGGCGGGCCAGCGAGGCGGCGTCGTAGGACTCGTACGTCCAGCCCTCGTAGGGGCCGTCGGCGGTGCGGCGGCGCACGTCGATGCGCGTGACGAGGGCGCGATCGCCGAGGTCCTTGTGGACCTTCACCATGACCGTGCCGACGGGGTGGCGCCCGTCGCGGCCGGGACGGGCGCCGGGCGAGCGGAAGAGCTCGCGCACCTCGCCGGCGGCCTCGTCGACGACGGGCGCGGACGCCGCCGTCCAGCGCTCGTAGCCGTCGGGAAAGCCGGGATCGGCGGCCGGGGGAGCGTCCGCGCGCGGTGCGTCGCGCGAACCGCCGAGACCGCCGCAGGACATGAGCAACGAGAGGAGGGCGAGGAGTGCGGGACGTCGCATGGCCCCATCCTGCCCGCCGTCCCCGCGAATCCGCAACCCGGCACGCGGCACCGATGCATTTGGACGGGCGGGGTCGCGCGCGGTTAGCATCGCCGCCGGAGGACCCGCCGATGCGCCTGAAGACCCTGCTCACCCTCGCCGCGATCGGCGTCGTCATCTTCGCCGGCGTGAAGTTCGGCGCCGTCTACGTCAACAAGATGCAGTTCCGCAGCGTGATCTCCGCCGAGGCGCTCGACGCCCGCCGCGAGACGCGCCGACCGGGCGCCAAGGGGCTCATCCGGCGCATCAACGAACGCGTGCAGTTCGAGAACATCAAGGTGCCCGAGGACGTCGAGTTCGCCATCGAGGGCCTCGACGAGCCGAGCGCCGATCTGGTGATCACCGCCGACTACACCGAGGTCGTCGACCTGTACGTCACCAAGGTGCCGATGAAGATTCAGGTCGTCGGGCGTGCCGACGCGCCCGAACAGAAGAAGTAGTCTCGACGGGGGGCGGCGGGCTCAGGGGTGCGCCGGGGCGTCGACGCCGGCGAGCCCCGCCACGACCGCCGGCGCCGCGGCGATCGCGTCGGAGAGCAGCTCGGCCTTGCCGCCGGCCTGCGCGAAGTCGGGACGCCCGCCGCCGCGGCCGCCCATCTTCTCGGCGAGGGCGCCGACGATCTTGCCGGCATGGAAGCGCTTGTCGTCGCGCGTCTTCGGACCGATCGCGACGAGCACCGTCCCCTTCCCGTCGAGCTCCGCGCCGAGGACGACCACCGCCGCGGGATCCTTGTCGCGCACTCGGTCGGCCAGGGCCGCCAGCGCGTCGCGGTCGTCGGCGTCGACCTTGGCGGCGACCAGCGGCACGCCGCCCACCGCCACCTGCCGTGCGAGCAGCGAGTCAGCGTCGTGGGCACCACCGGAGCGGCGCGCCCGGTCGAGCGCCTTCTTCAGGCTGCGGATCTCCTCCTGCAGCGCCTCGATGCGCTCCGGCAGGCGGTCCGGCTCGACGCGCAGCGCCGCCGCGGCCTGGCGCAGCAGCGCGTGTTCGCGCCGGCTCAGCTGCTCGGCGGCGTGGCCGACGACGGCCTCGATGCGGCGCACGCCCGCGGCGACCGCCGACTCGCTCGTGATGCGGAAGACCCCGATGTCGCCGAGGCGCCGGACGTGGTTGCCGCCGCACAGCTCGAACGACTCGCCGCCGGCGCGCACCGTCCGGACGAGGTCGCCGTACTTCTCGCCGAAGAGCGCCACCGCGCCCTGGCCGCGCGCCGCGTCGATGGGCACGCCCTCGGTGATCACCACGTCGTCGTTGCGCCGGATGCGCTCGTTCACCCAGCCCTCGACGGCCAGGATCTGCTGCTCGCTGAGCGCGCTGCCGTGGCTGAAGTCGAAGCGCAGCCGGTCGGGCTCGACCACCGAGCCCTTCTGGTCGACGTGCGGGCCGAGGATCGTCTTAAGCGCGGCGTTCAGCAGGTGTGTCGCCGTGTGGTGGATCGTCTTGCGCGCGCGGCGGACGACGTCGACCTCGGCGCGCACGTGCGTGTCGGCGGCCAGCCCGTCGAGCGTGCCCGACGTCAGCGTGCCGATGTGGGTGATGATGCCGGTGACCTTCTGCACGTCCTCGACGGCCACCTCGAAGCCGGGGCCGCGAAGGGTGCCCTGGTCGGCGATCTCGCCGCCGCTCTCGGCGTAGAACGGCGTCTGATCGAGCACGATCTCGACCTTCTCGCCCTCGCGGCGCCACCGAACGACCGTGGAGTCGAAGCTGGCGAGGCCGTAGCCGGCGAAGCCGTGGCCGCCGCTCGGCGACAGCTCGACCCAGCGGCCCGACACCTGCTCGTAGAACCGGCCCGCGGCGCGGCTGCGCTCCTTCTGCTGGTTCATCGCGGCGACGAAGCCATGCTCGTCGACGGTAAAGCCCTTCTCCTCGGCGATGATGCCGGTCAGGTCGACCGGGAAGCCGTAGGTGTCGTGCAGCAGGAACGCCTCGTCGCCCGTGATCGCCCGGTCACCCGGCGCCTTGGCGGCGATGATCTCGCCGATGCGCGCCATGCCGCGATCGATCGTGGCGAAGAAGCGCGCCTCCTCTTCCTTCAGCGCGTCGGCGGCGTTCGCGAGCGCGTGCTTCGGGAGCTCGTAGATACCCTCGAAGACCTCGGCGACGGTGGGCACGAACCGCCACATGAACGGCCCGTCGAAGCCCAACAGACGACCGTGGCGCACTGCGCGGCGCAGGATGCGCCGCAGCACGTAGCCGCGGCCCTCGTTGCTGAACTGCCCGCCCTCGGTGAGGGTGAAGGTCAGCGAGCGCAGGTGGTCGGCGATGACCTGCAGGTGCACCTTCTGTTCGGCGTGCGCGAAGTCGGCCTTCGCCACCGAAGCCACGTGACGGATGATCGGCTGGAAGAGGTCGGTGTCGTAGGCGCTCGTCTTTCCCTGCAGGATCATCGTGATGCGCTCCATGCCCATGCCGGTGTCGACCGACTGCATGGGCAGGGGCGTGAGCGTGCCGTCGTCGGCACGGTCGTACTGCATGAAGACGTTGTTCCAGAATTCGAGATAGCGATCGCTCGCGCCGCCGACGACCGCGTCGGGGCCGGTGCCGAGCTCGGGGCCGAGGTCGTAGTAGAGCTCGGTGCAGGGACCGCAAGGGCCCGTGGGCCCCATCGACCAGAAGTTCTCCTCGTCGCCACGGTCGACGTCGCCGAAGCGATGGATGCGCTCGCTGGGCATCCCGACGACATCGCGCCAGAGGGCGTAGGACTCGTCGTCGTCCTTGTAGACGCTGGCGTAGATGCGAGTGGGATCGAGGCCGTACACGTTGACCGACAGATCCCAGGCCATCTCGATCGTGGGGCGCTTGAAGTAGTCGCCGAACGACCAGTTGCCGAGCATCTCGAACCAGGTCAGGTGCCGGCCGTCCTTGCCGACGGCATCGAGGTCGTTGTGCTTGCCGCCGACACGCATGCACTTCTGCACGGAGCAGGCACGCGTGTAATCGCGCTTCTCCTGCCCGAGCAGCGTGGCCTTGAACTGATTCATGCCGGCGTTCGTGAACAGAAGCGTCGGGTCGTCCCAGGGGATGATCGGAGACGACGGCACCTCGCGATGCTCGAGCCCGGATTTCTTCACGAAGTAGTCGAGGAAAGTACGCCGGATGCGACGATGGTCCCAGCTCATGGTGCTCACTCTCGGCAGCGGAAACGGCGCTTTCTAGAACGCGTCGGAAGGGGTTGTCAACGCGCGCAAGGCGCCCGAATTCGGCCCAATCCGACGGCAACTTTGTAGTTGACGATTGGTATTCCCCCGCCTACGCTCCCCCCGTTTCTCAGCACCCCGAGCGCCGGTTCGGGCTCTCCGGGTTCGCTCGCGGGCGCCTTTGCGCTCGCGGTGCACAACCAGCCGGTGAGTCCGGCTTCGCATCGAGGGTTCCCATGGCCAGCATCCGTCTCGTCCTCTTCGCGCTCCTCACCTCGTTCTTCCTCGCCTGCTCCGGCGGCGGCGGCGCCGACAAGATCATCGGCAAGTGGACGGTCGACGTCGACGCGCTCTCCGAGATGGAAGAGTTCAAGAAGATGCCAGAGGAGCAGCGCAAGATGGCCCTCGAGATGGCCAAGGGCATGATGTCCTCGATGGAGTTCGAGTTCACCAAGGACACCTTCAAGGTGTCGATGATGGGCAAGAGCGAAGAGGGCTCCTACACGGTCAAGTCGGCCGAGGGCGACAAGGTCGTCCTCTCGGCGAAGGGCAAGGAAGGCAAGGAAGAGGAGATGACCGTCACCGCCAAGGGCGACAAGATGGTCATGCACATGGGCAAGGACCAGTTCCCGCTCAAGCGCAAGTAAGCATCTCCACCCACGCGCGGGGCAACAGGCTCACCAGCTCGCCGTCGGTGACCTGACCACAGCCGAGCACACGCCCCGCCGCCCGCACGACGCAGAATCCCCTCCCTTCGCTCCCCGCCGGCAACGGCTGAGTCTCTCCCCGCAGAAAGCGGCCGGTCCCCTCGGTGTCGAGGTCGACGACGTTGCGCGTCGCGCTCGCGGCGAAGCGCTGCAGGAACACACTCGTCGGCTTGGCCCGCGGCAGCGGCTCCCGCGACATCAACAGACCGCATGCCTCGAGACGGAGACCCGGGGGCGGCAGACAGTCGGCGGCGGCGATCCAGATCGCCGGCGAGCCGGGTCGGTGCCAGAACCGGTGGCCGGCGAAGACCGCGCTCGAGAGGCCGTAGCGGTGTTCGAGCCAGGCGAGCACCGCCGCCTGATCGGGCACCGGCTCAAAGGCGACGGAGGCGCGCAACGAAGAACCCTCCCGTGTCGTTGTGGTGGGGCCAGAGGCGCACGGCATTCACCACGTCGGGACGGAAGGTGCGCCCCTCCCAGGCGGCGATGCCTGGACGTGTCTCGAGCCCGGGCGGCGGTGTGACGGGCTCGATGACGGCGTAATCCGTCCAGATCGCGTCGAGCACGGCCTCGTTCTCCTCGGGCGCGTAGGTGCAGGTCGCATACACGACGGTGCCACCGGGTCGCACGAGCTTCAGCGCGCGCCGCAGGATCGCCTTCTGTACCTGGACGATCGAAGCGCGGTGGCGCTCCGGCTGCGCCCAGCGCCGGCCATCGGACTTGCGGCTCGTGCCCTCGCAGGAGCACGGCACGTCGGCCAGGACGCGGTCGTAGGTGCCCGGCTCGCCAGGGAAACTGCCGCCATCCTCCTGCGTGACGACCGCGCAGGTCACGCCGAGGCGCTCGAGGGTCCGGCGCAGCGGCGCGAGGCGGCCGAACTGACGCTCGTTGGCCACCAGCGTGCCCCGGTCGTGCATGGCCACCGCAATCTGAGCCGCCTTGTTGCCGGGCGCGGCGCACAGATCGAGCACGCGCTCGCCGGGCGACGCCCCGAGCAGCGGCGCCGCCCACAGCGCGGCCTCCTCCTGCCCATGAACGAGGCCCAGCATGTATTCCGTCCAGCTGCCCGGCTTCACGTCGCCCGGCAGGCGCCACGCGTTCGGGAACCAGCCCAGCGGCGCGGCGTCCGGGCAGAGCCGGCGCACCGTCTCCCCCGTGATCTCGGGGTCTTGCCGCAGCGGGTTCGCCCAGACCACTCGCGGCAGCGGCCGCTGCGCGGCGGCGAGGAAGGCGTCGGGGTCGTCGACGAGCGCGCAGTAACGTTCGAGGTGCTCCATCAGCCCTTCACGCCGCCCGCGGTCAGGCCGCCCACCAGGTGCTTCTGGAGCACGAAGAAGAGGACCATCACCGGGACGCTGACGAGGATCGCCCCCGCCGCGAAGTGCCCCCACTCGGTCGTGTAGTCTCCGACGTAGTGCTGCAGCTTCACGGGGAGCGTGTAGGCGCGCTCGTCGCTCATGAACGTCGCCGCGAGGATGTATTCATTCCACGCGGTCATGAAGCTGAACAGCGCCGTGACGGCGACGGCGGGACGTGACAGCGGCAGGACGATGCGCCAGAAGATGGTGAACTGCCCGGCCCCGTCGATGACCGCGCTCTCTTCGAGCTCCCGCGGGATCGTGTCGAAGTAGCCCTTGAGCATGTAGACGCAAAATGGGATGGCGGTGGTGCTGTAGACGAGCACCAGGCCGGCCACCGCGTCCAGCAGGTGCAGCGCGTCGAGCAGGTAGTACAACGGGATCATCATCAGCGTGCCTGGGAACATCTGTGTCACCAGGAACGCCACCAGACCCGCCCGCCGGCCAGGAAAGCGGAAGCGGCTGAACGCGTAAGCCGCCGTGCACGCCAGCAGCACGCCCACCAGCGTCGTCGCGCCGCTCACGACGAACGAGTTGAGCAGGTGCCGACCGAAGAGCGGATCGCCCACGACGTCGGCGAAGTTGCCGAGATCGAGCTCGGTCGGCAGCGGGTTCAGCGACGTCGCGAACTCCTGCGAAGGCCGCAGCGCCATCTTCACGACCCACAGGACCGGAAAGAGCGTGAGCATGACGAACGCGCCCAGGAACAGATGAACGCCGAGCTGGCGCTTCACGCGTAGGCCCCCTCTGCCTTCTTCGCGACCCGCTGCGTGAGCAGCGAGTACGAGAGCAGGATCAAGAAGATCAGCACCGAATACGCCGCCGCGTAGCCGTACTGACCTTGCTCGAACGCCCAGCGGTAAGCCTCGGTGATGAGGATGTCCGTGCTGTTGCCCGGCTGCCCGCCGCTGACCAGGTACACGATGTTGAACATGTTGAACGTCCAGATCGAGCCCAGGATGATGGCCGGCAGGAGCGCCGGCTGTAGCAGCGGCAACGTGATGTGCCGGAATCGGTGCCACCTGCTGGCGCCGTCGACCTCGGCGGCCTCGTAAAGCTCCTTCGGGATGCTCTGGAGCGCGCCGAGGCACACCACCATCATGAACGGGAAGCCGAGCCAGGTGTTCGTGACCACGTTGGCGGTGAACGAGGTCCAGAACTGGCTGAACCAGCCGATGGGCTCGATACCCGCAAGGCCGAGCACGTTGTTCACGAGTCCGTACTGCTTGTTGAACATGCCCTTCCACACCAGCGCCGTGATGTAGCTGGGCACGGCCCAGGGCACGATGAGCAACATGCGATAGACGCCCTTGAAGGGCAGCGTGGGTCGGTTGAGCAGGAGCGCCAGGCCCAGGCCGATGCCGGCGTGCAGGGCGATGTTGATGGCCGTCCACAGGACGGTCACCACGAGCGTGAAGTAGAAGCTGAGCGGGTGGGTGATGCCGTAGCCCTCGCTCGAAAGGATGCGGGCAAAGTTCTGGAGGCCGACCCACTCCACGTGGCCCTGCGAGGCACGGGTGAAGGCGAGCGCGAGGCCGAACAGGAAGGGCGCGAGCACCAGGACGCCGAGGCCGACGAGCGCGGGTCCGACGTAGGTGTAGGCGGCCCGGTGCGGGGATCGACGGCTGCGGCTGATCCACCCGGCGACGCCTACGAGCACGAGCGGCAGGACCGTCAGCGCAGCCAGGGCGACGCCCCCCCCGCGAGCGAGCGCCGGGGCCGACAGGGGTTGTCCGTCGAGCGCCGCCCGCGTCGCGGCGACGGCCCCCTCTGCGGCGAAGGCCACCGCGCCGAGGGAGTAGAGGAGCGCGGTGAGCAGCAGCGACGCGGCGAAGCCGGCGCCGAGGACCGCCTGCCAGCGGCCCGGCTTCGTGCGGCGCAGCAACAGCCACCAGGCCGCGAGGGCGAGCGCGCCGACGACGGCGCGGACCATCCAGAAGGGCGCCGTGGGGACCGAGACCGGGCGGGCGTCGACGACCGCCGTCGCGCCCTCGCGCCGCACCGCCGCGCGCGCGCCGCCATCGGCCAGGGGGACGACCGCGGGCGCGGTGAGCGCGGCGACGTACGCGTCGGCCACCGCCTTGTCGGCGGCATCGGCGGGGTCGAGGCGCCGCCCGACGCGCTCCGCCTCGCTCGCGTCCGTGTAGCGATAACGCCGCAGGAACGCGTACTTGCCGCCGGTGCCGTCCTGCGCGACGAGCGACGCGCGCGCCGCCGGACCGTCGGAGGCCGCGAGACGCGCGACGGGCGCACGCCCTTCGACGAGCGCCAAGGCCAGCACCTCGGCCCGCCACGCCGTCACCTCGCCGGTGACGTGCGCCGCAAAGCGGTCGAAGGCGGCGCCGCCCAGGACCACCGCCAGCAACACCGCCAGCACGGGGGCGACGAACCCGGGCCGCTCGTCGCGCACGCTATCGCCCCGCCCGCCGGATGCGGTCGACGGCCTCGCCCAGCGCCGTCGCCGGCGGCACGCCGTGCACGATCGCGTTCGACAGCGCCGTCTCCATCGGCGTCCACACGCCGCGCATGTGCGGCCGGTTGCTCAGCGACACCGTGCGGGCCAACTGCTCGCGGAACGCGCGCGCGAAGGGATCCGCCGCCACCGCCGCGTCCTCGTAGACCGCGCGGTTCGCGACGAGCTGCCCCCCCTCGCGGAACCGCCGACGCGCCGCGTCGTCGGACGTCAGGAAGCGCATGAGCTCGAAAGCCTTACGTTTTTCGGACGACCTGGCGCTGAGGTAGAGCGCCTCGGTGCCGAGGAACGGCGCCGCCGGTCGTCCGGTCTCGCTCACGATCGGCAGCGGCGCCACCGCCCAGCGGTCGTTGCCCACGAGCTCGCCACGGAACCACGGTCCGTTCACCACGAACGCGAGGCGATGCTGGTTGAACAGCGACGTGATCAGCGCCGGCGTCGCCTCCTCGGGAAAGATGCGGTCGTCGACCAGCAACCGTCGCACGAACGCCGCGCTCGCCTGCGCCTCGGGCGAGGTGAGGGCCAGCTCGTCGGCCTCCGGCGCGGCGTACACCGCGCCGCCGAAGCCGTGCAGCCACGGCGCGTGGAAGTAGAGGCTGTCGGCGTCCCACGCGACGCCCCAGACGTCGGGGCGCTGCGCCCGCAACCGCTTCGCCGTGGCCACGAGGTCGTCGGTCGTCGCCGGCGGCGTCTCGACGAGCGTCTTGTCGTAGAACAGCGCCAGGGTCTTGAACGCCAGCGGCAACCCGTACAGCTCGCCACGGAAGACGAGGGGTTGCACCGTCTCGAGGTAGAAGCGATCGACGAGCGGCTCGTCGGCCCAGAAGCCCACCGGCTCGAGCAGGCCGGAGGCGGCCCAGTCGCCGAGCCGGTCGTGCGCGAAGATGAAGAGATCGGGGCCATGTCCGCGCGGAACGGCGACCGACAGCTTGTCGGGGAAGGCGTCGTAGGGCACGGCGACGAGCCGCACGCGCACGTCGGGCGTCCGCGCCTCGAAGTCGCGGGCCGCCGCCGAGAGCGCGTCGCGCTCGGCGCCGCGGTAGGCATGCCAGAGGACGAGCTCGGTGCCGTCGGTCGCCTCCGGGGCGGCGCAGCCCGCCAGCAGCGCGAGCGCCAGCCAGAGCGCCCTCATACGCGCGATTCCGTTTGCGGATCGAAGAGGTGCAGGTGGCCCGCGTCGATGGTGAGCGCCACCGCCTCCCCCGGTCGGGCCGACGTCGCGCCGTCCACGCGCGCCACGACCGACCCCTCCCCGAGTCTGCAGTGCAGGTACGTCTCCGTCCCGAGCGGCTCCACCAGCTCCACCGTCGCGGGCACCCCGCCGGCCCCCAGACGGATGTGCTGCGGCCGCACGCCCAGCAGGATCGGCCTTCCCGCGTCCGCCGGGGGCACCGTGACGGGCAGCTGGAAGCCGTCCCCGACGGCCTGTCCACCTTCGAGCCGCGCGGGCAGCACATTCATCGCCGGGCTGCCCAGGAACGTGGCCACGAATACGTTGGTCGGTCGCTCGAACAGCTCCAGCGGCGTGCCGATCTGCTGAACGTGCCCGCCCTTCATCAAGACGATGCGGTTCGCCAACGTCATCGCCTCGACCTGATCGTGCGTGACGTAGATGCTGGTCGCACCGAGCCGACGGTGCAGCTGGTTCAGCTGCATGCGCGTCTGCAAGCGCAGCTTCGCGTCCAGGTTCGACAGCGGCTCGTCGAAGAGGAAGACCGACGCTCGCCGCACGATGGCGCGCCCCATCGCCACGCGCTGCCGCTGCCCGCCCGACAGCTGCTTCGGCTTGCGGTCGAGGAGCGCTTGCAGATCGAGCATGCGCGCCGCCTCGTCGACTCGCCGGCGAATCTCGTCCTTCGGCGTCCCACGCAGTTTCAGGCCGAACGCCATGTTGTCGTACACGGACATGTGCGGATACAGCGCGTACGACTGGAACACCATCGCGATGTCGCGGTCCTTGGGGGGCAGCGCGTTCACGCGGCGGCCGTCGATGCGCAGCTCGCCCGCGGTGATGTCCTCGAGGCCGGCAATCATGCGCAAGGTGGTCGTCTTGCCGCAGCCCGAGGGACCGACCAGCACGATGAACTCGCCGTCTTCGATGGTGAGGGTGACGTCCCGGACCGCCTCGAAGCCGTTGTCGTACCGCTTGCCGATGCGATCAAGCTCGACGCGCGCCAAGGTCAGGCCTCCCCCCGGCGTCGGCGGCGCAACGCCAGGAGCGCCAGCGCGGCGAGCCAGCCGCCGCGACTCCCGACGGCCGCGCAGCCAGAATCACCGCCGCCGTCCTCGGCCCGCGCGGCGTCGGCCCCGCCGTCGACCGGCAGGAACGACGCGTCCTGGGGCGGCGGCAGACCCGATGAAGCGTCGGCGGCGCCCGCGCCCGCGTCGGGCGATGGCCGGCCAAAATCCGTCGCTGAATCGGGCGCTTGCGTTGAAGCGTCCGGTGCGGAGGCGTCGCCGGCGTCGGGGGGCGGCCCCGCGTCGGGCTGCGACCCGGCCGGCCGCTCGCAGAATGACTCCGGGCCGTCGGCGAGCGCGAGGAGCCACGCGCCGGCGCCGAAGCCCATCATCGGCAGGGCCCCCTCGAAGCGCGCGTCGCCGTGGGCGAGCAGCTCGGGGATGATGCCGTAGTTGGCCTCGGCACGGCGCCGGACGTCGGCGAGCAGATCGGCGCCCGGCAGGTTCGCCGCGCGCCTCCAGATCTCGGTGCGCAGATCGATGAAGACCCACTCCTGCTCGTCGTACCACCCCGGCGCCCAGGAGTCGCCGTTCGGCCGGTTCTCGCCATCGTCGTTGCGTTTGAACCCGCGATCCGGCGCGATGCGCAGGCGCCGATCGAAGGCCGCCCAGCTCGCGCGCGCCTCGCGGCCGTCGACCGGCAGCAGGCCGAGGGTGAACGCCTCGACCACCGCCAGGTCGAGGTAGCCGCTCCCCCGTTGCAGCTGCTCGTAGCTGGCCGCGACGACCCCGTCGGCGTCGACGAGGTGCCGCTCGACCGCGTCCCGCAAGCGCCACGCGAGCGCACGCCAGCGGTCGCCGTCCTCGCCGAGCCGTTCGGCCACGGCGGCCGCCCGGCAGAGGCCCGCCGCGTTCACGATCGTGGAAAAGGCGAAGCGCTGGCGCAGACCGTCGTCGAGGTTGCCGCCCTCCCAGTGCCGCTCCCAGATGCTGCTGTCGGGCACGAGCAGGCCCAGCTCCGGGTCGACGAGCGACTCCACCACCTCGAGCACGCCGCGTCGGATGCGCGGCCACTCCGGACGCAGGCGCTCCACGTCTCCCCCGGCCTCGACCCAGCGCCCCACCGACCAGAGGAACAGACCGAAGTCGTCCCACTCGATGTTCGGGCCGTGCTCGTTGCTGTCGCTCTCCTCGCGACCGTCGCCGAAGTACCGGGTGACGCTGATGAGATACGGCCGCCCGACGTACTGCTCGTAGTAGCCGGCATCCGCGTTCAGCTGGAAGGCGATGGCGTTCCAGGCCTCGTCGAGCGCGCCGACGCGGGCCAGCGCAGCCACCGAGTAGGCCATGTCGCGGACCCAGGAGATGTTCCACATGCCCGGCGGCAGGCTGGCGAGGATCTGGCCCCGCCCACGCCCCGGCGTGCGCACCTGGCCCTGCCGCAGGAACGCCGCCTGCTGCCGCGTGAGGTCGTCTTCGGCGGGCAGTCGCAGCGCGGCCATCCAGTCGGCCCAGTCGCGGCGCTCGCGATCGAGCGAGACCGCGGGCAGCTCGCCGGCGGGACGCACGCCCACGACGGCGCCGCCCTCGAGGCGTCCGTCCGCGACGCCCTCCCACTGGAAGCCGACGGCCGCATCGTCGGACACCCGCAGCTCGATCGGCGGCGGCGGGAACGCGCGGCCCTCCTGGGCGAGGCGGAACGGGTTCTCGGGCGGCGCGGCGATGCCGGACGGCGGCCGCAGCGGCAGGTGGAGCACCGTCGCGCGTTCGCCGGCCTCGCGAACCGCGTCGCCCGGCTCGGGCCGCGTCTCCTCGGCGCCGACGAAGCCGGCACCTGTCTCGCGGCCGAGCTGCAGGTTGGCGAGGCTGACGATTGCGTCGTCGGGCGCCGCGCCCTGGACGTTGACCCAGAATGCGAAGGCCGGCGCCTCCCAGGCCCACGGCGCCCACCACCACGTGGTGATCGCGCGCCCGTCGAGACGCTGTAGGACGCGGATGATGTTGGTGCCGGGCTCGTAGCCCACCTCGTCGGCGGGCACGTCGCGCAGCCAGGTCACCCGACCGGCCAGGCGAACGCCGACGTACGCGTCGTACAGCAGGTCGGGGACGGGCTGCCCGGGCGCGGTCGTCTTGTAGATGGCCGGCCAGAACTCTCGCAGCTGGCGGGCGGCGACGTCGTAGACCAGCGCCCCGTGGCCGTTGCTGCTGGGCAGCACCGGAACCGATCTCGCCACCGTCTGGGCCGGGGCCGGCGCGGCCGCGCAGATCGCAGCCAACGCCAATGCTCTCATGGTCGTTCCCATCCCGTGCCTCGTCGCCGCGACAGGGTCCCTTCTTACAAGGTTCCGCGGCGAAGCGGCAACAAGAGCCGCCGGGCTGCGCATCGCCGTTGCGCCGGCCGGTCGGGCGATGTGAGACTTCGTCGTTCGGGGTCCGCACCTGGGGGTCGACGGCCCGCGCAGCGCAAAAAATCGGCGTGACGCTCCGTCGCGCGCCGGTCTCCGCGCTGCCGGGCGCTCTGTCGCCGCCCGTCCGGCGGCAGGCCCGCGCGTTCGCCATCCCCAGGGGGTCCTTCGATGAACAACAGCACCCGCGCCGCCGCCGCGCTCGGCCTCGCCATCCTGGCCGCCGGTCCGGCGGCCCAGGCTCAGGAATGCCAGGCGACGCCGTTCGCCTGCGCCGTGGACCAGGCCATCGAGCTCGGACTGCAGAACCTCCGCAATCGCGAGCGCGGGGCGGGCAACTTCGGCGGCGCCGGCCGCGGAGGCGGCACCGAGCACAACTTCCTCGGCATCCTCTCGTTCCTCGAGAAGCGCGACGGGGTCGGCTGGCTCGGCCGCGCCCAGGGTTACGAGGACATGGACCCCAACGACCAGCAGCTGGTCGTGCGCTCCGTGGCCGCGATGATCAACGGCGAGCCGTCGATGACCAACCCCAATCAGCAGCCGTACGTGTACGTCACGGGCGGCAACCTGATGGCGCTGTCGGCGTACGTGGCCACCGGCGGCCCCGATCAGGCGGGGGCGGCGGTCACGGCGACGCAGGCGATCGCCAACGGCATCGTCTCGCTGCAGCGGGCGCAGGGCATGCAGCCGCCGCAGAACAACGGCGGCTGGAACTACAACGCGCCGAACAACTCCGGCGACCTGTCGACGACGCAGTTCGCGGTCGCCGGTCTGTCCGCCGCCGAGAACGTGATCGAGGGCGCGGCGGCGGTGCTGCCGAACACGATCAACTTCCTGGTGGCCGATCAGAACCAGGATGGCGGCGGCGCCTATCATCCGGGCAACCAGTCCAGCTCTTCGATGAGCGCCTCGCTGCTGTGGTGCTATCGGCTGACGCAGGTGCCCGCGGGCGATCCCCGCGCCCAGCAGGTGCTCGGCTGGATGCGTCAGAACTGGCTGTTCGACCGCATGATCGGCCCGTTCGCGCCGACCTCGACCTTCTACTACTTCTGGGCCGCCGAGAAGGCGCTCACCGTGTCCGAGGACGATGGCCTCGGCGGCGCGATCTACGCCGAGGCGTTCGGCGATCGCGATCCGGGCGCGCTCGGGTTCCCCGAGGAGCCCCGCAGCAGCTACTTCGACCTCGCGTACACGCTGCTGCAGTGGCAGAACCCCGCCGACGGATCTTGGGGCAATGGCTTCGGCGGCAGCCCCAACGGCTGGGACGACCTCTCGAGCCACGGGTTCGCGATGCTCACGCTCGAGCGCTCGCTCGGCGGCGTCTGCCTCGACACCGATGAGGACGAGCTCTGCGGCCTCGACGACAACTGCCCGGACGTGCCCAACCCCGACCAGGCCGACGAGGACGGCGACGGCGTGGGCGATGCCTGCGACAACTGCCCGAAGGTCGTCAACCGCGGCCAGGACGACACCGACAGCGAC